>NZ_CAKSNX010000001.1 GCF_934476685.1 uncultured Ruminococcus sp.
GGCTTTCACCTTTTGAAGCGTCACTTTTACTAAATCTCCCTTCTGAACTTTGGTGACATTTTATATTGCAATTTTCAGTTTCATAACTTTCCGCTATGTATAGTTGACAATGGTGAAAAAGTGTAGTATAATTAAATCATACTATTTCTATATGATACATTGGAGGCTGAAAAATGAAAATATCTACCAAAGGAAGATATGCGCTGAGATTGATGATAGATCTTGCCCTTCATTCCGAAAGCGGCTATGTGCCGATAAAAGCAATAGCTGAAAGACAGGATATAAGCGACAAATATCTTGAACAGATAATTTCTGTACTCAGCCGTGCAGGATATGTGAGAAGTGTGCGTGGTGCAGGCGGAGGATACAAGCTTGCAGACACCCCTGACAAATACACCGTAGGAATGATACTGCGACTTACAGAGGGAAGTCTTGCCCCTGTGGTTTGTCTTGAACCTGAGATAAATCCATGCGAAAGAAAGGACAAATGTCCTACCCTTTTCGTATGGCAGAGAATATATGACGCTGTGAACGATGTTGTGGACAACATAACGCTTGCCGAGCTTGTGGAAAAATCAAAGGCGGCATCTGAAAGCGCAGCTGACAATTACGTTATCTAAAGATAATAAATATTAAATATCAAAAACTCCCTTTTCATTTTCAGAAAAGGGAGTTTTTCTATGGTGTTACGGTTTTGATCTTACTTTGTCCATTGTAAAGTCGGATCTCTAAAAATCTTACTCGCTGTAAAGCCCGAACTTTCTCTTGAACTTGATTTTGTCAAGTGCAATGCCGCATACTACAAAAAGTATCGTGCTCGCAAGTACCTGTATGCAGTAAGCCGGGGTCTGACCGAATGCAGCAACTATGGTAGCTGTTGAGAAATCCTTTGTCATAAATATACCCTCATAAAGGCTGTAACCAACTACGCAGAGCGCAAGTGAAGGTATTATTCCGAGGATATTTCTGAGTGTGATTATCTTTTCGCTTTTGTTTGTGAAGAAAAGTGCTGTGCAGGCTTTGATGATTATAGTCGCAGGCGCCCATATGATAAAGCCTGTAAGACCGTCTGCAAGCGCTCCGCCTAAAGCAGACGCACACACTGCGTATGGTGTTGGCAGAAGGCAAGCCGCAAGATATATCATACCGTCGCCTGCGTGTGTATAGCCTGCGCCTGTCGGTATGTGAAGATATGCGGTAAGCACGAATATCATTGCCGCAAAAAGTCCCGATAATGCTAAAAGACGTGTTTTCGCCGCCTGAGTTTTTACTGTTGCTGTTGATGACATAAAAATGACCTCTGTTCTTTGATTCAATTTATTTTATCTTCTTATTTTACCCTTTCTGCTCGGATTTTGCAAATCTGAACGGAACAGCAGGTCAAAAACAGCACTTTGTTTATTATCTATAATACGTCCAACGTTTATGTTGAGCTATTTATATGATATAACATAGAATCAAAGTCAGATTTTCTCATTTTTAAGTCTTAAAATAAAATCTGCACATATCAAAGCGGCATTTCACCGCACTATTTGTGAAACAGGTAGAAATGCAAAAAGCATAACAGCTTGAAATTATCAGCTGTTATGCTTTTATTTTTTGCTTACTTTCTTATTTTCCTCTGCTGCGGATAATGTCTATCATCTCGCCCACATCATTCATTCCCGATACCTCGCCCATTTTAAAGCGCATACCGAACTCGTCCTCAACTGCGCCGATAAGGGTGATATGCTCGATAGAGTCCCAGTCCTCTATATCGTCCGCAGTAGTTTCAGCCGTTATCACCAGCGTATCATCATCAAAAACATCTTGAAAAACCGCTGTAAGTCTTTTTATTATCTCGTTATCACTAAGCATTTTTCTTTTCCTTTCATAAATTTACATATTTATCTTTATGACTTTATTCTTGTTTGCATAATCATCAAGGCAGAGCATCCAGCGTGTTTCGCCGTCTGCATTGCTGTCAAGTGGCGAAAAGCCGAAGGTCTGTTCGTACAGATCTTTTACCATTTTGTTTTTCGCCGTAGGGATAAATGTTCCCACAAGGGCGGAGATCCCCTGCGCCTTTGCCTCTTTCACAAGGCTGTCAAGCATGGCAAGCTCCATATCTCTTTTCAGCACACGGCATGACATAAGCCACAGCTTTATATCAAGCGTATTGAGGTTTTCCCCTGTCTTTTCGCCGATAACCACCGAAACTACCCCGTTGTCACCGAACTTGTCGGTCAGTTTTCCATAAAGTGTGATAAACTTGTCCGACTGCGCAAACGTTTCTATTTCGGCTGGGGTATATCTTCTTGTGGTGAGGTTGAACTGATTGCTCTTGTTCGTCAGCTGTGCTATCCGCTGATAATACACAGGGGCAAAAGGCTTTATCTCAGCCTGCATTTCAAGACTTTGCAGATAATCTTCATAGTTTTCAAACTGTCTGCTTGCATTGTACCTCATTGCGTTGGCTTTGTACATATCATTTCGTTTAAGGTCGTCCTCCGACAAAGCCGTAACTTCAAAAAATTCACTGCGGTCTATGACCCTTATATAATCAGTTACCTCGCCGATCTCAGGGACTTTCACACCTTTGATCTGACTTCTCACTATCTCCCTTTCAGCAGGATTATCGTCCGCAAAAACAAATGCGTCGGGCATAATGTTTATCTCCTGCGCCGAGCTGATAATATTCCTGTCCTTTGGCTCCCAGTTTGCTTTTATGACTGTAAAATCATCAGGTCTGAGCGTACCTTCAGGGTGTTCAAGTCCTGCAAGGGCATTTTCCTCTTCGTTCTTTGAGCATACCGTCAGCAGAACGCCAATGCTTTTCAGTGATTTAAGATACTTTTGCCACTCGCTGAAAGCCATTGCCTCTGCACTTTCCTGCCCGATAATGATATTCTCTGCGCCGTCATCACCAACTATACCTCCCCACAGCGTATTGTCAAGGTCAAGTGCAAGCGCCTTGCTGGTTCTGCCGAAAAGAGAGCGTATTATTGATGCTGTCTGATAGCAAAGGTCAGGGATAGCCGAGATATTAAGGCTGTATTTGTACATATACCAGTATTCGGGTGATGACCACTTTTCAAGTCCGTACATTGAAGATAACCAGTTTATATCGTTGAGATAGAGATTTTTTCTCCTGCGTATCTCGCTGTAAAAGCCTGTATTTATACGGCTGACGAAGTTTACACGTCCTCTGAAATCGCTTGCGTCGCTGTTGCCCAAAAGTCTGAAATAAGGCTGTTCAAAGTTGTTCTGAATTACGGGGCAGCCGTATTTCTTTTCTATGCTGTCCCACATCTGACAAAAGCGTGACATTTCCGACTGATAGCCGCTTTCTACCTGCTCTTCCGTCATATTCGGTTCGGGCAGAAATTCAAGGTTGCGGAAACTTGTATGTATATAGATAATGTCGGGGTGAAAAGCGTCAAGCTCCTCATTGCCGAACACAGCGTCCTGCCAGTACATACCGTATTCGGACTGATAGAACTCACATTTTATCCCTGCATCAAGGAGAAAAAGCTCCAGTACGCTGACTATATCCGCCGTTGTTGATCCCCCCAGAACGGCTATCCTCTTGCTTATAGTGCCGCCAGAATTTTCGCTTTTATCAAGTTCTGCAAGCAGCTGTTTTCTGAGGGATCTTTTCTTTTTCATTATGTACCCGCTGTCAAATGGGTATTCAAGTTCTTTCATTTGCCGTTTTCCTTTTATTCTCTGTTGTTTCTATTCACCGCTGGTTTCGGACTGAGCGTTATCCTCCTGCTCTTCGGGTCCTTCCTCACTCTTGTAATCGGCTGCGCCGTTAAAGTTCCATGAGCTTTCCTGTATCCTGTCATTATTTATTGCATCTATATGCGTTGGCGTTGAGCAGGACGTTATGGAAACTGCAAAAAGAAGATCTGTACAGCCCACATAGCGGCAGAAGTCTACTGCATTAAGGTCAAAGTATCTCAGATCGCAGACATAGATCTTTGAGAAACCGTGAGTAAGGAACGGAACAAGAGCGTTGCCGAAGCTATCCTTAAATATAACAAGCACTCTGCCGTTATCGCAGTCAGTCGTGATCTCTGCTATCTCATTATCCACATTGAGTATAGCGGAATAGCAGTTTACGCCCTCTGCATAGTCGAAGAAAAGATCCCCGCTCTGAGCATTCTGAAAACTTGTATCATAATACGTTACAGAATACTCATTGTCAGGCTTATAGTAGATAAAAGTATCGGGGTACTTTTCAAGCTCGCTGTTATAGTTGCTGTATGCATACATCGTGCCGACAAAATTATCTATCTTGCACTCCTCATATGTATCAAGCTCAGGGAATTTTATTCCCGATTTTTCAGCAAAGACCTGCGCCGCATAGTATGCGCCGAGAGGCTGCCAGTGATGATCCGTTCTTGAATATATGTATTCGTCCGTATGCTCGCCGATATTATCGAAAACGTCAACGTTGATTATGCCGCTGAGGCTCGCCGCAATGTTGTCGATATTATCCTTCTGATCTGAAACGGTGTCTTTAAGGCTCTTCGGCATATAATATGCTCCAGAAGTCGGTATAGTCATATTATACACGTTGATGTCGGGCATTTCCTCTTTCCACTTGTTTATGGTCTGAGCATACCTTGTTCCAACGTCAAATGTGCCGTAGTATGCGCTCATTGCTCTGACATTTTCGCCTTTTCCGCTTACGATAACATCGCCCATAAATTGACCGTCGTCCATATCGTCGGGAAGTTCGGCAATAGATTCATCGCTCTTTTTGTGCGTCTGCGCGGCAGACGGATCCTTCTCGTCTGCCTTTCCCGTAAAGGCTGTGACCGTGGTGGTGGTCGCTATCTTGTCCTTATCAAGCTCTTCCTTTTCCACAGTTTTATGGTTTCCAGAGATAACTGTATCATCAAGAGTTACTCCGAGGTGGCTTGTAAAGCCTGCACAGAATTTTTTAAGGGTTTCTCTGCCGGGTATAGTGTCGGTGAAATAATCAGTTATCCCGCTTGTAAGATCCCCCGAAAAATAGGAGGACAGCGAAAATTTCGGGAACTCGGCAAGATTTCTGTTTTCAGAATCTATAAAGCCGCTTTCACGCTTCATAACCAGCAGCGAAACGAACACCGCAAAGATTATCCCAAGGGTACAGATGCAGTTTATAAACCCGAACTCAGTTTCGTGATGTTTCGGCTTTTCCTGCTTTTTCAGCACCTTTCGGTCTTTACGTTCTTTGGATTCTTTTGGTTCTTTCTGCGTTTTCTGTTCTTTTGGTTCTGATGTCTTTTTTACAGGTTCTGAGGGAGTTTCCTCCTTTTCAGCGCTTTCCTTTTTGCTTTCGGAGTCCTCTTTCTCTGCTTTTATAACAGGCTTTGCGGTCTGTGCTTTTGATGTGTCCGAAACTGCCTTTGCTATTTTTTCAGCTTTTGCGGCTTTTTCCGGAGATATTGCCTTACTGACTTTTTTCGTTTCCGCAGCAGGCTTAGCTTTTACTGCCGCATCATATTTGTCTATATCCGCTATCTCTGTGCCTTTTGCCTTTACTGCGCTGAATTCTGCCGTTACCTCGCTTATTATGCGGTCTATCTCGTCATCATCAACGTGGTGCGATCTTTTCTTTACACCGCCGTAAACTCTGTCGCCGAAAAGCTCTGCGTCATTAAGTATATCATCTGCGCTGACAGATTTTTTTCTGACAGGCATTTCATCATTGACTATTTTTTCATAGCTTTTTACTTTCTCGGAATTCTCAGACTTTTCAGTTTTTGATTTTGTATCTGCATTTCGGGGAAGTTTTTCAGCTTTCTCATTTTGCTCGATTTTTTCAGCCTTTTTCACCTGTTCCGTTTTTGCAGAGGATCTTACTTCTACATCAAGCTTAGGTTCTTTTATCTGCTTTGACAGCGGCATACTTATTGCAACAGTACGCTTTGATGTGCTATTTTTCGGCTGTTTTCTCTCTGTTCGCTCTGATCTGTCTGTTTTCTCTGCCGCAGTGTTTTTTACAGGTGCAGACGTTTTTTCCTCATGATGCAGAGGGATACTCATTGTTACCTGACGTTTCCTTTTTATGGGCGTTTCCTCAACATCAAGCACCTCGCCGTCAGAAAAGCTCATCATAAATTCCTTTTTCTTTACAGGCTGCTTTTCCTCTGTTATAGGTATGATCGGCTTGTAAGGCTGTTTAAGGGTATCATTCATAAGCGGCGGCTCATTTACGACAGGCTTTGGCGGCTCTGCCCTTTTAACAGGCTCTTTTGGCACAGAATAAGCCGGAGCCGGTTTCGCCTTTGGCTGGATATCTTCCTCATCATCTAACCACACGCTTTTTTTCGGTTTCAGGACAGGTTCGTCCGTCCATACGCTGTGGCTGAGTGTTCTGTGCCTTTCCTTTATTTTTTCTACTATTCTGTCATGTTCGGGTGAACTCTCTTTTTCAGGCTTATAGCCCTTTGGAGTATACATCTGTTTCTCCTCCTAAATCAGAATCTGAAATACAGAAACGGATTGTTTGTTGTATTTACAAGAAGTATGCTGCTGACGATAAGCAGCACAGCGTTGCCGACTATGCCTGCGGTCTGTATCGCATATGCTCCGCCGCTGTTCTTTGCGGCGACAGCCTTTTCCTTTATCTTCGGGATTATCGGCATACTGAAAACTATTGCGGCAATGAAAAGCCATATGTTGTTCATAAAGATATGCAGGGTATATGTATCGCCGAGAGGGTTTGAATTTGCTCCCACAAGCGCCTTGAAGAATTTTCCCAGCGCAGGCAGGCTTTCAAAATAGAATATGCCGAAGCCTAAGAAGATCACAAGCTTTGTATAGATATGTGCAAGGGCGGACGGCATTTTTTTCATACGCTTTTTGCCTATCATCATTTCTATGCAGATAAACACGCCGTAGTAAAGCCCCCATATGATAAAATTCCAGCTTGCGCCGTGCCAAAGTCCTGTACAGAACCATACAAGGAAAAGTCCGCCGTATTTTCTTCTTTTGCCGAATATAGGCAGGTAGAGAACATAATCTCTGAAAAACGAGCTGAGGGAGATATGCCACCTCTGCCAGAATTCTGAAATAGACTTGCATATGAACGGATAGCGGAAGTTTTCATTGAAGTGAAAACCGAATATCCTGCCCAGACCGATAGCTATATCGGAATAGCCCGAAAAATCGAAATAATACCATAGTCCCACCAGTACCGCTCCGTACCATGTTCCAGCCACCGACAGGGAAGCGATGTTTTCATAGCCGTTGTCTGCGCTGCCGAAAAGTGAAGTAACTATTGTACTGAGATTGTTTGCAATAATGACTTTTTTTGCAAGTCCGAGGATCATTCTTGACATACCGTCCGAAAAATCTTTGATAGTAGTTTTTCTGTCATCTATCTCCTGAGCTATATCCGCATATCTGACGATAGGTCCTGCCACAAGCTGCGGGAAGAGGGAAACGTACATAAGGAATTTTGCGAAATTTTTCTGCGGCTTGACTTTTCCCCAATAGCAGTCAACTGTATATGAGATAGTCTGGAATGTATAGAATGATATGCCTATCGGCAGTTTTATGTTCGGCACAGGTATGGAAAGTCCCGTAAGAGCATTGATGTTCTCAACAAAAAATCCCGTATACTTAAACCCGAACAGCACGCCGAGATTGAATATGAGCGAAAAGGCAAGAGCGCATTTAGCCTGCCATTTATCCTTATATTTCCCGACCACCCTGCCGTTTATATAATCCACGACTGAGGACACAAGAAGTATGGATACCCATACAGGTTCGCCCCACGCATAGAATATAAGCGAAAATACTATAAGCACTGCATTCCTTATCTGAAGCTTTCTTGTTATAAAATAACAGATCAGACAAACAGGCAGAAAGAAATACAGAAAAAACAGATCTGCAAAAACCACTTTATTTTCTCCTTAATATTTTATTTTTGTCAGAATATTTGACATTTGTTCCGACAAAATCTGTATCTTTTATTATACCACGTCTGCAAAAACAGGTCAACAAAATTCAGGCAAAACTATACAACAAAAATTCATTATATTATAAGGCACTATGCACAAATAAAAAAGTTTATAAAGATCTTAAACAAAAAAGATCGGGAACAATGCTTTCCCGACCTTTTAATATGCAAATCAATAAACCGCTCTGTTGCTCTGTATCAGTCCTCTGAAACGATGCTTTCAACAGGCGCTGTATCCTTCTGATGCTGAGCCTGCTTTTTATCCCGTATCTTTCTTATAACAGCGAATATAAGCAGTATAAGCGATATGACAGCTGTGCAGATTATAGGGTAATAATACTGCATATACTGCTTGTCCATATCGAGATAAGATTCATCTACCGTGTAATTTTCAAGGATATTCTGTATCTTCCCTATCATATACTGAGGAGCTTTAAGGAATACCCCCGTACCCACACAGGTGACGATGAACGATACAAGATATTTTTTTAGGAATGCAATGATTATTCCCGCAAGGATAAGCACTATTCCTGCCGCCGCACACCAGCCTACCCACTTAGGCGGCTGAGGTGTGATATATTTTCCGAACACACCAAGCACAAGCACTCCGCCGTAGAAAAATCCCGAATATGCAAAAGGCACTATCATAAGTATCTTGAGGATAAGGTAAAACACAGGTTCTCTGCCCTTGCGCTTTGCCTTTTTCATCATCTTTTTAGCGGCTTTGCTCTGTTTCAGCTTTGCCTCTTCCGCTTCAAGACGCTCCTGTTCTTCTGCCTCTTTTTTCAATATATCCTGTTTAGCTTTCTGCGCTTTTAGTCTGTCTTTTTTTGACATAATAAACCTCTTTTATGTATTAAAATAATAAAGGCATCACCACATAAATATCATGCGGCACAGCCCGAAAACAAGCATAAAGATATTATAGCACAGCTTCATTCAAATATCAATGATAATTTGCCGAAAAATTTTATGGAATAAAAAAATCAGCTAAATTTCCCGAAATTCCAATGCAAATTATACTTGCTTTTCAAACTGAATTAAACCTGTCCATATGTCAACAATATATCTGCAAGGAAAAACTGCTCCAAATTTATTAAATTCAAAATTCAGAAAGGAAAAAATATCAGATGAAAAATTTATCTCGGTCTGACCTGTCATCTGCTTTGTCCGCTGTTATAAAGCGTTTTGCGGTGCTTAGCGGAACGCTTATGATCTCGGCGGTGAGCATAGCAGGCTTTTACAAAACTGCGCTGCCAAACAGTTACTTTATCTCAAAGGGGGAAAATTTAATGATAAATTCTGCCTTCTCAATATCGGCAAAGCCTTGCGAGAGCAAGTACACAGTAGCGCTGACGGACACTTCTGCAAGAGCGTCCAAAACGACAGAAAGCACACTTATGCTTTTCGGCTCTGTACCTATAAAAAATGTCACGTCAACGTCTATCGACCGCCCCTCACTTGTTCCATGCGGACAAGCTTTCGGAATAAAGCTTCTGACAGACGGAGTTATGGTGGTGGACTTTTCAAGAGTTGAGGGCGGCTGCCCTGCGAAAAGCTGCGGCATTAAAGAGGGCGACATCATCATCTCCATTGACGGAAAAAAGGTCAGCTCCAACGCTGAGGTCTCCTCGATCATAAGAAATTCCGACGGTGAAAAGTGCAGCGTTCTGCTCAGACGCAGCGGAAAAGAACAGACTGTTGACCTTACGCCTGTATATTCAAACGGCGCATACAAAGCAGGAATGTGGGTAAGGGATTCTTCCGCAGGCATCGGAACGCTCACTTTTTATGACGCTCAGAACGGCACTTTCGGAGGTCTTGGACACCCTGTTTGCGACTCCGACACAAAAGAGATGCTGCCGCTTTCCGCAGGACTTGTGGGAAAAGTGAATATCACCGGTCTTGTGCAGTCGGACAAGGGCAAGCCAGGGCAGCTTTTAGGTGAGTTTTCGGGCAGCGAAAACCTTGGCAGCATAAATCTCAACTGCGAGGACGGTGTATACGGCAGCTTGGACAAAAACCCCTCCGCCGCCGAACCTGTTGAGCTTGGTTTCAGGCAGGAGATAAAGAAAGGAAAAGCCAAAATTCTCTGCTCCATAGACGGAAAAGAGCCTGAAAGCTACGATATCCTAATCGAACAAATAAATCTGGCAGGCGGCTCTGAACACGATATGGTGGTAAAGATAACAGATACAGACCTGCTTGAAAAGACAGGCGGCATAGTTCAAGGCATGAGCGGTTCGCCGATAATACAGAACGGCAGGCTGGTAGGCGCTGTTACTCACGTTTTTATTGACGATCCTCAGCACGGCTACGGCATTTTCGCCGACGAAATGTACAGCAGAAGTCAGGAGATAGCCGAAAGTTCCGAAAATTCTTCCGAAAACGCAAGCTAAACGAACATCTTAATCCCTAAAGCTTCAAATTTTCATCAAAACCGACAATTTTCCCGCTTTATCCCGTTAAACCGGCAAATTGCCAAAGCAGGAAAGGTTTTTATGACGAATTTGAAATAATCATCAGATAATTTGCTGTTTAGAACTATTTTATAGCAATATATTGTGCAATATGCATTATTTAGTCGCAAATTTCTTGACATTTTTCATAAAAACTTATTGCATTTTACGAATAAGTGTGTTAAGATATAGAAAGTAAAAACAAAGCTTAAGCGTTTCTGACCCGTGGGTATAATTTTTGATGCAAATATTCAAAAAACAAAAAAGTTGTAATTTTTATTGCAATTCAAGACATAATTTACGGAGGAATAAAAAATGACAAATAAAATAAAGATCCTTATAGGCGACGACACAGCACAGTACGGGGTATCCTGCGCATCATCACTGAGAAGTCTTGGCTTCTTTGTTATCACAAGGCAGAAAGACGGAATGGTGATATATGACGCAATAAAAAATGAGCAGCCTGACGTTGTTATAGCTGACGCAGTTATGCCTGGGCTTGACGCTATCGAGCTTATCAGAAAGTCTGCACAGCTCACAAACAAGCCGCTTTTCATTATTACAAGTCCCTATGAGAATGCATTTATCGAAACTCAGGTCATGAACGCAGGTGCATCATATTTTATGCTAAAGCCTTTTGACATCAAGATACTTGGCGAGCGCATAAAGGCGATGCTTGATATAGACACCGACATAACCGCAGATGCGGATTTCACAAGGCGCAGATCGGGGCATAGTCCAAATCTTGAAATAATCGTGACGGACATAATCCACCAGATAGGCGTTCCGGCGCACATCAAGGGTTATCATTATCTGAGGGAAGCAATAATCTGCTGCGTGAATGATAAGGAAATGCTTGAAAGCGTTACAAAGCTATTGTATCCTGCGGTGGCAAAAAAATTCGCAACTACTCCCTCCAGAGTGGAAAGAGCTATCCGCCATGCCATTGAGATAGCATGGGACAGGGGAGATATCGACACCCTCAACAGCTTTTTCGGTTACACCATAAACACAGGCAAGGGCAAACCCACAAACAGCGAATTTATCGCCCTTATCACAGACAAGATCTCCCTTAAATTCAAAGCAAGCCTCGCCTGCTGAGATATGAGATAAAAGATAAATAGAAAACAGGCGAAAGAACAAAAGATGATATAGATATAAATAAAACGGCTGGCATACGAAGATATCGTATGTCAGCCGTTTCTGATTATGATTTTTTATTATTTTTACTCTCTTATCTGTCCGTTTCCGCTGATAAGATACTTTGTGGTGGTCATTTCTTTAAGTCCCATTGGTCCTCTTGCGTGGAGTTTCTGTGTGGAAATTCCTATTTCTGCTCCAAGGCCGAACATTTCGCCGTCGGTAAATCTTGTGGAGCAGTTTACATATACTGCCGCTGCGTCAACTCTCTTCTGGAATTCCTGCGCAGCAAAAAGACTTTCGGTAACTATACATTCTGAATGTCCTGTAGAGTATTTTCCGATATGTTCAAGTGCCTCAGCCATATCATCGACCACTTTTATTGAGATAATGTAGTCAAGGAACTCCGTTGCGTAATCCTCCTCATCGGCAGAAACAACGTTTTCTGCGCCGAGTATCTGCGCTGTCATCTCACAGCCTCTTATCTCAACATTATGCTTGTCAAGTCTGCTCTTTAGCTTAGGCAGGAACTCTTCCGCAACATCTCTGTGAACAAGGCAACTTTCCACTGCATTGCACACCGACGGACGCTGAGTTTTTCCATTGTCAACTATATCGACAGCCATATTCAGATCTGCGCTTGAATCAACATAAACATGGCAGTTTCCCGTACCTGTTTCGATAACAGGCACAGTTGCGGACTGAACGACTGCTCTGATAAGCTGCGCTCCTCCTCTTGGGATAAGCAGGTCGATATATTCGTTTGCTTTCATCATATCTATTGCGATACCTCTGTCGGTATCTTCCACCAGCTGGATTATATCAGGATCAAAGCCTGATCTCTTTACAGCCGTTCTCATAAGGTCGGCAAGCATTTTATTTGAATTTATTGCTTCCTTTCCGCCTCTGAGGATAACTGCGTTTCCGCTTTTAAGACAAAGTATAGCGGCATCTACTGTAACGTTAGGTCTTGCCTCGTAGATTATGCCTATAACGCCCATAGGCACTCTGACTCTCTCGATCTTCATTCCGTTCGGACGTGTCGAACCCGATACTACCTCGCCAACAGGATCGTCCAGCTTAGCAAGATTTTCACAGGCGCAAGCCATACTCTCTATACGCTTTTCATTAAGCGCAAGTCTGTCGAGAAGAGATTCGCTCATCTTTCTCATTCTGCCGTTTTCAAGGTCTATTTCGTTTGCCTTTATGATATCGTCTTTGCTGCTGCGGAGGATATGCGCTATCTCCAGCAGAGCGTCATTTTTCTGATATGTAGATGCAAAAGCTATCTCACCCTTGCAAGCCTTTGCCTTCTGTCCGAGGACATCTATATAACCCATTTTTCTACCCCTTTCGGAAAATAAATTTTTAAGATCTTAGAGCTTTAGCTCTTTATGATCTTTATTCGGCGTAATATACCCAGTTTTCCTTTCTGGGCTTTGTTGCAGGATATTCACCGTCAGCGTAACCGAGAACGCAGTGACCTATTCCCTCATAATCACCCTCTATGCCGAGGTCTTTAAGAAGCTGCTTTCCCTCTTCGCTCTCAAATTCCTCTTTTGCACGGTGTATCCAACAGCTGCCTATGCCAAGCTCATGAGCCGCAAGCATAAGATTTCCCATTACAAGGCTGCCGTCATAGACGTGAGTAGGCATTGACTTGTCAGCAAGCACGATAAGCACAACGGGAGCGCCATAGAAAGGATCTGTGTCCTCGCTTTTTCCCATTATCCTTGCATTCCATGCAGAAAGCTTATCACGCAGCTGCTTGTTCGTAACGGCGATAATGATAGGCGACTGCCTGTTCATTCCCGTTGCGGCGTATTCGCCAGCCTCGATTATCTTGTCGATAGTTTCCCTGTCGATCATATCGGGTTTGAATTTTCTTACACTTCTTCTGGTTTTGATCTTTTCAAGCACATCGCTCATAGTTTTTTCCTCCCTGCAAAATATTACTTTTCGGCTTTGAACATTGTTCCCATCTCGCCCTTTTCAAAGAGCCAATAAAGGTTGTCCGGATTCTTGCCGTTAATTATTATCATATCAATTCCGTTTCTGACTGCGATCTCTGCCGCATTGATCTTTGTTATCATACCGCCTGTACCGAGGGTAGTTCCTGCACCGCCTGCAAGCTCTCTGATATTATCGTCTATCTTCTCAACCACAGGTATAAGCTTTGCGTCAGGATTTTTTCTCGGATCGCTGTCATACAGTCCCTCAATGTCAGACATTATGATGAGCAGATCAGCCTTTGCTATCTCCGCAACGGTTGCCGCAAGAGAATCGTTCTCGCCCACCTCAAGCTCCAGCTCATCAATAGCCACAGTATCATTTTCGTTTACTATGGGGATAACGCCGTGCGCTATGATCGTTTCGAGAGCGTTCTGCACGTTCTGTCTTCTGTCCTCAAGAAGTATGTATTTTGTCAGCAGCATCTGAGCCACATTTATGCTGTAATTTGAAAAAAGGTTGTCATACAGATACATAAGCTCACACTGTCCCACAGCCGCACAGCACTGCTTTGACGGTGTATCCTTTGGTCTGTCACGAAGTCCAAGCTTTGCCATACCGAGTCCGATCGCTCCGCTTGAAACAAGTATTATCTCATGACCTGCATTCTGAAGATCAGCAAGATTTTTTACAAGTCCCTCAACACGTCTTATATTCAGTCTGCCTGTTCTGTGGGTAAGAGTAGAAGTTCCCACTTTTATTACGATACGTTTTTTATCCTTCAAATTCATTTTCTTTCCTCGATTCGCTTACGATCTTTATTACTTATTAACAACGTTCTGCGGTGTTCCTGCCGCCCATTTTCTGAGATTTTCAGCCACCGTTTCAAGCAGCCTTTCCCTTGTCTGCTTAGGTGCCCAGGCTATATGTGGTGTAATGGTGCAGTTTTTTGCATTTCTCAGAGGGCAATCTTCTCTCATAGGTTCAAGGGTAAGGACATCTATTCCCGCTCCTGCTATCACTCCGTTATTCAGAGCATCAGCAAGATCCTGCTCGTTCATTACTCCGCCCCTTGCGGTGTTGACAAAGTATGCGGTCTTTTTCATTTTAGAAAGAGCGTCCTTATTTATCATTTCCCTTGTGCCGTCATTCAGCGGACAATGCATAGTCACAACATCTGACTTTTCCAGCAGTTCGTCAAGCGGCACAGCCTTTGCAGCTCCGCTCACCTTTTCGGGGGAGCGTGTATAAGCAAGCACATTCATTCCGAACACAGCAGCTATCTCCGCCACACGTCTGCCTATATCGCCATAGCCGATTATACCTATGGTCATTCCTTTAAGCTCATATGTTGGGATATAGAAATAGGTAAACAGCTTATAGTTCACCCAGTCGCCGTTATCCACAGTATCGGCATATTCCCTTATCTTATTGAAGTGATTTAAAATAAGTGCAAAAGTATGCTGAGCCACAGAATCAGTGGAATATGCAGGCACGTTGCACACCACCGCACCATGTTTTGAAGCGGCATCAAGGTCAACATTATTATAGCCTGTTGCGAAAAGTCCCACATATTTCAAATTCGGGCATTTTTCAAAAACCTCTTCCGTTATAAGGCATTTGTTGCATATAACAGCATCTGCATCTCCGATTTTTTCGGCAACGCTGTCATTTGGCGTATAGCCGTACACCTCACATTCGCCCTGAGAGGCTATCCCGTCCAGCGAAACATCTCCCCCACGGGAAACTGTTTCGGAATCAAGTATCACTATTTTCATTTTATTACTTTCCAAACTTTCCAATTTCTATTTTTGTTTAGCTGACGCAGCTTTCTGCTTTTTGTTGAATCTGAAAGACAATACCGCCGCCAGTATGAGCAGAATGATCTCTGCGCCGAACAGGCAGTTCATAACTATCGTCTTTGTGCATATCTGCGTTACAAAAGTCAGATCCACAGCAAGCATTATAACAAGATAATGTGCTGAACCCTTTCTTGAGAACTGTATAAGATATATCACTGTTGCTATTATACAGAAAATAAGATGCAGCTTCAAAGGCAGAGGGGTATAAACATTTTGCATAGCTTCTGAACTGCTGACTAAAATTTCGGTCATCTCGTCATCTCCGATTCAAATTATTCCATTGCTTTTACCTTAATAATTAAAAGTATAAAAACATACATATAGATATATTATATCACAGGCAGGATATATTTTCAATACATAGTCAGTACTTTTTTTCAGTTGACAAACAGGTATTTGTGTGATAATATTTAGTTAGTAACAACTAACCAAATGTAACTTGACTATTCAGTTAAGATAAACAGATAAAAGGAGAAAAAATGAATTATATTATATTAAGAGGTATACTTATACCTTTCATCGGCACATCGCTGGGCGCAGCCTGCGTGTTTTTTATGAAAAAAGATCTGAATTTAATGATAAGACGTGCTTTGACAGGCTTTGCCGCAGGAGTTATGACTGCCGCAAGCGTATGGAGCCTGCTTATCCCTGCTATGGAGCAGTCATCTAAAATGGGGCGGCTTGCGTTTATTCCTGCGGCTGTGGGTTTTCTCACAGGCATATTCTTTCTGCTTGGTCTTGACAGGGTCATTCCTCATCTGCATATGAATTCCGACAAGCCTGAGGGACGAAAAAGCAGTCTTAAAAGGACGACAATGCTTGTTCTTGCGGTGACTTTACATAACATTCCTGAGGGAATGGCTGTCGGTGTAGTTTATGCAGGCTGGGCGGCAGGAAACAGCTCTATTACAGCAACCGGCGCTCTTGCGCTCACTCTCGGCATTGCGATACAGAATTTCCCTGAGGGGGCTATAATCTCAATGCCGCTGAGATCAGAGGGAGAAAGCAAGCCTAAAGCCTTTGTCTACGGAGTCCTTTCTGGAATAGTTGAACCTGTGGGCGCTGCCCTAACCATACTTCTCGCAGGACTTGTTATACCTATCCTGCCTTATCTGCTGAGCTTTGCGGCAGGTGCGATGATATATGTTGTTGTGGAGGAACTTATCCCCGAAATGTCGGAAGAACCCCATTCAAACACAGGCACGATAGTTTTCGCCCTTGGATTTGTGCTGATGATGATATTGGATTGTGCGATGTGAGGGGTCAGCTTTCTTTTGTCAGTTCATATTCGCCGCCTATCGTTCCCTCTCCGCCGACCAATGTCAGCTTATCACCTTTTACGGAAAAATCATAGGTCGCATCATGGACAGCATCATTATCAAAATCTATTCTGAGCTTACTGCCCTTGATCTTAAAGGAATAGCTGTATTCGGTCTTTCCAATGAACATTGCGCCTCTGCCGTCTTTATCAAACTCATACTTTGTGCTTTCATCATATACCCAGACTCCCTCCAGCGGACTTGACCTGCTGTCCTCGCCTGTATCGGAATTATTCCATATCACAACAGCTATGACCGCAGCCAGTATACAAAGTGCTGCGACCACGATCACCTTGCTGCCAAAAATCTTTTTTATCTTGTCTTTCATTTTATCACCTATATTAAGAAAAAGCGACAGCGGTAAAAACCAATGTCGCCTTTTCGTTTCATTAAATTACTTTTTTACTATTATTTAATCACTTATTACTTTTTCTTCTTTGCAACAACAAGTGCGCCGAGTGCCATTACACCTGCTGCCATTGCTGCTGAACCAACACCTGTATTAGGGTTAGCATTTGAAGCATTGCTGTTTTCGCTCTTGCTGCTTGATGCATTAGAAGATGATGCTGCACTGCTCTTGTTGTCAGAACTTGATGTGCTTGTGCTTGAATTATCAGAAGTGCTGCTGTCGCTGCCGTAAGCCTTTATAACTACATCAGCCGCAGTTATCTCATAAAGGCCTTCAGCGTCCTTATAGAGCTTTCCGCAGTTCTCACAGGTGTAGTATTCGATATTTCCGTCCTCGGTGGCTGTTGCAGCCTTTGCCTCTACCTTCTTGATGATATGTTCATGATCCAGCTTTTCGATGACCTTGCCGTCTGCGATCTTTTCACCGCAGCCAAGACAATATGTATCTCCTGTGTAACCCTCAGATGTGGTAGTTGCAGCAACTGCATCTCTGATCTCTGTCTTTCCGTCATGGTTATCAGGATCAAGCTCGCCGTATTCAACTCCGCATACTGCACAAACTGCCTTTGAGTGACAAGTTGCTGTACCGCCCTCATGTGCGGATTTATCAATTATGTTGCCGCAGCCGAATGTACACTCTTTCCAATGGCTCTCGCTGTCTGTTGACCATACATCAGAAGGTGTATGTCCGCCGACAGGGATAACTTCGCCCTTGATTATTACTGCATTACAGTCTGTGCATACTGTATCGCCTGTGTATCCCTCTTCCTGACAAGTAGCCTCTTTCTGACCAACTATCTTAACGTTGCCAGAATGGTTGTCAGGGTCTACTTCGCCATATTCAAAGGTTTCTGTGCCTGCTGCGCCGCAAACCTCACAGCTGTAATAGTAAACTGCTTTATGAGTGCAGTCTGCTTCTGTGCTGAGGTACTTTGTATCAGTATTTTCAGCTGTAAACTTGTGATCTGCAAGTTCACCGTATTCGTTGCCGCAAACCTCGCAAACTGCCTTTTCTGTACAAGTTGCTTTGCCGCCCTTATGCTTTGCAAGCGGAAGTGACTCGTTTTCAGGTGTAGTTTCAGTTACGCCATTCTCATCCTTGAAATACTTTCCGCAATCTTCGCAAACATAATATTCATTGTTGCCCTTCTTCGTGCAGGTAGATGCCTTAGCGGCGATCTTCTTCATGGTATGTACATGAGGTATATCTACCGTAACTGTACAATCAGCAGTTTTTCCGCCGTCCTCAGTCTTAGCTGTGATAACGGCTGTTCCGTTTGCAACTGCTGTGACCTTACCGTTTACATCTACAACAGCAACCGACGGATCGCTGCTGATGAATGAAACATTTTTATTTGTCGCATTCGCAGGTGTTACGCTTGGAACTAATGTAAAGCTTTCGCCCTCAGCTTTCAGAGTTTTCTCAGCAGGTGAAACTGTTATCCCCTCTACTGATACCACAGTTGTTTCAACTGTTACCCAGCCGTCAACAGTAGAAAAATCAACGTTGTCGAAAGATGTGTTGAAAACATCATCCTCATCATATGATAAGCTTATAGGGTATGTACCAGCCTCAGCGTCGTCATTGATAGTGAATGTAAGCTCGGCAAGCGTTCCGTTCGTGGTATTATCTCCGTGAATAGCGTCGCCCCATGAAATAGTAAATGGATCTTTGTTGAGCGGACCAAAAGTCGCTGCCTCAAAATCCTTTACGCTTGCGTTTTTCAGCGTAAGCGCCTCAGAATCATATTCTGCCTTAACGAGGCAGGAGATAATTCCGGGGTTGTTTGAGATATCGATCGATATGGTCACTTCTTCTCCTGCTTTGCCCTTTGCATTTGAAACAGAAAAGCTAGGCTCTCCCTCTGCAAATACAGGCAATGCACAACTGTTTGCCAGCAGCAATGACGCTGTCATTACCGCCGATAATGTTTTTTTCATTTCGTTCATCCTCCATATATTGATTTATTTGAGTACAACATCCCAGCCGTTAAGATACTGCTGAAGTAATGCGTAATCTTTCATATTTATTTTGCCGTCCTTGTTTACATCGGCTGCGCTTTCTTCTATTGCTACGTCCCAGTTATTGAGATAACGCTGGAGCTGAGCATAATCCTTCATATTCACCTTTCCGTCACCGTTTATATCACCTGGTATAGCTGATGAAACAGTTACAGAACCATTTACAGTAGTAAACTCTACGTTCTTGAAGTTCTCATCAAAGATCTCTTCCTTGTCATAAGAAACTGTTATAGGGTAATTTCCCTCAGGAGCATCATCCTTCACCTTAAAGGTGAGTTCTGCCAGAATACCGTTGGTGCTGTTGTTTCCGTGTATAGAGTCACTCCACAGGATAGTGAAAGGATCTTTATTTGTAGGACCGAAGGTCACGTCCTCAAAGCTGCCTGCCGAGGCGCTTTCCAGAGTAAGCACATCTGAATCATATTCTGCATTAAGTCTTATACTGATTATTCCGGGGTTGTTTTCAAGATAGATCTGTACCTTTATGCTATCGCCTGCGGCACAGGTCCTTGAAGCGACCTTTATCTGCGGAGCAGTTGATACATAATCGGTATAATTATCCTTATAGCTGTCACCGCAGACTGAGCAGGTATGCAGGGTATAACCCTTTGCGTCAGCTGTTGCCGCTACGACCTTTGTTGTATAGCTGTGCTGTGTTTTGCTTACCTTTGCAGTTTCAGCAGCACCGCAGATACTGCAGGTTCTTGTCTTTATACCTTCCTGAGTACAGGTCGCAGGTGTTGTTACTTTCCATTCAGAAAAACTGTGGGTGCATTCCTTGAGCTTATATCTGATCTTTACTGAACTTGCTCCCGAATCCTTCGATGTTACCCAGCCGCTGTTTTTAGTATACTTGTTTGATACTACCTTGACTCTGTCCTGATATGTATTTTCTTTATACCATGCTCTTGATCTTGCTGAATGAGAACCATATGTACCGTCACAAGTAACGTTAGTCGCACAATAGATCTGATTTCCGCCCGGCCAATTAATAAAGTAATACGGATGTCCGTTATCATCGCCGAGATATGTCGAAACTACTCTGTCTGCGGCTATCCAGTCATAATGAACAAAATTTCCCGACTGCTCATAATTTGCCTCGTTGCCTGCTTTCGGACCGCAGAAGTGGTAATAGATAGAGCTTACAAGTATTCTTGAATCAGATGTTGTAAGGTCATAAGCACTTTTATACTGACTGCCTGAATTCTGCCATTCGGTCTTTACTGTGCCTGCATTCGTCCAGTCTGAGCCAGGCGAAGTAGTCTGTATCTTTTCATAATAGTTGTTGTACTGTATCGTATACTTATCGGAAGAAATTCCTGTCGGCAGATTATCGCAGTAATACCAGCCGTCATCATTTTTCTTCGGCGGATCAACATATGTGTCCTTATAGCTGTTTCCGCAGACTGAACAGGTATGAATAGTATAGCCCTTTTCAGTTGTTGTCGGTGCAACAACTTTATTTACATATGAATGTCCTTTTGCAGGTATAGTTTCTGTATAAGAACTACCGCAGGAGCAGGTATATGTTCTTACACCTGCCGCTGTACAAGTCGGCTGTGTTGTAACAGCTGATGAATAGCTGTGTGTATGAGCCGATGTATAGATGTAGCTCTCTTTTTCAGGGTCTATACCACTTTCATACCAATACTTGCCGTATGAAATACCAAAATGCAGGTGATTTCCTGTCGAGTTTCCAGTAGTTCCGACCTTTCCTATTTTTTGTCCTGCACTTACATATGCACCGTAATGCACCTCGCTCGGCACACTGTTTGCCTGCATATGGGCGTACTGATAAACTCTGCCGTCATCACCGTTGATTACCAGTCCAGTACCAAATCCGTGACAATCATTCTCATACGGGTAATGCTGATCGGGACAAAGATAGATCGTAACGACAGTGCCGCCGCAAGCAGCGATAACATCTGCTCCGCCGATAGAGCCGTCGCTTATATCTATCGCATTTCCATTATGCATACCCTGACTCAGTCTTGTATGACCCGGAACAGGCCAGTATATCGAACCCGCTGCGTCAGCTGTGATACCTGACATAGCTGCTGATGTACTCAGTGCCATTATCAAACCGGTGACAAGACTCAACAATCGTTTTTTCATAAAACCAACCTCCTATATTATTTTTTTAGTTAAGCGCTTATACTTATTTCAGTACAACGTCCCAGCCGTTTAGATACTGCTGAAGCAAAGCGTAATCCTTCATATTTACCTTGCCGTCGCCGTTTACATCTGCTGCGTCCTCAGCAATGCTTACGTCCCAGCCGTTTAGATACTGCTGGAGCAGGGCAAGATCCTTCATATTTACCTTTCCGTCACCGCTGGTGTCGCCCGAAACGGCCTCTTCCGATTTGGCAACAAAGGTTATTCCCTTTTCCTCCGCATAGGTCTGCGGATATGTGTCTGCATATCCGATAAAGGTCATCTTTCTCGGATATGAAAAAGCGTCGGACGCGATCTCGGTCACATTCTTGCCAATGTCAACTTCTTTAAGTGAAGTATTCTCGCCGAATGCCTTGCTGCCGATATTTTTTACAGAGGCAGGAAGCTTTACATTTGTAAGCTCATAGCAATATCTGAATGCCTCAGACGGGATAGTTTCCAGCTTTCTGCCGAGAGTCAGACTTTCAAGTGATTCGCAGCCTGAAAATGCGCCCGTACCGATCTTTTTCACGCTGTCGGGGATAACAGCGTTTTTAGCTGAACTGCAATTTTTAAATGCTTCGCTGCCCACTTCTTTCACCTTGCTTGGCAGTATGATATCTGTCAGCGAAGTACAGTCATAGAAAGCTGAACCTTCAATGAGTTCCAACGGCTTGCTCCACTCAACGGTTTTAAGAGATTTACAGCCATAGAACGCTTCTCCTCTGATGTACTGCACAGAGGACGGCAGCTTTATGCTTTCAAGAGATGAACAGTTGTAGAATGTTCCATAATTAATGTTGATCCTGCCCTCAGGAAGTACCGCTGATCTCAATGATGTACAGTTTTTAAATATATCTGTGTACATATCGGTAACAGATGAAGGAACTACTATATCCAATAGATTAATACAATCTCTAAAAGCACAAGTTCCTATTACTACCATCGTACTAGGTATCGTTATATTAACCAAGCCTGTACACTTATCGAATAAATATGGTGCAATATTAGTTGTACCTTCTTCAAAATTCACGTTGCTCAAATTAATGCAATTACTAAAAGGTCCTGACGATCCATCAGTATTTTTTAAGCCTTTCGGAATTGTAATACTTGTTAAACTCTCACAATTAGCAAATGCATTTCCGCCTATTGTTGTAAGAGCTTTAGGTAAATTCACCTGTGACAAACTAGTACAATTTTCAAATGCGCTACCATATATAGCCTCTATCGTATCAGGTATATATATGCTTTTCAATTTTTTACAATCTACAAAAACTCTATTTTTAATAAGAGTCAATGAATCCGAAAGTACTACGCTTTCCAAATTCCCACAACCATAGAATGTACCTACGCCCATATCAGTTACGGTATCAGGTATAACTATACTCTTTAATCCATAACAATCCTGAAAAAGAAAATCTTCAATAAAAACCGTTCCTTTTGCAAATGTAACATTCTCTAAATTATCGCAATCTGAAAAAGGTCCCGTCCAATATCCACCGATTCCACTTAAACCTGTATCTCTCAATGTTTTTGGAATCTCTATGCTGGTAATACTATCACAGTTGTTAAACGCTCTTACATCTAAAAACACTAATTTGGGGGACAACTTCACATCAGCGAGTGACAAACAATCTTCAAATGCTTCTCTACCTATTGAGGTCACAGAATCAGGAAAACTTACAGCTTTTAAATTCTTGCATTGCCTAAATGCGCCAGCCTCCACAGTGGTTACAGTATCAGGTATCGACACATTTTCCAATCCTGTGCAATATTGGAATAAGTACGCAACAATAGTTGTTGTTCCATTTTCAAACGTTGCCGTTTTTAGATTATCACATTCTGCAAAAGCACCTGTTATTGACTGTGCAAACTCATTTGTATTAGTATTTTCTAATTTTTTAGGTATTAGTATAGAACTTAACTTTTTACAGTTAGCGAAAGCTCTATTATTTAGTATTTTTAAATTATCAGATAAATCTACCTTGGTTAAATTGCTGCAATTTTCAAACGCAGCATAACCGATCTCAGTTATACTGTCAGCCATTGAAACTGACTTTATTATATTGTTTTCCTCAAATGCCTCTTTACCGATTCCAACGACTTTATATCCGTCAATGGTTTCAGGGATAGTTATATCCGAAACATTTCCGCTCCAGCCTGTGATTATTGCGGCTGTGCTGTCATTTTCAAGGGTCTCATACTCAAAAATGCTGTAAGGTTCAACATTTTTTCCGCCGCCCATGCCGTCATTATAAGCTATCGGGTCTGAATAATACGAATTGTAATCATCATTCCAAGGCAGGAACTTTTCGATTTCAAGACCTCTTGTACAAGTTCTTACCTCAGCGCCGTCCTCCCAATGGTGATATTCTTTCAGAGGGCTGTTGCGCTCATTGTATATTTCCCATGTCTTTCCGAATTTCTTTTTTACAGCGCCTAAAGTGAATTCCGCCTGCGCACCGCAGTTAGCATAAAGATATTTTGACAAAGTAATACAGTCTACCGGCTTTTGTCCGTCAAAATAAAGTTTTTCAGCCTTTGTGAAGTTCAAGCCTGCGCCTGCCCATACTTTACCGCTGAAACAAGGCAGCTTTATACTGAACCCCGCTGTTATGCCTGTCATAAGATTTACACGGGTTTCGGACGTAACTCCCTTATTATCAAGTTTGCCGTATGTCTGTATACTGCTTCCCTTGTAATATTTCATACCGGTTTCAAAACTGCCGTTCCAAGAAACCGTGAATTTTCCTTCGCAGGCTATATTGACATAAAGTCCTGCATAGCCCAGTCCGGGTATCTCACCGCCGCCAAGGAATACTTTATATCCGTCGCCTGAGGTAAGATCAGCGCTCAGCGACGCACTCAGGTCAATATCTCCTGTGATAGAAATATCAGCCTTTGTGTCTGAAATATCCTGATGAAGCTGGAGATTTGATATTCCCGCTGTAACATTTACTGTGACAGCATCGCCCAGCTGAACTTTTTTGTTTGCTATTGTGATCGAGTCCGCAATGCCGGTACTTGACGCACCGCTGTTTTCAACAGAAACTATTTCAAATCCCTCTGCAGGCTGGAAGTATGAAAGATCAAGATCTGTGTCTTCATAAACGTCCATACTTGTTATTGCTTCGGACGTATCGGCGTCTGAAACAGATATTGATGTTACATCTCCGCTTTTATCAACATCTTCCGCCACATAGACCGACGGTACACCAGCCTCAAATACCGCAAAGGTATCGCCCTCAGAAATGACCTCAGGGCAGTCTGTTATCGTGACTACATCATCAGTCACAGACAACTGTGTATCCTCAGGTATCTGAACAACATCATCTGCAAACTCATATGTACTGTGATATTCCCTGTCAGATCCTGACTGGTTTTCTTCTGATTCTTCTTCCATACTCTCAACTTCGATGAGAGATGTATCTTCCGCAGTTTCTGCGCTGGCTGTAAATGTTTTTCCATTCAGACAGCTACCTGCCGGCAAAGCGGCATCAAACAATATTGCAACAGCTGCGATCAGCGACAAAAAGCGCTTGTTTTTCATACATATCCCCCTTAATTCAGAATAAATTATAATTATGCATTTTATTCTGTCTTATATTATATCACTATAAGAAAACTCGTCCGTTTTCCCTTTGAAATCGGTGTGTTTTTCAGTTTAATGACCATAATTCTGACCATAAACAGCAGAAAAAAAGCTATACGCAGGCATAAAGTTTTTCAAGCTGTTTCCTCTTCATATCCATACTGGAATGTACATATCTGTCCAAAGTTATCTTGACGCTGGAATGGCCAAGTATCTCGCTGACGGTCTTTACATCTATACCCAGCCTTATACACTCTGTCGCAAATGTATGGCGCAGGACATGAAAATTTTTATACGGAACATCTATGCTCTTTAAAAAAGCCTTGTATTTCGTCTGATACGATCTCGGTTCTATATACCGCTTTGCGCCTGTCAGAAAATAACACTCTGGCTTTATACGAACCTTTGATTTTTTCAGTTCATTCATAATAAACGGCGGTATAGGTATATCACGGATAGATTTTGCGCTTTTCGGAGCTTCTATTATTACAATGGTCTTTGGACTTTCATTATTCGGATTTTTTATCCGCTGGAGCGTTTTTCTTACATGAATAACGCTTTCGTTCACATCAATGTTTTCCCATTTCAACGCACATATTTCACCTATGCGAAGTCCCGTATAAAGGCATAACAGTATGCCCAGCTTTATATGGTCACTGCATAATGCACTTTTATATATTTTCTCCATCTCCTCATTTGAAAACACCTCTATTTCCCTATATTCCGATTTGGGGAGAGATATATTTTCGGCTGGGTTTTCCAGTCCGTATTCTGACTTTGCGTAGGCGAATACAGATCTTATTATCATAAAAACAGCCTGTACACTTTTCGGCGACAGAGGTCTGCCGTTTTCTCCTCCGCCGTTAAGAAGATACGTCATATGACTGCTCAGCATATTTGACGTTATTCTCTCAGCAGGCATATTATCAAATGCTGCTGAGATATGATTTTTGTACATTGTCCTGTAAGTCACATAGGTGGAAAGCTTTATACTGTTTTTACGGTTTTCAAGCCACAGATGAAATAATTCAGACATTGTGACCGGATTGCTCCTCGGAAGCATATCTGCTTTTGCCAGCTGTAATTTCTGCGAACATTCAAGATAACTTCTGGCATAAACAGATAAATATTTCGTTTTTCCATTATTCTTAAAGCCGCACATATATCTCCCCTCCCAGCGGCCGTCCTTGCGTTTAAATATGTTTTCTCCTCGTCTTGACATAGCGATACCTCCTGTTAAGAATATATTTTTATAGTGTACACTATCCTGACAAGAAATCCGACCATAAATAGCGGGATTAAAGCGCCAGCATAGGTGTATGTTTTAAATTATAGGATATTTTATATAAAATCACTTAACTAAACCAGTCATTTTGTACAAAAAGGATAATATTTTTTGTCAGTTTTAGTTAATCTGAGAATTGATATTTACATCTTATAGTGATATATTATATGACAATATAGGATAATTCTTCGTTTTTTGTGAAAACCTAACTTAATTTTAAGATAAAGGCGGATATGCCGAAAAATATGGGATTTGCGATATATTTTTACCCTTAGCCATAGTCCCAGCCTATATATTGCTAACAAATTTAAGTATTTTACAAGCTGCCGATATTAGGATATAATATACTCATAACCTACTGAATTAATATGATTAATTTCATAAAAAGAAAGGAAATGAGAAAATGAAAACTTCTATTATCGGTTATCCCCGTATCGGTTCGCTGAGAGAGCTGAAATTTGCAGAGGAAAAATATTTCAGAGGAGAGATCTCTGCTGAGGAGCTTGAATACACAGCTAAGGCTCTGAGAAAAGAAAATCTTGATGTACAGACCGCTTCGGGACTTGATCTTATTCCGTCAAACGACTTTTCATTCTATGACGGTATGCTTGATACTGCTGTTCTGCTGGGAGCAGTTCCTGAAAGATACAGCAAACTTGGTCTGAGCCAGCTTGACCTTTACTTTGCTATGGCGAGAGGATATCAGGGCGAAAAGGGCGACGTAAAGGCTCTTGCTATGAAAAAATGGTTCAATACAAACTATCACTACATGGTTCCTGAGATAGACGATGATACAAAGATCGCTCTTGCAGGCGGAAATTCAGCCAAGCCTTTTGCGCTCTTTGCTGAGGCTCTTGAAAACGGAGTGAAAACAAAGCCTGTTATTATCGGCGCATATACATTCCTTAAGCTTGCAAGATACACAGGCAGCAGATCTGCCGCAGATTTTGCAGATGACGCTGCAAAGGCATATTCCGACATACTCAAAAAGCTCGGACAGGCGGGAGCAGAATGGGTTCAGTTTGACGAACCTTGCCTTGTAAAGGATATGGCAGCGGAGGATATCGCTCTGTTTGAAAAGATCTACAAGGCTGTACTTTCTGACAAGCACGGCGTAAAGGTCATCGTTCAGACTTATTTCGGCGACATAAGAGATTGCTTTGAGCAGGTATGCGCACTTGATCTTGACGGCATAGGCATAGATCTTGTGGAGGACAAAAAGTCAGCAGAACTTATTGCCAAATACGGCATACCAAAGGACAAGGTGCTTTTCGCAGGCGTTGTAAACGGCAAGAACATCTGGAAAAACAACTATGCGAAAACTCTCGATATCATCTCACAGATCAAGGATCACTGCGGTGAGATAGTTATTTCATCGTCCTGCTCACTTCTCCACGTTCCATACACACTCAGACACGAGCAGAAACTTTCTGACGAACACAGAAGTCACTTCGCTTACGCAGAGGAAAAGCTGACGGAGCTTGCAGAGCTTAAAAAGATACTGGATTCAGACAATGCCGCAGATTCTGAGGAATTAAAGAAGAATATAAAACTGTTCAGTCAGCCTAGAAGCGGTGCTGATCCGCAGGTTCAGAAAAAGGTAGCTGCACTCAGCGAAAAGGACTTTGTAAGACTGCCTGAATTTGCTCAGCGTGAAAAAATACAGAAGGAAAGATTTTCTCTCCCTCTTCTGCCGACCACAACTATCGGTTCTTTCCCTCAGACGGCAGAGATAAGAAAGACCCGTGCGCAGTTCCGCAAGGGCGATATCTTTCAGGAGGCTTATGACAAGTTCATTGGCGAAAAGATAACAGACTGCATAAGACTTCAGGAAAAGATAGGTCTTGACGTTCTAGTTCACGGAGAATTTGAGCGCAACGACATGGTAGAATATTTCGGCGAGTGCCTTGACGGTTATATCTTTACAGAAAAAGCATGGGTACAGTCATACGGCACAAGATGCGTAAAGCCGCCTGTTGTATGGGGAGATATCTCCAGAGCAAAGCCTATGACTGTAAAGTGGTCTGTTTTCGCTCAGAGCCTTACAGACAAGCCTGTAAAGGGTATGCTTACTGGTCCTGTGACTATACTCAACTGGTCTTTCCCAAGAGAGGATATATCACTTAAAGAAAGCGCATTCCAGATAGCTCTTGCTATCCGTGAAGAGGTGCTTGACCTTGAAGCAAACGGTATAAAGATAATTCAGGTAGACGAGGCTGCCCTCCGTGAAAAGCTGCCGCTGAGAAAGTCTGACTGGCACAGCGAGTATCTTGACTGGGCAATACCTGCATTCAGACTTGTTCACAGCGGTGCAAAGCCTGAAACACAGCTGCATACTCATATGTGTTACAGCGAATTTTCTGATATTATCAGAGATATTGACGATATGGACGCAGACGTTATAACATTCGAGGCTTCACGTTCAGATCTTACTATCCTCAATGTGCTTAAAGAGAATAATTTCCGCACAGAGGTTGGTCCGGGAGTATATGATATCCACTCGCCAAGAATACCATCCGCAGAAGAAATAGAGAGTGCGGCAGAAAAAATGCTGGAAAACGTTCCTGCGTCAAAGCTGTGGATAAACCCTGACTGCGGTCTTAAAACAAGAGGAGAAAAGGAAACTGTACCGAGCCTTGAGAACATGGTAGCAGCTGCAAAGAACATCAGAAACAGAGTAAAAGCATAAAGGCATAAACTTACAAAACGGATAAGGGAGCAGCATCAAACTGCTCCCTTTCTTGATGTTCAAAGCTTATGAAAAGTTAAAATTATCGCAGTATGTGACGGCGAAAAGGCGGTAAATTCAGCATAAAGCCGCTTTCAAAAACTTATGTTGACTTATTCGGACAAATACTGTATAATATATAGCGTTGTTTAAATATATACATTATTATAAAAGATAAAAAGAACAGGAGATCTGAGGAACATCATGGAAAACAGCGGAACAAAAGAGATTAGTCAAAGCACAGAAAAGAAAGACATATTTGACAAAATAATGGACTGGGGATTTTTAAAGATCTTTCAGCCGTTTTACAAGAAAAACAAGGAAATGCTCCTTTACCTCTTTTTCGGAGTGCTTACCACAGCGGTAAGCTTTTTGACGGCAGGACTTTCAAAAATGCTGCTGGAAGGACTGGGCAGTTCAAAGGACATCGTTTCCACAGTCAGCACAGTAATTTCGTGGATATGCGCAGTAACTTTTGCCTACGTCACAAACCGCATATGGGTATTTGACTCAAATGCAAAAGGCTTAAAAAGCATTGCCACCGAGGCAGCCTCATTCTACGGCGGACGTCTTTTCACACTTTTTGTTGAGATGCTCATGATGTGGGTAGGCTATTCACTTATGCAGATAAACTACTGGATCGCTAAGATCGTGGCGAACGTGGTCGTTCTGATACTCAACTACGTTATAAGCAAGCTTTTCGTTTTCCGAAAGAAAAAGGACTGAAACGCTGAGATTTTTCGTTAATATTTTCGTATTCCACAGCCTTGCAGGGTATGCTCTGCAAGGCTGTCTTTTGTGCAATATGCTTAAATAAGCGAATAAATTAATATTTTTTCACTTGTTTTTGTGCATTGTAAACGATTTATCTTTGTGCGATTTGTATAATTAGCACCTTGAAAAAAATACGAAAATTTTGTATTATATATTATAGTGATTAGAGTATACGCAGTTTTACATATTTTCAAGATCTATGTATCTGCGGCTGCTGACACCTATTTTTATGTATGGAGGTTATTACAATGAATTTTAAGAAGATCTTTGCTATGGCTGCAGCTCTTTGCATGACAGCAACTGTATTCGCTTCATGCGGCGATTCTTCAAGCAGCTCTTCAGAGGCGGCAACAACTACAACTACAACAACTGCTGAGACTACAACTACTGCTGCAACAGAGGCTCCTGTTGAGTCTGCTGCTGACAGCTCAGCTGATTCAAATGCAAACGGTGCAAGCGATGAACCTTACATCGACGAGGTAACAGGACTTGAGTGCCAGATCCCTTCTGCTGATTACACACCTGTAACAGAGTTCGAGGGTTATGACGCATACCTCATGTTCGCTGACAAGGACTGGATGTGGAGCAACTTCAGCGGTCAGGGATTCCCTGCTGACGACAGAGATGCCGGCGCTTACGGCGTTGACGCTGACGTAACTGCTGACGGTGAGTACACAGTTGCTATCACAGCTGACTCTATCGGTGCAACAGACCCGATCAACAACTCAACTAACCCACAGGTCGTCTGGGACGGCAACTATGTTCTTCCTGCAAGCGGAGCAGTTGTATTCTGCGTTGATATCACAGGTATCTGCGACGGTACAATGAACGCTAAGGGCGAGGCTATCGAAAAGAACCAGCTCAAGGAAGGCGACGATGCTAACACAAACAAGTACACAATGGGTAAGTACACAGGTCAGGATGTAAAGGTTGAAGTTACATCTATCAAGGCTGACGGCGAAGAGATCGAATTCGACGCTTCTAAGTTCGTTTACGGAAACATTGAGGACAACAACAACTGTTACAGAATCGAGATCTACAACGATTACGGCGACACAGCTAAGGATCCTGGAATCGACAAGAATGCACTTATGTTCGCTAAGAGCCTCGAAGTTACATTCAAGATCGAAGGTCTTACAAACGAATAATCTATTTTAAGAATAGTATTATCAAAGTTATATTACGGGACAGGTCTAAAAAGATCTGTCCCGTTTTTTTGCAGGAATATAAAAGCAGAGATTTAGCCGTTTTGACAAAGCATTATTAAAAATGCCCATATTGTACATATTTTTATTGCCTGCTTAGTGTAAAATACAGATTTTTTGCAGGAATAGCATTTTACACTTGCAAAAAACAAAGAAATGGAGTACAATACTATATGGGTCACAGCGCCCGTGTCATCGTTATTTATACGGCTGTCGCCGTTTACTATCTATAATTTATAAGTTATAAGTGGAGGTTATTTTATGATGTTATCAGAAATGTCCAGGGACGAACTTCTGAAATTCAAAGCTGACGTTCAGAAGGATTACGACGAGTTCAAGGCAAAGGGACTTACCCTGAATATGGCAAGAGGAAAGCCGTCCTCAGAGCAGCTCGACCTTGCTATGAAAATGCTTGCGGCTGTAAACAGCTTTGACGCAGACTACAAGGCTTCAGACGGAACAGACTGCCGTAACTATGGCGGACTCGACGGAATCGTTGACGCAAAAAATCTCTTCGCTCCAATGCTGGGCGTTTCAAACGATGAGCTTATCGTTTGCGGAAACTCAAGCCTTAACATTATGTACGATATGATCGCAAGATGCATCATCTTCGGTGTTGACGGCGTTCAGAAGCCATGGAAGGACTGCGAGAAGGTAAAGTGGCTCTGTCCTTGTCCTGGTTATGACAGACATTTCGCTATCTGCGAAAGCTTTGGCTTTGAGCTTATCCCTATACCGATGCATGATGACGGTCCTGATATGGATATGATCGAAAAGCTGGTCGCAGAAGATGATGCTATAAAGGGTATATGGTGCGTTCCTATGTACGCTAACCCGACAGGAATCACATACTCTGACGAGGTCGTAAGAAGATTTGCAAACCTTAAGCCAAAGGCAAAGGATTTCAGAATTTTCTGGGATAACGCATACTGCATCCACCACCTTACAGATACTCCTGACAAGCTCCTTAACCTCCTTGACGAATGCAAGAAGGTAGGCAGCGAGGATATGGTCTATATGTTCGCTTCAACTTCAAAGATCACATTTGCAGGCGGCGGAATCGCTGTTATGGCTGCATCTGAGAAGAATGTTAAGTATATAAAGTCACTTATGACAGTTCAGACTATCGGCTACGATAAGATCAACCAGCTCCGTCACGCAAAGTTCTTCGGCAGCTATGAAGGCCTTACAGAGCATATGAAGAAGCACCGTGACATCATTGCTCCTAGATTCAAGGTAGTTCTTGACACACTTGACAAGGAGATAGCTCCTCTCGGCATCGCAACATGGACAAAGCCTAACGGCGGTTACTTCATCAGCTTTGACGCTATGGAAGGCTGCGCAAAGAGAATAGTTTCACTTTGCAAGGAGGCAGGCGTTGTTCTTACAGGCGCAGGCGCAACATTCCCTTACGGAAAAGATCCTAAGGATTCAAACATCAGAATCGCTCCTACATTCCCGCCTGTTGACGAGCTGAAGCTTGCAGCAAAGCTTTTCACAGACGCTGTAAAGCTTGCAAGTGCAGAAAAGCTTCTGGGCGAGCTTAACTAACTGCTGAAAATTTAATTCTAAATATAGAAAGACCTGAGAAACCAAAATTTCTCAGGTCTTTTTCATATCCCACAAAAACAAAACGGACAGGAAATCCGATTTCCCGTCCGAATATATCCGTGTTTATTTGTTTACTTAGTGTTTGAAAGTGTCCAGCGGAACGGAGCAATTCTCTTAGCTCTGGTATTATCATAGTTCCAGTTATGGAATGTGATAGACGGATCAAAATATCTGTAATCGCTCTTCATTTTGCCCTTGTTCAGACTAAGTCCGCCTGTGTTCTTCTGAACGACAGCGCCGATGCGGTGATGAGCCTTCTCATAATCGATTATCTCTTTCGCCGTAGTCATTCTCGAATCGCATACGTTATAAACGCCCTCGTAACGACCCGTCGGCACATTGATTATACCATTGATAAAGTCGATAAGATTGAATACACAGCAGAATGCATATCCATACTCGCCGTCATTGAATATGTAACCTACGTTTTCCTTTACGTCAAAAACGTGTGCGTGAAGATTTTCGGTATGCTCTGCGTCATAGATAGGTGATACTCTCGCTATGACAGGCACTGTATCAGATTTCTTGAACTGCTTGAGCATAGCCTTTTCGCTGTTGCTCTTCAGCTCCGCATAGTTGGAGTTGCCCTTTTCCGGATTTGTTTCACGGATAGGTTCTCTTCCCTTCTGGACGCCGTAAATGTCCGTCGTACTGAGGAGTATAAAGCTTCTGACTTCGGCTTTATCTGCTATCGCATAGATAAACTTGTCACAGATCTTGCTCCTCTTTATCTCAGCGTCTGTAATATATGGATCGATATCATTATCCACGGAGTTCGCCAGATGTACCACAACGTCGATCTTGTTGCTCTCAACTATTGACGAAATAGCCGCTTTATCGGTGATATCGCACTGAACAAATGTATAGTTCGGGTCTGAGCCGATAAATTCATTGGATTTTGAGTCTACGCCATAAACACGGTGTTTCTTGTGCAGCAGGCTGGAAGTAAGGTACTGACCTATCATTCCGCTTGCTCCGGTAACTAAAATAGATGCCAAAACTGCCACCCCTTCCCCAAAGCGCATATTTATGTACTATAATTATATCACACTTTTTGTTTTTTGCAAATAGTTTTTGAGAATTTCTCAAAAATTTAGAATTTCTTTATAATTTCGCTTGCAGAATTTTGTGAAGTGTGCTAAAATTATATAAGAAATCAGAAAGTGTTTTTTGTATTATTTTTTTATTATTTATGTAGATTAAGGAGATCTGACGGTGGTTTATTCAAATCTGATATTTATACTTGCATTGTTCCCGCTGACGGCGATAATCTCGCTGTTCGACAGAAGTGCGGAGTACAAAAATCTCATACTGATAATAGCGTCGCTGCTGTTTTTCAGCTGGGGACGTCCTCTTGCAGTCTGCCTCATATTCCTGACAGTTTTTGCAGACTGGGGTGCAGGACTTGCGGTGTACAGATTTTCTGAAAAGAGATCACTCTCAACGCTTTTTCTTGCTCTGGACGGGCTGATGAACCTTGCGGTGTTCCTTGTGTTCGGTCACAACTATCTTTTTAACAAAATATCCGCTCTCAGTTTCGACGAGGCTATACTGCCTATCGGCATCGGATTTTATACGATCCGTGGATTTTATTATGTTTTCGACATTTATAAAAGAGGGTTCAAGCCTGAAAGAAATCCGCTTTGCCTGTTTACATACATGGTGTCATTTCACCTTATGGCGGCAGGACCTGTTATGCACTACTGCGAGGTAGAGCCGCAGATAAGAGAACGTGAGATCACGACTGAAAAGCTCAATATGGGTTTTAACAAGATAGTATGGGGTTTCGGCAAGATAGTGCTTATCGCTCCTGTTTTCGAGAGGATAAAGCTTGCGGGACTCAACGGTTCTGAGATAACGACTATCGGCTGCTGGCTTGGTATGCTGGCATTTTTCGCTCAGTATTACTTCACTTTCACAGGTCTTTGCGATATGGGCAAGGGCATGGGACTTGTGGGCGGTTTCTGCTATTCAGACAACTACACTGACATAGATGCAAACGGTCTGTTCAGCGGTCTGGTGAAAAGTTTCAACACGACTGTTATCGGATTTTTCACAGATGTGGCCGGCATAAAGAGGGACAGCTCAAAGATATATACTGCTGTTGCTGCGGTAATATGCGGCATAGCCGTTTCCTTCTGGTATGACGCAAAGCTCAATTACCTTATTGCAGGTCTTGCGGCAGGACTTCTTATCGCACTTGAAAAGCTTGTGCTTGAAAAGCCGCTGTCAAAGCTGCCTGTACTGGTGAAATACATTTATCTTGTCATCACGAGCATGATAATTTTCGGTGCGCTCTATTTCGACAGCCTTTATGGTTACCGAAAGTGGCTGCTCGCCCTTGTGGGAGTGAACACAAAATATGCCCTCAGCGTATCGGTAAAATATGCTGTACTGAAAAATCTGACGCTTATCGTTATAGCTTTCTTTATCATCTGTCCGCAAGCTAAAAAGCTTGTGCTTGGCATTATGGATAAGATCGGCGCAAAAAGTCAGAGAAGCTATGGCGCAGTAAGAATAATAAAAACTATCTGCACAGCGTTCGTTTTCCTGCTCAGCGTTATTACGCTGACGGTGGAATATACTGGAGTTTAAACTATGGATAACATCAAAAAGCTTAAAAAGGAATCTGAAAATATAAATATCCCTGAGGAATGCCCCGAAAATGACAAGGCGCTGAAAACTCTTGCGGACGAAACAAAAACAGGTCATTACGATAACATAAATCTGCTTGTTCTTGCGGCTCTGCTTATTTTCACAGCGGTCACTTTCCTTGCGGTGAATGGAGGAAATTCATCTGACGGCGGCGGACTTGTGTTCAATCTGAAAAGCTTTATTTCGGGCGCATACACACAGTCACTTGAAAACAGATACAACGATCAGCTCCCTGTTCCGGAAACATTCAAGGCTATCGAGGAGAGAGTTTCGTTGCTGTACGGCATAGGAAATAAGCTTTCCGATCCTATAAAGACTGTTGACGACGGCACAAATGCAGACAGAAACAGCTTTGACGAGCCGTCCGATAACAACAAGGACAAAAATGAAAATGTAATAACCTCAACTGCTCCGCAGACGGATAAAAACGGAAACACAACGACTTCCAAAAAGGACGAAAAAGATAACGGCAAGGGTACAACGGCGGTAGACAGACCCGACGGAACGACTTCCACCACCACTACCACAGCCGAAACCACCACAACAAATAATGACGCACCTGACGTAACGGTAACAACTACCGTTCCTGTGCCGGACGTAACGACCACAACTCCGCCTGCAACTTCGGAAACTACGCAGCCGACAGAACCTGTTCCTACCGAAACAACGACTTCTGAAACCACTGCGCAGGGAGGAGATAATCCTACTGATGAATAGCGTATTCGACAACCCTTTTCCATACTCTGACGACAACAAGAGATATCAGACTTACAGCTGGTATCTGAAAAAGCGTTTCGGTAAAAAGGTATATAAAGTCCCGCTGAACATTGACCTCGGCTGCCCTAACAGGGACGGCACAAAAGGCATAGGCGGCTGCAAATTCTGCTCGGCTAAAATGAGCGGAGATTTTGCGGGCGACCCTGCGGACGATATATTAACTCAGTACGCTGAGATAAAGGAAAAAATGTCGCACAAGTGGGCAGACGGGTTATGCATACCTTATTTTCAAGCAGGCTCAAACACCTACTGTGACGTTTCCACCCTCGAAAAAATGCTTTCTGCGGCAATGGGGTTTGATAATGCGGTCGGCATAAGCGTTGCCACAAGGGCGGACTGCCTTGATGAAGAAAAATGCGCTCTGCTGGGCAGGTTTGCTCAAAAGACCTATCTTACGGTGGAACTTGGACTTCAGACCATACATGACGAAACTGCGCTGGCTATGAACAGATGCCACACATATGCGGACTTTCTCAAGGGCTATAAAATGCTGAGGGAAAACGGCGTTAATGTCTGCGTTCACATCATAAACGGACTGCCCAATGAGGACAGGGAAATGATGCTTGAAACGGTCAGGGAGCTTAGCAGGCTTGATATGCACAGCATAAAGATACATCTTCTGCACGTTCTGAAAAATACGGAGCTTGCGGCAATGTATGAGCGTGGAGAATTCAAGGCTATGGAAATGGAGGATTACGTTCAGCTGGTCTGCGATCAGATCGAACTGCTTTCCCCAGAAACTGTGGTTCAGCGTGTAACAGGTGACGGCGCAAGGGACGAGCTTATCGCACCTATGTGGAGTCTGAAAAAATTCTGCGTTATGAATGAGATAGACAAAGAGCTTGGCAGGAGAAATTCCTGGCAGGGCAAATACTACAAGCATTATGCAGAGGATAAAGGATAGAATTATGGCTGAAAATACTGATAATAATTCAAGCAATGAAAATAATGAAAAAACAGAAAATATAAACAAAGGCAAAAACGGCAGAAAGAATATCATTATTTTTATCTGCATTGCAGTCTTTGCGGTCATCGCAGCGGCTTTCTCGCCTTATATAAGCTCGGCTTATCAGAAGTTCAATATGAACAGGTTTGAGGAATATGCTTCCTTTACATCACAGGACGGCGAGTTTACAGTTTCGCTGAGAACTGTTCCCGAAACTGCTCTGACCAATGGTATGAAAATATCTGTTTATCTTATCGACAACACAGATGAACGTGTGCGTTCCGTTTGTGAAACCAGAGTAGATACGGACAAAGATCAGACGGTAGATTTTTCAGAAAATGGTGATATAATAAAAATAGACGTTTCCGGCAATACGCTTGAAATAGACACGTCAAAATACAGAAAATAATATCTGCGGAGGTAACAAAAATGCAAAAGGCAATGAATATATCCTACGAGATAGGAAATAAACTTTATCTCAATATAACAAATAAATGTCCATGCAGCTGCACATTCTGCATAAGGAACAATGGTGACGGAGCATATGGCTCTGACCCTCTGTGGCTCGAACATCAGCCGAATGAAGAGGAGGTTATCGCAAATCTTAAAACAAGAGATCTTAACAGCTATGAAGAGATAATCTTCTGCGGCTACGGCGAGCCGACCTGTGAGCTTGATATCCTCCTTGCTGCGGCAAGATATATCCGCTCGGTTTCAAAGACTCCCATAAGACTTAACACAAACGGTCTTGGCGATCTTATCAACAAACGTGATATCGCACACGATTTCAGCGGACTTGTGGATACAATATCCATCAGCCTCAATGCGCCTACCGCTGAGGAATACAACGCTGTTACAAGACCTTCATTCAAGGACGTAAACTGCTTTGAAGAGATGCTTTCTTTCGCTAAAAGCGTACAGAAGGAAGTGCCTAACGTTATGCTCACCGTTGTTGACATTATAGGGGAAGATGAGATAAAGAGATCTCAGGCTGTTGCGGACAAGGCAGGCATTCATTTAAGAGTACGCCCATACGAGGACTGATCTTACTGCCGCAAAATACAGCAAATTTACTGAAAAGGGGCAAAAATTATGTTTAAAATACAGATTCCTGCGACATCTGCCAACCTTGGCGCAGGCTTTGACGCACTGGGACTTGCGCTTTCGTTTTACAACTATGTTGAACTGGAAGAGTCGGATAGGATCGACATCAAATCCGCTGACGGACTTGATGTTCCCACAGACGAAAACAACCTTATCTACATTTCCGCAAAGGATCTTTATGCGGTATGCGGAAAAAAGCTGGAGGGATTAAAGCTTGTCCAGACCAGCAACATACCTATGGCAAGGGGGTTAGGCTCTTCATCTGCCTGCATAATCGCAGGTCTTGTTGGAGCAAACAAAATGCTGGGAGATCCTCTTACAAAGGACGATCTTGTGGATCTTGCGGCTCAGATAGAGGGACACCCTGACAACACTGCCCCTGCACTTCTCGGAGGTATCGTTACAGCGGTATTTGACGGAAGAAAGGTACGTTGGGTAAAGCAGGAGGTATTTACAAAGCTGAAATTCGTGGCTATAATACCTGACTTTGAGTTAAAGACCGAGGCTGCGAGAGCTTGTCTGCCGAAAGAGGTTTCGCACAAGGACGCTGTTTTCAACCTTTCAAGAGCGGCTCTGTTCTCAGCTTCACTGCTGACCGGAAAATTTGAAAATCTGAGAACGGCAGTTGACGATAAGCTGCATCAGCCATATCGTATGGAGCTTATCCCACACTGCAAAGATGTTTTCGATATCGCATACACTCACGGCGCATACGCAAGCTATATAAGCGGCGCAGGTCCGACAATAATGGCTATCGTAGACGAGGATAATACATACTTCGCAGGAAAGATGAAATTCTCCCTTGACAACGCAGGTCTTAAAGGCTGGCAGGTAAGGGAATTCCATATTGACAACGACGGGACAAAAATTATAGAATAACAATTATCTGACATAATGACTTATATATTTAGGTGTACAATATGATGAAAAGAAGATACAATATCGGATTGCTTGTGGCCTGCATAACCGACCCGTTCAGCAACCGTCTAACCAGCGGAGCAATGAAAGCCTCTGAGGACCTTGATATCAACCTTTTTATTTTCCCAGGCAAATATCTTGATATCGACTATGACAAGAAAGATCATGACGCTCCATATGAATACCAGTACACATCACTGTTTGCATATGCGGCTAAAGCAAAGCTGGACTATCTTATCGTTGCCACAGGCACAATATGCTATGCCTGCACAAACGAACGAAAGAAAGAATTTCTCTCGATGTTCGACGGCACGCCATGCATGAGCGTTGCCGCTGAGGTAGAGGGATATGACTTCCTCCAGTTCGACAACAAGTCGGGAATAATCGCTGCCATAGACTATCTTGCACAGCAGCAGAACAGAAAAAATATCGGTATGATGATAGGCGACCTCAATAACTTTGAATGTGTTGAAAGATACAATGCTTATCTCAACGGTCTTGAAAACAATGGTCTTGACTATAAAAAAAGCTATGTTCAGACAAGCGATATTTCACCAAACTGCCGTGAGCAGGCTGAAATACTCATAGACAACAACCCTGAGCTTGACGCTATACTGTGCGTTAATGATATGATAGCTACTGTTGTGTATGACGTTCTGCAGGAAAGAGGAAAGAGAGTTGGCAGAGATATTGCCGTCGTAGGATTTGACGATCTGCCGTTTTCAGCAAGGCTCGATCCGCCCCTTTCATCTGTAAGAGCGGACGCTCAGCTATTGGGTATCCGTGCAGTGGAAAAGGCTGTGAACTATCTTAACGGGGTTGAGGACAACGATCATCTGCTCAGCACGACTTTCATACCAAGACAGTCAAGCTACTGTGGTCTGGGCATAATGAACACCGGTGACAGCGTTTTCACAGGTACAAAAGATGAGATACTGAAAAAAGCGAAAGAATTTCTTTTCGACAGCAACGGAAACGCTGAATTTGAAAATGCTGCCGCAAACTTTATCTCAAGATTCTTTGATTTTCTTGACCAAAGGTTCAAAAAGGCTATTGCCACAGATGATGATTTCAGACAGGCTGTGGATATCATTGACGATATGTTCAGCAAGGTATATGTTATAATCGACAACATAAGCAAGTTCAACAGCCTTGTTGACAGCTGTATGCATTGGATAAAACGTGAATGTCCCGAAGAAAATCTCCAGTATTTAAGACGGATACACGAATATTACTACAAGCGTATGTCAATATATGTTGTTGCGGATTACAGGCGGCTCCAGAACCAGCACAACGACCGCATACATATGGACAACCTTGTTATAAGAGATGCCCTCATGCTTGACGTTACTGTCAGCGAGGGATATACGCTCGCATTAAAAAGACTCCATTGTCTTAACATTGATACATCTTATCTTTTCGTATTTGACGCACCTATGCTTCACAGACCGACTGATGATTTTCCCGATATAGGAACGCTCAATTTCAAGGCATACTGCTACGGACGTGATATTCATAAAGTACCTGAGGACAAGCAGAAGGTAACATCTCCTGAGATCTATGTTCATGACAGGCTTGCTTCCGACAGGCGGCACACAATGGTCGCAACACTGCTTTTCTATACGGAATGGCAGTATGGAATGGTGCTTGTTGAACCGCACGGCGAGGAAAATCTTGACGAACTGGAGCTTATCACATATCAGCTCAGCACATCAGTAAAGACAATACATCTGCTGAAAACGCAGGAAGATATGCTTGCCGCTCTGCACAGCAAAAATCTTGCTCTTGAAAACGAATCGCAGATAGATCAGCTTACGGGAATATTCAACAGACGTGGTTTCTACACCAACGCAGAAGAGCTTATGAGCAAGCCTGAAAATGCAGGAAAGACGCTTATAATCTGCTACGGCGATATGGATAACCTTAAAATGGTCAACGATAAGTATGGTCACGCAGAGGGCGACTTCTCCCTTAAATCACTGGCTGAATGTATGAAACATTCCTTTGGCGAGGACGCTGTCATAGCGAGAATGGGCGGAGATGAATACGCTGCGCTGAAAATAAAGACCTGCGAAAATGAGATAGAGGATATAAAGGCTAAAAAGGAAAGCTTTATAACAACTCTCAACGAAAATTCGGGCAAGCCGTACAGGATAAATATGTCCCTCGGCATAGGCGAATTTGTATGCGCAAACAGCTATGATCTCCAGACTGCGTTGGATAAGGCAGACGGTCTGCTCTACTCCGTAAAGGTCCGCCGCAAGAAAGAGATATAGAAATATTTAACATAACATAAAGAAAGAGGACGCTTTAAAACGTCCTCTTTTTATGTAATATAAAAGCTTTTATCCCTTTGTTACTTCGTAATCCTCACCGCTGACCGCACGCTGCAAAGCTGTAAGAAGGTCAGGATCATTCCACTGGAGAGTTGATCTGTTGAAACCTGCGCCGTTATCCCAAAGGAAAACAGGTATTCCTATATCGTGTGTAAGCTTTGTCAGCATTTCATCGAAATAGATAACGCTTGCCTTTTCATTGTTTCCTGTACCGTACTCACCGATTATAACAGGGATACCATTATCAATGAATGTGGTCTTGAGTTTGTTTATCTGATTTTTCATAACGTCGGTTTCTGCATCCGTTCCCCATTCATACTGGTTTTCACACACGCAGAATTCCCAAGGGGTATAATAGTGAACTGAAACTATGCATCTGTTCTGTGGGTCTGTCGGCATTTTAAAACTTCTTGAAACAGTTTTGTCTATATCCGTCCAGTAGCCTGCAATAAGCAGATGCCTTTGCGGATTGTTTCCGCCTGTACTTCTCACAAGGTCAACAAATGACTGGTTCATCTTATTGAGCAGCTCATACGCCTTATTTGTGTTAAGGTCATCAAACCCGACTTCGTTCATTGACTCGAAAATAAGCTTGTCGGAATAGTTTTCAAATCTGCTGCATATCTGCGTCCAGATAGTCGAATATTCCTTGTACCAGCTGTCATAATCATTTTCAGCGGTTTCTCTTATCCATGCGCCGAACTCAGGATCTCCGCCGCCGTCATGGTGAACGTTGATGATAACATACATATCGAGGTCATAAGCGTAATCAACGACCTCCTGCACTCTGTCCATCCATGCCTCGTCAATAGTATAATTCTCGTCGATATGGTCACGCCAGGTCACAGGTATTCTTACTGCGTTAAAGCCCTGTGATTTAAGAGTTTCAAATATCTCAGGAGTAGTCATAACGTTTCCCCAAAGCGTTTCATCAACGTTATCGGAATTTTCGTCTATCTGACCGTCGCCGTCCCTGTCTGCATTGCAGACGTCAAGGGTGTTTCCCAAATTCCAGCAAAGCTGCATTTCGCCGCAAAGCTCCATAGAGGATATATCCCTCATCTCGCCCTTTGCTGTTTTGTCATTTTTACCGTTTTCGGAGCTAGCAGCAGAACTGCTTTTTGCAGCCGAGCTGTCCGAAGTGTTTGAGCAGGCTGTAAATGCTGTGCAGGCTAACACTGCCGCACATACCAAAGCACCTGCGCTTTTCATTGTTCTAATTGTTCTGAATATGTTCATACTCGAACCTCCCTTTCACTAAAAACAATGTTCAGATTTTTATATTTACGCAATATAGCAATTTAAAAACCGCATTGTTTTTCTGTTACAAGTATATTATACCATAATTTTTTGAACAAAGGGGTTCATATTTCTATATTTTTCAGCTATTCTTTGAGCTTAAAAATTCTCTGATCGCAGAATAGAGCATATTCATTTCTTCATCAGTACCCACTGTGATGCGGAGGAAGTTATCTATAAGCGGCTTGTTGAAATATCTTATAAAAATGCCCTTTTCTCTCACGAACTCAAATATCTCCTTGGCAGGATATTTATTGTGTGAGGCAAAGAGGAAATTCGTTTCGCTGTCGAAAACCTTAAATCCCATTTCTCTGAGGATCTCTTTTCCCTCATCTCTTGTTTTCTTTATCTTCTCAACTGTTTCGCTGAAATATTCTTCATCTTTAAGGCACTCTGATGCGGCTGCGATAGCTATCTGATCCAGCGGATAGGAGTTATATGAATCCTTTACCGCCTGCATATACTTTATAAGCTCAGGCTGCGCAAAAGCCATTCCCACTCTCATACCTGCAAGGGAGCGTGACTTTGAGAATGTCTGCGTTACGATAAGGTTATCATACTCCTTTATAAGCTCCACGCAGGAATATTTTCCGAAATCCGCATAGGCTTCATCTATGATAACTATGCAGTCCTTATTGTGTTCAAGAAGATCAACGATAAAATCCTTGCCCACGCCTATACTTGTGGGGGCGTTAGGGTTAGGAATGACCACTCCGCCGTTTTCTTCATAGTAGTCCTTAACGTCTATCTCAAAATCCTTGTTTACCGCCTTAGTTACATAAGGTATTTTAAGCAGTTCGCACCATACAGGATAGAAGGAATATGTTATATCTGGATAAACAATAGGCTTATCGGAATTAAAAAACGCACGGAACGCTGTGGCAAGCACATCATCAGAGCCGTTTCCGCAGAAAACATTTTCCGGTTCAAGTCCGTATCTTTCCGCAAGAGCCTTTTTCAGCGGCACAGCGTCTGCGCTTGGATATTTTTTAAGCTCGGCAGCGTCTATACTATTTAATATCTTCTGCACACTTGGAGCAGGCGGATAAGGGTTTTCATTTGCATTGAGCTTTATTATCCTGTCGTTTTTAGGCTGTTCGCCTGCAACGTATGGTTCGATATTTATAAGATTTTTTCTCCAAAGCTGTTTATTATCTGACATAGGGAATATCCTCTTTTCATTTTATCGTGGTAAAGTGGTAATATGCTATTACATTCAATATAATAACACATATCCGCAGGTTTGTCAATATCACTCAGACTGATATCTGACCTTTATAAATTATATATTGTTTTAGTATGAATGTCAAGAAATCCCCTGCGCCGCATTGCCAGACGCTAATTATGCTCTGTCTATCTTTCTGCCTGCGTCAGCGGCAAGTCTGCTGAGTTTTTCAAGCTGTTCTACTGTGCAGACGAACACAGTTCTGCTCCTGCCCTTATAATCGTCGGGGAGAATACTGTTTATATCGAACTCGCCTACGCACATACCCGATTTTCCCCAGAAATGCTCTATGCAGCTTATCCAGCTGTTTATCTCATAGTCGAGATAGATCTCATCTTCGGGCGGTATTATCCCTCTTTCGCTGACTATCTTTAGTTCGCCGAACTGCTTGTAAAAATCATCAAAATCTATCTTTGCACCGAACTCTCTTGCATAGCCGTATTTTATCATTATCTGTATACAACCGAGCCATTTTACCTTGAAATCCGAAACTGTTGTGGGGACAAGTCCCTTTGTATCGAAAACATCATAGTTATCCCTTGCATAAAGTCTGGGCTTTTCAAGACATTCTGTTATCTCTGCCATTGCCTTTTCGTCATTATCTGATATCATCGAGAATATCTCTTTGTAGACTGAATCGTTGTCCATTGGTTTTGAATTTTTGCTTTTAAGTTTACTGAATAATCCCATATTATTTTACTTCCTTTCTATTCTTGATTTATCAATAATTAAATATTTTATAAGTTCAAGACATTTTGTTATATTATTTTCTAAATTCGCCATTTTATGACACTGCATAGATCGAATAAAACCGCAGAAACATTCCTGCGGCATATATCACTTATAAAAGCTATAAACAGCTTATTTTATTCTTTGTTTATTGCGGCAAGAGCCTTTTCCATAGTTGCCTCATTCTCGATATTAACAGCTGTCTTGCCCTTGAGGGTTTTCTTTACAAGACCTGTAAGAACCTTGTTTGGTCCGAGTTCAATGAAGTTCTCATAGCCAGCCTTCTCCATTTCAGCAAGCTCGGAAGTGAACTTTACAGGAGAAACGATATGCTTAGCCAGCATATTTGCCATATCGGAGAAATCCTCCAGCTTTTCGCCGAGAACGTTTGAATAGAAATCTACCTGTGCAGGCTTGAATTCTACTGTCTTAGCAGTTTCAATGAACTCATCTGCGGCAGGCTGCATAAGCTTTGAATGGAAAGCTGAGGCAACGTTGAGCTTTATAGCCTTTTTCTTCATTTCAGCAAACTTTGCTGCGGCAGCCTCGCAAGCCTCTGTATCGCCTGCGATAACGGTCTGTACTGCTGAATTGTAGTTTACAGGAACTACATATCCCTCTGTTTCCTCGCACACCTTTTCAACATCAGCTGCATCGAGTCCGATTATAGCATACATTGAACCGCTTGCCTGCTCTGCTGCTTTCTGCATTGCGGCTGCTCTCGCCTTTATAAGCTTAAAACCGTCCTCAACAGAAACAACGCCCGCTGCGACCATAGCTGCATACTCACCGAGAGAATGACCTGCAACTCCGTCAAATGTTATGCCCTCAGCCTTTGCAGCCTCAAACGCTGCCAGTGAGCAAGCCATTATAGCAGGCTGAGAATTGATAGTTTTATTAAGCTCCTCCTCAGGACCGTTGAAAGCTATATCTGCAATATCATAGCCGAGTATCTCACCGGCCTTATCAAAGACAGCTTTTGCGGCAGGATATTTTTCGCAAAGCTCCTTAGCCATACCAACATACTGTGAGCCTTGTCCTGAGAACAGGAAGATGTTTTTCATTGAACTTGCCATAGAATTTTTACTCCTTTATATATACTTTATAAATAAATTACCTTTACAAGCAGGGTTTTGCTGTCTGAATTTAGTTGGTTAAACATTTTAATTTTTGAAAGATTTTTTCAAAAAAAGACACAAAATATTAAATAACGCCCGAAATATTGTGAAATATTCTCCAAATGTTTAAATTCGAGCAGGGTTGTTCATAATTTGTTATTGAATTGGTCTGGAAAAGAGTTTATAATTATAATGTTAGGGCAAATATACAGTAAAATTCTGCCCTCATGCTTCAGACAAACACATTATAGCATATATTTTTCAGATATACAACACAAAAAAGTAAATTTTTCAAAATGATGAAATGGGATTGTCTGTGATCTACTGAATGGAGGAATTAAGTTGGCAGAAAATACAGAAAAAAACAAGACAGTCGGAATAAAGGTAATTGGAGTAGGAAAGTACGTTCCTGAGCTTATTGCGACTAATGAGGATTTCACTAAGATCGTTGAAACAAGCGACGAATGGATAACACAGAGAACAGGTATCAAGACAAGACACATCACAAATGGTGAGCCTACATATCATCTCGGCGCAATGGCTGCAAAGAACGCTATCGAAAATGCAGGAATAAAAGCTGAGGATATCGACCTTATCATCGCTTCAACGGTTACGGCGGATTTCTATACTCCGTCTGCTGCCTGCCTTATTCAGAGAGAGATCGGTGCGATCGGCTGCATGGCTTTCGATATAAACGCTGCCTGCGCAGGATTTGCATATGCTGTTGATATGGCTAAGAGATATCTTCAGAGCGACGACGGCATAAAGACTGCTCTTGTAGTAGCAGCTGAGGAGCTTTCAAAGTTCACAGATTACACAGACCGTTCTTCATGCGTACTTTTCGGTGACGCTGCCGGTGCATTCGTTCTTACTAAGGAAGAGGACGTTCCTTACGCAAGCTTCCTCGGAGCTGACGGAAACGGCGCTAACAAGGTCGTTTCAAGAGCGCTCAAGGTAGAGAACCCATTCCGCACAAGCACAGAAGAATTTGATATGAATATGCCTGAAACTAAGGCTCATTACTTCTATCAGGACGGCAAGGAAGTTTACAAGTTCGCTATTAAGGCTATGCCTAATGCTATATCAGAGGCCTGCAAGAAGGCCGGTATCGAGCCTAGCGAGCTTGACGCTATCGTTCCTCATCAGGCTAACGTAAGAATTATCGAAACTGCCGCAAAGAACCTCGGACTCCCTATGGACAAGTTCATTGTTTACATCGACAGATACGGCAACACATCTTCCGCTTCTATCCCGACTGCATTCTGCGACGCTGTTGAGGACGGCAAGATAAAGAGAGGCGACAAGGTCTGCGTAGTAGGCTTCGGCGGAGGTCTTACTTACGGCGCTGTTATTTTTGAATATTGATAAGACGCATATATAAACGACTTGTAAAAGGAGAACCATTATGACAACTACAAAGACAAGAATAACTGAACTGCTTGGCATAAAGTACCCTATTTTTCAGGGCGGTATGGCTTGGATAGCTGAGCATACACTTGCTGCGGCAGTAACTAATGCAGGCGGACTCGGCATCATCGCAGGCGGTTCTGCTCCTATCGACTATCTCAGAGATCAGATAAGACAGACAAAGGCTGCTGTAAACGGCAAGCCTTTCGGCGTAAACATTATGCTCATGAGTCCTAACGCAGAGGAGCTTGCAAAGCTCGTTATCGAAGAGGGCGTACCTGTTGTAACAACAGGCGCAGGAAATCCAGGCAAGTTTATGGCTGCATGGAAAGAGGCAGGCGTTAAGGTAATACCTGTCGTTCCGTCTGTGGCTCTTGCAAAGAGAATGGAAAGATCGGGCGCTGACGCTGTTATCGCAGAGGGTACAGAGTCAGGCGGACATATCGGCGAGAACACTACAATGTGTCTTGTTCCGCAGGTAGTTGACGCTGTTGAGATCCCTGTTATCGCAGCAGGCGGAATAGCTGACGGCAGAGGTATCGCAGCTTCATTCATGCTTGGCGCAGAGGGCGTTCAGCTTGGAACACGTTTCCTTGCTGCTGAGGAGTGTCAGATCAACCCTGTTTACAAAGAGCTTGTTGTAAAGGCTAAGGACACAGACAGCATAGTCACAGGAAGATACACAGGTCACCCTTGCAGAAACGTAAAGACAAAGTTCTCAAAGAAGCTTGCAAGCGGAGAGGCTAACGGCACTATCACACCTGACGAGTTTGAAGAGATCACACTCGGCTCACTGAGAAAGGCTGTACAGGACGGAAACCTTGACGAGGGTTCATTCCTCTGCGGCGCTATTGCAGGTATGGTAACAAAGATCGAGCCTGCAAAGGATATGATCGAAGAAATGTTCACACAGGCTGAGGCTCTTTTAAATAAATAATGGCTGATATCGCTGCAAATGAAAAACAGGATATGATAAGCTCTTCTGAGCCTGATACAACAGTCACGCAAAGGAAAAACAAAAGCAAAAAGAAGATAATTCGCATATGCGTTATTGCTTTTGTACTGCTGACGCTGATAGTAACTCAGACGGTGACGCATATCCTGCTGAACGATAATTTTTCACGAGGCGAATACAATAAATACACCACAAATTACCGCTATGACCATTATGAAAAAGATTACCCAAGGAAAAACGTAAGCTTTAAGTCGGGGGAAAATCTTTTGCAGGGTTATATTTACGGCAATGATAACGATAAAGGTCTGCTGGTTTTCGCTCACGGCATTGGCGGCGGACACGAATGGTATCTGTCTTTTATAACCTATATGGTGGACAAGGGTTGGAGAGTTTTCGCCTATGATGCCACAGGAAGCTGCACAAGTGAGGGCAACGGAACAAAGGGACTTCCGCAGTCCGCACTTGATTTGGACAACGCTCTTACATACATCGAAAGTGACAGCGAGCTTTCAAAGCTGCCTGTATTTCTTGCAGGTCACAGCTGGGGCGGATATGCTGTTACAGCTGTGCTGAATTTCGATCACGATATAAAGGCGAGCGCAAGTATTTCAGGCTATGCTTATCCTATTGATATGATAATGGAAACTGCTGACGGAATGATGGGAAAGGTTTCATATCTGCTTTATCCTTTTATATGGACCGATTGTTTCGCAAGGTTCGGCAGCAAGGTAAATATGTCCGCAGTTGACGGTATAAACAGTTCTGATGTCCCTGTTATGATAATCCACGGGAAAAAAGATACAGTGATAGGCTACGACCGTTCGTCTATAATTTCAAAAAAGGGCGAGATCGTAAACAAAAACGTGGAGTATTATTCCATAGACGATAAATACAGCGGACACAACAGCATATTCAGATCCGAAAAAGCAAACGAATACCTTGAAAAGCTTAATAAGGAATATGACAAAATGGCTGAAAAATACAAGGACGGCAAAGTTCCCGATGATGAAAGGAAAAAGTTCTTTGACGACGTTGACAGGGAGCTTGCAAACCAACCTAATGAAAAATTATTTGATGATATAAACAGCTTTTTTGAATCACATTTATGACTACGAAAAGACAATATAAAATTTATAACAGGAGGAAAATAAAATGGCAACAGCATTGATAACAGGTTCCGCAAGAGGTATCGGCGCAGCTATTGCGCTCAGACTTGCAAAAGACGGATTCAACATTGCTCTCAATGATATTTCTGAGGCTATGTTTGAAAACAACGATATAATGGACAAGATCAAGGCAGAGGGCGTTGAATGTGAAAAGTTTATCTGCGACGTATCAAGCTATGCGCAGGTAGAGGAAACAGTAAAGGCTGTAAAGGCAAGATTCGGCACTATCGACGTACTTGTAAACAACGCAGGCATTACCCGTGACGGACTTCTCGCAAGAATGAGTGAAGAGCAGTACGACACAGTTATCGCAGTAAACCAGAAGAGCGTATTCAATATGTCCAAATTTGTCGGCAATGTAATGATGCGTCAGAGAGCAGGAAAGATAATCAACCTTGCTTCCGTAGCAGGTCTTTACGGAAACCCGGGACAGATGAACTACTCTGCAACAAAGGCTGCTATCATCGGTATGACAAAGACAGTTGCCAAGGAGCTTGGTTCAAGAGGAATCACCTGCAACGCTGTTGCTCCTGGATTTATCAAGACACCTATGACCGACAAGCTCACAGACGCTCAGAGAGAGGCTATGATAAACCAGATCGCAATGAAGAGATATGGTGAGGTTGAAGAGATCGCAGGCGTTGTATCATTCCTTGCATCAAAGGACGCAAGCTACGTTACAGGTCAGGTCATCGAGATCAGCGGCGGCTTAATGATGTAGTGCTCACCGCACGGGGCAATTTACGCCGTACAAAGTGATAATTGAAACTTTCTGCCCGCTGGATTTATTTTCAGCAAGTGGACAAGTTTGATGCTCACCGCACGGGGTATTTCACGCCGCACAAAGTGGTAATTGAAACTTTCTGTCCGCTGGATTTACTTTCAGCAAGCGGACAAGTTTGATGCTCGCCGCACGGGGTATTTTACGCCGCACAAAGTGATAATTGAAACTTTCTGCCCGCTGGATTTACTTTCAGCAAGTGGACAAGTTTGATGCTCACCGCACGGGGTATTTCACACCGTACAAAGTGGTAATTGAAACTTTCTGTCCGCTGGATTTTATTTTCAGCAAGCGGACAGGTTTGATGCTCGCCGCACGGGGAAATTTACGCCGCACAGAGTGATAATTGAAGCTTCCCGCCCGCTGGATTTATTTTCAGCAAGTGGACAATATCAATGCTTTTCTGCAAGGCAGTGTTGATTGAAATGAATTTTGAATATCGTCTGCAAAGGCTGTCAAGGCTTTATAGAGCAGAATATATCTCAAAGTATTTAATAAAACTATTATACGACTATAAAATTTTCAAAAGGAGTGTTTAAATGAGACGTGTTGTAATCACAGGTATGGGTACAGTAAACCCTCTCGGAAAGAATGTTGAGGAATTCTGGGAGAATATAAAGGCTAACAAGAACGGACTCTCTTTTATAGATCAGTTTGACGCTGAGAACTTTCCTGTAAAGATCGTCGGCGCAGTAAAGGATTTCGACTGCACCGAGTATATAGATAAAAAAGAAGCTAAGAGAATGGACAGATTTACCCAGTTCGCTGTATGTGCTGCAAAGCAGGCTATGAATATGGCTGGCAGCGACTTCAAGGATATCAGTCCTTTCAAGTCGGGCGTTATCATCGGCGTAGGTATCGGCGGACTTAATATGACCGAAAAGGAAGTTACAAAGTTCAACGAAAAGCCGGACAAGGTATCTGTATTCTTTATCCCTATGATGATAGGCAATATGGCTGCCGGCACAGTTGCTATGCAGACCGGATTCAAAGGCGACAACTACTGCACGACTACTGCCTGCGCATCTGCTACTCACGCTATCGGTGAGGCTTTCAGAAAGATCAAAGACGGCTATCTTGATGTTTGTCTTTGCGGCGGTGCAGAGGCTTGTATCTCTCATTTCGCACTCAGCGGATTTAACAATATGAAGGCGCTTTCAAAGGCAACAGAGCTTGACAAGGCATCAACTCCATTCGACCTCAACAGACAGGGATTTGTTCTCGGCGAGGGCGCAGGCATACTTTGCCTTGAAGAGTATGAACACGCTAAGGCAAGAGGAGCTAACATAATCGCTGAGGTCGCTGGCTACGGTGCAACAGGCGACGCTTACCATATGACAAGTCCTTCACCAACAGGTGAGGCTGCTGCATATGCAATGAAGTATGCTTATGAAGAGGCTGGACTCAAGCCGGAGCAGGTAAACTACATCAACGCTCACGGCACTTCAACAGGTCTTAACGACAAGTATGAAACTACTGCAATTAAGATCGCTCTCGGTGAGGACGCTGCGAGAAAGACAGTTATAAACTCAACAAAGTCTATGATCGGACACCTTCTCGGTGCGGCAGGCGGCGTTGAGGCTATCGTTACTGCACTTTCAGTTAAGAATGATTTTGTTCACAAGACTATAAACTTCACTACACCTGATCCTGAATGTGATCTTGACTATGCGGTCGATTCAAACAGGGATATGCCTGTTTACGCTGCACTTTCAAACTCACTTGGATTCGGCGGACACAATGCTACTATCTGCATAAAGAAGTGCGACTGATAAGGAGAAGCTGATATGAGCGAAAAGATTTACGGTCAGTTTGACCTTGAAACAATAGAAAAGCTTGCCGATATCGTTAAGAACAAGGATCTCGGCGAGATAACAATAGTTGACGGCGATAAGGAGATCACTATCAAGGGCAAAAAGTGTCCTCCGCCTCCTCCTATGGGCGGTATGCCTATGGCTGCGGCTGCACCTGCTGTTCAGCCTGCAAGTGGGGATGCTCCTGCTGTACAGGCATCTGCGCCTGCCGTTTCAGGCAAGCAGGTAAAAGCTCCTATCGTTGGAACATTCTACGCTGCTCCGTCACCTGACTCCGCTCCGTTCGTAAGCGTTGGCGACAAGGTGAAAAAGGGCGACACTATCTTCATTATCGAATCAATGAAGGTAATGAGCGAGGTACAGAGCGAATTTGACGGCACAGTCAAGGAGATATGCGTAAGCAGCGGCGACGCTGTTGAATACGATCAGACTGTTATGATACTGGAATGATCTAAATGATCTATCAGAAGAATTTGGAGGAAATAAAATGGCAGTTGTTTTGAATAAAGAACAGATAATGGAGATAATTCCGCACCGTGATCCTTTCCTGCTTATCGACGAGGTAAACGAGCTTGAAGTCGGCAAGCGTGTAAAGGCAACAAAGTATATAAAAGAGGACGATTTCTGGTTCAAGGGACATTTCCCTAACTACCCTGTAACACCCGGTGTGCTTATGGTAGAGATGTGCGCACAGGCTGGCGCTGTTGCTCTGCTTGCACTGCCTGAAAACAAGGGCAAGATAGGATTTTTCGGCGGCATAAATGACTGCAAGTTCCGTCAGCAGGTAGTTCCCGGCGACAAGCTTGATATCGAAGTCGAGATAATAAAGGTAAAAGGACCTATCGGCGTAGGGAAGGCTCTTGCGTCTGTAGACGGCAAGAAGGCTGTTTCCGCTGAGATAACTTTTGCGATAAAGTAAATCACAGACGACTGCAACTCGCAGGAAAATGTATGATATGAAAAGATCAGTTAGATTTATTTTGTTTTCTGTTTTGTCCATTGTGGTATGTTGGACGATCTTCACGGTGCTCGACTATTTTTATGATATGTACGGCGATATGCTTACCATCGTCGGGGCTGTTATGACTGTGATAGCCGCTGTGGTGTGTCTTATTGCAGGAAAGCGGCTGGAGATATCTGAGCACCCTGTGAAAAACATCGTTTTGCAGCTTGTGATATGGAATATCTGCGGCGCTGTGTTCGGCGTGCCGATATGCGGACTGGTGAACAATGATCGCTGGATAGTTCATCAGCAGCAGGGCGATTATATGAGTCTTAACGGTATAGAATATATACTGTTTGCTTTTGTTATCACTCTTGGATTTTCGGTCATCGTGATACTGTGCAGGCTGGCAGGATATGTATTCAGACTTGCATCGCAAAACAAGCAAAATCTTTAACTTTACTTCGGAAGGAGTAGACAGTATAAATATGTTCAAAAAAGTATTGATAGCGAACAGAGGCGAGATCGCTGTCCGCATTATAAGAGCCTGCCGTGAGCTTGGCATACATACCGTTGCGGTATATTCAACGGCAGACAAAAACGCTCTTCATGCTCAGATAGCTGATGAGGCAGTATGCATTGGTCCTGCGCCGAGCAAGGACAGCTACCTTAATATGCGTGCCATCATCTCCGCCTGCGAAATAACAGGCGCTGACGCCATTCACCCAGGATTCGGCTTTCTTTCCGAAAACCCGTCCTTTGCAAGAATGTGCGAAAAATGCGGGATCACTTTTATAGGTCCTAGGGCGCAGTCTATCGAGATGCTGGGCGACAAGGCTCAGGCTAAGGAAACCATGAAAGAGGCAGGCGTACCTGTTATAATGGGTTCTGACGGTGCTATCTCAAATATCCACGCCGCACATACCCTCGCAAACGATCTTGGCTACCCTGTTCTCGTAAAAGCTTCCGCAGGCGGCGGCGGAAGAGGTATCAGGATCGTAAAGAGCGATGATGAACTTGAGGCGCAGATGACTGCCGCAAAGCAGGAGGCTCTTGCCTGCTTCGGCAATGATGAAGTTTACATAGAAAAGTTTATAGAGAACCCTAAGCATATCGAGATACAGATACTTGCGGATAATTACGGCGATGTTATCTACCTCGGCGAGCGTGACTGCTCTATGCAGAGAAGAAATCAGAAGGTGCTTGAAGAAGCTCCTTCCCCAGCTCCTTTTATGACCGAAGAGCTGCGTGAGAGAATGGGTAAGGCTGCCTGCACGGCGGCTAAGGTATGCGGTTACAGGAATGCAGGAACTATCGAATTCCTTGTTGACAAGAATGGTAATTTCTACTTTATGGAGATGAACACCCGTATACAGGTTGAACACCCTATAACTGAGGCTGTTACGGGCATAGACCTTGTAAAGCAGCAGCTGCTTATTGCCGCAGGAGAAAGGCTCTCCATAAAGCAGGAGGACGTAAAGCTGACAGGTCACGCTATCGAATGCAGAATAAACGCTGAAAATCCTCTGCTGGATTTCAGACCTTCACCGGGAAAGATAAAGTCACTGTTCATACCCGGCGGTTTCGGTATAAGAGTTGATACCGCAGTATATCAGGGTTATGAGATATCGCCGTACTACGATTCAATGATAGGCAAGCTTATCACTTACGGCAGAACGAGGGAAGAGGCTATTGCAAAGATGACATGGGCGCTTTCCGAATTTATCGTGGAGGGAGTATCCACAAACGTGGACTTCCAACTCAAGCTCATAAGACGGCCTGAGTTCCTTGCGGGAGATTACGACAACGGTTTTCTTAACCGCACAGATATACTTGAGGACGAGAGGAGTAAAAACTGATGCTTGAAGATCTGTTCTCTGTTGTCAAGGAAAGATTCAACGGCGAAAAGCCGCTTGATGAAAAGACAGAAAAAACAGAAAAAACTAAAAAGACGGATATACCAAAGGGACTTCTTTTCAAGTGTCCGAGGTGCAGAAACGTTACTTTTGAAGAGGATTTTCAGAAGAACGGCAAGGTTTGCCCTCACTGCAACTACCATTCAAGACTTACCGCAAGGGAAAGACTTGACATAACCGTTGACAAGGGCAGCTTTGAGGAATTCGACAAGGATATGATATCAAAGAACCCTATCGACTTCCCGGGCTATGAGGAAAAGCAGCAGGCTCTCCGTGAAAAGACAGGTCTTAAAGACGCTGTGCTTACGGGAACTGCTCTTATAAGAGGCGAAAAAATCGTTATCATCGTTATGGACTCAAACTTCATGATGGCGTCCATGGGCAGCGTTGTGGGCGAAAAGATAACGAGAGCAATAGAATATGCTACTGCAAACAGGCTGCCTGTCATCGCATTCACAGCCTCAGGAGGGGCAAGAATGCAGGAGGGTATAGTTTCCCTTATGCAGATGGCAAAGACCAGCGGAGCGGTCGCAAGGCACAATGAGGCAGGACTTCTTTACATTGCCGTTATGACTGACCCGACCACTGGGGGAGTTACAGCGTCCTTTGCATCGCTGGGCGACATTATAATCGCTGAGCCGAAGGTACTTATCGGTTTTGCAGGCAGACGTGTTATAGAGGGAACGATCAGACAGAAACTGCCTGATGATTTCCAGTCTGCTGAATTTATGCTCGAAAACGGATTTGTTGATATGATAGTGGAGAGAAAGAAAATGCGCAGAGTTATTGCTCATCTTCTTAAACTGCACAAACAGCCTGAGGAGGTGACAGGAAATGAGTGAGCTTACCGCCTGCGAAAGGCTTGATATAATAAGACACAAAGGCAGACCTACCGCTCTTGATTATATCCCGATGATATTTGACGAATTCTTTGAAATGCACGGCGACAGGCTTTTCGGCGACGACAACGCTATAATGGGCGGTGTTGCCAGCTTCAGAGGAACTCCATGCACTGTCATAGCTGAGGTAAAGGGCAGAAATCTTGCAGAAAATCAGAAATGCAATTTCGGTATGCCACACCCTGAGGGTTACAGAAAGGCTTTAAGGCTTGCAAAGCAAGCTGAAAAGTTCCACAGACCTGTTATATGTTTAGTTGATACTGCGGGAGCATTCTGCGGAGTGGACGCTGAGAAACGTGGACAGGGCGAGGCTATCGCAAGAAATATAATGGAGTTTATGACGCTCAAGACGCCTGTTATATCTATCATAATGGGCGAGGGCGGCTCAGGAGGAGCGCTTGCGCTGGCTGTATGCGATGAGCTTTCAATGCTGGAAAACTCTATTTATTCGGTAATTTCACCGAGAGGTTTCGCAAGCCTGCTGTGGAAGGATTCCACTAAAGAGCGTGAGGCCTGCAACATTATGAAAATAACCGCAGAGGATCTTACAAGACTCGGCGTATGCGATCATATTATTCCTGAGGCTGACGGCGGAGCGCATAATGATCCGCAGCTGACCGCAGAATATATGGCAGAGTATATCGCCGCCGCTTTGGAAAGAAATCAAAGAAAATTGCAAAAAGGTCTTGACGAATTGATAAAGGGGCGGTATAATAAGTTTAGAGATGTGGGAGAATTTGAAGAGCTTCCGCTTTCTGATAAATAAGAAAACAGATATTTTTTCTGTGTTCTTACGCTGATAGCGGGCAAACGCCGTCAGGCACCGCCTTGCATATCTAATTGATTCCAAGTATAGAAATGGAGGGTAAGTGAGAATGGTATTTGACAAGATTCGTGACATTATCGTAGAGCAGCTCGACGTTGAGGAAGAGAAGGTTACAGCTGAGGCTTCTATCTCTGAGGATCTCGGCGCAGATTCACTTGACGTAGTAGATCTCGTAATGAGCATCGAAGAAAGCTTTGACATTGAGATCCCAGACGAAGAGGTTGAGAACATCAAGACTGTTGGTGACATTGTTAAGTTCATCGAGGCTAAGACAGAGGCTTAATTTCTTAATTATGTCGGATATGTCTATTATACAAAAAGCTGTGCTGAGCATTTGCTGCGGCATGGCTTTTTTATTTTTATGATTTTGCTGCTGTTTAAAAAAGAATGGCTAATTTATTAAAAGGTATAGACAAAAACGGGTTTGTGTGATATAATTATATTAATATATCTTTCAGAAAGGAATCTTTGACAATGCTGCATGAGAAATCCTGTGGCGCTATCGTATACCGAAAATATCATGGCAACACAGAAATATTGTTGATAAAACACATCAACAGCGGGCATTGGTCTTTCCCCAAGGGTCACGTGGAGGGCAATGAAACCGAAGAAGAAACTGCCAAGCGTGAGATCATGGAGGAAACCGGAATTGACGTCAACCTTGACACAACCTTCCGTGAGATCGTATCCTATTCTCCGAGAAAGGATACGCAGAAGATCGTCGTATACTTTATAGGCAAGGCGAAGAACACCGATTACAGACCGCAGGCTGAAGAAATTGCGGATATAAGATGGGTGGAGATCGACCGCTGCGGTCAGGTACTTGCATATGAAAATGACAGGAGCATTGTGAACAAGGCTAAGAAATTCATTATCTGATGACAAATGAAGATCGTTGTTTTGCTTATTTTGTCCGCTCAACATTCTTTTCTTCAACAACAGAAAAAGATCCGCCTTTATCGGGCGGACCTTTTTTATTCAGAAATTATTGGGCGATGATATCAAAGATATACCTTCATATCCTCAGAACCCTTGCCGTTTACTGTATAGTAAGCAGCATTCTCCTCAGGCTTGATGTAAACTGTAACAGCCTTTGGCGCTCTGTGACCCTTAGCCTTGTAGTCAGCCTTGCAAGCCTCTACAACTGCCTCTACGTCGATATCCTCCTTGCCTGCGAGCTGGAGTACGCATACGTCCTTTGCAACTGCCTTTTCAACAGCTGTCTTGGTCTTTTCAGCAGCCTTCTTGCCTGCTGTTTTAGCTTTGGCAGCAGTTTCCTTTACCGCTGTTTCAACGGACTCTGCCGCTGCCTTAACTTCTTCCTTGATCTCTTCTGCCTTAACAGCTGCGTCTGCTGCTGTTACTTTCTTTCTGCTTGCCATAACTATATCTCCTTTTCTATAACATTACTAAATAATTGACAGTAAAGTAAAATTACTTCTTGTCAACGATCTCCTTGAGTGCCTTGCCTGCCTTGAAAGCCGGAACTTTCTTTGCAGCAACATATACAGGCTCTTTAGTTGCAGGATTGATAGACTGCTTAGCAGCTCTGTCACGAACCTCAAATGTACCGAAGTTTGAGATAGCGACCTTTTCTCCTCTTCCGAGAGCCTCTGTGATTGTACCGATAACAGCATTGAGAGCTGCTTCAGCCTCCTTCTTTGAATAGCCGCCTTTTTCTGCAACAGCAGCCAGCAATTCAGCTTTTTTCATTTTGACAACCTCCATATTCTGTTTGTTTTACGATATATTTTAACCAAAATTTATTATATGGTTATTATAACCCATATAATACCCTTTGTCAAATGAAAACCCCGCAGTTCGGGGCTTTTAGGGCAATCTTTGTAGACTTATATAAAAACAAAGGCTATCCAAAGAGCTAATTTTGTATTTATTCACACATTATTTATAGGTGTAAAAAGCTCTGTTCTGCGAATGTTTCATAAGATTAACAATATCCCTATTTTCCGCACAATATTTAATTCGCAGCCTGCCGATATTTTTGTTTAATACTATACATATATATAACATTATTCATATAACATTATTTTACTGATATACCGCCGAACTAAAAAAAGCTCCGCAGAAATACGGAGCTTTTGATATCAATATATTATTATTTCAGAGATCTTCAGCTTGCCTGACTTTCCTGCTGCTTTGATGCAGGTGCAAAGCCATGCTTTACTCTGTCCTCTACCTCAGAACGCTTAGCGTCATTGAAACGGTCGAGAGTTCCCACAAGATATCCTGTTATCCTGCGTATTCTCTGGAACGGAACAGCTGCAAAATGGTAATCAACGTCAACGAAATCGCCGTCAACAGTAAGATCTATCGCCTCGATAGCCTGTGCAGGATAAAGCTCATGCGCTCTTGCGATATAAGCCTCTATCTCCTTTTGTGACAATTCTCCGTTCTTAACGTTTACCTTTATCATTTCTGCATACCTCTTTCATATACTTTATTCACCACTATATCGTGCAACATTTAATATAATAACACAAGATATAGTATTTGTCAAGCAAATCGAGGCGTCACTTTGCACAATATATCCACACGCTTCACAGGCAATCTGCACAAGTATTTTTCTGCCAGTCAGCTTTCATCTTCTATCATATCACAGCCGTACTCTTTAATTACAAGCTTTAAAGTGGACACATAGGCTTTAGCCGCATTGCTCAGCTTTACCTTGCTGTTCTCTATCCAGCCTATGAGCATCTGCTCGTCCGTTTCAAGGGGTACGGCGATAATGCTGTCGCTGTTTATATCCGCCCCCAGAACGCCGCTGGATATGGTGTAACCATTCAATCCGCCTAACAGATTGAAAAGCGTCGCCCTGTCGCTGACGTGTATCTGCTTATGTCTTGGGGTGGTGCTGAGTATCTCCTCCGAAAAATAGAATGAGTTGTTTGTCCCCTGTTCAAACGAAAGGAACGGATATGGTTCGAGCATTTCTATGGTCACCGAGGTTTCTCCTGCAAGTGGGTGATTGCGGCTTATGAAAACGTGTGGCATTGCATTGAAAAGCGGGTGAAAAATCAGATCGTTCTCTTTCAGCAGTTTGAGCAGGACTTTTTCGTTAAAGTCATTTATATATATAAGCCCCACCTCGCTGCGGAGATTGTTCACATCGTCTATTATCTCCGATGTCCGTGTTTCACGGAGGGTAAATTCATAGCTGTCTGCATTCGACTGAGAAAGCATTCTTACGAAAGCCTCCACCGCAAAGGCATAGTGCTGAGTTGAAACTGAGCAAAGCTGTTTTGTGCGCTTATGGGAAGAGTAATGCTCCTCCAGCAGGTTTGCCTGCTCCACCACTTGCCTTGCATAGCTAAGGAACTCTGAGCCGTCTGACGAAAGGGATATGCCCTTTGGAGTACGGTTGAATATCTCTATCCCTAGCTCCTTTTCAAGCTCTTTAACGGCATTTGAAAGGCTTGGCTGAGAAATATAGAGGTGCTTTGCACCCTCGCTTATTGAGCCGTAATTTACAACTGCGATAACATATTTAAGCTGCTGAAGAGTCATAGTCACATTTCCTCCCCGAAAAGATCTTCAGAATTTTTTCTGCCGATAGCGAATTTTTTGTTTAGCCGTCTGAATATACGCTCGGACGGCTTTATGAACAGCATAAGGAAAACTGCATTTGATACTGCATAGCAAAGGGTAAACCAGCCTGACGCTGCGGTCATGGCTAGGTATCTTGACAATATGAACGCATTGTCCGTCCATATGCAGCTCCAGAGATCCATAAAGAGCGAAAACGCTCCGCCGCAAAGTATCCCGAATATGCACAGCGCTGTTCTGCTGCGCATCAGAGGTTTCCAAAGCAGTCCTGTGAAAAAGCCTGTAAGTCCCCATATTATCATCTGAAACGGAGTCCATATCCCTTGCCCAAAATATAGATTTGAAATAAGTGCGGTGAGCGCACCTACCATAAAGCCTTGTCTGCTGCCGAGAAATATCCCCGATATGATTATAACAGCGGAGCATGGCTTTACTCCCGGAACAGCGGCAAAAGCTATCCGTCCGAATACAGACAGTGCCGTCATGACCGCCGTACAGGGTATCTCACCATGGGAAAGCTCCTTTTTCTCAAATGCAGCGAACACCGCCGCACACCCAAGCACCGCCGCCGACAGCATTAGCCACGAAAGGGAACGCTCTCTGAAAACTATCCCGCCCAGCACAGCGCAAAGGATAAGGGCAGCGAAAAAGATGATATATTTTATATTGTACCTAACGTTTGAAATTTTCATTTGATGATACCTGTCTTTTGATCTCGTTTATGATCTGCTCGGACGTTACAGCGCCGTCAAAAATGCCTTTCGATATACGCTGAGCGGCGGTAGTATAAAGGCTGCTGCCTGCAAAAAACTCCTGCGGTGCTGCACAGGCACAAAGCTTTCCGTCAAAGAACAATCCGCAGCGGTCTGAATACTGAGCCGCAAAATCAAGGTCATGCGAAATGCACACAATGGATATCCCCTCTGCGCAAAGGCTTTTCAAAAGCTGCCCTGTCTGTTTTACTCTGTATGGGTCAAGCGCCTTTACAGGCTCGTCCAGCAGCAGTATCTTCGGCTTTGTCAGCAGCAGTCTGCCTATGGCGCAAAGCTGTGCCTCGCCGCCGCTGAGGTCATATGGGTGCATATCCATAAGGTGCTGTATCGACAGCGTTTCTGTCACTTTCTCCATATGCGCCCTGTCGCCGCCCACAGCGTTAAGAGCAAATTCATAGTCCTCCCGAACGGATTGTTTTATAAAAATATCGTATGGGTTCTGAGGAAGTACACTAACACATTCTTTGTACAAACTTCCGTTCTTATATGATCTCAGCGGCTTTCCGTTTATCTTTATCCTGCCTTTCAGCGGCGGCAGCAGACCGCCTATGCATTTGAGCAGTGTAGATTTTCCTGCACCATTTGAACCTATGACGGTAAAAAGCTCGCCTTTTTTCACGCTCATATCAAGACCTTTTACAATGTCCTCGCCGTCACGGTCATATCTGAACCAGAGATCCTTACAGCTTATGATCTCCTCGTCAGACAATATATTTTCACTTGGGTTTACACTGCAAGCATTGAAATTTTTCCGCAGGAACTCCCGTCCGTCACGGACTGTCAGAGGATATTTTTCAGCCGTCAGAGCCGCACTATGCACCGCCCTTGATATACAGGGCAGGAAAGGCACAAACTCTTCGGGACAGTTTTCCGCAGCCGCCGAGGGAGAAAAATCCTCCATAGGGCAAAGTTTGCCCTTTTCCATAAAAAGCACCTTACTGCAATGATGAAATATCCCCTCGCAGTAATGTTCCGCCATGATTATTGTTATGCCTGTTTCCTCATTCAGCCGCACAAGCACGGACATAAAATGTTCTGCCGTTACTGGATCAAGCCTGCTGACAGGCTCATCAAGTATAAGCACTTCGGGGCGCATAGTCATTGCCGCACAAAGGTTCACAAGCTGCTTTTCCCCTCCCGACAAGGTGGAAAGCTCCCTGTGCAGAAGATCTTCTATACCGAAATAGCAGACAGTTTCCCCTATCCTGCGCATCTTCTCTTTTTCATCCAGCCCCATATTATCAAGACCGAAAGAAAGCTCGCCTATAACAGTATCCGACACGGTCTGTGATTCGGGATCCTGTGCCACAAAGCCTATCTTTGGTGTAAAAATATCATTGTAATGATCGTCAGAGGTGAAAATATTTTTTCCGCCAAGCTTATATTCTCCCTCGATCTTTCCCTGCGGAGCAAGCTCAGGTTTTAAAAGTCGGAGCAGGGTGGTCTTTCCGCAGCCCGATCTCCCCATAAAAAGCACAAGCTCGCCGCTGAAAACGGAAAAGCTTATATTTTCAAGGGTCTTGTCCTTACAGCCACGATATGTGAAGTTCAGATCTTTGCAGCTAAGTATCTCCATTTAAGCCTCTCCTTTATTACAAGCAGTGCAGGCATAAAAGCCGACAGCGCCGTACATACATAAAATATTTTCAACCATACGCCCTCTTTAGGTATGGATATCTGCGGGTAAAAATCCCACGCACATTCCCCTGCGGAATATGCCCAAAGACAAACTCCGCAGCCGGCGGCGGATATAATGGTCAGCAGGATATCCGCACAGCTGAATTTCAGCTTTTCACGTTTAAGCTGTGTGCCTTTAAGCCTGCCGAAACCTCTAGCCCTCATATACTGAGCAGTTTCCGCAGAATGTTCTGCCGACCAGCCTGTGACAGCTGAAAAGACCTCTGCACCGAACTTCGCCCTGTCCGTTCTGCTGTTGCTGACGTATATCCCAAAACCTTTCTGCGCCGAGGATATTTCCCCATATCGCCTTGATATCTGAGGGATATATCCGAGTATCATTGACACTGTCATTGCCAGCCTTGGTGTATATCGGCTGAAAAGCGCAAGCATATCAGGTTTTGAGATGAGCCTGTTTGCCGCAGTGAACCACATGACCACTGCACAAAGGGACAACCCCACATTAAATCCGTACAAAAGCGCCTGCAATGTATACGCCCTGCCGTTTATAAACAGCAGCGGATCTGCCCCACGGTGTGAGAACAGCGGATTTAATAGTGTTATGACAACAACCGCTCCGCAAAGGCTAAAAATATTTCGTATCGTTCTGTCTGTTTTGCTGTCCGTTCTCAGCAGACAGAGGGTAAGCGCACCGCCGAAAAAGCTTACAGCGGCGGCATAAAGCGACGAGCAGAACATTGTTATAATTAAAACTGCACACAGCATACAAAGCCTTAAAACAGGATTATACAATGAAAGGGGATATTTTATCTGCGTTCTTTTCATTCTCCTGCTCCTCCTGTTTTGGTGTAATCGCAGGTGTAAAAGAACACAATATCATCGCCGCTGTTCGGGAAAAATTCGCCGCAGCTTTTTTCGGGTATCTCACCATTCACGCTGTACTGCCAGCCCGACGCAGGACCATGATCGAACTCATACAATCCGTCTATGCCTTTTATATAGATATTTGGCGAACCGCTGTAATCAAGCTCTATACGCTCAAAACGCATAGCCTTTTCCATTATGTCAAAAACGCTTTCGCCCTCATTCAGCACGAATTTTGTTTTCGGAACTATGGAGCCAAGGGAATTTTCTTCATAGTTCTCTATGTCCTTACATTCCACCGTCAGCGTAACAAAGCTGCCGTCCTCTGCGACCGAGTCGGGGTGAAGGGAATAAAACTCTTCGGGAGTCTGTATATCCGTTGTCAGTATCAAAACAGCAAGCGCAGCAATTATGATAACTGCCGCAATAATATCCTTTTTAGATATTTTCGTCAAGCCATGCAATTCCCTTTACCTCCTTTTTTTAATCAATATCTTCCCGCAAATATCACGATAGCTGCCGCCGCAGGACGGCTGTGGAGCGAAAGTCTGTATTCTGCCGCAGATCTGCAAAACTTTCGGCATTTTTCCGCATCATCACAAGTCAAACTATGTTCGGAAAACTCCATTTTTTCAAATATCTGCTCTGCAAAAATATACTCCTGCGCAAGCTGTTCATTCAGCTTTTTGATATTTGCGGCATCTTTTTCGGGTATGCCGCAAAGCTCTGCACCCGACTTTTTCAACAATGCAAGGGCATATTTTGTTGAATATCTCGCGGATATTTTTATGTCCTGCGAATTTATCCTGCGCTTTTTTACTGCCGCTTTTATCCTTGCGGCGGCAAGCGATATGACTGCTATGCAGAGGATTATCAATGCCACAGCTTTAAAACTGATATTGTTTTTAGTATCTGATCTATCCTCCGATGCGGAAGGCGGAATATCTGATATATCCTGCTCTGTCAAAGCCTCTGAACTGCCGCCTGCGTTTTCATTATCCAAGCTGTTGTCAGCTGAATTATCGGCTGTGTCAAACAAAATATCATCGCCCACAAAATCGGGATAGGTTTCAAAAGGTATCCAGCCTATGCCGTCAAGATACACCTCCGCCCAATAATGTTTATCCTCATTAGTCAGCGTAAATGCGCTGTTTTCTGGCATATTCTCTGTACGCTCCGGTGAGATGAAATATCCCTCCGCAAGCCTTGCAGGTATGCCGCAGTATCTCGCCATAGCCACCGTCAGCACAGCGTAATCCTGCTGTGTACCGCTGCGTTTTATCTCAAGGATATCTCTTACAGAGCTGTTATCAGCCTTTTTGTTTTCATCGCTTTCGGGAGAAATATTATCACTGATAAATCCTCTTATTTCTTTGAGTTTAAGGTTAAACGCCTTCTGCCCGTCATAGTTGAAATTTGCTTCTATACAAGCCTTCTCGCTGTCAGAAAGTGACGTAAAAACGCTGTAAGCATAGTCCCTGTAAAGCTGTTCACAGACAAGATAGGAATGTATTTTTTCGTCATCACTATTGTTTTTCAGCTGAGAAAATATTTTAGGATAGTCCGAAAGAAAATCATTTATCACATCGACCGAGTAAACATCATTCTCCACATTTGCCCAGCCGTCAATGGACTTTTCATCAGCCGCAACATTTTCACCTTTCACCGCACCATATGGGAGGAAAGTGTCCGACGACGAAGATCTTTTCATATTTACAGTTATCTTTGCGGTATCTTTTCCCACCGCATCAGAGAGCATTCCGCCCTGAAATGCAGAGAAAAATCCTGCGCTGTAAAGCTTATAAAAGCTTTCCGAAAACTCCTTGTGCTGTTTTTCGGTCAGCTTTATCGGCTCGGTTTCTTTTCTAAGATAACAATCCGACGGCTTTTCCATTACAACTTCGATCTCTGCGTTTTCGGTGTTGTCTGCTATGGTCAAAAGCTTTGTCTGAGCCGAAGTCAGAGCATTTTTCACCGCCGTCTGCGACAGGATAAAAGGGAATGACACCATTACCGCCGCCACGCACAGAACCGCTAAAAGTGCAGTTTTTCGGCTTTTTGCACCCGTAATAACTGCCGCCGCAAAAACGCAGCAGAGCAGAGCGCAAAGTATTATCCCTGTTCTATTTGCGCTGTCTGCATCGGTATAAATGCACAGAATCACTGCCGCCGCCGAAAGAAAACCTCCGCACAGAAGTGACGGCAAAAGGCTCACCGCTCCAGACAAAACAGCACATAAAGTCAGCACCGCAAGGTATTTTCCAAAGCTTCCGCCTGCAAAATTCTGCGCCAGCGGTATAAATATCCTGCCATGTGCAGCCGCAAGGGTTTCGCCTGCCGTATCAATAAACCATGCCGCTCCGCCTTTGAATATTTCCAAAAAAGCGATATCAACAGCCGCAAATATCACGATCGGCAATAGTGCAAAGAACCTGTTTTTTCTCGACAATGCTCCGCACAAAGCCGACAACACCCCAGAGGAAACAGCCGCAAGCAGCGAAAACTTTTCGAGTCCGAAAACGCTGAAAACAAATGCTGTAAACAGCATAGTATAAAAAGCACACAACGCTTTTTCTGCAATTAACGCATAACTGCCTTTTTTATTCTCAGACTTTTCAGTTGTGGAATATTCTGAAATAGTCATTTTCCCCGCATTTTCAGCGTTTTTCACGGCTTTCCCCTCCTTTCGATAATGCAAATTTATATTTTTTATATTTTGTAGAAACTTATCCTGCGGTCTGCTCTGACGGGAGTGTTTTTATCCGAACGTGCTGAATGTGCCGAAAAGCACACTATCTGCGAAAATTTTTCGGGACAGCCTGCGGCAAATCTGTACACCGCAGACTCGCCTTTTTCGGTAGAAAGTTCAAGCATTCTTTTCACCGCCGAACTTATATTATCCGCAGGCTCGCAGAACACATTGCCGCCGCATATGGCAATATAATGGGGTATTTTCCGCCTTGTAAGCTCCGCCGATACGTTGAAAAATCTGTCCGCAAGCTGTCCGCACAAGGACGGATCATCTCCGTATGTTCCGTCATACATAAGGCAAAGCGTTCCCTCTTTATCGGGGGAAAACTCCTTTATATAGGGCTTTGAAAAGCGCATTGTAAGCTTGTGGTTTGCAAAGCGCAGATCGTCACCGTCACGGTACTCTCTTGCACCGCTGACCTCTCCGCCGTAATATGAGGGCGATGACGAAAGCTCATTCCGTGAGATCATATCCCTCACAGCAGGATCGTCCGCCCCTGTTATTTTCGGCATTGAAAATGCTCTGCCGCTTATCTCTGCCTTGACTTTTTTACAAGTCAGACCGCAGATATCGTATCTTTTCAAGGCGGAAAATTCCGTCATTATGCCGCCTGTTTCAGCCGAACTCAGAGTAAAGTCCAACCTCAATTTTTCATTTTCACCGATTTTAAATCGTACATCTTTTTCTGTTTTTTGGTGAGTGAGCATATTTTCAAAGCGGATCTTCCCTTTGTATTCGCCGCAGGTGTTCCCCTTGCCCGAAAGGTCAAGCATTATCCTCAGTTCATTGTTTTCACCATTTTCTCCGCCAACGTTCTCACATTGCAGTTCGGCTTTCAGCACAGATCTGTCCGCAAGATTTTTCACCGCAGAAATGACTGCGATCAGCAAAATAACTCCGCATACATACAAAAGCGGCTGAATAAATATGCCTGCCACAGCTGTAAAAAGCAGGGCAAGTACATAAAATATCCTGCGCATCAGTTTTTCCCTCTGCCGAGGTCATTCAGTGCTTTTGTTTCGGGTGCTTTCACCTCAGAAATGACGTTTTCAAGTAGCTTTTCAGCCGTTATTCCCGAATAGCCTGCGCTGCCTGTAAGCTGTATTCTGTGTGCGCAGACAGGAATGAAGCAGGTCCTTATATCGGACGGTACAACATAATCTCTCTCATCAAGATAAGCAACCGCTTTCGCCATTCTGCAAAGGGCAAGAGCACCTCTCGGAGAGATGCCGATCTCAGTATGCTCGTTCTGCGAAACCTTTTCGCAAATGTCACACACATAGTCATATATCTTTTCGCTGACGAAAAGATTTTCGCATTCTTTCTGCATTGCAATAAGCTCTTCGGCGGTGCAGACCTGTTCAGCTTTATCAAGCGGATCGGAATGATGCCTGTCCATAAGGATATTTTTAAGGCTCTCCCTGTCGGGCGCACCCATATGCACCCTTATCATAAATCTGTCAAGCTGTGATAAAGGTATCTCGGAAGTTCCCGCTGTTCCCACTGGGTTCTGTGTTGCGATAACGTTGAACGGTTTAGGCAGGGGAATAGTCTTTCCGTCAACGGTAGTTTTCCCCTCCTCCATTATTTCAAGGAGCGCAGACTGCGTTTTGCCCGACGTTCTGTTAAGCTCGTCCGCAAGGAGAAGATTTGTCATTGCCGCTCCCTGATGAAACACAAAGCCGCCTGTTTTCGGGTCATATGCAGTAAAGCCTGTTATATCTGAAGCGACCGTGTCTGGGGTAAGCTGTATTCTGCCAAAGTCAACTCCCAGCGCCTTTGACATAGCAAGGGCAAGGGTCGTCTTGCCCACTCCAGGTGAATCCTCCAGCAGGACGTGTCCGCCTGCAAGAAAAGCCGCCAACGTCAGCTTTATAACATCATCTTTTCCGATTATGACCTGTTTCAGAACATCAATTATCTTCTTCGGAGCAGTCATTTTCTTTCCTCCTGTTTTTAACTTTTCTCAATATCCTCATAACTGCATATACGCACACCGCCGAAACTGCCGTTGCCACAACCCCTGCCAGTGGTATCACCCACAGCGGCAGGCCTTTTTCAGCCTTTTCATAGGCTTTGCAAAGCTCGCTGTATGAAGTTACCTTTTCACGCTCGCTTTCGGGGAGCTTCTGCACACGTTCGTATATCTGCGAAAGCTTATCCTTTTGTTCCTTTGAAAGTTCATCAAAAGGATAAAGCCCGTCCATTATTTCAGCATTTATTTCATTTATCTCGTCACGCAGATCTTCTGCCTGCTCTTTCAGTTCATAGAGTTTTTTAAGCCTCTGCTGATTTTCTTCCGTATCCGCACTGCTGCTGTTTTCAAGCTTGCTTATGAGAGCCGCACAAAGTATGCAGTCGGAAGAGCCTGCGCCGTTTTTCTCCAGCCGCTCAAAATTTTCCTTATCCTGCTGAGTAAAACTGTCGTCAAATGAATATACCTCGGTATTTTCTATATCGTATATACAGCCTTTTCCGCTCTCATTCACGCTCATAAGCTTTACAAAATCATCGTCAACAAGGCTCAGACTGTACTTTTCCTTCAGCGCCAAAAGCTTATCATAATGATATATATATCCTTTAAGGTCTGTGCTTAACTTCTGATAAAGTATGTTGCAGTGGTTTGCGCTTTCCTCATCATCAATAGCATAAAACTGACCATTGACAGCGTCAAGCTTTTCACGGTCAAGCACAGAAAATTCCTCTCTGAAATCATATACTCTGCGCATTGTATTCTCATATCTTGCCGCCGCTGCGATTGCAGTAAGCGCCTGCGCAGAGGATATTCCGCTGCTCTGGGTGTCCTCCTTGCTGTGGGCATAACCTCCGTCCGAACGCTGATAGGATAAAAGCGAACCGAAAACGTTCTGATCTTTTATAAATCTTTCGTCGCTGAAAATATCCACCCCTGCGCTGCAAAGTCCGCATATCACCTGTGCGTCCGCCTCACAGCTGCCGAATCCTCCGTCAGCCTGCTGAACACCGCTGAGATATTCTGTTATCTTATCGACAGATTTTTTCACCCTGTCAGAATTTCCGTCATTTATATACGGCGAAAGCGCCTGCAAAGCCATTGCGGTAATATCCACATCACCCTCGCCCTGTCCGTTAAGAGAAAATCCACCGCTTTCAAGCTGTGCTGAAAGTATCTCGTCTATTATCCGCTCTCTGTCAAAGGTGCAGCTTTCAGGGGTTTCCCAGCAAAGGGAATCAAGGGCGATAAGCGACCATATCCAACCGTTCAAGCCTTGCTTTCCTACGGAATTTTCCTCGTCACGTCCGTATACTCCGCCCTCGATAAGGTCGATATGCTTATCCGAAACATCTGTCGGGTCTTGTCCGCAGGCAAGCACAGTCAGCGCCGCCCTATGCCAATCGGTAGCCTTTGTATGCTGTGAATCTCCTCCTGTCAGATACTGCGGTATATTTTCCGCCAGCGCACCGAAATAAGCTGTATAGTCCTCATGAAGTCCAAGTCTTGACGCACCGATAACGAACCAGTCTGCACTGTCCTGTCCTGCATTTTCAAGAAACTTTCCCGAAAAAAGGCTGTCGTTTTCATTTATGCCAAGCTGATCTTTTTCATAGCTTATTATGGAATTTGCATAGTCCAACAGCTGTGAATTTGTAAGACTGTATCCACTTGATACCGCAGTCAGCTCCACAGTTGCGGCATTTTCTGCGCTGACAGCCTGCGAGCATAGCGGTGAAACTGCCATTTGCACCGCCGCAAATATGGCTAATGCCTTTTTTAAAACCATAAGATTTTCCCTCTTTATCATTGCAGATCGTTTCCGTAGCACAGCGAGAATTTAAGTTCCACGCTGTCGCCGTCATTTATGACCAAGGACGAAAGTCCGTAAGACGGCTTCCTTCCATTTTTGAAAAATACCCAGCCCGAACCCTGCGTATAATCAAATTCGCCCAAACTGTCTGCGCTGTATGAATCCGTTTCAGGAACAGCCATTGAGGATATATATCCCCTTGCCTCGTCCGTGAGATATGCTGCGGCAAATGCGCCCTGTTTTTCAATACGCCGTATATACTTATCCGAGTCAGAACCGCTTGCCGATATGCTGTAACCGTTGTTCTCAAGAAATCTCTTTACAACATCAAAGCCGTTTTCGCCCTCATACATGGGGAAATCACCGTCCGAGCATAAATTTGAAAGTCCCAGCAGAGAACAGTCAAGGGATATTGATATCCTGCCTATCTCCTCGCCCTGCGAAACGCTTATGCAGCTGACTGTATAAAAATATGATGATGTTCTGCCAAGTCGGTCGGATACAGTAACGGATATCTCGTTTTCGCCTGCGCTAAGTGGGATAACATAGCCTGTTTCGCTGCTGTCCTCCCAGCCCTTTGAAACGGTCTGTCCGTTACAGGAAACTGATATGCTGTCAGAATATATCCTCGTTCCGTCACGGTCCGTGCAGTAAAACGAAGCCGACAGCGATGAACCTTTCACCGTCATGGAATCATATATCCCCATAGCGTCAAGCTTAGGCAGATCCTCAGGAGTTATCTCTGGGATATAGTATATCGTAAAACTCTGCTCCATTGTGCCGAGGCTGTCCTTGCCGACAATACGGATAACATTCTCTCCCTCGGAAAGCACACAGCTGAAATCACCGCTGCCACGGAGCTTTTTATTATTCAAAAGGACATTCAGCTTTGCCCCATTCTCGCCGTTGAAACGACAGTAAAAGCTGAAATCACTGCTGCTGACAGTTCTGTCATACAGGTCGGTGGAAAACCCTCTCTGCGGCTTTTTATATGTCACACAAAAAGTCTTTTCTGCGGACTGGTCCCCGCTTTTTGCTGTAAGGACGAAAATATTTTCGCCCTCGGAAAGTTCTGCGCTGTAATCATCTTTTCCGCTGAGCCTTTCGCCGTTGTGCGTAACGGTCAGCTCTGCCTGTTTTTCGCCGATAAAAGCCTGCGCTGAAAAGCTTATCTCTGCGCTGTCTGTTTCATAGTCGGAAAGTGAAGTTTTTATATAAAGCTTTTCAGTTTTAAGATTGACTGTATAGTCTTTATATACACGCTTTACCGCAGAATTTTTATCTGTATATGTGCAGATTATCCTTATGGTATTTTCACCCTCGGAAAGCATACAGCTGCCCGAAAACTGCGAAACCTTTTCGCCGTTTACTATCACCGAAACATCTTTGACTTTCATATCCTTTTTAAGATGCGTTACAGTGAATTTATATACCTTTTCCGAAACAGTTTCGCCGTTTTTTATCGACGCTGTAAAATATTCTCCGTCCGAGTCAGTTCCGTCCGGTGTGGCTTCTGAATGTATATCTCCCGATATATTATTTTCGTATCTGCTGCCCTTTTGGTCTGAATTATCGGCGGCATATCCGTTATTTTGCGTATCTGCGCCGTTTGTTTTATTTTCTTTATCGGCTGATATATTATCAGCTTTGTCTGCATTGTCTGTGCTGTTTTCCGATGTCTTTTCAGTTTTTCCGCCGTCTGAAATGTTTCCCTCGTTTGTTTCCGAAGGAGATCCCGTATCTTCCTGCCGGCCGTCTGCTGAGCCTTTTTCTGCATCAGCCGCATTGTTCACCATTTCTTTAAGATCCTGCGAAATTTTCGTATCGGGCAGGTCTTTTTCGGAGTTCTTATAAAAATACACACCTGCGCCTGCCGCAGCAAAGCACATTGCAGCAGCGCAAAGTATCCCTGCGGCACAGGATAATATTCTCTTTATGCTGTTTACGTTATCTGCATTTTTATTATCGGTGTTTCCTGCATTTTTCATTTCATTAACGCTCCGTAGATATCTGACCTGCTGAAAAGAGGTCGGAAAACAGCGCAGGACAGGGTAAGACGCTGCCGCATCTTTTCCCCTGCCTTGCACAAATTCTAATAATATGATTTATTTACTTCTTTTTTCTAACTACAACACAGCCGAGAAGTGCAGATGCAGCGAAGATAAGTCCGCCTGCTGCTGCGCCTGTTGAAGGGTTAGCTGTTGTACCCTGTGATGCAGCCTTTGAGCTTGAAGAAGTCTTGCTGTCTGCAGCAGATGAGCTGTCCTTAGCTGAAGAGGTGCTGCTGTCAGATGATGTATCTGAAGAGCTTGGCTCTGAGCTTTCAGATGAGTTTTCGCTGTTTGAAGAGCTGCTTTCTGAGCTTGAAGAATCAAGGTTATCAAGCTTTTTGCGAGCCTCTGCAACTACATTGTACTCGTCCTCTACATACGCTCTGAGGTCTTCATCAAGTGCTGCATATGCGTCCTCAGCAGCCTTTACAGCGTCCTCTGCGTCCTTTGTTATCTCCTCTGGGATATTTGCTGCCGCATTGATGAATGTCATTACCTTTTCGTAATCCTCTGCGCCGAGAACTGTAACGTCTGCGTCAGCTGTAAAAGGCTTTACTTCTGTGCCTGCGCCGTTCTCGCCATTGTTGTAAAGTGCATAGTCAAATGTTACTGTAACGGAATCATCATCAGTCGTCAGCTCATCAACGCTGTATGAAACACGGTCTGAAACGTCCTTTTCTGTGCCGTTTGCGTAAACTGCTGTTACAGTGAATTCAGGCTTTTCACCCTCCTTGCATACAACAGGTGTTTCTACCTTGAGTGATTCAACTGTTGAACCTACTGCCATTATATAAGAAGAATCATTCTTGAAATAGATAGTTCCGTCATCATCGCAGATAGGATTATACATTCCGTACTGAGCCTGATCTCCTGTTGGAGTGAAGAGTGCAGGTGCGCAGATATGTCCGCTTTCCTCAGAAGGATCAATTACCTCTGTAACGCCCTTCTTGTCCTTTATAACACGGATAGTGCTTGGACTTGCGTTCTCAATGAAATAAACATAGTTGTATTCGCCGTCATTCCAGAGAAGTCCGCCCGTCTGCGGTGTGCCTGCTGTTTCAGCTGTGTATGCAACGCTGCTTGTTTCAAGGTCTATTACAGCTATCTTTGCGCCGTTGTATGCATCCCAGCCTGTGCCTGCAATGCCCACATACGCTCTGCCGTTATTTACAACAGGTGTGCTTGTGATAGATGCGCCGAGATCAATAGTCTGAAGATCTGATATCTTTCCGTCGTCGCTTATCTGTACGCTGCAGAAAAGTCCGCCCTTTGTTGCGAAATAATATCTGCCGTCCTCCTCAGAGTAAACCATACAGGTTCTTATATCGCCCTTGATGTTGTCGATAGAGTCGATGATCTCTCCGGTTTTCTTATCGAATGTTATTACCTTTGCCGTTTCAGATGAAGAGCCTTCCTCGCCGTCGTCAGTGCCGATAAAAGCGAACTCCTCATTTACATATGCGCCTGTAAGATAAAAACCGCCCTTTGAAGTATATGTCCACTCAGCAGTCTTTTCCTCATCGCCTCTTGTTGTATCCTCGTCTGTTACGTCGATGCAAACGAAATCTGCATCAGCAGTTTCAGACTTCCAGAAACCTGTGTAAAGGCAGCCGTCATTGTATGTGAGGGCAACATTCGTCTGTCCGCCGAGGGCGTCCTTGTATACCCAGAGGGATTCAAGAGTATCTGCGTCAAAAGCCTGAACTGTACCGTTGTTTAGTCCCACAAAAACCATGCCGTCAGCGTAAAGCGGAGGGATAAGTCCGTATGCAGGAGCGCCTGCCATATCGCCTGTGCCGATAGTTTCGCCTGTTTCCTTATCCATTTTGTAGATCTTGTTTTCAGCTGAGAAATAAAGGGTGTCGCCGTTTATAGTCAGCGGTGAAGGACCGTCTTCTCCCCACATACTTGTTCCGATCTTTGTTGCCCAGTAAAGAGCCGCCTTGTCGCCGCTTTCAGGGAGAGCTGCTTCTACAACGCCGTTGTTTGACGGATCTCCTCTGAACTGCTGCCATTCAGCGTCTGCTGTAAGGGCTGTTCCTGCGGCAAGGACTGCGGCGCAGGCTGCACACATGATTTTAGTCAGTTTGTTTGAGATAGTTTTCATACCTTTTCTCCTTTGTGTAAAATTTTAAATATAATTTTACCGCCAATATAGCCAACATAAATATTATCGCCTTAACGTCTGCACTTGGGTTTTCTCGGCTGTTTAAGACCTGCCTTTTCCAGCGCTCTTGGAAAAGGGCCTAAAACGCCTTTCACAAAGCAAAGCTCCTTTTCATCAAGGTCAGCCTTTTTCGGCATTCTTCCAAGCAGTTCGGCTTTATCCCTCAGAATTTTAACTGCGCTCTCAGTTTTATTCATAAGCCGACCTCCTTAAACAACTTAACCAAATAAAAAAGTGCTTTCCTCAAAAAAAGAAAGCACAATCTTTGCACAGCAAACAAAGCCTGTCAAAGATCAGAAAAATTTTTTTTTAAAAAAATCCGAATCTCCCATAGCCTTTGTTATACTTCAGCTGACTGCACTTTCATCGCCCAAAGGATCAAAGAACATTTTCAAAAAATGCTCTTCATCAACGACGGGACTTAACATTTCCCGTCGGAAAATACGGCAGATATCCTGACTTATGACTGAAAGAAATATGCACATCAACATTTTTCTTCCCATGCAGATAAACCTTCTCAGATCTCTCCAATGGCAAGAACGGAAAAACGCATAAACAGCGCATACCGATCTTTTGTCTGCAATCATCAAACACAGTAATGGCGGTTGTGCAGGATTCTGACCTGCTTCCCTGAGCGACCGTAAGATCCCTCTTTACTCAGTAAACAACTACTTTTCAAACCGTATTTTCCCGATAATATTCAATTAGTTTTATTATAGCATAAACCGCAGTCCATTTCAATAGCCTTGAACAAGCCATAAATAATTGTTTACAATTTATTTTGAGCAGAAAACTGCACAGCAAAAGGCGGCACACGCTCATGCGCATACCGCCTTTCAAGAATTATGAAAACAATTCCGACTTTGTCATAATTACTGCACCAAAAGAATACTTTTTCGGTGTACTTTCATTATAACAGCTTTTAAATTATTTGTCAATAGCCTGACATCATGCTCTTTCCGCAAGCCTTTCAACAAGCCTTACTGAATGTATCTTGCACACCTCTGCACATTTTCCGCAGTTTGTACACTTATCATAGTCTATGACCGCATGATTGTCTATGACCTTTATTGCGCCGCTCTCGCAGTTGCGCTCACACATTTTACAGCCTATACAGCCGTTTGAACATACAGATCTTGTTATTCTGCCTATGTCATTTGAACTGCAGAAGATATCCACCTTCTGAGAAATATTTCTTACTGCGATAAGTCCGTTCGGACAAGCCTTTGCGCAAAGTCCGCAGCCCATACACTTTGAATTATCTATCTTTGCTATCCCGTCCACGATAGATACGGCGTTTTCAGGGCATACAGCAACGCAGTCGCCATAGCCCAAGCAGCCGCTTGTGCAAAGCTTGCTGCCGTTGTAAAATCTGTTGCAGGCTGCACAGCTCTGTATTCCGTCAAATTCATATTTATGCGGAGTTATCTTGCAGTCGCCTGAACAGCGGACAAAAGCCACCTGCGGTTCTGCCGCAGTAACCTGAACGCCCATTATCTCGGCTATCTTTTCTGCGCTCGCCTTTCCTCCGGGACGGCAAAGATTGCACTCTGCACCCTTATTAACGATAGCGTCCGCATAATCTGCACAGCCCGAAAATCCGCAAGCACCGCAGTTTGCCTGCGGAAGTGCGTCTGATATAAGCTCCACCCTTTCGTCCGTTTTAACGGCGAACACAGATGAGGCTACTGTCAGCAGCACACCTGCCAGTATGCCCAGGGCGGCGAATATAGCTATCGGTATGATATATTCCATATTATCCCCTCGTTTCTTAAAAATCCAACGTCATTGTTCATCAGATGATCCCCGTAAATCCCATAAAGCTCAGGGATACGATAGAAGCCGCTATCAGAGTTGCAGGAACTCCCTTGAAAGTTTCAGGGAAGTCCGAATCCTCTATGGCACTTCTTACGCCGCTGAAAAGCAGCAGGGCAAGCGTGAATGCAAGACCTGTTCCGAGAGCGTTCGTCAGCGACTGGAGGAAGTTATATCCGTTGTCGATATTTCCGATAGTAACGCCAAGCACAGCACAGTTTGTCGTGATGAGCGGAAGATAAACGCCCAGCGCCTTATAAAGCGGCGGCATAAGCTTTTTCATTATTATCTCCACCAGCTGAACGAACATAGCGATAACAAGAATGAAAGCGACAGTTTTAAGATATGTTATCTCAAACTTTTCGAGAAGCTTATACACAGGGTAGGTTATAGCTGTTGCGCAGAGCATAACGAATATAACTGCCGCACCCATGCCAACGGAGGATTTCATCTGTTTTGAAACTCCGAGGAAAGGACATATTCCCATGAACTGAGAAAGCACCACGTTATTAACGAATACGCAGCCGATAAGTATCATTACATAGCTCATTATTTACCCTCCTCAGCATCTGTTTTACACTGACCGCAGCATATTGCCGCATTAGGGCAGGACGAACAGGATATCTCCTGCGGAGGCTTTTTGTTTGCTATCTTGTTTACAAGTGCTATAAGACAGCCAAGCACGAAAAATCCGCCTGCCGGCATAATGAATATGGTCATAGGGTGGTCGCAGAGAACAGGTATCTGAAGTCCCATCCATGAGCCTGTGCCGAGTATCTCTCTTACAGAACCCATAGTGAAAAGGGAGAGGGTAAAGCCAAGTCCCATTCCAAGTCCGTCGAGAATGGACGGCAGGACCTTGTTCTTGCTGGCGAATGCCTCGGCACGTCCGAGGATAATACAGTTTACCGTTATAAGTGAAAGGAACACGCCCAGAGCGTTGTAAAGGTCGGGGATATATCCTTTCATAAGAAATTCTATAAGCGTTACAAAGCCCGCTATAACTACGATAAAGCAGGGAAGTCTTACTGCTTTAGGGATAACATTTTTAAGCAGGGATATAACAAGGTTTGAACATACAAGTACGAAAGTCGTTGCAAGTCCCATGCCTATACCGTTTTTCGCCATAGTAGTTACGGCGAGGGTAGGACACATACCCAGAAGTCCCACAAGGGTAGGGTTCTGCTTTATAAGACCTTTGGTAAGCTCATAAAGATTGGAGTTCTTTTCTGTCTTTTCATTTTTATCAGCCATTGAATATCTCCTCCTTATGATCGTCATAAAGCTTTACAGCCTTTTTCACAGCGGCTTTCATACCCTTTGAAGAGTATGTTGCGGCGGTGATATTGTCGATGGAATTTTCATCTGAATCCTTGCCGAAGCCTTTGAACTTGCTGAGAAAGTCCTCGTTCTGCACCTTTGTGCCAAGACCCGGTGTTTCACCTATGGAGAGGAAGTATATTCCCTCCACAGTTCCCTCTGAGTTTATGCCGATAAGTATGTGGATACCGCCTTTGGAGTAACCGTCCTGTGTTATCTCGAAAACACAGCGGTCATTTTCCTTGTCTGTTATAACAGCGTTAAGACCGTCCTCACCGAATGTGACAGGTATCTTTTTTCCGTCCGCCTCGTCGAGAAGTATCTCATAATCTCCCTCGCCGAAAATATTTTCACAGCCTGTCTGCATATCGTCAGTCATAACGCCTGTGTTGTCAACATATGTAGCGTTGTATGCAAGCACCAGAAGTCCGCACACTACCACGCATATTATCGTCAGTACCAAAGGAGGCATAATATTATTCTTCATCTTTCAAGATAGCTCCTTTTCTGTAATCTTCGTTTTATTCCTTAGCTTTTTCAGCCTTTTGGATCACTGCGCCGACAGGCTTTTTCTCCGTTATCATATTGATATACGGCGTAAGGATATTCATTATAAGGATAGAGAACGATACGCCCTCCGCATAGTTTGCATAGAAACGTATAACGCAGGTTATTATTCCGCAGCCTATGCCGAAGATGATCTTTCCTTTTCCTGTTATCGGTGTTGTAACATAGTCGGTCGCCATAAAGATAGCACCCAGCATCACTCCGCCTGCAAGTATCTGATAAACGCCGTCCTCGCCTGCAAGATAGGAGAAGATGAACACCGTTCCGATAAATGCCACAGGTGTGTGGATAGTTATGACTTTCATTGCCACAAGGTAAAATCCGCCCAGCAGAAGTGCAAGAGCTGAGACTTCGCCAAGACATCCGCCGACCCTTCCGAGGAAAAGATCGTAATAGGATTCAGTCTTTGTGACCAGCGGAGTTGCACCTGTAACTATATCCGAACTGTCATAGAAAGGTACTGCCCACTTTGTCATCTCGCCTGTAAAGGAGAGCATAAGGACGATCCTTCCCACAATAGCAGGGTTGGCGAAATTCTGTCCAAGACCGCCGAAAAGCTGCTTGACTATAACGATAGACACGAATGTGCCTATGGCAGCCATCCAGTACGGCAGAGTAACAGGCAGGTTGAATGCAAGGAGCATACCCGTTACCGCAGCGGAAAGATCTCCCGTTGAGTTTGGTCTTTTCATTATAAGGTTGCAAAGCCTTTCCCACAGCATTGCCGTCAGAGTGCAGAAGCCTGTGAGCATAAGCGCTCTTCCGCCGAAAAACAGAGCGGACATTATAAGGGCAGGCAGCAAAGCGATCAGCACATGGGTCATAATTTTCGAGGTCGAAATATTATCCCGTATGTGAGGAGAAGGGCTTACTGTAAGCTTTTCCATATTAAATATAAATTACCCATACAAGAAATCCAAAGCGTGAAAGAGCCGTATGGGCTGACCTCCGTTCCTGAATATTTTTTACTTTTAACTTTCGTTTCACGCTGTTATATTTTTTATTATATTATTTCTGCATTGCAAACTGTTTTGCCAGCTGATTTTTCTCCGCAAGATCTCTCTTTGCAGGACACACATAGGAGCAGGCTCCGCAGTTCATACACAGATTTATTTTCAGTCTGAGCAGAGTTTCCTTATCCTTGCGGTCAAATGCCTTTTCAAAACGCTGAGGCATAAGTCCAAGGGGACAGGCTGCGATACATCTTCCGCACTTTATGCAGTTTGTCTGCTGAGCGTTGACCTTGAGCTTTCCCTTTTTGCCGTCATCGAGAGATTTTTTAAAAGCAAGTATAGCGTTGTTCGTCTTGCAGAGTGGAGTTTCCACATCATACACGCACATACCCATCATAGGTCCGCCGCTTATTATCTTATGAGCAAACTCCATATTCGCCTCGGCAAATTTAAGCAACTCGCTGTATGGCGTTCCGATAGGTGCGCTGACGTTGCACGGTGTTTTAACTATATCGCCGTCTATGGTGAGCCGTCTTGTGACCAGCGGCATACCGGTCTTTATGTATGAGCTTATAAAAGCCGCTGTGGACACGTTCATTACGATTATTCCCTGATCCGACGGCAGCTGTCCCTCTGCGATCATCCTGCCTGTGGTGTTGAAGGCAAGCACCTTTTCTGCACCCTGCGGATATGAGGACTTAAGCTTTACTACCGCTATGTCATTATACTCTGCGGCTTTCTTCTGAAGTATCTTTATGGCTTCTGGCTTGTTATCCTCGATACCGATATAGCACTTTTCGATCTTCAGCGTATCCTTTACTATCCTTATGCCGTCGATAACAGCGTCTGCGTCCTCGATCATTGTGCGGTAGTCGCTTGTGATATAAGGCTCGCACTCTGCACCGTTTATAACAAGGCTGTCAACGTGACCTTTAGCCTCGTTATAGTTGAGCTTGATGTGGGTAGGGAAGCCTGCGCCGCCAAGTCCTACGCAGCCGGATTCTCTCACAGCCTTGCATAAGCTTTCCTTGTCCGTTACAACAGGCGGCTTAACATCAGGGGATACCTCCTGCTCGCCGTCCGTTTCTATCTCCACCGCCTTGCAGGTCCTGCCGTTGGCAAGCAGCATATCGCTCACCGCTGTAACAGTTCCCGAAACAGATGAATGGACAGGGGCAGACATAAATTTGTCGCTGTCGCCTATCTTCTGTCCCACAAGCACTCTGTCGCCCTTTTTCACCAAAGGATCGCATGGAGCGCCCATACTCTGGGACATGGAGATCTTCACCTTTGACGGCAGCGGAACGGCAATAGTTTCGCTGTTTTCCGTCCCCTTTTCATGGGGCAGAAAAATACCGTGTAGTTTCATTATTTTCCTCCTTATATTTTGATTGTGTTTTTGCTTCCGTATATTAATTTAATGTATAAAAAGAACTTTTCAGCTCTATACTGTCTTTTATATCCTCCGAGCAGTAGACACTGCCTTTACTGTCTGCGGCAATGACCGTTATATCATCTTCACCGAGCCAGCGTTCGATCTCCTTTGTGCCGCCGATAAAAATTCTCGTAGAAAGGAAATCCGATAATATACCGCTCTCACATATGACCGTCACAGATGTAAGGTCGGACTCAACAGGGAAACCCGTTTCTCTGTCCAGAATGTGTATATACCTTTTTCCGTCAGCCTCAAAGTACCGCTCATATCCTCCCGACGTGGAAACATATCCTGCTCCACAGATGAGATCAAGCATTATATCCGAGCTGTTCTCAGGATCTTTTATGCTGACTTTAAAATCGCTGCCGTCAGGCTTTTCACCATACAGCAAGGTAGACGAGCCGAAAGACACCACCGCACAGCTCACATTCTTATCCTTTTCAAGCTCCTCTTTTACCTTATCGAGGGCAAAACCTTTTCCCGACGCTCCGAAATCAAGCTTTGCTCCGTTTGAAAGAGTACAGCTTTTTCCGTCTATCCTGACATTTTCCGTCCCAACAGTTTCAAGGGCAGAATATATATCCTCCTGCGCAGGGACTTTCGGTTCTTCACCGTTTATATCCCACAGGTCGATCACTCTCCCCATAGTCGGGTCAACTTCGCCGTACTTTTCGCAAAGCTGCAAAGATTTCTCCGTAAGCGCTTTCGTATCCTCCGACAGCTCCCCTGTGGAGAATTCATTCAGCTTGTATACCTCACTGTTCTCATCATATGCATTCAAAAGTCCGTCAAGCCTTGTTATGCAGTTTTTCACCGCAGAAATATCTCCGTCACCGTACATTTTTATCGTACATGGAGCGTCCATTGCATAAAGCTGTGCCGTCTTTGGACTGTTCATTTTATCCTCTTCGCCCTTATACCGCATCACGCAAAGTCCCGCTATGATAAGCACCGTTCCAACGGCAAGGTATAGGGCGGCACGTCTTTTCAGCCTTCTGCTCTCATCATTATGAGCCTTTTTGTTTTCTGCGGCATTATCCGCTCTTTCCGACATCTCTCAGCCTCCGCAATACTTGAAATAAAAAGCGTTATATGTTATAATAGTTGATATTAATTATAAAAATATAAAATCAAGATCATATATCAGCCTGCGGAAAGCATTTCTTCACATTCCTTTATAAATGCCCTCAGTTCGGCTGCTTTCTCCACAGGCAGTTCAAAGCGTTTCGGGTCTGTGTCCCTGCTGCGTCTTATGAACCTTGAAAGATTTTCAGGTGCGCAGCTTATTATCTTTGCACAGCTTTCCATAGCTTTTTCGTATCCAACAGAAAATATCCTTTCGCTGCTGCGTGGATTTTCTCTGTATATCGTTCTGAGCAGCATATATGCGCATATTTTAAGGCAGTTGTTCACGCCCTCCGCTGCGGCAGGCGAACCGCTCGCCATTTCAGTCAGCATATCAGCCTGCTCCGACCAGAAGCTGCTGCGGACAGGGCCTTCCACATCTTCAATGCTGCCGAATATCATTTCATATGATACGCCGTAATATCGGATAAGGGATATTATCTGCGCTGTGCAGGCAGACTTCTTTCCACGCTCCACAGCGGACAGGAAAGACTGGGTCATACCCACATCTTCTGCGGCTTTTTTCTGGGTGCAGCCCTTGAGCAGCCTTGCAGCCCTGAGCCTTGCACCAACTGCAAAAAGATACTCACGGCAGTTTTCTTCGGTCAACGCTCATCGCCTCCCATAAATATCTTATAAATCAAATATTTAGATAAATTCACAATAATACCGATAAAATACATTATACTATAAAACGATCATTTTGTAAATAGATTTTTTCAATAAGAAAGGACGTTTTTAATGAAAGGTTACAGAATAGCATTTATCCGTCACGGAATGACAGAAGCCAACGAGGACGGAAGATATATCGGAACGACTGATCTCCCACTGAGCGAGCTTGGTTCAAAGGAGCTTTTCAACAAGCTTGAAACTCTCGACTACCCTAACGTTCAGAAGGTCTACACCTCTCCGCTGAAAAGATGCAAGCAGACAGCATCCATACTTTTCCCGAACTGCTATACAGTCGAGATGAACGAGCTGAGGGAAATGGATTTCGGCGCATTTGAAAACAAGAAAGCCGAAGATCTTATGGAGACTGATGAATACAAGGAGTTCATAAAGGGCGGTCTTGACAACCCTCCGCCGCAGGGAGAATCTATCCGTGAGGTGGTCACACGCTGTTATGAGGCGATAAAGATAATTATTTCGGATATGATGTACGAGGGTATGACCAGCGCTGCTGTTATCACACACGGCGGAATAATAATGAATATGCTGAGCTGTTTCGGCGTTCCAAAGAAAAAGCCTATGGAGTATGCCTGTGATTTCGGCGAAGGCTTTGAAGTCATCGTTACTGCTGCAATGTGGCAGCGTTCGGAGGCTTTCGAGATACTCGGAAGATACCCCGACAGACAGCCTGAGGAAGAATATTTCGCTATGGATATAGATGAACCATACGACGAGGAAGATCAGTAGACATTTTATTTTGAAACCAAAAGGGTAAAGGAGTGAGAAAATGACTGATAAGGAGATAAAGGCTCTCGCAAGGCAGCGTGTAAGCTCCAACGGCGGTGACTGCATATCGCTGATAGTATTCCTTTTTGCGGTCATTGCTCTTGTCGCTTTGTTTGAAACCATTGCGTATATAGTGTTCAAAGCATTGGGCTGGGGATATCTTTATGATCTGCGGCAGATATTCACAAACAAGAAAACGGGGATATTCTGGCTGGTCAAATCACTTGTGGAGATAGTTCTCTGCATACCCGAATTTTTCTCTGTGCGCAGACTTTTCATTGACATTGCAAGAGGGAAAAGCCTTTCGGAAACGAGAGAATACATTTCCGCTCACTCAATAACCATGTACAAAAACGCTGTACGTTCCTCACTCATACACAACCTTATAAAGCTTTTTGCCGCCGTACCCGGAATGGTGGGCATATACGGCATATATTACTGGAGCTACGTCTGCAAGATAAATGAGCTTACCTCGGCAGGGCTTTTTGCGCTTATGCTGTCCGTGGGATTTACCGTTGTGTGGATAGGTGTTGCAGGGCATTATTACATATCACTTGCCCTTACGCCGTATATAATGGCTTTGAACCCCAGAACGAATATTTTTGATGCCTGCGACCTTTCTGTAAAGCTTATGGACGGAAAACATTACCGCTATGTGAAATTCCTCGCAAGCTTTATAAAATTTATCCCCACGCTTTTGCTCGTCTACCCTTGCTTTGCCATATACCCTTATTTCAAGGTCTGCTATACCCTGCTTATGGACGAATTTCTCGGAAGTTACAAGCAGGACAAGCTGCCGGGCATGATAAAAAGGTGGAGAAAATATCAATGATAAGCTTTAAGATAACCGCAGACGAACACGGCGGAAAGCTGGGAGATATACTTAAAAACAGGAAGTTTTCACGGAGGCTTGTGACAAAGCTTAAGCGTGTTGAAAACGGCATAACAAGGAACGGAAAGCTTATAAGGACAATAGACAGCGTTTTTGAAAATGATATCATCTCACTTGCGGACATTCAAGGCAATGCGCCCAAAGGGAATGATGCGCTGTCGGTGGGTATACTTTATGAGGATAGTGACGTTATAGTTTTTGATAAGCCGTCTAATATGCCTGTCCACCAGTCCATAAAGCACCGTGATGATACACTGGCAAATTTTTATGCGGCAAAATGCCCCGATATGACGTTCCGTCCTGTGAACAGGCTCGACAGAAACACAAGCGGCTGTGTTATATGCGCAAAAAATCAACACGCCGCACATATTTTACAGCGAAAAGCTGAAAAACTGTACAGCGGTGTTATCCACACTCCCCACGACCCCGACCTTTCGGGCGGACGGATATGCGCTCCCATAGCAAGAGAAAGAGATTCTATTATCCTGCGCTGTGTAAGAGAGGACGGACAGTATTCCGCTACCTGTTGGCATATAACTGAAAAGACTGAGGACTACGCTTTGTGCGAATTTATCCTTGAAACGGGGCGCACTCATCAGATAAGGGTGCATATGGCGCATATCGGATATCCCCTTATCGGCGACGATATGTACGGCGGCGACTGTTCTGAAGTCAAAGAGCATATGCTTTGCTGCTGTCAGGTAAGTTTTCCACGCCCGTCAGACGGAAAGCTTATCACAGTAAGATCTGAGCATACATTTGATATAAAAGATTTAGGAGGAAAATAAAATGAAACCGATATTTCTCTGCGGATTTATGGGCTGCGGCAAGACTACCGTCGGAAAGATCCTTGCCAAAAAGCTCGGCTGCGAATGCATAGATCTCGACAAATACATAGAGGAAAAAGAAAAAATGACTATCCCCGAAATATTTGAAAAGCATGGGGAGGCTTATTTCAGAGCGGCTGAAACGGCTGCACTCAAAGAATTTGCCGACATAGGCGGCGTTGTCGCAACAGGCGGCGGAACACTTCTCACAGATGAAAACGGCGAAACCGCAAAGAATGCAGGTATGGTCGTATTTATAGACACATATTTCGATACCTGTTACAACAGAATAAAGGACGACCCGCACCGCCCCATAGCATTCAACTCCACAAAGGAACAGCTTAAAGAGCGTTTTGACACAAGACGTCCTCTGTATATGAAAAACTCTCATCATCAGATAAGCGGAGGTTATCCGCCTATCGTTATTGCCGACAAGATAAGAAAGCTTTACAAGGCATTTGAATAAGATACGTTCACAAACATAAAATATCCCGAAAGCCGTTATTTCAGACTTTCGGGATATTGTTATTTATGCTTTATATCTTAGACATTAGTTCAAAGGATAATTACATCTTTGCTCTGTCTTTTGCTCTCTGTGTATTGCTGAGAACTCTCTTTCTGATACGGATATTCTTTGGTGTTACTTCAAGAAGCTCATCATCAGCAAGGAATTCAAGAGCGTCTTCAAGTGACATTGTTCTCGGCGGGATAAGACGGAGTGCGTCATCTGAACCGCTGGCTCTTGTATTTGTAAGGTGCTTTTTCTTGCAGACATTAACTACAAGGTCCTCCTGCTTAGGTGATGCGCCGACTACCATTCCCTCATAAACAGGTGTGCCTGCTGTGATGAACAGTTCGCCTCTCTCCTGAGCGTTGTAAAGACCGTATGTTACAGCCTCGCCTGTTTCAAAGGCTACAAGAGAACCGCTGGCTCTCTTAGGGATATCGCCCTTGAATGGCTCATATCTGTAAAATACAGAGTTCATTATTCCCTCGCCCTTTGTATCTGTAAGGAACTCGGACTTGTATCCGAAAAGTCCTCTTGCAGGGATAAGGAATTCAAGACGCATTCTGTTTCCAACAGGTGTCATCTGCTGAAGTTCGCCCTTTCTTGCGCCAAGCTTCTCCATAACTGAACCTACGCAGTTCTCAGGAACGTCGATAACAAGTCTTTCGATAGGTTCGTTGAGCTTGCCCTCTATCTCCTTGAAAAGAACTCTAGGAGTTGAAACGCCCAGCTCATAGCCCTCTCTTCTCATATTCTCGATAAGGATAGAAAGGTGCATCTCTCCTCTTCCTGCAACTCTGAATGAATCTGTGTTGTCGGTTTCGGATACTCTCAGTGAAACGTCCTTAAGAAGTTCCTTGAATAGTCTGTCCCTGATATGTCTTGTGGTAACGAACTTGCCCTCTCTGCCTGCGAAAGGTGAGTTATTTACAGAGAAAGTCATTTCAACGGTAGGCTCGGATATCTTTACAAATGGTACAGGCTCGAACTTGCCGAACTCGCAGATAGTATCACCGATAGTGATGTTCTCTATACCGCTTATGCACACGATATCGCCAGCCTTTGCGCTGTCGCAAGGAACTCTGTTAAGTCCCTCGATCTGATACATTGTAACGATCTTTCCTCTGTATTCTTTCTTTGTATTATGGTAATCGCCAATAGAAACGTCCTGATTTACCTTCATAACGCCTCTCTCGATACGTCCGATAGCTATTCTACCCACATACTCGTTATAGTCGATAGCAGATACAAGATACTGCATAGAGCTTTCGTCATCTACTTCAGGAGCAGGGATATATCTGAGTATCTCATCAAAGAGCGGTATCATATTCTCGCCCTCTGCATTTGGTGAAAGGGAAGCTGTACCATCTCTGCCTGAGCAGTAAAGGATAGGGCTGTCGAGCTGCTCGTCAGTAGCGTCAAGGTCCATAAGGAGTTCGAGAACTTCGTCGCCGACCTCGTTGAGTCTTGCGTCAGGTCTGTCGATCTTGTTTATAACAATGATTATCTTATGACCAAGCTCAAGGGCTTTCTGGAGAACGAATCTTGTCTGCGGCATAGGACCTTCCGCTGCGTCAACAAGCAGGAGAACGCCGTTTACCATTTTAAGTACACGCTCTACCTCGCCGCCGAAGTCTGCGTGACCCGGGGTGTCGATAACGTTTATCTTAACGTCTTTATACTTGATAGAAGTGTTCTTTGCAAGGATAGTGATTCCACGCTCACGCTCGATATCGTTGGAGTCCATTACTCTTTCATCAACGACCTGATTTTCTCTGAATGTGCCGCTCTGCTTAAGCATCTGGTCTACCAGAGTAGTCTTACCGTGGTCAACGTGGGCGATGATCGCAACGTTTCTCAAATCTTCTCTTACCATACATATTCCTCCATTTTATAACTGAAAGCAGACAGCAGCCTTCTGCGGCCTGTAACGATTTGCTTAATATATTTTGCAAAAACTATAAACAACAAAAAATCTGAATATATTTTGTCCTCTATTTTCAAAGAAAATCATACATTTTCACAAAATGCCCTTACAGTAAAATTACCTTGCAGATCTCTCTGCAAGGTAACCTTTTTGATAATTAAATATTATATCACATTTCACACTATTTGTCAAGCTTTGGCGAAATATATCAGATAAAATTTTATTTACCTTTTCAACAACGTAAATTTTATTGACATTATGTATTTTATGTGCTATACTGAATAAACAGAAAAAACGAAAGGGGTATCCGCTATGGACAACAACTCGGCTGAGAAAGTTCTTGAAGTCAAGGGACTTTCAAAGCAGTACAAAAAAGGCGTTTATGCGTCTGAAAAAGTTACTTTCGATGTGAACAAGGGCGAGATCTTTGCTCTCATAGGACCTAACGGTGCAGGAAAGACCACAACTATAAGAATGATCTCTACGCTTTTGCAGGCAACAGAGGGTGATGCAGTTGTGGCGGGACACAGCATACTTACGGAGCCTGAAAAGGTGAGAAAGAACATTACATATCTCCCTGACGAGGCTGGCGCATACAAGAATATGACGGGAAAGGCATACCTTAAATTTATGGCTGAACTTTATGCCGACACAAAGGCTGAGGTCGATGAATATGTTCAGCGTGGCTGCGAGATATGCGAGCTTGGCGAAAGGCTGAATGACAAGATAGCAACATATTCAAGAGGTATGCAGAGAAAGCTTCTGCTTGCAAGAGCGATAATGTCGAAACCTGCCCTTGCCATACTTGACGAGCCTACGTCGGGACTTGATATCATAAACGCTCTTGAAATAAGACGTATGATAAAAAAGCTTGCGTCAGAGGGAATGAGCTTTCTGCTGTCATCGCACAATATGCTGGAGATAGAATATGTTTCCGACAGAGTTGGGATAATCGCAAAGGGACATCTTCTTGAAACAGGCAAGCCGTCAGAACTTCTTGAAAAATACGGCACGAAAAATCTTGAAGAAGTATTTGAAAGGGTGGTGACGGATAATGAAATTCTTTAATCTTTTCAGAAAAGAGCTTAAAGAAATGCTCAGCGCCCAGACCATACTTGTTATGATAGTTTCCGTAGTTGCCCTTGTTTTTGCGGGACGTGCAATGAACGAGGCTGTAAGCGAGGGTACGGCAGGAATGATGGATATAACCATTTATGACGCCGACAACACGGACTTCACGCAGGCTGTGCTGAAATCCCTTGAGGATACACTTTCCGCAGAGGAATATGACGGCAAGGTCATAAAGGTCGAATTTGAGTCGGACGATTATGCGGCTGAGCTGAAACGTCTTGATATAAAAAGCGCTGTAATTATCCCGAAGGGATTTACTCAGCAGGTAGAGGAAGGAAAGACTGCTGACGTAGAGTTCGTTCAGAAAATGACCTCTCTTGCAAGTATGTCAAACATAAGCACGGGTTCTGACAACGCTGTATATTTCCTTTCCTCGGCTGTAAAGTCAACTATCTATGCCGACAAGGTAATGGCAGGAACAATGACCACAGAAGAAGTTGCTCTTCTTGAAAATCCTATCACGCTTAAAGAGTCAACAGTTGTTGCCAACAAGACAGAGGATATAGCAAGCAGCATTGTTCTTTCCCTCTGCTCTGCGCAGACAATGATCGTACCTATCATAATGTTCGTACTGATAATGTTCTCTTCACAGATGATACTCAATGCCATCGCCACAGAGAAAGTAGACAAAACTCTTGAAACCCTGCTTTCCGCACCTGTTTCAAGGCTTTCGGTAATATCCGCAAAAATGCTTGCGGCAGGTGTTGTTGCAGCCTTGCAGGCAGCAGTTTATATGTTCGGTATGCAGGAGATGATGTCAGGACTTACTGAGGGCGCAGAAAACGCAGACTCTTATCAGGCTGCCCTGAGCAATCTCGGACTTACAATGAGCGCAGGACAGTATGCGTTGGTAGGCATACAGATGTTCCTTTCTATCCTTATCGCCCTGTCTATATCACTTATACTCGGCGCACTTGCAAAGGACGCAAAATCCGCACAAACGCTTATTATGCCCATAACACTTTCCGCTATGATACCTTATCTGCTTTCAATGATGCTTGACCTTAAAACAATGTCACCTGTACTGAGATACATTGTTTACGCTATACCATTTACACACACCTTTATGGCATCTGAAAACGCTATGTTCCGCAACACCACACTTTACTGGGGCGGAGTGATCTATCAGGTCATCTTCCTTGCCGTATGTATGACTTTCGCTCTGAGAATATTTATGAGCGACAAGATCTTTACTATCTCTATCGGCGGCAAAAAGACAGCAAAGACCGAAAAGAAAAAGAGCTTATTCGGACGATAAAAACATAATGAAAAACTCTTCCTCAGCAGGGAGAGTTTTTTATTTGCAGTTAGCATAACTGTATACACAAAAAGACCGCCTGTCATATGACAAGCGGTCTGATGTAAACTTATTAAATCCAGTAAATAAATTACTTGAGTTCAACAGTTGCGCCAGCAGCCTCGAGCTTAGCCTTGATCTCTTCAGCCTCTGCCTTAGGAGCAGCTTCCTTGATAGCCTTAGGAGCTTCCTCAACGAGAGCCTTAGCTTCCTTAAGTCCAAGACCTGTGATCTCCTTAACAGCCTTGATAACGCCCATCTTAGCATCGCCGAATGAAGCGAGGATTACGTCGAACTCTGTCTTCTCTGCCTCAGCAGCGCCAGCTGCACCAGCAGCAGGAGCAGCAGCAACAGCAGCTGTTACACCGAATTCTTCCTGAATTGCCTCTACGAGTTCTGAAAGCTCGAGAACTGAGAGAGTCTTGATATCTTCTACAAATTTCATAATCTTTTCTGAAGCCATGATAATTATTCTCCTTTTAAATTTAATTTGATTTTGCGGCATTGAGCCGTCTTATGCCGAACAATTCAGGCAGCTATTAAGCTGCGTCGTTGTTCTTGTCCACAACAGCCTGCAGTGTAGCAGCAAGCTTCTGCATAGGACCCTGGAGTGAACCAACCAGCATTGCGAGAAGTACATCTCTTGATGGGATCTTTGAAAGAGCGTTAACGCCTGCTGCGTCATAGATCTCTTCGCCGATGTAACCAGCCTTAAGAGCGAACTTCTTGTTCTCTGTGTTCTCAGCAAACTTACCGAGAATTCTTGCAGGTGCTGTCTGATCGTCGTCTGAGATAGCGATAGCAGTTGTACCCTCAAGTACGTTTGTGATATCGTCAAGACCTGCGTTCTTGAATGCAAATCTGAGGAGTGTGTTCTTCTCTACGAAGTACTTAACTCCAGCCTCTCTCATTTCCTTTCTGAGCTTTGTATCGTCCTCAACGGTGATACCCTCGTAGCTTACGAGTACGCCCGCAGCGGAATTCTTGATGAGATCTGTAAGCTCTGCAACTCTTTCCTGCTTAGCAAGTAAAACCTTTTCACTTGGCATTTCTAATTTCACCTCTTTGTATTAATTTACAAAGCGTATACTAAAAGAAAAATCCCTTTCGTTCAAGACATGGTCTGACAAAAGAGATACAAAGTCGATATTAACTTTGCTATTCCTTCCTCGGCTGGACTTACTTGTTTGCCAACTGTCTTTAGATACGAATGCTTATATATTATAGCAAGCCCCCGACGATTTGTCAAGGGCTTGCGCACTTAATATTGTAAATTTTTTATTAACTAGCCTATATCCGTTTAATTCACCTCAGAAGAGCTGTCCTCAGCGACCTCATTTTCCGCTGCGGCATCAACATCTTCTTCCAACTCGATAGAAACTTCGCTGTCGCCTTCCTCAACTTGCAATTCATAATACTGATCGCCGTTCTCGTCAACACCCGTTTTGAGGTTCGAACTGTCGATATCCAGCTCCTCGCCGTTTATGAAAAGTCTTATCTTTTCAACAAGCTGTCCGTCTGTTGCTGCATTTACCGTTATCATTGAAACTGTTGTGGCTGCTGCGATAGCTGCGGCAATAATGAGCGGCTTTATTCTTCTGTTCTTTTTCATAGTTATGACACTGCCTTTCTCTGCGTTTATCCTATCTCTGACAGTGACGCAAATGCGTTCGGAGTCACAAGTCTGTAAGTCTATCGGCATTATATCCTTTGCCCAGTCATTACTTTTTCTCATATGCGCTGTATCCCCTTTCTGTCAGATATTCTCTGAGCTTTTTCCGTACACGGGAAAGTCTTGTTTTGCAGGCACTCTCTGATATGCCGAGATGTGCGCTCACTGCCGCAAGCTTTTCACCGTAATAATAAAATCTTACGAAAATCTCTTTGTCCTGTTCTGAAAGCTCGTCAAGACGATCAGTCACAAGTGCAAGCTGCTGAGTGACCTCTATATCATTCTCCACGCTTATATCCGACACCAGATCAGCCATAAGCTCATCTGAATGAAGCTCGCACCTCACAGTACGCAGCTTGTTCAATGCACAATTTCTTGCACAGGCGGCGAGGTACGGGGAAAGCTTACGCTTTTCGTCAAGGTTTTCCGCTGTCTGCCATATGCGGAAGAAAACGTCCGAGGTGACCTCTTCTGCGTCCTCTTTTGTAAAACCGCTCCCAAGGATATTTCTCACTATGGTGTACACATATGAAGAGTATTCAGCAATAAGCTGATCCAATGCGGCGGCTGATCTTTTTTTCAGCTTTATAATCAAACGTTTGTCATTCAAGCCGTGAACCTCCTGTCTTTTGGCTTTCACTTGTATATACACACCGCAGCGAAAAAGGTTACATATATGACGAAAATTTTATAACTATGTTTATATTTTAATATTTGCTATTAACGACTTTAAAATGGGCAAAAAAAATGCAGAGCAAACGGTGCTCTGCGGAAAATAAAATAAAAAAACTATGTGTAGAACAAAAGAAAGGAGACAACAAAACGGATGTTAAATCAAACAAATATTGTTCAATATCCTTAACATCAATTAAATTATAACCTTTTTTGCTCCGCAAGTCAAGAAAAAGTTGCAAATAAATACCCCACTGGCAAAAATTTCAGCAGACTGCACAAAAACCAATGCGGAATTTTACCACATAAATCAACATTTACGCATTCAAACTAAATTATAGCTAAATTTATAAATTCATTTAACCTTTTATGTCTTTTTGGTTCAAATTTTAAAAGCAGGACAAGCGGTATCAAAGTTTTCATATGCCTGCCCTGTTCTTATTTATATGTGGAACGCAAAAGGAGAGTCCGCAGCTGCGCAGTTTTGCGGCATTAACTGATGCCTGCAAACCGTTTTGCAAACGAATTTGTTCAAAAGCGAACTCGTTCGCTTTTTGTCCTGCTTACGGTGCAAACCCTATGAATTTTTTCATAAGCCGAACACGGACTCACCTTTCACGTCCCACCTATCGGGTGGGACGTTTCCCACGCTGTTCAGAGGGACGTTTTCCGATCCTCAGACCTTGCTTTCCAGCATATCGCTGTCCTTGAAGAAAAGGGAAATGCACCAGATCGCAGATACTGCCACCAGAATGTATACGATCCTTGAAAGCACAGCTGTCTGACCTCCGAAAATAAATGCCACAAGATCAAAGCTGAAAATTCCCACGAGTCCCCAGTTTATTCCGCCGATTATCAGCAGAGTAAGCGCTATTTTATCCAGCACTGTTATCCTTCCTTTCTGCGGAGATATCTGTGTTCTCCGTTTCTGCTCATATTATTGACAGCTCAAACAAAATTATACGCTGATTTTTGTATTTTAAATTATTTTAAATTTTCTGCCGAAAAACATTGCCTGATTGTTTAAAACAGAAAAAAACTGCATAAAAATCTTTGGAAACCACTAGACAAAATTTATTAATTATGTTATAATAAATCTGTATTTAAACGTTTAAGATTATTTGTATGTACATTATTTATATAAGGGGTTTTTCTTGTGAATAAAATTGACTTGAATTACAGCTTCAAAGGGGTAAACTGCGTTAAAATGCAGACTGAGAAGTATACGGCTGTTATCGCTCCGTCAATGGGTGCGGCAGTTCTCCGGCTTCATGACGATAAAAACGGCATCGAGGTTTTCCGTTACAGAGAAGACTGCACAGCTCAGCAGATCGACGCTCAGCGTGAGATCTGGGGACTTCCTACTCTTTATCTCCCCAACCGTTTCGACAGGGGAATAATAAAGACTTCGGACGCTGTTTATCATCTTCCTGTGAATGAAACAAAGTTCGACAATCATCTTCACGGCTGGGTGCATCTGAGATCACACGATGTTGAAAGCAGTTCGGCAGATGATAAAAAATGCGTTTTGGTGACATCGTTTACATTTGACAAAAATGATGAAATGTACGGTTGTTTCCCGATAGATTTCAAGATATCATACAGGTTCACTCTTTCCGATGAGGAGGGTCTTATTCACGAAGTCACGCTCACAAACAATTCGGACAAGGCTCTGCCTGTTTCAATATGCACCCACACCTGCCTTAATGCGCCTATGTGCGACGGCGGACAGGAAAGCACTATGAGATTATCAGTTCCGATAGGCGAAAAGTGCGGACTTACCGACAGGTTCCTGCCTGATGAAAAATTCCTCCCCCTTACCGACTGGGATATGGAATATAAAAACGGAACTAAAGTCCCAACAGGTCAGGTCATAGAGAACGATATGTACAAAGCTGAAATGAACACATATAAGGGAAAGGATTTCTACGGCACAGTTATAACCGATACAGCGAACGGTCATACGCTCTGCAATGAGGTGTCAAAGGAATACAAGTTCTGGAATATGTGGAACCATGACGGCGACAAGGGTTATTTCTGCCCTGAGCCTATGACAGCTATGATAAATTCTCCTAACCTCAGTCTTCCCCGTGAAGTTTCGGGATATACTGAGCTTGGAAAAGACGAAAGCTTTAAATGCTGGCAGAGATTTTTTACTGAATAGCCTGCAAAGTTCAATGATTTTTATTGACGGCGGAGCATACGCTCTCACGTCTTAATAAAACTAATAAATAACGAAAACAAAGAAAACAAAAACTTTTTTGAAAGGTGGAAAAATTGATGAAATTCGGATTTTTTGACGACGTAAACAAGGAATACGTCATCACAAACCCAAAAACTCCATATCCGTGGATAAACTACCTCGGAACACAGGAGTTCTTCTCACTCATCTCCAACACAGCAGGAGGATATCACTTCTACAAGGACGCAAGACTGAGAAGGATCACTCGTTACCGCTACAATAACGTTCCTGTTGATATGGGCGGAAGATACTTCTACATAAACGATAACGGCGATATCTGGTCACCCGGCTGGAGCCCTGTAAAGAAGGATCTTGACAACTATTCATGCCGTCACGGTATGGGTTACACCATCATCAAGGGCGAGAGAAACGGCATCGAGGCTGAGGTAACTTTCTTCGTTCCTCAGAACTACAACGGCGAAGTTCAGAAGATGGTAATAAAGAACACTTCCGATAAGAAAAAGAGCTTCAAGCTTTTCTCTTTCATCGAATGGTGTCTTTGGAACGCTCAGGACGACTCAACAAACTTCCAGAGAAACTTCAACACAGGAGAAGTTGAGATCGAGGGTTCTACTATCTACCACAAGACAGAATACAAGGAGAGAAGAGATCACTTTGCATTCTATACAGTAAACGCTGACATCTGCGGATACGATACCGACAGAGAGTCATTCATGGGTCTTTACAACGGCTTTGAAAATCCTCAGACAGTTGTTGCAGGTCAGCCTTCAAACTCTGTTGCAGACGGCTGGTCACCGATCGCTTCACACTGCATCGACATCACACTTGACGCAGGCGAGGAAAAGACTTTCGTATTCGTTCTCGGCTATGTTGAGAACGGCAAGGATAAGTGGAACGCTGACGGTTCAATGAACAAGTCAAAGGCTTACGAGATGATCGAGGCTATGAACACAGCTGAAAAGGCTGACAAGGCTCTTGCTGAACTTAAGGAAACATGGAACGCTCTGCTTTCACAGTACCACGTTGAAACTGCTGACGACAAGCTCAACAGAATGGTAAACATCTGGAACCAGTATCAGTGTATGGTAACATTCAATATGTCAAGATCGGCTTCATACTTCGAGAGCGGCATCGGCAGAGGAATGGGATTCAGAGATTCTAACCAGGATCTTCTCGGATTTGTTCACCAGATCCCTGAAAGAGCAAGAGAAAGAATACTCGACCTTGCTGCTACTCAGCTTGAGGACGGCGGATGCTATCACCAGTATCAGCCTCTTACAAAGAAGGGCAACGACGAGATCGGCGGAGATTTCTCAGACGATCCACTGTGGATGATCCTTTCAACAGCACAGTACATCAAGGAAACAGGCGACTACTCTATCCTTGACGAGAACGTTCCTTACGATAATGATGAGAGCAAGGCTCAGTCAATGATGCATCACCTTAAGCAGTCATTCTGGCACGTTGCAGAGCTTGTTGGTCCTCACGGACTTCCGCTTGCAATGAGAGCAGACTGGAACGACTGTCTTAACCTCAGCTGCCACTCTGACACTCCTGGTGAAAGCTTCCAGACATATACTTCACCTAAGTACGGCGAGGACAAGTTCAGCCGTGTTGCTGAGTCTGTAATGGTAGCAGCTATGATGGCTTACATCGGACCTGAGTACGTTGCACTCTGCAAGTACAAGGGACTTGATGAAGAGGCTGCAAAGGCTGAAGAAGCTGTAAAGACAATGAACGAGAACACAATGAAGTACGGCTGGGACGGCGAATGGTTCCTCAGAGCGTACGATGACTTCGGCAAGAAGGTCGGCTCACACGAGTGTGAAGAGGGCAAGATCTTCATTGAACCACAGGGCTTTGCTGTTATGGCTGGTCTTGGCAAGGAGTCAGGCAAGGATATCCTTACACTTGACAGCGTAAAGAAGTATCTTGATACAAAGTACGGTCTTGTTCTTAACAACCCTGCATTCACAAAGTACTACATTGAATACGGTGAGATCTCAACATATCCGGGCGGATACAAGGAGAACGCAGGTATCTTCTGCCACAACAACGCATGGATAATCTGTGCTGAGGCTGCCGCAGGCCGTGGAGATCAGGCATTTGAATACTATTCAAAGATCGCTCCTGCATACCTTGAGGACATTTCAGACCTCCACAGAACTGAGCCATATGTTTACGCTCAGATGATCGCAGGTAAGGACGCTAAGCGCCACGGTGAGGCAAAGAACTCATGGCTGACAGGTACTGCAGCATGGAACTTTGTAGCAATCTCACAGTTCATTCTCGGCTGTATCCCTGCATATGAGGGCCTTAAGATAGATCCTTCTATCCCAGCTGAGTGGGACGGCTTCAAGCTCACAAGAAAGTTCCGTGACAACACATACAACATCACAGTAAAGAACCCTGACCACGTTTCAAAGGGTATAAAGTCTGTTACAGTTGACGGCGTCAAGGTAAACGGCAATATCCTCCCTGTATTTGAAAAGGGTACAGCTCACGAAGTTGAAGTTGTAATGGGATAATAGATCCGCAAAACTATAAAATAAAATCAGACGGAGTATTTCAATACGAAATGCTCCGTCTTTTTTAGTACATTCAAATTTATATATTTTTATCTGCAAACAAAAAAGGACGGATAAAAATATCCGTCCCATATTGCATTATTTATAGGAATCAGTTGCCGTACTTTGCAGTATTTACCTTGATTCCAGGGCCCATTGTAGAAGCTACAACGATGCTCTTAAGATACTGACCCTTAGCAGCAGCAGGCTTAGCCTTTACAACTGCGTCGATAAGTGTGTTGAAGTTCTGCTCAAGCTTTTCAACACCGAATGAAGCCTTACCGATAGGGCAGTGAATGATATTTGTCTTGTCAAGACGGTACTCGATCTTACCAGCCTTAGCGTCTGTAACAGCCTTAGCTACGTCAGGAGTAACTGTACCAGCCTTTGGGTTTGGCATAAGTCCACGAGGTCCGAGAACCTTACCGAGTCTACCAACAACACCCATCATATCAGGTGAAGCGATAACTACGTCGAAATCCATCCAGTTTTCCTTTGTGATCTTATCTACAAACTCCATGCCGCCGACATACTCAGCGCCAGCTGCCTTAGCAGCCTCGTACTTATCTTCCTTACAGAATACAAGAACCTTAACCTTCTTACCTGTTCCGTTAGGAAGTACAACAGCGCCTCTTACCTGCTGGTCAGCGTGTCTTGAGTCAACGCCCAGACGAATGTGAAGCTCGATTGTTTCATCAAACTTAGCCTTTGCGCTGGCTGCTGCAAGTTCAAGTGCCTCTGCGGAATCATACTGCTTAGACTTGTCAACAGTCTTTGAGCTGTCAACATACTTCTTGCCATGTTTCATTAATATTTCCTCCTCGTTAAGTGGTAATACCGACCGAAAACGCCGGTTAGCGGAATAATCCTCCCACCATTGCCTGTATCACTCTGATACAGCTGCGAATTAATTAATCTTCAACTACAACGCCCATTGAACGGCATGTACCTGCGATCATGCTCATTGCAGTTTCAATGTTTGCCGCATTAAGGTCAGGCATCTTCTGCTCAGCGATCTTCTGAACCTGCTCTTTTGTGATTGTAGCAACCTTAGTCTTGTTAGGTACGCCTGAACCGGACTCGATCTTGCAAGCCTTCTTGATGAGGACTGATGCAGGAGGAGTCTTTGTAATGAATGTGAATGATCTGTCAGCATAAACTGTGATCACAACAGGGATGATAAGACCGATATCGTTCTTAGTTCTCTCGTTGAAATCCTTTGTGAATGCCATAATGTTTACACCGTGCTGACCAAGAGCCGGACCAACCGGTGGTGCAGGAGTTGCCTTTCCTGCAGGAATCTGAAGCTTTATATAGCCTACTACCTTCTGTGCCATTATATTGCACCTCCATAATTAAGTGGTAAGGCGAGCCTTTTTCAGCTCTCCCACGTTTTTGGAAGATAACTTCCAATACGAATGTTTTTTCCCTCTGACTTTGTGCAGCCTGTTACTTATCCTCAGGCTTGATCTGTGTTATCGGAAGTGTTACTACTGTTTCACGACCGAACATAGATACTGTAACGTCCGCAGTCTTTTCCTCAAGGTCGAGTTTTTCAACTGTACCTGTGAAGCCGTCGAACGAACCGCCGATGACCTCTACGCTGTCGCCTTCCTTGATATTGACCTCCACAACCGGAGCGCCTGTATCAACGCCCAGCGCAGCTACCTCTTTATCTGAAAGAGGAACAGGCTTTGATCCCGGACCAACGAAACCTGTAACTCCTCTGGTATTTCTTACGATATACCATGAGTCGTCAGTAAGTACCATTTTTACAAGCACATAGCTTGGGAAAAGCTTTTTTTCAACTTCTGATGTCTTGTTGCCCTTGATCTCCGTTACTGTTTCCAGCGGGATCCTTATTTCGGGAATAAGATCATGAAGCTTTCGGTTTTCAACAACCTTTTCAATATTTTGCGCAACCTTATTCTCATAACCGGAATAGGTATGGACTACATACCACTTTGCTTCTTCTGACATGAAATTACCTCCATATTGATGCTGTAAAAACCGTTTCCGCCGATGATGTCTTCATCAGCTTCCGATGCTGAGCAATGCCTGAATAGCCTTGCCAAGACCTGTGTCAACTGCGAAAAGGAATATCGCCATCACTACCATTACAGACAGAACAACGCCTGTATTGTTGATGACCTGCGACTTTGTCGGCCATACGACCTTCTTGATCTCAGCCTTGAGATCTCTGAAGTATCTTCTGATACCGCCTTTTTTCTTAGCCTTCTCTGCGCCCTTGATCTTCGCATCTTTCTTGGAAGACTTAGTAATCTCCTTATCCTTAGCCATAAGATATAGCTCCTTTCAGATTACTTAGTCTCTTTGTGAAGAGTGTGCTTCTTGCAGAACTTGCAATACTTGTTCATTTCAAGTCTGTCAGGGTCATTCTTCTTGTTCTTCTTTGTGTTGTAGTTTCTCTGCTTACACTCAGTACAAGCAAGTGTAATCTTTACTCTCATTTCGGCACCTCCTGACGAAATTTATACTCCGCAAGAACTATCGGAGTACGTCTTTGCCTCCCTCATGCGCTCAGGCGAAAGCCCTGCGCAAACCCCGCTTTACAGCGGAATTCTGAGGTAACTTATGATTTTTGCCGCCGTAAAAACAGCGCAAAAAAATAGACCTCATAAAGAGGTATACATATTATAACATACCCGTACAAGCCTTGTCAAGTATTTTTATTAATTTTCTGTAAATTTTATATTTAATTAAAATACAAAGCGGCAGAAGTCATCACCTCTGCCGCAATACATCACGATCTATCAGCTTACCTTGAGCCATGCGCAGGCAATATCCAGCGCCTCATAAAGGCTGTCCTTCTTAGCTGTCTTTACGATAGCCTCGTTCGGCGGAAGCTTTATATCAGTTGCCATTTTTCTTATCATTACCTTGTTAGCAACGTCAAGCTTGCCTATCTTTTCAGTACCCTGAATTTCTATCATTACAACGAACTCGTCATACATATTTCCGAAATAAATAGTGTTGCCTTTTCTAACCAGCGGCAGACCCTTATATGTGAAGAAACCCTTTTTCTCTGTTGTACTTGCCATAATATCTCCTCCGTTCTGTATAATTATGTCTATTTTCTTCCAACCTTAGCGTACTGTAATTATTATAACATATATCAGACAAAAAATAAAGCGTTTTTTCAAACTTTTTTCATAATTTTCACATACGCCTGGGTCGCAAAGCGGCAGATATCATTATAACCCTCATCTGCCGCATACTTTGTCGATTTCGCTGTGGTATCAAGACCTTAGTAGTTATCGTCTACCTCGATGCCATTTTTTACGTTGTCCATATTTTTCAGAAGTGTGTCTATCCATGTTGACTGTATCCTGAAAGATGTTCTGCCGTTGAGTTTTACGATATATCTTCTTGCGGTATCCTTGTAAAGCTCGATAACGTCCTCGTCGCCGTCCGCTCTCTTCTCTGTGATAGCTACTACGCTTTCGCCCTCAGGGTCTTTGAAGTATATCTCAGATGTCGGGCAGGTCATGATGTACTGATAAAGGCTCTTGAAGTTATCCACGTCAAGCTCCTTGCCGTCAAGTTTAACGCTTGTAACATCTGCTGCACTGCCGTCGTCAAGAGTTTCGCTGCTTGAACCGTTGCTTGTTATTTCATAGGTCGTCTTTTCGCCATTATGCTCGATAGTGATCTCGGACAGGTCAACAAGGTAGTTCGTTGTCATAATGCTGGATATAACGTCCTCGATCTTGAATGTTGCCCAAGGCAGGCTGTCTGTGCTGACAACATAGACGCAGTCTGCGCCCTTTACACCTTCGAGATAGCAGTAATATCCCTTTGACGTGTCGGTGACATTGCCCTCATCGTCAGTTTCATAGGCTTCATTTCCTATGCTGAGCTTATAGTCGTACTCGTCACCCTTAAGGTTTACTGTGCAGAATGGATCGTCAAGTCCGTATTCCTTCTTTACATCATCGTCTGGGTTCACAGCCACACATTCTGTCGCTGTAAGTCCCCACATTCCGTGAGTAACTGTATTTGAGCCTGTGATGTTGAGGTATGCAAAGATAGGTGATGATATTACCTGACTGGAGAGCATTCCCTCTATATCATGCGGATCGTTCTCGAATTTGACTTCGTAATCCCAGTCTTTTCTGCTGATAGTTTCCGTACCATAGTCAGGCCATTCATCATCTGACGGCTTTGCTATAAGCGTAAGGTCAGCATATGATGTAACAGGGGCGGTATAGTAGGAAAGCTTTGTTGCAAGCACCATATAGACGTTTGAGCTGTCGCTCGTCTTTACATAAAGATACCTGCTCTCAGGAGCTTCCGAACCGATATAGAATGTGGCTGTGGTATCGTCGCTGTATGTTATATCAACTGTTGCAGACGGCTGGTCAAGACCGTATTTTGAAAGGTCAGCGGCATTTTCCTCAACGAGTTTTTTAGCTTCAAGCTCGCCGCAGTTTGTGCGCAGGCTGTCCTTTTTAGTGGAATTCTGATTTATTCCCGAAAGCTGTTCTATCGTCCAGCCTGATTTGCCCGATGATGGCTTTGACAGGTCGAACTCACCGTATGTGTTGGTGACATGGACAGCCGTTATATCGTCTGCGGTCTTTTCAAGGATAATAACGCTTTCGTCCTCGCTGCTTGCTGCGGCAGAGGAAGAGGACGATGAACTGTCCTTATCCGCTCCGCCGTTTTCAGAATTGAGAAACAGCATAACTCCCGCAAGGCTTGCTGCGATAACGCCGCATATGATTATTCCCTGTACTTTTCCGTTCATAATTTAAAACCTCGGTTACTTATTCTTTCTTCTCAGCCATACAACTGTACCTACTGCAAGAACTGCAAGAGGGATAACTGCGCTGAATGTCCATTTAAGAACATTCTTCTGCTGCTCGTTGATATCAAAAGCATTTCCTGTGATAGTCTTAGGAGTGATAGTTACTCCGTCCGTCTTGTGGGTGATGCCGTTGAGTACGCTGAGAACATATTCTCTGTTGTTATACTGTTCAGCTGCGAGTATATTGTCATTGAGCATATACTCAGAACCAAAGCAGAGGATATTGCTGTAAACTGTTGTGGCGTTTTCGTCATTAAGGAACTTAGCCTTTGAGCCTACTGCCATATAGCACTGCTGTCCCTTTGCGATCTTGTCGCCAACGGTTCCGTTTGTCATAGAAACGTCTGCTGTGTATGCGTCATCTGTTGACAGTACATACTGCTCTGTGGAAACCATATCCTGCTCGTCGAAAAGCACGTTTACAGGTCTTGTGAACCATGAGCTTATAACAGGCTGTGAAGTCTGGATATCCTGATCAAAGCTGTCTGAGATGTTCGTTGTAGTTGTAACGAACGGGTAGTTGTAGTAGTTTGAAGTATATGTTTCGCAGATAACACCGCTGCCGATCTGAAGTCCGTATTCCTGAAGGAACTCATCAAGGTTAGGAGTTGAGTCCTGACTGTATGACGCAACATAGATGAGCTGCTTTCCGAGGTCGCCGTTGTTGTTGAGGAAGTCGCTTATCTTTGTTATCTCGCCCTCAAGATAATCCGTCTTAGGTGCAGGGATAACTATAACGCTTGTTTCCTCAGGTATCTCCTCAGATGTGATATCTATGCTGTTTACGTTATATCCGTTTGCTGTAAGCAAAGTCTGGAAGTATGAGAGATCAGTTATCTCACTTCTTCCTGTAAGGAAAGTAACATATACAGGGTTTGGATCAGTTACGGTCATAAGAGCAGATGTGAAAGCCTGCTCGGCATTTGATGACTCAACATATGAGCCGTAGTATGAAAGGAATGTAAGGTCGCTTCCTGCCTGCTGAACGAGCATATCTATGCTGTAACCGGACTGTGAAAGCTGGCTTACGAACTCGTCCTTGAAACTGAGAAGATCGACCATACCGAGTTTTCTTGTTCTCTGTACCTTTTCGCCGTTTACTTCTGTATTGGTTTCAAAGATTATATCGAACTGCTGGATAGAGTCGCTGTAATTCTTTACTACGTCAGGGTTAGAGTCTATATCCATAAATCTGTATGAGATATGGTTATTGAGCTTGCAGTAGTTTTTAAGCAGCTCTACCGCCTGCTTATTATATGAGGAATAGTTTGTAAAAGTCTCCTCATCTGCAAAGATAGTTACTGTTACGTCAACGTCAACGTCCTTTACATACTTTTCCGACTCGTCAGAAACTGAATATATCTTATCAGCAGTCAGGTCTATTGTAATAGGATATCTGTCGAAAAGCATTGTTGTAACGATATTGACAAGCACCAGCAGCGCAATAAACACGCAGGTCAGCACAGTAGCCATTGTACCATGCTTGAGCTTTTTGGTATTGAACTTTTTCTTGTCTTTATTTTCTTTTTTATCTTTGCTATTCTTTTTGCTCTTCTTATCTTTTTCAGCGTTATTCTTTTCCTGTTCAGCAGCGTCCTTCTGATTTTTCTCGCTCTCGACTATATCATCAAGGAACTTTCTGCTGTTTGCGGAAACCTTTTCGTTTTCGTTATTGTTTTCCATTTATGCGCAACCTCCTTATCAGCCCCAGCGGCGTTTTTCAAGCACTCTGACCGTAAGGAAAAGAAATGCCACAACTGCACTCACGAAAAATACTACGTTCGAGAAGTCGAACACTCCGTATGTAAATGAATAATATCTTTCGCCGAATGAAACCTTCTGAAAGACTGTCTGAACCCAGTCTAAAGGTATAAGATTGCCGATAGTTGTCATAAATGACGCTGCGATAAGTGCAACAAAGCTGATAACTACCGCAACTATCTGATTTTCTGTGAATGATGAACAGAATATGCCTATTGCTATATAAGCCGCTCCCACAAGAAGGAGAGCCACGATATTTCCCACAATAACGTTCCAGTCAGGCTGACCGAATGCGGAAACTACCACAGCCATAACTGCTGTGATCGAAACTGCAATAGCATAGATAAGGAAAGCCGCAAAGAACTTTCCTGCAACGATGCTGCCCAGACTAATCGGAGCTGTAAGCAGACACTGGTCTGTTTTTGAACGCTTTTCCTCAGAGATCGTTCTCATGGTGAGGATAGGTATAAGCACGATAACTATTGTAAGCAGCGAACCGAAAAGCGAATCAAGCTTTGTATATCCGCTGTTAAGGCTGTAATAGGAGAACATTATTCCGCAGTATGCAAAAAACGCAGCTATAAATATGTATCCTATCGGAGATGTGAAGTAAGCCTTTACCTCTCTTCTGAAAATCGCTCCCATTATTCCTCTACCTCCTCATCTGCTGCAAGGGCAGGGATCTTTTCGCCCATCGTGAGTTTAAGGAAGATATCCTCAAGGGACATTTCGGAGGATCTCAGCTCCAGCATATACCAGCCGTTCTCCGCTATCTTCTTAAACAGCTCATATCTTATATCCGAACCTTCCTCCGCCTCTATCCTGTAATCGCAGACATTGTTTTTATGCTCAGCGTCGCAGTATACCTTGTCAACGCCGTCGATACTCTGTATCATTCTCATAACGTTGTCCTTATTTCCGTCTATCTTGCAGATGAACTTATTGTCGCCTGTAAGCTTGTGGGAAAGGTTCTCTTCGGTATCGTTTGCGACCACTCTTCCCTCGTTGATAACTACGATCTTATCGCATACCGCCTGCACCTCGGAGAGTATATGTGATGAGAGTATGACCGTATGGTTCTTACCCAGCTTTCTGATAAGCGTTCTTATCTCGATTATCTGCTTAGGGTCAAGACCTACTGTCGGCTCGTCAAGGATAAGCACCTTCGGGTTTCCCACCAGCGCCTGTGCAAGACCTACTCTCTGTCTGTAACCTTTTGAAAGGTTCTTGATAAGTCTGTTGTATACGTTGTCGATCTTCACAAGGCTGCATATATCCTGAAGATGGGATATTTTCGGCAGCTTGCACTTTTTAAGATCGTATATGAAATAGAGATACTCCTTTACAGTCATATCCACATAAAGCGGAGGTATCTCAGGGAGATAGCCTATCTTCTGCTTTGCCTTTACAGGGTTTTCAAGAATATCTATCCCGTCGATAAGCGCCTTTCCGCTAGTGCTTGAAATATAGCCTGTAAGGATATTCATTGTTGTGGACTTACCTGCTCCGTTCGGTCCGAGAAATCCCAGCACTTCGCCGTCCTCAGCCTTGAACGAAACATTATTGACGGCTTTCTTGTCGCCGTAATGTTTACAAAGGTTTACAACCTCTATCATTTAATTTTTCCTCCTAACGGGAAATAATTTAGCTTTTTGCCGCTTATAATTCTAAATTATCTATGTGAAAGATAAGTGACAGTTTAATGTTTAATGCGAAATTATGTCTTAGCTGAGCTTTTCTATTCCCTTTTTAACTCTCTCGATAGTATCCTTTTTGCCGATAAGTGCAGCGATCTCGATTCCGCCGCCCGGTGTGAACGCCTTGCCTGATACGGCAACTCTAAGCGGCCAGAGGATTATTCCGTTCTTTACGCCCATTTCGCCGATAAGAGCGAACAGCTTTTCGTGGATATTCTCTTCTGTCCAGTCAGCCTCGTCTATGCTCTCCAGTACAGGCAGAACAGCCTTCAGGGATCCAAGTGAATTCTCAGGATTTGTTTTCATCTTCTTATGTGTATAGAGGTCGATAGAATACTCAGGCAGTGCGTCAAGGAAGTCTACCATTTCTGGTATCTCTGTGAACAGCTCTGTTCTTGCCTGAAGCAGTGCGGCAACGGCATTAAGGTCGATATCCTCTCTCTTTACGCTCTCCTTGATGTAAGGAACAGCATACTCTGCGAACTTCTCAGGTGTAAGTCTTTTAATATACTTTCCGTTTATAGCCTTGAGCTTTACAGGGTCGAATATAGCAGGTGACTTTGAAAGTCCGTGGATATCAAATTCCTTGATAAGCTCGTCAAGTGAGAATATCTCTTCCTCGCCCTTTGGCGCCCAGCCCAGCAGAGCGATATAGTTTATAACAGCCTCTTTGAGATATCCCTTCTTCATAAGATCCTCATATGAAGCGTCGCCGTCACGCTTTGAAAGCTTGTGCTGCTTGTCCTTCATTATATGCTCAACGTGGATATATGTCGGAACTTCCCAACCGAAAGCCTTGTAAAGCAAGTTGTACTTAGGAGCAGATGCAAGATACTCGTTTCCTCTTACAACGTGTGTGATGCCCATAAGGTGATCGTCAACAACGTTTGCAAAGTTATATGTTGGCATTCCGTCTGTCTTTATAAGTATCTGATCGTCAAGAGTAGCGCAGTCAACTGTGATATCGCCGTAAAGCTCATCATGGAAAGTAACCTCGCCCTCCAGCGGGATCTTCTGTCTGATAACGTAAGGTACGCCTGCGTCAAGCTTTGCCTTTATCTCCTCAGCAGGAAGATCACGGCAATGTCTGTCATACATAGGAGCGATACCGCTTGCCTCCTGAATAGCTTTCAGCTCTTCAAGTCTTTCCTTGTCGCAGAAGCAGTAGTAAGCCTCGCCCTTTTCAACAAGCTCCTCAGCATATTTCTTGAACATACCCATTCTTTCCGACTGGATATAAGGACCGACAGGACCGCCTATATCAGGACCTTCGTCCCAGTTGAGTCCGCACTCTTTAAGAGTTTTGTAAATTACCTCAGTAGCACCCTCTACATAACGTCCCTGATCCGTATCCTCTATTCTGAGGATAAAATCTCCGCCGTTCTGCTTTGCGATAAGATATGTGAACAGCGCTGTTCTGAGGTTTCCGATATGCATATAGCCTGTCGGGCTTGGCGCAAATCTGGTTCTTACTTTATTCATTGATATCTGTCCTTTCAAATTTTTTATTTTATATTTTCATTATTTTTCAGCCTTATAGTACCTTGCTGTAAATTCCGTATCTGCGGCTATCTGTTCTTTGAGCTTGTCAAAGCTTTCAAACTTCCTCTCCGCCCTTACGAAATATTCGGGGTAAAGGGTGACAGTCCTGCCGTAGAGGTCGCCGCTGAAATCAAGGATATACGTTTCCGCCAGCGGTGAAAGCCCGCTCTGAACGGTCGGCTTTATGCCTATGTTGGTAACGCCGAAATAGGTTTCCTCACCGATCTTCACCCTTGAACAGTAAACTCCAAATTTCGGCAGCACCGATGATTCGGGTATCTTCTGATTTATAGTAGGGAAGTTCCATGTCCTGCCCAGTTCGTTGCCGTGCCTTACTGTCTGAGTATAGCCGAACTGATATCCCAGCAGAGCATTTGCCTTTCCGATATCGCCGTTTTTTATATACTTCCTTATAGCGGTGGAGCTTACCTCTGTGCCGTCAACGGAAAGCTTGTCCAACGCATAGACTTCTATGCCGTATTTTTTACCAAGCTCTCTGAGGACTTCCACATTCCCCTCAGCTTTTCTGCCGAAACTGAAATCCGCTCCGCAGACTGCTGCGGCGCAGCCAAGCTTTTCTTTAAGCACAAGCCTTACGAAATCCTCCGCAGGCATATCCTTGAACATGGAAAAATCGGGGGAGTAAAGATAATCCGCACCGAGTTTTTCAATATGCTGACGTTTCTGCTCATCGCTAAGCAGCATTTCAAGCCTGCCCTTTGATGTAAGGGAACTGGTTTCAAAGGTGAAAACAGCCGCTTTCAGCCTGCCGCCGCTATCATTTTTAAGTCTTACCGCTTTTTCGATAACGAGCCTGTGACCGAGGTGAACTCCGTCGAAAAGTCCCATTGCGCAGACCGTTTTAAATTTATTGTTTTCAGAGATATTATCCTTATCCGAAAGTAAAATCAAAATATCCCTCCATAGATCCATTGCTTTTCAGCGCAGATTTTTCATACTGCGGAACTCTTCTCCGCAGAAATGACCTGTGCCGATAAATTCCCCGTCAGAGCCGTAAACTCTGTATATCTTATCATCGGGAACACTCTTTCCCACCTGTGACGGTCTTAGTTTTACTCCGTTTCGGTAAAGTCCCGTTATACGCTGGGAAAGGTCTATCCTTTCATAGTCCTCAAACGCTCTGTCTGCGGGGATAATGATATCTTCTGCTTTTCCTCCGTCACATATTTCGGCTATCTGCTCTATCGTATAGCAATCCTCAGCTTTGCAGCCGCCCGAATATGTTCTCACCAGCGAGGTCATTGCAGCGCCTGTGCCGACAGCATCGCCGATATCATTTATTATTGTGCGTATATATGTACCCTTGTGACATTTCACATACATTTTTCCGCTGCGTGTTTTCTCGTCATACTCTGTGATGTCGATGCTTTCAACGAAAATGGGACGTGGCTCACGCTCCACGGTCTTTCCCTCTCTTGCAAGCTCATACAGCTTTTTTCCGCCGACCTTTACAGCGGAATACATGGGCGGTATCTGCATTATCTCCCCCACAAAGCGCTGTGCTGCGGCTTTAAGGGTTTCAGCACTGACCGCTCCTGCGTTTTCGGATAGCACCTTGCCTGTGGTATCCTGAGTATCTGTCGTTACACCGAGAACAAAGCCAGCCTCATACTCCTTGCGTCTGTCGGGGATAATATCGCAGGCTTTTGTTGCCTTTCCCACAAAGACAGGCAGCACGCCCTCAGCCATAGGGTCAAGCGTTCCGCCGTGACCAAGCTTTTTCATATGGAGTATCCCTCTCAGCTTAGCCACAACGTCAAAAGATGTCCAGCCCTGCTCTTTATACACAGGGATAATGCCGTTGAGTTCCGCCATTATCCGCATACCTTTCCGACTTCTTCAAGAAGCTTTGCCTTTACTTCGTCAAGGCTGCCGTGTATCTCACAGCCTGCGGCTCTTATATGTCCGCCGCCGTTGAACTGCTGACAGAACGCAGATGCGTCTATCTCTTCGGTAGTTCTTACGGATATCTTATACACATTCTCGTGGCGTTCCTTTACGGTTATGCCTATTCTTACGCCCTCAACAGACAGCGGTATAGATGCAAGCCCGTCGAACTCGGCAGGGTCTACTCCGCATTCCTCCATAAGCTTTTTGGTAAGAACTATCATTGAACACTTTCCGTCAAAGAAATATTCCATTTTGCTTATGACAGTCTGCTCGACAGCTATCCTGCCCCTGCTCTTTACATCGAACATTTTTCTGTTGACAACAGAAAAATCTATATTGTAAGCCATAAGCTCTGCGCAGGCGATATGCGCCGCAGGTGTTGTGTTTTCATACTTGAAACAGCCTGTGTCTGTTGCTATGCCTGTATAAAGGCACTTTGCGATGATATCGGATATCTCCATACCCGAATATCTGAATATCTGATACATTATAAGCGCTGCGGCAGACGCTTTTGCGTCAACATAAGTCTGCTTTGCAAAAGCCTTGTTTGAGATGTGGTGATCTATGCAGAGATCGACCGTCCCCTCCTGCTGATACTGAGCAAGCCCGCTGCCGATAAGCTGCGGATCTGCGATATCCACCGCTATAACGTACTGTATATCAAATTCCTGCGGAGTATACTCTTCATACATAAAACTGTATCTGTCGGGAAAACTGTCTGAATTTACGACATTTGCTTTTTTGCCCATATTTCTGAGGAAATAGCAAAGCGCAAAACCTGTTCCCAAAGTATCTCCGTCGGGACTTTTGTGTGTGAGAATAAGAAAGTTGTCATTCTCCTTGAAAATATTTATAATATCACGAAATTCCAATACCATCACTGCCTTTCTGCGAATGTGAAAAACGCTGAAAACATTACTGCATATCTTCTTTATCTTCTATATCTTCCGAACCGTCCTCAGCATCTTCATCAGACGGTTCATCCTTTATTATCTCTCTGAGCTTTCTTGTTATCTCAGCTGAATGTTCAATAGAATTGTCAGCCACGAATTTAAGCTCAGGGCATTTTTTCAGCTTCAGCACATTTGAAATTTCTCTTTTAAGATAGCCTGTGGCAGACTCAAAACCCTTTACAGCCTCCTTAGCCTTTTCATAGCCTTCAAAGCTGGATATATACACCTTGCAGTAAGAGCCGTCGTTCGCTACATCGCATCTTACCACAGTAAGCATCTCTCCGCCGTGTATGCGTGGGTCTTTGAGATCTCTCATTTTGCCCGAAATTATTCTTCTTATATCCTCGGACATTCTGCCTGCTCTGTATCCCATACCGCTGCCTCCTGTTTTTTATTGATATATTGATATCTTGATCTCTTAATCTCTGTATTCTTCCATTATATATCCTTCAAGGATATCTCCTACCTTGATGTCAGAGAACTTTTCAAGAGTGATACCGCACTCAAAGCCTGCGGCAACCTCCTTTGCGTCATCCTTAAATCTCTTGAGTGATGACATCTTGTCGTCTGCAATGATTATACCGTCACGAACAACTCTGATAAGGTCGTTTCTGCCGATCTTTCCGTCAAGTACATATGAACCTGCAACTGTTCCGACATTTGAGATCTTATAGGTCTGTCTTACCTCAACTCTTGCAGTATCGACTTCTCTGTACTTAGGAGCGAGCATACCCTTCATAGCGTCTGTGATCTCTTCGATCGCATCATAAATAATTCTGTAAAGTCTTATCTCAACGCCGCTCTGCTCAGCATTAGCCTTTGCAACAGGGTCAGGTCTTACGTTAAATCCTACGATGATAGCATTCGACGCATTAGCAAGCATAACGTCGCTCTCTGAAACTGCGCCTACGCCGCCGTGGATAACTCTTACTCTTACCTCTTCGTTGGATATCTTTTCAAGTGACTGCTTTACAGCCTCAACAGAACCCTGTACGTCAGCCTTTACAATGATAGGAAGTTCCTTCATCTCACCCTCAGAGATCTGTGCGAACAGATTGTCAAGAGTTACCTTCTGATACTGCTGGAATACCTCTTCCTTAGCCTCATGCTTTCTCTGCTCAACAAGCTCTCTTGCAAGCTTTTCGTCCTCGACCGCATTGAATGTATCACCTGCGCTCGGAACTTCGCTCAGACCTGTTATCTCAACAGGTGTTGACGGACCAGCCTTCTGGATAGGCTTTCCTGTGTGACCTGTCATTGTTCTTACACGTCCCACTGATGTGCCTGCGATGATAACATCGCCGTTCTTAAGAGTACCGTTCTGTACAAGAAGTGTTGCAACAGGACCTTTGCCCTTATCAAGTCTGGCTTCGATAACTGCGCCCTTTGCAAGTCTGTTAGGATTTGCCTTAAGCTCCTTTACCTCAGCCACAAGCAGAACGTTCTCCAGCAGTTCGTCAATGCCCATACCTGTCTTTGCGGAAACAGGAACAGCGATAACATCTCCGCCCCATTCTTCAACAACAAGCTCATGTTCTGTAAGCTGCTGCTTAACTCTGTCTGGGTCTGCGCCTTCCTTATCCATTTTGTTGATAGCAACGATAATGGAAACTCCCGCAGCCTTTGCGTGGTTGATGGATTCTATTGTCTGAGGCATGATACCGTCATCAGCCGCTACAACAAGTATAGCTATATCTGTGATATTTGCGCCTCTTGCTCTCATTGAAGTGAACGCCTCGTGTCCTGGAGTATCAAGGAAAGTGATCTTCTGACCGTTGTAATTTACCTGATAAGCACCGATATGCTGTGTGATACCGCCTGCCTCTCCGTCTGCAACATTTGCGTTTCTTATTCTGTCGAGGATAGAAGTCTTACCGTGGTCAACGTGTCCCATAACAACAACGACAGGGCATCTTGGTTCAAGGCTTTCAGGAGCGTCCTCTTCGTCCTCGATAAGTCTTTCTTCAATAGTAACGACAACTTCCTTTTCTACCTTTGCTCCCAGCTCATCAGCGACCAGTGACGCTGTATCGAAGTCGATGACCTCGTTGATAGACGCCATTACGCCCAGACCCATAAGCTTCTTGATGACTTCGGTAGCTGTTACCTTGAGTCTTGAAGCAAGCTCTGAAACAACGATCTCGTCAGGTATCATTACCTTGAGCTGCTGCTTTCTTGCCTTTTCTAGAGCAAGTCTGTTGAGCTTATCCTGCTCACTTTCTCTCTTGTGGGAATGCTGCTGCTTTTTATACTGCTGTGACTTCTGTGTTATCTTCTGTTTCTTCTGGAAGTTATCCTTTGTCTTGCCCTGCTTAGCGTTGGCAAGGTTGTCATACTTTTCGTTGTACTTATCAAGCTCTACATAGCTTCCTCTTGTGTCGATAGTTCTTCTGCCGCTGAAGTTATCTGAATCCTCAGAGATAGTATATCCCTTTTCGTCCTTTGAACCGCCTGAGAATCCGCCGAGCTGCTGCTTGATGCCATGCTCTTTCTTCTTTGCAGCTTCCTTTTTCTTTTCATTTCTTTCGTTTCTTTCAGGCTTATCCTGCTCTTCCTTGACTTCCTTAACTTCCTTCTTCTCAGCCTTAGGAGCAGGAGTCTGTTCAGCCTTTGGTGCAGGAGCTTTTTCTGCCTTTGGCTTTTCCTCAGTCTTTACGTTCTTTTCAGCCTTTACAGTTTTCTCTGCCTTTTCTGTCTTTGCATTCTCCTTCTTAGGAGCAGACTTCTTTTCTTTTGCCTTTTCAGCCGCAGGCTTTTCTGCTGCCTTAGGCTCTTCCGGCTTTTTATTATTTGCAAAATACTCGTTAAAATTCTCTACCTGATTGTTCTGTGTGTAATATTCAAAAACATATGACACTTCTTCAGGCAGGAGAGCCGCCTGAGTCTTTCTTGTTTCGCCGTCGAACTTTTCCAGACACTCGATTATATCGCTGCTGTTCAGCTTAAGATCCTTTGCAAGCTCGTTAAGCTTGATCTTCTTCACACTCTTATTACTCATAGGCTGTATATCCTCCTTGACGCTTCAATTATATTCCGCCGTAAAACTCGTTTTCATCTATCTGGATCTCTTCAAGTCCCTTTACGCACGACTTTGCAAATCCGCCGTCGGTCATTGCCACAACGCCTGTGCGCTTTCCTATGCCGTTTCCGACTTCGTCCATATCCACTCCCAGCGCATACAGCTTTACGCCGTATCTTGCGCAGGAGAACTTGACTTCTTTAAGGGACTTCGGGGAAAGGTCGCTTGCTGTGAATACAGCCTTTGCTGTACCTGTACGGCACGCTTCCTTGACCATATCCATTCCCATGACCAGCTTTCCCGCTTTTCTGCACATGGAGATAAGACCGAGCTTGTTATTCGGCTTATTTGATTTTTCTGCCTTATTCGCCGCCATTTTTCAGTTCCTCCTCCATACTGTCATATATCTCATCGCTTATTTTACATGAAAAGCTTTTTTCAAGCCTCCGTGCCTTTCTCGCCTTTGCAAGACATTCTGCGCTGCGGCAGATATAAGCTCCTCTGCCCGCCTTTTTGCCTGTAAGGTCAAGTGATATATCGCCCTCTTTCGGCTTCACTACCCTGACAAGCTCCTTCTTAGGCTTCATTTCACCGCAGCCAAGGCACATTCTCATTGGTATCTTTTTCGTTTTCATAATAATTACTCGCCGTCGTTTTCAGCAGCCTCGTCAGCTGTTTCTTCAACCGCAGGAACTTCCGGAACGATATCTATCTTGTAACCAGTCAGACCGGCTGCAAGCTTTGCGTTCTGTCCCTTGTTGCCGATAGCAAGTGAGAACTGATTGTTAGGAACGACAACTCTGCACTTTCTGATGACTTTCTTTATCTCCTGATCGCCCTTCATATCAGTCTTGTACTCAGGCTCAAGCAGCTCAACGTTTATTACCTCAGCAGGAGCAAGTGCCTTTGCAATGAACTCAGCCTCATCCTCGCACCAGTTTATAACGTCTATCTTCTCGCCCTTAAGCTCTGCAACAACATTTGATATTCTTGACTTCTTAGGACCAATGCAAGCGCCAACAGCGTCAACGTTCTTATCCTTTGAATAAACTGCGATCTTGCTTCTTACGCCCTCTATTCTTGCGATAGACTTTATCTCTACCGTACCGTCTGCGATCTCAGGAACTTCAAGCTCGAAAAGTCTTTTTACCATATCCTTATGTGTTCTTGAAAGCTTAACGATAGGCTGCTTTTTCTCTGTTCCGCCAAGGCTCACGATATAGACCTTGATGATGTCGCCCTCTTTAAGTACCTCTCCAGGTATCTGCTCACTTCTATAAAAATAATGCTCGTTCTTGTCGATAGTGATAACTGCATTTCCTGTTGCAGGCTCTACCTTCTGAACGACAGCTGAAACTATCTCGTGTTCCTTGCCCTTATACTGTTCAAGAAGCTTGTTTCTTTCAAAATCCTTTATGTCGTGCTTGATGGACTGCTTTGCGTTCTGAGCGGCAACTCTTCCTATCTTAGTCGGATTTACAGGGATCTCTACCCAGTCGCCCTCTTTAACGTCAGGATCGTATGTCTTAGCCTCTCCGATATAGATCTCGTTGTCAGGATCGTCAACGAACATTACCTTCATAACTTCCTTGAGTATGCACATTTCAAGCTTGCCTGTTTTAGGCTCGATGTCAACTCTTATATGCTCGCAGCCAGGATTTTCTTTCTTTACAGCCTTTATAAGACCCTCTCTTACTTTTTCGATAAGTACCTCTTTGTCAATATTGCTTTCAGATGAAAGTGCGTCAAGCGCATTGAAAAACTGCTCGTTCATTTTTCAAACCATTCCTTTCGGTGTAATTTTTTATGTTTTATATGTTATATATGCTGTTTGTATTCTTTATTCGTCAAAATCAAGATCATAATCGTCATAGAGCTTTACGAAAGCACAGTCGGAAAGCTTGAACTCAACGTTCTCAACTCCATCGCCGTTTTCGTCAAGTGTCTGGCAAAGTATCCTGTTCTTGTCATATCCCACAAGTCCGACGATAAACTCTTTCTGACCGTTCTCGTCAGGTCTTATAAGCCTTACCCTTACAACGTCGCCTATGCAGACCTCAAAGTGTATGGGCTTTCTGAGTTCTCTTCCCAGTCCAGGACTGCCGCACTCAAAAACATAGCTTTGTGAGATAGGATCTTCTTCGTCCAGTATCTTGTTGAAAGGTCTTGTAAAAGCCTCGCAGTCGTCCATAGTCACTCCGCCGTCCTTGTCGATAAGAACACGCAGATACCATGTAGCGCCCTCTTTCTCAAACCTTACGTCCCACAGGAAAAGTCCCAGCTCGTCTGCAAGCGGCTGTGCAAGCTCTTCCACTCTTTCCACAGTGGTTTTCTTTGCATTTTTCTTGTCTGCCATACAATACCTCCCGAAAAAAGTCCTTATACAAATACAAAAGACCGGAAGTCAAATTCCAGTCTTTCATTAAAAGCCTATTATAAATATTATACCACAACGGCATATCTTTTGCAAGGAAAATCAAAGGCTTTTACAGAAATTTCTGAAACATTCTTATAACGCATTGTAAACAATTTGTAAACCCTAGGTTTTTTCCTTTGTATTTTCCGTGCCGTCTTTATTATCCTTGTTATTGTCTTTGTCCGATATATCGGCGGTCTGCTCTGCCATAAGGGGAGTTTTCCTGTTTTTTCTTGTCCCCTCCACAAAATCCAGCGGCACAGTGAACATTATTCCTGTGTTCGGCTGAGAAAGATCTCCCACAGTATTATAAACTACCCGCCTTGCAAGATCAAGCTGGTTGTTTTTTATTACTGAAAGGATAGTTCTGTTATCTTCCTCTTCTCCGCTGAAAAGGCTTCTTATAGATGCGCTCAGAAAGCTTGAATCCATTTTCGACAGCGTCATAGCCAGTCCGGAGGACTGAATGATCGTTGCTCCGCCTATCCCCGCTGCGGAAAGACCTTCGAGAAGGTATTCAAGCGCATCGGTCTTATTCAGAATTATTACCATAAGCTTCATAAGCCGCACATCCTTTCAGATATATTATTTTATCAGTTATTTGCAGAGCTTTCCGAATCGGCAGTTTCCTCAACATCGGTAGTTATTCTTTCTCTGAGAGAAGCTTTGAATTCAGATGAAGGCTCGAACTTTTCATCGTTCTGCGACCATGTTCCCTGTGGACACATCATTTCCGCAGGCATCGTACCGCTCGCCAGCATATCCTTTATATAAGATTTCTGGAGTTTGAAATCATCATTGGTGAAATCAGTATCGCTGTTCTCCGTAATGATCTCATAGATATTGTCAAGATTATCGGTGGTTATATTCGCCTGCTGGAAAGCATTGTTGAGCAGTGAAGTGAGCGCCTCGCCAAAGAACTCTATGTTGCCCTGCTTGCCGTTTGAGAAGATAGGATACTGGCTTATCAGTCTTATCTGTCTGCCGTCAAGGTTGGTAAGCTCGCCCTTTGAAATGAAGATATCGTTCTGATCGTTGTCCTGTGAAAGGTAGTAAAGCTCCTCAGACGGAGTATATGTAATTCCACCGAAAATATCCGCTACGCTTTCAAAAGCCTCATTTGTTATGGACATATAGTTGTCGATAGTAACGTCATATGTATCCTGGATCTCAGATTTAAGCTGAGCCATTCCGCCTGTTTCAAAAACGTCACGCATGGTCTGGCTCTTATTCGTGCTTGCCGCAGTCATTGCCGAAACAGGCACAACAAGTATCTTCTGCTCATCAGGTTCAACTCTTATGATAGCTGCATCGGAAAGCACGCCCTTTGAATTTACTCTTGCATAAAGGTTAGTGAACACCGTATTTGAGATAACAGCGTCCTCGTCGTCGCCGCCGTCGTCAAGTATATTGAACTCCTTCAGCAGATATATAGACAATGCCGCCAGCAGAGCCATAAACACCAGCACAGTTATAAAATAAACCAATGCGACAGGTGCCTGCGACCTTCTTTTCTTCTTTTTCTTTTTTGGATTTGGGGCATTTTTAAATGCCTTTTCTGATCTTTCTGCTGCATTTGCAGCAATAGCCTTGCCTGCGGACATATCAGCATTTCCTCCTATATTTTTTCAGCCGTTTTGCAGCTCTGTATTCTTATAAAATCCGACACACCGTCATTTGTGTCTGTATCGCAGTAAAGCACAGGATTTTCGTCCAGCGAGATTATCTGGATATCAAGTCCTGCCTTTTTCGCCATATTTATGGTCTGGAGCGTTCCGGAACCACGTTCCTTTTTCTTATATGCGCCTATGATCCTCGAAGAATGATCCACCATAAACTGATTTCTCAGCTTATATCTCATCTTATCCCCTTTGCTGCTGACGATGACTTTTTCATCGCACTGCGAAAGTATCATAGAGTAGTAATACCCGTCCAGCGCACCGCTTATCTCCCTGTACTGTTCCTCATAGGGGAGGGCGCAGACAAGTCTTGTATCAGGAAATTTCCCCGAAGATATCATTTCGTGAACGAGTTTTGCGCAGGTGAGGTCGATTCCGTCCGCCATACCCGATATAAATGTACGATAGCCGTCACGGTAAGCCTCCTGACACAGCAGCTGGAGCATACTTACAAGGCATTTCATACCCTGCTTATTCATATCTCCGCCGAATGGCAGATCCCGCCGTCTGTGACCTGTTATACAGCAGGCGGTACTTTTATCACAGCTGAAATCTTCCGCTGCTGTAATTCTCACAAAAACCGCCGCCTTTCACTGCATTTACAGTTATTATAACACATCTTTCTTTATTTTTCAATAGCTGAGAAAAGTCATTGAGATATTTTTTCCCATATATAATTATGATTGACAAACAGGCTGATATGAGTTATAATTTTAAGGCAGCACTGCGCAATATTCTGCATGGTGCTGTCTTTAGAGTTATGTACATATGTACAATAAAATACGAAAGAAGAATCGGTATGAACGTTTTAAGACGCTGCTGGGCTGAGATAAGTCTTGACAGCATCGCATACAACTACACACAGTACAAGAAATATATCGGTGAAGACACAGATATAATGTGTGTTGTAAAGGCTTCCTGCTATGGTCACGGCGACAAGATAATCGCCCCGTTTCTCCAGAACGAGCTTGGGGTAAAGCATTTTGCTGTATCAAATCTGCTGGAGGCTGAACGTCTGAGGAACATGGGTATAACCGGTGAGATACTTATTCTCGGTTACACTCCTGAAGAAAACGCAGACGATCTTGTAAAGTTCGACATAGTTCAGGCTTGCACAGAATACTCTTACGCAAGATCTCTTTCCGAAAACTGCACTTCCGGCAAGGTAAGGCTTCATGCTGCCATTGACACAGGCATGACGAGGATAGGCCTTCACGGAGATGTTAGTTCCATAGCAGATGAGCTGAAAGAGATATCAAAGCTTGAAAACATATCCCTTGAGGGAATTTTCACTCACTATGCGTCAGCTGACGGCTGTGACCAGTCTGATGATGATTACACAAAGATGCAGACGGAGAAGTTCTTTGCTGTTTCAGACGCTGCAAAGGCGGCTGGCACAGAGCTTGGACAGGTACACATACTTAATTCCGCAGGCGGAATATATCATTTTGACAAACGCAGCACTTTTGCAAGGCTCGGCATAATACTTTACGGACTTTATCCAAATCCTCAGAAAGAGCTGCCGTTCAAGCCTAAGCCTGTAATGACGCTCAAAGCAGTTGTATCGCAGGTCAAGTACATTGACAGCGGAACGGCTGTAAGCTACGGCAGGACATATCACGCAGGTGAAAGGGTAAAGCTTGCCACAGTTACGGCTGGTTACGCAGACGGTTTTCCGAGAAAGCTTTCAAACGCAGGCGAAGTCATCATAAGAGGAAAGCGCTGCAAGATAACAGGCAGGATATGCATGGATCAGTTTATGTGCGATGTTTCGGCGCTTGATGATGTATGTGTTGGTGATGAAGTAACGCTTATGAACGATGAGATCACAGCAGATGACATAGCTGCTCTCACAGGCACGATAGGCTACGAAATAGTCTGCGGCATCTCCCACCGTGTCCCCCGTGTGTCCTCGGGCGGACGGCTCGGTTCGTGACGCTCGGCAAGCTCGCTGTCTGCTGTTGGAGTTGTTACTTTAGCACTCGGAAGAAACAAAGATATGGATTTTACTGAAACCGACTTTGATGAGGTTTTATATTGGCTCTTTTGGTTTGATGAAGTCTTTATCTAGGCTTAACAAGTTTCGATAGTTCGGTAGGGGCGACCTTTGGTCGCCTCTTTTTTTGCATACAAATCAAAGTGAAAGGCACTTACTTATTAAATGCACTAATCTTTTCCTCTGCTTTTGAACGATTTAATCGCAAGAAAAGCACTTATCAAAAAGAACACGCTGCTCACAATACAAAGCATTCTTAAAAGGCTCTGATCCTCTATTGCAGTTGGATTTTCGGGATCAATTTTTATTTCTACCTTGTCACCTATCTTTTCACTGTTGAGGAAGCCGATATCTCGCTGCAATGTATAATCCTTCTCATTATACACATACTGAAGTTCCTCATAATCTACCTGCCTATGCTTTTTTCCTGTTGTTCTGACAGATATATTTGTTACCTCTGCGTTTACAGACACATAATCAGACGTATATATTTTATACCCTGTCAGACACATCACCGCAGCAACAAATATGACCAAGGCTATTACAAGCCACTGTTTATTTGAAATTTCCTTTTTCATATAAATATCAGCCTTTCTTTTTGTAAAATATATTTATTTATATATTATAACAAACCTCCAATAATCTGTCAACTTGTCCTCGGTCCTCGCCGGACGGGCGCCCTCGGGCGGACGGCTCGGTTCGTGACGCTCGGCAAGCTCGCTGTCTGCTGTTGGAGCTGTTACTTTAGCGCTCGGAAGAAACAAAGATATGGATTTTACTGAAACCGACTTTGATGAGGTTTTATATTGGCTTTTAAATGTTTGATATTTCGTAACAAAGTCTAGTTTTCAAACTTGACCTCAAACATTAAACGCAAAATCAAAATAATCACAAACCCTCAATCGTCCAAAGCAAACTTTACGCAAAACCGAACAACAAAAAGGAGCAAGCCAAACAAAGCCTGCTCCTAAATTTTTCACCATAACATTTATACTCAAAATCCCCATAAAACAAAAAACTCGCAAACCCATAATAAAAGATTTGCAAGCTCTTTAACTTGGTGCGGCAAATGGGACTTGAACCCATACGTCGTGTGACACACGCCCCTCAAACGTGCCTGTCTGCCTATTCCAGCACTGCCGCATTTTATTTGATTGTCTGCCGAACGTTCTGAACTCTTTCGTTTCGTTCGTGTTCCGTGTCATTCAGCTTAATTATTATAGCACGCTCAGCACCGTTTGTCAACACCTTTTTTCAAAAAATATTCTATTATATATAAACTAGAATATCATATATATAATTATGCATAATTATACTTTTATCGACACAAATAAAAACCGCCGAACGAAGTTCATTCTTTCCGTTCGGCGGCAGATATTCGGTTTATTAAAATTGCACTACGACTGCATTAATATGCCTTGCCCCAGAGTACCATTTTCTTTGCAGGCTTTCCGCAGCATACGCACACGTCGTCTATCTCTTCCTGATCGAATGGGATACATCTTGAACCTACGCCTGTGATCTCCTTTACCTTATCCTCACAAGCCTCGTCACCGCACCACATTGCCTTTACAAAGCCGTCGCCCTTTTCTTCAAGCGCAGCCTTTATCTCGTCCATTGTCTTGCAGCGGTATGTCTTGTTCTCTCTGTTCTCGGCTGCCTTCTTGTACATTCCCTCAGGTATAGTCTTTTCAAGCATCTCGATAACTGTATCTTTGAGTGTTTCAAGCATATTTTCAAGAGAAACTGTGATCTTCTCGCCGTTGTATCTTGTTGCAACTATGCACTGACCGTTCTCTATATCCTTTGGACCTATCTCAACTCTTACAGGAATACCCTTCATCTCGTACTCAGCAAACTTCCATCCTGGAGAATTGTTTGAATCGTCGAGCTTTACTCTTACACCGCAGGCTTTGAGCTTGTCATATATCTTCTGAGCCTCGTCAAGAACGCCCTCCTTATGCTGTGCGATAGGCACGATAACTACCTGTACAGGTGCAACAGCAGGCGGCAGAACAAGTCCGTTATCGTCGCCGTGTGTCATTATAACAGCACCTATAAGTCTTGTTGTCACACCCCATGAAGTCTGATGAGGGTATGCAAGCTTGTTATCTCTTCCTGTGAACTGAATGTCGAATGCTCTTGCGAAACCGTCGCCGAAGTAGTGTGATGTGCCTGCCTGAAGAGCCTTTCCGTCATGCATAAGCGCCTCGATAGCATATGTAGCCTCAGCGCCTGCGAACTTGTCGCTCTCAGTCTTTCTTCCCTTTACAACAGGCATAGCAAGGTCATGCTCGCAGAAATCAGCGTAGCAGTTGAGCATACGCTCTGTTTCCTCGATAGCCTCCTCAGCTGTTTCGTGGATAGTGTGTCCTTCCTGCCAGAGGAACTCTCTTGAACGGAGGAAAGGTCTTGTGGTCTTTTCCCATCTTACAACAGATACCCACTGATTGTAAAGCTTAGGAAGATCTCTGTATGAATGTACTATATTTGAATAATGCTCGCAGAAAAGTGTTTCGGAAGTTGGTCTTACGCAAAGTCTGTCCTCCAGCTTTTCACTTCCGCCGTGAGTTACCCAAGCTACCTCAGGCGCAAATCCCTCAACGTGATCCTTTTCCTTCTGGAGCAGGCTCTCAGGAATGAACATAGGCATACATACGTTTTCATGACCAAGTTCCTTGAAACGTCCGTCAAGTATTCTCTGTATGTTCTCCCATATAGCATAGCCGTAAGGACGGATCACCATACAGCCCTTTACGCTTGTATATGAAACAAGCTCAGCTTTCATACAGATATCTGTATACCACTTTGCGAAATCCTCGTCCATTGACGTGATAGCGTCAACCATTTTCTTGTTGTTTTTTGCCATTTATATAACCTCTTTCTTATTACTTTTCTGAATTTTCCTTATCGTCATCTGACTTTGCAGAGCTGTTTTCTCCGCCCTTGTCATGCTTTTTACGCTTGAGATCAAAGCCGTATATATCCTGATTGTATATCTTATAGTTCGGGTCGAACCCCTCCAGCTTTGAGGATTCAAATGCGCCCTGCACCTTATAATCCTTTGGGTCAACGCCCTTATTTTCACCGTCCACCCTTGCGGGATCGGTCTTTTCAGCCAGCTTAGGACAACGTTTTTCTATGAACTTTGCAATTTTTGGAGTAACAAGGCAAGCTGCGACTATAAGCGCCATTATTACCGCACAGCTTATCACCACGTCCACAAGCATACTTAATGTTTCCTTATCCAACCTTGTCACCTCGTTTTCCCGACATTATTTCTTTATTATACCACGCTGCGGATACAAATGCAACTATAAAAGCGTTATTCGCCGAGAATAAGCTGGTCGATAACTCTGTCAGTTGACTTCCCGTCAGTATAGGTAAAGTTTTTCTTTATAAAGCCGTCCATCTTCTCGAACTCATAGTCCTTCTTGCGGAGAGCCTCCATAAGCGTATCAAAATTCGAGCATATCTTTCCCGGAACAAGATCCTCATAAGGCTCAAAGAAATCTCTTGTCGCCTCATAGTATCTCTGATCGAAAGCATAGAAAAGCATAGGCTTTTTCAGCAGGGAAGTTTCATATATGATAGAACTGTAATCCGTTATAAGCACGTCGATAATGAACAGTATATCGTTGACCTCACGATATGGGGTAGCGTCGATTATCCTGTCCTTATACTTTTCGGGTATCTCCACTGCACGTCTTACGAACGGGTGGAGCTTTACGATAAGCACAGAATCCGTCTGCTCAAGGAACTCACCGAATGCATTCAGATCAACCTTATCGAATGGGAAGTATGCCGTAACGGCATTGTTTCCTCTGAAAGTCGGGGCATAGAGATATACCGTCTTAGCCGCCTTGCACTGAGGGAACACCTCCAGCATACGCTTTCTTGTTTCCTCCTTGTACTTTTCGTCAAAGAATATATCCGTTCTCGGTATACCCACAGGGTAGAACTTGCTTTCGTCTATGGCAAATCCCTCTGCATTGTGCATAGCGGAATGATAGGAGCTTACAGGAACGTGAGTATAGCATTTATGAACCTTTGTGTTGAATGCAGGAGCGCCCTGCTTTCCAAGACGTTCAAAGCCTACTGCCTTGAACGCACCGCAGGCGTGCCATACCTGAAGTATCTTAACGTCCTTGTCGAAATCAACAAGGTATATATCCGGGTAATAATCGTCCACAAGGATAATATCCGAAGTTGCAAGATAATAAACGAATTTTATCATTGCGGGTATGGACTTTTTCTCTGTGATATTCGCTTTGAAGTCGAAACGGAACTTGAACTTCTTATCCAGTCCCCTTTCAACCATTCTGTCGTATATGACCTTTTCGTTTCCGCCTATCTCTGCTCTTGAACCGCTGGCGAAAAGAATGATATCGCCGTTCTTTTTGGCAAACTTCTTAAAGAATTTGAAAGCTGTTTTAAAGCACCATATTTTAAGTCCGTAAAGGTCACGGATAATGAGCTTTTTCCTGTTTTCAAGTATCTTCTTTGTTCTTATGAAGAATGTCTGTGACGGCTGAGGCGGCTTGTATGTGATATGAAGTCCATACTCAAAGGTATCCATATCAGAAGTCGATACCGCATAGAACAGGTTGTTTGCACCTCTTCTTATCTTGAAATTCATAGGATTATCCGCAGAATCGTTCTCGACAGCGTCTACCCTGTATGATATTACCGCAGGGTATTCGTTGGTCAGCTCCACATTTGACAGGCATTTTCCGTTATCGTCATATGTCTTTTTGCACAGCGTACCGTACATCATAACATAGTCGCATTTATCTGTTGATATCTCAGGCTTGTTCATGCCCTTGTACTTCTTGAATATGCGCAGGCTGTATTCGCCCGTTTCTGGAGGCGCTTCATTGTTTGCGCTCATCATATTCACAGTGATATGAAAATGTGTTCCGTCAAGGTCAAAATGCTGTGCATTGAATTTCAGACGTCTGTCCTGTGTAACAAATCTCGCCCACAAGTCGGGTATCTCATCATCTGAAAAACCTACCAGCTCTCCCTCGATATGAAGAATGACTCTTTTGAACTCTACCCTTGTGAGGGCGGCGAACTTCTTGTTTCGTCCCACAAGGTCCTCCAGAGCGGCAAGTCTTCTTTCATTAGCCTCGATGACCTTTTCTTCATTCTGCTTGTTGATCGTATCCATATAAAGCAAATCACTTTCCTTACTGTTTATTCAAAATATAATCCGCTATCCTGTCGGTAGCTTTGCCGTCACAAGCCCCCATAAATCTTTTTCTGAATCTATCCGCTCTCTCGGAATAATCCGTTTTTGCAGCCTCCGAGATAAGCTCAGAAAGCCTGCCGCCGTCTTCTGCGATACCGCCTGGCAGAAAGCTTTCGTCATAGCTGTAATAAAACCCTCTTGCGTCATAATAATCCGCCAGATCAAAGGCATAGAATATCATCGGTCTGCGCATAAGGGAATATTCAAATATCACCGAAGAGTAGTCTGTTATGAGCATATCAGCTGTTACAATAAGCTGATCTATGCCCATATCCTCTGTCACGTCTGCGGCAAAATCCATACAGTCAGAGGGGATATCCCACTGCTTTTTCACAAAGCCGTGACGTTTGATGAGCAGCACAAAATCACTGCCGAACTTCTCCCTCAGCGCCCTTATATGAAGCTTTTCGGGGATATATGCCCTGCTGGGCTGTCCACGGAACGTAGGGGCATAGAGTATGACCTTTCTGCCCTTTCTTCCTCCTGTGAGCCGCTTTTCAAGCACCTCGTCCAGTCTTTTCTGCGCATTCAGTATATTCTGCTCTTTGAAATAGAAATCCGTCCTTGAAACGCCCATTGCCTTTACGCAGTCTGCGTTGTCTTTAAGACCGAAAGCCTCCCTGTATGCCCATATACATTCCTCAGAACTTACTGGGCAGAGGGTATAGCTTGTGTGGGCAGGATATTTTTCCTGCTCCCTGCGGCTTTCGCCGAAAGTTCCCTCGGCGGAGCTTAGTCCCCATTTCTTGAATGCTCCGCAGGCGTGCCACGTCTGAATGACCTTTGTTTCCTTACGAAATCTGAACGCACCGAAAAGGTTGCAGCTTTCGTTTATAAGTACAGCGCCTGCATTGCCCATTTCTGCGCACAGTTTTGCATATTTCCACAGATAACCCATTCCGCCCGAAATATTGTTCACGGCGAAAAGCTGCGGCTTTATGCCCTGAGTATTCTCAAGCCTTTGGTAGATATATCTGAAATTATCCGTCAGCTTGTCGGATCTTATCTCGGCGAATATCACCTTGCCTTTATCGCATTTTCTCAGAGCGGATATCTTATATACCGCAGGATAAACGATCTTAAAGGCTGTGAACTTCACCACGCTTTTCAGCAGCTTTGCAGCACCTGCCATAGGGTATTACTTTTCTCCTTTGAGTTTTATATAGGTCTTTATTATGGCAAGCTGAGTTTTTGAATCGGGCAGCTCGTTGTTCATTACCATTTCAAAAGCCTTTTCAAGAGGTATCTTCTTTACGTCAAGGAACTCGCCCTCGTCAAGATGCTGCTCGCCGAAGGAAAGTCCTCTTGCAAGATACATATGAATGACCTCTGTATCATAAGCCACCGTAGGATAAAGGCAGCCGAGGTATTCAAAGCTTTCAGCCTCTGCGCCGATCTCCTCTTTAAGCTCTCTTATGCCGCATTCTCTGTGGTTCTCGCCGAATTCAAGCTTGCCCGCAGGTATCTCCATAAGTGCTGTGTGGAAAGGATATCTGAACTGCTCCACAAAGTACACGTTCTCATCCTCGTCCACAGCGGCAATGCATACTCCGCCCGGGTGCTTTATCCATTCTCTGCCTGTCTTATAGCCGTTATCCAGCTCGACCTCGTCCTTATAAAGCTTTACGACCTTTCCGTCGTAGATAAGCTGCGAATCCAGCTGCTTTTCATTCTGTACCATTATTTTCAGCCTTTCTTAACCGTTTTATTCAGATCATTCAGCGTCCTTTTCACTGCTGTCTGTATCTGATATCTTCTTATCATTATTATTTTCTTTATTCTTTTCGCTATTTTCGCCGTCTTTTTTGCTATCTTTCTTTTTCTTGTTGTTTTTATCCTTTCTGTCCTCGCCATCGCCCTCGACAGGCTCTTTTTCGTCCTTTTTATAGTGCCAGAACATAACATAAGCAAAGAGGGATACAAAGCCAACGCCTGTGATTATCATACCGTACTTTATACCATAAGTTTCATAATGGAAGCTTATCTCGCTTGTACCGGCAGGACAAAGCACAGCCATAAAGCCGTAATCTACCTTTTCGATCTCAACGTCCTCGCCGTTGACCTGTGCGCTCCAGCCCTTGTCATATGGTACGCTGAAGAACACAAGCTTTGAGGAATCGAGAGTTATCTCTGCGTCAAAGCCGTTTGTGTCATAGCTGAACTTGTCACAGCTCTCAGCCTTTCTGTCTGCACAGTTCTGAGCATAGTTATCCTCAGAATAATCCTGACCTGTGAACTTATAGTAGCTTATAACGTCCTTGTACTTCTGTATCTGCTTTCCGTCAAGAACCAGTGCTTTCATAAGCATCTGAGTCTTTTCTACTTCCTGAGCGGACTTTATATCAGAATCTGTGATACAGTAGTCATAGGCAAATCCCATAGGGATATAGTTTTCATTTTCGTATACATTGAATCCGTTCTGAGTATCAACATAATTAAAGCCTTTAAGACCGTTTATGTTCATTGGAGTCTGAACTGTCTGCGAACCGTTTCTTTCAGCCTCGGAAAGCTCGTTGAAGTAATATTTTACAGAGAAAAGACTTCTCAGCGGATAAAGCTTTGTTTCCATTCTTGACGCAACATCTCTTGTCTGATCTATCGCATCATAGAACTCCATGATAGATGTTGAAACTACGCTGTGGAAGCATCTCATTGAAGAGAGATCCCAGAACATACACCAGTTATCAACATTTTCAGAGGTATCTATTCTGTAAAAGTTATTTGTTTTGCTGTAATTTTCAGATGAGGCTTCAAGCTTGTCCATATCTATATTATCGCCGCCATTAATGGCACGTTCGATATAGTCGGGGTTTTCAGAACCCTGTGCAACGCCGTAAAGCACCGAAGATGTGTTGCAGATTATGCAGGCAGCCGCCGTCATAGCTGCGGCAGTTTTCATATAGTTTATCTTCTTTTCAGCAACCACATAGATAAGTACGCCCAGCATAACAAGCATAAGTATAGTTACGATCGCCTGAATATAATAAAGCTCGATATATGCAGGAACTTTTCCGTAAACGGTAACACCGTTTTCCTGTGTCGGGAGAAGTCCTACGCCGATAAAGAACAGTGCGACCACTACGCATGGGATAAATCCCTTTTTAAGATCGTCCCTGTTGTCAGAAAGCACCTTTGCGGTCATCATACACATAAGCAGGATAGGCATATAGTACCATCTTGCATAATATGATGCATTAAAGAGGACAAATGTTGAGTTCAGCACAGGGATACAAGCCATTATGCCGAACACGATCATTGCCCAAGAAGCCCAGTTTTTCTTCTTTGTTCTCATATAAGCGATAACGCCCGCCATAGAGAACATCGGGAGATAGCCTGCCAGTGAAGCCCATCTTGCATTGTCTGAGCTGAGGATATTTATTCTTGCAGGCATATCTGAAAGCATGAAGAATGCCTGTATTATTCTTGGTATTCTTACATTTTCGCCGTAGAACACAAGATCCTTGCCGAAAAGTCTTTCGTTTACACGATAGTTTGAAAGGACTTCAAGAACGCTCGGCAGCAGCAGCGTAGCAGAGATCATAACGCCGATAACAGCCTCAAGTATGAGCAGACCGAACTTCTTCATATCTATATTGAAATCCTTGTCTATGCATCTGAGGAAGAAGTAGATAACAAGGAAAACAGCGTCGCAGACAAAGAAGAAGTAGCTTATGGTAGCGCATATTGCCACCGCAACGGCAAACGGACCTTTCTTGTTATCCTGAACGAGCATTTCAAATCCCAGCAGCATGAGCGGGAAGAAAGCCGTTGCGTCGTGGAAGTGGTTAAAGAACACGTTATATGTCTGAAATCCCGAAAAGGCATAAAGCAGAGCGCCGATAAAGCTTGCGTTCACGTCCTTTGCGAAACGTCTTATGTAAGCGTATGCGCAAACAGCCGCAACGGCGGTCTTTAACGAAAGCAGCCACGGCATAAGATAGACCGTTGCGCCCTTTGGGAAAAGGGTAGTCAGCCAGAAGAAAGGCGAACCGAGAAGATAGAACGAGTATGAACCCACAAAGCTCGAACCCAGATCCGTTCCCCAGTCCCATGCAAGGTTTCCGTCCTTGACCATTTCCTGAGCGTGCTTATAGAACATAAGCTGCTGAGAATTAAAATCTCCGTAATAAAGGAAAATGCCCTTATTTACGATAAGCGACGGAATGAAGCATATCAGCATTCCCGCAAAAGCGACAATAAACAGCAGCAGATATTTTTCTTTCTGCTTCTGTTCACCATTTTTCAGATAGGGTGATCGTTTAAACATTTTTATGGCATACCTGCAAAAAAAGAGTGCAGGTATATCCTCCTTTCAATATTTTTCCTTTTAATGCGTTCTACTATACATCTCTGCAAAGCCGCATAATATGCTCTTTATACGGCAATAAACAGTTATACATAATGTATTATAGCACAACAAAAGTCCGTATGCAAGGCTTTTTAAACAATTTTATTGAAAGGGCATAAAAAATGCAGCTTGGATATCCAAACCGCATTTTCATATTTTATCAGTTCTTTTTTCTGCCGAAATAAACCGCATTCACAAGCTGTATCACCAGCATAGAGCCAAAGCTGAGTGCATAGAGCCATACATACTGCATACCTGTAAGTTCTGCCACCTTGAAAAGCTCCTTGATTGGAGGAACGAAAAGCACAAGGTTAAGGAAGAGCATTCCTGCGAGGAAAGCAAGTATGCCGAATTTATTGTTGAACATTTCCTTCGAGAAGATGACAGCCTTATCCTTTTTGCAGGAGAAGCCGTGGAAAAGTCTTGCGGAACAGAGTGTTGCAAATGCCATTGTCATGCCGACTGCTGCCTTTGCGTCGCCGTTCATACCAAAGCCGCCGTTTCCGATAAGGAATGAGCAGATCGTGGCAATGCCTATCACAAGTCCGTAAACGCCTATCTTGCCCATAAATGCTTTTGTGAGGATAGATTCGTTCGCATTTCTCGGCTTGTTTCTCATAACGTCCTCAGAGTGAGGTTCAAGTCCCAGCGCAATAGCAGGGAGAGAGTCAGTAAGAAGATTTATAAACAGCAGGTGGATAGCTGCGAAAGGTACAGGCAGTCCGAGGAGGGAGTTGAAAAGCACCACAAGGATACCTGCGAAATTTCCCGAAAGAAGGAACATTATTGCTTTCTTTATGTTCTCATAAATATTTCTGCCGTTCTTTATTGCCTTTACGATAGTGGCAAAGTTATCGTCCGCAAGCACCATTGACGCTGCGTCCTTTGATACCTCTGTACCTGTTATTCCCATTGCCACGCCTACGTCAGCCTGTTTGAGGGCAGGAGCGTCGTTTACTCCGTCGCCTGTCATGGAAACTATGCAGCCGTTTGCCTGCCAAGCCTTTACGATCCTTATCTTATGCTCAGGTGTAACTCTTGCATAAACAGCCTTATCCCTTACGAACTCAACAAGCTCTTCATCTGAATACTGGTCAAGGACAGAACCCTCAACAGCCTTTGAGCTTTCATCAAGTATGCCTATCTCCCTTGCGATAGCCGAGGCTGTAACAATATGGTCGCCCGTTATCATAACCGGTTTTATGCCCGCTTTTCTGCATTCTGCAACGGCAGCCTTTGATTCTTCTCTCGGAGGGTCCATCATTGCGATAAGACCAAGGAACTGGTAGCCGTTCTCATCATTTACGTCAAGCTGCTCGCCGTCAAACTCTCTGCAAACGAAAGCGAGTATACGCAGACCTTTTTCCGAAAGCTCTGCCGCACATTCTGTAATACGTTTCTTTTCATCATCGTCAGCATTTATCCTGTCTATAAGGACATCGACTGCGCCCTTTGTGTACATGATATTTCTGCCGTCGATATTGTGGAGAGTGGACATAAGCTTTCTGTCGGAATCGAAAGGTATCTCGGAAATTCGCTTTATATCCGCTCTTACCTTTTCGGGGTCAAGACCAAGCTTGAATCCGAAGTTTATGAGGGCGGTTTCTGTCGGGTCGCCTATTTCAACGCCGTCATGGCAGCTTGAATCGTTGCAGAGTATCATAGCTCTGAGCATCTGCTTTATGACAGGATCGTTTTTATCCTCATCATCAACTGCGTCGGTGTCGATTATCCTGCCGTTTGCCATTATCTTTCTTACGGTCATTTTGTTTTGAGTGAGAGTACCTGTTTTATCCGAACAGATAACCGACACGCTGCCCAGACCTTCAACAGCCTGCAGCTTTCTCATAATGGCATTTTCCTTTGCCATTTTCTGCGTACCAAAGCTGAGAACGATAGTAACGATAGAACTCAGTGCCTCAGGTATAGCGGCAACTGCAAGAGCGACAGCGAACATAAATGAGTTCATTATGCTGTCCTTATTTATAACGTCAACGTTTATAAGGCTGAGTGCAAATACCACTGCGCATATGATAAGTATGCCCATAGAAAGCTTTTTGCCGAAATCGTCAAGAGTTTTCTGAAGAGGAGTTTTTCTCTCAGATGCATTCTGGATAAGTGAGGCTATCTTTCCGACCTCTGTATCCATACCTGTTTCGGTAACGAGCATTTTTCCTCTTCCGTATGTGACGAAAGAGCCTGAATATACCATATTCGTTCTCTCCGCAAGCGGTTTTTCGCCCGATATCTCGCAAAGCTCTTTCTGAACGTTAAGGCTTTCGCCAGTAAGTGCAGATTCGTTCACCTGAACAGAGGCACATTCGATAAGACGTCCGTCACCGCAGACCTGATCGCCTGCTTCAAGGATAAGTATATCACCTACCGCAACGTCCTCAGCAGGAATGACCACCTTTTCGCCGTTTCGCACAGCCTTTGCGGTCGGAGCAGAGAGCTGTTTAAGATTGCTGAGTGATTTATCCGCCTTGACAGTCTGAACTGTGCCGAGTATAGAATTCATTGTAATAACAAAGAGTATTACCGCACAGCTTTCAGCGTCTTTCATAAATGCAGACACAACAGCTGCGGCAATAAGGATAAGCACAAGGAAATCCTTGAACTGTTCGAGGAAAATGAGCCACACGGGTTTCTTTTTCCCTTCGGAGATGATATTCTTTCCGTACTTCTCCAGATTTTTCTGGGCCTGCTGTGTAGACAGACCCTCAGGACATGACGAAAGCTCGTCATATACCTCGCTTAGTTTTTTCTGATACTGATTAGTCATAACTTAACAGATCCTTTTCGTACATATTTTTTTCTCTCTTATTTTTATATAAGTGTACCCCGCTAAAAAAAAATTTCACGCTCCTCTCTGTGGGAAGTGTGAAATACTGACAATAAAAAACGAGCTCTCTTACTGGCAAAACTGCACACTTATCACGCAATTTTCTCAGTAAAAGTCTCGCCGTTTAGATATGAAGCGGGTCAGCAACTTTTAAAGCAGCTAACCGTACTGACGCAAGCATAAACGAACGGTAAAACCGCCGCCGGCTACTCTCTTTTACCCGATTATTATAACAGATTTAATATAATTTGTCAATAGAAATTGAAAATTTTATTTGATTTATATTTAGACTCTTGCTTAATTTATCATTATCCACAATAGCTAATTAAAATTAATCATATTTAATATGTAAAAAGCTAATTGCCACATTTGTGCAGATATTGTATAATTAAATTATTGAAATATTTTATACTATGATATTATAGGAATATTATGGGCATAATATTTTCAGTTTTTTCAACAAACGCATAAAAATAAAAATTATGGAGGAAAACAAAATGTTTAAGAAAATATTTGCAGGAATTCTGGCTGTATCTGCTGTTTTCGGTTCTGCTTTGTCAGCATCTGCGGCATCTTCTGACGATATTAATCTCAGCAATGACTATATCGGTCTGTTCGTTGACAAATCAGATGGCAATTTCTCACTGGGTACAGTAAAGGGCAACCCTGACATTGAATCTGACGATAATAAAAATCTGCTTTACAGATACACAAACGAGCGAGCAACATCTTACTGCTCATACGTTATCGACGGCAAGGCAACTACATTCTCATCAGCTTCCGACACTCCTTCCGAGGACAATCTTTCAACTTCTGCTGAATTGACAGACGGAAATATCACTGTTATCAGAACACTTTCTATCGTAGACAATATTTCCACAAACAGAGCTGACGTTCTCAAGGTGGAGCTTACTATAATAAACAATGACGACGTTTCACACACAGCAGGCGGAAGGATCATGCTCGACACAATGCTGGCAGGAAACGATGCAGCACCTTTTAGAGTTCCCGGCGTAGGCGCAGTTGCTTCTGAAATGGAATTTGAGGGTGATGATATCCCGACATTCTGGCAGGCATTCGACAGCTTCTATGATCCGGGCGTTACCTCACAGGGAACATTCATCAAGAGCGGTTATCTCCGTCCTGACAAGGTTCAGTTCGCTGACTGGTGGCACGTTAGAAGTGACGAAAACAACTGGGATTACACCATAATACCTGACTATTCATACCATGACAGCGCAGTTACTATAAACTGGTATGAAAAGGAACTTGCAGCAGGCGAGTCAAGAACATACACAACATTCTACGGTATGTCTGAGTTCTCTTCTGAGTCAAACGCTTCTCTTGCACTGAACGCATACTGCGACAAGGAAGTATCTTTCAATGATGATGAGGACAGCGACGAAGTATTTGCACCATTCGATGTAACAGCTTATATGAACTGCTCTGAGGCTAACCTCAACAACGCTTATCTTAAGATCACTCTCCCCGAGGGAATGACTCTTGCAGACGGCGAAAGCGATACTGTTGATTTTGCATACATAAGCAACCTCAGCGACGTTCAGACACTTTGGAAGGTAAATACAGACGCTTCTGTACCTGCAGGTGACTACACTATCACTGTTACAGCAGGAGCAGATATGGTTGACTCAGTTTCAACAGATCTGACTATCACAGTTCCTGAGCATGAGATGCCTGCACCTGATCCGGAGCCACAGCCTGATCCTTCTTCATCAGAGCCTTCATCTGAATCATCTTCAGAATCAAAGGCTGACTCTTCATCTGACTCAAAGGCAGATACAAGCAGCAAGGCAAACACAAAGGTAAACACATCTTCAAGTGAGAATCCGACCACAGGAGCAGCAGCAGGATTTGCAGCAGCATCTGTCGGACTTGCAGCAGTTATCGTTACAAAGCGCAAGTCAAAGTAAAAAAGCCTGATCTAAACCTCATATAACGAAAAACGCACGATCTTTATTATCGTGCGTTTTTTCATATCATATTGATCTTATCAAAGCAGCGGTGCGAACATTCTCAGTATAACTGAGGCAAATCTGCTGAAAAAGCTTATCTTCCTGCAATCCTCCGCCGTTATCATATGGCATTTGTTTTCAAAGAGATCATCAAAATCTGCTCTTATATCCTTTATGCACTCGGTATCATACATATATGTTGCACATTCAAAATGCAGATAAAGGCTTCTGTAATCAAGATTTATCGTTCCGACAACAGCCTTTTTATCGTCCGACAGAAAGTTCTTTGCGTGGATAAATCCAGGGGTATATTCATACACCTTTACGCCAATGGCAAGCAGGTCACGGTAATATGATTTCGTTATGCAGTGGATATACCACTTGTCCGGAATATGTGGAGTGATTATCCTTACGTCCACACCCGATTTCGCCGCAAGCTCCAGCGCTGTCATCATCTCATTGTCGGGGATAAAATACGGGGTGGTTATATAAACATAATCCTGTGCATTGTTTATCATATCCATATAAACAAGCTTTCCAACGTCCTCATCGTCGAGCGGTGAATCCGAATATGGGATAACATAACCCTTGCAGCGGCGGACTTCATCTGTGCTTTTCGGTCTGTACATATCATACTGTGCGGTATCGCCCGAAATGACCTCCCACATTTGCAGGAACATCATTGTATAGTTCCATACCGCCTCGCCCTTTATCATAACGGCTGTGTCCTTCCAATGACCGAACCTTATTCTTCTGTTTATGTACTCGTCGGCAAGATTTATACCGCCGTTGAATGCAACCTTTCCGTCCACAACAAGTATCTTTCTGTGATCTCTGTTGTTCTGTATGGTGGACATCATAGGGTGGAACCTATTGAAGATAAGGCACTTTATGCCGTTTTTTCTCAGCTTTTTCAGATCCTTTGAGGGGAGAGTGAACTGCGAACCCATTCCGTCGCAGAGAAATCTTATCTCCACTCCCGCCTTTACCTTTTCAAGCAGTATCTCCATTATCTGCGACCACATTTCGCCCTCGTCAACAATGAAATACTCCATAAAGATAAAATCCTCAGCCTTTTTAAGCTCCCTTATCATAGCCTCGAACTTGTATTCTCCCAGCGGATAATACTCTGCCCCCTCGCATCTGTACGCAGGGTAGCCTGCACGGTCATCTATATATGTGCAGAGTTTATAAAGAGTTGAATCCTCTTCCTTTACCGCTTTCATTACCTCCTTATCAGTAGGCAGGAAAGCTCTTGTATTTGCACATTTCTTTGCGTATGCGTTGCGCACCTTTCGTGTGCCGGGTTGGTTTTTCAGCAGTATATACACCACCGTAGTGAACACAGGCAGCACAAGCATAGGGATTATCCAGGTCAGCTTATACGCAGGATTTTCATTCGTATTGAGTATTGATATCGCCAGCACAATGGCAATGGTGGAGAACACAACATGGATATATGTATAATGCTCGCTCAGCTGAGTAAAGGTTATAAATATCAGCACGAACTGAAGCACAAGGAGCAGAATGATAGTCGCTTTCTGTGAGAATATCACATTGAGCAGGGTTTTCGGCTTTCTTTTATACGGTTCTCTCTGTTTTCTTTCCTTCGGTATTTTTTCAGTTTTTTCTATTTTGTCTTTATTTTCTTTCTTTAATTTTTTCTCCGTTTTTTCGTCCATAACTTCCTCCTATACTAAAGCGGCATTCCTTTGGCTTTATCAGCCGCCTGTATAAATTAAAGTATATATAAAGAACATTAATTGAACTTAAACTGGCGGAGCAGCCTGCCTTTGCCTGCTGCGTCCGCCAGAGATATTCAGATTAGGATACACACTACTGGGTAACCATTTTTTCCGACATGAACATTCCCAATACATACTGCGGCATTATCTTTTCGCTGTCTATCTTTTTGCCGTCTATGGTAAGGGTCAGAACTGCCGTCTGACCTTCTGATTTTCCGAAAGTCATCTCATATTCTCCGCCGTCCTGAGCCGTTCCCTTATATGTCACACAGTTGCCTTTAAGTTCATAGCTCCATTTTCCGTCGGTAAAATAATTATCGAAAGCGTCGCCGTAGTTTTCACTTGTAAGCTTCATTCCCTCGCCCAGCTTGAAATCATATGACGCAGATTTTACCATCATAACTCTTGCAAAACCGAATGCGGCATAGAGTATGAACAGCACCAACGCAATTTTTATCAGCAGCTTCACCACAGGTATTATCCTGCTCCTGTGCTTTTCCTTTCCGCTGCTTTCGTTTGTTACGAACGGTACTTTCTGTTTCGACTGCTTTACAGGATCGTAGTTTTCGTCTACCCTGCGTCTTGGTCCGTTTCCGTACTTGTCGTCCGCATATTTCATCTGTTTTGCGGAACGTGTTGCTGCATATGTTGTCCTTGCAGTATTTTTTGCACCAGGTGTCATTCCCTGCGGTCCGCCGAAATTGCTGAACTGATTGCCGTTAAGCTGCTCTGAGGGTGCGACCTTTCCGCAGTTTGTGCAGATCTTTGCCCCTTCTTTCATTGCAGCGCCGCAGTATACGCATTTTTTCATTGTCTTTCCTTTCTGTTATAAAGCCTATATGTATCTTATAACGCCCACGACCTTGCCCAGTATATCCACGCTGTCAACTATGATAGGATCCATTGTGTCATTCTCAGGCTGAAGTCTGAAATGGCCGTCCTCCTTATAAAAGGTCTTTACTGTTGCGGAATCGCCGTCTACGAGCGCAACCACTATCTCGCCGTTTTCAGCATAGGGAGTCTGCTCCACAACAACTATATCCCCGTCAAGGATAGCTGCATTTATCATAGATTCTCCCCTTACCTTGAGGGCGAAAAGCGGATTTGAATAATTCCTTGCAGGCTGAAAATTTATATACTCGCTGACATACTCGATAGCCGTTATAGGTGTTCCCGCAGTTACCGTTCCAACAAGGGGTATCCTCATACCTGCCGAACCCACAAGGCGTATCGCTCTGTTCTGCTTTGAGCCTTTTTCAAGAAAACCCTTTTCAGTCAGCGAATTTATATATCTGTGAGCTGTTGAGGTGGACTTGAACCCGAACTCAGAACAGATTTCTCTGACAGTAGGGGGATAACCCTCCTCCACACGCTGCTTTATAAATTCAAAGACCTTTCGCTCGTTTTCGGTTATCTTCATAGCAATCCCTTTCAAAATTTACTGTTTCTGTTCTTTCTCGTGAAGCCTTTTTGCGAGCTTTTTAGCAAGCTTATAGACATCTCCGCAGCCGAGAGTTATAACAAGATCTCCCTCTGCGCAGTTTTTCATTATATAGTCGATGCACATATCAAAGTTCTTTTCCTTCTGCTGAGCGGTCTGCTTATCCACTATCTCATGAGGAGTTTCAAACCACACTGCATTTGAAGTCTTTGTGCCGAGCATCTCGGTATAGATACCATGGGTATTCTTCTCTCTGCTGCCCATAATATCGGTGATAACGGAAATATCAGCAATGGAGAGTGCAGAGGCGAAATCGTCCATAAGTATCTCTGTTCTTGAATATGTGAAAGGCTGGAAAACTGCCCACACACGCTTGAAATCAAGGCTCTTTGCGGCTTTGAGCGTACACTCTATCTCCTTTGGGTGATGAGCATAGTCGTCCGCAATGGTAACTCCCATAACTTCATCTATCTTCTGGAAACGTCTTATAGCGCCATGGAAATCTGCAAGACCGGCTGCAATGCTGTCCCAGTCAAGACCTGAATATCTTGCAGCAGCGCAGGCAGCAAGAGCGTTAAGCACATTATGATCTCCCGGAACATTTATAGTCATATCCCTTACAGGAGCGCCCTTATAGTAAAGGGTGAAAACTGTCTGCAAGCCTTTCTTACTCTTTATTGAGGCTGAATAATCGTTGCTTCTGTCCCAGCCGAAAGATATAAGCTTCTTTCCGCCGTCTATTCCGTCAACGGCTTTAAGTGTATTTTCATCATCGCCATTATATATAACAGCCTTTGATGCCATAGAGGCAAACTTATTAAAGCTCTTGATTATATTTTCTATATTCTTGAAATACTCAAGATGATCTGCGTCAACATTAAGTATGACCGCAACATCGGGGTGAAGTTTAAGGAAATGATCCTCGAACTCGCAGGACTCGCAGACCATAGTCTGTGTTGAGCCAGCCTTGCCAGAACCGCCTATGCTTGGCAGCTTTCCGCCGATAACGCAGGAGATATCCACATCTGAGGAAACAAATACCTGTGTGAGCATAGAAGATGTAGTTGTCTTTCCGTGAGTTCCACAGACGCAGAGAGCGTTGTCATACCAGCTTGTAACAAGTCCAAGTATATCCGCTCTTTCGCAGACATATGCGCCGCTGTTCTTTGCGGCGATAAGCTCAGGGTTATCCGCCATAATTGCGGCAGTATAAATAATAAGGTCTGCGCCCTCAATATTCTCGGCTTTCTGACCGAGGTAAACTGTGATGCCCATTTTTCTAACGGCGTCAAGAGTTTCAGTTTCGTTATTATCCGAACCTGTGATAAAATAACCCTTTGAGTGGAATATCTGTACCAGCGGATACATACCCGATCCGCCTATTCCGATAAAATGGACGTGTTTTATATTCTTTAAAATTTCATCAGAGATCATAGGTGTTGTCCTCTTTTCCAAACGCTGATGGTCAGCGGTTCAATATAGTAAAAGTAAATAAAAGTAATAATATAATATGCAAAAAATGCATAGTGATAACTTTATAGTTATTTTTATTATAATACATTTTTTCAAAAAAATAAACCCCTTTTTGAATATTTTTTTATCAAATGGCAAGAATTTTTAATAAGATCATCTTTTTAACACAACAAATCCGAAAAGTGCAAAAAAGATATCTTAAATCTACACAGGAGCTGACCATATATGAACATCACAGAAGTAAAGATACGCAAGATAATGAACGAGGGAAAGCTGAGGGGAATAGTCAGCGTTACATTCGACAACATTTTCGCCGTACACGACATCAAAATAATACAGGGGGACAGCAGGCTTTTCGTAGCCATGCCCAGCAGACGTGACGAGAGCGGAGTTTTCAGAGATATCGTACACCCCATAACGTCCTCAGCACGAAATCAGATAGAAGAAAAGATACTTGATACATTTGCGCAGGAACAAACCGTTCATGAGCAGATGAAATATAACTGAACAGCATAAAAACAGGCGGTATTCTGACCGCCTGTTATACTTTATAAATTAAATTTTGGGTTACATATCTTTGCACACAAAAGAGGCGACCAAAAGTCGCCCCTACGAAATATCAAACATTTAAAAGCCGAGATAAAACCTTATCAAAGTTGGTTTTAGAAAAAGCCAGCACTCTGTTTCTTCCGAGTGTCCCGAACCGAGCCGTCCGCCCGAGGACGTGCAAGGGGCAAGCCCTTGCAGGGGAATTTGTGCGGTAGGCAAGTAAGGGGCAGCCCTCTATCGCAGGGCTTGCCCCTCTTTGAAAACAGTCCGCTGGACTATTTTCAAATTCACCCTATGCGGAGCTCCTCCGATGGGGATTTCGCTCCTGCGGGAGCGACAAAGGGGCGCTGCCCCCTTTGAGCCCCTGAAAGCCCTTTTGAAAAAGGGCTTTAGCCTAAAACTTGCTTTGTGCAGTTGATAGTTTGTGATTGCTTTTGCTTTGTTTGGTATTTAAAGTTTGCTGCTTATAAGCTGGGTTATTTCCGTGTATAAAAAGAGGCGACCAAAAGTCGCCCCTACGAAACATCAAACATTTAAAAACCAAGATAAGACCTTATCAAAGTCGGTTTTAGGAAAAGTCATATCTCTGTTTCTTCCGAGCTCAAAGTAAAAGCCCCGACCGCCGACAGCGAGCTAGTCGAGCGTAGCGAATCGAGCCGTCCGCCCGAGGACTCTTCCGAGCGCAAAATGAAAAGTTCGGACAGCAGACAGCGAGTTTACGAGCGTAGCGTAATGGCCCGTCCGGCCTTAGGACAGTTTGGAGTAGCCGAAGCTGTTGATGAGTGCATCTACTTTCTGTCCTGCTTTGCACATCGGGCATTCGCTGGCTGCGTAGTTCTCATAGTTCGGCAGATCCTTTTCTGTGAACAGTGCGTGTATCTCTATTCCGTTGGATTCCTTTATCGCCGAGAATATAGAGCCTATGCCTACAAGCTTTCCGTTGTAATACTGCAAACAGTCTATGGCTCTGTTTATGCTCTTACCTGTGGAGGCTGATGAAATAAGCAGAAGTACACGCTTGCCCCATATCTTCTTCTGGGTGTTGTCCCTGAATATCATCTGATTTACTGCGTTCAGCTCAGGTGTAACTACGTTTATGTCAGCACCGCTGTTTATTCCGCCCTGCGCAAGATAGTCCGCAAGAAATGCACCAAGTATCTCCGTTCCCTCAAGACAGATTATCGTGTCGATGTGCGTTCCTGTGTATGTGTTTCCAAGCTCCGCAGCAGCATCCTTTGCCATTTTAAGGCTTGTCTTTATAGATGTCATAGCAACATAATAATTAACGTGAGAGTGGTTCGTTGCGTAGTGTCCGGGAATGACCCCTATACATACCTTCTTGTTTTTTCTTGACTGTATGGTCTGCATACGTTCTTCCATGATTTATGCCTCCTGTTATGTTAAAATTATTGAAAAATGTTTATAAAAAATATGAACGTTTTTTATGTATTGGTTATTATATCACATTTCTATTCAAATTGCAATAACTTTTTTAATAAATTTGTACATAAATATTTGTGCATTTAGACTATAACTGAAAAAATTATGCCTTTTCCTCTGTTTTCGCTCAATTTACAGCAATAAATTTACATAAAAATATGATTGTGAACAAATTACAAACGGTTAAAAAACGGTAACAAGAATATTTTTGGACAGTTGAATTCAACAGTTGAATTCTTTGATTATTGTTGAAAACTCTGTTGAAACTGTTAAAAAGTCACGCTTTTCCCCTAATATCAGCTGTTGAAATGTTGAAAACTTTTTCAACAATCAACAGCTGTCCTTTTTTTGCCCCTTGTGTGTAACCGTAGCGTAACTATTTTGTTACAACGCTTATCCAAAAAAACGTACTCAACAAAGCGATATTTAGACAAATTATTATTTGATTTGTAATTTCCGTGTAAGCTTTGTTTTCCATATCAAACTTGTAAGATCTATAAAATTATAAAAGAAAAGAGCGTCAACACCTCTCGTCGGTGCTGACCGCCCTTCTCAATATGCTATATACTCAGCTTGCTGTGCAAATTATTCTGCAACATCGCCTCTGATGATTCCTCTGCCGTTGGTTGAAATGTAAACTCTGCCGTATGTCTTAGGGTCGCCTGAGATGACCTTGTTTACATTGCCCCACTTGTGAGCATCATCATTTATTCTTCTCCAGCTTGCGCCCTTGTCCTCGGAAATGTAAACGCCGTAGCCTTCGCCGTTTGCGTCACCAAGCATATAGAGAGCCATATAGTCGCCGTCGTTCTTTGCCTTGCCGAAGCCGAGAGCGTCGCACTCATCAACTTCCTTGCAGGTGTTTGTAAGCTCGCCTGTGGCTGTGTCAAGAAGATATACTCCGCCGCTGCCTACTGCAAGCCAGAGATCTCCCTCTGTGTCTGTGCAAGCCTGCATTGTGAAGTTTGTCACCAGCATACTTGTTACCTGACTGAATGACTGACCTCTGTCCTCACTCATATAGATAACTCCGTCAAATGCAGCGTAGAACTTTTCAGGGTTCACCTTGTCCGTTTCGATCATAGAACCGGCTGGGATATCCTCGCACTTTGTCCATGTCTTGCCGAAATCATTTGTTACAAATACTCCTGCGCCTGCTGTTCCAGACTGATACAAAATAGTTTTTCCGTCTGCTGAAAGCTTTACAGAACCGCCTGCCTTTGCGTCAACACCCTCAGGCAGAGTTTCAACAGCCTGCCATGTATCGGCTGCGTCTGTTGAATAGTATACCGTACCCGAATCTGCGTCAGTGGCTCTTACAACGATATTGTAATCCTGTGATGCACAGTCGATGTCAGTGGACTTAAAGTCGCCGTAATGCTCCTTTGGTGCAACGTCAGCGTCCTGATGCTTAAATCCGTAAATATCTCCCATAATGGAATAAAGGTCAGGTGCATTTTCATCATTTGCGTTCGGTGAAACGAAATCGAATATAGCAGTTTCCTCTATGCCCATTGCTCTTACTTCAAGATTTATAGGCTCTTCCTTTGCCTTTGTGAGATTTGTTGTGCCGAAGATAGTTGCGCCTGTGCCGTACATTATCTCATCAGGGTTGAATGGGTTTATTGCCACACCTGTCATCCACCAGCCCGGTTTGAGCTGTCCCTGCCAGTCGAGCCATTCGCTTGAACTTATGTCGATAGTGTAATTGTTCTGCGGGTCGCCGTTCTCATCATCTGCCCATATGCCTGTCCAGCTTTCACCGCCGTCAAAGCTTACGAACACGTTGTCAACCACTGCCCAAAGGTCAAGTGTTTCGCAGACGATCATCTTAGGATCGTTAGGGTTTACGGAAATTCCGTTGTATCCGCAGGTATAAACTGTGTCAGGGGTTATCTCCGTCCACTCGTTCGTCTTGATGTCAAGCTTCTGTATAGCGCCGTCAGATGCGTTGCTCGGACCTATCTTATATGACCATGAAGTATAAAGATATCCGTCTGAGGAAACCTCTCCCTGAACAGGCTTTAATCTTGAATTATCACCCGTTGTAATAGCGGTAGGGTTCTCTATCTCTGTCCATGTCTTTCCTGCATCGTCTGAACGATAGATATAGTTGCCCTTTGAGGCAGCTGCGCCGACAAAGATAGTTTTTGTTGCCTCGCCCTTTTCTGAGCTTGACTTATCGAATGCAACAAAGGTAAGTCCCTGAGAATAACCTTCCTCAGTATAACCGCCCTTTGTCGGGAACTCTGTTACCTCTGCCCATGTTCTGCCGTAATCTTCAGATTTCCATAGTCCGTCTGCTCTCGAACCGAAATAGATTATGGAGTTGTCGTTAGGATCGACCTGAAGTCTTTCTCCTGCACCTCTTCCAACTTCATTTCCGCCGCAGCCGAAAGGCAGCTCATATATTCCCCAGTTTTCACCGTAATCATCGGAGTAGAATATCGCTCCGTTTGATGTTGAATATGTACCTGCTGCGATATAAACTCTGTTAGGTTCAACAGGGTCTGTGGCAATGCTTTCGATGCCCATATAGTTCCAATCATCACCGCCGATAAAATCTGTTATACACTCCCAGCGGTTAGTTTCCTTATTGAGCTTATATGCGCCGCCGATATCTGTACGGCAGTACACTAATCCCTCTTCGGTAGGGTTATAAACTATATTCGGCACAAATCCTCCGCCGACTATCTCAACATTTCCCCATTCCCAGCCTGTATCCTTTTTTTCGCCGTTATAATAGGTCTGCTCGGCAGATGAACTGTCTGAACCCGATTTTGAACTGCTGTCCTTTTTGTCGGAGCTGTCAGAACAGCCTGCAAAGGCTGATACAGTCATAAGGCAGGCGCAGCTTAGTGCGATCAGCTTTTTTACTTTCATACCATTCTCCTTGTTCAAGTTATGTATTCGTTTACATTTTCATTGTGCATAAAGGCGGATATCCTTATCCGCCTTTATGTCATATTAAGCTTACAGTTATATTTTACTTTATTTAGATGTCAATATTAAATATAATTTTTAACGAACTTATAAACTTTCAGTTTCGTAAGCTTTATTTCTTTTATTTCTTTATATAGTGAAGTATCTTTGAAGCATAGTCGCCGTAAAGTCCGTCGCCGTTCCAGATCTTAGCTATATTTATACCTGCGTTCATAAGAGCAGAACCGGAGATAAGCTTATCCGGTTCGCTTTCCTCATAGTAGAAAGCGTCAGCTTCAAGTCCCTTAAGCTTTATTCTTCTTGAACGCTCGTTAGGTCTGCCCATTACCTGAACAAACTCAAAGAGAGCCTCGCTCTTATCCTTTGAAACGAACATCCATGCGTCCCATGTGTTGTCCTCGAACATATTGCCTATTCTGTAATGGTCGCCTGTTCTTACAAGGGTATTGAACTTTCTGAACTCCTCAATCTGACCTGGGATAGCGTCCCTGTCCTCCTGAGGTATCTTTGTTACGTCAAGCTCATAGCCGAAAGTGCCGACCATAGCAACATGACCTCTTGTCTTGAACGGTGTGTTTCTGCCGACTGTGTGGTTAGGGCAGTCTGAAACGTGTGCGCCCATAGCAGAGCATGGATAGCACATTGAAGTACCATGCTGTATTTTAAGTCTTTCGATAGCGTCTGTATCGTCTGAACACCAGATCTGCGGTGAATAGTAAAGCATACCCGGGTCAAATCTTGCTCCGCCGCCTGAACAGTTTTCAAGAAGGATATGTGGATAATCTGTTGTCAGTCTGTTCATAAGGTCATAAACGCCGAGAACATATCTATGCCAAAGCTCTCTCTGTCTTTCCTTAGGCAGGAAGTTTGAGCCGACCTCTGTGAGCTGTCTGTTCATATCCCACTTTATATACTCGATATTTGCTGAATCAAGTATATTTCTCATCATGGAGTAAACGTAATCTCTTACTTCCTTCTGTGAGTAGTCGAGAACATACTGCTCTCTGCAAAGTGTGAGCGGTCTGCCCTTTACCTGTATAGCCCAGTCAGGGTGCTTTTTATAAAGCTCTGAATCAGGTGATATCATCTCAGGCTCGAACCAGATACCGAACTTCATACCCAGCTTATTTACCTCGTCAACAAGGTGCTTTAAGCCGCCGTTTATCTTCTTTTCATAAACGAACCAGTCGCCCAGTGAAGAGTTATCCGCATCTCTGTGGCCGAACCAGCCATCGTCCATTACGAGCATTTCGATACCCAGCTTTGAAGCCTCTCTTGCGATGTCGATAAGCTTATCTGTATTGAAGTTGAAATATGTTGCTTCCCAGTTGTTGATGAGGATAGGACGTCTTTTATCCTTGTACTCACCTCTGATAAGGTTCTCTCTGTACAGATCGTGGAATGTTCTTGACATCTTGCCAAGACCTTCGTCAGAGTGTACCATAACTACCTCAGGAGCGGTGAAAACTTCGCCGCTTTCAAGCAGCCATTCAAAGTCAAGAGGATTTATACCCATAAGGAAACGAGTTTTCTTATGCTGTGTTACCTCAGCCTGTGCAAAGAAGTTGCCTGAATAAACAAGGTTGAAAGCGAAAACCTCTCCGCTGTCCTCATCAGCCTTATGCTCGCAGAGTGCAACGAAAGGATTGTTCTGATGTGATGACTCACCCTTGCATGAATCTACCAGCTGCTTAGCGTGGTGGAGTCTGCATCTTTCAACAGCTCTTTCTCTTGCCCATGAGCCGTTGAGTGTTATCATATCGAACTCGTGGGTATCGAAATCAACGCAGGCAGAAAGCGCTCTTGTAAGCTTTACAGGGTTTTCGCCGTAGTTTTTGAAGTTTACCGAACGTGTGATAACGTCCAGATCGTCAAAAGCGGTGTAGATGAGAGTAGCCTCAATGCAGGCATACTTATCTCTCATTGTTATCTCAAGAGTTTCAGCCCCGCTCTTTTCTGTTGCGAAAGTAGCAGGAAGTCCCTCAAGGGCAGGCTTGCCCTTATATATCTTATGTGAAACATATCTCAGATCGCAGGTAGACATACCGTTGATATCCATTATCATCATAGCAGGCTCTCTGTAATCGCCAAGACCGAAACATGGATACTCGAACGGGAGTGAATCCATAAAGCTTGCTCTGTCCCTGTCATTTGTTGCAGGGGTGAATGGGCTTTCGTCAAGTCTGAGGAGGTATGTAAGATCCTCGTCGCAGACTTTCTTTCCGTAATAAACGTGAGCGAGATAGCCTTCCTCGATCACCTGAAGCATATAGTCTGTATCCTTTGCTCTGAGCTTAAAGGTTTTTGACTGTTCATTATATGTAATACTTATGATAACCAGCTCCTTTTATAAAATTAATCTTAGCATTAAAATATGAACATTTTATTTCTATTTAACACTAAACAATATTATATCATAAACTTAGAATATTGCAAGAGATTAAACGTTTACAGAGTGAATTTTTATTTGTTAATTTTTTATGTACGTTTAAATATACGAACTTGCCGCCGCATGATCCGACCGCTTATGACCGCAAAAGGCGGTTTTATACATAAATATTTGAACCTCAGTATTAAAAAAGCAGCCGGATATTTCCGACTGCTTTCATTCTGATTATAATATTAGAGGTTGAACATTACCTGATTTACAACGCTTTCGAGATATTCCTGTCTGCCGCTTGTAAGTGAATCTGTTACCTCGCCCTTTTCGAGAGCATACTTTTCAAGGTCAGCCATACCTACCTTGCCTGCGATGATATCAGCACCGATACCGCTGTTCCATGATGCATATCTGTCATCAACGAACTTGTCTATTCTGCCGTCCTCGATAAGCTTAGCAGCTGCCTTAAGACCGAGAGCGAAAGTATCCATACCTGCGATATAGCTGAGGAAGATATCTTCATGTGTGAATGAACCTCTTCTTGCCTTTGCGTCGAAGTTAAGACCGCCGTTTGTGAAACCGCCTGCCTTAAGAACTTCATACATACAAAGTGTTGCATCGTAAGCATTTGTTGGGAACTGGTCTGTATCCCAGCCGAGGAGCGGGTCGCCCTGGTTTGCGTCGATAGAACCGAATACGCCGTTATCTCTTGCAACTCTCAGCTCGTGCTGGAAAGTATGCTGAGCAAGTGTAGCGTGGTTAGCCTCGATGTTCATCTTGAAATCCTTATCAAGGCCGTACTTTCTCAGGAATCCGAGAACAGTAGCTGTATCGAAGTCATACTGATGCTTTGTTGGCTCCTTTGGCTTTGGCTCGATATAGAAGTCGCCTGTATAGCCGATAGAACGTGCATAGTCAACAGTCATCTTCATAAGTCTTGCCATATTGTCCTGCTCAAGAGCCATATTTGTGTTGAGAAGAGTTTCATAGCCTTCTCTTCCGCCCCAGAATACATAACCCTGACCACCGAGTCTTACTGTGCTGTCAACAGCCTTCTTGATCTGAGCTGCTGCATAAGCGAAAACGTCAGCTGAAGGAGCTGTGCCTGCGCCGTGCATATATCTTGGGTGATCGAAGCACTTAGCTGTACCCCAGAGAAGCTTCTTTGTTGGATCAGCCTTCATCTTCTCCTCGATATAGTCGATTACTTCATCGAACTTAGCATTTGTTTCAGCGAGTGTGCCGTACTCAGGAGAGATATCTCTGTCGTGATAGCAGAAATAGTCGATAGAGAGCTTGTCCATGATCTCAAAAGCAGCGTCTACCTTAGCCTTTGCTCTTGCAGCTGGGTCGCTCTCGCCCCATGTTTTATCTGTTGTGCCGCAGCCGAACATATCTGTTCCGTCGCCGCCCATTGTATGCCACCATGAAAGTGCGAACTTGAGCTGCTCTCTCATTGTCTTGCCCATTACAACCTCATCAGGATCGTAATATTTGAAAGCCAGCGGATTTGTGCTGTTTGTACCCTCGAACTTGATCTTAGGGATATCCTTGAAAAATTCAGCCATATATATAACCTCCATAAAATTAGTATCGTAAAACGATTACACTATAATAATACACCAAATGAGGGAGGTTTGTCAACAGTTTTTTTATAGATTTCGCTTGATATTCAAATCTTTACATATTGCAAAATTTCATAAAAAAGAGCCGCATTTTCACACGGCTCTCTGTAAACATATTTTACTTTATTAATTGTTCTCCTCAGCTGAAGAAACAGTGATGTTAGGAGCAGCGTTCTCAGCGCCCTCTGCATTTTCAGCTTCCTTAGCAGCCTTTGCAGCCTCTTCTCTCTGCTTTCTTACATTGATGAGAGTCTGCTTGATAGAAGCGAGCATCTCCTTTGTGAAAGGAAGATTCTGACCGAAAGGATTTATAACGAATCCCTTTACGTTAGGAGTATTCTCTGTAAGACCTGCGATATCAGGGAACTTCATTGCGAAAGGTCTGTAAGGTCTGTCTGTCTTGATCTTCTTCAGCTCTGTTTCATCTGTGAAAACAGGGAAGTATGATCCTCTTTCCTTATGGTTGATAAGAATGAACTTTGCTGTCTGCTTATCCTGAAACTTTACATGGTTGTCAGCGTCAGCAACAAGCTCTGTATTCTTTTCAACAACAGCAGGGATAAGGAAAGTGCATCTGAGGGCAATGTTTATTACCTTATTCTGTGTTTCCGGACAGAAATTCTCTCTCATTGCCTTGATAGCCTCTACGAGGGCTGTGTTATCCATTTTATTCTGGTTGTTCTGGTTATTCTGCTCTGCCATTATTTTCTACTCCTTTATGATTAATTTTCTTCTTCGAGATTCTTTTCAATTATAAATTTAGGACGAGCCTTTGTTTCAAGATAGATCTTTCCGATATACTCGCCGATAATTCCGATCGCAAGCAGCTGAAGTCCGCCTATTGCCCATACTGATGTGATAGTAGACGCCCAGCCTCTAACTGTGCTGCCCACTGCCCATGTGATGAGGAAATAGAGGAGCATAATAAGAGATACAAGGAAAACAATGATACCGATAGTTGTGATAAATCTTATAGGCTTTACCGACAGAGAGGTTATTCCCTCAACGGCAAAGGATATCATCTTTTTCAGCGGATACTTTGACTCGCCTGCAACTCTTTCATTTCTTACATATGTAACGATATCGCTCTTATATCCCACCATTGGAACAAGTCCTCTGAGGAAGAGGTTTACTTCCTTGAATTCAGCGAGAGCCTCTACTGCACGCTTTGACATAAGTCTGTAATCTGCGTGGTTATATGTGATCTCAACGCCCATTTTTTCAAGTATCTTATAGTAAGCCTGAGCTGTATTTCTCTTGAAAGCGGTATCCTTTTCTCTTGATGAGCGGACTCCGTAAACAATATCGCAGCCTTCTGCTCTCTTTTCAAGGAAACCGTCTATGGCATTTATATCGTCCTGAAGGTCAGCGTCCATTGAAACGATTATATCAGCATAGTTCTTTGCAGTCATAAGTCCTGCAAGGAGCGCATTCTGATGGCCCTTATTTCTTGACAGCTTTACTCCTGTGAACATATCGCTCATTGAATTGAGCTGGCTGATTATCTGCCATGTCTTATCCTTTGAGCCGTCGTCAACGAACATTACCTTACTTTTCGGGCTTATCTTTCCCGCAGCGGTAAGTGCGTCCATTTTCTTCATTATCTCCTTTGCTGTTATAGGGAGCATTTCCTCCTCATTGTAGCATGGGATAACAATATACATTATTTCTGCCATTTTTGTCAAGATCCTTTCTTACTTTGTGTTTATTCCAAAGAGAGTGCAGGCGTTGTGGTTTGTTATATTTATAATTTCCTGCACCGTTTTGTTCTTTATCTCAGCCATAGTTTCAGCCGTTTTTTCTATCATAGAGCTGTCGCATCTTTGTCCTCTGAACGGCGGCGGAGCCATATAAGGACAATCTGTTTCAAGCAGCAGTCTTTCTGTCGGAACAGCGTCGCAGGCTCTTTTAGCTTTCTTTGAATTTTTAAAAGCCAGCGCACCCGTAAAGCCGATATACATTCCAAGACCGACTATTTCCCTTGCTGTTTCAGCCGAACCGGAAAAGCAATGCACCACTCCCTCAGGGCGGTATTTACGGAGTATCTCCATACAATCCTCCGTAGCGTCCCTGCAATGGATCATAACAGGGAGAGATCTTTTCACCGCAAATTCTATCTGCTTTGTAAATACAGCTATCTGTTTTTGCTTATCGTATCCCTCATAATGATAATCAAGACCTATCTCGCCCACAGCGCAAAGCTTATGTATGCTGCTGGCTTTATGATAAAGCTCTTCCAGAACATCTGTAAAGTTATCGGGGATAGAGTCCATACACTCAGGGTGAAAGCCTATCGAGGTATAAAAGTTCTCATATTTCTTTGCTGTTTCGATACCGAAAAGGGAGGACTTTTCATCTGTTGCCGCATGGAGCATTTTATCCACAGGGTGATCCTCACCTATGAGCAGTCTGTCCAGCAGTTCATACCTGTCCTCATCGAAAGCAGCGTCGTCATAATGACAATGCGAATCAAAAATATTACTTATTTCAAAGACATCCTTTCATCACATTATGATATTATCTGCAATATACAAAAATATTATAGCACACCAAATACATTTTGTAAAGCATTTTTTAACTTAATAAGGAATAATTCAGAGATATTGAATAAAAAAAGTTGCAATTAACCGTGATTTTGCTCTTGACATATGGATAAAAGAATTTTATAATATATAATGAATTTATCTGAAAAATATGGTGATGATGTTTATATTTTTCATTGATACATTTTAAAGTTATTGGAGGAAAGATCATGGCAAAGAAAAAGCTTATCCCTGCGGACAGCAATTTTATACTTTACATGGGAAGAATAGATTTTGCAGACCCGAAAAGACCTGAGTTTTACTGGGCAGGAACAAATGCAAGAATGAAGTTTACAGGAACGAGCGTAAGCGCAGTTGTTCACAACCACAGATATTATAATGATATGCTGGTGGGATTTCTTATCGACGGAAAGGAATGCAAGGCGGAGATAAGTGAAAACGACAAGGATATCGTTGTTCCGCTGGCTGAGGGACTTGACGAGGGCGAGCATGAGATAATCTTCTATAAAAGACAGGGTGCTACCCATTATTTTGAATTTTTAGGCTTTGAGATAGACGCTGAGGGTGAAGCGCTTGAACATTCACCTCTGCCGTCAAGAAAGATAGAGTGTTACGGAGATTCCGTTTCGGCAGGTGAAGTTGTTGAGGCTGTTGAATATACTGCAAGCTGCGATCCTGAGGGACATGAGGGAGTATATGACAACGCATGGCACAGCTATTCTTTCATCACATCGAGAAATCTCGGTGCGCAGATACATGACAGCGCACAGGGCGGAATAGCTATATTCGACGGTACGGGATATTATCATGCTCCCGAATTTATCGGTATGGAGTCGGCTTATGACAAGCTCTGCTATTTTCCTGAGGGCAAAAAGGGCATAACAAAGTGGGATTTCTCTTCTTATGTTCCGAACGTTGTTCTTTTCGCTGTCGGTCAGAACGATCCTCACAGAGAGGGACACCCTGACAATGATATCACAGATCCTGAATACAGAACAAAGTGGAAGAACAGATACAAGGATATAATCCTTGATCTGAAGTCAAAATATCCGAACGCATATTTTATACTTCTTTTGACTGTACTCAATCACGATCCTGTATGGGACGATGTAATAGAGGAGATAAAGAACGAGCTTAATGATGAGAAGATATCTCACTGCAAGTTCACAAGGTCAGGAAAGGCTACCCCAGGTCACCCACGTCTGCCTGAGCAGTACGAAATGGCTGAGGAACTTACAGCTTTCATTTCCGCAATGGGAGATAAGGTCTGGGAATGATCTGAAATGACCGAAATATACTTAATATAAGCTAAAAATGCCGTATGTACGTCTTTTGATTTGCATACGGCTTTTTTATACAAATTGTTCAAAATTATACAAATTTTATGTTTTAACATACAAAAAACTGAAAAAAATCTTAATATAATTTCTTTTGCGTTGACATATACAAATAATTGTACTATAATTATTCCATAATAAAAAGATATAAAATTTAAAATCAAAAATAAAAAGACAAAAGACAGACAAAAAAATCAAAGACAACAGACATATACTATATTTAATGCTATAAGGCTATAAAGCTTTTTTGCGGCAGGGGTAAATACTGTCGCTTATTATGCTGTGTAAGGCTGTATAAGCTTTATGGTGGTAAAATATACAATTCAACAGGTAAAATATGTCTGCAATATATTTGCGGACTTTTTTTGTATAAGCAAATTCTGTGTAGTGTTGCTTATATAATATAAATATATAAACTGAATAACGGAGGAAATGGTTATGGCAGCAAAAAAACGTGTGATTACGGTAATAGTTACCGTAATAATCATCTGTGCTTTATGTACAGGGGGATATTTCATCTACAAGGAATTTTCCAAAAACTCATCGTCAAGCGGTGAAAAGGTCTATGTTCAGAAAGTATCCACAGTGAACACAGTCACAGGCTCAGATCTTCTTGCAAATTCATTTGCGGGAGTTATCGTTGCGCAGAAGTCCGTTGATGTAAAGTATGATACTTCAAAGACTATCGACGAGATACTTGTAAGCGAGGGCGACAGCGTTAAAAAGGGCGACAAGCTCCTCACTTATGATGTGGAATCCATTCAGCTTGAGATAGATACAGCAAAGCTTGAAGTGGAAAAGCTCCAGAACACTATCGACACAAACAAGACAGAGATAGCATCCCTCGAAAAAGAAAAACAGAATGCAGACGCTGACGCTGTTGTTTCATACAACACACAGATCCTTTCACTTCAGAGCGACAACGCAAGAAGCGAATATGACATAAAGGCAAAGAACGTTGAGATACAGAAGCTTGAAGCGTCTATAAAGAGCGCTTATGTTACTGCGCCTATCGACGGCATAATCAAAAATCTTAAAGACAGCACATCTTCCTCCAACAGCGGCGACTATTCAGAAAGCTCAGATGTTATAATGCAGATCACAGCTGAGGGAGATTACAGAGTAAAGGGTACATTCAACGAGCAGAACGGTTCGGACATCTACGAGGGTGCAAGCGTTATTCTCAAGAGCCGTGTTGACGATACTCAGTGGACAGGTACTATCTCAGAGATAGACACGAATCCTCAGAAGGATACAAACAATATGTACTACTACGGAGAGTCTGACGAGGAAACTACTTCTTCAAAGTATGCTTTCTATGTTACTCCCGACTCCCTTGACGGCTTTATGCTCGGTCAGCATATCATAATCGAGATGGATAACGGTCAGAGTACAGAGGTCACAAAGACAGGTATATGGCTGTACACAGATTTTATCTGCAAGGACGGCGACAAGAGATATGTATGGGCAAAGAACGCAAAGAAGGACAAGATCGAAAAGAGATATGTTGAGATCGGTGAAACTGACGAGGACTACGGCGACTGTCAGATACTTTCAGGTCTTGAAACTGACGACTATATCGCATACCCTGCCGACTACATAAAGGAAGGTCTTGAAACTACCACAAACCAGTCTGATATATCTGTTCCCGACAATGATCTTACAGACGGCGATGATGTGGATATGTATGATGATGGAACATATGATGATACAGATACAGGCAACGAGGATTTCGTTGATTACACAGACAGCGGCTCTTTTGAAGAGATGTACGGCATAACAGAAGAAGAGATGAATTCAATGACAGATGAAGAGCTTGAAGAATTTTTCAACAACTTCTATGCCGATGAAAACAACGCTGACGCAGATAACACAGACACAACAGATAATACAAATGCTGACGATGCCGCAGAGGCATAACAGAACAGGAGAACGATATGGTATTTGAACTGAAAAATATCTACAAGGATTATCTTCAGGGAAAAGAGGCTGTGCCTGTTCTTAAAGATATATCCATTTCGGTAGATGACGGCGAATATGTCGCTATAATGGGTCCGTCGGGTTCGGGTAAATCTACCCTTATGAACATAATAGGCTGCCTTGACAAGCAGACGAAAGGCACGTTCTTTTTCGACGGAGCAGATATAATGAGCTGTTCAGACAAGCAGCTTTCCTCAATAAGAAACAAGAAGATAGGTTTCGTATTCCAGAACTTCAACCTGCTTCCAAGACAGTCTGCACTTGAAAATGTAGAGCTTCCTCTGCTTTATGCGGGCGTTCCGAAAAAGCAAAGGCATGAGCTTGCAAAGCAGGCGCTTAAAAAGGTAGGTCTTGAGGACAGAATGATGTTCAAGCCTACGCAGCTTTCGGGCGGACAGAAACAGAGAGTGGCTATTGCGAGGGCGATAGTAAACAAGCCTAAGCTGCTGCTTGCCGACGAGCCTACGGGTGCATTGGATACAAAGTCGGGCGATCAGGTAATGGAGCTTTTCAAGGAGCTTAATGATGACGGTGTTACTATCGTTATGATAACACACGAGCCTGAGATAGCGAACTGTGCAAAGAGGGTAATGTATATCCGTGACGGCGAACTTCACAAGGGAGCATTTGACAGCAGAAATCCGAACTTTAATGAAAATGATACGGATGAAGTTTCGGACAATGCAAACAACTCAAATGATATTGAAATTTCCGAAATAAGAAAAGCTCAGAGCGTTGAAGAACTTATGGAAAGTTACAGAAAAAACAAGAACACACCGAACATCAGTTTTGCTGACAAAGGGGAAGAGGGAGGTAAAACAAAATGAAAAAACTCATAATTTTTCTTCTCTGCTTTGCAATACTCGGTACGGGAGGATTTTTCGGATATAAGAAATATGAAAAATCACAGGACGATAAAAAGGTAGTTGACGTTGTTCCTGTTAATATGATGGCGGAAAGCGCTGATATGTACGACTATTCAAGCGACGATATGTCGGGCGAGATAATATCCGCAAACTCACAGAAGATATATGTTGATTCTCAGAAGCTTATTAAAAAGGTATGCGTAAAGCAGGGCGACACAGTCAAAAAGGGCGACACCATACTTGAATATGATATGACGGTAGTTGAACTGGAGCTTGCGCAGAAAGAAAATCAGGTCAAGGTAATAGAGCAGAACATAAAAATGGCTAACAAGGAGATAGAAAAGTACAAGAAACTCCAGCCTTCGGAAAATGCTCCGCAAGAGCCTGATGAACCGGATACTCCGGACATTCCCGATGAACCAGATGAACCGGTCGTACCTGACGTACCAGATCCTGAGCCTGAGCCGACTCCCGAACCTGTGGAAACTGTTGACGTTGTAAAGCCTGCTTTTGTACAGGCAAGCGGAACGGGTGAAAAGACCGATCCTTACATAATAAACTGCAGCACAGAGGCGAAGGTAGCACTTGCATTTATGCAGAGAATGGCTTCTACAAAAAAATATGCAGAGCTTTGCATTTATGACAAGGACTCAAATTTCCTTTACAAATGGTGCATAGACGGCACAGCGATAAATGTGAAAGAGGCACAGAACTGGAGCGTTTCAGACGGCATCACTATTGATGAAAAGACAGGTCTTATAACTCTTGACACAACTGCAAAATTCTATGGAACATTTTCATTTGCTCTTCCGGCAGGCACACAGCAGGCTGACGATACGGACAGCAGTGATGATATATCAGACGATACAGATATAAGCGGTGATGATTCCGATATAAATTCTTCTGATGACGGCTATGACTATACTGCGGACGATATCGACAACACAGATACTTCTGACGATAACAGCGGAAGTCTGGACTATGTTTATTCAAAAGCTGAGCTACAGCAGATGATAACAGAAAAGCAGAATGAAATAAAGGATATGCAGATAGAGCTGAAAAATGCAAATCTTGAATACAACAACTCTAAGAAACAGAAATCTGACGGCAAGGTAGTTGCAAATATCGACGGCGTTGTAAAGAAGATAAGCGACCCTGATCAGACGCAGGACACAGGTGACGGCACATCTGACGATCACACCGATGAGGACTATACCGACGAAGATATATACAGCGGTGATTCGGGCGACAGCGACGCTTTCGCCATTATCGAGGGCGACGGCGGAGTTGAGGTAAGATGCTCAGTTTCAGAACTTAATCTTCCAAAGGCTGCGGTGGGAAGTTACCTTAACGTTATGTCATGGGAAACGGGAAGTTCAACTTCCGCTGAGGTGACAAGCGTTGAAACCGAACCTTCCTCATACAATGCTGAAAACTGGGGAGATAACCCGAACAACTCAACATATTATGTTCACGCAAAGCTTGATGATTCGGCTGATTTCAATGTAGGCGACTGGGTATCAGTTTCATTCACAAGCAGCGGAAAGGACACAAGCAACTCTGTTTACCTGCCTATCCACTATGTAAGGCAGGAGGGCGGAAACTACTACATTATGAAAGCAGACGATAACAACAGACTTGTAAAGCAGTATGTAAAAGCAGGTCAGATAATGTATGGAACGAACATTGAGATAAAGGGCGGTCTTAAAATGTCCGACAGAATATGCTTCCCATACGGAACAGATGTCAAAGAGGGAGTAAAGACAAAGGATTCCACTGAAGTTCTTTACCCTGACAGTTATTAAGGAGGGGAAATATAATGTTTGAAAATATAAGACTTTCCCTGCAAGGCATACTTTCCCATAAGATACGTTCGTTTCTTACTATGCTGGGCATAATCATAGGTATTGCGGCTATCATCGCCATAGTTTCCACCATTGAGGGAACAAACGAGCAGATAAAGAACAACCTTATCGGTTCGGGAAACAACACGGTAAAGATATCTCTTTCAGACGGCGACAATGATGTAGACTTCACATGGAATTCTGTGCCGTCAAACATAAAGGTCATAACAGACGATATGAAAAAGCGCATAGAGGATCTTAAAGAGGTCGAAAGCTGCACACTTTACAGAACAAGAAGCAATCTCGACAGCCTTTTCTACCTCAACAAGAAGATAGACTCAGCTATTATATACGGCATTGATGAGGACTATTTCTCCACGCTGGGATATGATATCGCTGAAGGAATAGCTTTCACAAAGGATCAGTATAAGAATTATTCCAAGGTGGCTATAATCGACTCAACTCTTCAGAGAGGACTTTTCGAGGGCGAAAGCGCCATAGGAAAACAGATAGACATAAACGGCGAGCCGTTCACTATCATAGGCGTTGCAACAAAGCGCATAGGCTTTGAGCCTGTAATAAACTCGGTCAATGATTATTACACATACAATCAGACATCGAGCGGACTTATTTTCATACCGACAGACGACTGGGGAATGCTTTTCAGATATGATGAGCCGCAGAACTGCATTGCAAAGGCTGTTGACACAGACAGCATGACAAACGCAGGAAAGAAAACGGCTGACATACTTAACGAAAATGTTGTTTCAGTAAAATCTGCCGGAGAAAATACCACAAACTCTATGGAATACAAGAGTGAGAGCCTTCTTGAACAGGCTAAGGCACTTCAGGATCTTTCATCTTCAACCAACAGTATGCTTATCTGGATAGCAAGCATTTCTCTGCTGGTAGGAGGAATAGGCGTAATGAACATCATGCTCGTTTCCGTTACGGAGAGAACAAGAGAGATCGGTCTTAAAAAGGCTTTGGGCGCAAGAAAGAGAAGAATACTCGCACAGTTTTTGACTGAGGCTGCCGTTCTTACAAGCATCGGCGGACTTATCGGAGTTTTCTCAGGCATAGGTCTTTCAAAGATAATCGCAAACATCGCAGATGTACCTGTGGCAATATCTTCTATGGCTATTGTGGTATCGGTAGTGTTCTCAATGGTAGTAGGAATAGTTTTCGGTCTTATACCATCTATAAAGGCTGCGAACCTCAACCCTATCGACGCTCTCAGATACGAATAAAACATATAATATTACGTTTTTCACACCCTTTCTGCTTAGGCGGAAAGGGTGTTTTGTTTATTTTTTTACTGAATTGACATTATTATTCAAGTATTACAATTTCGTTACCCTGTTAAAAATTTTTTTGCGACAAATTTACGCTTATTTATAAAAGTGAAAAATACAAATAATATTTTGTTAACAATAACAGTTGACAAATACCATTTATTATGATATACTATATCACATATGGTATTATTATTTTAAGCTGAATGCTTTGACTTTTTCAGAATGCTTTCAGCCTATGTAATTGTAAGAGGGAATTAAAATGAGCGAGCTTGAAAGAATTGAACAGGCGGAAGCTTATATTAACAGATACTTTGAATTTGAGGACGCTGTTAAGGTAAGCTACGAAAATAAAGATTATCTTAAAACATACATAAAGGACATATCTCAGCTCACCGCTGAATTTAACGTTAAGTCAAAGACTTTGAAGTCTATCGGTATCTGCGCACTTATTGCGGCGGCGGTGTTCATTGTTTTCTTTGTGCTTTTTTCTAAGATAATACTTGTTCCTATCGTTGCGGGAGCGGCTGTATTCGTTCTCGGCACAGCATTCGTTATTGCGCTTAACAAGTATAAGCTGACGGCTGCGGAGGAGCATCAGAAAGAGGTCAATGAGGGCATAAAGGAACAGATCGAGATACTTGACGGTCGTATCAGCCAGCTTGAAAGACAGCGTGACGATTATCTCAAGGCTCTTGAAAAGAAGATAGACTTTATGACTCTTGATGCTGACTATATGAAAAATATAGGCAAGATAAAAGGATACATTGAAAACGGTATGGCTGACACCTGTGAAGCTGCGGTAGAGTTCTTTGAGCAGGATCTTCTTATGCAGCAGATGACGAATATCATCAGCAGCAGCGAACAGCCTATCTTAACAGAGGAAGAAAACAAGGAACGTTTCGGTGATCCGCTCAAGATAATAAAGGAAAACAAAAAGAAGAAAAAGAAAGAGAAAAAAGATAAGAAAGAAAAGAAATCAAAATAAAACAAATCACACAGGTCGGGCAAAGAAAATTGTCCGACCTTTTTTATGCAGATAAATAGATACATAGATAAAAAATATGCAGCACCTTTTTTCGGTACTGCATATTTGTATTATTAAGCTATTCGGCTTTATTCTTCTGTGTCTGTATCGTCATCAATTACAGGCTCTTCCTCAATAACTTCCGCACTTTCTTCAGCCTTTGCAGCAGCTATCTCTTCCTCAGAAGCTTTCTCGACCTCTGCGATCTCTGCTGTGCTGTCATGCTCTGTTCTTGTGAAAGTAACGACCTTTTCGTTCTCGCCTACTCTCATAAGCCTTACGCCTCTGGAGTATCTGCCCATAACGCTGATATCGCAGGCACGGATCCTTATTACGATTCCGTCTGAGGATATCATAATGATATCGTCATCATCATCTACTACCTTTATGCCGCAGACATTTCCTGCCTTGTAGTTCATCAGACCGTAGCCGCCTCTGTTCTGTATCCTGTAAGAGTCAAGTTCAACTCTTCTTCCAAGACCGTTCTCAGAAACAGTAAGCACACTTGCGCCCTGTCTTACTCTTGCCATTGAAACTACATAGTCACCCTCACGGAGCTTTATAGCCTTTACGCCGTGAGCAGTTCTGGACATCTCTCTGATAGTTTCTTCCTTGATGCGGATAGCGCTGCCGTTATGCGTTGCTATGATAACTTCATCGCTGCCGCTTGTCATTCTTACTCCTGCTATCTCGTCGCCCTCGTCAAGACCGATAGCGATAAGACCATGCTTTCTCACGTTCTTATATGAACGCAGCGGAGTTCTCTTTATCTTGCCGTTCTTTGTTACCATAACGATATAATTGTCAGCCTCAAAGTCCTCGACCTTTATCATGGCTGCGATCATTTCGTTTTCGCCCAGCATAAGGATATTATTGATATGAGTACCTCTTGAAGCTTTTGAACCCTCAGGCAGCTCATAACATTTAAGCTTATATGCAAGTCCCTTTGTGGTAATGAACAGGATATTGTCATGTGATGAGCATACGGACATTTCTGTGATACAGTCGTTCTCACGCTGTTTCATACCCGTTACGCCCTTACCGCCTCTGTTCTGAGCCTTGTATACAGAGATAGGCATTCTCTTTATATAACCAACATTTGTATATGTTACAACGCTCTCCTCAACAGGGATAAGATCCTCGATATCAACTTCACCGCTGACATTTTCGATCTGAGTTCTTCTCTCGTCGCCGAATTTTTCCTGAATAGCCTCAACTTCCTCGATAATGATATCAAGCACTCTCTGATGATTTGCAAGTATATCTTCAAGGTCAGCTACTCTTATCTCGATCTCAGCCAGTTCGTCGATTATCTTCTGTCTTTCCATACCGGTCAGACGGCCGAGAGTCATATTTGCGATATGCTCAGACTGTATATCAGTAAGACCGAATCTCTTGCCCAGTCTTTCCTTAGCCTCTGGAACGTTCTTTGAAGTTTTCATTATCTCGATAACTTCGTCGATATTATCCAGAGCGATAACAAGACCCTGTAAGATATGCTCTCTTTCCTTGGCCTTTTTCAGATCAAAGTTTGTTCTTCTTCTGATTACCTCGACCTGGAAGTTTATATATTCTTCAAGTATCTGCTTAAGAGTAAGTACCTTCGGCACACCGTTTACAAGTGCAAGGAAGTTTACTCCCACAGAATCCTGCAGCTGAGTGTATGTGAAAAGTTTGTTCAGTACGACCTGCGGATTTGCGTCCTTTTTCAGCTCGATAACTATTCTCATACCATCTCTGCCTGTTTCATCACGGAGATCGTGTATGCCGTCTATTCTCTTATCCTTTACAAGATCAGCGATAGATACAACAAGTCTTGACTTGTTTACCATATAAGGTATCTCTGTAACAACGATACAGTTTCTGCCCTTTATCTCTTCGATAGAGGTCTTTGAACGCAGGATTATCTTGCCCTTACCTGTGCCGTAAGCAGCCCTTATTCCTGCCCTGCCCATAATTATTCCGCCTGTCGGAAAGTCAGGTCCTTTTATAGCTCCCATAAGCTCGTCAAGGGTGCAGTCAGGGTTCTTCATGACTATCTTCATTCCCTCTATTACCTCATGGAGGTTATGAGGAGGGATATTCGTTGCCATACCTACTGCAATACCGACAGCACCGTTACAGAGGATATTCGGAAATCTTGACGGCAGCACAACAGGCTCCTGCAGTCTGTCATCGTAGTTCGACTGGAAATCTACTGTATCTTTCTTTATATCCGTCAGCATATTAAGTGACATCTTAGCCATTTTAGCTTCCGTATAACGGTAAGCAGCAGGCGGGTCGCCGTCAACAGAACCGAAGTTTCCGTGACCGTCTACCAGCGGATATCTCAGTGAAAAGCTCTGCGCAAGTCTTACCAGAGCATCGTAAACCGAAGCGTCGCCGTGTGGATGATAACGACCAAGTACAGAACCGACCGTATCCGCACACTTACGGTAAGGCTGATCCGGCGTCAGACCGTTTTCATGCATTGTATATAGTATTCTTCTGTGAACAGGCTTCAAGCCATCTCTTACATCAGGCAGCGCTCTCGAAACGATGACCGCCATTGAATACTGTAAAAAGGACTCACGCATTATGCTTTCGACGTCCTGATTTATAAGATTATATTCGTCCACTTAACCCACTCCTAACCTATTGATCTTCTCTTTTTTCGTAATCCTCGCCAAGCAGCTCAGAAAATCTTTCACGCAGGATATCCTGATCCTTCTGACCGATCACTCTTTTAGAGAGAACGTAAATCGTTTCTTTTTTAAGAATTATGATAAACATTTCGCCTGTTTCGATAACGTTAAGGGAAATATCCTTGAAATTCACTACCTTAGGCTTTACGGGGACGAAATCTTCTTCCTCAGTTTCCTCTTTCGTGAATATGGTTTCTATAATGAACTTATCGTCATACAGCGTAAAGCGGTATCTGTCGTCCTCAAGGGATTTCAGTGCCGAAACAAGATACTTTCTTATCCTCACCGTATTGAACCATGTTGCAAATATCATAAAAAGACAAATGAACATAAGCACCCAGTTAAGGTATCCGGAGGGATCTCTTATTATTGAAACAAGAAACAGCAGAGCCACCGCCGCAAAAGCTGCGGTAACTTTCCAGTTGTGCTTATAGACATACTTTTTCTGGAATGTAAGAAAAGCCTTTTCCTCTTCCTCGTTTTTTACATCATACTCAAAAGATGTTATCGGCTCAGACTCTTCTTCATCTGTTTCAGATATCTCAGCCTCATCATCGGCAATATCTTCAGATACTTCCTCAGTCTGTTCCTCAGCTATTTCTGCCTTTTCTTCAATTTCTATTTTTTCTTCTGACGTATTTTCAGTATCTTTATCCTTGTTTTCTAAATTATCCAAAATAAGTTTCCTTTCTTATGTCTGAATAAGACTTATACATCAAGATCCTTTACATACTCTGCATTCTTCTCGATAAATTCTTTTCTCGGAGCGACCTTGTCACCCATAAGTATGGTAAATATCTCGTCCGCCTTTATAGCGTCCTCCATAGTTACCTTTATCATGGTCCTTCTCTCAGGGTCCATGGTAGTTTCCCAAAGCTGTTCAGGGTCCATCTCACCAAGACCTTTGTATCGCTGAACAGCGACTTTGAGCTTTCCGTTTTCGGACAGCTCGCCTATATACTTATCTCTTTCCTCATCGGAAAAAGCGTATCTTACTTTCTTTGCTCTCTCGACCTTGAAAAGCGGCGGCTGAGCAATGAAAACGTGTCCCTCTTCTATGAGCGGACGCATAAATCTGAAAAAGAAGGTCAGCAGAAGGGTTCTGATATGAGATCCGTCTACATCGGCATCCGCCATAATGATAACCTTGCCGTAGCGGAGCTTTGATATATCGAATGATTCGCCTATTGAAGTACCCAGCGCAGTTACCACAGGCATAAGCTTTTCATTGCCGTACACCTTATCGATCCTTGCCTTTTCAACGTTGAGCATTTTTCCCCACAGCGGGAGGATAGCCTGATACTTTCTGTTTCTGCCTTCCTTAGCAGAACCGCCCGCAGAATCTCCCTCGACGATATATATCTCGGTCATTTCTGCGTCCCTTTCGGAACAGTCGGCAAGCTTGCCCGGCAGAGATGCGGATTCAAGAACAGACTTTCTTCTTGTAAGTTCTCTCGCTCTCTTTGCAGCCTCTCTTGCTTTCTGAGCCTGAATGGATTTATCAAATATAGCCTTTGCTACCGAAGGATTTTCCTCCAGATAGTTTCTCAGCTTTTCCTTTAGCATCTTGTCAACGAAAGGTCTTACCTCAGGGTTTCCAAGACGTCCCTTTGTCTGACCTTCAAACTCACAGTTTGTGAGCTTTACAGAAACTATGGCGGTAAGTCCCTCTCTTACATCCTCGCCCATAAGAGCGTCGTCATTATCCTTGATAAGATTATGAGCCTTGCCGTAATCGTTAAGTATCTTTGTAAGGGCAGACTTGAATCCCATTTCGTGAGAACCGCCGTCAGGTGTATGGATATTATTAGCAAATGACAGTATTATCTCATTATAGGTATCATTATACTGCATAGCTATTTCAGCGAACATATCGCCCTCAACACCGTTGATATAAATTACCTCCGGTGAAAGCGGATCTACTCCCCTTGTCTTGTGGATATGTTCAACGAACTGTCTTATACCGCCCTCATAGTGCAGAACTTCTGAAACAGGGTTCTCAGCATCTCTGAGGTCAGAGAAGATTATCTTTATGCCTGCGTTGAGGAAAGCCTGCTCTCTGAGTCTTTTCAGCAGAGTTTCATAGTCAAACACAGTAGATTCCTGAAAGATCTGCGGGTCAGGCTTGAATTTTACTTCTGTACCTGTTTTGTCAGTATCGCCGATTATCTTCATCTGCTCTTTATACTGACCTCTGTCAAATCTCTGGAAGTGGATATGTGTTCCGTCATAAACGGTAAGTTCAAGATATTCGGAAAGTGCGTTTACAACTGATGCACCAACTCCGTGCAGACCGCCTGCTACCTTGTATCCTCCGCCACCGCCGAATTTTCCGCCTGCATGGAGGACAGTATAAACTACCGTAGCCGCAGAGATTCCCTCTTTCGGGTGAATACCCGTCGGGATACCACGTCCGTTATCCACAACTCTTATAACATCATCAGGCAGGATATCAACGATTATTTCAGTACAGTATCCTGCAAGCGCCTCGTCGATAGCGTTATCCACTATCTCATAAACAAGGTGATGAAGTCCCTTTGGACCTGTCGAACCGATATACATACCTGGTCTTACTCTTACCGGTTCAAGACCTTCCAGTACCTCGATCTGATTTTCGTCATAATTATTGCTTTTGTCGATAGCCGATATAGCTTCGGTATTTTCAATTTCGATTTCCTTATTGCTTTCCAAAAAATAACCCCCTCTTGTCCTCGGACGGACGGTTTCGCATTTAGCTGATTTTCGATAATAGACTTAATAAATTTATATAATGGTTTTCTGGATTTTCCTGCCGCTTTTCTGCCTTGAAAATCTTTTCAGCAGCGTAGCGCAGGACATCTGAGAAATATAGACCGTTTCTGTCAGCTCTTCATCTATGCACACCACAAAGCTTTTCGGCAGCTCATATGTGCAGTAGACTACACGCCTATGTTTTTCAGCATTGTTCAGAAACTCTTTAGTGCTTTTTGAAACGGAAGTATTTTCTATATCGAATATCCCCACTATGTTTCGGGTATTAACGATATGATCCGCTCCTAAATGAAGATACATTTTTGCATCTGCTCCGTTTCATCAGATATTGTTTGCCGTTATCCGTCCGTTCTCTATCCCGAATATCTTTCCGTGAGAATTTTCATCGAACGGGATATTTTTATCACAGCAGGTGATGAATACCTGCATACCGTGTATTTTAGATATAACGAATTTTTGTCTTGAAAGGTCAAGCTCCGACAGGACGTCATCAAGAAGTATACAGGGAAAATCATCTATCTCTTCCTGAAGTATATAAGCCTGCGCAAGTTTCAGCACAAGCGCTACCGAGCGGTGCTGCCCCTGAGAAGCGTCCTCTCTCACAAGCCTGCCGTTTATCCTGCACACAAGATCGTCCCTATGCACACCTTTGAGTGTAAAGCCTGCTCTGAGATCTTCTTTCAGATTATTTTTCAGGCAAGCCATATACTCCTCGGCAAGATCCTTTGAATAATCCGTTCTGCCCTCCAGCCTTGTGAAAACTGTGGAATAATACTCAGTTTCAAGTTTTTCCCTGCCGTCAGATATCTCATCATAAAGCCTTTGACATACTGCACCAAGCTTTTTGGAGTAATTATATCTCAGCAGAGTGATATAAGCACCCATCTGTGCAAGCTGATGATCCCACACATCAAGCTCGCTCACATCAGAACTGCCCATATTTATATTTTTCAGCAGTACATTACGCTGCTCAATGATATTTTCATATTTCATCACTACCTGAGAGTAGGAATTTTTTATCTGAGATACTGAAAGATCCATAAACTGTCTTCTTATCTCAGGCGAACCCTTTGATATCTCAAGATCCTCAGGAGTGAATATGACGCAGTTAAGGCTGCCGAAAAGCTTTGAGGGCGATCTAAGCTTTACGCCGTTTAAAAAAGCGTTTTTTTCTTTAAGATTTGGTCTTGCCATAGCAAGCTTTATATCCTGCTCACGAAAGCTGTTCTTAAAGCTAAGCTCTATATTCATAGTCTGCTCGTCGTCGCCGATCATTCTTCTGTCCTTTGTGGATCTGAATGATCTTGCTCCGCTGCAAAGCCATATAGCCTCGATAAGATTTGTTTTTCCCTGAGCATTTTTTCCGCAAAGGATATTGAGCCTTTCATCAGGCACGATATCTATATTTTTAAGGTTCTTGAACCCGTTTACGGAAAGCCTTGTCACAAACATAAGATCAGTCCTGCTTTACAACGATCTCGCTCTTGATCTCATCTATCTGCACCTTATCACCGGGACGGATCTTTTTTCCTCTCATAGTGCAGACCTCACCGTTCACCTTTATCCTTTCTTCAAGGATAATTTCTTTTCCTATGCCGCCCGTTTCTACCACGCCTGCATATTTGAGCAGCGAATCAAGCTTGATGAAATCTGATTTTATCTTTACTTCTATCTGTTTATAATCCATATTCAAATTTTACTCCTTAGGCAGTCTTACAGGCAGTACGAGGTATGTATACTGATTGCCCTCGCATGGAACTATCTTCATAGGCAGCAGACTTCCGCCCATCTGAAGCTTTACCTTATCGTCGGTTATAACTTTAAGCGGATCGAGAAGATATCTGCACTTGAATCCAATCTCTATAACAGGGCCTGAGATATCTGCGTGTATCTCATCGGATATCTTTCCGAGAGCAGTCGAACAGTTTATCTTGATAAGGTTGTTTTCAAAATAGCATCTTACAGGTGAAGGCGTTCTGTCGCTTATAAGCAGCATTGCTCTTTCAAGGGTGGAAATAAGCTCTTTTCTGTCTGCGATAACTTCTGTGGAAGATGATGCAGGGATAGCTGACTTATAAGGGTGGAACTCACCCTCCAGCAGTCTTGAATATACCATATATCCGCCGATCTCAAAAATAATATGCTTTTTGGAAGGATAGATATTTACAACGTCCTCGTCATTATCGCTCAAAAGTGCTGTAACATCAACAAGAGTCTTTGCAGGGACAACGAACTTTATAGCCTCTGCATACTTTACTGGCTCATATCTTACAGCAAGTCTGTAACCGTCTATTGCGGCAAGGGTAAGAGTGCCGTTTTCTATATCGAAAAGCTCACCCTTAAGTATAGGCTTTGTATCCATAGTTGAAACAGCGAACTTTGTCTGATTTATCATTTCTTTTAAAACAGGCTGTGTGAAAGGGATAACAGTTTCGCTGTCCTTTTCAGGGAGATCAGGATAATCTTCTGCGCTTACGGCAAAGAGGTTATATGTGGTAACTCCTCCCGAAAGAGTTACCTGATAGCTTTCGGATATTTCAATAAGGATATCAGCCTCAGGCATTTTCTTTATCATTTCAGCAAAAAGTCTTGCGTTGATTATAAAAGAGCCTTTGTCCTGACTTGTAACTGCGATGCAGGTTCTTATACCCATTTCAAGATTATATCCGGTAAGCTCCAGAAGAGAATCTTCCAGTCTGAACTTTATTCCCTCAAGAGAAGGCATAGTGGATCTGTCCGCTACCGCCTTTGACACATTTACAACTGCGTCGTAAATAGTCTGCTTTGAACACAAAAATTTCATAGTGGTATTTTCCGGAGAAAACCGGATACTCCTTTCAAAATGATATTTAAAATTCAAGTACGTTTATATATTTACATCTATTGGAATAATATGCTTTTATTAGCATATTATATTTTTTTCAACACACCGCAAATCAAAAATGCATATCTTTGTCGTGTAATAAAAGAAAACATAACAATATATATTAGTATTATTAGTAGGGTCTGTTGATTTGGTTGAAAACTCTGCGGATACCGAAAAAATACGGCTTTGAGCCTGTTTATTTTTCAACATGGCATTATTGAAAGAATTTTGATAATTTTTCGGCTGTTGAAAAGTTGAATCAGTGTTGATTGAAAACTAAAAACTTTTCAAATATTTGTTGAAAATCATTATGGGCTGATTTTTTCAACAATTTTCTGTTTAAATGACCCTGCGGCTGATTGTTTAAAGATCTTGATAACTTCTTTCGGCATATGGTCTGCTGCCCTATATATCGGGAGTTGAATAAACTTTGAAAAATGTTGAAAACTTTGTTGAAACTGTTGATAAATGCGTTAATAATGTTTAAAAACTGCTTTTTCAGCCGTTTTTCTGCACATATCAGCAAATTTTTCTCAAACAAAACTTTGTTGAATAAAGTGAGAGTATAACTCTTATCTCTCTTTAAGATTTTTGATTATATCGTCAACCGTTTCCTTTAACTGGCTGTTTTCTTTAAGAGTTTTCTCTATCTCTTTATAATGAATGGTCATTGTGGAGTGGTTTTTGTTCAGAGCCTCTCCTATTTCAGTATAAGTCATGCCCTTTACTTCTTTAAGAACATATATGGATACTTTTCTTGCGATGGATATGTTCTGATGTCTGTGGGTTGACTTTATATCGTCCGCAGTAAGATCGAAAGCTGCCGCTACTTCATTAAGTATTCTGTCAACTGTGATCTCCGCAGGGTGATTTTCTATTATGATCTCTTTTATTACCCTCTGAGCCATGGAAATGGAAGGGTTTTCGTTTGTATATGTGGTGAGAGCCTTTATCTTGTTGACTGTGCCCTCAAGCTGACGGATATTAGTCTTGATCTTTTCGGCGATTATTCTTGCTATGGAGTCGGAAAGCTGGAGATCGAGTATCTCTGCCTTTCTCTTTACGATAGCCATTCTTGTTTCAAAGTCAGGCAGAGTAACGTCTACCTGTACGCCGAGGGAAAATCTGTTAAGTATTCTGTTCTGAAGCTTGGATATTTTTGAAGGAGCGATATCGGAAGTCAGCACGATCTGCTTTCCTGCATTGTAAAGGTCGTTAAAGGTATGGAAAAATTCCTCCTGCATTCTGTCTTTTCCTGCAATAGTCTGGATATCGTCTACCAGCAGGAAGTCAGCGTTGCGGTATTTTTCATGAAATCTTATGGTATCTTTAAATTCGAGCGCCTTTACAAGCTCATTGATAAAGGATTCACCTGTGGTGTAGATTATCTTCATCTCAGGATTTTTCTTCTTTACCTCATGCTCGATAGCTTTCATAAGGTGAGTTTTGCCCAGTCCGGAATCGCCGTAGATGATAAGTGGGTTGAACACCTTATTCGGGTCTATATCCTTTGAGTTGTCTGAATTTTTATCATATTTGTTTGCAACTGCGATACAGAATGCATAAGCAAGTTCGTTTGACTTGCCCTTGATGAAGTTGTCGAAGGTAAGGCTGTTCTTTGCGTCCTCGGAAAAGTCCGCAGTCTTTACTTCTATCTCTGCCTCATCTTTTTCAACTGAGTTTCCTTCGCTCTTGACAAGTATCTTAAGATCAACGTCAAAACCGAGGACATAAGCAAAAGCTTCTTTTATGGCTGCACCATATGCAGTCAGAGCAGTATTTTTTACAAAATCCGAATCAGCAAGAAGATAAGCTGTGTTGTTTTCGAGCTTGTAAGGTTCAAGGACTTTTATCCACATATTGTAACCCTGTTCGCTTATCTTATTTTCATTCGTAAGACTGTAACAGTATTTCAGCACCTCTGCAAATACTTCGTTAAAGGACTCCATTATTTTTATTACCTCCGGATATACTTGATATACTTTCGTTTATTTTTTCGTAAAATTCCTATATTTCCTCAGCGCTGTTTGCTGTCGAAATTGTAAAAAATGAAAAATAGGCATACTAATCAATTCTATTTCATTATATCACATCTCAAAAAAAATTTCAAGAGTTATATATAATAAAATAGTAGCAAAAAGATCTCAGAGAAAAAGCCGCTGGCAGGATAAAAGAGGCAAAGCGGTGGTGATACCAAATAAAAGACAGAAAATTTTACTCTGACACAACATATTGTATACAAAGAAAAATCCTGCATTCTGATTAATAAAATATTAAGATTTGAAGCCTGAGAAAAAGTGATAACCTTGAAAATGCCGTAAAAAATATTATAAAAAAATTGTGAATACACTTGACAAAAGGTATAGGTATAGGATATAATGTTAAATTACAAGGACTATGTCAAAACCGATGTTTTCTGTGGGTTATTGACATAGGTGGTATATTGCGGAAGGAGGATGAATTTAATGAAAAGAACTTATCAGCCTAAGAAGCTTCAGAGAAAGAAAGTACACGGCTTTATGAAGAGAATGTCCACTGCAAACGGCAGAAAGGTACTGGCTCGCAGAAGAGCAAAGGGCAGAGCAAGACTCAGCCACTAAGATATAAACTGACCGTATACCGGCAATGTGCTGATGCTTTTGCCCGGTATAAGGTCTTTATCTTTTTTTAGAGTTTGTAAATTTTTTTCAGACAGCTTTTTGTATTTTTTAGTACGAAAGGCTGCGGACGGGGATATCATATGCTTTTCACGGTTGTATTAAAAGAAAACAAGGCATTTCAGAGGTGTTACAGAAAAGGAAGATTTACAGCGAACGGATATGTCTGCGCATATTTTTTTCCTAACAGAATGCCTGTGAACAGACTGGGTATAACCGTCAGCAAAAAAAACGGCAACGCCGTTCAGAGAAACCGCATAAAGCGTATAGTAAGGGCTGCGTACAGACTTAATGAGGACAAGCTGCCCATAGGATATGATATCGTTTTTGTCGGCAGGAATGATATTGCCGAAAAGTCGTCTGCGGATATAGAGAAGTTCATCTGCACAAAGCTTGTTAAAGAGATGAACAGTCCCGAAAAGAAAGATCCAAGAAAGAAAAACGGCAGGGGACAAAATAACAGAATACAAAAGCAAAATCAAATTAAAGAGTAAAATGAGATATCTTGCAGAGCTTATCATAAAATTTTACAGAAAATTTATCAGTCCGCTTTTTCCGGCGAGATGCAAGTATTATCCGTCATGTTCCAAATATGCGCTGGACGCATATAAGATGCACGGCTTTTTCAAGGGTACACTGCTGACGGTGTGGAGGATACTGAGGTGCAATCCATGGTCTTTGGGCGGGGTTGATCATGTTCCCGAAAGGATAACAAGGGATTATTTTAGGATAAAAAAGAATAAGAATTAAAATTAAGATAATGATTTTTGAAAATAACGGGTCTTTATTGATCTAATACTGAATTAATAAAGACGTATTAATATATAGATCGCTTATGTTATGCAAAGTAAAAAAAGTAAAAAAGTAAAATGAATCAAAGAGATATCGGAGGAATTTGATGAGTATTATTGCTACACCTTTGGGATGGATAATGAAAGGCTGCTATTTCGTATGCAAGAATTACGGCATAGCGCTCCTGCTTTTCACTCTTCTTACAAGACTTATAACATTCCCTCTTCAGATCAAGCAGCAGAAAAGTACGGCAAGAATGTCCATGCTGCAGCCTGAGCTGAAAAAGCTTCAGAAAAAGTATGCTAAAAATCAGCAGAAGCTGCAGGAAGAACAGATGAACCTTTATGCAAAAGCAGGCGTAAACCCTATGGCAAGCTGTCTGCCTATGCTTATCACAATGGTTATACTTTTTGCTCTTATCCCTGTAATTTACGGTCCGCTGACATATGTATCCAACATTGACAAGGACAAGGTAAATCAGTCAAATGAATTGATATCAAATCTTTACACTGTAAGTACAGAGGTACACAGCAACGATACTACTGTAACAGACCTTATCGCAGGATATGAAAAGGACGGCAAAGATCCTAAGGAAGAGCTTGAAACTCTCCTTAAGGACGAGGAAAAGTATCCTAATTCCGCAAAGGCTCTGGATAATGATACAAAGCTTGAAAATGTTGTGGACGCATTCGTTCTCCACAATGACCTCGATGAGTTCATCACAAACGAAAAATATTTCTCACAGAACCTTATCAAGTCAAGACCTGAGCTTATGACTTTCGTTTTCGCACAGGATCTGGACGGCGAATATTCTGACGTTCTCGGAATAGTTTCAAGCGAGATCGAAGATTTCGCACATGACTTCAACTACGATTTCTTTGGTATCTACATGGGTACGATACCTTCCATAAAGAGCATAACCTGCATCATTCCTATACTATGTTTTGTTCTCCAGCTGCTGGTTACTATCGTTTCTCAGCACTTCCAGAAGAAGAACAATCCTGACGCTGTAAAAATGGGCGGCTCTATGATGATAATGATGTACATTATGCCTCTGTTCTCACTCTGGATCGCATTCTCTTATCCTCTTGGACTTGGTCTTTACTGGTGCTATTCTTCAATATTCGCACTTCTCCAGACAATAGTTCTCAATAAGATATACACTCCTGACCACGTTGCAGAGCTGGTCGAAAGAGATATAGCTAAGGAAAAGAAAAAGGGCAAGCAGAATTTCATGCAGAAAATGGCTGAGGCTCAGATGATACAGTCCGGAAAAGACCCCAGCGAAGTAAGAAAGGCTATACACGAGGATATCGGCGACGATTATGAAGAGCCGAAGAAAAAGTCCAAAACAGAAATGAAGGACGAGCAGAGAAAAAAGCTTAACGAAGCGAGAAAACGTATGGCAGAGAAATACGGCGATGAATATGACGATTCGCAGGATTAATATTTACCTATTTGAGAGGAGCAGGAATTATGAAACAGACATTTACGGCTGCAACAGTTGAAGCTGCAAAAGCAATGGCAGTCAGTGAGTTCGGAGTAAGTGAGGAAAAGATAACATTTACAGTTGTTGAAGAACCTAAGAAGTCGCTTTTCGGCAAGATGAAGGGCGAAGCAAAGGTAGACGCTGAATATACTGAAACAAAGACAGATATTGCAGTAAAGTACATCAAGAAAGTTCTCACAGCAATGGGAATAGAGAATGTTACAGTTGAAGAGAGCGAGATCGAAAACGGCGTTGCTCTTGAGATAAACGGCGACGGTTTTGAAGAGCTTATCGGTAAGAAGGGCGAGCTGCTCGATTCACTCCAGTATCTTGCATCACTGGTAAGCAACAGGATCGACAGAGAATATTTCAGAATCACAACAGACTGCAACGGTTTCAGAGAGAGAAGAAAAGTTCAGCTTGAAGAGCTTGCAAGAAAGATCGCAAACAACGTAAAGAAGAACGGCAGATCTTCAGCTCTCGAACCAATGAATCCATATGAGAGAAGAATAATCCACGCAGCAGTATCCGAGATAGAGGGCGTTCAGTCCCAGTCAAAGGGTGAAGAGCCTTACAGAAAAGTAATAATCAGCTCAACAAATCCAAGAAGAGATGACAGAGGCGGATACAGAAAAGGCGGCAAGGGCAGAAGAAACGGCGGAAGAAGAAACAATGCTCCACGCAGCAAGGGATTTGATTTCACCACAAGCTTTGAGAAGGAATACAAGAAGCCAAAGCCTGAGGATTCAATGACCGATGCAGGACTTTACTCAAAGATAGAGTTCTGATAAATAAAAATTACAGCAGACAGGTCGGTTTGATCTGTCTGCTGTTTCTTTTATGTCTTAATTGACTTTATCGTGTTATAGTGATATAATTACAATGGTGAAGTAGAGTTAAGGCTCGATAAATTGTTTTCCGAAAGGATTGATATTATAAATGTCCGATATATGCGCTGTTTCCACTCCTCTCGCTGAGGGCGGTATCTCAGTAATACGAATAAGCGGTGAGAATGCAGTTTCTGTTGCCGCAAAAATTTTTAAACCTTTATCATGTGAGTCTGTTGAAAATATGCAGGGCTATACCTGTGCATACGGCAGGATAACTGACGGGGAAAAGGTGGTAGATGACGGTGTGCTGACAGTTTTCCGTGCGCCGAAGTCTTATACAGGCGAGGACGTGGCGGAGATATCATGTCACGGCGGAATTTTTGTTACGAAACAGGTTTTAAGGCTTTGTCTGAAAAACGGCGCAGTTCTTGCAAATAAAGGTGAGTTTACAAAACGTGCTTTGCTCAACGGAAAAATGTCACTTACGCAGGCGGAATCTGTTATGGATACTATATCAGCTCAGGGCGAATATGAACTTGCGTCTGCAAATCTGACAAGAGAAGGCAGGCTGTTTAAAAAGATATCGGGAGTAACAAAGCGGCTTGTGAAGATACTGGGAGAACTTGCCGCATGGGTGGATTATCCCGAAGAGGATCTTCCCGAAGTTGAGGAAGAAAATCTGCGGACAAGTCTGAAAGAATCCATAGCTGTTACGGAAAAGATACTGCGTGATTATGATAACGGAATGGTGCTGAAACGTGGAGTCGATACCTGTATAGCAGGAAAACCGAATGTTGGAAAATCTACACTGATGAATATGCTGCTCGGATATGACCGCTCAATAGTTACCGATGTTGCAGGTACGACAAGAGATGTTATTGAGGAAAGTGCGAAAATAGGCGAACTTACCCTAAAGCTTTCCGATACCGCAGGCATACACGAAACTGATGACAAGGTGGAAAAAATAGGCGTTGAGATAGCAAAGAAAAAGCTTGACAATGCGATGCTCATAATGGAGGTCTTTGACACCTCACGTCCTCTTGATGATGAGGACAAGGAGCTGCTTGAATATGTTAAGAATACAGGCAGAAAAACTATTATCGTGCTGAACAAATCCGACCTTGAAAGCAGGATAGACAAAGAATTTTTCAACAGTTACAGCAATAGTATAGTTGAGATTTCGGCTAAGAATGAAGAGGGAAAAGATTCACTGCAAAGCGAGATAGAGAAGATGTTCAGTCCGGAGGATTATGACGCAGACAGTACGATATTTGCAAATGAAAGGCAGATGAACTGTGCGCAGACAGCGGACAAATATCTGAAAATGGCTCTCGAAAGCCTTGATATGGGAGAGACACTTGACGCTGTTACTGTGATGATAGATTATGCGGCAAATGCACTTATGGAGCTTACGGGAGAAAAGGCGACAGAGGCGGTAGTTGACGAGGTCTTTTCTAAGTTCTGTGTTGGAAAATAACAAGGCAATAATGGTTTAAAGTTTTTAAGTTTTTATAAAAAAAGGTGAAAAAATTGGAAAGTAAAGCAAGTTCAGATACAAATATAGAAAACAGAGAATATTTTGATATTATAGTTATCGGCGCAGGTCACGCAGGCTGTGAGGCTGCTTTGGCGGGAGCAAGGATGGGACTGAAAACAGCGCTTTTTACCATAACTCTTGACGGTGTGGCAAATATGCCATGCAACCCTTCTATAGGCGGAACTGCAAAGGGACATCTTGTCAGAGAGATAGACGCTCTCGGCGGAGAAATGGGAAAAGCTGCTGATAAGACGCTTATACAGAGCAGGATACTGAACAGAGGAAAAGGTCCTGCCGTTCATAGTTTAAGGGCGCAGATAGACAGAGTAAAATATCATACACTTATGAAAAAGACTATTGAAGATACTGAGGGACTTTTTCTTAAACAGGCTGAGGTAACGGAGATACTTTTTGAGGAGGACGGAAAGACCGTCTGCGGAATAAAAACAAAGCTCGGCACAGAATATTCATGCAAAGCGGCAATAATTGCAAGCGGAACATATCTTAACGGAGAAGTCCATGTCGGCGCAGTTTCATATTCAAGCGGACCTGATTCTGTTCAGCCTGCGCTTTATCTTTCAGATTGTCTGAAAAAGGCAGGAATGACCATAAGAAGATTTAAAACAGGAACTCCTGCAAGAGTTCACAAGCGTTCGATAGATTTCGACAAGCTGGAGATACAGGACGGAGATGAAAAGATAACTCCTTTCTCTTTCTCTGAAACGGAAAAGCTTGAAAATAAGGTCAGCTGCTATGTTGCATATACCAATGCTGAAACTCATAAGGTCATAATGGATAATATCCACCTCTCCCCTATCTATTCGGGAAGAATACACGCAATAGGTCCGAGATACTGTCCGTCTATTGAAGATAAGATAATGAGATTTTCAGACAAGCCCCGTCATCAGCTTTTTATTGAGCCAATGGGACTTGATACAGAGGAATATTATTTGCAGGGAATGTCATCATCTCTTCCTGAGTATGTTCAGCTTGAATTTTTACATACTATAAAGGGACTTGAACACGTTGAGATAATGAGAAATGCGTATGCTATCGAGTATGACTGCTGCGATCCGACCGAGCTGAGAACTACCCTTGAATTCAAAGCCTTTAACGGACTTTACGGAGCAGGACAGTTTAACGGAACGTCGGGTTATGAGGAGGCAGCTGCGCAGGGCTTATGTGCAGGCATAAATGCGGCACTGAAAATAAAGGGCGAAGAACCTATGATACTGGACAGAGCGTCATCTTATATCGGAACGCTTATAGACGATCTCTGTACAAAAGGCTGTTCAGACCCATACAGAATGTTGACTTCGAGAAGTGAATACAGACTTCTTTTAAGACAGGATAACGCCGATATAAGACTTACGCCAATAGGTCACAGGATCGGACTTATTTCTGATGAAAGATATGAGCATTTACAGGAAAAGATAAAGCAGATAGATGAAGAGGTAAAAAGGCTTTGGAAAATAAATATCGCTCCGTCTGACGAGATAAACGAGTATCTTGAAAGTGTGGGAACGGACAGGATAACAAACGGCTATAAACTGGCGCAGATAATCCGCCGTCCGCAGGTAGCGTATGAAGATACTGCCTTTATGGATAAGGACAGACCTGAACTTTCTGAAGAAGTTAAAGAACAGGTGGAACTTCAGATAAAGTATGACGGCTATATAAAGATACAGCTTGAACAGGTCGAGGCTATGAGAAAACTGGAGAAAAAGAAGATCCCTGAGGATATAGACTACGATCAGATAAAGAGTTTAAGACTGGAAGCAACGGAAAAGCTCAAAAAGATAAGACCTGTTTCTGTGGGACAGGCGAGCAGAATAAGCGGAGTAAATCCTGCGGATATAAATGTTCTGCTTGTATGGCTTGAACAAAACGGTAAAAATTAGAGATTCAGAAAGGACATTGAAATGCCCAATACAAATAACGTAAAAGTAAAGGATATATATGACTATATAAATGATATAGCACCATATTCATTGCAGGAAAGCTATGACAACAGCGGCATAAATGTGTGTTTTAAAGAAAAAAATGTTGAAAATGTTATGCTTGCTCTGGATATAACAAATGAGATAATAGATGAGGCGAAAGAGAAAAATGTTCAGCTTATCTTAACTCATCACCCTGTTATTTTCAAGGCTTTGAAAAATCTCAGCGACTCGGATATTGCTGTAAAGCTGTGTCTTAACGGGATATCAGCCGTTTCTGCGCATACTAATTTTGACAGTGCAAAAATGAATGATATACTGTGTGAAAAGCTTGGTCTTAAACAGGTTTCTCCCCTTGCAGTTGAAAACGGAACACCGCTTGGCTGTATATGCGAAACTGAGAAAATCACTGCAAAGCAGCTTGCGGAGAGGATAAAGTCTGCTTTGGGCAATACTGTAATAAGATACAACAGCATTGATAAAAAGATAAAAAGAATAGCGGTATGTTCGGGCAGCGGAGGAAGCTTTTTAAGAAACTGTTTGGCGGAAAACTGCGACGCTTTTATTACGGGAGATGTAAAGCACGATATTTTCATTGATGCTCACAATGCAGGATTGTGCGTTTTTGACGCAGGGCATTTCCATACGGAAAATATTTTCTGCGAGTATATGGAAAAGGTGCTGTCGGAGAGATTTCCTGAGGTGAGATCTTTCACGGCAGATAGCAACAAAGATATTTTATCATATGAATTTTAAGGAGATAATATAAATGGCTTTGGACGGAGTATATTTGAGCCTGCTGAAAAAGGAATTTTCCTGTCTTATCGGCGGAAGAGTTGATAAGATACATCAGCCCTCAAAGGAAGAGATAATAATTGCCGTCAGAACAAGGGAAAACGGACTGAAAAGACTTCTTATCCACACAGGGGCAGGCTCGGCGAGAATACATTTTACAACGGCGGAAATAGAAAATCCGAAACAGCCGCCTATGTTCTGTATGCTGATGAGAAAGCATCTTTCATCTGGAAAGCTTGTTGACATAAGACAGGACGGCTATGAGAGAATTTTGTATATAGATTTTGATTCGTCAAATGAAATGGGGGATATAGTAAGGCTCACCATTGCGGCGGAAATAATGGGCAGACGCTCAAATCTTCTTCTGCTGGACGCAGACGGAAAAATAATCGACAGCATAAAAAGAGTAAGTCAGGACGTTTCGTCAAGACCTGTGCTGCCGGGTATGAGATACTGTCCGCCTGACAGAGATGAAAAGCTCAGTCTTACGGAATGTTCAAGAGAAGATTTTGAGGCAAAATTAAAGGCTCAGATGCCGCAGGAGCTTTCAAAGGCGATAATGAAGGTTTTCGAGGGAATATCCCCTGTTTTTGCAAGAGAATGTGCGTTTTTTACGGATAAAAATGCAGATGTTTTCAATGACAGCATAACGGACGATCAGCTGGACAGACTGTGGTTTTTTATAAAGAAAACCAGAGAAAGTGTTGAAAACTCTGAAAATAAATTTACGGTCATAAAGACAAAGGAAGGCAGCTTAAAGGATTTCTGCTTCTGTGAGATAGATCAGTACGGCGGATTGATGATAACAAAATTCTTTGAGTCGCCATCTGTACTGCTGGACTATTTCTATTCCGAGAGGGACGCTCTGGCGAGAACAAAGCAGAAAGCGCAGGATCTTTTCAGACTGCTTGCGAACACTATCGAGAGGACAGAAAGACGTGTTCAAAATCAGAAGATAGAGTTGACGGAATGTGCGGAAAGAGAAAAGTTCCGCCAGTACGGTGACCTTATAATGGCTAATCTGTATGGTCTTGAAAAGGGTATGGAGGAAACAGAGGTAATGAACTTTTACCTTGAGGACAGTCCTATGGTAAAGATACCGCTGAACAAAAGGCTTACCCCCACTCAGAATGCGCAGAGATATTATAAGGAATACAGAAAGCTCGATACGGCTGAGAAAAAACTGAAAGAGCTTATAAGAAACGGCGAAGAGGAAAGCAGATATCTTGATTCGGTCTTTGACGCACTTACAAGAGCGCAGACAGAGGGAGATATTGCGGAACTCAGGGCGGAACTTGCGGAGCAGGGATATGTGAAAAGAGGAAAAATGAAAGGCAAGCCGCCGAAAGCGATGCCGCCGATGAAATTTATTTCCTCGGACGGATATCTTATCAGAGTGGGAAGAAACAACAAACAGAATGACAGGCTGACCTGCAAGGAAGCTGAAAAGAATGATGTATGGCTGCACGTCAAGGATATAACAGGTTCACACGTTATAATATCATGTCCGAAAAAGGACTTTGCAGACCTAGAGGACGAAATGCCGCCTGACAGAACAATAGAAGAGGCTGCGCAGATAGCGGCTTATTTCTCAAAGGGAAAGACATCATCAAGAGTTGACGTTGACTATGCTTTTATAAGAAACGTAAAAAAGCCTAACGGAGCAAAACCCGGTATGGTCATATTTACGCACAACTATACCATAACGGTAAAGCCTGATGAAGAGCTTATCAAAAGGCTCAGCAAATAAAAAAATCTGAAAAATCAGAAAGAAAAGAGATAAAATGGAACGTCTTAATGAAGAATTTTTTCACAGGGATTGTCTTGAAGTTGCACCTGATCTGGTAGGAAAAATACTTGTTTCAAGGATAGGCGGCGAAGAGATAAGAGTGAAAATAACCGAAACAGAGGCTTATCGTGGCGAAGAAGATACAGCCTGCCATGCACATAAGGGAAGAACGCAGAGGACGGAAGTGCTTTACGGGAAAAGCGGAGTTATATATGTGTATCTTTGCTATGGAATGCATTGGCTAATGAACGTTATCACAGGTGAAGAAGGTCAGCCGCAGGGAGTTCTTTTCAGAGCAGGAGAAGGTTCAAATGGTCCTGCAAAGCTGACAAAAAGGCTGGGAGTAACGGGAAAACAGAACAAAGGCTCGTTCGTTACAAGTGATGAGATCTGGATAGAGGACGACGGCAAAAAACACAGCTTTCATACCGATAAGCGTGTGGGGATAGGCTATGCAAGTCAGGAAGATATAGACAGACAATGGCGGTTTATCGCAGATGATGAATAGGCTGAGTGTATGCACAGTACAGGATATTTTTCTTGACAAATATAAAAAAATAGTTTATTATAAAAGGTACTAATATTGTTTTAATTTTAAACAGAATTAAACAGAAGAGAAAATATAGTGGAAATGGAGTAATTATCTATGTCAAAATTTTGCACAAACTGCGGAAGTCAGTTGGACGATGCAGCACAGTTCTGCGTAAACTGCGGAACGCCCGTACAGAACAATGCACAGCCTGTACAGAATACGGCGGCTCAGAATACAAATCAGAATATGGGATATGTACAGCAGCCTGAACAGAATTATCAGATGAACAACAACGGCGCAGCTTATCAGAACGGTCAGCAGCAGTATCAGAATTTCAACGGCGGATATAACGGAATGCCTGCACAGGCAGGATACGGCGCTGCACCTGCTGCAAAGAAGCCTGTTAATAAAAAGCTGTTTATAGTGGGCGGAATACTTCTTGTGCTGATAATAGCTGTGGCAGTTATTTTAGGAGTTATATTCAGCGGCGGAAATTACAAGACACCTATTGATAATCTCGTTAAGATAATGGAAAAGGGCGACGGCAAGGCAATGTCGGATCTTATTCCGAAATCATATAAAGAGATGCTTGAAGCATACAACAGCCTGACTTCCGGCAGCTATGATGATTATATGAATGAATGTGCAATGTCTGTACACGCTGACCTTATTGAAGATTTTGGCAGTGATATAAAGGTAAAATATGAGATAGTCAGCAAGGAAAAGCTTACAGACAGCGAACTTGAAAGCATATCGAACTATTACTCATACGGAACAGGAAAATACAGCAAGGTAAAGGTAACAGAGGGCTATGATCTGAAAATAGTATTTATGGTATCAGGTTCAATGGACAGCGATACTGAAACAGAACACTTTACTGTTGCAAAGGTAGACGGAAAGTGGGTATTAGGCGACGTTGCCGACCTGTTAGATTAAGGTACATACCAGATTCAAACAACACAGACAAATCAAAAAATAAATCAGAGATCATGGAGGGTATAAGTTATGCCAGATTGTCCAACCTGCGGACTCCCATATGCGGAGGGAGATAAATTTTGTCCGCAATGCGGCGGAAAGCTGCCTGCAAAAGCAAAAACGCTGACCTGCAAGATGTGCGGAAATACACTTAACGAGCATGCGCAGTTCTGCAATATATGCGGAACACCTACTGGTGTAAATAAGGAGGAACAGAAGCCAAAGGAAGATCTGTCAAATCCGACTATGGACGAGATACAGATACCTGTAATAACAGACGATACTCCTGCACTTCAGGAAAAGCCGTTAAAGGACGCAAATACACCGACTATGGACAGCATTTTTATGCCAGGTCAGCAGCCTGCACCTCAGCAGAGCGCACCTCAGCCTGCGCCAGTCATAACACCTGAGGAAAAGGCTATGGCAAACAGAACGGTCGATATTGCGCCGACACCAGTTATAAATGATACTCCTGTGGTAAATGATATGGGTAATACGAGCAGTATGTACGATCAGTACTCCCAAAATCAGAATATGGGAGCAGGGGAAACAACTGTACTTACACCAGAGGGAAGAGAAGCGGTATCTCAGCAGATCGGAAATATCACTCCCGAAGGTCAGATGCCTGTGGGCGGAAACGCTATACCAAATCAGATACCGAACGGAATGAACGGCGGAAATGGTCCTCACGCAGTAAAGAGAGGAGAAGTTGTTCCCGGTAAGGGAGCAGGAGCGCTTGTTCCGATAATACTTGTTATACTTATAATCGGCGTGATTCTTTTTGATGTGTTCTTCCTTTTCAAGGATCAGATATTCGGAAAAGACGGCGAAAAGACAAATTCGGGCTGCTATACGATATCAGCAGTCAATATGGAATACGATGCTGAAAATACAGGGGTAAGTTTTCAACAGTAAATAAAATCAAATGTTAAAAAACGGGGCAGTCATGAAAATTGGCTGTCCCGTTTCTGCTTGACAAAAATATATGCAAAGGATATAATATGTATATCATTCATACGGCAAATTTCCGAGAGGTGCATATCCAATGAATACAAATGCAATGAAAAAGCAAAGAATGTATATAAAAAATAATATCAAGAATATAATTTTTATGGCTGCGGCAGTTATCCTTGCGGCAGGTTTTGCGGCTGCGGCGGCAGACAGCGGCAATCAGAAAGATGAAAAGATAAATATAAATAATGCGGCTGTGCAGACAAAGGAAGAAAAAAAAGAGGTTTCTTCAACAACAATAACTACTACTGCGGCAATTCCTGTTTATAAGGACGGCATACCTGAGTTTAGCTGTGCAAAGATAGAATTTTCCGACGGAACGGTAATTTTTCAGCTTTCCGACGGTGAGTATATGATAAAGGATAAGCAGGATAATCCGCTGAAAAGCGTCAGTGTAAAAGACGATAATGAAAATGAAATAAATATTTCAGCTGAGAGCGGAGAGCTGTTTTTCAAAGCTGACGGAGAAAATGTTGAAAGTTTCGTTTACAGCGGACACAGCATTGAACTTAAAGATAATGTTCTGTACTATGATAAAAGTCCTGTGACATATGAGGATACAGCTTTTTCAGCATACAGGCTGACAGATAAGTACACCATAGAATGTACATCTGCTGGAAAGTACATAATAAGAAAATCTGACGGAAAGACGACAAAGACCTGTAATATAAAAGATGACAGCGGAAATGAGCTGACGATAAATGCTTCTTCATATGGGTTTGAGGCTGTGAATACAGATGATCTTCTTGAACTTGCGGTAAAGCTGAACGGTGATCTGCTGGTCACAAATAACGGAAAGCTGTTTATAAACGGCAGCGAGCTTGTTCCCCCTGGATACAATGATATAAAGGTAAACACCACTACCACAACAATTAAAACAACGACCATAACAACAACGAAAACCGAGTCAGATGAGTCTTCGGAAAATGATGAAAAGAAAACGGAAACCACCGAAACTGAGGACAGCGCATCGGCAACTCCCCTTTCGCCTTCTGATCCGCCTAAGCAGTACGGCTCTGTAAATACATCAAATAGCGGAGCGTCTGATCTGACTTTAGAAATGCTTGGGTATGTGAATGAGGTCAGAAAACAGTACGGACTTAATGAGGTGTATGGACTTGAACTGTTGGAAAGTGCGGCGAAGGTGAGAGCTGACGAGCTGGTAATGTCATATTCGCACACAAGACCAGACGGCACGAATTTTGATACGGCGATAGATTCAACGGGGATAAGCTGGTGGAACTGTGCGGAAAACATAGCCAGCACAACAAACACCGATGCAGGAGCTAAGGAGATATTTGACGCTTGGATGAATTCCGAGGGACACAGGGCAAATATCCTTAACGCTGATATGAAGTACATGGCGGTGGTGAAAACTGTATCGGGTACGGGAGAAAATGCAAAGGCATACTGGGAACAGCTTTTTGTGAACGATCAGTATGTGCCATAATTGTTCCATGTGGAACATTCTACTGATCTGAGTTTTCGGACTTAGACGGGATCTTGATTATGTACTCAATATAATCTTTATGGTCAATGCGTTTTGCGTCAGCGTCAACACCTGCCATACGCATAACATCGAGAGCTTTATTAACAGAATTAAAGAAGAGGCGGACATCTTTGAGCATGACCGCCCTTTTTTCATAACTGGACTTTTTAATATTCTCACGCTCAAGTTTTTGAATATAACGCTCGGTAGTTTCAACTGTCCAGTTTTCCTCAACGGCTTTTGCAAGGACGGCTTTGCGTTTTTCGGGTTCGGGTATTTTCAACAGCGCACGGGCGTGTCTTTCGGACAATCCTGCATGGCATATGATCTGCTCTTCTTCTTTAGTAAGTTTTAAAAGGCGCAGTTTGTTTGCGATAGTAGACTGGGCAAGTCCAAGACGTATCGAAACCTCCTCACGGGTGACAAATCCACCCTCAATAAGATTTGATATTGCTCTCGCCTCTTCAAAACAGTTCAGATCACTGCGCTGGATATTTTCTATAAGTGCCATTACCGCTGAACGGTTTTCGTCAGCGTTGATGATTATGCATGGGACGCTATTAAGACCTGCAAGTTTAGCGGCACGGAGTCTGCGCTCACCTGATATCAGTTCAAAACCTGTGCCGTATCGGCGCACAGTCAGCGGCTGAATGATTCCGTCCTGTGAAATGCTTTTTGCAAGACTTGTAAGTTCGTCTGCGGCAAAATGCTTTCGTGGCTGAAGATGATTAGGGATAATGTCCGCTGTTGAAATGTCGATTATTTTGCCTAACTCTTTTATCTGTGGTGCAGATGCGCTTTCGATATCCTGCTCTGTAAAAGCTTTTGAGATTATGTCTGCTATTTTTACCATTCTTTATACCTCCATTGCAAAGTTTCTGATAGAATTATATCATGGAACTACCCTGCCTGCTATGCGTTTATGCAGATAAATTTTCGTGATTTTGCATTTCAAAATATCATTTTGTGATCTTATAGAACAAAAAGTGATGAAATTTTCTGCCTGCTTTGACGAATTATAAAAAATGTTCCACGTGGAACATCAGATAAATTTTGCAGAAATTATTTTCAAAAAGGTCTTTTCAAAATGCAAATAATGTTGTATAATAAAGATAGTATTTTTTGAATGTATAATGAAATGAGGAATATAAATGGGTAAGATCATTGCGGTTTCAAACCAGAAAGGCGGCGTAGGCAAATCTACTACGGTATGTAACCTTGCGGCTGTTTTTGGTTTGCATGGCGCAAAGGTGCTGATAGTTGATTTCGACCCTCAGGGCAATACAACTACAAGCTATGGCATACAGAAAAGAAGTATCAGAAATACAGTCTATGATGTGCTTATGGGTGACTGCACTTTGTTTGAGGCTGTTGTCGCCACAACTTTCAGAGGTGTGTCGGTCGTTCCAACAACGCAGGAACTTGCTGGTGCGGCTGTGCAGCTTATGGCTATTGAAAACAGAGCAAAGCAGCTTAAACTTCGTCTTGCTGAGGCAAAAGATTTCTATGATTACATATTTATCGACTGCCCGCCAACGCTGGATATGCTTACGATAAATGCTCTTGTTGCAGCAGATTCAGTTATCATTCCGCTGCAGTGTGAGTTTTTGTCACTGGAAGGTCTTGTGGAACTTCACAACACAATCAACAGGGTTAAGGATACATGGAACAATGACCTCTATGTTGAGGGTATTCTTTTTACAATGTGCGTAGAAAGATATAAGATAACAGGTCAGATAATCGGAGAAGTAAAAAAACATTTTCCAAAGGAAGTTTTTTCAACAACGATACCGAGAAATGTTGCTTTGTCGGAAGCTCCTAGTTTTGGTCAGCCTGCGGTCTATTATGATAAAAAAGCCAAAGGCTCAAAAGCTTATGACGAACTGGCGAAAGAGATAATAAAGCGTGAGAAAAAACGTGCAAAGAAGTAATGCAAAAATGTTTCACGTGGAACATTGTGCTTGAAAGGATATAGATATGGGTAAGAAAAATAACAGAATGGGTTCAAGTCTTGATGACCTTTTTGCTGATAACTCCTTTTCAAAGGAAAGCGGAGAGCAGAAAGATACTCAGCAGGACCGCAGCATAACAAAGGTGAGATTATCTCTCCTTGAACCAAATAAGGATCAGCCGAGAGAAAATTTTGATGAAGAAAAACTTCAGGAACTTGCGGACAGCATAAGTGAAAACGGTCTTATCCAGCCGATAGCCGTAAGATCTCTTGAAAACGGCGGATATCAGATAGTTGCAGGCGAGCGTCGCTGGAGAGCGTCACGAATGGCAGGTCTTGAAGAAGTGCCTGTGTACATTCTTGATCTCGATGATAAGCAGACTATGCAGCTTGCACTGATCGAAAATATCCAGCGTCAGGATCTTTCACCTATTGAAGAGGCTGAGGCTTACAAAAAGCTTATGACCGCTTACGGAATGACACAGGAAGAAACGGCAAAGGTCGTTGGCAAATCAAGGTCAGCAGTTGCAAACTCAGTAAGACTTCTGTCCCTCTGTGATGAGGTAAAGAAAATGGTCAATGACGGTATCCTTTCATCAGGTCACGCAAAAGTTCTGGCATCTCTTGAAGAACCGGATCAGATAGAACTTGCGGCAATGACTGAGGATATGAGCCTTACTGTCCGTGAGCTGGAGGCTCTTGCAGCGCAGGCGGGCAAGCCGAAGACTCCGTATAATGAAAAGGAAATGGAAAAAATCCGCAGAGAATCGGTGAAAAAGCCTAAGCCTTTTCTTAAAGAATTTGAGGTCTCCGTCAATGGTCATTCAAATATAAAGGTAAAAACGAAGTCCGAAAAGGACGGCGGTGCGCAGGTAACATTGAAGATCGGCAAGGAACAGGATATCGAAGCTGTTCTCGCAAGACTTGCAGAAATGCTGGCTGAGTATTGACAAAACTGCCCGACGGGGTTATACTATAAAGTACGCAAATAGGGCGCAATGCCTGTAATAAAGGAGTAGTAAAAATGATAGATATCAAACTTATCAGAACAAATCCTGAAATCGTGAAGGAAAATATCAAGAAGAAGTTTCAGGATGAAAAGCTTGTGCTTGTTGACGAAGTAGCAGCATTTGACGTTGAATACAGAGCAGCAAGAACAAAGGCTGACGAACTGAGAAATCAGAGAAATGTAAAGTCTAAGCAGATAGGCGGACTTATGGCTAAGGGTCAGAAGGAAGAGGCTGAGGCTGTAAAGGCTGAGGTTTCCGCTATGGCTAAGGAGCTTGCTGACCTTGAAGTAAAGGAGCAGGAGCTTGAAGCTAAGATCCGTGAAAGAATGCTCGTTATCCCTAACATCATTGACGAGAGCGTTCCGATAGGCAAGGACGACAGCGAGAATGTTGAGATCGAAAAGTTCGGCGAGCCTGTTGTTCCTGAGTACGAAGTTCCTTATCATGTTGATATTATGGAAACTTTCGATGGTATCGACCTTGACGCTGCAAGAAAAACTTCCGGCAACGGTTTCTACTATCTTAAGGGTGATATCGCAAGACTTCATTCCGCTATACTTTCCTATGCAAGAGATTTTATGATCGACAGAGGATTTACATATTATGTTCCTCCTTTCATGATCCGTTCTGACGTTGTTACAGGCGTTATGAGCTTTGCCGAAATGGAAGGCATGATGTATAAGATCGAGGGCGAAGATCTTTACCTTATCGGTACTTCCGAACATTCTATGATCGGTAAGTTCATCAAGACTACACTTCCTGAGGCTGATCTCCCTCAGACTCTCACCAGCTATTCACCTTGCTTCAGAAAGGAAGTAGGCGCTCACGGTATAGAGGAAAGAGGCGTTTACAGAATACACCAGTTTGAAAAGCAGGAAATGATCGTTGTATGTAAGCCTGAGGACAGCAAGACTTGGTATGACAAGCTCTGGCAGAATTCAGTTGACTTCTTCCGTTCACTTGATATCCCTGTAAGAACACTGGAGTGCTGCTCAGGCGACCTCGCTGACCTTAAGGTAAAGAGCTGCGATGTTGAAGCTTGGAGCCCTCGCCAGAAGAAGTATTTCGAGGTAGGTTCATGCTCTAACCTCGGCGACGCTCAGGCAAGAAGACTTCAGATCAGAGTTAAGGGCGAGGACGGCACAAAGTATTTCGCTCATACTCTTAACAACACCGTTGTTGCTCCTCCGAGAATGCTTATCGCTTTCCTTGAGAACAACCTTAATGCAGACGGCACAGTTTCTATCCCTGAACCACTCATAATGTATATGGGCGGAAAAGATAAGCTCGTTCCTAAGAAATAATCATACAAAATGCGGAGAGATAATGCCCTCCGCATTTTTTGTTAAGTTAAAGCATATTATATATGCTTTGCGTATTGCAAATTGTTGTCAGTATTGCATTACTGAAATAATATATTAATAGTTTGTTAGGAAATCTACGTTGACAAATTCTTATAAATAGTGTATATTTATAAGAATATTATAAGTTTTTAAAGAATTAATATGATTAAAGTGCGGGAGGTAAATTTATGCTGGAAACAAATCCAAACAATAAGTTTGTAAAGGAAGGTCTTACTTTTGATGACGTACTGCTTATCCCGGGAGAGTCTGATTGCACTCCTGATATGGTGGATATCCATACTCATCTGACTAAGGACATTGTACTTAATACGCCTATCATGACTTCTGCCATGGACACAGTTACAGAGGCTAAAATGGCTATCGCTATTGCTCGTGAGGGCGGTATCGGTATTATCCATAAGAATATGACTATTGCTCAGCAGGCTGAAGAGGTCGATAAGGTAAAGCGTTCTGAAAACGGCGTTATCGTAAATCCTTTCTCACTTACCGCTGATAAAACTGTTGCCGAGGCTGACAAGCTTATGGGCAAGTATAAGATCTCCGGTGTGCCGATCGTAAATGAAAAAGGTCAGCTTGAGGGTATCCTTACAAACCGTGACCTCAGATTTATCACAGATTTCGATATCAAGATCGCTGACGTTATGACTAAGGAAAACCTTGTTACAGCTCCTGTTGATACTGATCTCGCAGGCGCACAGAAGATCCTTATGAAGCATAAAATCGAAAAGCTCCCGCTGGTTGATAAGGACGGTATTCTTAAGGGCCTTATCACTATAAAGGATATTGAAAAGGCTGTTCAGTATCCAAACTCTGCAAGAGATAAGAAGGGCAGACTTCTCTGCGGCGCTACTATCGGCATGACAAACGATATCCTCGACAGAGCAGGTGCTCTTATCGACGCTCAGGTTGACGTTCTCGTCCTCGATTCCGCTCATGGTCATTCAATGAATGTTATAAACTGCCTTAAGAAAGTTAAGGCTGCTTTCCCGAATACTCCTGTTATCGCAGGAAATATCGCAACTGCTGAGGCTGCAAGAGCTCTTTGTGAAGCAGGCGCTGACGCTATCAAGGTCGGTATCGGTCCTGGTTCTATCTGTACTACACGAGTAGTTGCAGGCATCGGTGTTCCTCAGATCACAGCTGTTTATGACGCTGCCTGTGCTGCTGCTGAGTATGGCATTCCTGTTATCGCTGACGGCGGTATAAAGTATTCAGGTGATATCGTTAAGGCTCTTGCCGCTGGCGCAAGCGTTGTTATGCTCGGTTCTGTACTCGCAGGCTGTGAAGAAGCTCCAGGCGAAACTGAGATCTATCAGGGCAGACAGTTCAAGGTTTACAGAGGCATGGGTTCTCTCGCAGCAATGAACAAGGGTTCAAAGGACAGATACTTCCAGACAAACTCCAAGAAGCTCGTTCCTGAGGGAGTTGAGGGAAGAGTTGCTTATAAGGGACCTGTATCTGACACTATCTTCCAGCTTGTCGGCGGTATCCGTTCCGGTATGGGTTACTGCGGCTGCCACACTATCGAAGAGCTTGGTTCTAAGGCTCAGTTCGTAAGGATCACAGGCGCAGGTCTTAAAGAATCCCACCCACACGATATCTATATCACTAAGGAAGCTCCTAACTATTCAGCTGGTATCTGATAACAGCAAGTATTTTATTAAGTTTGTTTTGATGAAAATTTATAAGTGGATCTGATATGAATATATTTTTAAGACTGGCATTTCTGTTTGCCGTCGGAAGTATGATAGGCTGGGTCATTGAGCTTTTTTACAGAAAGTTTTTCGACCCCGTGAACGTAGAACGAAAGTGGCTCAATCCTGGATTTCTTACAGGACCATACCTCCCGCTTTACGGCTTTAGCCTTATCGTGCTTTATCTTCTGGCAAGATTGGAGCAGTGTGTTCCCTTTGAGAACATATGGCTCAAAAGAATAGCGCTGTTTGTTGTTATGGCGATAGTTATTACCGCTATCGAGTACCTTACAGGTATGATCTTTATCGTTAAGTTAAAGATCATGCTTTGGGATTACAGACAGTTCTGTGGGAATTATAAAGGAATAATTTGTCCGCTCTACTCCTTCTTTTGGGTTGTTTTAAGTGCATTTTATTATTTCTGTATAAACCCTTATATACTTGATGCACTTAACTGGCTGGCACAGAATCTTGCATTTTCATTTGTGATCGGTCTTTATTATGGTGTATTCTTTATGGATCTTGGTATGTCAATAAAGAACATTGTGAATATTACTGAATTTGCTCATGAAAATCAGATAGTAATTTTCATTGACGAACTTAAAGAACAAATAAGAAGTGTGCGTTCAAAAAACAAAGAGAAACTCTCCTTTTTTGAATCTATTCGTTTTTCCAACACCCTTACGAACAGTCTTGAAAGATATCGTGAACTGAGGGAAAAGCTTGAAAAAAGAAAAGATAAAAAGGAAAAGAACTGATAATTCAGCGGCTGATAAATTTTCAGCCGCTTTTTTGTTGATAAATCCCCTGCCGATATTGCAAAATCCAACAAACTGTGATATAATTATCTCAATATCTTTATATTAGTAAAATATAAAATGAAAGGATAAAATTTTATGCTGATGAATTCGCTCTGCGCTCTTGCGCTTGGATTTGTCCTTGATATGGCTCTCGGCGACCCTAACGGTTCGCTTTATCCGTTGACGCTTATAAAAAAGCTTGTGCGATCTCTTGAAAATACGCTCAGAAAAGCTTATGCGGATTCTCCTGAGGCGCAGAATATGGCTGGTCTGATGCTCATTATCATGACGCTCATCATCTGCCTCGGAATTTCTGTTGCCCTGCTGTTTGTCTGCTATAAAATAAATGTCGTTCTGGGCATAATCATGGAGGGCATACTCTGCTGGATATCTATTTCATGTAAGTATCTCAGGATCTCCGCTCAGGGCGTTTTCCGTGCCGCAAGATCGGGCAACATCATTTCTGCAAGAAGATATCTGAAAAAGATATCCTGCCGAGACGTTGACGAGCTTGATATGAACGAGGCGGAAAAGTGCGCAGCTGAAACTATCTCCGAAAATATCACAGACTGGATAATCGCTCCTGTTTTCTGGATAGCTATTTTCGGCGGAGTAGGCGGAATATTCTGCCGCTGCATAAATATCATGGATAATACTGTGGGATACAAAACGGAAAGCTGCCGCTATTTCGGAAAAATCCCTGCTATCGTTGACGACGTTATAATGTATATCCCTGCAAGGATAGCCGCTTTCCTTATGAAACTCAACGTTGCTTTTCTCCACCTTGACCATAAGAACGCCGTAAGGATATACAGACGTGATAAGAGAAAATCGCCAAGTCCTAATTCGGGCTGTACGCAGGCTGTCTGTGCAGGTGCATTGGGTATCGCTCTCTGCGGTGATGAATATTATGACGGTCAGCTTGTAAGAAAAAAAGTTATCGGCAGTTCATCAAGACCTATCGAACCTGCCGACATCTACTGGACATCTCAGCTTGCCCTCGGCACAGCAGGATATGGTCTGCTGCTCGCCGCTGTTGCAAGGGTTGCGGTATATATAATTGTATATGTGCTTTGATATCAGCAAATAAAGTTATAAGCGTCTTTTTGCAGTTTTTGTGAAAAGACGCTTTGCTTGTGTAAACGTTACAACTGGTTTGTACAGACTAACCGAAAATAGGGTGTTTATAAGGTGTAAATCGGGTAAAAAAGCTGAAAAAATGTCCTCAGGGGTATTTACAAAAGTGAAAAATAATGTTATACTGTAATAGTTAAGGTGGATAAAAATTTCGATATCTTTTTTGGGATCACGAGATTTTCGTCCCGCCATGAATTTTGAGCCGCAGGCTTAAAATATCGAGAAAGGAATGATTTCAGAAATGGCAAGAAAAATGAAAACCATGGACGGAAACAACGCTGCTGCTTGGGCATCATACCCATTTACAGAAGTTGCTGCTATCTATCCTATCACACCATCGTCAGTTATGGCTGAAGTGACCGACCAGTGGGCTGCCAAGGGTAAAGAGAACCTCTTCGGAACTCCGGTAAGACTGGCTGAAATGCAGTCTGAGGCAGGCGCATCCGGTACAGTACACGGTTCGCTGTCAGCAGGCGCTCTTACAACAACATATACAGCTTCACAGGGTCTTCTTCTTATGATTCCTAACCTGTATAAGATCGCAGGTGAGCTTCTCCCTTGCGTTATCCACGTTTCTGCAAGATGCGTAGCTTCCCACGCTCTTAACATTTTCGGCGACCACTCCGACATCTATGCTTGTCGTCAGACCGGTTTCGCTATGCTTTGTTCTTCTAACGTACAGGAGGTAATGGACCTCGGTACAGTAGCTCACCTCTCAACTATTGAGGGCAGAGTTCCATTCATCCACTTCTTTGACGGATTCAGAACATCTCACGAGATCCAGAAGATCGAAACATGGGATATGGAAGATGTAAGAGATATGGTAAACTTCGAGAAGATCGAAGAATTCAGAAAGCACGCTCTTAACCCTGAGCATCCTGTTCTTAAGGGTACAGCTCAGAACCCTGATATCTTCTTCCAGGCAAGAGAAGCTTGTAACCCATACTATGACGCTATCCCTGGCATCGTAGAGGATTACATGAACAAGGTAAACGCTAAGATCGGTACAGATTACAAGCTGTTCAACTACTATGGCGCACCTGACGCTACACACGTTATCGTTGCTATGGGTTCAGTTTGCGATACTATCGAAGAAACTATCGATTACCTCAACGCTAACGAAGGCACAAAGCTCGGTCTTGTTAAGGTAAGACTTTACAGACCTTTCGTTGCTGAGAAGCTCGTTGAAGCTATCCCTGCAACTTGTGAGCAGATCTCTGTTCTCGACAGAACTAAGGAGCCTGGTTCACAGGGCGAGCCTCTTTATCTTGACGTTGTTGCTGCTCTCAAGGGCACACAGTTCCACGATATCCCTGTTGCTTCAGGCAGATATGGTCTTGGTTCTAAGGATACAACTCCTGACCAGATCAAGGCTGTTTACTGGAACGCAAGCTGGAAGGACACATACAAGCCAAGATTTACTATCGGTATCAACGATGACGTTACAAACCTCTCACTTGAATCAGAGGGCAAGCTCGACTCTGCTCCTGCAGGCACAACAGCTTGTAAGTTCTGGGGTCTTGGTGCAGACGGTACAGTCGGCGCAAACAAGAACTCTATCAAGATCATCGGTGACCACACAGATCTTTACGCTCAGGCTTATTTCGCATATGACTCAAAGAAGTCAGGCGGCGTAACAGTTTCTCACCTGAGATTCGGTAAGACTCCTATCAAGTCAACTTACCTCATCAATCAGGCTGATTTCGTAGCTTGCCACAACGAGTCTTATATCACAAAGTACAATATGGTACAGGATATCAAGCCGGGCGGAACATTCCTCCTCAACTGTCAGTGGGACGAGAAGGAGCTTGATAAGCACCTCCCAGGACAGGTAAAGAGATATATCGCAGAAAACAACATCAAGTTCTACACTATCAACGGTGTTAAGATCGGTAAGGAGATCGGTCTGGGCAACAGGATCAATACTGTTCTTCAGTCTGCATTCTTCAAGCTTGCAAATATCATTCCTATCGACGACGCTATCAAGTATATGAAGGACGCTGCTACTGCTTCATATTCTAAAAAGGGCGACGCTATCGTTAAGATGAACCACGATGCTATCGACGCTGGCTGCCATCAGGTAGTTGAAGTTAAGGTACCTGCTAAGTGGAAGAACGCTAAGGATACTCCTATGGGTATGGCTGCCGTTAAGTGCGCTGACAAGACTCTTCAGGACTTCGTAAACGAGATCCAGATCCCTTGCAATGCTCAGGAAGGCGACAAGCTCCCAGTTTCTACATTCACACATATGGCTGACGGCGTGTTCCCACAGGGTTCAGCTGCATTCGAGAAGAGAGGTATCGCTGTTGATGTTCCGGCTTGGAACGGTGCAAATTGTATCCAGTGTAACTTCTGTTCATATGTATGTCCTCACGCTGTTATCAGACCTGTTGTAATGACAGACGACGAACTGAAGAAGGCTCCAAAGCTTGCTCAGGACAAGGCTGTTGCAATGACAGGTATGCCTGGATATAACTTCGTTATGACTATGTCTGCACTTGACTGTACAGGCTGCGGCTCATGCGTAAATGTTTGTCCTGGTAAGAAGGGCGAAAAGGCTCTTAATATGATGCCTCTTGAAACTCAGCTTGCTGAGCAGGAAGTATTCAACTATGGTCTTACACTTGCTGAGAAGCCTGAAGTATTCGCTAAGTTCAAGGAAACTTCAGTTAAGGGTTCACAGTTCAAGCAGCCGCTCCTTGAGTTCTCAGGCGCTTGCGCAGGCTGCGGTGAAACACCTTACGCTAAGCTCATCACTCAGCTCTTCGGCGACAGAATGTATATCGCTAACGCAACAGGCTGCTCTTCAATCTGGGGCGGTTCAGCACCTTCAACTCCTTACACAGTAAATAAGGAAGGCAAGGGTCCGGCTTGGGCTAACTCACTCTTCGAGGATAACGCTGAGTACGGTTACGGTATGTTCCTCGCACAGTCAACTATCAGAAACAGAACTATCGCTAAGGTTCTTGAGCTTTCAAAGACAACTAAGGCTGCTGCCCTCAAGACAGCTACTGAAGAGTATCTCTCAACAGTAGACGACGGTGCTGCTAACAAGGCTGCTACTGCAAACCTTATCGCTGCTCTTAAGAAGGCTAAGACAAAGGCTGCTGACGAGATCCTTAAGGACGCTGACTACCTTGCTAAGAAGTCAATGTGGATCTTCGGCGGTGACGGCTGGGCATACGATATCGGTTACGGCGGTGTTGACCACGTTCTCGCACAGGGCGAAGACGTAAACATCTTTGTATTCGATACTGAGGTTTACTCAAATACAGGCGGACAGTCTTCTAAGTCCACACCAACAGGAGCTATCGCACAGTTCGCTGCTGCTGGTAAGGAAGTTAAGAAGAAGGATCTCGCTGGTATGGCTATGTCTTACGGCTACGTTTATGTTGCACACATCGCTATGGGTGCTGACATGAATCAGTGTATAAAGGCAATTCAGGAAGCTGAGTCTTATCACGGTCCATCACTCGTTATCGGTTATGCTCCATGTATCAACCACGGTATCAAGGGTGGTATGAAGATCGCTCAGACAGAGGAGAAGAAGGCTGTTCAGGCTGGTTACTGGCACCTTTACAGATTCGACCCACGTCTTAAGGCAGAGGGTAAGAATCCATTCGTTCTCGATTCTAAGGCTCCAACAGCTGACTATAAGGAATTCATCATGGGTGAAGTTCGTTACAACGCACTTGCTAGACAGAATCCTGAAAGAGCTGAAAAGCTGTTCGATAACGCTGTAAAGAACGCAAAGGACAGATATGATTATCTGCTCAGATATGCTAAGCTTTACAACACAGAAGAAAAGTAATCTAAACTTTATCTGATATTAAACCGCATCTCTTATGAGGTGCGGTTTTTTATGCCTAAATCCGAATTTTTCCGCATATAATCTTATATATTGAATATTCGGAGGGAAAGATCATGAACGAAATGCAGGGCAGGCACAATGCTATTCTTGAAAACCGCTCACGTCTTATGCTGACGGGAGTGACGGACGTGGAGTGTTTCAACGAAGAGGTGATATCACTTTATACTCAGCTTGGCGAGCTGACCATAAGGGGGAAAAATCTTCACATCAATGAAATGAGCGTAGACAGCGGCGACCTCAGCGTTGAGGGGGATATATCTTCACTTGTGTACGGCGAAAAAGATCTGAAAAAACGGCTGAGCCTAATCGGAAAGCTGTTCAGATAAAAAATTTAAAAAGATAAAATTTAAAACGGTGAAAGCTATGGATATTTTTTATTTTGCAAAGGAAACAGGGATATATCTTTCGGGCATCATAACAGGCTGCGTCCTCGGAGCGATCTATGATTCGATAAGAGTGGTGAGGGCGGTCATACCTCATGGGAAAGTGCTGACCTTTGCGGGGGATTTTCTCTATGTGCTGTTTTTCAGCTTTGTGCTTTTTACTTTCAGCACAGGTCTTACGGGGGAGATACGCTATTTCACCCTGTTCGGTATGTTGCTGGGCTGCCTGCTGGAAAGACTGCTGCTGGGCAATTTTATAGTCAAGGCTGTGTGGAAGATATCGGGGTTTGTGAGGGAAAAAATACTTAAACCGCCGGTGATATTTATGACTAAAATAGTAGGTAAAATAAAGCGTGGATTTGTTAAAAACGCTTAAATTTTAAAAATGCGTAAAAAAACTTCAAAAAGCCCTTGAAAGTTGAAAGTTAAGTGGTGTATAATAATTAAGAGTATAAAATTATGAAAGGAGATCCACGATGACAACCGAGAAAACTATGCTCAGCGACATTGATGATGAAATTGAAAATGACGATGCAGCTGTTGTCGATTCAGGCGAAACGGCTGAAAAGAGTGAGAAAAGCGAAAAGAAGATCGGCAGATCCCGCAAGAAAAAGAAAACACGTTTTTTCAAACCAATGCTTGTTATGCTGGTGATATGTTTCTGCGTGTTTGCCGTTGCGGATATCGTTTCACAGCAGGCTCAGATCGAACAGCTCAGACAGGAAACTGACGCTATGGCTGAGAAGATCGACGAGGCTAAAAAACTCAATGATGAGTATACCGAAATGCTCAATGCGGACGAATCTGAATTTATGGAGAAGGTCGCAGTTGAACAGCTTGGCTATGCTTATCCTAATGAACGCAGATTTTATATTGTAAACGGTTCAGACAACTGACCTTGCAGTATTATAAATTTTAGAGAGGACATTAAAATCAGATGCAGCTAGAAGTAGGAAAAATTTATGAAGGAAAAGTAACAGGTATCACAAAGTTCGGAGCATTTGTGGAGCTTGACAAGAACACCACGGGAATGGTACATATCTCAGAAGTGGCAAATACTTTTGTCAACGAGATAAAGGATCACATTCAGGAGGGGCAGACTGTAAAAGTCAAGTTGCTCAGCCTTGGTGATGACGGAAAGATCTCGTTGTCGATAAAGAAAGCACTGCCTGCTCCTCCGAGAAAGCCGAGAGAGAACAGAGATGGCAGGGACGGCAGAGATGGAAACAACCGTGACGGCAGAAACAATAACCGTGAGGGCGGAAGAAACTTTTCAAGAAACTCAAACGGCGGCAGACAGGGCGGTTCATACTCAAAATTTGCCGACAGAAAGCCGCAGGATTTCACAAAAAATCCACCGCCGGTATACGATCCGTCTGCTAATTCGGGCAATGCCGACTTTGAAGATATGATGAGCAAATTCAAGGCTGCAAGCGATGAAAAGTTTTCAGACCTCAAGAGAATTACTGACAACAAAAGACGTTCGCCGTCAAGAAGAAAGTAATTTTCGGACGTAAAACACAAATATAAATTCAAAAGGGGACTGTGCTGTGTTTGAGCAGGCAGACCCCTTTATATTAAATTTCAGGACGGAAAATGCTATGAAAAATTTTAAAAAGACATTTGCGTTTATCTTTTTTATGCTGTCGGGAATAATTCTGGGCGCTTTTATCGCATACATCTGTGAAGGAAAATCCTACGTCAGCTGGCTTGCATGGGGAAAAAGTATCGGCATAGAGAACATTTCTGTTGATCTTTATGTTATTAAATTCAGCATAGGCTTAATGGTGAGGGCAACGATATCTCAGATATTTACTATCGCCGCTGCGCTGATAGTCTTTTCAAAGACTTGCAAAAGTCTTTAGACTTGTAAGAGTCTTTAGATTTGTAAAAGTCTTTGACCTGCAAGAGTCTTTAGGCTTTAAATACCTCACAATATCTATAATATCAAATCGGAGTTGCAATGAAAAAAATCGGAATATTCAAAATATCAAAAATCAAAAAGCTGTTTGCGGCAGGCTGTGCCGCCTGCGTGTGTCTGCTGAGCGGCTGTTCATCTGACGACGTTGAGGGCGGAGAGCTGATAAAAGAGGCGAGAAAAGCCTATACTTCCCTTGACTCAGCCGTAGTCACTATGACGAACGAGCAGACAGGCGAGGTCGAGCAGACTTTTACGTTCAAATATGATGAAAAGGACGTGCTGATGTTTTCCTATTACGGAAAAAGCGACAGCACAGAGTATGCACAGTACAACAACGGCGCAGAAAGCTTTACTTATGATAACGGAAAGTATTCCCACTGCACCAGAGGCGAAGACGATTTTGTTCAGTACACAAGGGCGGTAACTCACCCGCAGGCTGACGAGGGGCTTCTTATTTATGATCCCGACTGCATAAGCGACGCATCTGTAACGGAGGAGGACGGGATAACTCACATAAAGCACGTTTATGATGTTGAAAAGATAGCCGCTCAGGCGGAAAGCGGAGAAGTAACAGGCTTTGAGGCTGACTATTATTTTGACGGCAGTGAACTGCAATATTTCGTTGAAACTACGACTGCTAATGACGGCGGTAAGGAGACAGTTCATTCCTACCGTGTGGATATAACACAGAAAAATGCTGTTGACAGGGTGGAAAACACCACTGACCGGTTTAAAGACCAATAAAAACAACCTTCCGTATTTTGGTGTACGGAAGGTTATTTTATTTAATAATGATGTCAAAATCAGAAAACAAAAAGCGGCTGTTATAAAAACAACCGCTTTTTAAACTATTCAGAATATTCAGCTTTCAATTAGATTGAAGAGTGGCTCTTTACATAGTCGATAACGTCATCAACTGTTGTGAATGCCATTGATACGCAAGTATCAGCACAGCCGTAGTAAATTGCGATTCTGCCTGTATCCTTGTCGCAGAGAGTTGCGCATGGGAATGTAACGTTCTGAACGTCGCCTACGCACTCATAGATCTCCTGTGGGCTGAGGAGGTATTCAGCACATCTGTACTTAACCTTCCATGGCTCGTCCTTATCAAGAATGCAAGCTGAGAAGCTGTATACAAAGCCGTTGCATGACTCAAGAACGCCGTGGTAGAAGCAGAGCCAGCCCTCAGATGTCTCGATCGGAATAGGACCTGCACCGATCTTCTTGGACTCCCAAGCCTTGAGAGGTCCCATAACGTGTCTGTGCTCACCCCAGTACTTCATATCAGGTGACTGTGAAATGTACATATCACCGAAAGGTGTATGACCTGAGTCAGAAGGTCTTGAGAACATTACATACTTGCCGTTTACCTTTCTTGGGAAGAGAACGCCGTTTCTGTTGAATGGCAGGAATGCGTTTTCACACTGATAGAAAGTCTTGAAATCGAATGTATAGCCAACGCCGATAGTAGGTTTCCAGCCGTAAGCGTTGCACCATGTGATCCAGAATCTGTCTTCGATCCAGCAGCATCTTGGGTCATAGCCGTAGCCCCACTGATTAACTTCTTCAGTTGACTTGTCAGCCTGCTCGAATACGATTCTGTCAGGGTTGATATTCCAGTGGATACCGTCCTCAGAGAAGCCTGCGTGAAGCTCCATGTTACGAACCTTGTCGTCTACACGGAAAACGCCTGCAAACTTGCCCTCGAAAGGAACAACTGCACTGTTGAAAATTGAGTTTGATGTAGGAAGGAGATTTCTAGGAATGATTGGGTTAGTGTTGTATCTCCAGATAACGTCTTTGCAATCTGCGGGCTTGTCCTGCCAAGGCATATTAGGCAGAGAAACGCCGTTGATGATTTCTGTCTTCATGGTTTAAAGTCCACCTTTCATAAATTTATAAGCTGACGAAGAATTATCTTAAGAATATATTTCTTCCGAAATTTTTCTTCTCTTAATATTATACACGATTTCCGAAATATTTCAAGACCCCGACGCCAATTTTAAAACGTTTTAGTGCTTTTGTAATCGTATTCTTTTAAAAGTTAATATTTTTTTTACATTATAAATTTTAATATCACCGCATAATCGTAAATAATTATACTTTTATTTACAGTAAAGCAGGCGAAACGATCAATTTTTTGTCAGTTAATATATTTTCATACATATGGGGCTAGCGATGTAAAGCTCATAAGCTTAGCTTATGAACTTAAAAACTTGAAATGGATCTGAATATATGGTATAATAAATTTGATTGTATTATCATATGTGAGATGTAAGAGGTGTTTGACTTGTCCGAAGATAATGAAGATAATGAAGAGAATGAAGAGAATATAGTTCGCTCCACCGAAAAGGGCGGCAGGCTGAAAAGCTTTGTAACATCGCCTTTCGGACTTTGCGTTACGGCGCTGTTCTGCTGTATGCTGTGGGGAAGTGCATTTTCGGGAGTCAAGGTGGGATACAAGGCGCTGTCTATGGACTCTTCCGACTGGGCAGGACAAATGGTGTTTGCAGGGATAAGGTTCTTTATTGCAGGACTCATGGCGATAGCCGCAGGCAGTATAAGCCGACGGAAACTTCTTCTACCCACAAAGTCCTCAATACCGAAAATAGGCATAATAAGCTTTTTTCAGACAATAGCGCAGTATTTTTTCTATTATATCGGACTTGCTCATACGACTGGAGTAAAAGCGGCTGTGATAGTTGCGGCGAATGTTTTTGCGGCTATACTCATATCTGCTCTGCTGTTTAAAATGGAAAAGCTTACGCTGAGGAAGATAACAGGCTGTGTTATAGGCTTTGGCGGAATAATACTCATCAACATAGGCGGACTGGGCGGACAGTCCTTTAACCTGCTTGGCGACGGTTTCATATTTTTATGTACCATAGCAAGCGGCTTTTCCTCTGCCTTTATGAAAAAGCTGTCGGGCGGCGAAGATCCTGTTATGCTCAGCGGCTATCAGTTTATGTTCGGCGGAGCTGTGATGTGGCTGTTCGGAGCGGTATGCGGCGGAAAGATAGGCGGCTTTACTCTCTTTTCAGCAGGAATGCTCATATACCTTGCGTTCGTTTCAGCGGCGGCATACTCGCTTTGGGCGGTTCTGCTGAAATTTAACCCTGTGTCAAAAGTTGCGGTGTATGGGTTGATGAATCCTGTCTGCGGAGTTATCATCTCGGCTATTGTCCTTGACGAGGGCGGAGCGTTCGGCGTGAAAGGTGTGTGCGCCCTTGCAATGGTGTGCATAGGAATATATATCGTAAACAGAAATGGAAGTAATGAACGCAAGAATTCATAAGAATGTGGTGGATTATGGAATATATTGATATCGGCGGAATAAAAATCGAAAAAACTGCGGCGCTTGCACCAATGGCGTCGGTGGCGGATAAGTCTTACCGTCTGCTCTGCAAAAAGTACGGCGCAGCCTATCTTGTCAGCGAAATGATCTCATCTAAAGGACTTTGTTTCGGGGACAGCAAGACGGCAAGGCTTTGCGAGATAGAGCCAGAGGAAAGACCTTATGCGCTCCAGCTTTTCGGTGAAGATCCCTATTATATGGGCAAAGCCGCATATCTTCTCAATCAGTTCAAGCCTGATATGATCGATATAAATATGGGCTGTCCTGTGCCGAAGATAGTGGGCAACGGTTCGGGTTCTGCACTTATGAGAGATCCTCAGAGGGCACTGGAGATAGCAAAGGAAGTTGTGAAGAATGCGCAGTGTCCCGTAACGGTAAAGTTCCGTGCAGGCTGGAACGAGGACAGCATAAATGCAGTTGAGTTTGCAAAGATAATTGAACAGTCTGGTGTTGCCGCCATTGCCTGTCACGGCAGGACACGTTCGCAGTTTTATTCTGGCAGCGCAGACTGGGACATAATAAGGCAGGTCGTTGAAGCGGTGGATATCCCTGTGTTCGGCAACGGTGATGTAAAGGACGGCGAAAGCTGCAAAAAAATGTACGAGCAGACAGGCTGCAGCCTTGTTATGCTGGCGAGGGGTTCATACGGAAAACCTTGGGTATTCAAAAACATAAAGCATTACCTTGAAACTGGTGAAGTTCTCCCCGAACCGACGGTCGAGGAAAGAATGAAGATAATGGTGGAGCATTGCGAATACCTTTGCAGATACAAGGGCGAAAAGCAGGGCATGAAAGAGGCAAGGAAAAACGTTTCGTGGTACGTTAAAGGTCTGCCCGGTTCGGCAAAGCTGAGGGCGGAAAGCGGAAACCTCAGCACACTTGAACAAGCGAGAGAAATGGCGGACAGGATAATCTGCACTGCGCAGCAGGACGGCTGAAAATAATAAAGACATAAATACAGAAAGGCAGAATTTTATGACGGACAAAAGCTATAAAGGCTATGATATAATACTTTTTGATCTGGACGGTACGCTCACCGATTCGGGAGCGGGGATAATAAATTCGGTAAAGTATGCGCTTAGGACAAACGGCGATGATATCCCCGATGAAAGCGTTCTGCTGAAATTTATCGGGCCGCCGCTGTGGGAGTCTTTTGAAACGTTCTGCGGATTTTCCCACGAAAAGGCTTGCGGACTGGTGGAGCTTTACAGGGAGTATTACAGGGAAAAAGGTCTGTTTGAAAATGCGGTTTATGACGGAGTTGAAAAAATGCTGTCAGATCTGAAAGCGCAGGGGAAAAGGCTTGCTGTGGCGACTTCAAAGCCTGAGATGTTTTCTGTGCGGATACTGGAGCATTTCGGACTTGCGGAATATTTTGAAAACATAACAGGTGCGACACTTGACGGAACGAGGATAGAAAAGGCTGACGTTATAGCCTGTGCGCTTGAACGCTGCGGAGCGGATAAGGACAGCAGGGTTCTTATGGTTGGCGACAGAAAGCATGACATTCTCGGCGCACACAAAAACAATATCCCCTGTGCGGCGGTGCTTTACGGCTACGGCACAAGGGAGGAATTTGAGGAATACGGCGCAGACTACATAGTTAAAGAGCCGTCGGAGATTGCGGTACTTGCCGCACAAGAGGAGGGAAAGTGATGATGCTGTCAAAGGCTCAGACAGATGAGATATTCGGAAAATACGGTATAGAGCTTACAGACGAACAGTACAGCAGGCTTGCAGTATATTCAGATCTTTTGGTGGAATGGAACGAGAAGATAAACCTGACGGCCATAACAGACTCTGAGGGGATAACTGTAAAGCACTTTTTCGACAGCATTTATCCGTTCACTCTTTTTGAGTTAAAGGAAGGTTCTTCACTGATAGATGTTGGAACAGGAGCAGGTTTTCCGTCCTGTCCGCTGAAGATATATCGTGATGACATAAAGCTCACTCTGCTGGACAGTCTGAACAAGAGGGTAAATTTTCTCAAGGAACTTTCAGAAAAGGCTCAGCTTGATGCGCAGTGCATTCACGGCAGGGCGGAAGAGGCAGGAAGAAATGCAGACCTCAGAGAGCAGTTCGATTGTGCCTGTGCGAGGGCGGTAGCAAATCTGACGGAGCTTTCGGAATACTGTTTGCCATTCGTGAAAAAGGGCGGAATATTTGCCGCACTGAAAGGTTCGGGCGGCGAAGAGGAGCTTGAAGAAGCGAGAAACGCCATAAAGATTTTAGGCGGCAAGGTTGAAAAGGCAGAGAAATACTCGCTCCCGAATGGTGACGGCAGGACGCTTATCATCATCAGAAAGGTAGCCTCCACTCCCCCTAAATACCCCCGAAACAAAGGTCAAATGAAAAAACGTCCTCTCCGGACGGGGTAATTCGGGACACTCGCAAGCTCGCTGTCTGCTGTGCGGACTTCTCATTTGCGCTCGGAAGAAACTGAGATATGACTTTTACTGAAAGTCCTCGGGCGGACGGCTCGGTCCTCCCGGACGGGGTCGTTCGGGACGCTCGGCAAGCTCGCTGTCTGCTGTGAGGACTTCTTATTTGCGCTCGGAAGAAACTGAGTGCGAAACTTTTACTTGAACAAGGCTTGATAAGATCTTGTGTTGGCTTTTTTATTCTGTGTCTGTCACCGCCAACTTTAACAAGGTCTTATCTTGCCTTTTTTGTATTTCTAATACATCATTTAACACAGCGTTACACCTTACAATCTTTTAGTATCTTTCAGTTTTCTTTAAGAAGTGCCAAAAGGGTGTCAAAAGTTTGGCAGGTCGAAAACAGCATACAAAAAAAGGGCGGTCAGAAACCGCCCTTTATAAATTATAAAATTACAATAATATTTGCTCGATCTGAGAGAAACTGCGATAAGTTTAAACAAAGTTGGGGTGTCAAAACTGGCGACCGCAGGTCGCCCCTACGCAAATTTTGTAAAACCATATAAGACCTAATCAAACCGAAAAGAACCAATACAATACCTTATCAAAGTGGGTTTCAGTAAAATCCATATCTCCGTTTCTTCCGAGCGCAAAGTAACAGCCCCGACAGTAGACAACGAGCTTGCCGAGCGTCACGAATTGCCCCGTCCGGGAGGACTCTTCCGAGCGCAAATGAGAAGTCCGCACAGTAGACAGCGAGTTTACGAGCGTCCCGAATTACCCCGTCCGGGAGGACTGAGGACAAGGATAACAGAGAAGATGGCAACTGCGAAAAGTAACTCTATGCCCATGTATTGGAATATCCTTGCCTGTGAAAACTTTTCAAGAGAGTCGCCCGAAAGAATGTCGTTCACCTTGATGTACCAGTAAGCAGGGAGAAAACGTGCCGCACTTAGTATGCCGCTGCCAAGCATGGACTGGGGAACGAATATGCCGCAGATAAAGCTCATTCCTAAACCGAGTATGTTCGCTATAACGTTGACGGCAGTTTCAGAAGGGGAAAAGGACGAAATGAGTATCGCTATGCCCGCTGTGATGATGAGGAAAATAAAACTGTTGAGAACAGCGTACCACATTCTTCCGCTGTACATTCCGCCGCCGAGGAAAATGCCCGCTATCATGAATATAAGCCATATTGCCGTTACATAAACTGCGCTTGCTAGTATGATCTGCATGGTCTGGGAACGTGCCGTTATGCAGGAGCAGGCTGTGCGCTTTTTTATCTCGCTGCTGTTGAGCTTTAAAAGCACAGGGCAGAGCGTAACTATCATTACTGATAGAAGAACGTAGGGGAGATATTGAAAATAGAAATATCCTTCGCTGCTGCCGCTTTTATCTTTGCTGTCAAAGGATAATGCCGTTACGCTTACCTCTTTTGAAAGCGCAGCATCGGTCTTTTCTATGGCAGATATTTTGTCCTCTCCGCCTGTAAGATAAGCACGAAGTGTGCTTGTGTATTCGTTGATGATGTTGTCCGCAAGTACAGAGGAGTATGTGTCATGAACGTGGTATGAGGAGAAAATATTCTCGCTTTCCCCTGCAAGCAGCTTTTCCTCGCAGCCTTTCTTTATAGTAAGAACATAGTTTACCTGATCGTAGTATAAAGCGTCAAGTATAATATCCTTGTCATTTTTAAGGTGCGAAAAAGTGTGGTTCTTCTCGAAATAATCCGTTATCCCCTTGCTTATGTCAGAGTTGTCCTCGTCGATTATAGCTATTTTTACCTTTGACGCTGAAAACTGCTCCGACGGATCGTCGTGGGTCGCAACAGCAGCTGTGCATACTATGAGGAATACCACTACCCATATCATTCCTACTCCCATGCGTGTGCGGAGAACTTTCATAAATGCATTAAACACTTGCATACTTTTTCCTCCTTGTGAGTAAAGATCCTGTGAGAATAAATGCTGCGCAAATTATGAGCAGAGTCACGCTCTTGTGTATATATCTGTCATAGTCGCTGTAAACGTCAAGACAGTAGAATGAATCGGATATGAGCGCAGCGGGATTTATTTCATTCACCCAAGGAGCTTTTTCAGCGAGTATGGCTTTCATATTTCCCACCATAAGCCCGCTGAGGAAACAGCATATCATTGAGAATGCCATTGATATGCCGACCTTTATACCCTCGGACATATTTCCGAATGAGCCAACGAAAAATCCCATTGATACGCCTGTTATTCCGCCTATTATGCCCGAAACATATACAAGCGGAAGCCTTGTTCCGAAATCAACCTTCAGTATAAAAGCTATATACGAAACTGAAATGATAACGCATATTGCCTGCACGATGAACGAACCGATAAGCGCAGCAATTATGCTCACCAGCTTTGGCGTAGGGGAACAGTTCCTCCTTGCGCCGATAGGACTTAAATTCGCCTGATTGTTTATCACAATATGAAGTCCCGTTATAGAACCAAACAGACCGACCATTGCTATAAGGTTGTAGAAATACGCTGTGTACGGATCGGGATCGCCCTCCGTCAGCGGTATGTTCTCTACATATGAACTGCTGTCGCCCAGAACGCTGATAACTTCATTTAGCTTGGCAGGATCGTTCTTTACTGTGTCTGTGATTATCTTCTCCTGCACCATATATTGTTCAAGAAATGATTTAACTATCGTTTCGTTTGTTCCGCTTTCGCTTGCGACAGTAAGGCTTTTTTCACCGTTTTCAATAAAGATTATGCCTGTTATCTTTTTGTCTTCAAGCAGTTTCATTGCCTTGTCCTTGTCGGTGTATGTCACCTTCAAAAGCGGCGAGTCGGAACTTTCTATCTCGTCTATAACGCTGTGGAATATCTTGTCCTCAGAGGTTTCCACTACCGCAACAGGGACAGTGTCAAAGACTTCGGTCTTATCCCAAAGGTCTGTAAAAACTATCTTGAAAAATGTTCCCAGCACAATGGGGAAAATGATAAGCCAGACAAGAACGTCTTTTACACGCAGGCTTTGTAAGATCTCGTATTTTAAATTATGCAGGAACATTTTATTCCTCCTTATCTCTCAGAGCCTTGCCTGTTATTTCAAGGAACACGTCATTGAGGGTAGGCAGGGTGGTGTAAACTCTTCCGAAGCTGAGGTTGTTCTGCTGGATAATATCCAGTATGCGGATAAGGTTGTGCTTTCCGCCCGAACAGTTCACCACAAGCTTGTCATCAGAGAAAACAGCGTCGCTTATATGTGTGAGAGCGGATATCTCGTCAATAGCGCTCTGCGGTATATCCAGCATTTCGATGGTTATGGTTTCTGTGTTCTTTATCATGCGTTTAAGCTCGTCTGTCGTACCCTCGGCTATCTTTTTGCCCTTGTCCATTATTGCGATGCGTGTGCATATCTGCTCCACTTCCTCCATATAGTGGGAGGTGTATATTATGGTCGCTCCGTCAGCGTTGAGCTGCTTTATGCCCTCAAGTATCTTGTTTCTGCTCTGTGGATCGACCGCAACAGTAGGCTCGTCAAGAATGATAAGCTTTGGCTTGTGCGCAATGCCGCAGGCTATGTTCAGTCTGCGGAGAAGTCCTCCAGACAGCTTTTTCGGACGAAACTTCTTGAAATCCTCTAACCCCGTAAAAGCGATAGCTTCCTCTACATACTGCGAGCGCAGCTTTTTGTCACGGATATAAAGTCCGCAGAAGTAGTCTATGTTTTCATAAACGGTCATTTCGTCAAAGACCGCAACGTTCTGCATTATAACGCCTATCTCACGCTTTATGTCATAGCTGACAGGAGTCATTTTTTTGCCGAATATCTCTATCGTTCCCTTGTCAAAGGACAAAAGGGAAAGCAGGCAGTTTATAGTTGTGGTCTTGCCCGAACCGTTCGGTCCGAGAAGTCCGAAGATCTCTCCCTCTTTTATTTCAAGGTCGAAATGGTCTAGGGCAACAAGCTCTTTGTACCGCTTGACAAGGTTTTCTATTTTCACAACGGTCTTTGAAGATGTGTTTTCTGTGCGTTCTGTATTATTTATTCTCTCCATAGTCTTTCCTCCATAGCTTTGATGTTGTTCGTTATTTCGTTATGATACTATTATAATACATTGCGTCCATTTTCGCCAGTGTCTTTAGTCAGTATATAATGTGACATTTGTCATGATCTTTGTCATATCGGCATATCATAGCGTTTTGTTCTTGAAAATCAGGGTGCGCTGTGATATAATTGATTTAATATAGTTTATGGAAAGAGGGGGAGAGGTTGAAGATACTTGCGGATAAAGTTGCGCTGATGCTGCTTTGCATTATAATAAGTTCACTTGACGGCAGAACTTCTGTGCCTGTTATCGTGCTGCTGATCTCGGTATGTGCGTCTGCTGCGGCGCAGCTGATGTCGGAAAAAAAGCAACATGGTGAGATCGTTTTGCTCGGCTGTTCGGTAATGTGCATATTTGTTCCCGAATTTGTCTATGCCGCCCCTCTGATGATATATGACGGAGTGTACTGTAAAAAGTGGTGGCTTTGTATCCCCTGCGCAGGTGCGGCATTCAGCCTTTCGCAGTTCAGCACAACGCAGATATGCCTTATCATTGCAGGTGGATATATGGCGGCTGTGCTTGCCATGAGGACAAAAGCTGTGAATATTCTGTCAGGCAAGCTGCATGATATAAGAGATACGGCGGCGGAGAAAAATGCTGCGCTGGAGCTTAAAAACAAGCGTCTTGCTGAGGTGCAGGATAATGAGATATATCTCGCCACCCTCAACGAGCGAAACCGCATAGCGAGGGAGATACACGACAACGTTGGGCATATGCTCACAAGGTCTATTTTGCAGGCAGGTGCATTGAAGATAATAAACAAGGATAAGGAGCTTGACGAGCCTATCGAGAGCCTGAAAGAAACCCTTGATACAGCTATGACGAGCATACGCAGGAGCGTTCACGATCTCCATGATGATTCCATAGACCTTGAACAGTCGGTGAGGGAATGCATAAAAACTGCCGATACAGGCTTTGATGTGAATTTAGATTACGATATGGGCGACAGCCGCAGTGTTCCGAAGGATATAAAACTTTGTATGATAGGCATAGTCAAAGAGGGGCTTTCAAATATCGTAAGGCATTCAAAAGGCGACAGCGTGAAGATCGTCATAAGGGAACACCCAGCGTTCTATCAGCTTGCGGTGGAGGATAACGGCGAATGCAGCAGCGGTCTGGCGGATATGCTTGAAAATGACAGCGTAGCCTGCGGCATAGGCATAGCGAATATGAAGGAGCGTGTTAAAAGCGTAAACGGTCTGATAAGATTTTCCGCAGGAGAAAACGGGTTCAGGATATTTATGTCCGCACCAAAACAGATATAACGAAAGACAGGAGAAAATATATGGCAGAAAAAATAAGGGTGGTTCTTATAGATGACGACAAGCTTGTGGCTTTGTCCCTTAAAACTATTCTGGAAAGCACAGGGAAGATAGAAGTAATAGGTTCGGGCGCAAGCGGGAATGAGGCGATAGAGCTTTACGGCAGCCTTCTGCCCGACGTTATGCTTATGGATATAAGAATGAACGGTATGACGGGCATAGAGGCTGGCGAGATCATTCTCAGAACTAACCCCGACGCAAGGATATTATACCTCACCACATTTTCAGATGATGAGTATATAGTCAAGGCTCTGAGCATCGGCGCAAAGGGATATATACTGAAACAGGACTTTGAGGGGATATGCCCTGCGCTGGAGGCTGTGATGAAAGGGCAGAGCGTTTTCGGCGAGCAGATAGTGAGCAAGCTGCCGGTGCTGATGAAGAGCAAGCCGAAGCTTGACCATGAAAGATACGGCATAACGGAAAAGGAAATGGAACTTATCGAACTAGTGGCGGAGGGACTGAGCAACAAGGAGATAGCGGCGGAACTTTATCTCAGCGAGGGAACGGTGAGGAACTATCTCAGTGCCGTTCTGGAAAAGCTTGACCTCCGTGACAGAACTCAGCTTGCGGTGTTCTATTATACAAAGCTTGCAGAGTGATCTGTATGTATATATATTATAATAGTATAGGCAGTCAGCGGCAGTTAAATTAGTTGTGCAAAGTGCATAGAAAATTGCTTTGAAACTGATAAAAATTCTATATAAGAAATTTTGCAAAAAGCTTGCAAACGGGGTATTTATAGTGTATAATAATACTTGCGTGACTGCACAGTGTATATTTTGAGTATACACACGATATGCGATGAAGTGAAAGGTTGCTGACGGTCTGTCAGGTAATTTTCACCGAGTATGTCCGATTTTAAACCGGGCGACTGTAATACTGAACACGGTATGTGTTATGCTGCTTGCGAGGGATGGATTATGTCTGTCTTTTAGCGTAATGCATAATGCTGAGTGTCTGATTTCGGTCCGGAACCGCTGATGCGGATTCGGAATTTTTTATAGAAAATCAGGGAACACACGGCGGTGTGTAGAGTATAACAGATGGTTTCGAGCCTGTCAATTGCACAAGCGGTTGACTCCAGAGAAAATGTTGATTGTTTGTGCAATTGACTGAGGCTGAGGAACCTGCCCCCTAAAACTTTTTAATATTGCACAAGGAGGCGATTTAAGTGGCAGTCAATGAGAAAATCAGAATCAAGATCAAGGGTTATGAGCATGCAGTTGTAGACGCTGCGGCAGCTAAGATTGTTGATGCGGTCAAGCGTTCAGGCGCACAGGTATCGGGTCCTATCCCGCTCCCTACTAACAAGGAAGTAATCACTATCCTCAGAGCCGTACACAAGTACAAGGACAGCCGTGAGCAGTTTGAAATGAGAACTCATAAGAGACTTATCGATGTGATCAGACCTACAAAGGAAACTACATCAGCTCTTGAAAATCTTGAACTTCCTGCTGGTGTAAACATTGTTATGGAGATCAAGTAATCTCCAAATGAGATCACAGGTGATCTCAAAAATCAATGTACACGCAGGTCATGTTGGCAGAGCCAACCAATAACCAATAGGAGGAAATGAAAATGCAGAAGGGTATCATCGGAAAGAAAATCGGTATGACACAGATTTTCGATGAAGCAGGAAAAGTTGTTCCTGTAACAGTTGTTGAAGCTGGTCCTTGCGTAGTTGTTCAGAAGAAGACTGTTGAAAACGACGGTTACGAAGCTGTACAGCTGGGCTACGGCGATATCAGAGCCAAGAGGGTAAACAAGCCTCTCCAGGGTCACTTCAAGAAGGCTGACGTTGCTATGAAGAGAACTCTTAAGGAGTTCAGACTTGCTGACATCTCAGCGATCAACGTAGGCGACGTAGTTAAGGCTGACATCTTTGCTGAAGGCGACATCGTTGATGTAAGCGGTACAAGCAAGGGTCACGGTTTTTCAGGTACTATCAAGCGTCATAACAACGCTAGACTTAAGGAAACTCATGGTACAGGTCCTGTACACAGACACGCAGGTTCTATGGGCGCTTGCTCATCACCATCAAGAATCTTTAAGGGCAAGGGTATGCCTGGTCAGTACGGTAACACAAAGGTTACTGTTCAGAACCTTACTATCGTTAAGGTTGACGCAGAAAATAATCTTATCGCAATCAAGGGCGCAATTCCAGGACCTAAGAACGGTACTGTAACAATTGCAGACTGCGTTAAGAAGGCTTAGTGGAAGGAGGATATATAACTATGTCACAGATTTCAGTATTTGATATGACAGGCAAAAAAGTAGCCGACACTGAGCTTAACGACGCTATTTTCGGTATTGAGCCGAACACAGCGGTAATGCACGCAATGGTAGTTAATTATCTCGCTAATCAGAGACAGGGCACACAGTCAACTCTCACCAGAACAGAGGTAAGAGGCGGCGGAAGAAAGCCTTGGAGACAGAAGGGTACAGGTCACGCTAGACAGGGTTCTATCAGAGCTCCTCAGTGGGTTCACGGCGGAATCGCTCTCGGTCCTAAGCCAAGAGATTACAGCTACTCACTTAATAAGAAGGAAAGAAGACTTGCTATGAAGTCTGCACTTTCCACAAAGGTCATCGACAATAACATCGTTGTTGTAGACGCTATCAAGTCTGACGAGTACAAGACCAAGGTCATGGTCGATATGCTCAAGGCACTTGGCGCAGAGGGCAAGGCTCTCATCGTTACATCAGAGAACGACGCTAAGGTTATCAAGAGCGCTGCAAACATCCCTGGTGTTAAGACAGCAACAGTAAATACTCTCAGTGTTTACGACATTCTGAACTACGATAAGTTCATCGTTTCTTCAGAGGCTGTAAAGAAGATTGAGGAGGTTTACGCATAATGAAAACTGCTCATGATATTATTATAAAGCCGGTAATCACAGAGGATTCAATGGAAAGACTACAGAACGGCAAGTATACTTTCAAGGTCGCTAAGGACGCTAACAAGGTTGAGATCGCTAAGGCTATCGAAGAGATCTTTGATGTTAAGGTAGCTAAGGTAAACACAATGAGCGTTAAGGGTAAGGAAAAGAGAATGGGCAGATATGCCGGTTTCCGTCCTGACTGGAAGAAAGCGATCGTTACTCTTGAGGGTGACAAGACTATCGAATTCTTCGATGGTATGTACTAATAAGCTTCTTTAAAAGAAACTTTTCCCTCTAAAAGAGGTGCAGGATATCCTGCATTTCTCCGCACACCAGTCGCTTTAACCGAGATTTGTGCGGAAAGGCTCTGCGAGGCGGCGAGGACCGCTTGCTAACGATCCGCAGGGCGTAAGTATGGAAGGGCACTTGGCTGGAAACAGCTTTGACCTTTTCGCAAAACTCAGATTAAGGAGTGAATTTATAATGGCAATAAAGAGCTATAAGCCTACGACTCCGGGTAGAAGAGGTATGACAGTTACCGATTATTCCGGTCTCTCAAAGGTTGCTCCATGCAAATCTCTTCTCGAACCAAACAAGAAGAAGTCGGGAAGAAACAGCTACGGTAGAATCACAGTTCGTCACAGAGGCGGCGGAGTAAGAAGAAAATACCGTGTAATTGACTTTAAGAGAAACAAGCTCGACATGAACGCAACAGTTCTTACGATCGAGTACGATCCAAACCGTTCAGCTTTCATCGCTCTCGTTCAGTACGAGGACGGCGAAAAGAGATATATCATCGCACCTAACGGTCTTTCAGTAGGCGATGTAGTAAGATCTGGTGCAGACGCAGACATCAAGCCTGGTAACGCACTTGCACTTGCAAACATCCCTGTTGGTACTTTCATTCACAACATTGAGCTTTATCCTGGCAAGGGCGCACAGCTCGTTCGTTCAGCCGGTAACATGGCTCAGCTTATGGGTAAGGAAGGCAATTACGCACTTGTAAGACTTCCTTCAGGCGAAATGAGAAAGATCCCTGTAAACTGCATGGCTTCAATCGGTCAGGTAGGAAACATCGATCACGAGAACGTTAATATCGGTAAGGCAGGAAGAAAGCGCCACATGGGCTGGAGACCTACTGTAAGAGGTTCTGTAATGAACCCATGCGATCACCCACACGGTGGTGGTGAAGGTAAGTCACCTGTTGGTCGTCCATCACCTGTTACACCTTGGGGCAAGCCGACAATGGGATACAAGACCCGTGCTAAGCATCATCGCTCCGATAAGTTTATCGTAAAGCGCAGAAACGGCAAGTAAGCTGAAAGGAGGCAGATGATAAATGGGCAGAAGTGTCAAGAAGGGCCCTTACGTTCAGGAGGCTCTTATGAAGAGAGTTATCGCTATGAATGAGGCCGGAGAAAAGAAGGTTCTTAAGACCTGGAGCAGAGCTTCAACAATATTCCCCGATTTCGTAGGTCACACATTTGCAGTTCATGACGGACGCAAGCACGTTCCTGTTTATGTAACTGAAGATATGGTAGGTCACAAGCTTGGTGAATTTGCACCGACCAGAACATACAAGGGTCACGCAGGTTCAAAGACCTCAAATAACGGTAAGTAGTGCGGAAGGAGGAATACAAATGGAAGCAAAAGCTATACTGAGAACAGCTCGTATTGCTCCTCGTAAGGTACAGATCGTTCTCGATCTTATCAGAGGAAAAGATTACGATGTTGCAATGGCAACAGTTAAGAATACACCAAAGGCTGCAAGTGAATATCTTGAAAAGCTTCTTAAGTCCGCCGCAAGCAATGCTGAGAACAATCATAACATGGACAAGAACAACCTTTATGTTGCAGAATGCTATGTTTGTCCCGGACCTATTATGAAGAGAATTATGCCAAGAGCACAGGGCAGAGCCTATAGAATTCTGAAGAGAACATCACACATCACTGTTGTTCTTAAGGAAAAGGAATAAGCTGAAAGAGGAGGTAAACTATGGGCCAGAAAGTAAATCCACACGGACTGCGTGTCGGTGTGATTAAGAATTGGGATTCCCGCTGGTTTGCAGATAAGAGCACTTTCGGCGATACACTCGTAGAGGATTACAATATTCGTAAGTTTATTATGAAGGATCTTAACAGAAGATCAAAGAATCCTGCAGACAAGTGCGTATACGCCGGTGTTCCGAAGGTAGAGATTGAAAGATTCGCTGATAAAGACGGCAGCCAGAAGGTAAGAATCCACATCCACTGCGCAAAGCCAGGTCTTGTAATCGGAAGAGGCGGCGCAGAGATCGAAAAGCTTCGTGCAAACATCGAGAAGATGATCGGCAAGAGCGTTGCCATTAATATAGTAGAAGTTAAGCAGCCTGATATCAATGCACAGCTGGTTGCAGAAAAGATTGCTCACGACCTCGAGGACAGAATTTCCTTCAGAAGAGCTATGAAGCAGTCAATCGGCAGAGCTATGAAGCTCGGCGCAAAGGGTATCAAGGTTAAGGTTTCAGGCAGACTTGCCGGCGCTGAGATCGCAAGATCTGAGAGCTACCACGAGGGAACAATTCCTCTTCAGACCATCAGAGCTGATATTGACTACGGTACAGCAGAGGCTCACACAACTTACGGCCGTCTTGGCGTAAAGGTTTGGATCTACAGAGGAGAAGTTCTCAAGGGCGAAGTTGCTGCATCAGACAGACGTGATACAAGCGACAGAGATAAGAAGCGCGGCAACAGAAACCGTCGTGATTCAAGATCCAGAAGAGAAGGAGGTAACAAGTAATGCTGCTTCCAAAGAGAGTAAAGTTCAGAAAACAGCACCGTGGTCGTATGACCGGTAAGGCGCTGAGAGGAAACAAGGTTTCCTACGGAGATTTCGGTCTTCAGGCACTTGAGCCTGCATGGATCAGCTCCAACCAGATCGAAGCTGCCCGTATCGCTATGACAAGATACATCAAGCGTGGCGGTCAGGTTTGGATCAAGATTTTCCCAGACAAGCCTGCAACAAGAAAGCCTCTCGGAACCCGAATGGGTAAAGGTAAGGGCGCTCCTGAATACTGGGTTGCAGTAGTTAAGCCGGGCAGAGTAATGTTCGAGATCGCCGGCGTACCTGAGGAAACTGCAAGAGAAGCTATGCGTCTTGCTATGCACAAGCTTCCAATCAAGTGTAAGTTCGTTGTAAAAGATACTCAAGAAACGGGTGGTGAGCAATAATGAAGGCAAATGAAATCAAGGATATGACAGCTGACGAGCTTAACAGCAAGCTGGCTGAACTCAAGCAGGAGCTTTTCAACCTTCGTTTCCAGCACGCTGTAAATCAGCTCGAGAACCCTAAGAGACTCCAGGCTGTAAAGAAGGATATTGCTCGTGTTAAGACATTCATTCGTAAGCAAGAGTCCGAAATCCAGTAATTTGAAAGGGAGGATTAACTGTGAGCGAAAGAAATCTGAGAAAAACCAGAGTAGGTACTGTAGTTTCCAACAAGATGGATAAGACTATCGTAGTTGCCATCAAGGATAACGTTCAGCACCCACTTTACAAGAAGATCATCAAGAGAACTGTAAAGCTTAAGGCACATGACGAAAACAATGTTTGCGGAATCGGCGACAAGGTAGAAGTTATGGAGACAAGACCTCTTTCCAAGGATAAGAGATGGCGTCTTGTTAATGTTCTCGAAAAGGCTAAGTAATTAAATAACGAGTGCAAAGTGCTGGGCAGATTTATTTCTGCCGCACGCACCTTGAGTTTTTGAAAGGAGGAACGCACTGTGGTACAGATGCAGACTTACCTGAAGGTTGCAGATAACTCCGGCGCTAAGGAGCTTATGTGTATCCGTGTTCTCGGCGGTACGAGAAGAAAGTATGCAAACATCGGTGACGTTGTAGTTTGTTCTGTTAAAAAAGCAACACCAGGCGGAGTTGTTAAAAAGGGCGACGTTGTAAAAGCAGTAATCGTTCGTTCAGCAAAGGGTCTTCGCCGTGCAGACGGTACTTATATCCGTTTCGACGAAAACGCTGCTGTAATAATCAAGGAAGACAAAAATCCAAAGGGCACACGTATCTTTGGACCAGTTGCTAAAGAGCTTAGAGATAAGGATTATATGAAGATCCTGTCACTTGCTCCGGAAGTACTTTAATTTGGAGGTGTCGTGAAAATGAGTAAGGTACATGTAAAGACAGGCGACACCGTTGTTATCCTTTCCGGTAAGGACAAGGGTAAGCAGGGTAAAGTTCTGGCAGTTTCCCCTAAGGAAGGTAAAGTGATCATTGAAGGTCTTAACATCGCTACAAAGCACGTTAAGCCAAGAAGCGCTCAGCAGCAGGGCGGTATCGTATCCGCTGAAGCAGCTATGTACGCTTCAAAGGTAATGGCTGTTTGCCCTAAGTGCGGCAAGCCAACCAGAGTTGCTCACAAGTTCCTTGAGGACGGAACTAAGGTTAGAGTTTGTAAGAACGCTGAGTGCGGCGAAGAATTTTAAGGAGGAGTTAAACTATGGCTGCAAGACTTAAAGAACAGTATGTTAGCTCAGTAGCTCCTGAAATGATGAAGAAATTCGGCTACGCTAACGTAATGCAGATTCCAAAGCTTGATAAGGTAGTTATCAATGTCGGCTGCGGCGCAGACAAGGATAACAAGAAGGTTATCGACGCTATCATGACTGACCTCGCAGCTATCACAGGTCAGAAGCCTATCGTATGTAAGGCTAAGAAGTCAGTTGCTAACTTCAAGCTTAGAGATGGACAGATCATCGGTGTCAAGGTTACACTGAGAGCGGATAAGATGTATGAATTCGTTGACAGACTTTTCAACGTTGCATTCCCTCGTGTAAGAGATTTCAGAGGAATCAATCCAAATTCATTTGATGGCAGAGGAAACTATTCAACTGGTATCAAGGAACAGCTGATCTTCCCTGAGATCGAATATGATAAGATCGACAAGGTTCGTGGTATGGATATCAACTTTATCACAACCGCAAATACAGACGAAGAAGCAAAAGAGCTGCTTTCACTTATGGGCGCTCCATTTGCAGACAAGTAAGAGGAGGATATAGATTATGGCAAAGAAGGCTATGATTAACAAGCAGCAGGCTAAGCCTAAGTATTCAACTCGTGCTTACAACAGATGCAAAATCTGCGGAAGACCGCACGCATATCTGAGAAAGTTCGGCGTATGCCGTATCTGCTTCAGAGAACTGGCACATGACGGTAAGATTCCGGGCGTTAAGAAGGCAAGTTGGTAAAAGGAGGTTGACGGCATGCAGATCACAGATACTATTGCAGACCTGCTTACAAGAATCCGTAATGCAAGCACTGCAAAGCACGCAACAGTTGACGTTCCTGCATCTAACATGAAGAAGTCAATCACACAGATCCTTGTAGACGAGGGTTATGTTAAGGACTTCAAGGTTATTGAGGACGGCAAGCAGGGTATTATAAGAATCACCCTTAAATATGATGAGAACAGAAATTCCGTTATCACCGGTCTTAGAAGAGTTTCTAAGCCTGGTCTTAGAATTTACGCAAGCTGCGAGGATATGCCTAAGGTAATCAAGGGAATGGGTATCGCTATCGTTTCCACATCTAAGGGCGTTATCACAGACAAGAAGGCAAGAGAGCTTAATGTCGGCGGCGAAGTTCTCGCATTCATCTGGTAAGGAGGACTAAAGATTATGTCAAGAATTGGTATTAAGCCTATTAGTGTTCCTGCAGGTGTAGAGGTAACTGTTGCAGAAGGTAACGTAGTTACAGCAAAGGGTCCTAAGGGCACACTTACAAAAGAGTTCCACAAGGATATGATTATCAAGGTAGCAGACGGTGTTATCACAGTAGAGCGTCCATCAGAGGATAAGCTCCACAAGTCACTTCACGGTCTGACAAGAACACTGGTAGCCAATATGGTTGAAGGTGTTTCAAACGGTTTCTCCAAGAAGCTTGAAATTGTCGGTGTAGGTTACAGAGCTCAGAAGCAGGGCAAGAACCTTGTAATGAACCTCGGATTTTCACACCAGGTTATAGTTGAAGAAACAGATACGATCAAGATCGAAGTTCCTGACGCTAACCATATTATAATTTCTGGCTGCGACAAGCAGGAAGTTGGTCAGTTTGCTTGTGAGATTCGTGAGAAGCGTCCGCCGGAGCCTTATAAGGGTAAGGGTATCCGCTATGATGGCGAGTACGTTATCCGTAAGGAAGGTAAGGCCGGTAAGGGCAGCAAGAAGTAATAAAAGGAGAGAATTACTATGGTTAAAAAGCTTGACAGAGCTAAGGCAAGAGCAAAAAGACATCAGAGAATCCGCAACAAGATCAGCGGAACAGCTGATTGTCCTCGCCTCAACGTATTCCGCTCCTCTAAGCATATATATGCACAGATTATCGACGACATCAACGGCGTAACACTTTGCAGCGCATCATCAATGTCCAAGGATTTCGAGGGCAATGGCGGCAACAAGGAAGGCGCACGTAAAGTCGGCGAAATGATCGCTGCAGCAGCTAAGGCAAAGGGCATCGAGAATGTCGTATTCGACAGAGGCGGCTACCTTTACCACGGCAGAGTGCAGGAATTAGCAGACGGAGCCCGTGAAGGCGGACTTAAGTTCTAAGAAGGAGGAAATACAATGGCTTTAATAGACGCTTCAAATATGGAGCTTGCTGAAAAGGTTGTTGCGATTAACAGAGTTTCAAAGACTGTTAAGGGCGGACGTATCATGAAGTTCGCAGCCCTTGTTGTCGTAGGCGACGGAAACGGCATTGTAGGCTTCGGAATCGGTAAGTCAGGTGAAGTTCCTGACGCAATCAGAAAGGCTATTCAGGACGCTAAGAAGAACCTCATCAAGATTTCTCTCAAGGGTACAACAATTCCTCACGAGATCGTTGGTAAGTTCGGCGCCGGCGAAGTTCTTATGAAGCCTGCTGCACCCGGTACCGGAATCATCGCAGGCGGCACAGTAAGAGCAGTAGTAGAAGCTGTGGGTATCAAGGACATCAGAGCAAAGTCACTGCGTTCTAACAATCCATACAATGCAGTAAGAGCTACTATAAACGGACTTGCAAATGTAAGATCCGCAGAACAGATTGCTGAACTCAGAGGCAAGACTGTAAAGGAAATTTTGGGCTAAGGAGGATAAACAGTTATGGCAAACCTGAAGATTGAACTGATCAAGAGCCTTAACGGCAGAAGCGCAAAGCAGATCGCAACTGCAAATTCTCTTGGTCTGAGAAAAATCGGGGATACAAATGTACAGCCTGATAACGCTTGTACACAGGGTAAGATCAAGCTGGTATCCCACCTTATTAAAGTAACCGAAGCGTAAAGCAAGGAGGTGCAAACACATGAAACTGCATGAATTATCACCTGCTGCCGGATCCACAAAGGAAGTTAAGCGTAAGGGCAGAGGTCACGGTTCAGGAAACGGTAAGACAGCCGGCAAGGGACATAAGGGTCAGAAGGCTCGTTCAGGCGGCGGCGTAAGACCGGGCTTCGAGGGCGGACAGACAGCTCTTGCAAGAAGAATTCCTAAGCGTGGATTCAACAACATTTTCGCTACTAAGTATGCAACTATCAATGTATCAGATCTCGAAAAGTTCGTAGAAGGTACAGTTGTAGATACAGAGCTTCTTAAGGCATCGGGCATCATCAAGAAGGAGCTCGATGGAATAAAGGTTCTCGGAAACGGTGAACTCACTAAAAACCTTACCGTCAAGGCTGCTAAGTTCTCAGCAGCTGCAAAGGAAAAGATTGAAAAGGCAGGCGGGAAGGCTGAGGTGATGTAATTGTGATAGAGACATTTCGTAATGCCTGGAAGGTTCCGGAGTTAAGAAAGAAACTGCTCTTTACATTTTTCATCATCATTATTTACAGAATAGGCGGTACCGTTCCTGCCCCATACCTCGATGCAGCAGCGCTGTCATCTTGGTTCAGCAGTAACGATTCCGGCAATTTCTTCAGCTATCTGAACGTACTCTCAGGCGGTAACTTCGCCAAAGCAACAGTTATGGCGCTGTCCGTCGGACCGTACATCAATGCTCAGATCATTATTCAGCTTCTGACATATGCGCTTCCTCCTCTTGAAAGACTTTCTAAGGAAGGTCCTGAGGGAAGAAAAACGCTTAATAAGATCACAAAGTACACTGCGTTGGCTATCGCCCTCTTCCAGGGCTGGGCTTACTACCGCACAATGCTGTCGGCAGGAGCTGTGCTTTACACAGGTTCAAACTTTGAGAGATATTTTGCAGAAGTTATCATCATTCTGTGCTTCACAGCAGGTTCGTCCCTGACGATCTGGCTGGGAGATCAGATCAACGAAAAGGGTATCGGAAACGGTATTTCAATGCTCCTCTTCGCCGGCATCATTGCCAGAGGACCATCAGCGGTCATCTCACTTGTACAGCTCATGATCGACGGAGCTAAGCAGGGCGAAACAAAGTATATGATCCTTGTACCGGTTATCCTCGTAGTATTTGTTCTTATGATCGGCTTTATCATCTTCATGAATAACGCCGAGAGAAGAATTCCGATCCAGTACGCTAAGCGTGTAGTAGGCAGAAAGCAGTACGGCGGACAGAACACCTTTATCCCTGTAAAGATCGCAATGAGCGGAGTTCTTCCGATCATCTTTGCTATGGCGTTCATGTCACTCCCGTCAACACTTGAGCTTTTCATCAAGCCAAAGTCAGGCAGCTTCTATGACAAGTTCCTTGACTGGTTCAACTACACACATCCGTTCTATGCTTGTCTGTACTTCCTGCTTATCATAGGATTCAACTATTTCTATGTATCAATGCAGTACAATCCGGTTGAGATCGCTAACAACCTCAGACAGAACAACGGCGGAGTTCCCGGAATAAGACCGGGTAAGCCGACAAGCGATTACCTCAAGAAGATCCTGTCAAAGATAACTTTGGTAGGTGCGGTATTCCTCGGATTTATCGCTATCTTCCCGATAATCTTCTCGGCTATCACAAAGATGAATATCGCTATGGGCGGTACATCTATCCTTATCGTTGTAAGCGTTGCGCTTGAAACGGCAAGAACAATGGAATCTCAGATGATGATGCGTCATCACTCAGGATTCCTTAAATAAAACACCAACGTCTGATTGAGAAAAGGAGTTATACCATGAATATTATTCTTTTAGGCGCTCCTGGAGCAGGCAAGGGTACTCAGGCAGAGGTTATCTGCAAAGAGCTTAATATCCCTACCATCTCCACAGGCAATATGCTCAGAGCTGCTGTTAAGGCAGGCACTGAGTATGGCCTTAAGGCTAAGGCTGCTATGGACGCAGGCGCACTTGTTTCCGATGAAATTGTTATAGGTATCCTTAAAGACAGGATCGCTGAGCCTGACGCTCAGAACGGTTTCATTCTTGACGGTTTCCCAAGAACAGTTCCTCAGGCTGAGGCACTCGACGAAATGGGAGTACAGATCGACAAGGTCATCGAGATCTACGTTCCTGACGAAACGATTCAGCAGAGACTTTCAGGCAGAAGAGTTTGTCTGGACTGCGGTGCAACCTATCATACAGAATTCAAGCCATCAAAGGTTGAGGGTGTATGCGATGTTTGCGGAAAGCCTATCGTGATCCGTAAGGACGACGAACCCGCAACCGTTCTCAGCAGACTTGAAACATATCATAAGTCGACTGCTCCGCTGAAGGACTACTACGGAAAGCAGGGCAAACTTGTTACCGTTGAAGGACAGGACAAGGTCGAGGATACTTCAAAACTTACACTTGCAGCTATAAAAGGCTGATGCAGCGTATAACGCTGATAGAAAGTTTCTTTCGAGGTTAATAAATGATATGTGTTAAATCCAATAAAGAAATCGAGAAAATGCAGAAGGCGGGTAAAATCACCGCCGGAGCATTGATCGCTGCAGGCGAGGCTATCAGACCGGGTATGACTACCCACGAGCTTGATAAAGTCGTTTACAGATATATTACCTCTCATGGTGCAAAGCCAAGCTTCTTAGGCTACGGCGGTTTCCCCGGTTCGGCTTGCATCTCAATAAATGATGAGGTCATTCACGGGATCCCGGGACCGAGAAAAATCCAGGAGGGTGATATCGTGTCCGTTGACGTGGGAGCTTATATAGACGGCTATCACGGAGATTCCTGTAAGACCTTTGCGGTGGGTGAAGTTTCACCTGAGGCTAAGGCTCTTATGAAGTCCACTGAGGAAAGCCTTTATCTTGCGATAAGCATGGTAAAGCCGGGCGTAAGACTCGGAGATCTCGGTGCGGCTATCGCTAAATACAACGAAGATAACGGTTATTCCGTTGTCAGACAGTTTGTTGGTCACGGAGTCGGAAGAGATCTTCACGAAGATCCTGAAGTTCCGAATTTCGGCAAGGCAGGTCACGGCATAAGACTGACTGCGGGTATGGTCATCGCTATCGAGCCGATGATAAACCAGGGTACTGCCGAGGTAAAGACCATGAGCGATCATTGGACAGTAAAGACCAGAGATGGTAAGCTGTCAGCTCACTTTGAGCATACAATCGCTGTTACTCAGGACGGCTGCGTAATTCTTACAAAGGCGTAAAGGGTAAGCGTTGTGAATATATCCATTGGCACGCTGGTCAGAGCGACGGCAGGTCGTGATAAAAACTCCTACTTTGTTGCAGTCGGAGTACACGACGGCTTTGTGTATATCGCAGACGGCAGAAGCCGCAAGGCTGAAAACCCGAAGCGAAAAAATATAAAGCACATTTCACCTGTATGCCGCATTGCTGACACAGGCGGGCTGACAAACAAAATGATAAGACGGCTGATAAATGAGTACCTGACCCATACTGATTTGCAGCAGACCCAGAACCTTTAATGGGGAGGTTTTTTAATGTCAAAAGAAGATGTACTTGAGGTTGAAGGTACTGTTGTCGAGGCACTGCCTAACGCAACATTCCAGGTTCAACTGACAAACGGTCATAAAATTCTTGCTCATATTTCGGGTAAGCTTCGTATGAATTACATTCGTATCGTGCCCGGAGACAAGGTTACGGTCGAAATGTCACCTTATGATTTGACAAAGGGAAGAATCACCTGGAGAGCAAAGTAACTCAGTGTTACAAAGCTCCATAGAAGTTTAAGAACGCAAGTTCTTGTGTAATTTAAAGGAGGTATTTCAATGAAAGTAAGACCTTCAGTTAAGCCAATCTGCGAAAAGTGCAAGGTTATCAAGAGAAAAGGTAAGATCATGGTGATCTGCCAGAACCCTAAGCACAAGCAGCGTCAGGGCTAACAAACCAATAATGGAGGTGCAGCTAAATCATGGCTCGTATTGCTGGTATCGACCTGCCAAGAGATAAGCGAATCGAAATCGCTCTTACTTATATCTACGGCATCGGTCAGAAGACTGCTACAAAGATTCTCGCTGAAACAGGCGTAAATCCTGACGTTAGAGTTAAGGATATGTCAGAGGACGATGTAGCAAAATTGCGTGAATATATCGATCACAATTTGACTGTTGAGGGTGACCTCAGAAGAACAGTTGCTCTTAATATCAAGAGACTCACAGAAATCGGTTGTTATCGTGGTATCCGTCACAGAAGAGGACTTCCTGTTCGTGGACAGAGAACCAAGACAAATGCAAGAACTCGTAAGGGTCCTGTAAAGACAATCGCTAATAAGAAGAAGTAAGGAGGGTGTGAACAATGGCTCAGGCTAAGAAGAAGACTACTATTCGTCGTCGTCGTGAAAGAAAAAACATTGAACAGGGACAGGTTCATATCCAGTCTACATTCAACAACACCATCGTAACTATTACAGATATGCAGGGTAATGCAATTTCTTGGGCTTCCGCAGGCGGACTTGGCTTCAGAGGTTCTAAGAAGTCTACTCCATTCGCTGCACAGACTGCTGCTGAAACAGCTGCTAGAGCTGCTAAGGAGCACGGCCTTAAGACAGTTGAAGTATTTGTAAAGGGACCTGGCGCTGGACGTGAAGCAGCTATCAGAGCTCTTCAGTCAGAGGAACTTGAAGTTAGACTTATCAAGGACGTAACTCCTATTCCTCACAACGGATGCCGTCCTCCAAAGAGAAGACGTGTATAATCATAAGACAATTTGAGTTTGCAGCTTAACTCAAAGTCGGGTAAGCGATTCGGCTAAGACCCGATACTATATTAAAAAACGGAGGTCATTATAATGGCAGTAAACAGAGAACCAATACTCAAAAGATGTAAGTCACTGGGAATCAGCCCTATGGTTATGGGCGTAGCTAAGGAAACAAACCGCAACGCTAACGCTAATACAAGAAAAAAGGTTTCCGAGTACGGACTTCAGCTTAAGGAAAAGCAGAAGCTGAGATTCATCTACGGCGTTCTTGAGAAGCAGTTCCACCACTACTTCGAGATCGCTCAGAAGATGGAGGGTCAGGCAGGTGAAAACCTCATCACTATCCTCGAGTCCAGACTTGACAACGTCGTATACAGAATGGGTATGTCAATGACAAGACGTGAAGCTCGCCAGCTGGTAGTTCACGGCCATTTTGAAGTAAACGGCAAGAGAGTAGACATTCCTTCTTACAGAATCAAGGAAGGCGACGTTATCTCTCTTAAGGAAAACAGCAAGAAGAGTGCAAAGTTCAAGCAGATCATTGAAGCTACTGCAGGCAGAACAACTCCTGTATGGCTTGATGTAAACAAGGACAATCAGACAGCTAAGGTTGTTCGTATGCCGGTTAAGGAAGACCTTGATTACGATATCGAGGAGCACCTTATCGTCGAGCTGTATTCTAAATAATTTATTGACAGCAGTTCTCATAAGCTGTACTGCTTTTATGCGGTACAGCTGCGGGAAATACTTGATATGTTTTATCGGAATAAGACGTAAACGCAAGAAAACAATCGAGTTTGAAAACAGGAGGGTTTTAAATGCTTGAAAAGATAGAAAAGCCTAAGATCGAAACGCCTGAGCTTAAGAGCAACGGAACATACGGCAAGTTTATTCTGGAGCCTCTGGAGCGTGGCTATGGTATTACTCTCGGCAACAGCCTGAGACGTGTACTGCTCTCCTCTTTGCCGGGTGTTGCTGTCACATCAGTTAAGATTGACGGTGTACACCACGAACTATCAACAATCCCTGGAGTTAAGGAAGATGTTACAGAGATCATTCTTAACCTTAAGGGTTTAACTGCTAAGCTTTACGGTGAGGGTCCGAAGACAATTTATATTGAGGCTGAAGGCGAATGCGTTGTAACCGCAGGCGACATCAAGACAGACTCAGAAGTAGATATCCTCGTTCCCGATATGCATATTGCAACACTGGGCGCAGGCGCAAAGCTTTATATGGAAATCACTATCGACAGAGGCCGTGGATACGTTTCTGCCGAGAAGAATAAGCAATATATGCAGAATGCCCCGATCGGCGTAATTGCCGTAGACAGTATTTATTCGCCGGTACTCAAGGTAAACTACACAGTAGACAATACCCGTGTAGGACAGATTACCGACTTTGATAAGCTCACACTGGAGGTCTGGACAGACGGTACAATCTCCGCTAAGGAAGCTGTATCAATGGCAGCCAAACTCCTCAACGAGCATCTTAATCCCTTCGTTGATTTGTCTGAAGAAACAAACGTCGTAGAGATTATGGTCGAGAAGGATGACCAGGGTAAAGAAAAGATCCTTGAGATGACCATTGAGGAACTTGACTTATCGGTGCGTTCATTTAACTGTCTTAAGCGTGCAGGAATAAACACAGTCAACGATTTGATTGAAAAGTCTGCAGAAGAAATGATGAAGGTCAGAAACCTCGGTAAGAAGTCATTCGATGAGGTTAAGGAAAAGCTTCATTCACTGGGCTATGAGCTCAATTCTGAGGACGATAATTAAAGTAAGGAGTGAAAATCTATGCCAGGCACAAGAAAGCTGGGAAGAACCAGTGACCAGAGAAAGGCAATGCTCAGAGCTATGGTTACTTATCTTCTCGAAAACGGTAAGATTGAAACAACTGTAACAAGAGCTAAGGAAGTAGCTGCTATGACCGATAAGATGATTACTTTAGGTAAAGTCGGCGATCTTCATTCTAAGCGTCAGGTACTCGCTTATGTAACTAAGGAGTCCGTTGCTAAGAAGCTCTTTGATGAGATCGCACCTTCTTATGAGGGACGTAACGGCGGTTACACAAAGATCATCAAGATCGGACCACGTCGTGGCGATGCTGCTGAAATGGCTATCATTCAGTTGGTTTAATTATATAAAAAACACAGGGAGCGATTATAGCAATCGCTCCCTTTTGTCGTCTTCCCAGACGGGGTCGTTCGGGACGCTCGGTCCTCGCCGGACGGGGTAATTCGCTACGCTCGTAAACTCGCTGTTTGCTGTTGGGTCTTTTACCTTTATGCTCGGAAGAAACTGAGTGCGGACTTTTACTTAAAGTCCTCGGGCGGACGGCTCGGTTCGGGACGCTCGACAAGCTCGCTGTCTGCGGTGCGAACTTCTCATTTAGTGCTCGGAAGAAACCAAGTGCGTAACTTTTACTTAAAGTCCTCGGGCGGACGGCTCGGTTCAGGACACTCGACAAGCTTGCTGTCTGCGATACGAACTTCTCATTTAGTGCTCGGAAGAAACTGAGTGCGGACTTTTACTAAAACAGGGTTTGATGAGGTTATGTCTAGGCTTTTTTAGTTTGATATTTCGGTAGGGGCGACCTGTGGTCGCCTGTTTCTGTGACTACCGATTTTAAAGAGGTCTTATCTTGCCTTTTTGCAATTCTAACACATACATAATTTAACAAGTTATTATATTCTGCAACTTTTTGATACCTTTAAGTTTTATTCAAAAAAGTGAGTAAATACGGGGCTTTAAGCATATTTGGAAACGTGCCAAAAAGCGTGTCAAAAGTTCGGCAGATGAAAAAAGCATACAAAAAGGGGCGGTCAAAAACCGCCCCTTACGCATTATAAAATTATAATAATATTTGCTCGTACTCTGTTTCTTCAAATGCAGTGTACATATTCTCAGTCTGAGAGGATAACAGGTAATTGTGAAACGGTGACAAGCTTTAACAAAGTTGGCATAAGCGGGCGACCGCAGGTCGCCCCTACGAATACTTTGTAGACCTCATCAAACTGAAAAGAGCCAATACAAGACCTTTGCAAAGTGGTTTTTAGTAAAAGCTATATCTCCGTTTCTTCCGAGCGCCAATGAGAAAACCCGACAGCAGACAGCGAGTTTACAAGCGTAGCGAATTACCCCGTCCGGTGAGGACCGAGCGTCCCGAACTGAGCCGTCCGCCCGAGGACTTTAAGTAAAAGTTACGCACTTGGTTTCTTCCGAGCACTAAATGAGAAGTTCGCACCAAAGACAGCGAGCTTGTCGAGCGTCCCGAACGCCCCCGTCCGGTGAGGACTTAAGTAAAAGTCATATCTCCGTTTCTTCCGAGCGCCAATGAGAAAACCCGACAGCAGACAGCGAGTTCACGAGTGTCCCGAATCGAGCCGTCCGCCCGAGGACTAGGACACGAGCCAGTTGAGGATCTGGAATTCTTGTGCGTCACCGTCAATTACTTCAACCTTGACCTTGTGAGTTGCTGTTTCGTCTGATGAGTAGATCGGATCAGCCTTTGCGTAATCACCCCAACCGTTAGGGAAGTTTCCGTCAATGAGTACAGGATCCTGATCGTCTACCGTTACGGAGATAGTTCCCTGCTTGCCTGATGTGGTCTTCATGTAAAGCATACCAATGTTCTTTGCTGTGATCTCAAATTCAGCTGTGCCGCCTGTCGTTGTTCCCCAGCCGCCTTCAAACTTCTGGAATGTCGCAACATCTGTGAATGTTCCTTCGTCAACAGTCTTTACTGTGTCAGCTGTGTCCCTTGAACCAAGTGATGCGTTTTCAAATGGATTGCCAGCAGGTGCTTCTGTCGAAGGATCAAATGGTGTTGATACCTTTTCAACATTGTCAATGTCAGCAACAAGCTTGCTCATAAGATTTGTTATGCACTGAGCCATGATAATGTGTCCGTTGTCGTTAGGGTGAACGTTGTCAGGTGATACGTCCTTCCATGTGAAGTTTCCTGCCTCGATCTCAGGCATTACTGCATCGTGATATGAGATCATAGGAACGTTGTATGCCTGCGCTACCTTGAGGTGCGCTGCCTGTGGTGATGAACCGTCCTCGCAGCTTGGCTCAAGAATTATTACAGCAGGATTGTTCTCCTGTGAAAGACACATTCTTACAAGGCTGTCCATGCATGATGCGTAAAATTCATCATCAGCATCATTTATAAATTCAATAACGATAATGTCTGCGTCAACTGAAATGCAGTCACGCTGCGCTCTGTGTACACCGCAGTAGGAGTCAGTCGCACCGATACCTGCGTTCGTTACGTCAACGTAGTAGCTTATGTTCTCTTCCCACCAGCTCTTGACCTGATTTACATACTGGTTTGTAGATGAGTTTGCACCTGAACCGGCTGTGATAGAGTCGCCGAGGAAACAGATCTTTGTTGTTTCTTTCTTGTTGTTGAGTGCGTAGTCAAGCTTTTCTGCAAGTCTTGATGTGTCGCCCTCATTTATAAGCGCCCTGGCAAGCATATTTTCTGTTGCGCCCTGTGCAACATCGTAAGCTCCGTCATTTACAGGGTACTCAGCCAACAGCTTTGCTGAAATGCTGTCGCTTGCGTTTTCGTCAGCGGCAGATGAATCCTCTCCGTCAGCTGTGTCAGCAGCAGAAGAATTTGCAGCCGTTTCAGCCTTGCTTGAAGAAGATGAAGAATCAGAACTTCCGCAGCCGGCAAAAGCCATACAGCTCATGCAGACAGCAAGAGTCATTGCAAGTATTTTTTTCATGATTATTATCCTTTCTCTCTAATACGATTTCACAAAATATGCAATGTGCAATATCAAATCGGTTAATAACATATGTATTATACTACAATTTAACGAATTTTGCAAGAGCATAAATGAAATGTAAACGATTAGATTTATAAAAATATGAAAATAAATCCGCAAAAGATGTTACGATCTTTCACGGATATAAACGATTATAGCTGTAATGAGCAGCGAAAGCATTGCGCTGCCGAAAAGTATGCCGAACCAAAGGCAGTTTGAAAGGGTGAGTATCTCGCCCCATGTCTGATCGTTGTTTTCGTAACCGATATGTTCAGCAATGATCTTGTTGATGTGGTATGCCTGAAATAATCCGAGAAGAACCATAACAAAAGCGGCTGTCATACCCGTCTTTGCCCCCCACTTGTTGAAGCTTGGGGAAATAAGCAGAGCGGTGTTGATAACAGCAGCACAGGCGAAACATAATTTCAAATTATAAAATATCCCGCCGTAATAGGTTATAAAGAAAGTGGCAGTACAAAGGACAGCAGCCGCTGTGCAGTGTATAGTTGTTTTTCTTTCCATATTTCTCTTTTCCCTTTTCTTTTTTCTCTCAACTTTCAGAAAATGATCTCTTTAAATAGCACTTATATTAAATACTTATAATTTATATATTTTATGTACATAATTATACAATAAAAATGTTAATTAGTCAATATTAATCGAAACATTTCAGCGGTATAAATAAATACAGGCGGTTCAAAAGCCTGCTTGTCATATAAAGTGGAACAATAAAAAAATATGAACATAAAATTTGTGCATAGTGCAATGAACGGCAGCTTTATTTTTGTGGGTTTGTGCATAGAAAAAAATACGAAAATCTGTTATAATTATTGTGTGAAAATGTGCCTGCAGCGAAAATTTTCGTATATAGATAAAATTTCGTACAGCGCAGGTCTTTCAGCTCAGTTTTTAACTTAGGAGAAATGTTGAATGTTTATTTTATCTCATAAAAAATATCAGAAATGCAGGAGAGCAGTCTGCTGCGCAGCAGTGTGCCTTGCCTGTATAATGTCATCAGGCTGCTACCTGCTGCCCGATGAGGAAGAGGTGCTTGCTCCGCCGACCGTAAAAGCAAGCTCAGTCAGCTATACCACTGTTACGGCAAAGAAAAAGGATCTTGAAAAGAAGATCGTTGCCACCGGTACAGTTACGGCTGAAAGGCAGTACAGCCTGTCATACGAAAAGCTGAGCGGAACGATATCAAAGTTTTATGTCCGTGCAGGTGACAGCGTAAAAAAAGGCGACGTTATATGCGACCTTGATACATACGAACTTGATTATCAGATAGAGCAGACGGAGCTTAATCTGAAAAAAGCTCAGCTCAATGTTGATATGATATATGAAAGCGGCGGAACGCAGGCGCAGATAGATTCAGCCTATGTTGACGTTCAGCTTATAGAAAAGGATCTCGAAAAGCTTAATGCCCAGAAAGAGGATTCAAGCCTTAAAGCGCCTATCGACGGCATTGTATCCTCTATTTCCAGTATCCGTGCGGGGGATAACGTAAGCCCCGGACAGGAGATAGCTATGGTAATAGATACATCTGCCCTCTATATAGCTATAAAGCCTGATGATCTGACCAAGTTCGATGTTGGTACAAAGGTGCAGATACGCATAAATGAGAACTATTATGACGGCGAAGTGTTTATGAACCCGACCGCCCTTGCGGAGTATCAGTCGCAGCAGCAGGAGGATCATAACGCAGTCGATGATACAGGCATAAGCTATGAGGCAGATACAGTGTATGTACGCTTTACGGACGATCCGCCGACAGAGTCTGTGGGACAGCTTGCCGACGCTGTGCTTGTGCTTGACTCTGTAAAGGACGCTATCGTTATTTCAAACAACCTAATAAAAAATGTTGACGGCGAAAAGGTGGTTTATGTGCTGAAAAACGGAGAAAAGACAGCCGTTACAGTTGAAGTCGGACTTGAAACAGGCTCTCAGACCGAGATAGTTTCGGGCATAAACGAGGGCGACGAGCTTATTCTCAAATAAGGCAAAAAAGGCGATACCGAAAGGAAAAAGCGTAAATGTTTACATTGTTACTAAGAAAAATGCGGAATACCAAATGGATGGTGTTCTGCCTTCTGATCGGCTTTATTATGGCTTCCGCTATGATGAGTACGATACCGATATATATGAATGCCTCGCTCCAGAGAATGCTCGTTAAGGATATGGAGTCTTTTCAGGAGGAGTATCAGATCTACCCAGGCGCATACAATACATCTTCAAGCGTGAAAAGCGGTCTGAGTGCGGACAGCCAGAAAAAGTTTATTGAAGAGTATATGGGCAAGGTGGATAAGAAATTTGCAGAAACGGATATGCCCGAAAAAGGCAGCAAGAAGATAATCCTTGACGATTATCTTTACTGTAAATCCTTTTCCATAGCAGACGGCGAATCCCCCGCAAGACTTACTATTGGCGGTATGTCCGATATCGCAGAACATTCTGCTGTGACAAGCGGAAGAATGTTTGAGTCAGGTCAGCGAAGCGACGGAGTTTTTGAGTGCGTCGCTACTGAAAAGTCCTTGAAAACAAATGGTCTTGCCACAAATACTGTGTATGAGATAGCAAATGTTTTTGATAACAGCATCTCGATAAAAATAGAGATCGTTGGAATACTTGACGTAAAGGACGAAACTGATCCCTACTGGGCAGAGGGTATAGATGAAGAGTATACAGCAACTGTCTTTACGGATTTTGATACTATGCTCAACGAAATGGTGCCGACCGGTGCGGTAAATATCACTAAAACAAGGTACAACTATTTTATTGACTACACAAATCTGAATATGAGCGGGCTTGATAATATCGACAGCCTTATCACAAATCAGAAGGCATATTACAGCGACGAGAAGATCGGCTTTTCTATGCCTGCAAAGGATATCCTTACAGAGTATGCACAGCGTTCTTCACAGCTTACTCTGCTGCTGTGGCTGCTTCAGATACCGTGCATACTGATGATAATTTTCTATCTCTTTATGGTATCTCAGCTTAACGTTGAGCAGGAGAAGAACGAGATAGCCGTTTTCAAGAGCAGAGGTGCGAGCAGCCGACAGATACTTGGCATATACGCTCTAGAATCCCTTGTGCTGGGAGTTCTAACGGCTGTGATAGGACCGTTCGCAGGTCTTGGACTTTGCAGGATACTTGGAGCGTCCAACGGATTTCTTGAATTCGTCAACCGAAAGGCTCTCCCTGTACATCTGACTGTTCAGGCATTTATTTATTCTGCGGCGGCAGTGCTTGTGTTCTTTGTGACGACCCTTGTGCCGATAGTTCCTGCCACAAAGACAACTATCGTTGAGCATAAGCAGTCGAAAGCCAAAAAGAGAAAACACGCTTTGTGGGAAAAGGTCTGCCTTGATTTTATCCTTGCAGGCGGCTCTGTTGCATGGCTTTACTACTATAACAAAACGCAGAAAATGCTTGTTGCACAGGGCTTGACAGACACCACCGCAACGGTCAACCCTATGATGTTTGTTGCGTCAACAGCATTTATCCTCGGTCTGGGACTTTTCCTCATAAGGATACACCCTTACATCATCAGGCTCATAAGCTGCATTGGAAAGCGTTTCTGGTCGCCTGCACAGTATGTGTCGCTGACCAATATAGGACGTTCCTCCACAGGCAGGGAGAGATTTCTTATGCTTTTCCTTGTGCTGACTGTATCAATGGGTGTGTTCTTTGCCAACACGGCGAGGGCGCTTAACAGGAGCGCAGAGGAAACTGTATCCTACTCGGTAGGCTGTGACGCAGTTATAACGGAGGAATGGTATTCAAGCAAAACGGAAGAGGCACAGAAAACCACCTCATCATCAATGCAGAACGTTTCTGCGGCGCAGGAAACAGCGGCGGAAGACGAAAGCAGTGATGATAGTGATACAAAGACAGTTGTCACATACATCGAACCGGTTTTCGAACGTTTTGAAAAGCTGGACGGAGTGAAAGCGGCGGCAAAGGTACTCAGACATGACGGAGTTACCATAAAGAGCAACAAGCTGAATGTTGTCAAGAAATCCTCAAAGCAGAGTGATGACAACGCTGACCGCAGGCGTGACGATTATCTCGATCAGGACACAAGTTCGGGCAAGACTGCCGACACGAACGTACAGCTTATGGCTGTACAGCCTGGAGATTTTTCAAAGGTCTGCTGGTTTGAGGACAGGCTGCTGCCGGTTCACATAAACGAATATCTCAACGCACTTGCGGAATACGCACCTGGAGTTATCCTTTCGTCAAGTTTCAAGGATTACGGTTTAGAGCTTGGCGACACCATAGAATGTGAGTGGGGAGCGAACGATGCTTTTGAGGCGACAGTTCTGGCATTTGTTGACTACTGGCCCGGACTCAGTCCATATGCTGAGGCTAAGGACGGCACATACATGGATTTTGCGGTAATGAATCTTGACTATGTGAACGTACAGACGAACATGGAGCCATATCAGGTATGGATAGATCTTGAAGATGATGCGTCCATAAAGGATTTCTACGAAAGCATAGACAATTCCGACATAGAAACGACGGGTGTTACCTGTGCAAAGCAGGAGATAACCGAGAAGAAGAACGATCCTATGCTGCAGGGAATGAACGGTGCATTGACTTTAGGATTTATCACGATAATGATAATGTGCATAATCGGATTTCTTATATACTGGATAATGTCAATAAAGAGCAGGACATTGCAGTTCGGAATACTCAGGGCAATGGGTATGAAATACCGTGAGATAATAGCGATGATAGTATACGAGCAGATACTTGTATCGGGAGTTGCGATATTTGCGGCGATATTCATAGGCGGAATAACGAGTGATCTTTTTGTACCGCTGTTCCAGAGCATATTTGATGCCAGCACGCAAGTACCTGAATTTGCAGTTATCCCTGACAGGGGAGATTACCTAAAGTTATACGCAGTAATAGGAGCAATGCTTTTAACGGCATTTGCAGTACTGGGAAGGCTGATAGGCAAGATAAAGATCTCCCAAGCCCTCAAACTCGGCGAAGACTAATGTCCTCGGGCGGACGGCTCGGTTCGGGACGCTCGGTAAACTCGCTGTCTACTGTCGGGTTTCTCATTTAGCGCTCGGAAGAAACTGAGTGCGGGCTTTTACTTAAACCTACTTTGATGAGGTATAATGCAGATTTTTCTCAAAGTATGCGTAGGGGCGACCTGTGGTCGCCAGTGTCTTCCCAGACGGGGTAATTCGGGACACTCGCAAGCTTGATGTCTGTTGTACGGACTTCTCATTTAGCACTCGGAAGAGTCCTCACCGGACAGGGTAATACGCTACGCTCGGTAAACTCGCTGTCAGTGATATGGACTTCTCATTTTGTACTCGGAAGAAACGGAGTGCGGGCTTTTACTTAAACCTACTTTGATGAGGTCTAAAGCAGGTTTTTCTCAAAGTATGCGTAGGGGCGACCTGTGGTCGCCTCTTTTCTTATGCACAAATCTCCCCGTAAGGGCTTGCCCCTTGCACTGTCCACGGTCGGTTTTCCACAGACAACGCATAAACCATAATCATAATAGTGATAAAAAACAAGGACGGTATTTTACTTACCGTCCTTGTTTCTATGTAATGTTATTATATTTTCTGCCTATCTTCCGTCAACTGTTTTTTACTTTTATCAGCCTAGCCATTCCGAATATGCCCGTTACTATCATAAGCAGCATTGCCGCCGCAAGGCATACCCAGTTTGTGTACTGCGACTGGACAAATTCCGTGTATGATGCAGAGCCTTTTAGAGCGCTTGCTGCGGAATCAAGGTTCAATGCTGAGAACAACAGCACAAGTGCAAATCTTAAATTCATCAGACAAATTATTACCTGTGCAAGGAAAAATGCGCTCTGCCCGAGAACGGCTGTGTTGTCCTCTTTTATATAGCACCTTACCCCTAGTGTAAGGGATACTGCTCCTGCGGCAAGGAAAAGTATATATCCTGCAAATATTATTATGCCTGCCAATATGCTTTCTTTTTTCAGAAGCATATTCATAAGTCCTCCCAGCAGCACGGAAAACAGCATTGATGTGCCAAGGGTAACGATCGTGCTTATGCGGTATTTCTTTTCGCATGGCAGAAATGCAGGCTTTTTGATTTTTTTCGGCATTTTATTTACTTCCTTCCAATAGCTTTGCACGTCTTGCAAAGCTATATTTTTAGTCCTCGTCCTCAGTCTTTTCAGGCTTTGTGTATGTTATCTTCAGTCTGTCTATCTTCTGTTCGTCAAGCATTTTTACTTCTATCTCAAACGGCGGATTGTTTATATGCTCGCCCTGCTCAGGTATCCTGTCAAGGTAATCCATTATCCAGCCGCCCATTGAGTGACGTTCAGTTTCTATCTCATTCTCAGGCAGATCCATTCTGTCGAGGAAATCGTGTACTGAAAGCTCCGCTGAAATATCGCAGGAGTTATCCGAAAGCTTAATGAATGAAGTATCTTCCTCATCACTTTCATCATATATCTCGCCCACAAGTTCTTCAATAATATCCTCTAAGGTGCATATTCCTGCCGTTCCGCCGTACTGGTCGATGATGACAGCCATATGTACCTTTTCTTTCTGCATGACTTTAAGGGTTTCCGATATTTTCTTGTTTTCTGTTATGTAAATAGGCTCGCTCATTATCTTGCTTATATCATCTGCACTGTCCGAAACGTACATTTCAAAGAAATCAGCCTGATGTATAACGCCGACTATGTGGTCTATATCCTTCTCATAAACAGGCAGACGGGAATATTTTGTCTGAATGAACAGATCCTTTATCTCCTCTATGCTGTCTGATATCTCTACCGCCGCAATGCTGACTCTCGGAACAAGTATCTTGCTTATGGTTATCTCGTCGAAATCCAGTGCCGAACGTACAAGGTCAGATTCCTGCTCTTCAAGAACGCCCTCGTCTTTGATCTCGTCGATGATGTATTTCAGCTCTTCCTCAGTAACAGACGGTGCGTCATTCTTTGTGCCGATCGCCTTGCTGACAAGTTTTTTCAGTCCTGTAAAGATCGCAATTACAGGCGTTATGATGAACATAAATATGGAAAGTGGAACAGCCATAAATGTGGCAAAGCTTTCCGAGCTTTCCTTTGCAAGGCTTTTCGGAAGAATTTCTCCGAAAACAAGCACAAGCACAGTCATAATGACAGTAGCAACACCAACGCTGCTTGGACCGAATTTTTGTGTGAAGTAAACCGTCATAAGTGATGACGAGCTTATGTTTACGATGTTGTTTCCGATAAGAATTGCCGTTAGCGCCTTGTCAAAATTATCGCAAATGTAAAGTGCCTTTGCTGCGCTCTTGCTTCCCCCGTCCGCCATTTTTTTCAGCCTTATCCTGTTGCAGGAAGAAAAAGCCGTTTCCGTAGCGGAGCATATTGCAGATAAAACGATGAGTATGGCGATTATGACCAGATCCATAAAAAATAAAATCCCTTTCTAATTTAGTTTTTTTGATTTGTTTTTGTGTTGTGCCGCTGATAAATAAAGCTCACCCGTGCGGCATTGTCCGTCTGTAAGCTATTATTAATATATAATACCATAATAATGAACTAAATGCAAGAATTATTTATCTTTTTTTGGGGAATAAGGGGAAATGCGAAGAATGGCAAGCAAAATTAAAGTTCAAAAATTAATAATTTGGCTGTTTTTGAACTAAATGATTAACACTCGCTAACACCGTAAACAGAACGGATATCGCTAAGCAAAAGTTTAACTTTGTCGAAATTTGTCTAGTTAATATTAAGTATAAGATAACGGTTTATTTGTATAGCTTTTAAGCAAATTAGTTAATAAATTCAGAAAATAAGGTGCTAAATGCACAAATTTTCGTAAAACTCCACGGCCGCTGTCATAATTTCGTTGACAGAATGGGAAATGTTTGGTATAATTATATTGTATAGTTAAAAAATATGCCTATTTTGTACCCAAATGCAGTAGGTTCAAATATCAAAATTTCAAGAAAATATTATCAATATTACTTTGATATTCAAAGTTAATTTTTAATAAGGAGCGGCTTTATGAAGATTAAAATTGCTATTTTAGACAGTGATAAAAACTATTTATCGAGAATGGTTTCTGCTTTTTCGGCAAGATACTCGGAAAAGACTGAGATCTATTCATTTACCGAGCTTGATGCCGCAGTAAGATGTATCAAAGAAAACAAAATAGATATTTTCCTTGCAGCACCGGACTTTGATGTGGACGTAAGCAAGATACCTCCAAGATGTGCATTTGCATACTTTGTGGAGAACTCCGAGATAGAAACTATCAAGGATCAGAGAGCCATATCAAAATTCCAGAAGGCTGATCTTATATACAAGCAGATACTCGGATTCTATGCTGAAAACTCCAGTGTTGTTTCAGGTATGAAGATGAAGCAGGAGGGCGTTGCAAACATATATGTGTTTATGCCGGTGAGCGGCGGAGCAGGAAGTTCTACTGCGGCTGCGGCTTTTGCTAAAAATCAGACTATGAAAGGCAAAAAGGCTATCTACATAAACTTTGAAGACTTCGGCTGCGCAGACGTATTTTTCAGCGGCGAGGGACAGAGCAATCTCAGCGACATAATCTATGTTATGAAAAGCAAGAAGTCGAACCTTGCACTCAAACTCGAAAGTGCTGTAAAGCAGGATCCAAGCGGAGTATATTTTTTCAGCAACCCTGTTATTGCTCTTGATATGATGGAGATGACAGAGGACGATAAAATGCTGATGATAAAAGAGCTTTCTCTTACAGGCAGCTATGACACCATAGTTATTGATATGGGATTCAGTCTTGAAAAGGACAAGCTTAAACTTCTCGGACTGGCAGATTCTATCGTGCTTGTCAGCGACGGTTCGCATATTTCAAGAATGAAATTCGCAAGAGCATATGTGGCTATTAAAGCTGTGGAGGAACAGAACGAGATATGGCTCCAGAGCAAGTCTTATGTACTCTACAACAAGTTCAGCAACAAGACCTCACAGGTGCTTGATACAGTTGAACTTAAAAATCTCGGCGGTATACCAAGGTTTGAAAATGCTGACTATAAGCAGATAATAGATCAGATCGCAGGTATGAATGTATTTAATAATTTACAGTGATCGGGAGAGAATGCTGAAATGACATTTGAACGTGAACAGGAAATAGTTGCACAGCTTAAACAGTATATAACGGAAAATCTCCCTCTCAGCCAGCTTTCAGATGAAGAGCTGGAGGAAAAGGTAGAGAAACTAACCGAGCAGAAACTTGAAAACGAGTATTGTCCTATCAGACAGCGTGTTTCTATCGTTGAACAGGTTTACAGCTCGATAAGAGGTTTCGGACTTCTTGATGCGATAATAAATGACGATACTATCACAGAGGTCATGATAAATGGCCCTGATAATATCTTCATAGAGCAGAGCGGTAAGCTCTTTAAGCTCAACAAGCGTTTTGAAAGCCAGCGCAGACTGGAAGATATCATTCAGCGTATCGTTGGTCTTGCAGGACGTGAAGTCAATCAGGCTAACCCGATATGCGATACAAGACTTCCTGACGGCTCCCGTGTAAACGTGGTACTGCCGCCTATCGCTTTGTGCGGCCCGACCCTTACCATAAGAAAGTTTTCAAAAACACCTATGACTATCGAGCGTCTTATTCAGTATGGTTCTATTACGCAGGACATAGCCGATAAGCTCCAGATGTTAGTTAAGGCAAAGTACAATATCTTTATATGCGGAGGTACTGGTTCAGGTAAAACTACATTCCTGAACGCACTTTCCAACTATATCCCGAAGGACGAGCGTGTTATCACTATTGAGGACTCTGCTGAGCTGCAGATCGTCGGCGTAGATAACTTGGTAAGTCTTGAAACAAGAAATGCCAATGCGGCAGGTGTTGGTGCAATAACTATCAGAGATCTTATCAAATCATCTCTCCGTATGCGTCCTGAACGAATAGTTGTCGGAGAGGTCCGTGGAGGCGAGGCTCTGGATATGCTTCAGGCGATGAACACAGGTCATGACGGCTCTCTTTCAACAGGTCACGCAAACTCCACTCACGATATGCTCAGCCGTCTTGAAACAATGGTACTTCAGGGTGCGGACGGACTGCCTCTTGAAGCTATAAGACAGCAGATCGCATCGGCGATAGATATTATAATCCACCTTTCAAGACTGAGAGATCATTCCAGAAAGACAATGGAGATAACAGAAGTGCTGGGTTATGAAAACGGCGAGATACAGCTTAATCCGCTGTACGTCTTTGAAGAGGACGAAAAAAGTACGCTTGAAAAGGTGTCCGGTTCGCTGAAACGTACGGACAATCCTATGAAAAATGTGTTTAAGCTCCAGCTTTCGGGCATAAAAACAGTAATTTAACGGGGTGAGATCTTTTGTCAAAGGAAGAAACTAAAGATACAAAGAAGAAAAATAGCAAGAAAGAAAAAAAGGTCAAGGAACCGCAGTATTACGTTTCTGCGACCAATATGAAGACGCTGAACTATAAGGTCTATTATATGAAACCGCTTGAAAAGGCATTGTATTTCATTATTGCCTTTGCGATAGGTGCTGCGGTAGGATATCTTTTCTACGGCGGAATAGGCAAGGACGAGTTCGACCAGCCGACAACGCTGACTCATGTGATCGATATTACAGTATCGTGTGCAGTCGGACTGTTTGCAGGAAAAAGATTTATTCCTATAAGAACATCGCAGATAATAAATTCAAGAAAGAAAAAGCTAAATTCTCAGTTCAGAGATATGCTTGAAGCGCTGAATACATCACTGGGCGCAGGAAAGAACGTTCCTGACTCTTTCCGCAGCGTTTACAGCGACCTGAGTATGCAGTATGATGAATCAGCTTTTATACTCAAAGAGCTTGAAGTTATCGTAAACGGAATGGCTAACAATATAGATATCGAAGATATGCTGGAAGATCTGGGCAAGCGCAGCGGAAACGGCGATATCGAAAGCTTTGCGAACGTATTCAAGATAAGCTACCGTAAAGGCGGAAATATCAAGGATACTATAAGAAGTACATATGAGATCCTGAGCGACAAAATGGAGATCAGAGAAGAGATCGAAACTGTTGTAACGGGTAATAAAAACGAGCAGAATATCATGATAATCATGCCGATAGTGCTTATCGGCGTAATAAAGTATATGAGCCCTGACTTTGCAGCGAATTTTACAACTGTAACAGGTATCATCGCTACGACCATCGGTGTAATACTGTTCGTTGCGGCTTACTATATCGGAAAGATCGTTCTCGATATAAAGGTTTAAGCTCCTTATTTTGACATTGCGGGGGATTTGAATGCTGACAACATTAGACATAGTTTTATTTTCGGTAGGCGGATTTTTTCTGCTGGTGTGGCTCTTCTTTTATATCAAGGGATATAAAAAGGCAAGCTTTTTTGAACCGCTGACAGAAAAGGAATATCCGCTCAAAGAGATATACTTTGTCGGTCTGGAGATAATGGATACGATAAAGTATAAATATAAATCTGCTGCCGACAGAAGGCTGCGCAGAGAGGTAGAGGTCATTTACGACCGAAAATATGCGGATTACTATCTCAGAGTGATCTATGCGCAGAAAGTGACAGTATCATTTACTGTGTTCGTGCTTGCATTTGCAATATACGGTTTGGCGGATTCCATAGCGGGCTTTGTGGTCATGCTGGTGTTTGCAGGTCTTGCATACTACTATTTCGGTACGCTCACATCTGAAAGAATTAAAAAGCGTTCGGAAGAGATGCTCAATGACTTTTCCGAGGTAATATCAAAGCTGGCACTCCTCACCAATGCAGGTATGATATTCAGAGAGGCTTGGGAAGAAGTAGCGGGAACAGGCGATCGAGTTATTTACAAGGAAATGCAGAAGTCCATAGAAGAGATGAATAACGGCGTTTCAGAAGTAGACGCAGTTTTCAATTTCGGTTCACGCTGCATAATACCTGAGATAAAGAAATTTTCATCGACCATTATACAAGGTCTTATCAAGGGCAACAGCGAGCTTACCTCTATGCTCCAGCAGCAGAGTGCAGAAGTCTGGAATCTGAAAAAGCAGAGAGTAAAAAGAGAGGGCGAAAAAGCCGCCAGCAAACTTATGATACCTATAATGATGATGTTCGTAGGTATCCTGATAATGATTCTGATCCCGATTTTCACAAATCTGGGTGCATAGAATAAATAGGGGAGAAAGGAGGAGAAAGAATTATGAATAAGCTTCAGATGCTTTCTATCAAGGCATATGTAAAGGCTATGAACTTTGCTGCCAGAGAAGAAGGTGAGGTAAATATCGTAGCGACAGTTCTGCTTATCGGCGTAGCTGTACTTCTTGCGATCATTTTCAAGGGACAGGTAAAGAACCTTCTCAATATGCTGTTTGAACAGATCAACAACAGCGCAACAAACGCAATTACTAACTAACACAGACAGTGAGTAAGCAGAATATATGCTTTATGCGTATATTCTGACTTACTTATTTGTGTTACTGACGAAAAAATATTTATGGGGTGAAGCGATAGTGAACAAGGAGAAGATAAAAAGAAATGAATCAGGAATGGTCATAGTTGAGGCAACGATAGTCTTTCCTGTAATGTTTCTTGCGATTTTTTTTATGATATTTATGGGGAACGCTTATCTTCAGAAAGCCCGTATCGAATCGCTTGTCAACAGAATGGCTGTTGAAGGAGCGGCAAGGTGCGTTGACCCTATGCTCACAACTATTGAGGAGAAGGGCGAAGTGCCTAAGTTCGGTGACTATCATTCAAAGCCTTACAGATATTTGATCGGAAATATGGATAATGTAGTAACGGATATCGAAAGCGATACTGAAAAGGAACTTAAAAAGCTGTCATCGGGTCTGTTTTCAGGAATGAAACCTATATTTACAGATACAGATCTTAATGTAAATTATAACAGCAATTTTATCTATTCGACGTTTTCGATAGACTTAGATTATAAAATACAGATGCCTGTACGTCTTTTGGGCGAAAGGAGCAATTATATGATCCACTTTTCGGCATATAATGAGCTTCCTGTAACAGATTCACCTGATTTTATTCAGAATACTGATTTTGTGGAGGATCTGTTGGAAAGAGCAGGCTTTATGGACAGTATAAATGATGTTCTAAACAAGGTTACGGAATGGACAAAGAAATATAAAGATGCAGGAACAGATTAATGGGGTAATATTATGAAGTTGAAACAATTAAAAAAGCGCATAAAGAGAATAAAAAAGCGTGATCTGAAAAAAGGTGCGGTGTCTGTATTTCTTGTTCTGATATTAGTGCCTTGCTTGCTCGTGACAAGCCTGTTTGTGGACCTTTCAAGAGTAAAGCTGAGCAAAAGCCAGGCAAGCTCTTCGGCAGATCTTGCACTTAATTCACTTATGACAAATTATGATGCAGATCTGAATGAATGGTATGGACTTGTTTCATCATGCCAGAACATAGACGAGTTTTATGAGATATCTGCGGATTATTTTCTGAGAATGCTCTCATCACAAGACCTTTCCAAAGACGAAGTTATGCTGCTGTCAGATTACTATGCTGCGGCAACTCAGAATGGTGCGATATACGATTCTCTTCAGGAGTTTTTCGGTTATGATGATGAGCCTACGAAAAAAGCGGCAGACCTTATAGCTGTTGATGTTCAGACAGATAGTGGGAATATAGTATCAGCTGTTGAAGGCGCAAATATGGCAAATGCTACGATGATAAAAAATCAGCTTATCGAATTTTTGAAATATCGTGCGCCAATAGATCTTGCAGAAGAATTGATCGACAGAATAAAAAATCAGGACGATACCATAAGTGCTGTTTCAGACGCAGGAGAGCAAAAACCGCTCGTTGACAGCAAGCAGGATTTTTATGAAACTGAGGGTAAATTTACTTCAGCAGCATTCCGCAGCTATTGGGCAATAAGAGATTATTCCGATATGGGAATAACAAAGGATAAAATAAAATCAGATTATATTGATAAGTACAAGGAATATGAGAAAGCATACAAAGAGATGCATAAAAACACATATAAGTATCTTCTTAATACAGATGGACTTTCAACATATTCCATAGAGTACCGTGATCTCAGTTCCTTTGAAAATACATACAGCAGGGATAACAGTGAGGTGTATTCATATTCAGAAAATGGAGAATATTTCATTAACGATTCAGATATGAGAACTTACATAGACGATCTTGGAGATGCATGCAAGGATCTTAGTGATTATTTTAACGGTATAAACGAAAATGGTAACATCTCTAATCTGGCAGGAATGGACTGTGGCTTTGACGCAGGACAGAATAATCCTGTTCAGTGGTGGGTAAAAGCCAATAAGGAAAAAGACAGCAGTCTGGGTGACCTTAGTGATAAAGCCAATGATTTTATGAAAGCCTATGCAAAAGCAAAGCTTCTTAGTAATGAAAGTGACGATAAAAAGCTTTCAAGAACTGCAGAAGCACAGACTTTCTGGGATAAAAAGGACAATGACACTAATGATGGCGGATACAGATACTCACTGTATAATAATGATAAAACATATCAGGAGCTTATTGATTTTGCAGATGACCTTTATAAAAAGTATCTGAACAGTTCGACCATAGATACAAGCACAAATTATTATAAGTTTGTATCTAAGCTTTCGCAGATATCAAATGATAATAAGGATCAAATAGATGTATCAAAATATAAGGTAACTGTTGACGGACAGAAAAAAAGCTATGAAGATGCTCTGAAATATATATCAGAGCAGTTGGATAGCAAGATAGATGAACTTGATAAAGCAATAAAATACTTGGACATAGTTATTGACGGTAAGGGAAAAGTTAAAAAGCTTGATGAGCTTAAAGATCTTGCCGGTCAGTACAATACTGATCTTAATGGCTGGAACGATGAGGCATTCAGCCGGGATACAGACCCCGTAGGTGACGGTCAAGAGCCTAGTATGTGGCAGCAAGACCAGACCGAGATAAATGATCGTACACAAGATGAGTGTATAGATAAGATAACAGGAGAAAATGTTGAGGCATTAAAAACCAGACTTACAAATATCCGTACATTGCTCAAGAATGTCAAGGGCATGCTCAATGATATGGAGTACTGCGGCAAAAAAGTCAAAGATATAACAAGCTTTGATAAATTTAAAGACAAGCTGAAAGGCCAGGTAAGTGTTAGTGATATCCCAATGAAAAATTCAGAGCTTGACAGCAATGCGGATTCGTCATTTTCATTTACAACTGACAATGATGCAAACACTAATGCTGAGAGTCAGATAAATAATGACGCATATGATCCAACGCTTGATCCTGAAACAGGAAACAACAATATACCTGAACTTTACAGGTATATGCATGAGGCATATAAGGATAAGGAGGACAAGAAAGGCGCCGTAGATGAGGCGGAGGATGATCAGGATAAGGCAAAGGATGCACAGAAAGAAAAAGAAGAAGCGGCTAAAACAGGTGATCTTAACGGAACACTAGGCGATCATGATATAAAGAATAGTCTTGGCGACGGAAAGATAGCCACCAACGACTCTGTATTCGGTCTTGATGATGTCCTTAAAGGTGTTTGCGATACAGTTGGAAAATTTTTCACTGGTGATGCACTGGATAATCTCGGAGATATGCGTGATACGCTCTATACCACAACATATATCCGTGAGATGTTCAGCTACTCAACCTACGAAAAAGAGGGCTGTTATAATCTTGTAAAGAAAGATGGTAAAGCGGAGGAGTTAAACCTAAAAAATGCAGAGAACACATATAAAAATTATATGGGTTCTGAAAATCCTGCAAATCCAACTGATAATCAGGGCAAGTGGCTGAGTACACTTCTTACAGATGATTATAATAAATCAATGACCAATAAGCTGATAAACAAAACCAATAATTTTGCTTATACAGGTGAAATTGAGTACATTCTGTATGGTCAGAAGAATCAGGATAACATGAACAAGGCGATAGGTCAGATATATACTATTCGATATGGCTTAAATCTTGTTTCAGGTTTCCAGCATTTTTGGAGTGGAGATAATGCAACAGCAGCTTGTATAGATCTTGTAGCAGTTACAATTGCCTCTTTAACGGGAGGAATAATCCCAACACCGGTTACTAAAGTTATATTGATACCATTGTTAACTGTTTTTGAAACTTTTATAGATATGCAGCGCTTAAAAAAAGGATTTCCTGTTGAGCTTTATAAAAAGGAAGTAAGTATGTGGTGGTTTTCTTTGAGCGGAGATATAAGATCGGTAGGATCGTTTTTAAGTTCGCTATCGAATATTAAGCTTGACGAACACCCTAATCCAGATAAAGGCCTTTTTTATAGTGACTATCTGACATTCTTCCTTATCTCAGGACTAAGTTCTTCAAAAACCAGTCAGGTAATGTATGAGCGAATGGCTGAGGTCATACAAATGAATATGCGATACCTCATAGGTCATGGAGATGTCAGCAAGAGTTCATATAAGCTTGAAAATTCCGTTGTGTATTTTAAGCTTGAAGCAGAGGTAAGAGTAAGACCGCTTATGGTGGCTCTGCCGACATTCGTAAACTTTAACAGTGATTTTAAGGATCAGAAGGATTGGTGTACATACAAGATATCCACAACAAGAGGATACTCCTGATCTGTTTAATTAAGTTATGCAAAGAAAGGATCTTTTATTATGAAAAAACTGATAACAATAATGGCGGTAATGGCAGTAATGCTGAGCTTTGCAGCTTGCGGAGATGAAAATGATTCAAACAGCAATGCAGAAAATACAACAGCAAGCACCGCAGCCGATGCAGCAGACGGCAATGAGAATAATAATGATGATGAAACACCAGTAACAGACAATACAGAGATAACAGAAGATGATGTAAGAAATCATGCAGAAACACCTGCGTCAGATTTTGAATATGTGGATCATGGCGACAATGTTTCAATAAAGGCATATAATGGCAGTGATCCGATAGTTGTTATCCCTGAACAGATAGACGGAAAAGATGTTGTAGGAATAACAGACGGACCTTTTACAAATGACAGCTTTGTAAAGGGCATCTCATTGCCAAGCACAATAAAAGAACTTGAATGGACATTTGGAAATAATGCGGCATTGCAAGTGGTTTTAGCATCTGGAGTTGAAACTGTTGGTGAAGGTACTTTTGCAAATAATACGGCACTTAAGGTAGTTAATTTGGGTGATAATCTTACTTCTTTAAATAAAAGTAATTATTTTGAAAAAGGTGTAGAAAAACTGTATATTCCAGCAGGGGTAACAGAACTAAATAAATATATGTTCTTAAGCGGAACTGATAACCTTACAATAGTGGGTGAGGCAGGATCATATGCAGAAACTTATGCAAATGAACTGGGTGTAAATTTCGAGGCAGAATAAAAAAGTAAAATTAAAGAGATATAAAAATCAGGGGTGTGAGTATGGAAAGAAATTCTGAAAGAGGAGCTATCGTTGTTGAGGCGACCATTAGTTTTACAGCATTTATTTTTGCGCTGGTAATGGTGCTTATGATAGTGAATATGGCATATGCGCAGGCTAAGATCGGTTCGGCGCTGAATTATGCCACAAAGGAACTTTCACAGTATTCATACCTCTATTTTAAACTGGGCGTTGATGAAATGGATGCAAACCTGTCGGCTGGTACTGAGGATGCAAAGGAGCAGTCTAAAAAGACAGTCGATTCCCTTGTGACCTTTACAGGAAAAATGACAGATGCGACTGAAAGTGCTCAGGAATATGACTTTGACGGAATGTTGAACAGTCTTGAAAGCGGCGCAACGGACGTAAATACTTTGTATAATTCCTATAAGGAACAGATATCGAAAGACCCGAAAGGCTTTGCCATGAGTATGGGAAAGCTAGCCGTTTCAGAAACTAAAGAAAAAGCAAAGGTTTACCTTGCTCAGCTTGCAGCAAAGGCTCTTATGGAGAAAAATCTCAAGTCTGCTGCTGATGAGGATCCTGAGGGATTTCTCAACAGAATGCATATAGTCAGCACAGCAGGGGGCGGAGAGAAAAAAGGACTTGATGCTTTGGATTTCGGCGGCTCATATATGCTGCCGGCAGGAAAAAATTCTATACAGCTGGTGTGTACATACGAAATAAAGGTGCTTAAACTGCTGAATATCGACTACACATTTAAAATTACTCAATGCGCAAGAACAAATGCATGGGGCAGCGGTGTATCTGAGATAGAGCCTCAGTCTATATGGGATTTACCGGATAGTACGGCTCGTGGTAAGATGATCGTTGCTAATGAAAAAAAGAATTTCCCTTATGAATCAACAGGAAAAAAGTATGACGCTTACAACAATAAGAACGGAAAGAATGAGTTTGTAACTATATTCTCTATTGACAATATAACATATGACACATATAAGACTCAGAGCGGTGTAAATGACCGTGTCAAAAAAGAATTTAGGGCTATGTATAACAGCGTAAAGGGTATGCCTGAGGATATAACTGTTACAAAGAATGGTGAAAACGTAACGCAGAGATCTGACCCCGCAACAAGAACTTATCGTTTGGTAATAGTCGTTCCTGACAGCGGAGATCAGACAATGGTGAAAAAGGCTGTTGAAAATCTGAAGAGTTCATATCCTGATGTTACCATAGAATATGAGATAAAAACAGGATACGGAGATCCGAAGGTCGAACAGCAGAATGATTCAAGCGGATCTTCAAATGAAAATGCAGCTTAGTTGAGGTGGCAATTTAATGATAGGAATTTATATTCTGATAACCGTGCTTTTAAATGCGCTGACAGCAGGTATGTTCTTTTACATATTAAAAAAAGACGGTTACAAAATACATGATACGGAAACTGAGCTTACGGTAAGCAAGGCGGCGGTCATATATTGTGCAGTGGCAGTGGTCATAAATATCGGATTTGCGCTGTTCATATATTTCCGTGGAATAAGAGATATAGAATATCTCAGCAGGACCATTGGTCTTACAAGCGTTTTGTGGCCCGTTGCATTTATAGATCTGAAAACCTACCGCATACCTAACAAGCTTGTGGTTTGCGGTCTGGGCATAAGAGGTGCGGTGCTGATATATGAGATAATAACTCTGAAAAAAGCGGCTCTGTCTGTATTTATGTCAGACTTTATAGCTGCGGCAATAATAGTCGGAGTTTCCTTCCTCTGCACGATGATAATTAAAAATTCTATCGGTTTCGGAGATATAAAGATATTCGCCGTACTCGGTTTGTTCCTCGGTATAAGCGGCATTTTCAGCGCAGTTTTCTTTTCGCTGGTGGTGTCGTTTGTTATCGCCTGCTATGTTCTTATAACCAAAAAGAAAGGCAGAAAAGATACTATACCGTTCGGACCTGCTATCGTGCTGGGTACATATCTGTCATTATTCCTGTCAATTTGTTGAGGTGCTGTACATATGAAAAGTTATAAATTATTAGTCCCTGTGATACTTGTTGTCGCAATGCTCGGTTCTATATATATGCTTTATGATGCAAGATCACAGGTGCAGGCTGAGTATGACGAGGCTGTAAAAGCTGCACGTCAGTATGTAAAAGACGGCATAGACAAGTATGCAATAGAAAATTATGAAACAGCTCTGGATATAAAGCCTTCAGAAGATCTGTATTATGAATTTGCAGCTTACTATTATAATAAGCAGGACTATAAACACGCAATGTCAGTATGCTCTGACATAATGGAAGAATATCCGAAGTATGCAAAGGGCTATGAGCTTGCAATGGATATGGATCTCGAAAGAAAGAGTTATAGTTCATGCTTTGAACTTTATGAGGTATACAAAAAGCGCAGCGATCATTCAGATAAGATAGAAAAGATAATGGAAGATATAAAGTATACATATTATCTTAAATCAACATTTTCAAATGTCGGCGTTTACTGCGGCGGTTATTGTATCATGCAGCAGGAAGATATGTGGGGATATGTCAACACATCGGGAAACGTGGAAATAGACGCAAAATATGTTTATGCAGGTCCTATGGCAGACGGCTATGCGGCGGTCATAGATCAGGACGGCTACGCTTATTTTATAGACGAATCAGGCGAAAAGGTAAAGTATATCAAAGCGCTGCCAAGTGCAAATGCTCTCGGCATACTTTCGGGAGATGTATGTACAGCCTATGACGGCAAGGAATGGGCGATATACAATGTCGAAAAAGGAAAGATATCAGACGGATATGACTATGCGTCATCTATAAATCTCGACACCATAGCTGTTGAAAAGGACGGCAAGTGGAGCATTGTTGATTCAGATGGAAAAGAGCTTTCCTCTGAAAAGTATGATGAGATATATGTTGATGAAAAGGATATAGCTTACAGAAACGAAAGACTTTTTGTAAAGCAGGACGGCTCATATTATATGATCGACAACAGCGGCAGCGAGATAACGGACGAAGCCTTTGAGGACGCTGTACTTTTTGCAGACGCTACCTATGCGGCGGTGAAGAAAAACGGCAAATGGGGATTTATAGATTCCGAAGGAAAGTGGGTAATAGAGCCTGCTTACGATAATGCAAGAAGTTTCAGCAACGGCTTTGCCGCAGTTGAAAAGGACGGTAAATGGGGATTTATAGATAGTGATAATAAGCTTTGTATCGACTATACATTCGATGATGCAAAGGACTTTACCGATGCAGGTTCGGTTTATGTAAAGGACGGAGAAGATTGGTCGCTCCTTAAATTATACAGCTATGACAACTAATTGGAGTAATTGGAGGTAGAAATATGTTTTCTTATGAAACGCAGGGAACAAATACATATCTTGTCTATGAGATAAGCGATTACGGCAATGTTGATACCCTCAGCATGGGCATGATAATCAACAATAAGATCAGCGGACTTGCGCCTGCATTTTACACGCAGTCAGATGACCGCAAGCTTATGAAGTACAATGTAACGGCAAAGATACCATGCAGTCAGTTCTTTGCAGAAACTGTTGGCAGAAAGCAGATGCTTGGCGTGTTCAAGAGCGTACTTGAAGCTATAAAAAGTGCAGACGAATATATGATCGAGATAAATTCTCTTCTGCTCGATCTTGAATATATTTTCGTTGATGTGTCTACCTGCAAAGCAGAGGTGATATGCCTGCCTGTTATCAGCGAAGAAACTACTGATATCGTATCTTTCTTTAAGAATATCGTATTTTCAACTCAGTACGATCAGTCCGAAAACTGCGACTATGTCGCTCAGATCATAAGCTATCTTAACCGCAAGAGCGGATTTGTAATTGACGAGTTTTATGAGCTTGTAAGCAGACTGGACGGTTCAGCCGCTCCAAAGCCTGCGGTAAAGACAGCTCCCGCAGCAGCAAATACAGTGAATAATATGCAGCAGGCTCAGTCGGTTATAGCACAGCAGCGCCCAGTCAGCGCAAACCCTATTCCGCAGCCGCAGAATGTTATCCCGACTCCTGCTCCACAGCCGATACCTCAGCCTGCACCGCAGCGGATGAATGTTCCTCCTGTTCAGCAGCCAAAGCCGCAGACAACTGTGAATAATCAGAATGTCGCAGCTGCTCCTGTTGACGATAAGGATAAAATGTCTATGGCTTATCTTCTTATGCATTACAGCAAGGAAAATGCAGCTAAGTATAAAGAACAGAAAGCCGCAAAGGCAGCAAATCAGGCAGCACAGCCGGCTGCACCAAAGGCAAAGAACAACGCATATCAGAATTCTTCCTTTGCTATCCCTGGCGCACCTCAGCCGTCTGTATCACAGTCGGTACCTGTACCGCAGCCTTCATCACAACCAAAGCCTCAGCCATCAGCGGCTATGCCTGTGAACAATAACAATATGTCAGCTATACCAACAGGCGGAGCGTCATCATTTATGCCTCAGCAGGCAATGAATCCTGCTCCCATGCAGCAGACTCCGCAGGCTCAGCCAATGCCTATGGGAACTACTGTACTCAACAGCAAGTCTGTTGTACAGGATACAACTATCCTCAGCGAATACAACAATGCGGCAGCGTCACTGCCTTATCTTATAAGAACAAAGAACAAGGAGCGTATCGACCTAAACAAGGAAGTTATCAGAATAGGCAAGGAAAAAAGCTTTGTTGACTACTTTATAGGCGATAATTCCGCCATAAGCCGTTCTCATGCAAATATCGTTACAAAGAACGGAAAGGTGTATATAGTTGATACTAACTCAACAAATCATACCTATGTAAATGAAAGTATTATTCAGAGCAACGTGGAGGTCGAACTCAAAAATGGCGACAGCATAAAACTTGCCAACGAGTATTTCGAGTTCTTTGAGTAAAGGATCAGTACGTCTGTGAAGATGGAGATGTGAAGAATGGAGTTTATTATTTCTGCCAGTTCTGATATCGGAAACGTGAAATCCACCAATCAGGACAGCCTGAATGTAAGGGTGCTTGAAACATCGGGCGGAAAAATGGTGCTGGCTGTTTTATGCGACGGCATGGGCGGTCTGCAGTGCGGCGAGGTCGCAAGCGCAAGCGTAGTAAATGCTTTCTGCAAATGGTCGGAAGAGCGCCTGCCTGCTATGGCAGCCGCAGGGATAAAAGACGAGGACATAAGCAGGGATTGGACGGATATCGCCGTTGATATGAATAACAAGATAAAAGCCTACGGCGCACAGAACGGATTTAAGATGGGTACGACTGTAACGGCAATGCTCATAACACAGGACAGATATTATATCATCAATGTGGGAGATTCAAGAGCATATGAGATCAGCACAGCTGCCCGTCCCCTTACAGAAGATCAGACAGTAGTAGCAATGGAAGTGAAAAACGGTCTGCTTACAGAAGAGCAGGCTGCTGTCGATCCGAGAAGAAGCGTTCTGCTGCAATGCATAGGTGCGTCGGATACGGTGCGCCCCGATATATTTTTCGGACAGCCTGTTCAGAATGCGGTCTATATGCTTTGCAGCGACGGATTTCGACACGAGATCACGCCCGAAGAGATATATTCATGCTTTAATGCCGATAATATGATGTCTGCCGAGGATATGCAGAAAAATGAGCTATATCTGATCGGTCTGAACAAGCAGCGCAGCGAGCGTGATAATATTTCTGTCATTACTGTCAGAACATTCTGACCAAGCTTAGCAATACTATCAGAACCAGAGGTGCAATATGCTGGAAATAGGATCGTTGGTTGACGGCAAATACCGTATACTGCGTGAAGTAGGACACGGCGGAATGAGTATAGTTTACCTTGCTATCAACGAAAAAGCGAATAAAACGTGGGCGATAAAGGAAGTAAGAAAAAACGGCGTAATGGACTTTGAGGCAGTAACTCAGGGACTTATTGTAGAAACCGAGCTGCTTAAAAAGCTGAAGCATCCTAACCTGCCCAGTATAATAGACGTAATAGAAAATGAGGACAGCCTCCTTATCGTTATGGATTACATAGAGGGAAAACCGCTGTCCAAACTTCTTGAAGAATACGGCGCACAGCCGCAGGAGCTTGTTATAAAATGGGCAAAGCAGCTCTGCGACGTGCTTGCATATCTCCATACAAGAGAGCCTAAGATAATCTACCGTGATATGAAACCTGCCAACATCATGCTCAAGCCTGATTCGGGCAGAGATGAGAAGGATATAACTCTCATAGATTTCGGTGCGGCGAGAGAATTCAAGGAGAAAAATCTTGCCGATACCATGTGCCTCGGCACAATAGGCTATGCAGCCCCCGAACAGTTCGGCGGAATGGGGCAGACCACAGAGCGAACAGATATATACTGTCTGGGTAAAACGCTGTATCATCTTGTGACGGGCTGTAACCCAAGCGAACCGCCGTATGTTATCAGACCCATAACAGAGATAAATCCAAACCTGTCCACAGGTCTGGAGAAGATAATTCAGAAATGTATTCAGGATAATCCTGACGATCGTTACCAGTCCTGCGAAGAGCTGATGTACGATCTTGAAAACTATAAGACCATTGATGAAACGTATAGAAGAAAACAGAAAAGAAAGCTTGCCTCATTTTTGCTGACATTTTTTATGTCCATAGTATTTCTGGCAGGCGGATTTATATTCGATCATATGGCGCAGCTGAATGCAGAGGATCAGTATGATGTTCTTATGGACGAGGCTGCAACAGAAGTTGACTACGACAAAAAGGCTCGTATGTATGAGCAGTGTATAGAGATCCCGAATAAAGAGGGAGATAAAGCGGCTTATCTTGCATTGATAACCCTTTATAAGGAAAATGATGAAAGCGATTCCGTCTTTACCAAGGACGAGGCTGAAAACATCGTAAAGCTGGTAAAAAACAATGAAGAAGAGCTGAAAAAAGATCCTGACGGATATGCAGAGATATGCTTTGAGATAGGAAAGCTATATTGGTATTATTATGACGGCGACAGCGATATGACGAGGAGAAAGAACTCTGTAAAATGGTTCGATTATGCCATCGACGCTGCCGGAGAAAATTCGGATAAGATACAGCTTGGTATGGCTAAGGTCTATTCAAGAATAGGAACATTCTATACCGAGATATCCGTAAACACCATTGAAGCGAACGATAAGGGAAAATACAAGCCGTTCTTTGATGACGTTAACGAGCTTATAGATACGGTGGCAGCCGATCAGAATGAGAGCGAGATCGTCAGACTGGAACTTCTCAAGCTTGCAGGTGACGCAATGTGTGCATACCCCACAAAGTTCAAAACGGACGGCGTTACTCAGAAGGATATGGAGGATATGTGCAGCAGGATAAAGAAGATATGCGACAGCATAACTCCCACAACTGACCGCACCACCGAACTTTATGACGATATAATCCAAAGCATGGATTCTGCTCAGCAGGAAATAAGCACAGCATTTTCTACCAAAAAGCAGACTAAGGAGGATATGAGCGATGTCGGTTGAGTTACAGCAGATACTTTCATTGGTATCGTTCATTATGGCGGGTGTAATGTTCGCCGCCGCAGTTGTTCTGTTTTTTGTTCTTAAAGTGCCTGATCTGATAGGATATCTTACAGGCAAAAACAGGGCAAAGGCAATAAGCCGCATAAGAGGTCAGAATTTGGAGCATACAGACGGACTGAGCGGAAAACTCAGAACGTCGGCAAGCGGAAATCTTGCGAAAACCGAGAAGATAAGCACAAGCAGGATAGATGCAGCGAAAAATGAAACCACCGTGCTTTCAGACGCACAGACGGAAGTCCTTTCACCTGAAACGACTATCCTCAGCGAACAGACAACTTTGCTGAACAGTCAGAATACCGCAGGCGGAAGTCAAGGCAGCACTGCCACAGATATTGGTCAAAGCGGCGGTCAGCAGATAAACAGCGGAGCATTTATTTTCAATATACTGTATGAAATAAATTATACAGACAGCAAAGAGATCATACAGTAATCCGGAGGCTGAATGTGAAGAAAAAAAGCAAACTGCCGATAGTTCAGCTTTGTGCGCTGACTGTTCTTGCTTTATCGGTGTTCCTTATGCCGATAATGAGCGGAGCGTCATTCCGCATAGGTTCAAGGGTGCCGCTTGTCTGCAACGGAATATTGTTCTGGGGCAGTGCGGCAGGGCTTGCAGTATCGGCGGCAATGATAAGAAGTAAAAAAATAGAAAATCATATATTCCGAAAAGCGGCGGTACTTGCAGGGAAAAAGCCTTTGTACTTTGTTCTTGCAGATGCAGCGGTCTTGGCGGTAATGATATTTATAGGGGTAAAAAACGGCATTGGTGCAGATAACGTCTTTGTATCGTCTGCGCTTTTTGCGGCAGGGGTAATTTATACAGGAATAAATTTGATCTTATTTAGGCTATTAAGTCAGATAAAACGGAAAGGAACGAAGAGAATATGAAGAATATCAGCACTTTTCAGCGGGTCTGCTCGTTATCTATGGCTTTTGCGCTGATGGTGTCATCAACATCGGTTCTGGAAGTCACAGCAGAGGGACTTGCGCCGGACGGTTCGGAAAGCTTTGTTTTCAATGTGCATAATATAAAGGATTCTCCTGTAAAAGGGGCAAAGGTCACATTGAAAAACGATGATCTCGGCATACTCATCGACAGAACAACAGACGAAAACGGCACAGTTGAGTTCCCTGAATTTGAAGAGTGGAAAAACTCAGATGATGCGCTTATCCTTGATTTTGAGGTAAGCAAAAACGGCTATAAGAGCTCATCGGACAGCATAGATGTTTCCGAAGAAAATACGAGAAACGTTATACTGTCGGCGCTCGACAGCGTGGATTTTTCAGATGTAACTGTTCAGCCGTACAATGCGCCGTTCAATGATGAGGAGAATGATGCCGTTGCGGTCATAAGCAATGACGAGGATTGTACAGTAAAGTATAATATCGACGGCGGAGATTTTTCAGAGGAAGTACCGTCCGTAAAGGACACAGGCACATATAAGGTCGGCGTAAGACTGAGCAAGAGCGGTTATAAGACAAGCACAAAATATTATACCGCAGTTGTGGAAAAGGGCGAAAGAGAGCTTTCTTTCAAATATCCAGACCCAAGCGACATAATTTTCGATGATGAAAATGAAACAGTATTTGAAAACCCGATAGAGGGAACGTTTGCTGATGAGGTGACATATTCGTCGGATAATGATGATGTTGCCACAGTTGATGAGGACGGTACTGTAACATTCAAAAAAGCAGGAACAGTCAAGATAACAGCAACAGCTGAAGAAAATGACAGTTATAAAGCTTTCAGCGCATCATATAAGATAACCGCCCTTGAAAGCCATGATGAAATTTACTTTGATATATCCGAGCCTATGGAAAAGGTATATCAGCCTGATATGAAGTTTCAGAACACAGCAAGGTACGGCGATGAGAAATTAAAATATTCTATTATAAAGCAGACCCTTGACGGAAAGGAAATAACTGATGGTGCTGAAATAGACTCCGAAAGCGGAGAACTGACAGTAAATTCAGCAGGCGAGTTTGTGGTGAAAGCAGAATCAAGTTCAGACTCTTCTGCCTATACTGAGTACACTCTTATAGTAAATAGAGCAGATCAGCCGGAATTTGTCTATAGTGATCCAAGCCTTACAGTAAAGTGTGGTGCAACACTTAATAAGGCGATCCTCAATAAGGTTTCAAGCGGCGAATTGACATACAGTGTACAATCAGGAGGAAATGTTGTATCTGTTGATAAAAAAGAAGGTCTGATAGAACCACTGCAATCAGGCGGTAAGGCATTAATAGTTGTAAAAATAGCAGGCGACAACAAGTATAACGAAAAAATCAGCACCTTTGAGGTAGAAACTAAGAAAGGTGTTCTCGGTATCCGTGCGGCTAAAGATACCTGTGAAATAAAGTTCGGTTCATCTCAAAGGGAAGCTGACCCCGGCTTTACAGGCAAGAACGATGATGCCGCTGATACAGTGTTCAGCTGTTCATCTGATGATGATATTGCCGAAATAGATCCGAAAAGCGGAAAGCTTACTATAAACAACAAATTGGCGCTTGGCGATTATATCGTAACAATAACAGCGAAAGCAGAAAATTACGAGGATAAAGTTTTTAAAATAAAAGTAAGCGTTGTAATGAACGAATCTGCTGATGTTATTGATATTAAAGGTACAGAAGGCGAAAACGGCTGGTATACTTCTTATGTTACAATAAGTCCGAAAGCTGATTATGAGGGCATAGCCTATGGTCAGAATGACGTGTTCCAGAAAGAACTGATACTGGAAGATGGAATTCACAAGAATGATGTTTTCGGAAAGCGTAAAAGTGACGAATCAATAGAAAAGGACAAGAACGGCGTTGACGTAAAAATAGACACCGTTCCTCCGGAAGTGGTAAATGTAACTTGTAACGGAGAGACATTAGACAATGTTGACGATCTTGTTACTTCAAAGGGTAATATCAGTATTGGCGTATCTGCAATGGACAATGGTTCGGGCATTGAAAAGTTCGTTTTCAAGCTTGGTGGTACCAAAACCGAGATAAGCACAGACAGCGGTTCTGATAATATCGAGGTCTTAAAAGACGGAACAGTTAATGCGAAATTGGATATTGCTCCTGAGAGAGTATCATCGCTGGAGTACAAGATAGTCGATAGAGCAGGAAACAGTACAGAATGGAAAAAGACCTCAAAGAATTTTGTATCTGATAATACCAAACCGGAAATAACATTTGATGGTGTTGAAAAGGACAAGGATAAGGTAGCTATCGGTTCAAAGACCGTTACAATAAGGATCGAAGAACCTAATATAAAGACCCTAAGCGGCGGCAATATAGCAACCGTCAACATTGAAAAAGACGGTGAAGAATATAACGGTATCCCGCCTATAAAATTTGTTGAACAGAGAAAGAATACAGGCATCTATACTGCCAACGTGACTTTTAAAGAGGTCGGTAATTATAGAATAAATGTATCCTGCGAAGATATCTGCGGCAACAGCAATAGTGCTGTGAGTGATGAAGACGGAATTATTGTCGGTGAGGAAAAGCCGTCAACTAGCGTTGAATTCAACAGCACAAATGAAGCAGATATATATGGCGCAGACCGCACTGCAGCAGTGGAGATAAATTCTCAGTATGTTGATTTTGGGTCATTAAAGGCAGTATGCGAGATCACAACACTTGACGGAACGAAAATTAATTCTAACGGCCTTGCTGAGGAATTAACTAAAAAGCTGAGTGACAAGACTCTTTGGAAACATGACGAGGAAAGCGGAACATATAAGCTTGAAGGTCTGAAATTTGATGTCGAAGGAAATTATAAATTCTATATCAATTACGGCGATAAAACTTTGACAGAAACGTTCAGTTTTTGCATAGACAAGTCAGAGCCTACTGATCTCGGCATAGAATACAAGCAGAAAAATTTTGATACTTTCCTTGAAACGATCACGTTTGGTTTCTATAAGCCTGATGTTGATGTAACGTTAAAAGCGTCAGATAATATTTCCGGCATAGCTGAATTTGAATACTGGACAGTTGACAGTGATGGAAACGAATCTGAACATATCACAATAAAAAACAGCTCCGACGGCGTATTTGCAAGCTATACTTTTAATATAAATAAAACGTACAAGGGCAAGATACACTTTATTGCAAAAGATAAAGCAGGAAGGGTTTGCAACAGTGAAGAAAATCTTGTTATTGAAGAGACTCCGCCTGTTATTGAACTTTCCACAGATAAGGTAAGCAATAAAATAGGTGAGGTCAAGATAAAGATCACAGAAGAGAATTTTGATCCGACCAAAACTAAGATCGAGCTTTTCGACAGAGATCTGAACAGCAAGTATGAACCGGTGAAAAATTTCACACCTGAATTTACCAGTGAAGAGGGTTCAAATGTACATACTGCTGTGGTCACTATTGACAAGGCAGGCATATACAAGCTTGTTGTTGACAGCACGGATAAGGCAGGCAATGAAGCAGAGCAGAAATATATTGAGTTTTCTGTCGTCGAGAATTTAGATGAATCGGATAAAATAATCCAGTTCGAGGGTGATAATGACAAGAAGTATTTTGATAATACAAGAAATGCACGCCTTTGCATAAATGCGGAAAGCATAGATGTCAAATTACTGAGTGCGAAAGTTACAGCTGTTGATGTAAACGGCAATGAAGTTGCTGATCAGGACCACCGCAGCATAGCTGAAAAACTTCAGGCAGATTTTAACGATATGATCCAAGATCCCGATAACTGGAGAACAGAGGGCACAGGCAGAGATAAAAATTATTATCTTTTTTACGACAAATCAGAATATCCGCTTGAATTTACTGCTTCAGCAAATTATACTCTTGAAATATCATACAACGGAAAAAAAGCAGATGCAAAATCATTCTGCGTTGATAAGGAATCACCTGTTGATCTGAATATAACATATGATACATCTTCGTTTGTTATAAATAAGCTGCTTAACGAGCTGCCGATCAATTTCTTTAATGACTCAGTAGACGTTACGATCACCGCATCAGACAGAATAGCAGGCATAAGCAAGCTGGATTATGACTATGTGGATGTAAACGGAAACGGCATAGGAAACAACAGCGTTGTGGAAAATTCTCTGACAACGTATGCTGATAACTCAATTGTATCTTATACATTCACACTTGAGCCTCAGTTCAAGGGCAAGATAAAGCTTACAGCATACGATAAATCGAATAATTCCAAGACGTTCAATAAGAAAGATGAGGACGGCAGAGATATTGTTGATGTTGTTGATAACGAGAGATCTGTAATTGACGTTTCTTATGACAACAACAGTGCTGAAAATGATGATTATTACAAATCACCAAGAACAGCAACTATAACGATCCAGGAAGATAACTTCTACTCTGAAAACGTGAAAGTTACCGTAAGCAAGCGTGAATTTGGCAACAGTGAGTTTGTTGACGAGGTGCTTAATGACCTTAAATTTAAACATACCGAGGGTAATGTATACACCGCAAAGGTAACTTTCGATGAGGACTGCGAATACAAACTGTATGTTGAGGCTAAGGATTATTCAGGTCATACAAGCACATACAGCGACAGCTTTATGGTAGATAAGATAAAGCCTGTGATAGATGTCACATATGACAACAACAGTGCAGAAAATGAAAACTACTATAAATCATCAAGAACAGCGGAAATAAAGATAACAGAGGATAATTTCAGCGCAGACAATGTTGAGATCATCGTCGAGAGAAGAGCAAATGATTCTTCTGAATATATCTCATCAACTGTAAAGCCTGACTTTACATCTGACGGAAATATCCATACTATGACTTATACGTTCAGCGACGATGCAGACTATAAATTCAGCGTAAAATGCACAGACCTTGCAGGCAACGAGCAGGAGGAAGCATACAGCACAGATTTCACAGTAGATAATATCAAGCCTGTTATAAACGTAACATATGACAACAACAGCGCAGAAAACGGAAACTACTATAAATCATCAAGAACAGCAACAATTAAGATCAATGAGCATAACTTCTATGCAAACGGAGTAAAGATAGTTGTCGAGAAGAGAGCAAATAACTCTTCAAGCTATACTTCAACTGTTGTAAAGCCTGACTTTACGTCAAATGGTGATATCCATACAATGACTTATACATTCAGCGACAATGCAGACTATAAGTTCAGCGTTGAGTGTACAGACCTTGCAGGCAACGAGCAGGAGGAGGCATACAGCACAGATTTCACAGTAGATAAGATAAAGCCTGTTGTAAACGTAACATATGACAACAACAGCGCAGAAAACGGAAACTACTATAAATCATCAAGAACGGCAACAATAAAGATCAATGAGCATAATTTCTATGCAGACGGTGTAAAGATAGTTGTCGAGAAGAGAGCAAATAACTCTTCAAGCTATACTTCAACTGTTGTAAATCCTGACTTTACCTCAAATGGTGATATCCACACAATGACTTATACGTTCAGCGACGATGCAGATTATAAGTTCAGCGTTGAGTGTACAGACCTTGCAGGCAACGAACAGAATGCTGTTTATAAAGATGAGTTTACTGTGGATAAGACAAAGCCTGTTATCAATGTAACATATGATAACAACAGCGCATCAAACAGCAGGTATTTCAAGGCAGCAAGAACAGCGACTATAAAGGTCACAGAGCATAACTTTGATACAAAAAACGGTTCAAAGCTTACCGTAACAGCAAAGGACGCATCCGGCAGAACAGTAAAGACATATGCTGATTCAATAACCTCATGGACAAAGAGCGGCGATGTCTACACCGCAAAGGTCGAGTTCAAGGACGATGCAAATTACACCTTTGATTTTGCTTACACCGATATGGCTGGAAACACAAGCGGAAGAGTGAACTACGGCAGTTCAAAAGCTCCCGAAAGCTTTACCGTTGATACTGTAAAGCCTCAGGGTACAGTAAAGATAGGCTCGCTCACTTCCGACAGCAGTTTCAGAAACAGCTATGATTTCACACGCTGGAGCAACAGATCGCAGGAGGTATCCATTACCGACAGCGACACTCTCAGCGGAATAGATCATGTTGAATATCTCAGAACAGATAAGATCTATAATGAAACGCAGGCTGCTAAGGCGGCAGGCTGGATGAGAGCAGATAACCTCAGTACTTCATTCAGCATCTCTCCAGATGAAAAGGTCATCATTTATGTTCATATAGTGGACAAGGCGGGAAATGAAACATACATTTCCTCAAACGGTGTTATCTTCGATGCGACAAAGCCTGTTGTTGAAAAGGAAGCACCGCAGATAAAGATCACTCCGGGCAAGACCTCATTCTCAGGCGTGTTCAACTCAGATGTTCCTTTCGATATCAGAGTAGTTGATCCGTCAACAGGCGCAGATGTTTATTCAGGACTTTCCAGCGTAACATATGAAGTCATAAATATGGGTACAGTAACGTCAAGCGGAACATTGTTCAGAGGCGGAGCTGAAATGACAAAGGTTTATGACAAAACAGCAGCGCTTACAATAAACAGTGCCGCAAACAACAGCAATGATGTAACGCTGAGAATTTATGCGTCAGATAATGCAGGAAATTCAAGTGCAAAGAACTATGACCTTTCTATCGACATAACAAAGCCTTCTATCAGACTTTCATATGACAATAACAGCGTAAGAAATGATAAGTATTTCAAGAATGACAGAACGGCAGTTATCGAGGTGACGGAGCGTAACTTCAGCGCAGACGATATCAAGATAGACATAAAGAACTCAGAGGGTTCAGTTCCCCGTGTATCAGGCTGGACGCAGGTGTCAAGCGGTTCGGGCAATGGTGATAATGCAGTATGGAGAACGACAGTTAAATTTGATACTGACGGAAAGTATAATGTAAATATCACAGGCGCAGATAAGGCAGGAAACAGCGACAGCGGATTGAATATCGTGTCAGGCACAGCTGCCGCAAAGGACTTTGTGATCGACAAGACTGCTCCTGAACTTACCGTAAGCTATGACAATAATTCAGCACAGCACGGCAATTACTACGATTCAGCAAGAAAAGCAACTATCACCATAAAGGAACATAATTTCAGCAAAAATGACGCAAGCGTTTCCCTTACAGCAAGACTTGACGGCAAGGATATTTCAAAGCCTAAGCAGTCAGACTGGAGCGGCTCAAACGACAGTTATGTTTCCACGATAGAGTACAAAGCCGACGGAGATTACACCTTTGGCATAAAGTATACGGACCTTGCAGGAAACGAGATAAAGACATATGCAGATGACAGTTTCCATATCGACACAGTCAAGCCGGTCGTAAAGATCAGCGGTGTTGAGGATAAGGCGGCATACAGTTCAAAGGCAGCTCCTGAGATAACATTCTCCGATATAAACTTTAACGCCGACAGCATCAGCGTTACTTTGACAGGCGCAAACAAGGGCGAGGTAAAGAACTTCAAATACACCGTCAAGGAAACAAAGAACGGCGTAAAATATGTATTTGATAATATCGAAGAGATAAAGGATAATGATGATATCTATACTCTTACAGCCGTAACAAAGGATATGGCTGGCAATGAGAATGAAAAAGCCCAGGTAGTTTTCTCAGTAAACCGTTTCGGTTCAACATATGAACTGGACAGCGCAACAGGAAAGCTCAATAACTCATTCATAAAAGAACCGCAGGATGTAGTGATCTCGGAATACAATGCAAACAAGCTTGCAGATCAGACCATTACTATCGTAAAGAATGAAAAGGTCATCACTCTCGTTAAGGATAAAGATTATTCCGTAAGCGTTGAGGGCGGCGACGGAAAATGGTACAAGTACATTTATACTATTTTCAAGAGCAATTTTGAAGATGACGGTATTTACAGCATAAAGGTACATTCAGTGGATGAGGCAGGAAATGTTGCGGAAAATACTCTTGATACAAAGGTAACAGACATAAGCTTTGCGGTAGATAAAACTCCGCCAGAGATAATCGTCACAAACCTTGAATCAAATAAAACATATCCTGTAACAAAGCTTGACGTTCGCATTTCAGCAAGTGATAATATACAGCTTTCAAGTGTACAGGTAATGCTTGACGGAAAGGAAGCAGGCAGCTGGAATGAAGCGGAAACAGAAAAGATACTCAGTGCAAACGGCGACTTTATCGTTTCTGTTGACGGAAATTCAACTTCGGCACATACTATGAAGATAATCTGCACCGATAAGGCCGGAAATACTTCCGAGGCTGAGTTTACAGACTTCTATGTAACGACCAACTTCTGGGTAAGATTTTATAACAACAAGCCTGCGTTCTTCGGAACTCTGGGCGGAATACTTCTTCTGATCGCAGCAGTGGTATTTGTTATAGTAAAGAAAAAGAGAAGATAAAGTAACGTATATTTTCTTTGTCTGAGAAATTTGTGAAAGCGGATAATGTTCACCATTATCCGCTTTTTACAGCAAAAATCTGCACAGCAGGCAAACGAATGGGGAAGATAAAAAATGAAAAAAGGGGCGAACAGATCCCGTATCATAGAAGCCATATTTTTTACAGCGGTATTTGCGGAACTTTTTATCTGGATAATGTTTAGAAAGTTTGATTCGCTGGACGAATTATGGATATTCAATATGGGGCTTAATATCTCAAGAGGACTTAAACCTTACAGCGAGGTGAGCATCATAACTACACCGCTGTCCCATATGATATCTGCCCTTGTCATAAAAATATTCGGCGAACAGCTTGCTGTAATGCGTTTCCTTGCGGTAATGCTCGCCTTTGGTGATTGTCTGCTTGTTTACAGGATTTTGTGTACAGTAAAAGTGAACAGGACTTTTTCGCTGATAATAAGCGGCTTTGTGAGCCTTTTGTATTCAATGGTATTTACATATGACTATAATCAACTTATATTGAATATGACGATCTTAGCTCTTTATATGCAGCTTAAAGCACTGGATATGCAGGAGGGGAAAGCAGAGAATTTTCTCATAGCAGCTGAGGTCATAGGTGCGGCTGCGGTGTTCTGCAAACAGACAACAGGTATTTTTGTCTTTGCAGCTGTGACTATCTCAAATGTGCTGATATGCACAAAGAAATACGGCAAAGGCAGTAAAAAGACTGCAAAAACAGTTTTAAGCGGACTTGCAGCCTTGCTTATAATGGGAATTATCTTTCTTTCATATCTTCTTTTTACAAATACCGCAGGGGATTTTATAAGGTACTGCTTTATCGGCATAAAGGAGTTTGACAATAAGGAATCCATCATGGAGTTTGCGCTTGAATCGCCCATAGGTTTTGTAACTGTGGTATGCACAATAGCTGTTCTCCTGTGTGCAATGATAAGGTGTGTGAAAAAAAGCGATATCACCGCACAGATAATTCTTGCAGCGTTTTTTGGACTTCTGCCGACAGTTTATCCCATAGCAGATATAACACATTCATTTATCCCATTTATGATAATAATAATTCTTCTTGTATATCTGCTGAAAGAAAAGTCAGATAAGATCAATATGAAAGGCGAAAATTTAGGCATACTTCTCACCGCAGCAATATGCCTTGTGTCATCAGCCGCATTTACATTCGATGATAAGATGAATTTTTCCGATATAAAGCACTATAAGTTTATCCCTATGGACAGTTCAATAGAGGAACAGATAAAGCTTATAGACGAAAGTATCATACAAATGAACGGGAAAACAGCCATACTTGACGCCTCGGCAGCTGTTTATATGATACCGCTGGATATATACAATAAAGATCTTGATATGTTCCTAAAAGGCAATCTTGGCGGAAAAGCAAAGGATATATTGAACGAAAGATCAGCTGAGTTTGACTATATTTATGTTTTAAAGGAAGGACTTTCACACAACTGGCAGTACCCGACAGAGTGTGATGAAGAAGTAAGAAAAAATGCAGAAAAAGAAGATGAGGTATTGATCTATGATGTTTACAAAAAGTAAGACAGCAAAAAACAAAGAACCAAAAGAAATAAAAGAAATCAGTGAAGAACTGACCTCTCAGACAAAGAAGATAATAATGATGATAACGGTGTTTATCTCTCTGGCTGTGCTTATGCTGTGCTATTCAAGGGGCATATCGGGAAATGATTTCTGGTGGCATATAAAGGTCGGCGAGTGGATACTGGATAACGGCTATGTGCCTAGCCATGACATTTTTTCATGGTATGGTATGAGTGAAAATATCTCGTGGACACCGCACGAATGGCTCTCGGACGTTATTTTCTATCTTGTATATTCAGCGGCAGGACAAGCGGGGATATTTATTTTATCACTTTTGTCTGCTGCCATAATGGTGCTGCTCATAGGTATAAGACTAAAAGAAAAGCTTTTCTGCAATATGCCTGTTACCCTTTGCTATATATGCTTTTTTACAGTACTGACAAGTATGTTCTTTTACGGCAGACCGCACCTTTTCAGCTATTTTCTTATGTTTGCATTGTTTTATGTTTTGTATAAGTTCAGGGATAACGAAAATTATAAGGGCATATTTGCCCTGCCGCTTATAGCTGCATTGTGGAGCAACCTCCACGGCGGTTCATCGAATATGGCATATATCATACCGATAGTTTTCCTTGTGACAAATCTTAAACAGTTCAGCTGCGCAAGACTTGAGGGCAGAAAGTTTACCAAAAAACAGATCATTATAACCTGTGCAATGATAATAGGTGCAGCGGCAGCCATATTTGTAAACCCTGTTGGAAAAGATGTTTTCCTTTACCCTTATAAAAGTATGAGCGACAGTTTTATGCTTGATGTTATCAGCGAGTGGGCCTCACCCGACGCAAAACAGATCTCGCAGATACTTTGCTTCTTTGTGCCGATATTCCTTATCGGACATGGTATGATCTTTTCGGAAAAGAAACTGAATTTCACAGATACAGCATATTTTCTGATGTTCCTCTATCTGTTTTTCAGAAGTTCAAGATTTATAATGCTTTTCTGTATTGCGGCTGTGTTCTTTGCAGCGGACTATATAGCAGATATAAAGAGCAGGAATATAAAGAAAAAATCTGAGAAAGCAGCGGTCGGCTTGCTGTGCGTGCTGTTTGCAGGACTAAGCTTTTACGGCGCAGGAAAAATGGTCATACTGAATGATTCCGACAGCCTTGTATCAACAGCGCTGGATCAGAAAATGGTTGACTATGTGAAAAATGATCCTTCAGAGCGACTGTTCAATGACTATAACTATGGTGAAACTCTTATATATAATAATGTAGAGGTGTTCTTTGACGCAAGAGCAGACTTGTATGCGCAGAAAAATATAATGAGGGACGGTGTAGGACTTCTCTATCTTCAGCAGACAAGCAAAAATTCAACAGAAAAATATATTGATGTTGAAAAAATGATAGACAAATATGATTTCGACGGATTTCTTATTTCAAAATCAAGACCGCTCTATGTTTATCTGCTCAATGCAGACGGGTATGAGCTTGTATATGAAACCTCAGACGCAGGGTATTTCAAACGCAGTTAAATTGCAAACGCAGTGAAACTGCGTTTGAATATATCCTGCGTTTTCCTTTTAACATAAATTTAACATTTAGTTTGAAACTGCCGCAGCCTGAAACGCTACTATTATAACAAAGGGAGGTGAGGCTGATGGCTGTAATTTTAAAGCAGAAAAACAGAAGCATTGATAACGGCAGCACTGAAGCTTTCAGAAAAATATATGAGCAGACAAACAGAAAGATATACAGCCGTATCATTGCAGGGGCAGCGGACAGATCTGACGCAGAGGATATTTTTCAGGAAACCTATGTTGACCTATTTAACGCATTAAAAACAGGACGGGAGATATCAGAGCCGGAAGCATATCTGATGACTATCGCTAGGCGCAAGCTTTATGTTTATTACAAACAGCTCAACAGGGTAAGAAAAAGAGAAACAGCCGTATCGGAGGACGAAAACAGAGATATTGATCCCGATGAAATGGCTCTTGAAAATTACAGTATTGAGGACAGCGTTGTGAACGTTAAGCTGTATGAAGAAATATCGGTCAGACTCAGAGAAAAGCCTGATATAACTCAGCGGATATTCGCAATGTTTTACAGCCTTGATATGGCGATCCCGGAAATTGCAGAAAGCCTGTCCGTGTCAGAATCCTTTGTGAAGAACAGATTATACAGAACGTTAAAGGAATTTCGCAGCCTTTATGGAAAGGAGGAATCATTATGAGAGAAAAGGATTTTTATAAAAAGCTGATTGACGAGTATATGACCGATACAAGCTCTGATACAGAGAGATCTCCCTCATCGGGTAAATTTGATGAGATAGAAAAAAGAATTTTGCTTTCAGATGACGGCATATCCCATAATATTAAAGAAAATACAGAAAATATAGAAAATGCAGAAAGCAATAAAAAGATCAGACTTCGCAGAGGCGGATTTGCCGCAGCGTGTGTGGCAGCTGTCGTATTCTGTACAGCGGGTGTGTTTGCAGCTTTAAACAGCAGCAGAAAGGCTGATGTGAATACTCACAAGGCAGTATCATCACCGCAAACGGACGTCATTTCGGATATGAGCAGTAAAAGTGATACAGATAGCAGTATAAATAATGACACTCCCGATGAGTATTACAACGATCTTGAGTCGCTTATATCCGCATCAGGAATGGTGAAGCAGATATTATATATATGGGGAGATGTTAAGGACGGTTATCTCTATACAAGCTGCTACGATCAATATGTATGGCACTATGACGACAGTAAAATGAACAGTCAGGATGAACATTACCAGTGGTCTGAAGAGCCGTCAGGTCAAAACAAAGAGTATGACGTGACGATGTATGAAACATATTTTCCCCTTGGGGACGATTCGGAAGGTATGTTAGGCTTTGAAACAGGAAAAGTCTATGTGATATTTACCGTTGACGGCAACAAGCCTGTTAATGATCGGCAGTGGCTTTTTGAGGTCAATAACGGAGTATGTACCTCAGTGAATGACCCCGACGGAATGAGCTTTACATTAAGTCAGCTGTATTTCTCAGAACAGAATGATATGTATGATGAACAGGACATCAGCAGCGGATATCTAAGCAATCAGAAAGCTATGTATGATTTTGCACTTGAAAAATGCAAGGATTATATGCAGGAAGCAGGGCTTAAAAGCTGTACCCTCAGCCAGCCTTATGATTACTATGGTGATATAAATGATCCTGCGAATATTTATGTGATGCTTGACGGAGATCAAGCGATAGCCGCTTTTGCATTAAGGATAGCGGCAGGCGGCGGTTTTGATCCTGTTTATCTTGGTAATCTGTATGAGGATATAGATAATTATAGTATAGGCTTTGAGATAACTGATGAGGACTGGAAAGATTTCAAGGTGCACCGTGGAATAAAAGGCTTGACCGCTGATCCATCGTCATTCCCTATCAAAAGAGTTATAAATATGGGAGATACCGTTAGAGCAGACTATGATATTTCAGACAGCAAAACGGATACAGACAGCAGTTCGGTATCCTCCGAGCCTGAAAAAACTGATTACGCATTTTTAAAAGAAAATACAGATATGCGGCTGATACAGGACGGAGATAACCGCTATGTTTCTGAGGACGGCGCTTTTACAGTTGAATGCAGTGTTTCGTTTTCTGAGGGCAGGGAAGGTTCAGCAAGGCTTATAATGAAGTTTACAAACAATACAGATTATGATATAGTTGCTGACTGCCGTGCGCATCCACGAATGGGCATAAATGCTGAATTTACAGGTGACTATACGATCACAGCTGATTTTGAAATGGGCGAGCTTGATGCACATTCGACAATGATAAAAAGCTATGATGTGTATTATGAAACTTTCCTGAATGATTATGCCAATGAAGATGATAATTATTGGAATGATGAAGGCCAGAATACGGTTTATCTGTATTTCTTACTGAAAATAGAAATCATGGGCGATGAAGAAAACAATATAAACGGCTGTGGATATTACTACGGCGATCCTATAATGGTAAGTCAGGAAGTGTAGATCGTATCAGCTAAATAATAAATTGAAAAATCATGATAAGTAAAAGTCGGGCGGTCTGCATTATGCGCACACCGCCCGACTTTTCTCCGTACCAACACACAAAAAATGCAAAAGGGAAAATTTCGGCATAAAATGTGCCTGTAAAGGCTTTTTCCCTTGACAATATCGGCTTTTTGCGGTAAAATAGAAGTTATCAGAAATATTCCAAAACAGTAGAGGAGAGTCATTGATTATGAAGAATACAGAAAAGACAATGGACAAGATCGTTGCCCTCTGTAAAGGCAGAGGTTTTGTTTATCCGGGCAGTGAGATCTACGGCGGTCTTGCTAATACATGGGATTACGGTCCTTTAGGCGTCGAGCTTAAAAATAATATCAAGGACGCTTGGAGAAAGAAGTTCGTTCAGGAAAATAAGTATAACGTAGGTCTTGATTCCGCTATCCTTATGAATCCGCAGACTTGGGTGGCTTCAGGTCACATCGGCGGATTTTCAGACCCTCTTATGGACTGCAAGGAGTGTAAGACAAGACACAGAGCAGATAACCTTATCGAAGATTTTGACGGAACAAATGTTGCAGGCTGGACAAATCAGCAGATGATGGATTACATCAATGAGCATAATATCGTTTGCCCTGAGTGCGGTAAGCATAACTTCACAGATATCCGTCAGTTCAACCTTATGTTCAAGACTTTCCAGGGTGTTACTGAGGATTCAAAGTCTGAACTTTACCTCAGACCTGAAACTGCACAGGGTATTTTCGTAAACTTCGCAAATATCCAGAGAACAAGCCGTAAGAAAGTTCCTTTTGGTGTTGCACAGGTAGGTAAGTCATTCAGAAACGAGATCACTCCTGGTAACTTTATATTCAGAGTAAGAGAGTTCGAGCAGATGGAGCTTGAGTTCTTCTGCAAGCCTGGCACAGACCTTGAATGGTTCAGCTATTGGAGAGAGTTCTGTAAGAACTGGCTCCTCAGCCTTAATATCAAGGAGGAGAACATCAGACTCCGTGACCACTCACAGGAAGAGCTTTGCTTCTACTCTAAGGCTACAACAGACTTCGAGTATCTCTTCCCATTCGGTTGGGGCGAACTTTGGGGCGTAGCAGACAGAACTGACTATGACCTTACACAGCATATCAAGACCAGCGGCAAGAGCCTTGACTATTTTGATCCTGAAACAAACGAAAGATATGTACCATATGTTATCGAGCCGTCACTTGGCGTAGAAAGACTCTTCCTTTCTATCGTAGTAGAGGCTTATGATGAGGAAAATATCGGAACAGAGGAAAAGCCTGACGTAAGAACAGTAATGCATTTCCACCCTGCTCTCGCACCTTTCAAGGCTTGCGTACTTCCTCTTTCAAAGAAACTCAGCCAGCAGGCCGGAGAGCTTTTTGACGAGCTTGCAAAGCATTTCAGCGTTGATTATGACGAGGCTGGTTCTATCGGTAAGAGATACCGCCGTCAGGACGAGATCGGAACACCATTCTGCATTACATATGACTTTGACACACTTGAGGACGGCTGCGTAACTGTTCGTGACAGAGATACAATGGAGCAGGAGAGAGTAAAGATCAACGAGCTTGTAAACTATATCGCAAAGAAGATAGAGTTCTGATTTGAAAATTTCCTAATAACAGATAAGCCGACGTTTATGCGCCGGCTTATTTTTATGTGTACTATAATCAATAAGATCAGTAAAAAAGGCAAAAGACTCTGAGATCAGAGCCTTTTGCCTTTATATTTATATAGGGAGAAATAAGCTGTTTATTAATACATTCCGCCCATTCCGCCTGCACCTGCGGCAGCTGCCATAGCAGCGTCAGCCTGTGGGTCCTTCTTGTCAGCAACAAGGCTCTCAGTTGTAAGAACCATTGCTGCAACAGAAGCTGCGTTCTGGAGAGCTGAACGTGTTACCTTAGTAGGATCAACGATTCCTGCTGGGATCATCTCAACATATTCGTCAGAATATGCGTTGTAGCCGTAGCCGACCTTTCTTGAACGAATGATCTTGTCGATTATAACGCTGCCTTCAAGACCTGCGTTTGCTGCGATCTGTCTTACAGGCTCTTCAAGTGCCTTGTAAACGATCTGTGCGCCTGTCTTTTCGTCGCCTGTCAGCTTGTCAACAAGCTTCTTAACGGCTGGCATAGCGTTGATAAGAGCTGTTCCGCCGCCTGCTACGATACCCTCTTCAACAGCTGCCTTAGTAGCTGCAAGAGCGTCCTCTATTCTCATCTTCTTTTCTTTCATTTCAACTTCGGTAGCTGCGCCGACCTTGATAACGGCTACGCCGCCAGAAAGCTTAGCAAGTCTTTCCTGAAGCTTTTCTCTGTCGAAATCAGAAGTTGTTGTTTCGATCTGTGCCTTGATCTGACCAACTCTTGCCTTGATAGCGTCAGAGTCACCTGCACCGTCAACGATAATTGTGTTCTCCTTCTGAACAACTACCTGTCTTGCACGGCCGAGCTGTGAGATCTGTGTTTCGCTGAGTTCAAGACCAAGCTCTGAAGAAATTACTTCGCCGCCTGTGAGGATAGCGATATCCTGAAGCATTTCCTTTCTTCTGTCGCCGAATCCAGGAGCCTTAACTGCAACGCAGGTAAATGTTCCTCTCAGCTTGTTTACGATAAGTGTTGAAAGAGCCTCGCCCTCAACGTCCTCAGCAATGATAAGGAGCTTTGCGCCGGACTTTACGATCTGCTCGAGGAGCGGAAGTATCTCCTGAATGTTTGAGATCTTCTTGTCTGTGATAAGAATGTAAGCGTCATCAAGAACAGCTTCCATCTTGTCTGTATCTGTTACCATGTAAGGTGCAATGTATCCTCTGTCGAACTGCATACCCTCTACAACTTCGCTGTATGTTTCAGCAGTCTTTGACTCTTCAAGAGTGATAACGCCGTCAGCTGTTACTTTTTCCATAGCCTCGGCAATAAGCTTGCCTATGTTGTCATCAGCAGCTGAAACCGCACCAACTCTTGCGATCTCGTCAGAGCTTTCTACCTTCTTTGAGTTTGCAATGATAGAATCAACAGCAGTGTCAACAGCCTTTGACATACCCTTCTTAAGGATCATTGGATTTGCGCCTGCTGCGATATTCTTCATACCCTCTCTTACAAGAGCCTGAGCGAGAAGAGTAGCGGTAGTTGTACCGTCGCCTGCTGCGTCGTTTGTCTTAGTAGCAACTTCCTTAACGAGCTGTGCGCCCATGTTTTCAAAAGCATCGTCAAGCTCGATCTCCTTTGCGATAGTAACACCATCGTTTGTGATGAGCGGAGCGCCGAACTTCTTGTCAAGAACAACGTTTCTTCCCTTTGGTCCGAGTGTGATCTTTACTGTATCTGCTAACTGGTCAATACCTGACTGAAGAGCCTTTCTGGCTTCTTCACCGTAAATAATCTGCTTTGCCATTATAAGTTACCTCCATTATAAATGTATAATATATCTGTTTTTATTCAACAACTGCAAGGATATCTTCCATTTTAAGGATCGTGTATTCCTGTCCCTCAAGCTTTACATCTGTGCCGCTGTACTTTGAGATAAGAACCTTGTCGCCGACCTTAACGCCCATAGCAACATCAGTTTTTCCCGGACCTACCGCAACGACCTCTGCTACCTGCGGCTTTTCTTTAGCGGAACCTGCAAGGATTATACCGCTCTTTGTAGTTTCCTCTGCTTCTGTCATCTTGATAACAACTCTGTCCATTAAAGGTTTGATCGTCATAATAAATGTCCTCCTTTATATTATTGAAAAAGTTCTCTGTTTTGCTTTCAGCCTGCATTGACTTTTACGCTTTTAGCGGTCAGCCTGCCAGACTGTTAGCACTCTTTCTCTCTGAGTGCTAAATATATTGTACCACCTTTTTTATAAATTTCAAGTCATTTATTCTGTTTTTCAGCTGATTTTCAACATTTTTGGAGATTTGCACAAATTTGCGGCTTTCAAATTTTAATATTTATTGCATTTTACTTCTTGTAATATGCTTGACGTGTGATATAATATTAATTGATAATAATAAATTACTTAAACGTTTCAAAAGTCTGGATATGTGATAATAATATTAACATTTGTTCTTATTTTGACGTAAAAATTTATAGAATTAATTAAAAATTAACAAAATAGTCATACACTCCGTTTGTGAATTTGTTATAATGTAGACATTAATTGAAATTTTGATTTAGCTTTGTTCAAAATTGGGGATACGACGAGTTAGATAATACGAACATAAGTTATTGTATTATTAAAAACCGTAAAGAATTTAAAAATAACCGATAAATATTCGGTGATGAAAGGAAGATGAATATGTCACTTGGCAGAGTTTTAGTAGTAGACGACGATAAAAATATCTGTGAGCTGCTCCGTCTTTATCTTGAAAAGGAAGGCTATGGAGTTATCCTTGCACATGACGGCGAGGAAGCTGTTGTAAAATTCAATGCACTTAAGCCTGACATCATCCTGCTTGATATCATGCTGCCCGGCATCGACGGCTGGCAGGTATGCAGAGAGATCAGGAAGAAGTCAAATGTACCTATTATAATGATAACCGCAAAGGTAGAAACATTCGATAAGGTCCTGGGACTTGAACTTGGTGCAGACGACTATATCGTAAAACCTTTTGATACAAAGGAAGTTATCGCAAGAATAAAGGCTGTTTACAGAAGAGTTGGTCAGTCCTCAGGAGAGGCTGAGATCAAGGAAGTCAAGTATGACAAGCTTTCAGTAAATATGACAAGATATGAGCTGAGAGTAAACGGTGTTGTACTGGATACACCGCCGAAGGAGCTTGAACTTCTTTTCCACCTTGCGTCAAATCCAAACAGAGTATATACAAGAGATCAGCTTCTTGACGAAGTATGGGGCTTTGAGTATTACGGCGATTCCAGAACTATCGACGTACACGTTAAAAGACTTCGTGAAAAGCTCGAAGGCGTTTCAGACAAGTGGGCGCTCAAAACAGTATGGGGCGTTGGATACAAGTTTGAAGTAGCAGAGAATAATGAATAACGGCAAAAGTATATTCCTCAGGTACTTTGCAATTTGTTCGGCAGTAATACTGGTAAGCTTTTGTTGCTTAGGAACAGTATTACTGCTTGTTTCTTCCCGTTATTTTATAGATGAAAAAAAGAGCTTGCTGCTGAAAAATGCGAAAGCTCTTGCTTCATATACGCAGGAAAAAATGCTGGAAGATCCTGAAGAGTGGCGTGATGACTGCGCAGGGGAAATGAAGGATTACTCTATAAGCTGCAACGCAGACTTTGTTCTTTCCGACGGCGAGGGATATATCGTTATCTCCACGGGAAAAACAGAGAATGGGATAAGTACAGCCGACCTTGAACAGTTCGGCGAAAGCGGCAGCTATGTTTACAGCGACCTTGACGGGGCGATAGGGGAAACTTCTCATATAATGGGCGTGCAGTTCAAGGCGAATGGCCCCACATATTATATGCTGGCTTATTCTCCAAAATCCGATCAGGATGATTATATATGGAATATAATGGAGATATTTATTATCTCAGCCGTAATGGTTCTGATAGTCGTTATGTTCCTTGTGTATTTTGCAACTCTGAAGCTGACAGAGCCTATAAAGGAGATCGCTGCTGTTTCAAAGAAACTGGGCGCAGGAGATTTTTCCGCTACCCTGCCTGATTACAGCATAAGCGAGTACAAACAGCTTAGTACGGCTTTCAATGATATGGCGGCAAACTTAAAGAGTTACGATACTATGCGTAACAGCTTTCTGGCGAATGTTTCCCATGAGCTTAGAACGCCTATGACTTCTATCGGCGGCTTTGTGGACGGCATACTTGACGGCACGATACCAAAGGATCAGGAGAGATACTATCTAAAGCTTATCTCCTCCGAGGTCAATAGGCTTACAAGACTTGTCAAGAGTATGCTCAATCTTGCGAAGATAGAGGCGGGAGAAATGAAGCTGACAAAGACGAAGTTCTCTGCCCTCGAACCTATCGTGGATACCCTCGTTACATTTGAGTCGAGGATAGATGCAAAGCATATCGACATAAGAGGGCTTGATGTTGACAGAGTGCCGCTCTATGCGGATATCGACCTTGTGCATCAGGTAATGTATAACCTTATAGAAAATGCTATAAAATTTGTTGACGACCATGGATATATGGAGTTTTCATTTGTGCCTGAGGGAGATATGACGGCTATATCCATTAAAAACAGCGGAGAAGGATTGTCCGAGGAGGAACTTCCTCTTGTGTTCGACAGATTTTATAAAACAGACAAGTCCAGAGGTCTTGACGCTCAGGGACTTGGTCTGGGACTTAATATTGTCCGTTCGATCGTCAGCCTGCACGGCGGTAAAATTATGGTCAAGAGTGTTAAAGGCGAATATACTGAGTTTATTTTCACTCTGCCTAACAAACCTGAGGAGGACTGAAAGCCTTAAATGGATAATATGGATAACATTGATAACAAAGACAGCATGGAAAGCATAGATAATGCTGATATCATCAAAGATACTTCTGAACAGACCAATGAAAGTATCATCGAAAATATTACCGAAAGTGCAGAGGAAAGCTTTAAGATGCCCGAAGGTGCAGAGGACGGCAGCAGGATAGTGGGTCACGATTTCTGGAAAGGGATAACTCTCCCCGAAACGGAACTTGCTCCGAAAAAGCGCAGCCCAAAGCGTATCATTATGACGATAGTCACATCTATTGTGTTCGTCGCAGCAGGCTTTGGTATAGCCTGCGTTTCCGCAAGAGGAAAAGGTGTGCTTTCAAACCTCGTCACAGGCGGCAAGCATATGACTTTCAGCCTGCCTATGTCTGAACAGCCCGAGGACAGCGGTGCTGAAAAGGACGAAAACGGAATGTATACCGCACAGGGGATAGCCGAAAAATGCTCTCCGTCTGTGGTGTCACTTGATATCTATTCCGAGGATTCAGAGTTTGTCCCTGTCGGACAGGGCAGCGGCATTATCCTCAGCAAGGACGGCTATATAGTGTCCAATGCCCACGTTGTGGATAAAGGCACAAAGGCTGTGAAAGCTGTCCTCAGCGACGGAAGAGAGTATGCAGCCGAGATAATCGGTTCTGATCCGAAAACGGATATCGCCGTTATAAAGATACCTGCCACAGATCTTTCCCCAGCCGAGTTCGCAAGCTCTGCGAACGTTAAGCTAGGCGAGGAGGTCGTAGCTATCGGCACTCCCGCAGGCTATCGAAACTCCGTCACAAAGGGAATAGTTTCGGGACTCGACCGAAAGATACGTCTTGAAAATTCTTCTTCGGGAGTGAACTGTATACAGATAGACGCAGCCGTAAACCCCGGTAATTCGGGTGGTGCGCTTTTCAATATGTACGGTCAGGTCATCGGCATAACATCTTCAAAGCTGTCATCTGTGGACTATGAGGGAATAGGATTTGCAATTTCCTCAGATGAAGCGTCTGGGATAATCGAGCAGCTTATCGAGTATGGCCACGTTGCTGACAGAGCAAAGATAGGCATAACGTTCTATCAGATAAGCAGCACAACAGCCGATATCTACGGCGTAAAAGCAGGAATATGCGTAGCAAGCATAGACGAAAGCTGCGATGTTGCCAATACCGAGCTTGAGGTCGGCGACATAATCACAAATATAGACGGCACAGATACAGGCGACTGTGATGACGTGCCTGCCCTTGTGAACAAAAAGAAAGCAGGAGATGAAGTCACCTGCCACGTTTACAGGGAAAAGACCGATACCGAACCTGCAAAGGAGTTTGATATTACTTTCAAGCTTATGGAAGATTCGGGTTCGCTGACCGAGGCAGACGATTCGGATAATGACAGCAGTAAATAAAAACTAAAATATAGGACTGACGTATTTGCTTGCGTCAGTCCTTTTCTGTTATAAAATTTTTAAGTCGGTGGCAAATGTCAGACAAAAAGAGGGCGGTCAAAGACCGCCCCACTTGTGTATGCACTTTTTACTGCTCTTTCAGCGTGTTGATTATCTCGTTTGCCTTTGCGTAAATTATCTCAGGCTTTTCACCAATAGCAAATCCGCCGTTTTCGTAAAGTATCTTTCCGGCACACATTGTCAGCTTTACATTTTCCTTTGAACCGGAATAAACAATGTTCTTTCCTATGTTGTTGAGCGGCTGCATATTTGGTCTGTTAAGATCTATAACTGTAAGGTCAGCCTGCTTTCCCTCTGCAATAATGTCGCAGTCGGAAAGTCCCATAGCCTTTGCCGAGCCTGCTGTCGCAGCATAAAGCACCTTGTCGGCAGGGCAGGCAGCAGCGTCATTCTGCGCTATCTTCTGCAAACCTGTCATAAGGAACATTTCTCTGAACATATCAAGACAGTTGTTGCTTGCAGGACCGTCTGTTCCAAGACCGATGTTTATACCAATATCCTGCATCTTCACGATAGGTGCGATACCGCTGGCAAGCTTTACGTTAGAGCCTGGGCAGTGTACAGCATAAACTCCCTTTTCCTTGAATATGGCAAGATCCTCGTCCGACATATGAACGCAGTGGAATCCTGCGCCGCCGTAGTTGTATATGCCGAGTTCGTTGAAAAGCACAGTAGGAGTCTTGCCGTATTTTTCAACACATTCTCTTACTTCCTTTGCAGTTTCCGAATTGTGTGTTGCGACAGGAGCTTTGTATTTCTGTGCAAGCTCACCCACAGCCTTTAAAAGCTCAAAGTCGCAGGTGTATTCAGCGTGGAAACCGAGCATATATGAAATAAGGGGATCTTTGCCTGTGAATTTCAGATAGTTGCTTTCAAGCCTTTCAGCGTTGGACTTGTCACCGCTCACCGCACCGCAGAGTACACTTCTGAAACCGCTCTCCGTGCAGGCTTTTACATAATCGTCAAGCTCAAAGTACATATCAAATGCCGCCGTACAGCCTGTTGAAAGATATTCAAGTATCGCAAGCTTTGTGAGCCAGTAAACATATTCGCCGTTAAGCTTTGCCTCCATAGGGAATATCTGCTTGAAAAGCCAGTCCTGCAAAGGCATATCGTCTGCATATGAACGCAGGAAGGTCATGGCCGAGTGTGTGTGGGCATTCTTGAATGACGGCATAAGGAGGTTGCCATTAAGGTCATACTCACGCTCAAACTCCGTTTCATTCAGCTTTTTCTCGTCAGGCTTTCCGACAAAGGCTATCTTTGCCCCGTCTGTCCATACCTCGATATCCTCAGGCTCAATGCCGTTGTTCATTGTGATAACTTTTCCGTTGTAAAATCTTATCATAATTTTTACCTCTTTTATTTCTCAGAAAAATCGTAAGGCGGATAGAATATACCCTTTTCCGTCACGATAGCGGTTATAAGTTCGGCAGGCGTAACATCAAAAGCGGGGTTAAGGCATTTGACATTTTCGGGAGCGACAGGCTTTTCAAAGTACATCTTCTTTATCTCGTCGCCGTCACGCATCTCTATAACAATATCTTCTCCCGTTTTGCATTCCGTATCTATGGTAGTGAAAGGACAGAAAACATAAAACGGTATGCCGTAATGTTTCGCCAGCACAGCTACTCCCGACGTTCCTATCTTGTTCGCCGTGTCGCCGTTTGCAGCCACTCTGTCGCAGCCCACAAAGCAGGCGTCGATAAGTCCCTTTGACATAACATATGATGCCATATTGTCGCATATAAGGGTGGTGTCTATCCCTGCGTTTGAAAGTTCATATGAAGTAAGTCTTGCGCCCTGTAAAAGAGGACGTGTTTCGTCAACGTATGCGTGGAAGTTATATCCTCTCTCCGCACCGAGAAGAAGAGTTCCAAGACCTGTGCCGTAGCGTGATGTTGCAAGTGCGCCTGCGTTGCAGTGTGTAAGAACGCTGTCACCGTCTTTCATAAGCGTAAGACCGAATTCGGAAATAATGTGGCAGGTCTCAATATCCTCCGAGTGGATAGTTTCAGCCTCGTCTTTAAGCGCCGCCATCATCTCATCTCTTGTCCTGCCCTTGCATAGCTTTGCACGTCTTAGCATTTTCTTTACCGCAAGGGAAAGATTTACTGCGGTAGGTCTTGCCGAGCCTATCTGCTCTGCACACTTTTCAAGCTGAACAAAAAATTCGCTCTCGTTTTCAGCGCTTATTTTCAAAGCACAGATATAAATTCCGTAAGCTGCGCATATCCCTATGCAGGGTGCGCCCCTGACCTCCAAAAGCTGTATAGCCGAACATATCTCGTCCGCATTGTGCAGACGCTTTATCTTAAACATATTCGGCAGCAGCGTCTGGTCTATTATCTCAACTGCTGTTCCGTCCTCCGATAATCGGACAGGGTCGTTCTTTTCATACTTCATATTTTTTCACTCTTTCATTTGTCACTTTATATTTGTCCGTTATTTTTGTTTATTTGTTTATTAAATTTATTCCTCACGGGCAGAAACAAGCATGGAATACAGTTCGCCCTTTGAAAATCCTGTTGCCTTTGCTATCTGCTTGCAAGCGTCTGCACCACGCATACCTTTTCCCACAAGTTCTTTTACCTGTTCAAAAGCCTGCTCGATAGTTTCCGCAGGGGAGATCTCTTCCTCATTTGCCCCCTCTATTACAAGCACAAATTCTCCCTTAGGCTTGTTCTCACTGTAAAAAGCAAGTGCCTCAGCTATGGTCGTCCTTATGACCTCTTCGTGGAGCTTTGTAAGCTCTCTGCAAAGCGATATTTTTCTGTCGCCCAGATATTCAAGCATATCCCTCAGCGTGTTCTCCAGCTTGTGGGGAGCTTCATAGAAAATAAGTGTGTTTGTGCAGTTTTTTACCGCCGCAAGATGTTCAAACCGCTGCTTTTTCGCCGTGGACAAAAATCCCTCGAACTGAAAGCGTGATGTGCTTAATCCGCTTATCGCCAGCGCAGATACCACAGCCGACGGACCCGGAACGACTTCGACCTTTATATCATTTTCCGCACAAAGCTTTACAAGCAGCTCTCCCGGGTCGGATATGCAGGGCATACCTGCGTCCGTTACAATAGCCGCATTCTCTCCCGACAGTATCCTGTTTATTATCTGTTCCCCAACCTGCTTTGCGTTATGCTCGTGATAGCTTACAAGCGGACGCTTTATCTCAAAATGATTGAGCAGACCTGCGGTCACTCTCGTGTCCTCTGCACATATAAAGTCCACGTTGGACAGCGTTTCCACCGCTCTGTATGTCATATCGCCGAGGTTGCCTATGGGCGTTCCGACTACATATAATTTTCCCATTTTTATTCTCCTGTATTTCTGTATACAATGCTGCCGTTTATCGAAACGAGCGACGGTGAGCTGAATACCTCAAAAGGATTTCCCTCAAATAATGTGAAGTCAGCGTCTTTTCCGACTTCTATCGAACCTGTCCTGTCAAATATCCTGCCTATCTTTGCAGGTATCTCTGTAACAGCTCTTAGTCCGTTGTAAAAACTCAGACCGTTCTTTACAGCTATTCCCACCGACAGCGGAAGATATTCTATCGGAACTTCCGAATGGTCTGTGCATATAGCCGTATCTATGCCGTTCCTTGTAAGCGCAGCCGCATTTTCAGGCGTGAGATTTGCCATTTCAGGCTTGCACCTGTCACATATCACAGGTCCGACAATACAGGTCGTGTTCTCCTCTGCAAGCTCGTCTGCAATAAGATGACCGTCTGTGCAGTGAACAAGCGTGTAATCAAGATTGAATTCGTTCGCTATCCTCACTGCAGTAAAAATATCGTCCGCCCTGTGACAGTGAAAATGAGCTGTGACCTCTCTGTGAAGCACAGGCAGCAAAGCCTCAGATTTTATATCGTAATCAGGAAGATCTTCTTCACTTTCCGCCGCATCAATGTCACTGTTGTAACGCACAGCCTTGAACAAAGCCTCTCTAATGGTGCTTGCTACAGCCATTCTTGTGCATGGCGAATCGTCCTTGTCCATGTATGTAAGCTTAGGATTTTCACCCATGGAGAACTTCATTCCCACATTTCGTATTATCATCTTGTCTATTCTTTTTCCTGCCGTCTTTATAGCGTAGATCTGCCCTGCAATAGGGTTTGTTGATCCCGGTGAAACAAGTACAGAGGTAACGCCAGCCTTTCTCGCCTGCTCAAAAGAGTAGTCGATAGGGTTTATTCCGTCGATTATCCTCAGCTGAGGAGTGCATGGATCGAACTCTTCATTAAGATCCTCACCCTCAATGCCAACTCCGCTGGAAGTCAGCCCAAGATGAGTGTGTGCGTCAATAAACCCAGGGTAAAGCGCCATGCCCTCACCGTCAATGATATCCTTATCATCAAAGGAAGGTTCACCCGAACCGACCTCAGTAAATTTGCCGCCGGTTATCTTTACATAACCGTGTTCAATGACCTCAGCCGCATCGTTCATGGTGTATATTTTAACGTTTTTTACTATCATATAGTTTCCTTTCTATTCTAAGTCAGATATAGGTTAATGTAAATAAAAAAGCCAAAAGAAAATAAAATCTCCGCAGAGAAAACTTTGCGGAGAAAAGCGGATCTATCCGCAATCGTTATTTCGTTGATGAAAATATTGTAATGTTGTGCCGTATTGAATAAATTTCAGCAGAGCAAAAGAACAAATAGACACTTTGCAAATTATACAGGCGACCACAGATCGCCCCTACGCAAATTTTGAAAAAGCCATATAAAACTTAATCAAATTTTGCCTAAGTAAAATCCGTGTATTTGTTTTTGTGAGCAAAAGAATGAAAAGCCGCTTTGTGCATTATACAGGCGACCACAGGTCGCCCCTACGAAAACTTTGAAAAAGCCATATAAAACCTAATCAAATTTTCCTAAGTAAAAGCCATATATTTGTTTTTGTGAGCAAAAGAATGAAAATCCGCTTTGCACATTATACAGGCGACCACAGGTCGCCCCTACGCAAACTTTGAAAAAACGCATATAAAATCTAATCAAATTTTGCCTAGGTAAAATCCATATATTTGTTTTTGTGAGCAAAAGAATGAAAATCCGCTTTGCACATTATACAGGCGACCACAGGTCGCCCCTACGCAAACTTTGAAAAACGCATATAAAATCTAATCAAATTTTCCTAAGTAAAAGCCATATCTCTGTTTCTTCCGAGTACAAAATGAGAAGTCCGCACTGCAAACAGCGAGTTTACGAGCGTAGCGTATTTCCCCGTCCGGGAGGACTGGTGCGCCTGACAGGAGTCGAACCTGCGACCTCAAGAGTCGGAGTCTTGCGCTCTATCCAGCTGAGCTACAGACGCATATCAGCAGGAACGGAATTTTCCGCCCCCGCTTGTTTTTAAGTTTTGTATCTTATCTGAGCTTCGCTCCGCAAGGAAGATCCTGATCCGGGAATATTACACTTGCAGAACCGTCAGGTGCGTCAGCCGCACAGATCATGCCGTTTGACTCAACTCCGCAAAGCTTTACAGGCTTCAGGTTCGCTACAATAACTACCTTCTTGCCAATAAGATCCTCAGGCTTGTACCATGCCGCAATGCCAGATACTACCTGCCTGCCGCCAAATCCGTCATCAAGCTGTAAGCAAAGCAGCTTCTTTGACTTCTTTACCTTTTCGCAGGCTGTTACTTTTGCAACTCTCAGATCTACCTTTGCGAAATCTTCAATGGATATCTCGTCTGCAACAGGCGCAGGCTCAAAACCGTCAGCCTCTTCCTCAGCAGGCTGCTCTGCCTTTGAACCAATGATCTTGTTAAGCTCCTCGATCTCCTTGTCAACATCTATTCTTGGGAAAATGATATCTCCTCTGCAAACTGTTACGTCAGCAGGCAGAACACCGAACTTTCCTGCGTTCTCGTATGTTACGTCCTCTGCCTTTGCACCTATCTGCTCCCATACCTTTGGCATTGTGGTAGGCATAAAGCTGCTGAGAAGAGTCGATACGATCCTTATTGTGTCGAGCAGATTGTAAAGTACGCTTGCAAGTCTTGCCTTCTTGCTCTCATCCTTGCCCAGTACCCATGGCGCAGTTTCGTCAATGTACTTGTTCGCTCTCGATACTACCTTGAATATCTCCGCAAGCGCATTGTTAAGCTGGGTCTTGTCCATGAATTCATCGACCTTGCCCCTGAGCGCACAAGCCTCAGCAATAAGCTCGTCATCAAATTCGCCTGCTTCTCTCTCCACAGGAAGAGTTCCGCCAAAGTACTTTGCAGCCATGGCAACAGTTCTTGAAACAAGATTTCCAAGTCCGTTTGCAAGGTCTGAGTTTATTCTGTTTATCATTATCTCATTTGAGAATGAGCTGTCTGCACCGAGAGCCATTTCTCTGAGAATGTGGTATCTGATAGAGTCTGCACCGTATCTCTCACCAAGAATGAACGGGTCAACAACGTTACCGAGAGATTTCGACATCTTCTGTCCGTTGAATGTTATCCAGCCGTGTACAGCAAGATGCTTCGGCAGCGGAAGATCAAGCGCCATAAGCATTGCAGGCCAGATGATAGCGTGGAATCTCATTATGTCCTTTGCCACCATGTGAACGTCAGCAGGCCAGAACTTTTCAAAATCAGCGTATTCCTCGTTCCAGAATCCCAAAGCGGAAATGTAGTTTGAAAGTGCGTCTATCCATACATAAACAACGTGACCTTCGTCAAATGTTACAGGTATGCCCCACTTAAATGTAGTTCTCGATACGCAGAGATCCTCCAGACCGGGCTTGATGAAGTTGTTTACAAGCTCGGTCGCTCTTGTCTTAGGCTGGAGATAATCAGTTTCAGTAAGAAGCTTTTCTATCCTGTCTGCAAAAGACGACATCTTGAAGAAGTAAGCCTCCTCCTTTGCCTCAGTTACCTCTCTGTGACATTCAGGGCAGCAGCCGTTCTCGTCAAGCTGTGACTCTGTCCAGAAGCTTTCGCAAGGTGTGCAGTATTTGCCCTTGTATTCGCCCTTGTAAATGTATCCCTTGTCGTACAGAGCCTTGAATATCTTCTGTACAGTTTCAATGTGGTAATCGTCAGTAGTTCTGATATATCTGTCGTAGCTTATGTTCATATAGCTCCACAGATTTTTGAATACCTTTACGATCTCGTCAACGTATTCCTTCGGAGTAACACCCTTTTCGGCAGCCTTCTGCTCTATCTTAAGACCATGCTCGTCTGTACCTGTAAGGAACATCACGTCATATCCCTGCATACGTCTGTATCTTGCGATAGAGTCGCAGGCAACTGTTGTGTAACAGTGACCGATGTGCGGATTGCCTGACGGATAGTAAATAGGTGTGGTGATATAAAAAGGCTTTTTATTCTCATTATTGCTCATATCATTCTGAGCCCCTTTCGTGAATAGGATAGGTATTTTTCGTCGGCAGGATAAAATCCTGTACAAAAATACGGTTACAATTATTATACTACTTTTGCCCATTTAAGTCAAGTGCGAAAAATGCTGCAAAGGGGCGGAGAAAAAGGCTGTCCCGTTCCGCATTTTTCGGGCAGATCAGACCTGTCCTGCGGTTGACAAATCAGCCTTAATGGAGTAAAATATATAGTGAGTAATTGTATGGTTTAAAGCCTTGATATTTATAACTTAAAAGCTTAAAGGAGAATAAATATGACAGCTTATGATAAGATATGCAAATGTCTGGATTGTGTAAAGAAAAAAATAGATTTCAAGCCGCAGATCGCCCTCGTCCTCGGTTCAGGTCTTGGCGCATTCGCCGATGAGATAGAAGTTGCGGGTACAGTGGATTACAGCGAGATAGAAGGGTTCCCTACCTCAACAGTTATCGGTCATAAAGGCAGATTTGTCTTTGGCTATGTTGGAAAAGTCCCCGTTGTTATCATGCAGGGAAGAGTACACTATTACGAAGGCTATTCAATGGAAGACGTTGTCCTGCCCATAAGACTTATGTCAATGATGGGCGCAAAAGCACTTTTCCTCACAAATGCCTCAGGCGGAATAAACCCTGAGTTCGGCGCAGGAGATTTTATGCTCATCAACGATCATATCTCATCTTTTGTCCCTAATCCGCTTATCGGTAAGAATGTCGAAGAAATGGGAACACGTTTCCCTGATATGAGCGAGGTCTATAAGAAGGATCTCCGTGAGCAGATAAAGGCTGCCGCAAAGGAACTTGATATCGACCTTAAAGAGGGCGTTTATGTCCAGCTTACAGGTCCGTCCTTTGAAAGCCCTGCCGAGATAAGAATGTTAAGAACGCTCGGTGCTGACGCTGTGGGAATGTCAACAGTCTGCGAGGCTATCGCCGCAAATCACGCAGGTATGAAAGTATGCGGAATATCCTGCGTTGCAAACCTTGCGGCAGGTATGACAAATAACCCTCTTACCCATGACGAGGTGCAGGAGTGTGCAGATAAAGCTGCCCCGCTGTTCAAAAAGCTTATAGGCAAGTCCATTGAAAATATAGCCGCAGTGATCTGATTACGGCGAAAAATTGAGAAAAAATAATATAAAATAATATTCAAATATTCAGGAGAAATCATAATGAGAGAAGTCAATGTTTCACAGGTCGAGGACCTTGTAAGAGAGCTTTGTATAAAAGCTAACCTCTATCTTCCGGAGGATATGGAGGAATGTATAAAGTGCGGCGCAAAGGCTGAAAGATCACCCGTCGGCAAAAATGTTTTCGATGATATAATCGAAAATATAAACGTCGCAAGAAACGAAACTATCCCGATCTGTCAGGATACGGGAATGGCTGTGATTTTTATGGAGGTAGGACAGGACGTACACTTTGTCGGCGGCTCGATAAACGATGCTCTGAACAACGGCGTTGCAAGGGGATATATCGACGGCAGATTAAGATGTTCCATAGTGTCAGACCCTCTTGAAAGAGTTAATACAAACAACAACACTCCGCCTGTTGTACACCTCAAATATACAGACGGAGATAAGGTGAAGATAATGGTCGCACCGAAAGGCTTCGGCAGCGAAAATATGTCCGCCCTCAAAATGATGACGCCTTCCGTCACACAGGACGAAATAGTTGACTGGGTAGTTTCCGTCTGTGCAAAGGCAGGCTCTAACCCATGTCCGCCTATCGTTATCGGCGTTGGTATCGGCGGCGATTTTGAAAAGTGCGCATACCTTGCAAAGAAAGCCCTCTGCCGCCCTGTTTCACAGCGCAATCCAAAGGCTCTCTATGCCGACCTCGAAAAGAAAATGCTTGAGAAGATAAATAAGCTCGGTATCGGTCCTCAGGGATTTGGCGGAACGCAGACCTGCCTTGCAGTAAATATCGAGCAGGCACCGACCCATATCGCAGGACTGCCTGTGTCAGTAAACATAGGCTGTCACGTTACACGTCATGCAGAGGGTGTGATCTGACCAAGTCTTACTTAGCTTTGTTCTTGCAAGGCAACGGATTTGGTATCTCCCCCGAAAGTAGCAGAACACCTGCCATATTTGGAATAGCCATAAGACCGTTGAAAATATCGCTTATCCCCCATACTAAAGAGGGACTGTAAATGCACCCGAAATATATACATATCAGGAATACCATTCGGTATGTCTGACTTTTCCCGAAAATGTATAGGAAAGCTTTTTCCCCGATAAAGAACCAGCCTGCAATGGTGGCGAGGGCGAAAAGTATAAGTGAAAAGCAGATGAAGTATTTCCCGAATATGCCTAAAGCGGCGGAATATCCCTCTGCGGCGCTGTCCGCAGAGCCGAGATCCGTTCCGCTTATGATTATGACCAGTGCAGTTAAAGTGCATATAACTATGGTGTCGATAAAAACTTCAGCCATTCCCATTATGCCAAGCCTGCGGCAGCAGTCGGCTGACTCGTCTGCGCAGGAGGAATGTACTGCGGCAGAAGAACCAAGACCTGCCTCGTTGGAAAATGCTCCACGCTTTATCCCCTCGATGCAGACCGTTCCTAAAGTGCCGCCTGCAAAGGCTTTCGGAGAAAATGCACACATAACTATGTCCTTTACAGCCTCAGCCGCTTTGAATGGGTGGGTGATGATAACGAAAAGACTTCCGCCTATGAAAATAAGCGCCATGAAAGGTACGAGCCGTTCGCAGAGCTTTGCCGAAAAGTTCCTGCCGCCTATGGTGAGAGCGGTGAAAAGCAGCAGCACAAAAGCTGTGATGTATTTTGAAAGACCAAATCCGTGTTCAGCGGCTGTTACGATAGAGCTTGCCTGAGCCATATTCCCCATACCGAGGGAGGCGAGAACGGTAAAGACTGCGTATGCGCAGGCAATGTATTTTCCCTTTTTCAGACGGCGGAGATACGACATTGCGCCGCATATCCCTGTCATGCGTGAGTATTTTACACCTAAATAGTTTTCACAGTAGGATACAGCCATTCCGATGAGTGCGGATATCCACATCCAGAAAACTGCGCCTTTTCCCCCTGCGGCAATAGCCGCACCTACTCCTGCCACAGAACCTGTTCCCACAGCGGCAGCGAGAGCGGTAGAAAATCCCTGTAAGCCTGAAAGGCCCGAACCGCCTTTGCCGCCTGCTTTGCTGCGGAAAATGGTGGCTGCGGTGGTCTTGAATATGCTTATTATCCGCAGCTGCGGAAAGCCTGTCTTTGCGGTGAGATATATCCCTCCCGCTATGAGCAGGAACAGTACGGGTATCCCCCATAAAGCGGCGTTGATCTGCTCCACCGCATTATTTAAACGCTCTGTCATATGTAAATTGACCTGCCTTCTGAGTTTTAAGAGTTTTAAAATATATAATATAATTTATGACTTACAAGACAGATTAATGCAGAATAAAGACTAAAGTTTTTGACTTTAAATCCAACAGAAACGGAGGAAGGCTGAAATAAAGATATACAGACTTTCAAGAAAACCTCTTGTATTGATATATGCACTGCTTGCGGCGGTGCTGCTTCTTATAAATTTCGCACTCAATCTTATAACAAGATTTGTGCCTTTTGCAGATTATTATGTACTGCTGCCTTTGTGGGTGATAGCGGCGCTGTTTGCAGTATTGGTCCTGCCGTTTTATTTCCATAAGGTGAAATTTACTGTTTCCTCCAAGGAGATAACGGCGGTGGGCGGACTTTTCGTTACCGCAAAGCATTTTATGCTCACCGAATCGGTGAAGTCGGTAACTTCCATAATCACCCCTCTCAGCAGGCTTACGGGACTGAATTTCATCATTCTCAATACGCTGGGAGCAAAGCTTATAATGCCGTTTCTTTCCCGAAAGGACGCAGAGGAGATATCTGCCGCTATAAATAATTCCATAAGGGCGAGAAACAGAAGTCAGTTCTAAAGAGGAAACTTTATCATAATGACGAAAAATCATACAACAAGGAAAAAACACAGCTGGCTGAGAAACTTTTTCCGCAGCAGACAGCACCCTGTAAAAATACTGACCTATATCGCAAAGTATCTCTGGCTGCTGGTCATTCCGCTGGCGAAGTATCTCATCGCCACAAGGTTCGACTTTCAGGACTGGGTGAAGACCAACTGGGTGGATATCCTCACGCTGTCGGTCATATTCGGCTACGGCATACTAAGATGGATGTTCATTTACTATGAGATAGAGGACGACTGTATAATAGCCCATACGGGTTATTTCGGTATAGCTTCTACAAGAGTATATTTCAGCGAGATGTCCTCCATGTCCATGTGTCAGGGGTACATCTACCGAGCCATACACGCCTGTACAGTATATATTGATACAGACGCACAGTCGCTGAGCGATTCTGATATAAAGCTTGATATAAGCACACGTCAGGCTTACAGGATATATGAGCTTGCAACAAAAAAGTGTGCAAATAAACCGAAATATGTTTTCAACTCAAAGAAAAGCAACCTTGTGATATTTTCCCTGCTGTTCTCATCAACGCTTTCGGGAGTGCTGCTGGCGCTGACCTTTATCTATGAAGTGTATCAGATATTCGGCAGAGAATTTGAGGAACGCTTTATCGAGCGAGTTAATACCGAGATAGAAAAGCTGACCATATTCATACCGAAATATCTGCTTATAGCAGCGCTTGTCATAGCAGGCGGCTGGTTTCTGTCATTTATATCGAACCTTATGCGGCATTGGAACTTTACCTGTGTGCGCTGTGCGGATATGCTGCTCATATCCAGCGGAAAAGGAACAAAGCGCCGCCATGCATTAAAGCGTGACAGGATAAATTATATCGACTATCAGCAGTCTATGTTTATGAAGCTGTTCGATATATGTACGGTTTCGGTGCAGTGTACAGGCTATGGAAAAAGGCGAATGGAGATATCCGCCCTTATCCCGATAACAACAAATAATCAGGCGGAAACGTCTATCAAAATGCTTATGCCGGGAGTGCCTGCGGCGAAATATGATGTCAGAACAGGAAAGGCTGATATCGGAAGATTTGTTACGATACCTGCTGTGTTCTGCTTTGTGCCGACAGCGGTGTATTTTACAGCAGGCTTTTTCATACCCATGATACCTTTCGTGGGGGATATCCTCCCAGATTGGCAGATGTATCTGAAAAATCTTGCCCTGCTCGCAACATTGCCGCTGGTGTGGCTGTTTTTTGTAAAGCTCAATGCAGCGTTCTTTACAGCAGTAGGGTTTGACAAAGATCACTGTACGCTTTCATACTGCCGCTTTTACAGATTCCACAGAACAGTAGTGAACCGTGACAGGATAAGCAAGATAACCGTAACACAAAATCCTTTTCAGAAAGTCAGCCGTACCTGTACGCTGAGGATATACACAAATGCCGAAACTGTCAGCAGGCACGTTGTAAAAGGACTTAACTATAAAAAGCTGACAAAGCTGCTCAAACGCAGCGGATATCCGTTCTGAGGGAACTCAGAAACGAATAAAACGCAGAAAGGGGGCGAGCCTGTGCCGCAGAAAGCGGTGCGGGGAAATGTATGCCGAAATTTGAGGCTGGTATGGAGTCTATGCTCGATACCTTTATGTTTGAAACAGGCGGTCTGCTTGAAAAGCTTGACGATATGCTTATGCAGACCGAGCAGGAAGAGAAGATCTCGTCCGACGATATAAATGAGATCTTCCGTACAATGCATACCATAAAAGGCTCTGCGGCTATGATGGGGCTTACAAATATGTCTGCCCTTGCCCATTGCGTAGAGGATCTTTTCGATATCATAAGATCCAACGAGGACGTAAGCTACGATAAGCCTGCCCTCTATGAACTGCTTTTCACAAGCTCAGACTGTCTGAAAAATGAACTTGAGAGCCTGCCCGATGAGGACACCCCTCTGTCGGATTTCACCGAGCTTATGGGTAAGATAGAGGCTATGGCGGCGAAGATGAAAGGCGCTCCCGAAAAAACTTCCCACGCAGGAAAAAGCGGCGGTATCCCCGATGATGTTTTCAAAGATTCCGACCCGGAAAACATAAAGACCTTTAAGGTCGAGTATGCGGAAAGCTGCGCAATGCCGTCGGCAAGAGCAATGGTCATTATGCGAAAGCTCGGCAAGGTCTGCGAGGTGTGCCGTACAGTTCCGCCCGACCTTGATGATGACAGCGCAGATGACGCCATAATGTCCAGTGGACTTTACATAAAGCTTATTACCGATGATGAAAATGCCGCTGCCGAAATAATGAAGAGCGGAAAGGACGTTGCGGCGGTGTCTGCCGTTGAAAAGCCGCAGAAAAAAGAACCGCCTAAGCAGCCCGAACAAAAACCTGCCCAGCCGAAAGCCGAGCAGAAACCGAAATCCCCCGCAAAACCTCACGGAGCAGAGCAGAGTATGATATCCGTCAAGCTTGAAAAGCTGGACAGACTTCTCGACCTTGTTTCGGAGATAGTTATAGCCGAAAGCTCGGTAATATCCTCACCAGATCTGAAAAATGTAAGCGAAAATATGGATCGTTTCAATAAATCCTCCCGTGAGCTGAAAAAGCTTACGGACGAGCTTCAGGACGTTGTTACTTCCATACGAATGGTGCCTGTTTCAACTGCCTTCCAGAAAATGAACCGTGTCGTAAGAGATATGAACGCAAAACTTGGCAAGAACGTTACCCTCGCCTTTGTGGGACAGGAAACCGAGGTTGATAAGTCCATTGCTGATATCCTCGGCGACCCGCTTATGCATATCGTAAGAAATGCCGTCGATCACGGCATAGAAACTCCGGAAGAACGTGCGGCGGCAGGAAAGACCGAAAAGCCAACCGTTACCCTTAAAGCAGGCTATGACTCAAACGAAGTCGTTATATCCTGTACCGATAACGGCGCAGGAATGGACAGCGCAAAGATCATGGCGAAAGCAAAGAAAAACGGACTTCTCACTAAACCTGAGAGTGAGTATACAGAAAAAGAGATATTCAATTTCGTTATCGCAGCAGGCTTTTCAACCAACGAAAAGGTAACTGAATACAGCGGACGTGGCGTAGGTATGGACGTTGTAAAGAAAAATATAGAGAAAGTCGGCGGAAAGCTTTACGTTGACTCAGTTTTCGGCAAAGGCTCTGTGTTCACCATAAGGATACCGCTTTCACTTTCTATCGTTAATGTACTCAGCGTTATGGTGGGCGAAAACAGCCTGTCTGTGCCGTCTATGTCCGTAAGAGAAGTGTTCTCCTGCACAAGCGAAAGCTTTGTTAAAGACCCCGACGGCAATGAATTCGTCTACCTCAGAGAAAAATGTCTGCCGGTTATAAGGCTGACAGACTTTTTCGGACTGGACGGAGAAAAGGATATCGAAAAGGGTATATTTATATACTGTATGGACGGCGGAAATGAAACTGTCCTCTTTGCCGACAGCGTTGTGTGCGATCAGCAGGTGGTAGTAAAACCATTTTCACCTCTGCTCAATCAGTTCAAACTGAAAGAAAGCGGGCTTGACGGCTGTTCGATACTGGCGGACGGCAGCATAACCCTCATACTTGATGTCAAGGAAATGATAAACGCAGATAAAAATGAAAAATCATAAGGGAGGTAAAGGCTATGGCTGATATAAAAGAATTTGCCGAACATGGCGGACAGGCGCTGACCTTTATCGTCGGCGGAGAATATTACGCTTTCGTCATAAGCGAGGTAACGGATATAATCGAGATACCTCCCGTTACACTTATCCCGAAAACTCCCGACTATGTTCTCGGCATAATGAACCACAGAGGAAAAGCTGTCCCAGTTATGGACCTCAGACTAAGGCTTGGACTTCCCGAAGGGGAGTATGACGAGCGCAGCTGCATAATCGTGACGGAAATAAACAGTCTGCCCTATGGCATAAAGGTTGACCGTGTTTCCGACGTTATAAGAGTCCTGCCTGAGCAGACCGCAGTATCTCCTGCGGAAAACGGCGTGGTGAGCGGCTTTGTCACACAGGACGATAAGCGTATCTCAATGCTCAATCTGGACAGGCTTGTCAGAACGTAAGAAAAAAGGTGAGAACAATGGCATTAAAAACTATAAATAAATATGTGGGCAGACAGTTTTCAAACCCTGTTGGCATAGGCGGAACTATCGCCGCAAAGACAATGAACATCATAAATAAGGAGCATTACAGAGCCGTTAAAAAGTATGTGTGCAAAAATAACGGAGCAAGGGTACTGGATATCGGCTTCGGCAACGGGCATATGATAAAACTCCTCAGCGGATATGCAGGGGTAAAGCTTTACGGTATAGATATCTCCCCCGATATGCTTGAAAAAGCTCAGGCGCTGAATGCGGACGGCGTTTCACTCAACAGGATAATGCTCTCGCAGGCAAGCGTCACAGACCTCCCATATAATGACGGCTGGTTCGATACGGTCTATACTATCAACACAGTTTATTTCTGGGGAGAATATGAAAAGGCTTTCGCAGAGATACTCAGAGTGCTGAAAAGCGGCGGAAATTTTATCTGCACGTTTTACAGCGACGAATTTCTCGATAAGCTTCCCCCTGCAAAGGACGGCTTTGTAAAATTTACCCCTCAGAAGCTCAGAGCAATGGCAAGGGAAAACGGCTTTGTCAATGTGAAAGTCAAGATACTGAAAGAGGATAAAGCATTCTGCCTTATAGGAGAAAAGCCATGAACATTGTCCCTATGACGGAGGAAAATTATAAGGCTGCCGCAAAAATAGCCGCAGAAAATCTTGCCGAGGCATGGAGCGAGCAGACCTATTTCAAGCAGCTTTCAAACCCAAACGATACCACCTATCTTGCGCAGGAGGACGGAGTTTACTGCGGATTTCTGAGCCTTTGGTATGTCCTCGGAGAGATAGAGATAAATAATATCGCAGTGTCAAAAGACTTCCGCCGCCGAGGTATAGCCGCACAGCTGCTCAAACGTATGGAAAATGACTTTCCGCAGGCTGTGTCCTGTGTGCTGGAGGTAAGGGAGTCAAATGCCCCTGCAATAGCGCTTTACGAAAGTTTCGGTTTTAAAGCCGAGGGCAAACGGAAGGATTTCTATTCTGCCCCCACCGAGAATGCCGTCATAATGGTAAAGCGGTATCAAAATACATAGCATAAAAATTTATGGAGAAAACTTTGAATATGACCTATACGGATTTCACCTTTGAGTCCCTTGGGGACGGCATAGAGATATGCATATCGGACGAGCATAGGTTCGGTACGGACGCTTTTCTGCTGGCTGATTTTTCGGCAGCAAGGCATAAGGATATATGCGCAGATCTCTGCACAGGCAGCGGCATAATCGCACTGCTGCTGCAAAAATACTATAAGCCGCAGAAAATATATGCGGTCGAGATACAGGAAAAGGCTCATGACCAGCTGAAGATATCCATTGAAAGATCAAAGCTGGATAATCTAACTCCCGTGCTGGCTGATCTGAAAGAATGGAGATCGGAAAAGGAGCTTGACCTTATAACCTGCAACCCGCCGTATAAAATAAATAATACAGGTGCAAAAAATGATAGTATGGCAGTTTCTGTTGCAAGGCACGAAATGCTCTGTACCATCGACGATGTCTGCGCTGCGGCAAAGGCAAACCTTAAATTCGGCGGCAGGCTGTGCGTATGCAACCGCCCCGAAAGGCTGTGCGATATAATGACCGCAATGCGCAAAAACGGACTTGAACCCAAAAGACTCAGAACAGTGCATAAAAACCCCGAATGTCCGCCATGGCTCATACTGGTGGAGGGGAAAAAGGGAGCAAAGCCGTTTATTCAAATAGAAAAACCACTGTATGTCCGCTCTGCCGACGGCGGAAATTCGGAAGAGATGAAAAGGATATACGGACTTGAATAGTTTAGCGGGAGAATTATCACGGATCTATTATAAAGATCTGATAGCGGAGGAATTAAAATGAAGATATTAGGAATAGAAAGTTCCTGCGACGAAACTGCTTGTTCCGTTGTTGAGGACGGAAAGACAGTGCTTTCAAATATAGTTGCAAGTCAGATAGACGAGCATAGGCTTTACGGTGGAGTAGTGCCTGAGATAGCCTCACGCCGCCATGCGGAAAATATACTTTGGGTGGCGAATGCCGCTCTTGAAGAGGCAAACTGTACCCTTGACGATATCGAGGCCATAGCCGTAACCTATGCGCCTGGACTTATAGGAGCGCTGCTTGTGGGCGTAAGCTTTGCAAAGGGACTTGCCATGAGTGCAAAAAAGCCCCTTGTCCCTGTTCATCATATTGCAGGGCATATAGCCTCAAACTACATCTCTCACCCCGACCTTGAACCGCCTTATCTCTGCCTTGTTGCGTCGGGAGGACATTCCCACATAGTTGAGGTAAAGGACTATACTCACTATCATGTAGTGGGCAGAACAAGGGACGACGCAGCAGGCGAGTGCTTTGACAAGGCTGCAAGAACCCTCGGCTATGAGTATCCGGGCGGAAAGTTCATAGACAATGCCGCAAAAACAGGCGATCCGAACGCATTCAAACTGCCTAAGCCAAAGGTTCAGGGCAGCAAGTATGATTTCAGCTTTTCGGGACTTAAAACAGCCGTTATAAATACAGTTCATAACGCACAGCAAAAGGGCGAAGAGATATGCAGAGAGGATATGGCAGCAAGCTTTCAGAAAACTGTCGCAGATATCCTCACGGAAAAAACAATGCTTGCCGCAGAGGATCTCGGTTATACTACCATAGCTCTCGCAGGAGGAGTTTCCGCCAATTCAGGAGTAAGAGCAAAGCTTTCGCAGGAATGTGAAAAGCGTGGATATAAGCTGTATATGCCCGAACTTAAATACTGCGGAGATAACGGCGCAATGATAGCCTGTCAGGGATATTATGACTATATCGCAGGAAAACGTGCAGACGAAAGCCTTAACGGCATAGCCACCCTGTCGCTGGATAAGATATCTGAGTAAAGACGGCTGACTTTGTAGGGGCGACCTGTGGTCGCCCGTGTTTCAAGGCATTAAGCCTGTAATGTTTATGTACTGGAAAAAACGTATCAATATTCGCAGGTGATAATTATGGAATTACCTAAGCGCAAGCAAATTCGGTTGCAGAATTATGATTATTCGCAAAACGGCTTGTATTTTATAACTATCTGTACACAGTATCAAGCGCAAGTATTTTGGAAGCCACAAGCCGACATAGGTCTGTTGTGCGGAAAATCATCTGAGGAATATCGTATGCCTTGTGATTATAGATCGCAGGAGAGAGTACTGAGTGAGTATGGAAAAATAGTTGAAAATGAGATAAACCATATTGACAGCATATATGATGGGTGTGTTGCAGTAGATAAATATGTTATAATGCCGAACCATATACACATTATAATAAAGCTGGATAAAAATATAAGCGGGAGTTGTTTTTCAGAAAACTGGCGACCAAAGGTCGCCCCTACCATATCGAGGATAGTTCAGCAATTCAAAGGTGCGGTAACAAAAAAGGTTGGTTTCCACATATGGCAAAAATCATTTTATGATCATATTATCAGAAGTGAAAAAGAATATCTTATGATAATAAAATATATATATGAAAATCCTGAAAAATGGGAACAGGATTGTTATTACGATAAAGAGGTGCAAAAATGAAACTGCTTGCAATAGACGGCAACAGCATAATGAACAGAGCTTTTTACGGCATAAAGGTGCTGACAAACTCTAAAGGAGTTTTCACCAATGCCATAACAGGCTTTATGAATATTTATCTTAAAGAAAAGGAAGAGGTAAAGCCTGACTGCGTTGCTGTGGCGTTCGATCTCCGTGCGCCGACTTTCCGGCATAAAGCCAACGCAGCCTATAAAGCAAACCGAAAGGGTATGCCTGAGGAGCTTGCACAGCAGATGCCTATCATCAAAAAGCTCCTTACTGTCCTTGGCATAAAAATTGTCGAGTGTGAGGGCTACGAGGCTGACGATATCCTCGGTACGCTTTCCAAAGCCGCCGCAGATTCGGGCAATGACTGCGTTATACTGACAGGTGACAGGGACAGCTTTCAGCTTGTTTCCGAGCATACCACCGTCCGCCTTGCAGGCACAAAGGAAACAAAAATATATACCCCCGACAGGATAATGACCGAGTACGGTGTTTCCCCACGTCAGATGATCGAGGTAAAAGCGCTTATGGGCGATACCTCTGATAATATCTCTGGCGTAAAGGGAATAGGTGAGAAAACAGCCCTTTCCCTTATCCAGCAGACAGGCTCTGTGGATAAGCTGTATGAAATGCTTGATGAGATAAAGCTTACCCCGTCGGTGAGAAAAAAACTTGAGGGCGGCAAACAGGACGCTCTTGACAGCCACTTCCTTGCAGAGATCTGCCTTGAAGCACCTGTTGAGAAAAATACAGAGTATTATAAGCTCGCCGATATGGATACAGAGACAGCAAAACAGCTCCTTGCCGACCTTGAAATGCTCAGACTTATGGACAGGCTCGGTCTGACAGGAAAATCCTCAGACACAACCGAAAGCAGTGCAAACGAAAGCGAAAGCAAGCTGAAACTGAAAGACCTGCCTAAGTATGAGGTGACTGAACTGACTGCCGATAATGCGGCTTTCGGAGAGGATAAAACAGCAGCTTTTATCTTTGACGGCGAAAAGCTGGAGGTGTTCTGCGGCGACAAGATTTTCACCTGTTCGGATAAGGATATAATACTTGCCTTTTTCGCCTCAGCCTGCAAAAAGCTGACCTTTGAGGGAAAAACTGCCCATAGGTTCGCCTTTGATAACGATAGCAGACTTAACGGACTGATCTTCGCCTGCGACCTTGCAGGCTATCTGCTCAATTCACAGGCAAGCGAGTATACAGTTGAAAATCTCTGCCTGTCATATAAAGTCCTCTATCGTTCGGATATGGGCGATTATGCCGATATATCTTCAATTACTGCCCTGTCCGAAAATCTGAAAATGCAGCTTGAACAGACCGAAATGCTCAGCCTCTATAATGACGTGGAGCTTCCACTCTGCGAAGTACTTGCGTCTATGGAGCATTACGGAGTAAAAGCCGATACGGACGGAATAAAGGCTTTCGGCGAGGGATTGAAAGAAAAAATAACCGAGCTGACCAACGATATCTATGCCTACGCTGGCGGCGAGTTCAATATCGCCTCCACAAAACAGCTTGGCGAGGTGCTTTTTGAAAAGCTTGGACTTCCGGCCAAAAAGAAAACTAAATCGGGATATTCCACCAATGCAGAGGTGCTTGAATCTCTTTCCGATAAGCACCCCATTATCCCGCTTATCCTTGAATACAGAACACTCACAAAGCTTAATTCAACATACGTTGACGGACTTTTGAGATCCGTCCGCAGCGATGGAAGAGTTCATTCCGTTTTCAAGCAGACCGAAACGAGAACAGGCCGTATCTCCTCCACCGAACCGAATATGCAGAATATCCCCGTCCGTAAGGAGATAGGCAGAAATATGCGTAAGTTCTTTGTCAGCAGGGAAGGCTGCGTTCTTCTCGATGCCGATTACAGTCAGATCGAACTGCGTGTCCTTGCCGCTGTCTGCGGTGATGAAAATATGCAGGCGACCTTTGCAGAGGGAAAGGATATCCATACCATGACCGCATCACAGGTCTTTGATATCCCTGAAGATTTCGTTATGCCTGAAATGAGATCAGCCGCAAAGGCGGTAAACTTCGGTATCATCTACGGCATAGGTGCGTTCTCCCTGTCAAAGGATATCGGTGTTACCGTTGCCGAGGCTAAAAGATATATAAAGAACTATCTTGACAACTTCCCGAAAGTTTCCGAGTTTATGGATAAGACCGTCGAGGACGGCATAAAGAACGGCTATGTAAAAACTATCTTCGGCAGAAGAAGATATATCCCCGAACTGTCCGCCGCAAATAAAGTTCTTCAGGCTTTCGGTAAAAGAGCAGCAATGAATGCCCCAATACAGGGCGCAGCCGCAGATATAATCAAAATAGCAATGGTCAAAGTGTACAGCAAATTAAAGGAAGAGGATCTTGACGCAAGACTTATCCTTCAGGTACACGATGAACTTATCGTGGAGGTATCTGAAAAGGACGCAGATAAAGCGGCTGAGATACTGAAAAATGAAATGGAAAATGCCGTAAAGCTCAGCGTTCCTCTTACCGTGGACGTTGGCAGAGGCGAAAGCTGGTATCAGGCAAAGGGGTAATTTGCATAAAGATACACGGTAAAATTATGAGGGAGGGATAACCTTGCAGGAAATTTCCGACGCTGATTTCATGCAGCTTGTGGGTTTTATAAAAAAGAAATTCGGTATAGATCTTGAGGGCAGAAAAGCCATGGTCCAGTCAAGGCTGAGCAACTATGTTGACGACTGCGGTTTCAGAGATTTTTCCGACTATCTGTCCGTTGTTTACAGCGATACTTCGGGAGGGGAGATCGCAAACCTTATCAATAAGCTTACGACAAATTTCACATATTTTATGCGTGAGCCTGAGCATTTCAAGCATTTTATGAACGTTTTCCTGCCGCAGGCGGAGCAGACGTGCAAGGATCATGACCTGCGTATCTGGTCGGCAGGCTGTTCGTTCGGAAACGAGCCTTATAATCTGGCAATGTGCCTTGATGAGTATTTCGGTTTCAGACGGACAGCATGGGATCTGAAAATACTTGCAACGGATATCTCCCTTAATGCCCTCCGTGCAGCCTCCAAAGGCGTCTTTACCGAGGCGTCATTGGAGAATATGCCCGAAAGCTGGCGGGCAAAGTATTTTGTAAAGATGAATAACGGTCTTTATCAGGTCTGCGAAAGGATACGCAGCAATGTTATCTTCAAATATCATAACCTTATGGAGCCCATAACTTTTAAAAAGCAGTTCGACCTCATAATGTGCCGAAACGTTATGATATACTTTGACGATAAAACAAAATCCGAACTCTGTAAACGTTTTTATAATGCCACCGAGGACGGCGGCTATCTCTATATCGGCGCAGCGGAATGCCCGCCCGATGATATGCCTTACATAAAGGAACAGCCTGCCGTTTACAGAAAATCGGGAGGTGAGTCGGGTATATGAAAATACTTGTTATCACCGACAGCAATGTGCTGACCGACTTTGTGAAAGGCGCAGCTTCCCATATAAACATAAAATGCGAGATACTTTCCGCAAAACCCGAAAACGGCAGAAAAAGTCTTATAGCCTTTCAGCCTGAACTTGTAATACTCAATGCAGACGCTGATGTCAGCATTGATATGGCGGATTATATCGTAAAGCTTGCCCCGAAATATGCCGTCCCGATAATCGTGGTCACCGAACAGCTCAACTTGCGGTACGCTATGATAAGCGCAGGCGCAGTAGACGTAATAAGATTTCACCGCAATACAGACGAAAACGGCGGAAAGTTTATGAGCCGCCTTGCAGGAAGTATACAAAGTGCCGCAAGTGCAGTAAAAGAAAATAAAATACACGTCCTTGCAGGCAGCTCAGGGATAATAGCTATAGGCGGCTCAACAGGCAGCACAAATGCCCTCCCCGAAATATTAAAGCGCCTTAAACCCGACTGTCCTCCCGTAGTGTGCGTCCTGCATATGCCCGAAGGCTATACAGGCATATATGCAAAACAGCTAGATTCTTCCCTTGACCTTAACGTCTGCGAAGCGAAAAGCGGAATGTATGTCAGTCAGGGACAGGTCATAATCGCCGCAGGCGCAAAACATCTCCGTGTGTTCCGTGATAAAAAAGGCTATTTCATCACAAGCGAGAGCGGCGTAAGAGTAGGCGGCCATTGCCCCTCAGTAAATGTGCTTTTCGATTCGGTAGCCTATGCCGCAAAGTCAAATGCAGTAGGAGTGATCTTAACAGGAATGGGCAGGGACGGCGCAGACGGTATGCTCAATATGAAAAAAATGGGTGCATACAATATAGCACAGGACGAAAGTTCTTCCGTGGTCTATGGTATGCCGAAAGCCGCATATGAACTTGGCGCAGTGAACATACGATGTCCTCTTGAAGAGATCGGGGATAAGATCAACGTATATTTGAAAATAAAGGAGAAACGTTTATGAGCGAAGAAAAAGATAAAAAAGATAAAATAGATGAAAAAAGTGCCGAAAGCGCAGAAAATAAGTATCTGATATTTTCCGCCGACGGAAGAACGTTCTCGATAAATTTTACGGACGTCAAAGTTATTATCCCATCTCAGAAAGCCGAAAAGATCCCCGATTTTCCCGACTATGCAGAGGGTACAGTAGTCTATGACGGAACGGTCATAACCGTAATAAATCTGCGTAAGCGTTTCGGCTATGCAGTAAAGGATTTTTCCGACAGGGATTGTATAATCGTCTGCGACGGTGAAAAAAATATCGGACTTCTCTGCGACAGTATCTCAGGTTTCAGAGAGATAGACAGCAGCAATATCCAGCCTGCCCCCGATATAAATGAGCAGGTCAACGCAAGATTTATAAGCGGAGAGTTCCTCCTTGACGGAGAACCCTGCTATATAATCAAACCCGAACTTGTTATCAAAAAAGACGACGAGTCCGTTATAGCCAGTGCAAGCCAGCAGGAAAAATGATAATATATCAACAAAGAGCCGCAGAAAATGCGGCTCTTTCTGATAAAATGCAAATAAGAAGTAAAAAACAGCTAACCAAAATCCGCCACAATGCAGATTTTAGTTAGGAAATACTGGCGACCAAAGGTCGCCCCTACGCAAATTTTGTAAATCCACATAAAACCTAATCAAAGTAGGTTTAAGTAAAATCTATATATCGGTTTCTTCCGAGCGCAAAGTAACAGCCCCGACAGTAGACAGCGAGCTTGTCGAGCGTCCCGAATTACCCCGTCTGGGAAGACCCGACCGAGGACAGCGCAAGGGGCAAGCCCTTGCGGGGGAGTTTGTGCGGTAGGCAAGTAAGGGGCAGCACTCTATCGCAGGGCATGCCCCTCTTTGAAAACAGTCCGCTGGACTATTTTCAAATTCACCCTATGCAGAGCTCCTCCGATGGGGATTTCGCTCCTGAGGGAGCGACAAAGGGGCGCTGCCCCCTTTTAATTCTTACAAGCTTGTCGAGTAAGAATTTTACCCCTGCAAGCCCTCTAGCGGCGGGCTTGATCGACCGCTTTGCCTTGTGCGTTTGAGGGTTTGTGATTGTTTTTTCTTTGTTGGGTGTTTATAGTTTGTGTGCAAACTTTTAAAGCCGAGATAAGACCTATCAAACCTAAAAGAACCAATACAAGACCTTATCAAACCCTGTTTCAGTAAAAGACAGCACTCCGTTTCTTCCGAGCGCAAAATGAAAAGTTCCCACAACAGACAGCGAGCTTGTCGAGCGTAGCGAATTACCCCGTCCGGTGAGGACCGAGCGTCCCGAACCGAGCCGTCCGCCCGAGGACGCCCGTCCGGCGAGGACACTTAGGAATTATACATTATGGTTACTGCTAAGCCGTTTATTATGCCCACAAATGCTCCGCATACTATAAAGAATGCGTATAACGGAATGTTGCATAGTACAGAAATAATACCGAATAATACTATAAACAGCATCGGTATAAGTATCTGTATTATGAATTTCCTGCGCTTTAGTATCGGGAATTTCTCTACAAGCTTTGCAGTCTTTACTCCCTTTCTGTCAACTATTCGGTAAAGTACCTGCATTATCGCCATCGGTCCGCCTATGAATAATAAAGCCGCTAATACCTTCCCCATCGTCTGAACATTCCTTTCTGTTGTATGCTGCCAAAAAGGGACTGCCTTGACACACCCCTGTGAAAAGACAGCCCCTTTGCTGCATAATTTTTATTCTTGAAATTAAAGTACACGAACGCCTACAACGCCGTCAACAGCCTTTATAGCCTCAGCGTCAACTTCGCCGTTTACATCAAGCATTGTGTAAGCCCAGTCTTTCTTTGACTTGTTTACAAGGTTCTCAATGTTTGCACCCTTGCTGCCTACTGCTGATGTGATCTGTGCAAGAAGTGCAGGTACGTTCTTGTGAAGTACGCATACAAGTGCGTCGCCTGTCTTTGCAAGCTCTGCATTTGGGAAGTTTACAGAATTTCTAATCGTACCTCTCTCAATGTAATCCATAAGCTCGTCAGCTGCCATTACTGCGCAGTTGTCCTCTGACTCAGGTGTAGATGCGCCAAGGTGTGGAAGAACGATTATGTTCTCTTCACCAAGTACAACGTCATCTGCAAAGTCAGTTACATACTTCGCTACCTTGCCGTCCTTTATTGCCTTTACAACTGCCTCACTGTTGATAAGCTCGCCTCTTGCAAGATTGATAAGACGAACGCCGTCCTTCATCATTGCAATCTGCTCTGCATCAATAGTGTTCTTTGTTGCAGGTGTGTATGGCATATGTATTGAAATGTAATCGCTGTTCTTGTAAATGTCATTGATGTCAGCTGCGACCTTAACGGAAGAGTCAAGCTTAAGTGCTGCGTTTACTGAAAGATATGGATCGTATCCGATAACCTTCATGCCAAGTGCAACTGCTGCGTTTGCGATCTTTCCGCCAATAGCACCAAGACCAATGATACCAAGTGTCTTTCCGTAGATCTCAGGACCTGCGAACTTTGACTTGCCGCCCTCTACTGTCTTAGGAGCGTCAGGTGTACCCTTGAGTGAAGCAGCCCATGCAGCAGCCTCTGTGATCTTTCTTGATGAAAGAAGAAGTGCGCAGATAGCAAGCTCCTTAACTGCGTTAGCGTTTGCACCTGGAGTGTTGAAAACAACGATGCCCTGCTCAGCACACTTGTCAACAGGAATGTTGTTTACACCTGCGCCTGCTCTTGCAATAGCAAGAAGGCTCTCAGGCATCTCCATGTCGTGCATCTTTGCCGAACGAACCATGATAGCGGTAGGCTCAGCAGTATTATCGCTTACTGTATATGCCGCCTTGTCGAACTTATCTGTTCCTACTGCGGCGATCTTATTAAGAGTAAGAATATTATACATTGAAATTACCTCTTTCTGTTATTATCATCAGCTTATGATCCTTACGACCACACAGCCGATGACTGCAAGAACAAGAAATACAGCGGCAGCTTTCAGACGGAACCTGTTCCGCCGCCTTATCTTATCCTTATATTCTTCACTGAGCTGAAAATCAAGTTTCATATCAGTAATGCTTTATGCGTTTTCAGCCTCGAACTTCTTCATAAATTCAACAAGCTTTTCAACGCCCTCGATAGGCATAGCATTGTAAATAGAAGCTCTCATACCGCCGACAGTTCTGTGGCCCTTGAGGTTCTCAAAGCCTGCTGCCTTAGCCTCTGCAACGAACTTCTTGTCAAGCTCCTCATCGCCTGTAACGAAAGGAACGTTCATAAGGGATCTGTCCTCAGGAACTACTGTGCCCTTGAAAAGCTTGCTCTGATCCAGGAAATCATAAAGGATCTTAGCCTTCTTCTCGTTGTGAGCCTTCATAGCCTCAAGACCGCCCATCTTCTTTATCCACTTGAATACCTTGCCGCAGATGTATATGCCATAGCATGGAGGCGTATTGTAAAGAGAATCTGCGTCAGCCTGTGTCTTCCACTTGAGCATTGTCGGTGTGCCTTCGAGAACATCATCTGTGATGAGATCTTCTCTGATGATAGCGATAACAACGCCGGCAGGACCAACGTTCTTCTGTACACCGCCGTAAATAACACCGTACTTTGTAACGTCAACAGGTTCAGAAAGGAAGCATGATGAAACGTCAGCTACCAGAGTGTGACCCTTTGTGTTAGGAAGAGTCTTGAACTTTGTGCCGTAAATAGTGTTGTTCTCGCAGATGTAAACATAGTCTGCGTCCTCAGGGATGTCGAGGTCTGAACAGTCAGGAATGTAAGAGAAAGTCTTGTCAGCTGATGAAGCAACAGCAACAGCGTCACCGTACTTCTGAGCCTCCTGATAAGCCTTCTTTGCCCACTGACCTGTGATTATGTAAGCAGCCTTCTTGTTCTTCATAAGGTTCATAGGAACAGCTGCGAACTGCTGAGAAGCTCCGCCCTGAAGGAAAAGTACCTTGTAGTTGTCAGGGATATTCATAAGCTCTCTGATATCAGCCTCAGCCTCTTTTATAATGTTGTCAAAAGCTTTGGAACGGTGGCTCATCTCCATTACGCTCATTCCTGTGCCTTTGTAGTCAAGCATTTCGTCAGCAGCCTCTTTGAGAACTTCCTCAGGAAGTACCGCAGGACCTGCGCTGAAGTTATAAACTCTACCCATTTTTAATACCCTCCAAATAAATTATTAAAATTGATAATCTAATTATATTACTTTTCATATTAAAAGTCAAGCGCAATATCAAAAAAATTCTTCATACCTTATGTACAAAACGGCATATCATCACGGCTTCTCAGCGTCAGCCGACTCAATATTCCTCTCTATCTCCGAAAGAAGAAGAGCTGGTATGATAGGTTTTGCAACGTGTCCGTTCATTCCTGCGTCAAGTGAGTTCTGTATATCCTCAGGGTAAGCGTTTGCGCTCATGGCGAGTATAATGACCTTTTTTGCGTCCGCTCTGTTCAGCGCCCTTATCTTTCTCACCGCTTCAAGACCGCCCATAACAGGCATTCTTATGTCCATCAGCACTACATCATAATAGCCGTCCTCCGAGTCCATGAACTTTTTAAGTCCCTCTAACCCGTTTGCGGCGCTGTCAGCCTCAAAACCTGCCTTTTTCAGCACCTTTACCGCAAGTATCCTGTTTATTGAGTGATCCTCTATAATAAGCGCCCTCTTGCCCGAAAAATCAAATTCCGCCGCATTAGGCTGATTTTGTGCACCTACCGCCGCCGCAGAGTCAAACTCTATCTCCGCCGTTATCTTTGTCCCCTCGCCAAGCTTGCTCTCTATCGACATCGTTCCGCCCATTATCTCCACAAGATTTTTCGATATAGGCAAACCAAGCCCCGTACCCTGAACGGAAGAAGTTTCTACCGTCCTCTCCTGTACAAACGGCTCATAAATATGCTCAATAAATTCCTTGCTCATTCCTATTCCGGTGTCACGGACAGTGAATATGGTCTTTATCCTGCTGCCCTTGCCTGGCATCTGTGATACTGTGAAATCCACCCTGCCCTTGTCGGGAGTAAATTTCGCCGAGTTTGAAAGAAGATTTATAAATATCTGCTTTACCCTCATATCGTCCATAATGAGTGTGTCAGCGTAAATGTCATGCAGCTCAAATCTGAAATCAATGTTCTTTTTCTGCATAAGCGGAAGAATGATAGTGTTCACGCTCTCCGCAAAATCTTCCAGCTTGCACGGCTTCGGATAAAGCGTCACCTTTCCGTTCTCTATCTTCGACATATCCAGTATGTCGTTGAGTATGCCCAGCAGATAGTCCGCCGAGGATTTTATCTTCGTGAAGTAGTCCTTTATTGCAGGCTCAGTGCTTTCCTCCGCACCGAAATCCGCTATGCCTATGACAGCGTTCATCGGCGTTCTTATCTCGTGGCTCATTCTCGACAGGAATTCGCTCTTTGCCGCATTCGCTCTCTCAGCCTCTTTCAATGCCGCCGTCAGCTGTTCGCTGCGCTGCTTTTGTTCAAGATATACCTCAGTTATGTCGTGCTGTATGCAGCATATCTCAAAATGACTGTCGTCAAGATAACAGTATGAATTGTACTTTCTGTATTCCTTTCCGTCCGGCGCAGTTATCGAGTAAGCCGCATAGCATACAGGCTTTTCTGCAAGCTCCTTTACTATCGCCTCTCTTGATAAGACCTTCGCCGCCTTTGCAGTGTCTTTCTCTCCCGAACCGCTCATCAGCTTTTCATATCTGTCCGTTATATTCGAAATGTTCTTTGCATCGCTCAGATCTGTAAGACTGAAATTGCTGCTCTGATGCAGACTGCTCAGAATACCGTTTTCAGCATTGAATACGCATAGCATATCATAGTCAACATCAATTACTGCCGACAGCAGAGCCTCCATGGTCTTTGTCTTTGTAATGTCCGTTGAGTATGTTACTCCCTCAATATCTCCCGTAACAGGGTTCTTCGCAAGCTCCACCACCGAGCTTATCCAGCATACCTTTCCGTTCGGATCATATACCTTGTGTTCACGCTGTATGGTCGAGCGTCCGCCCTCGTATGCCTTTATGAGTGCCTCACGGTTAAATTCCTTCTTAAAATCCGCAAGCTCCTTCTTGTCGGGAGATACAGCATAGGCATATTCATAATATCCGTCAACAGTGCCTTTCTCCGCCATTTTCAGTACTTGACTGAATCTGGAATACCCGTCAAAACAGCGGTTCTTTGTGAGGTCAAAACGGAATACTCCCAGCGTGTTCTGATTTGCCGCCGTTACAGAGCATATCTTCTCGTTAAATCTCTGCTCTTCCTTTACCTGCCTGTCTATATCCTTTGAACAGCCGATAGCATAGGAAAAATCCCCCGAACGCTCCGACATAGGGATAAAAGTTATCTGCTTCCAGCGGAAAGCGTTGTACTGACCGTCGAAAAGCAGTATCCTCTTTGTAACCCTTTCCCCCCTGTCAGCCGCCGCAAAAAGTTCCCTGTAATCCTCTATGCTTGTGTTCTTTACAAATCCGTTTTGAATACTGCTTTCGGGCGCATTTTCCACAACAGGCTTTTTCGTCAACAATGAATTTCCCGAAATGATCGAGTTTGCCTTTGTCTGGGGATCGTATCGCCATATAACAAGCTGTTCGCTGTCCAGCGCAATGTTTTTTATCTGCTCCGTCAGCTTCAGCTGATCCTGCGTTTTCACGAGATTGTCTATGTCCGTGTATGTTGTGGTCATACAGCATAGCGTGTCGGACTCTTTTGTTACCGAGCCTTTTATGCTGTACCACTTGTATATTCCACCCTCTGAAAGTATACGCTTTCTTACGCTGAATTCTTCCCCTGTAAGATATGCCTTTTCAAGCACTTCCTTGTATTCTTCGATATCGTCCTCGTGAATATAGTCATATGGAGTGAAAGCACCGTCCTCAAATGACGGCTCAGGGATATTTGAAAACATCTTGAAAAAATATGAGTTGCAGTGAATACATCTGTATATGATGTGATCGTAGGTAAACACACATATCCCCATAGGTATGGTGTCGAGTATCTGTACGGATAAATTATATTCCCCTGCTGCCATTTATATCACTCCTGTTTCTATATGTTATGATTTATTTATTACGTTAAATTATAGCACATAATTTTAATTTCGTCAATTATTAAAATACATTATATAATAATTTCTGTAAAAAGAGATATAAATTATCGCCTGAAAAGCGTAATATAATGCTGATGCCCGTATGTGATATATCATAATTTCCCTCCTTTTTTGTTGACTTTTTTCGGGAAAAGTGATATCATATCAATCAGGAGGAAGTAAGCCTATGGAAACAAGGGTGGCAGTCATTGCCATTATTGCACAGAATACCGATTCTGCCGAGAGCATAAATGCTCTTCTGCACGATTACAGCGCCTATATAATAGGACGAATGGGTGTGCCTTACCGCAGTAAAGGAGTAAATATCATAAGCGTAGCCATAGACGCTCCGCAGGATAAGATAAATACCCTCGCAGGCAAAATAGGCAGACTTGACGGCGTTACAGCCAAAACGCTTTATTCAGCCGTTTAAAGATAATAAACTTAATAAAATATAATAACGATCTCCTGACGCCGAAAATTTTATTTGAGGTGAAAGATAGATAGCTTTGTACTATTGTACATTGTACATTGACTGCAAAAACGCATAAATGTATTTTCAGGGGACAGCTGTATCTTCTTGCATACAGCAGCGTCCCCTTTTTTATTGTTTTTATAGTTTTTATATTCATTCAGCATAAGACCGACCATATCATCAGACCAACATTTTTACTATCAAATATGAAAAGGAGCGAAAACTATGGGACTTAACGATACCCCGTCCTCCGAAAGAGTGCATATCGGCTTTTTCGGAAGAAGAAATGCAGGAAAATCAAGCGTTGTGAACGCTGTCACAGGGCAGGAACTTGCGGTGGTTTCCGATACTCTCGGAACAACTACCGACCCCGTTATGAAAGCAATGGAGATCCTCCCTATGGGACCTGTTGTCATAATTGATACCCCGGGCTTTGACGACGAGGGTGCGCTTGGCGAACAGCGTGTGAAAAAAACTAAACAGGTGCTTAACCGTGCCGACTGCGCAGTGCTTGTGACGGATTGTACACAGCCGCAAGGGGAGTGTGAGGAGCAGCTTATCTCTGTCTTTAAAGAGAAAAATATCCCATATATGATCGCAAGAAATAAATGCGATCTACTTGAAAAAATGCCAACAGAAAATGTTCCCGATAATGAGATATACATTTCCGCCGCCGAAAAAACAGGCATCAACAGCCTGCGTGAAAAAATAGCGGCTCTTACTTCATCGGGTGATGATACAAGACGGCTTGCAGGCGACCTTGTGAATGAGGGGGATTTTGCCGTGCTGGTAGTCCCCATAGATTCCGCCGCTCCGAAAGGCAGGCTTATCCTGCCTCAGCAGCAGGTCATAAGGGATCTCCTCGAAGCCTCTGCCTGTCCATTGGTGGTAAAGGAAACCGAACTAAAAACTGCACTGAGCGGACTTTCAAAAAAGCCTGCCCTTGTTATAACCGACAGTCAGGCTTTCGGAAAAGTGAACGCAGATACCCCGCCCGATATAAAGCTCACATCATTTTCAATACTTATGGCAAGGTACAAAGGCTTTCTCGATACCGCCGTAAAAGGCGTCAAAGCCATTGATACGCTGAAAGACGGTGACACCGTTCTTATATCCGAGGGTTGTACACACCATAGACAATGCGGAGATATCGGAACAGTAAAGCTGCCAAACTGGCTTAAAAAGCATACAGGAAAAGACCTCGTTATCCGCACCACCTCAGGCAGGGATTTCCCCGAAGATCTTGAGGGTATCGCCCTCTGTATACACTGCGGCGGCTGTATGCTCGGCGGAAGAGAAATGATGTACCGTATGAAATGTGCCGAGGATCAGAACGTGCCTTTCACAAATTACGGAACTGCTATCGCCCATATGCATGGCATACTAAAAAGAAGTCTGGAGGTATTCCCTTACCTGTACGATCAGCTTTAAGGGATAAACTAATGAACAAAGATCTTATAGATAAACTTAATGCGCAAAAACAGCTTTCCCTCACCGAGTGGGAACGGCTTATATCAGACTTTTCCGATACCGACCGAAAATATGCGGCGGATATGGCAAGGGAAATATCTCAGTCCGTTTTCGGCAAAAAGATATTCATTCGTGGTATAGTCGAGTTTTCAAATATATGCAGGAACGATTGCCTTTACTGCGGCATAAGAAGATCAAATGCAGAGCTTTCAAGATATCGGCTCACAAAGGAAGAGATCATAAGCTGCTGCAAAGGGGGTCATGAGTACGGCTTCCGTACCTTTGTGCTGCAAAGCGGAGAGGACGCATGGTTCACCGTTGACAGAACAGCCGATATCGTCAGAGAGATAAAAAAGCTTTTCCCTGACTGCGCCGTTACCCTGTCTATGGGCGAAATGGAGCGTGAGGATTATGCCCGACTCAAAGCCGCAGGAGCAGACAGATATCTCCTGCGCCACGAAACAGCAGATAAAACCCACTACGAAAAGCTTCACCCATCTTCAATGTCATGGGAGCATAGAATGAAATGCCTGCGTGATCTTAAAGACCTCGGCTTTCAGACAGGCGCAGGAATGATGATAGGCTCGCCATATCAGACCGCAGAATGTCTTGCGGAGGATATGCAGTTTCTCTCTGAGTTCAGACCGCATATGATAGGGCTCGGTCCGTTTATCCCCCATAAGGATACTCCTTTCAGGGATATGCCGTCTGGATCTTATGAGCTTACACTATTCCTGCTGAGCCTGTGCAGGATAATGCTGCCCGAAGTCCTTTTGCCTGCCACTACCGCCCTCGGTACGATAAACCCGAAAGGACGTGAGGAGGGCGTTCTCGCAGGAGCGAACGTTATAATGCCGAACCTTTCCCCGCTTGCGGTGAGAAAAAAGTATATGCTCTATGATAATAAGATTTGCACAGGCGACGAGTCCGCCCAGTGCAGAAACTGCCTTGAAATGCGAATGAGATCCATAGGCTACGAGATATCCGTTTCAAGGGGAGATTTCGGAGGTACATATAAATGATAAAAATAGCTATCTACGGCAAAGGCGGCATAGGAAAATCCACCTGTGCGTCAAACCTTTCTGCTGCGTTCTCAAAAATGGGATATAAGGTCATGCAGATAGGCTGCGACCCTAAAGCCGATTCCACCGCACTTCTGAGAAAGTCGGAGCGTATCCCCACAGTCCTTGATACCATAAGGGAAAAAGGCGACGCATATGAGCTTTCCGATATAGTTTATGAGGGCAGCTGCGGAGTAAAATGCGTTGAGGCAGGCGGTCCTGTGCCTGGGTTAGGCTGCGCAGGAAGAGGTATAATCGCCGCCCTTGAAGCACTGGAGAAAAAGGGCGCATATGGAAAATTTTCTCCCGATATAGTTATCTATGACGTCCTCGGCGATGTGGTCTGCGGCGGATTTTCCATGCCTATGCGAAAAGGCTATGCAGATAAAGTTTTCGTTGTCTGTTCGGGAGAGAAAATGTCACGCTATGCAGCCGCAAATATTTGTATGGCTGTTGAAAACTTCAAAGGCAGAGGATATGCTGCTCTCGGCGGCATAATTCTTGACCGCAGGAACGTGGCAAATGAAGATGAAGCTGTAAAAGAGCTTGCGGAGGATTTTAATACCTCAGTAACAGGCTATATCGACCGCAGCGAGGATATAGCGAAGTGTGATGAGCTGGGAGAAGTTGTTGTGAATGCATTCCCCGAAAGCAAAGCCGCAGAACAGTTTAATGTGCTTGCGGAAAATATACTTAAAGAAATGAACAAATGAAAAAATAAAGGGGGAAGATGAATGCTCAGACGTCTTGATGAAAAGCCTGCGAGCGTTGAGATATCAAAAGCTTTTTACCCTGCACCATTCAAAGCGGGACTTGAATATAATCCCCCCGCAAGGGGAGTGTGGAATATAGTCCATACAGGAATGTTAGTCCCGCAGTCACATCAGATATTCGCCTGCGCACAAGGCTGCCTTCGAGGAGTTCTCCTGACCGCAGCCGAAATGAACGCAATGGACAGAATGAGCTGGATAGCCGTCGAGGAAGAGGATATGTTCGACGGCACTATGGAGCAGGATATAATAGACGGCACAGCAGATATACTGAAAAAGCTGCCCTGCCGACCAAGATCGGTGCTGCTTTTTATAAGCTGTATACAGCTTTTTGCAGGCTGTGATTTTGAAATGATACTAAGCGAGCTGAGAGCGCAGTTCCCCGATATAGATTTCACAGACTGCTATATGACCCCTACCATGAGGAAAACCATTTCTCCCGACGCAAAAATGCGTATGCAGCTGTATGACGCATTAAGACCTCTGTCGCTGAATAAAAGATCTGTGAATATCATAGGCTGCGACAGACCTCTTGACGAAGATACAGAACTGCTGAAAATTATTCGCTCCAATGGCTTTACTTTAAGGGATCTGACTTTGTGCAGAACATATGACGAATATCTTGAAATGGCTGAAAGTGCAGTAAATATAACCTGTATGCCGGCCGCAAAGCTGTCAGGGGAAAGGCTGTCCGACCGTTTCGGCGCAAAGCACCTCTATCTCCCCATAAGCTTTGATGTAAAGACTATTGAAGAAAATTATAAGCTGCTCTGTGATACTTTGGATATAGATATCCCCGACTTTTCAAAGGATATCTCCGCCGCAGAAAGGACAATGAAAACCGCAGCGGAAAAGCTCAGCGGCAGGGTGATAGCCATAGATTTTACCGCCGCTGCAAGACCTTTCGAGCTTGCGAAAGTCCTCTGCAAATACGGCTTTAAAGTTAAATATATTTTCGCCGATTCGATTTCCGAAGAGGATAAACTGTCCTTTGAGTGGCTGAAAGAAAACTTCCCAAATATAAGGATATGTTCCGTCACAGGTTCGGCAATGCTCTTCACATCAGCAGATGAAAGCGAATGCAGTAAAATAGTCGCCATAGGGCAGAAAGCCGCTTTCTATTGCCGTACCGACCATTTTGTCAATACCGTTGCAAACGGCGGACTTTACGGCATCGCAGGCGTAAAAAAGCTTGCCGAGCTTATCTCAGATGCCGCCGAAACCCCAAAAGACAGAAGAAAAGTTATCCAGCATAAGGGAATAGGCTGCCCCTCATGTCTGTAAAATACAAGACCCATACGAAAGGAAGAATCAAATGAAAAATAACGCAAAAATAATCCCATGCTATGCTGCCGATACAGCAGGAGTATGTTCCGCCCTCTATGAACTGGGAGGAATGGTAATAGTCCATGATGCATCAGGCTGCAATTCTACATATTCCACCCATGACGAACCACGCTGGTTCGATAAAAAGTCAATGATATTTATTTCCGCCCTTACGGAAATGGACGCTGTTATGGGCAACGACGAAAAGCTCATAAACGATATATGTGAGGCTGCCGAAAGGGAAAAGCCGAAGTTTATCGCCCTCTGCGGCTCGCCTATGCCGATGATGACAGGCACGGATTTTGATGCCGTTGCAGAAGAGATACAGCAGAGAACAGGCATAACTTCTTTCGCCCTCCATACCAACGGAATGAAGTCCTACCTTGCAGGCGCAGGTGAAGCTTTCAAAGCCATTGCAGAAAAATTTGTTGGAAATAAGCCTAAGTCAAACGGCCTTGCCGTAAATATTCTCGGCGCAACCCCACTCGATTTCCCTATCGACGGCACAATGGACAGAATAAAAGCCAAAGTTTCCGACAGCGGCTTTGATATCATCTCCTGCTTCGGAATGGGTTCTTCCCTCGAAGAGATCGCAAACGCAGCCACCGCAAGAGCAAACCTTGTTATCTCATACAGCGGTATCCCTGCGGCAGAGTTTATGAGAACACGCTACGGCATACCATATGTCTGCGGAGTGCCGATAGGAACAAAATTCTCCGCCCGCCTTATGGAACATCTCTGGTCAGCGGCAAATGATGAGCTTACCCTCTACCCCTGCGCAGAAAGAAAGACCTATGAGGACGGCTGTGTGATAATCGGCGAAAGTATTTTTGCAGGCTCTCTCGCCGCCGCCCTAAGAATGGACGCTGATATCTGCACAAGGATAATCTGCCCGCTCGATACCGAAACCGCCCTGCTCACAGGCTGTGATAAACAGCTTTCCTCCGAAGAGGATATCGAAAATGAACTGGCATTTGAGGATATAGAGAGCGTTGCAGCCGACCCTATGTATAAGCCGATAGCAGGGGAGCATAAATTCATCGAGCTTGCCCATCAGGCTTTTTCGGGAAGATGCTATACAAAGGATATCCCCGATCTTATAAACGGCGATCTTAAAGCCCTTTTCGCCGACTAAAAAGGAAAGGAAAAAGCATAAGATATGATAAAAATAGCGGTCTACGGCAAAGGCGGTATAGGAAAATCCACCTGTACAGCGAACCTTGCAGCAGCCTTTTCAAGCCTCGGCAAAAAGGTCATACAAATAGGCTGTGATCCCAAAGCTGACTCCACAATAAACCTGCTGGGCGGAACACCCGTTATGCCTGTGATGAACTACCTCAGAGAAAATGACGAACCCGACAGCATAGAGGAAATATCAAAAACAGGCTACGGCGGAATACTCTGTATCGAAACAGGCGGACCTACCCCTGGGCTTGGCTGTGCAGGCAGAGGTATCATAACCACATTCAGCCTGCTTGAAGAACTGGAGCTTTTTGAAAAATATACCCCCGACGTGGTGCTTTACGATGTCCTCGGCGACGTAGTCTGCGGCGGTTTTGCCGCACCTATAAGAGAGGGCTATGCGGATAAAGTCATCATAGTAACGTCGGGCGAAAAAATGGCTCTCTATGCCGCAAATAATATATGCAGCGCCGTAAGAAACTTTGAGGACAGAAGCTATGCCAAAGTCCGTGGACTTATAATGAACAGGCGCAATGTGGAAAATGAAGAAGAGAAAGTCAGAGCCTTTGCCCAAAACTCAGGAACAGAGATACTTGCGGATATCCCCCGATCAGATGATATCATAAGATGTGAGGATAAAGGACAAACCGTAATAGAAGGCGCACCCGACTCTGTCGCCGCCCAAAGATTTCTGGAGCTTGCAAAAAAACTCATAGACGAAGATGAAAAAGATAAAAATGAAAAAAGTGAAAAATAATCAGAGAGGAACAAAACCATGTCCGAAGCATTCTATATCACCGCCGAGAACCTTGCGGCTATGAACGGGGATATCCCCGAAGAGCTTACCTCTTCCGAACATCTTATATACAGCTCTCCTGCCGCCTTGGCATTCAATTCCCCGGGAGCAAAAGGCTTCGGAGTGAAAAGAGCAGGACTTGCCGTTCCGAATTCCGTTATGCTCCTTGTCGCACCTGGCTGCTGCGGAAGAAATACCGCCCTGCTCAGCGAACTGGGGTACAGCGAAAGATTTTTCTATCTCCTCCTTGACGATACCGATATCGTCACAGGCAGACATCTTTCCAAAATACCACAGGCGGTAAAGGAGATAGTTGACGAGCTTGACTATACCCCCTCCGTGGTGATGATATGCATAACCTGCGTTGACGCTCTCCTCGGCACGGATATGGAAAGAGTGTGCAGAAAATGTTCCGATACCGCAAACGTTCCCTGCGCACCGTGCTATATGTATGCCCTCACAAGGGAAAAGCGCCTTCCCCCTATGGCGGCAGTAAGGTGGTCGGTCTATTCTCTCCTCGAACCGCAGAAACGTGCCGCCGACGAGTGCAATATACTAGGCTTTTTCTCACCCATCGACGATAAAAGCGAACTCTATCCTCTGCTCCGCTCAGCAGGCATAAAACAGGTAAGAGAATTGTCACGCTGTAAGACCTTTGACGAGTATAAAAAGCTTTCAAGAGCGAATTTCAACCTTGTCTTAAATGCAGAAGCAAGATATGCGGCGCAGAAAATGGAAAAAGAGTACGGCATACCAAGTATCGAGCTTGTGAGAATGTATCAGCCGGACAAAATACATAACCAGTATATGCTTTTTGCGCAGGCGATAGGCGTTGTCCTTGACGACAGTGAATATCTCGCACAGGCTGAAAAAGCCGTTGCTGATTTTAGGGAAAAATACGGCGAACTCACCTTTGCCGTTGGCGAATGCCTTAACGCAGACAGCTTTGAACTTTCCCTTGCGCTTACAAGATTCGGCTTTAAAGTGTCCGAAATATACGGCACAGTCACCCAGCGCAATTTCGTTTTCGTTAAAAAGCTTGCACAGCTTTCCCCTCAGACGAGGATATATTCAAACCTTTCGCCTACCATGCTCTATTACGAAAATACAGAAAAAACAGATGCCGCCATAGGCAGTGACGCAGTGTACTATCACCCCGATATCGCAGGCATACATTTCAATGAGGAAACTCAGCCTTTCGGCTATCAGGGCATAGTGTCCCTCTTTGAACAACTCGACAGCGCATTGACGAGATCTTCTCAGGGAAAGGAGCGTTTATCAGAATGAAAAAGCTTTTGAAATATATGACTCCTCCCGCTCCGGACGATTCAGGCGCAAGCGGTGTGCTTTTCGAGCTTGGGGGAATTATCGTCGTCTGCGACGCAGGCGGCTGTACAGGAAATATCTGCGGCTTTGACGAACCTCGCTGGGAGAACAGAAAAAGCGCCCTCTTCAGCGCAGGACTTCGTGATATGGATGCCGTCCTCGGCAGAGATGATAAGCTTGTGGAAAAACTCTCCAAAGCCGCAAAAGCCGTTAAAGCTCAGTTCTGCGCCATTATCGGCACTCCAGTCCCTGCCGTCATAGCAACGGATTACAGAGCCTTAAAAAGAATGACCGAGCGCAAGACCGACCTGCCTTGCATCTGTATCGACACCGACGGCACAAAGCTGTATGACGAGGGCGAAAAAAAGACTTATCTCCAGCTTTTCAAGACTTTCTGCCTTGACGGCTGTGAAAAAAAGCAGGGTAAGATCGGAGTTATCGGCGCAACACCGCTTAATCTCTCCGAAACCTCCGCCGACAGACTAAAAGCCGCAGTTGAAAAAAACGGCGGCGAGGCTGTGTGCTTTGGAATGGGCAGCGATATCGAGGCTGTTAAAAGAGCAGGGGAGTGCGAAAAGAATATTGTCATATCCCCCTCAGGCATTGCCGCCGCAGAGTATCTAAAGGAGCGTTTCGGTATCCCATACGAAACAGCTTTCCCCTGCCTCCCCGAAAGCGTGGTAAAAGCGGCGCAGACAGCCGTTGATAAAGCAAAAAAAGTACTCATTATCCACCAGCAGTTTGCCGCAAATGCCCTCCGTGAAAGGATACTTGAAACAAACTGTAACTGTAAAGTTAGCTGTGCAGGCTGGTTCGCCTTTGAAGATAAGTTCTCTCAGACAAATGATTTTCATATAAAGGACGAAACCGACCTTGCCGAAAAAGTTAAAGCCGAAAATTATGATGTGGTCATAGCCGATAAAGCCTGTAAGCGTGTGCTGAAAGGCTTTGAGGGCGAGTTCGTGGATTTCCCCCACTTCGCCCTTTCGGGAAGACTTTATGACCGCCTGTAAAGGAGCATAGATATGACGGAAGATGTAATTGAACAGCTTGAAGAAAGCATAGATGATGACGATTTTGGGTATATAGCTGAAAACTGTATGCAGGAGCTTGACGAAAGCGGCGCAGGCATACAGGCGGTAGAACCCCTGCTTGAATTAATGGAAAGACACCCTCTGCTCGATTTCGGAATGTCTGACGCAATAGTCCGCTATGCGGAGCAGTTTTTCGGGAAAGGTTATGAAAAGCTGCTTGTTTCCTCCATTGAACGCAGACCAAATCTCCATAACGTCTGGATGCTCGACCGCATAAGGACCTATCTCGATAACGAGGGAAGAGATGAGGAAGCCGAGGATTACAGGGATATCATCAGAGCCGTCCTCGACCGAAACGATACAGAAGACGAAATAAAGGATCTTGTCAGACAGCTAATATAAAACCACATCGTAGGGGCGACCTGCGGTCGCCCGTTCTCTGAAATGATTCTTTAAACCAAATTTATGAAATTTAAAATGAAAGGCGGGGAAAATTTGCAGAGCGTTGTTATAAGAATATGCGGCATAGTTCAGGGCGTAGGTTTCCGTCCGTTCGTTGCCGTAACAGCCGATAAAAACCATATCAAAGGAACAGTTGCAAATAAAGGTTCGTATGTTGAGATAAAAGCAAAGGGCGAAGAAAACCATATCCGCCGCTTTGCCGATGAAATAAAAAATTCCCCGCCCGAAAGAGCGGTCATACTCAGCTTTGACGTTCAGCCCTGTGAGGATATCCCCTTTGAGGATTTTCACATAATCCAAAGCGAAAAGGAGTATGGGGATATATTCGTTTCCCCCGATATAGCCGTCTGTCCACAGTGCAAAAAGGAGCTTTTCGACCCTCATAACAGACGTTATCTCCACCCATTTGTAAACTGTACCCAGTGCGGACCAAGATTGACCATACTTGATAAAATGCCCTATGACAGAGAGCGTACAAGCATGGCGAAATTCCCTATGTGCAAAAGCTGTGAGGAGGAATATTTTTCCCCCGAAACAAGAAGATATGATGCCCAGCCTGTCTGCTGTAACGACTGCGGTCCGCAGGTCTATGTGATCGGCAAAGATATAAAAGGTGCAGAAGCCATAAGCCTTGTCCGAAAGGAAATAATGAGCGGAAAGATAGCCGCCGTAAAAGGCATAGGCGGCTTTCACCTCTGCTGTAATGCCTATGACAGCAAAGCCTGTGCAAGGCTGAGAAAGCTCAAAAACCGCCCTGCAAAACCTTTCGCTGTGATGATGAAAGACCTCTCCACCGTCAGACGTGAGTGTGAGATATCACCTGCACAGGAAAAATATATCGACGGCTGGCAAAAGCCTGTTATGCTGCTGAAAAAACGTGCAAATTCAGCCGAAAACGGATTGTGCGAGGAAATATCCCCCCATAACCCCACCGTAGGAGTTATGCTGCCGTATTCTCCTCTGCATATGCTGCTTTTCAGCTATCCCGACGATGTGAAAATGACCGACTGCCTTGTTATGACCAGCGCAAACGCAAGGGGAGCGCCTATATGCAGATGTGATGAGGACGTTCTTAACGAGATATCAGACTTCTGCGATATAATTTTGTCCCATAACAGGGATATCCTTATCCGTGCAGATGATTCCGTCTGCGACTGGCTGTTAGATAAGCCATATATGATAAGACGTTCAAGAGGTTTTTCCCCCCTGCCCGTTATGCTTGAGGGCATAAACGCAGGAAAGGATATTCAGGTGCTTGCAGTTGGCGGCGAACTTAAAAATACATTCTGCGCCGCAAAAAACAGCCTGTTTTACCCCTCCCCCTATGTGGGCGATATGGGAGATATCCGAACCGTAAAAGCACTAGGCGACTGTGCGGAAAGAATGCTCGATCTACTTGAATGTACGCCGCAGGCAGTGGTCTGCGACCTCCATCCTGCGTATAATACTACCGCCTTTGCGCAGGAGTATGCGCAGAAAAATTCTCTGCCGCTTGTTCAGGTCCAGCATCATTATGCCCATATCCTTTCCTGTATGGCTGAAAATAATTACAGGGAAAAAGTTATAGGCGTTTCATTTGACGGCACAGGTATGGGAACGGATAAAACCATATGGGGCGGAGAATTTCTCCTGTGCAGTTTAAACGGCTTTGAACGTGCAGGCAGTATAGAACCATTTACTCAGGCAGGGGGAGATATCTCCGCAAAAGAAGGCTGGCGCATAGCCGTCCAGCTTATTTACAGCGCAGTAAAGGAACAAGCAAAAGCACAGGAAATGTGTTCTGTCCTCGGTCTGTGCGATGAAAAAACATTTGTGTTCCAGAAAGCCATGGCGGATAAAAGGATAAACTGCGTTGACTCCACCTCCTGTGGACGGCTTTTCGACGGAGTTTCTGCAATACTCGGCATAAGAAACAGCTCTTCCTTCGAGGGTGAAGCCTCAATGTCCCTTGAATTTGCGGCGGAACACTATGAAGAACTTAACTCAAATGCCGAAAACAGCTATGAAAAGTCAGAAAATATGCTGAGTGAAAAAAGTGAAAAGAATAACTTCTTTACTCTCAATACCACTCAGCTTGCATACCACATAGCCAAAGCATATATCCAAAGCGGCTTCAGCAGTTCTGTCCGTGATAAGCTTGCCTATGAGTTCCATGCAGTCCTTGCGGATATGATATGCGCAGGCTGTGAAAAGATACGGCAGAGAACAGAACTTGATGTCTGCGCCCTCAGCGGAGGAGTTTTTCAGAACCGCCTGCTTACAAAGCTGACCGTAAAAAGGCTTTCTGCCGCAGGCTTTAAGGTGCTTACCCACAGCCTTATCCCGCCTAACGACGGCGGCATAGCATTGGGGCAGGCTCTTTATGCATACAGTATCCTAAAACAATGAAATAAAGTAAATAACATAGATATTATAATTTTATAATTTAAAGTGAGGTAATTAAAAATGTGCGTAGGTCTATCAGCAAAAGTTGTCAGCGTAAAGGACGGTACAGCCCTTATTGACGCAAACGGCGCAAAAAGAAATGTCAGTGCAGATCTTATCGAGGATCTCGAACCCGGTGATTACGTAATGGTACACGCAGGAGCGGCTATCGCAAAAATAACCTCTGACGATAAGGACGAGGCTGAGGATATAATGGAGAGCCTGCTATGAGCGATATGAATAATACAAAAAGTCTGAAAGATAATAAAGCGGTGCAGACCGCAAAGGATATTATCCAAAGCTATAACGGAAAACCGCTGAGGATAATGGAAGTCTGCGGCACTCATACCCACGAGATTTTCCGCCTCGGCATAAGAAAACTCCTGCCCGAAAATGTTCGGCTTATCTCAGGCCCCGGATGTCCCGTCTGCGTTACCCCCGTTGGATATATCGACGAGGCTGTAAAGCTTGCCCTTGAAAAGAACTGCCTTATCTGTACCTTCGGCGACCTTATCCGAGTCCCCGGAACGAAAAAAAGCCTTGCAGGCGCAAGATCTGAGGGCGCAAAGCTTAAAACAGTCTATTCCCCCCTTGACGCTGTCGATATAGCAAGGGATAACCCCGATACACAGGTGGTCTTTCTTGCGGTGGGCTTTGAAACGACTACCCCTGCCGCCTGCCTTGCCGTGGAAAAAGCAAAAAAAGAGGGACTGAAAAACTTTTCTATCCTCGGCGCAAATAAAACCATGCCCAATGCATATCAAGCGCTGAAAGGCTCTGCCGACGCTTTTCTCTACCCAGGCCACGTTAATGCCATAACAGGCACAGAACTTTGTGAACAGCTTTGCGGGCAGGGTATAAGCGGAGTTGTGGCAGGCTTTACCGCCGCCGAAATATTGACCGCCCTTGCCGTTATCATAAAGCTTTCGCAGGAGGGGAAACCCTTTTTCAAAAACTGCTATCCGAGAGTAGTAACCTCAGAGGGCAGTAAGCCTGCGCAGGAGCTTGTAAAGCGTGTTATGATCCCCTGCGACAGCGAGTGGAGAGGTCTTGGCATTATCCCTATGTCTGGACTTGCACTGCGTGACGAGTATGCCCAGTTCGATGCCCTCAAAAAGTACGGCATAGACGAAATAAAAGGCAAGCCGAACCCGGCCTGCCGCTGCGGAGATGTCCTTCAAGGCAAGTGCCGCCCCTGCGACTGTAAAGTGTTCGGCAAAGTCTGTACCCCTATGCACCCCGTAGGAGCGTGTATGGTGTCTGGCGAGGGCGCTTGCTCAGCCTACTATCAGTACGGAATGGACTAAGTAAAAAATTGAAAAGAGGAGATCAATATGTCAGATATAAATGATAAATGTGTTACCCTTGCCCACGGTGCAGGAGGAAAACAGACCAGCGAGCTTATTGATAAGGTGTTCAAAGCTCATTTTTCAAACCCCGAATTTACCGCCGATGATGCCGCCGTCCTGAATATGGACGCAGGCAGATTAGCCTTTACCACCGACGGCTTTATCGTTTCCCCCTATGAGTTTGAAGGAGGAAATATCGGAAAACTTTCTATCTGCGGAACAGTGAACGACCTTTCCTGTATGGGCGCAAAACCGCTGTATATGACCTGTGCCTTCGTTATCGAAGAGGGTTTCCCCCTCGATAAGCTGGAGGAGATAGCCGCCGCCATGGAAAAGACCGCTAAGGAAGCTGGCGTAAAGATCGTCGCGGGTGATACAAAGGTCGCAGGCAAAGGACAGGTGGATAATATCTTCATCACCACCACAGGCATAGGCAGAATAATGGATAAAGCCCATACCTCCGGTACATATGCAAGACCAGGCGATGCAGTTATCGTCAGCGGAGATGTTGGCAGACACGGCTGTACGATACTTCTTGCAAGAGATGAGTTCGGTATCGAAGCCGATGTCACAAGCGACTGCGCTCCGCTGTGGGGAACAGTTGAAAAAATGTACGAAGTTTCCGACGATATCCACGTTATCCGTGACGCAACACGAGGCGGCGCAGGCACAGTCCTCTATGAGATAGCAGGTCAGAGCGGAGTAGGCATAACTATCGACGAGGAAAAAATACCTGTTGCCCCCGAAGTAAAAGGCGTCTGCGGTATGCTTGGACTTAACCCCCTCTACCTTGCCTGCGAGGGCAGACTTGTGATATTCGCCCCACAGAGCGAGGCTGAAAAGATAGTTGCCGCCCTCAGAGAATGCCCATATTCAAAAAATGCCGCCATCATCGGTACTGTGACCGCCGAGAATGCAGGAAAAGTCATAATGAAAACCGAAATAGGCTCTCAGACCCTCCTACCTCAGCCTAACGGCGAGCTCCTGCCGAGAATATGCTGACGCTTTGACTTGACAGGCGGAAAAAATAGTGATACAATTTGATTTAGTATTTCAATAAAAGAGGTTAGTAAAATGAGAACTTTTTCAAAGTCAAGCAAGCTCAATAACGTTTGCTATGATATCAGAGGACCTGTACTGGACGAAGCAGACCGTATGGAGGCTCAGGGCGTAAAGATAGTAAAGCTCAATATCGGCAACCCCGCCCCTTTCAGCTTCAATGCGCCCGATAATATAATTTCAGCAATGACCGATAACCTTAGAAACGCTCAGGGTTATTCTACCTCAAAGGGTATAGCCGCCGCAAGAGAGGCTATCATAAACTACCACAGAGGAAAAGGACTTTCTATCGAAAGCATAAACGATATCTATACAGGAAACGGAGTTTCCGAACTTATAGTTATGGTTATGCAGGGACTTCTCGATAACGGCGATGAAGTGCTTGTACCTTCTCCAGACTATCCGCTCTGGACAGCCGCCATAACCCTTGCAGGCGGAAATGCCGTCCACTATGTCTGCGACGAGCAGGCTGAATGGTATCCCGATATTGCGGATATGGAAAAGAAAGTAACCCCGAAAACAAAGGCTGTCGTAATCATCAACCCTAATAACCCAACAGGCGCAGTCTATCCGAAGGAAGTCCTTGAGGATATAGTCAAGCTTGCAAGAAAGCATGAGCTTATCATCTTTGCAGATGAAATATACGACAGACTTCTTATGGACGGTGTGGAGCATACTTCTATCGCATCACTTGCTCCAGACCTCTTCTGCGTGACCTTTAACGGACTTTCAAAATCCCATATGGCAGCAGGCTTCAGAGCAGGCTGGATGGTGCTCAGCGGGGATAAGAGCAGAGCAAAAGGCTATATAGAGGGATTAAATATGCTTTCCTCAATGCGACTTTGTTCAAACGTTCAGGCTCAGTATATCATACCAGAAGCCCTTAAAGGCAGCGGCGCTCCCGAAAAGGAACTTCTCCCAGGGGGAAGAATATATGAGCAGAGGGAGTGTATCTGCTCTATGCTCAACGATATCGACGGTATTTCAGCAGTAAAGCCGAAAGCGGCATTCTACATATTCCCGAAAATAGATGCAAAGAGATTTAATATCACAAATGACGAGCAGTTTGTACTCGATTTTCTGAAAGAGAAGAAAATACTTCTTGTCCACGGCGGCGGATTCCATTGGGAAAACCCCGACCATTTCAGAATAGTATACCTGCCCGAAAGAAAGGATCTCGAATTTGCCATGGGCGAACTTAGGAATTTCCTAAAGGATTACAGACAGAACTGATATTTCAAAAGCGGAGAAATTTTTGTTTCTCCGCTTTTTTTGATAAAATATTTGCCGTGAGGACTTTATTTTTATAGAAAAATGTTGTATAATTAAAATGAGCATATCTATCATATCATTAAGGAGGCTTTTTTATGGTGAATAAATATAAAATTACCGTCTGCAATAAGGACTATACCCTCGTCAGCGAGGAAAGCAAGGACTATACAGTCAAGCTCGGTATGACTCTCGATAAGAAAATAAAGGAGCTTAAAGTCAAGTTCCCAAGCCTTTCCGTTACCGACTGCGCCGTGCTTACCGCAATGGACTGTATGGACGAGCTTATAAAGGCTAATCAGAATATAGACAATATCCGTTCTCAGATAAAGGACTACGTTGACGACGCAGGCAGAGCAAGAAATCAGGCGAACGCTTCTCAGCGTGAGATAAATGCCCTTAAAGAAAAGGTCGCCGCATTGGAAAAGGAGCTTAGCGAGCGTACAAATTTCGATGCCGCTAAAACTACCGAGGAAACTGTCAGCGCTGAGGATATAATTTCGCAGGATATAAGAGAGGCAATAGCAAAGCCTGTTGAAAGACCTGCCGCAACAAATCAGGACCGCCGCTCAAATTTTGTCGGAACAATGAACTATAATCCCGACCTTGAAACTAAAGACGGAGGAAGAAACTAAATGACGGAGATACTTGCGCCCTGCGGTTCTCCCGAAGTCCTGACCGCCGCCCTGAGAGCAGGCTGTGATGCAGTTTATCTGGGCGGAAGCAGCTTTTCCGCCCGACAGAACGCAGTAAATTTCTCTGATGAGGAGCTTGCAAAAGCCGTCTATGAGTGCCATAAGCGTGGCGTAAAGGTCTACCGTACCATTAATACCGTCATTTTCGACAGCCAGCTTGAAGAGTGTAAAAAGGCTGTGGAGTACTGCGCAAAAATAGGCATAGACGGACTTATCACGCAGGATCTTGCCCTTGTGGAAATAGTGAAAAAATGCTGCCCCGATATGGAGATACACGCATCTACCCAAATGACAGTCCATACCGCCAACGGAGTGGAAATGACAAAACGCCTTGGCTTTTCAAGAGCCGTCCTCGCAAGAGAACTTCCACTGGATATCATCAGAGAGTTGTCCGATCTCGGCACTGAAACCGAAGTCTTTGTCCATGGCGCAGAATGTATGTCCGTTTCGGGACAGTGCTATATGAGCGCAGTTATCGGCTCACGAAGCGCAAACCGTGGCCTGTGCGCACAAGCTTGCCGCCTGCCATGCAGCGCAGTTAAAGGCGCAGACCGCTATGACCTCTCTCTTAAAGATATGTCCTATCTCGACAGCATACAAAAACTTGCCGACGCAGGCGTAACGTCATTTAAAATAGAGGGAAGAATGAAACGTCCCGAATATGTCGCCCTCTCCGTAAAAAGCCTTAAACAGGCGCTTGCAGGCGAAAAATACGATAGATCTGCCCTTTCAGATGTCTTTTCAAGAGGCGGATTTACCGACGGCTACCTCTATGGAAAAACAGGCAGAGAAATGTTCGGCATAAGACAAAAGGAGGACGTAAAAGCCTCCGCAAAGATACTCCCCGAAATACATGAAATTTACCGCCGTGAAGAAAAACGTGCCGAAATTAAATTCAGCGTCAAAATAAGATCAAACCAACCTCTGACCATTACCGCACAGGATAATGCAGGCTGTTCAGTCACCGCCGCAGGTGATATCCCCGCAAAAGCCAAAAGCAAAGCCTGTTCAGCGCAGTCAGTTGAAAAACAGCTTTCCAAACTTGGCGATACGATCTATTCGTTCGGCGGATTGGAATGTGATATAGACGATGACCTTTTTGTAAGTCCCTCTGTGCTTAATGACCTCAGACGTACCCTATGCGAAGAACTGGATAAAAAACGTGCGGAGAAAAATTCTGCCGCCGTTGATTTTGAAAACGCTGATATCCTCAGCTTTGAATGTCCCGAAAAACGTCTTTCACAGCCAAAGATAAGAGTGAAGGTCAGCTACCCATACCAGCTTGAACAGCTTGACTTTGATAAGATCGACCTCTGCGGAGTGCCCCTGTCCTTTGCGGCAAAAGCAGCAGAAAAATATCCTGCCCATAAGCTTATGGCAGTAATGCCAAGGTTCACCTTTGACGAACAAAAACAAAACAAACAGCTTGATATCATAAAAGCCGCAGGCATAACAAAACTGCTTGCCGAAAATATCGCCCACGTCAAATGTGCGCAGGAAAAAGGCTTTGAACTGCATACCGATTTCGGCTTTAATATCACAAATTCAGCCGCCCTAAACGCAGTGAAAAAACTCGGCGCAGCTGACGCAGTCGTGTCATTTGAGCTTAAAGCAGGTCAGATATCCGCACTTAAAAAACCTCTCCCCATTGGCATCACAGCCTATGGAAGACTGCCCCTTATGCTGACGGTGAACTGCCCTATAAAGCAGGCGGCAGGCTGTAAAAACTGCACAGGAAAAGTCACCGACCGCACAGGACGTGATTTCCCCGTAAAATGTTCAAAGCACTGCGGCTATACAGAGATACTTAATTCGGAAGTGCTGTATCTCGCCGATAAGCTAGACGAGTTCAGAGGGATAGATTTCATCACTTTAGAATTTTATGACGAATCCCCCGAAGAAGTTAATGATATCGTCAGCCGCTATTTAAACAAAGCGAAAAGCGGAAAAAGCGTCATAACACGAGGATTATATTTCAGAGGAGTATTGTAAAATGAAACTGCTTATAAAGAAACTTAACGAAAAAGCCATCGTCCCCGCAAGACAGACTCAGTACAGCGCAGGCTATGACCTCTGCGCCTGCACAGACGAGCCGATAGTCATAAAAGCAGGGGAAACCGCAAAAATACACACAGGAATAAGCGCCGAGATCGAAGGCACAAAGGACGTCGTCCTGCTTATCTACGCAAGAAGTTCCCTCGCCACAAAATTCGGCATCGCCCCGGCAAACTGCGTCGGAGTAGTCGATTGGGATTATAGAGGTGAGATAATCTGCGCCCTCCATAATTCAAGCAAGGAGGATTATACAATAAACCACGGCGACCGCATAGCGCAAATGGTAGTGACCCCCGTCTTTACCCCCGAAGTCGAAGTGAGGGAAACCCTCTCCGACACCACCCGAGGAGCAGGCGGCTTCGGCTCAACAGGAAAGTGATATAGATTTCATAAGAATAACATTTGGAAGAGCATTGCATATGGATAGTTTGTGTGAATATTGTGAGTATGGGAATCGTTATATTGATTTGGGGCAATGCCCAGAATGCCATACAGGAAAAGTTATAGGAGATTTGTATACAAGAGAGATTTTTTGTTCTAACCATCATAAAATCACATCATTTGCTGTTGATTTTAGCTGTACGAAAAAATGTGAATATGAGATGCTTTATAAAGAATATGATATTTATATTATATCAAAGTTATCTAAAGAGAAAATGTATGTTGTGAGTGAATATATGGATATGACTTTAACTCATATTTATACCATAATAAAAAATAAATTACCTCTGATTAAAAAAGTAACTTTCTATAATATACTTGAAATCTGTGAATTTTTGTATGATAACAGTATTCCTTTTAGAATAGAGCCTGAATTTTCACTTTTAAGTAAATTCAAAAAGTGCTTTCCAGTTTTGCTCAAAGAAAACAAATGGTTATCAGAATATATGAAGTAAAAAAATAGCTGTCTGATTTTTATCAGACAGCTATTTTGGTATGAACTATTATATTTTATTCCCACTCCTCAAATCGTCCTCTAGATTAAACAATTTTGTTTAGGAGATTTGAGCTGTGGTATCTCAATTATACATTTTGTTCTGTATTGTACTTGGCTGCTGATGCTCCGTTATCAATTTGTTATCGCCTTGATAACACGCCGTGCGACTTATGGAGACGATGTGTGCCTGGTGGCTTGCTCCTTATTTGGTATTATAGCGCAGGTAGGGGTGGTTTGTCAAGAGGTTAGCTCTTCTTTTTTTCATCAATTATATGTATATTTAGATCAACGATTTCCTTTAGCACAAGATATGCATTCTTAAACACAATTTGCCATTCTTCATTCAAAGGATCAATGATTTCATGAAACAAAGCATTCCTTAAACGATACACAAAACTCAAAAACCAAAATATACTATTCTGATTTCGTTTTTCATATAACTTTTTAAACCATTCTTCCTCACTTGAAGACAGTACTCGATCTTGAGGCTGTATATCTACATCCATGTGATATTGAAAATAGCTTATAGGGAGTTGTTGAATTATCTCATATGTATTTCTGGAGCGTTCCATTTCCTCTTTGGATTTATTACTGTCATCTTTTCCATTTAGATTAAACACTGACCAAATCATCCATATTGCTTTCTTCTCCAGCTCTCCTATTTTCGTTTTTTGCCTTGTTCCATCATTAGATTGCTTATAATATGATTTGAAAGATTGTACAAGGCTATGTGTCACTTCTTCGCTTATTTTTTGCAAGATCCATGATAAATAATCTTGTTCAGATATTGAAGGATTTTCTTTGATATAATCCGCTGAGCTATTCAGTATTTCAGAAATATTATATTGAAATTGGACATTTCCCTTGTAATCTACTTTATAATGAGTACCCCAAAATCTTACAAATCCTGATATTATAAAGCTCCATTTAGTCCCACGATTTCGATTCATTTTTAATCCTACAATCAAACACTCTGATTTGTCAGGAGGTATATCTTTGAAGGTATATTCAAAATCTTCATTAACATGATAGAAATCCCAAAAGTAGTATTCTGGGTACTGTGACATGATTATTTTTCTGCCTTCACGATATAATGTTTCTATTGAATGCATAATTTTATCATCTACAATAACTTGCTTCCGTCCGTCTTTCTTATAGTATGACTTATATGCATTAATATACTTACCGTCACCACGTCTATTTTGAGCTTCTGGAAACATTACTCTTAGTGTAGAAATATATGCAAACCATGTCTTTATGAACAAAGACACAAAATCGGCTTCGGTAACAACTTTCCAATTTTTATATTTAGGTGATTCTGGCATAGTTACCCCTCCAACAATCTTGTGTTTTCTTCCAGCCATTTAGAAGCGATTTCTTCGCTATCTTCAATTGCAAGTTCTACAGCCTTTACAGCAATCTGTATAAGATCATTAGCTTTTTCCCGCAACAAAAATGACTGCTGAACCTTTTTAGCAATTTCAAACTGCATATCATACGGAAGAACAGGAATAACCACTTTTTCTATATCGCTTAGTTTCCAATGCTGAATAATAGCACCACTTGCATCTCGTTCTGCCTGAAGCTGTACAATCTCAGAATTAAGTACTAAGGTTAAATAATCAGGAAGTATTTCTGATGTATTATTCACACGCAAATGCAACAAAGCACTTGATGTGACAGCCTTCATATCTTCTGTGATTTTAAATGCTATACCGACGCTTCCATCTTTTGAAAACAGTATGGTGTCTTTTTTAGGATAGAGTCTATCAATATTAGGCTCAATGTTCTCTGGTATCATAATAGATGGATTGTCTATTCCCGTTTTGCTTACATCACTAACACGAATAAAAGGAATGCCTGTATCACCGTAATACTTGCTGCCAGGTTCGATGGATTTCATCCTGCTTACAAGCTGACCAAGCGGTCTTCTAACTTGTTTACTTAAAACAGCAAATAGTTCGTCATATTTAGGCTGGTAGTATTCTGCATCTAATCTTCCGGATAATCCAAACGAGTCTGATAATTTCTTTTCAGCTATACTGCTTGCAGATACTGATGGTAATGCAAATTGCAAGCCGTTTAATAATTGTTGCTGTGCCGAATCATAAAGAGATTCTGCTTGATGTTTCTTTTCTACCGATTTTAAATATAATGTTTCGATATCATTCTGGATATTAGTTATATCGGGAATTCTTATCTCAAGGATTGACGGGAGCGTAAGATGAGGTTGACCTGTTTGACTTGCAGATCGCCAAAGTATTCCCTGTCCATATGCAGAATGAAGGAAAGCCCATAAATAATACTTGTTTAAGTTTTTTAGATTATCAGTTCTTAAAATGATTACATCACGACAAGTTGCATAACAGGGGAACTCATCTGTAACAAGCCCAACTTTAGCAAGGGTGTTTCCGCCTTTAGCAATAATAATATCACCCGGATATGCAATTGCAATTGTTTTTCTATTTGCTACAAGTATCTCTTCTGGTAAAAAGACTGTTTCATCAGTAATGTTTATAAGTCCGTTTTGTATTTCATTAACTCTTAAAAAAGGGATTTGCGATCTATCATGGCTATAATAATCTGTAATAGAAGGATAAAACGCGCTACAATCGAGTAATGCTCCGTATTTTTTCATGGGATATGCTCCAGAAGCATTCAATCTTTCTTGCAAAAAAAGGTTTTTCTTGGAAAAGAATTCGGCATCTATTCTAGCATAAAACGATTGATTCTTTATTAATATTTCGCTGCATTCCAGCCCATCCATCAAAGCCTTATATTTAGCTTCATTGAAAGGTTCAATGGACGGGCTTACTGAAAAAAACTTAAACCTTCCCTTTTTGCAAATTCAGCGAATGCCTCTGCAATTCCGTCCTGCGTCATTCCATCATGGTTATACAAATCGTGATCCACGATCAAATGTCCGTGACTATCCAGAAGATTTTCACCAGTTTCAGGATTCTTTACATAGATCTTATCTCCGGAGTTATCCTTACTGGGCTTTTGCATTGTTGCAAAGAATATAGGGTAGTCATCCTTACGGGGGCAAAGTACGTCATCCCATTTCTGAACGAACAGCACCGATGTTTTTGTTCCAGTATGGGGCTTGAATACATTTCCGTGCAAGCCTACTACAGCTAAAATACGGCAGCGCTCAGCAATAAAATCTCTAATAGCCTTATCACTTGCATTATTGAAACGTCCTTGCGGCAAAACAATCGCCATTCGGCCACCGGGTTTCAGAAAACTTAGGTTACGTTCGATAAACAAAATATCTCTGCTAACCTTCTTATGCCATTTACCAGCAGTATTTTTACCCAGTTCATAACGAGATATGATCGTGTTTTCTTTTATATCTCCTGCAAAAGGAGGATTTGCCATTACAAGATCAAAGCTAAATCTGCTAAAATCACTTACACCTTTAGGCTGGAGTTTTTTCAACTTTTTGAAACCTTCATTATAAGTGTCAATCCAATCTTCCTGCTTAGTAATCTCTACCCAACGCGAATAATCGAGCGTGTTAAGGTGAAGAACGTTTGTCTGCCCATCGCCCGCAATCAAATTCAGAGTTCTGGCTACTCGAACGGTTTTCTCATCAAAGTCGATAGCAAACACATTATCTCTTACAAAATTTGTCTCTTCGGGTATGCGTTCTGCTGCGGTAAAACCTTCTCCTTCTTCCAGTCCTTTTTCTCTTCTAATATCTTTCCACACTTTAAAAATACTGTGAACTGTAAATCCGGAACTGCCACAAGCTGTATCAATAATCTTATCCTTTGAAGTCGGATTCATCATCTTTACACACATATCAATAACATATCTAGGAGTAAAGTACTGTCCCTTTTCTCCCTTTTGTGCTTTGCTCATTAAATATTCAAAAGCATCATCAACAACATCAAGATTATTGTTAAAGAGCTTAATATCCTGCAACGTTGATACACACACAGCAAGATGCGAAGGCGAGAGCAAAATCTTGCTTTCATCAGTAAAAATACCTTCCCACTTTTTCTTTGCTTCATCAAACAGCGACTGGATTTTTTCTTTCAGTTCATAATCAGTGTTTCCGTTATTTCTGAACTGAAGATATGCTGTGCTATCGTTTGCACAGATAAGCTCGTCATACAGTTTTGTGAAGATAAGTTTAAAGATCTCCTCAAAAGAATCAACGCCGGCACTAGCAAGCACTTCATCTTCCATTTCTTTAATCAAAGCACGCAGCGAACGTTTTTGCGTACTGATTTTATCAATACGCTTTAAATCCTCGTAAGTGTATTTCTCGTTAATTATATCGGATAGTTTTTGTGAAGCTTTGGGAATATCGCTGATTGCTTCAAAAAAGTTAGGATCTTTTCTGTTGTAGCATGAAATTTGCTCACCATTCGTCCAAACACCAATAGGCGCACCTGTAGCGTTACAATATGATTTCAACTGTTCTTTGCCATCACTCAGTTTAGGTTTTTTCAGTTCTACAATAATATAAGGCACCATAGGACGATCCTTATCCATAATCGTAATATCTGCTCTTTTAACTTCTCTTCCAAAATGGATATGGGTTTCAAACTGGATTCTATCCTTGGGGTAACCATACTTCGAAATCAGCATTTGAGTGTAAAGTTGCCTTACCGCTTCTTCCGGAGTAAGCTTAATGTCTTTTTCTCGAATAATACATTTAACATAGGGCACTTCTATGTTTTTTACTGCTTTGGTGAATATTCTTGTTTCCAGTGCAGCTTTATCCTGATCAGAAAAAATGGTTCCTTCATAATCGGTATTCTTAAATAATTCATTCAGATTCATTTTGATTTCCTCCTAAAAGTGAATCGTAATCAATATTTTTTCTTATTTTCTCAACTATCTGAGGATTATTCTTTAAGTAATATGCTATATCACCTGGGACTTCATTTCGTTCACATCCTGCTATCTGAAAGAATCGCTTTTTGTTTTCATCAGAAACATTTAATAATTTCAGCATTTTGCATTGCATTTCAAGTGGTGGTGGCTTTACTCGACTTTTAATAATATCATAGAAATAAGGTTTGGTAATTCTCAGTTTGCTATAAAACTCAGAATGAGTCATTCCATTTTCCTTGATTAGTGTTTTTAGTAACTCTCCGAACTTAACATCTTCATCCATATCATCACCCCTCTTGATAATGATAGTATGTTAGTTTACATACTATTATTATAATACTAATCTTCATTCTTGTCAAGTCATCATCAAAAAAGAGCTGTATACAAAATGATACAGCTCAAATCTCTATTTCAGATCACACATACACCAAATCCGCATACACCACCTCCCTCGCACACAACCTAAACATATTCTCCAAACCTTGAGCTTTGCAGAGATCACCAACAGCAAGTGACTGCTGATATTCCTTATCGTCAGCTTTCCACTTTTCAACCTGTCTTTCCATAGCATTTTCCACTGCCTTATCAAGTTCAGTCAGATAACCCAGAATTTCGCCGTTATTTACAAGTTTTCTCAGTCTGTCCTTGCGGTACTCCGCAGAATAATGCAGGTGATACTTGATATGCTCGGAACAGAATGCTGTTACTGTTGGCTCAGTATCAACTGTATTGTGTGTAACGGTAAGTGCATTGGTATCCAACACCCAGACCGACTTGTTTTTGCCGATCACCTGAACTTTGTCTTTGCTTCTGATAATCATAAAATTTTTCTCCTCATTCCAAATTCTTGCTTTTTATTGTGCTGTTGTATCTGAACTGCTGATAGTCGGAACTCAATCCACAAGCAGAGATAAAAGCCTCCGCCTTTTTCAGTTTGCGTGAAAGCTCGTCCTCACGGCTGATACGCTTTGCTTCCTTGTTTAGCTTCTCACGAGTGAAAAGAGCCTTTTCCTTTTCAGCTTTCTTGTAAGCGGCAAGCTCCGAGGAAACAGCCGACAACTGCTCTTTCAGCTTGTCACGCTCCTGCACTGCCGTGTCATGCTCGGATCTGAGCTTCTTGTTGGTCTTGACCATTGCCACATACTTCTTTGCCGTGTCGCTGAGCTTGTCATAGTCCTCTTTTGTGAGAGTAACTTTCTTTCCAAACATCGACTCCTTGGCTTCAATGCTCTCGATCTCATCGAGCTTGACTTTCTTCTTTGCTGCCTTGTCAAGCTCCGCACGGGCTTCGTCACGCTCAGAAAGAGCCTGCTCCTTTTCTTCATTCAGCCGCCTAATTTCGTCTTGATGATTGCCGTATTCCTCAACCGTATAGCTGTACCCTCTGGACTTCTTCGGCTCTGAGATTTCGATACCATGAGCAGCACATATCTGGTGCAGGACTTCCCATTCCGCTAATCGCCAGCGGTTGATCGCATTTGCACCTTTGCCGTACCCCATTTCTTCGAGAGCTTTCGCCATAGCATTTCTTGTGTCAAGCCCTCTGTCGAAATGCCCGACGGGGATATAGTCGATGTGCAGATGAGGAGTTGCTTCATCAAGGTGCATCACAGCATTGAACACATAGAAATTCGGATTTCTTTCTGAAAAGCCCTCCATGTACTCCCGTAAACAGGCAACAGCAATCTCCGAATCGGGAGTACCGACACCTGTATCATCTTTTGTCCCGACCTGGACTAAGTCTTCATAGAAACTCTTTTGCTTATTTGTCCCAGTGATAACGCTTGCACTCGGTTCACGGCTGAACAAATGCTGAAAGTAGTCGGGGATACGGCGGTCATTTCGTTTCTGACGGGCATTGTATCTTTCTACTGCATCGCTGAAAAGAATATCATAAGCATCACGCAAATTCTGATGTACAAATGTAATGTTGTCCGCTGTTCGGGAACTGTCGATATTTTTGGCAGCAAATGCACGGTTGTTGTGGGACAAGCTGCCCTTGCCCTGACACATTGAGATCGTCTTTTGACACATAGAAACACCTACCTTCCTTTTTGAATTGACTCTCTGACGAGAGAATGCCCTATGGGCAAAACGGTTTGCAGCGATACGGAGATCGGCAAACCAAACGGCTCGGAGAGCCGGGTTACCTGCGGAATGCCGCCGGTAACCCCATAGCACTTTCGACAGCCTAACGGACTATCAAAAATGCTATCGGGGCTCTGCGAGGCTTGAACGGCGGATAAACCGCCAACGCCGTGACGATGTGTGACGATGGTGACGATGATTACACCGCTCACAAAACATCGTCACGACCGTCACGGACTGACACGCCAACCACTTGAAATTTACTCTTTTGATAACAAAGAAAAGAAAATCATGCGTCCGCTGTGGTTACGCTTATTCGTGTATCGAATGCTATAATCATTCATCAACCTGCCTGCATTGACATTGAGTTTCAACGAAACCACATTCGGCTTCATATCAAGTCCAAGCTTTTCTATCAGTTCAGTCGCTGTACCCTGCCAAGTCGGATTTTCTTCTGTTACAAGATTGGCGATACATTCCAGCAACGGTTCGGGAGGTTCTTTCCAAAGCTCTGTTTCTGCTTTTTCAAAATTCCAGCAGAGTTTTTCTTCATCACGAATGAGATGGATTTTCTGATCTTGCTGATCACGGCCTGAAATTTCAAGTGTTGCCTTATTGGAAGTCCTGGTTTCCTTGTAAAGCATAAATGCTCCGTCTGCACAGCCAAGTAACCCATTTGTTCCTGAGATCATGTCGAAGTTATCAGATGACTTTTGCTTTCTCGTATGATGAACTAACAGCAGACATATTCCCCAACTGTCAGAGAACTGTTTCAGCTGATTGATGATCTCGTAATCTTTGGCATAGCTGTAAGAATCACTGTCCACCTCACGGATTTTTTGAAGTGTATCAATAATCACAAGCGTTGTGTCAGGGTGTTCTCGGATAAAACCGCTCAGCTGATCGGTCAGACCATTTCCAAGCGGTTTGGACGATACGGAAAAGTACAAGTTTTCCGTACTGTCCGTTCCGAACATTCGGTACATTCGTTCCTGCAATCGTCTGTAATCATCTTCCAGTGCAAGGTAGAGAACCGTACCCTTTTTCACAGGATAGTCCCAAAGCGGAGTACCTGTGCTGACATGATAGGCAAGCTGTGCCATAAAGAAGCTTTTGCCGATCTTAGGTGAACCGACAAACAGATAAGTACCTTGATAGAGCAAGCCCTCAATAACAGGTGGTTTCTTGCTGTAAATATCCTGATACAGTTCCTGCATCGTGACTGTTTTCATGTATGACGGATCAATTTTCTTGAAAAATTCGTCAAAGGGGTTGAAATTTACATCACGATTTGATATACTATTAGTAGTTTGTTTTATGGATGACTGCTCCGTATCTACGCCAATAGATACGTTCGGAGCGGTCATTTCTTTTTCTTCTGACATCAGGATTCTCCTTTCATTCCATTTAATGTGGTGTTGATGAGTCGTATCGTTTCAAGAAGTTCATCACTTACAGAACTATTTTCTATTCTCTGCAATTCTGAAAGCACTTCCGCAAGCTGATTTTTCAGAGCTTTGTATACTCTCGAATTGCCCTGCACTACCACATCACGGCAGAGAAGCCTTTTTACGATGTAGTCCTGCTTGGTCAGTCCCGAAAGTGCCACTGCTGAATTTATCAGCTTTTCTTCTTCGGGAGATACCCGAAATCCGATGGTTCTGGAACGAAATCTGCCTTTGCTGTCAAGGTTTTTCGCTGACATTTGCGTTATCTCCTTTCTTCAACTCACTGAGTTTATTCGCCATTTCCGCCTGTTTCGACGGAAACAGATGTGCATAGCGGTATGTGATCTCAATGCTCTCATGTCCCACACGATCTGCAATAGCAACAGCCGAAAACCCAAGTTCGATTAGAAGCGAAACATGGCTGTGACGCAGATCATGGATACGGATACGCTTCAAACCCGTTTCTTTTACCCCTCTGTCCATCTCGTGATGCAAATAGCTCTTGGATATTGTGAAAATACGCTCATCTGATTTCTGATCGTAAAGCATACGGAGATAGTCCTGCATCTCCTCACAAAGAAAATCAGGCATTTCAATGGTACGGTTGCTTTTCTTGGTTTTCGGCTCTGTAATAACGTCCTGCCCCTTGATACGCTGATAGGACTTGTTAATGCGGAGCTTTCGATTCTGGAAATCAAAGTTCTCTGGTGTGAGAGCCAACAGTTCGCCAAGACGGATACCGCACCAATACAGCATTTCAAAGGCATAAAACGAAACTGGTTTGTCCATCATGACCTCAGAAAACTGCATATATTCGTCCTTTGTCCAGAAGTTCATCTCTTTGGCATTCTTTACGCCAATACTTCCAGCTTTGGCAGCTGGGTTTACGCCAAGATCATAGTAGCGAACCGCATGGTTAAAGATGCAGGAAAGCTGATTGTGCAGATTCTTCAAATACGTTTCCGAATAGGGCTTTCCATTTTTGTCACGGTGACGAAGCAGTTCATTCTGCCACGAAAGCACATCTCTTGCCTGAATATCCTTCATCGGTTTATCCCCGAAATAAGGGAGGATTTTCGACTGAATGACGTGTGCCTTATGTTCCCATGTATTCTGTTTCAAGCGAGATCTCATATCCTGTTCATACAGCTTGTAGAAGTCCTTAAACAGCATATCAAGGTCACTGTTTGCCTGAAGCAGAAATCTTCGCTCCCAGTTCTGTGCCTCACGTTTGGTAACAAAGCCACGCTTGCACTTTTGTTTTCGCTCCCCCTGCCAGTCCTCATAACGAACCATAGCATACCAAGTGCCGTTTTTATCCTTATATACGGGCATTATTCCTCACCAGCTTTCTTTTTAGGAGGGTTCACCGAGTACACTCGCTCGTTAAAGTACTCACGGTTCACTCTGCCTGTTACTGTGATAAACCCTTTGTCGGAAAGTTCCTGATTGAGTTTACGAATGATTTTGTACGCATAGGCAACAGAGATCTCCATAACCTCAGCAACTTCCTCTGCACGAATAAATTTTTCTGACATATACATTTGTTCCTTTCTGTGTTCTGTATTCGCAAAATCTGTTCTAAACATTTTTGCTTAATTCCATTATACTAAACAAATTTGCTTTTGTCAAGACACTTTTGCGTATTTTCTAAATTTTTTTGTTTAGTATCTCTTGACTGACTTAAACATATATGTTATAATGATTCTACTAACAGAACGATATTATAAGGAGTAAACCACCATGAGTATAATGGGAGACAAAATACACCGTATCCGTGATTTCCGTGGAATGACACAGAAGCAGCTCGGTATGGCTGTCGGCTTTGACGAGAAATCTGCCGATGTCCGTATCGCACAGTACGAATCAGGCACTCGTACACCAAAACAAGCACTTGTGGAACGGCTTGCCGAGGTGCTTGATATAAACCCTCGTTTCCTTGCTGATGATGAAATTCTCGGAGCGGAGGGCGTTATGATGATGCTCTTTGAACTGGACGAACATTACCCGATCAGCGTTGAGGACTGTACAGATGAGGACGGAAACAAACGTAAGGGCATTATTTTCGGCTCTATTCTTCTGAACGACTTCTTTGCGGAGTGGCAGAGACGAAAAAAAGACCTTGCTGACGGTAAGATCAGCAAGGCCGAATATACAGAATGGAAGCTTAACTGGCCGAAAACGACCGATGACTGCGGTAAACATGAACCCTCGAAAGAGTGGCGTGACCTGTAAACCGCCTGAAATGCAGAACATTTCAGTTTTACTTCCTGTTATCAAATTGTTATCACTGAGATTTTAAGGCTTTAAAAACGACGTAAATTCGTCATTTTTGAAGTCTTGTTTTTTATTCCCATTCAATAGTAGCCGGCGGCTTTGTAGTCACATCATACACTACTCTGTTGATGTTCTTTACCTCGTTTACTATCCTGCTTGAGCATACCGCAAGTACCTCGTATGGTATCCTTGAGAACTCAGCAGTCATAAAGTCAGTTGTTTCTACTGCCCTCAGCGCAAGAGTGTAATCGTATGTTCTGAAATCACCCATTACACCTACCGAGCGGTTGTTTGTGAGTACAGCAAAATACTGGTTGATGTCCCTGTCAAGACCGGCCTTTGCGATCTCTTCTCTGAATATCCAGTCAGCGTCCTGAAGGATCTCAAGCTTTTCGTCTGTGATCTCTCCAATGATCCTTATCGCAAGTCCCGGACCTGGGAAAGGCTGACGCCATACCAGCGTGTCAGAAAGTCCAAGCTCCTGTCCGAGCTTTCTTGTTTCGTCCTTGAAAAGCATTCTCAAAGGCTCGATTATCTCCTTGAAATCAACATAGTCAGGAAGTCCGCCTACGTTGTGGTGAGATTTTATCGTCGCAGCGTCACCTGCACCCGACTCGATAACGTCAGGATATATTGTTCCCTGTGCAAGGAAATCTACCTTGCCTATCTTCTTTGCCTCAGCCTCGAATACTCTGATGAATTCCTCGCCGATAGTCTTTCTCTTTGTCTCAGGATCTGATACGCCTCTCAGCTTGTCCATAAATCTGTCCTTTGCATTTACCCTTACAAAGTTTATGTCCCAGTCCTTGAACGCAGCCTCGACCTCGTCACCCTCGTTCTTTCTCATAAATCCGTGGTCAACGAAAATGCAGGTCAGCTGATTTCCTACCGCCTTTGAAAGAAGTGCCGCAAGTACAGAGCTGTCTACTCCGCCCGAAAGCGCCAGCAGTACCTTTCCGTCCCCGACCTTTTCCTTTATGTCCTTTATTGCCTTTTCAGCATAGTTCTCCATTGTCCAGTCGCCTGTGCAGCCGCATACGTTCTTTAAGAAGCTGTCCAGCATCTCAAGACCATGCTCTGTGTGGTTTACCTCAGGGTGGAACTGTACAGCATAAAGCTTTCTGTCAGCGTCAGCCATAGCAGCGCATGGGCAGTTAGCTGTGTGAGCAGTTACCTTGAATCCCTCAGGTATCTTTGCAATGTAGTCTGTGTGGCTCATCCATGAAACAGCCTTTTCAGGCATATCCTTTACTGCACCGAAAAGTACACAGTCCTTGTCATATTCAGTTTCGGTCTTGCCGTATTCCGAAGCTATGCAGGTCTTTACCTCTCCGCCCAGAACGTGCGCCATAAGCTGTGAACCGTAGCATATTCCCAGTACAGGTATGCCAAGCTCGAATATCTCCTTTGAAACGCTCGGTGCGCTGTCGCCGTAAACGCTCTGCGGACCGCCCGTAAAGATTATTCCCTTAGGAGAAAGCGCCTTGATCTCGTCAATAGTCACCTTATTGTAAGGCTTTACCTCACAGTAAACGTTGCATTCACGCACACGTCTTGCAATAAGCTGATTGTACTGACCGCCGAAGTCAAGAATAAGTATAAACTCATTAGTCATATATTTAACCTCATTTCCCAGTGTAGTTTATCTCCATATCAGTCAATAGTAATACATAATTTATTATAGCATACTTTCTCACGCTTTTCAAGGAGAAAGTATGCCAATTTGTTTCTTTTTAATTAATTTTTTTATCACTGCATCTCTTAATTCCTGCGCATATCCGTCCCGACAGCCGGACAAAGCCTGATAAGATATGTCTTATAAATTTACGAATTAAAATTTAAGAAAAACAAGCCCTGCGGCAGTTGCTTATTCATTCCGAATGTGATATAATAAACAGTGTGCCGATTTTTCACATATCGTGAAGAAAAGCAGAATTATAGGACGGAGAACAAAGAGAATAAAGAGAATAAAGAAAATTAAAAAGATAGAAATGGGAGATATATGACCAATATGAAGAATTTTATATGTAAGCTTAAAAAACTTTTTGTAAAAGAAAAAAAATCAGAAGATCAGCAGAAATCAACTGACCCCGACAGCATAACAGATACGCCCCTCGACCAGTCCGATGCAAAACCAAAAACCGTTAAAGGCAGCGTCCTTATCTCGAAGTATATAAATACCATTATTTCTTTCGGTATAGGTTCTTTCGTTTTGGACTATGTTGGAAAAGGTGTTTTTCCTACATGGTGCTATATTTTCGCCGTGCTGTTTTTGGGTTTCTCCATAGTTGCCGTCGTATCCATTATAATAAGCCTAAGAAGATCAGAGTCAAAGCCTGTTATAAACCGCTATGCGCTCTGCTTCCTCCTCGCTGTAAATTCGTTCTACGTCCCTGAGTTTGCAATGGATTCACCGCCGGTAAAAATAACAGCAGATTTCTTCCTGCTGGGCATACTGCTGTGCTACCTTATCCACTTTGTGGGCTTTGTTCTGTTCCCTAAAGGCAAGGTTTGGAATATAGTCGCCACAGCCTTTTTCGACCTCTATGCCGCTATGCAGTATTATATCTATGAGTTCAGAGGAAATCCTATTAAGTTTTCCGACCTGTCAAATGCAGTTTCCGCATTGGATATAAAAAGCCAGTATAGCTTTGACCTTAACCCCGTAGTAGTTTTCTGCCTAGTGGATTTCGTCTTTATAACCACGCTCCTCCTTGTTTCCGAACCATCAAAACTGTCAAAAAAACAAAGAGCCTTTTCCGCAGGCGGACTTATCATCGGTATGGCAGCAATGTATATCATCGGCGGCTATTCTTTCGACAGCGGAGTGAAAAACAGATATATAACCCTTAACTTCTCAGGCGAGGAAAATCTCTATACCTACCGCCTTGTGGGCTTTGACCTTATGCTCTATTTCGACGGAGTCTATAACAGAGTTTCCGAACCCGAAGATTATTCAGATGAAAAAGCCAAGGAAATATTGTCCGAGTATACCACCGATAATAATGAAGATGACAGCGTATCCACCAACGAAAAGCCTGTCATAATCGGCATAATGAATGAGTCATTTGCCGACTTTGAACATATCGCACAGTTTGATACAAATAAGGACTATATGCCGAACTACCATAAACTCCAGCAGGAAAGTATCTCAGGCTATGTTACAGTTTCAGCCTACGGCGGATATTCCTGCAACTCCGAGTATGAGTTCCTCAGCGGCAACAGCCTTAACTTCCTGCCCTCAGGAACAGCTGTCTTTACACAATATCTGAACGACAGCCGTGAAAGCACCGTAAGCTATCTTAAATCCATGGGTTATTATACCGAAGCAGTGACCCCATGCAGTACCACCCTCTGGAATATAGGCGAGGCATACGAAAATCTCGGCTTTGATAAAAGCATTTTCGACTGCCTGTCTTATGAAAGCGACCCCGAATTTGTAAACTATAACTATTCAGATAAAACCCTCTTCAAAAAGGTAGAAAAGGTCTATGAGGATAGTCCAAAGGATAAACCTTTCTTTATGTGGGTAACAACAATGCAGAACCATGGACCATATACAGGACTTGAAAATCCAGCCACAGGCATAACCCTCAATGATATCGACTGCGAAGAAGCAGAAACTTTCCTGAGTTCTATCTATAAGTCCGATGAAGCAATAGGGGAGCTTGTGGATTATTTCAGAAATGTTGACCGTGAAGTAATAATCGTTATGTTCGGCGACCACTATCCGCATATAATGGACTTCACCACTAAACTCTACGGCAGTTCAGTGTCCGCACTCTCCGTCGAGGACTATTCAAGACTCCACCAAACACCGTTCTTTATCTGGAGCAATAAAGGCGTTTCCCCCGAAACTATCGAGGATATAAGCCTTAACTACCTCTCCAATGAGGTGCTGAAAGCCGCCGATATCCCCCTCTCTCCATACCAGCAGGCATTGGAGGATATACGAAAGGATATCCCGATAATAAGCGGATTCGGCTATAAGACCGCCGACGGCGAATGGCATGGTGCGACCGATAAGTCCGCCTATGACGATACAAAAAATAAATATCATATCTTAGAATATTACCGAATGTTCGGCAAAGCCTCATAAAATAAAACACAGCTCACTTGTAGTGGCGACCTTCGGTCGCCGCTTTGACACCATGTCACCCCAAAACCTCCGCATTTAACTTTACCCACAAAAATTTTTCCCCGCAATTAAACCCCATACGCATAAAAATTCTACCAACAAAAAAGCACCACACAAGCTTTTATTATCAAGCCTGTGCGGTGTTTTATTATTGTTTGTAATAGTCGTTGAAAAGTATCTGATTGTTTATGTCTATCCTCTCTCTGACCATCTCGTTCATCTTCTCAATGAAATCATCATCTGCCACAGCGTCAGTGTAGTTCTTTGCTATGCTGCCGCCTGAGTAGTAGAAGTCATTTGTTATCCAGGAAAGATTCTGGAAGCAGGCATATCCATCATAGCTGTCGTCAAAAATATCATTGCCTATGTACTTTCCGCAGTTCTCCATGCCGAACAGATTTATGAGCGTAGGGAGAATGTCGCTTGTGTTGCATACCTTCTCCACCGTCTGCGGTTCGATACCCTTTGCGTAAATAAAGCATGGCGTGTTGGATATAAGCGCCTCGCTTACGTCATTGTCCGCAAGATCCGCACAGAAATGGTCTGTTATAAACAGTATAACTGTGTTTTCCATAAGTCCGTCCTGCTCAAGCCGCTCCACCAGTTCTCCTGCCATATCGTCTGTAAGTGAAGCCTTTGCACGGTATATTGAAAGCTTGTCATAAAGATCGTCCGTTTTAAGCTCAGGATGTCTGTTTATCGCCTCAAGGTATACAGTATCGTAGATCGAATAAGGCAGATGTGCGCTGTATGTTACAATGTAGTCAAGGAACTTGTCGTTCTTTGTAAGCTCATTGTACAGCCCGTTGTCCGTTACGACCGTGTCATCCACCTCGAAAAGCTGATCTTTGTTTTCTGCATATTTTTCAAATTCTATGTAGTTGTCAAATCCGAAAACCTTGCTCATTACACCTCGGTTGTAGTAGTCAGCCGTGTTGAAATGGAATTCATTTGCGCTGTATCCGTCAGCCTTGAACATTGATGCCAGCGAGTACGGGAATGAATTTTCCACATAATCCGTTGAAAGCACCGCACCAGACGGAGCAAAAAGTCCTGTATTTATAGCCGTTTCCGTTCCGAACGTAAATGTGTTTCCGAATCGTGAGGAGTAAAAGTTCTTGAAATTTATTCCCTCCTCCATGAACTTTGTGAGATTCGGACAGTTTTCAGCAGTTATGCCTTTGTAATCAAGGCTCTCCATCTGAACAACGATAAGATTTTTGTCTTTAAATATCCCCGTCATATCATTGTCCTGATGAGGCTGCTTTTTTTCAAAGTAGTTGTTGATGTTTTCCACACTGTCGCTTGCCGTAAACTGCTGTTTTACAGTGCATACAATGTCACGTTCAAGACAGGTGAAAAGATCTTTTCGCTTGAAAAGTGTGGTGGCGTCAAGAAAATTAATGTAATTGTATTTGTCAAAACTGCCGTAATTGTCCATTCTTCCCGAAGACAGAAAGTAAGGTATGAGCAGTACGACAGTGAGAGATGCCGCAAATATTATTCCGTTTACTATGTACTTGAATTTTCTCGCAAATCCCTTTTCAGGAGGTGATGAGAATTTCAGCGTAACAAATGTGACCACCGCCGTCAGTATGATAAGCACTATAAACCCGATCTTTACTTTTGTGCTTATCTCTGACATTATGCTCCCTGCAAATCCTGTGCCTTCCTTAGCAGAGAAAATTGCAGATATCCTGAACAGCGTTTTGTTTGCGTGGCTGTAACACATCTGCGCAAAACCATATACGATAAACAAAAGCTCAGATACCGCAAAAAGTATCGCCGATGTTTTCTTGCCGAACATAAATATAAATGATGACAGCAGAAAAAGATTTGAAAAAATCATTCTCCTCAGATATGAGTCTACTGAAATATATGGATTTCTGAATATCGCATACATCATAAAAAGATCTGTTATTATATATGCACATAAGTATAATAAAAGTGGAAACCAGTTTTTTATCTTTATGTCCTTTGTGGTTTCAGACACACGGTCATTCCACTTTTTAAACCTTTCAGTCATGTGTTTGCCCCCTATTTCCTTGCCGAATAATGCGCAACGATATGCCTCTGTTTCCCTGTAACGTGATCCTTTCCCTTTATGTCAGCACCGTTGTGGCTCATAAGCTCCGCACATATAAGCCCCTCCAGCGACAGATCCGCCACAGGCTTTCCGTCGCATACTATGGTGAGCTTTCCGTTCGCCTCGTCAACGGATATTCCGCCCGTCCTGCCGATGACCTCTTCATCACCGCCGAAACGCTCTACCACATAGCTCAGCCGCTTGCCGTGATATGTCATTATCTCTTTCAGCGGTGTTCCTGCCTGCTTCTTTTTAAAAAGTCCCATTATGCCTCAGTTCCCTCGTCACAGCCGCAGTTCACTCTGTTCTGTACGTCCTCGAATTCTTTCAGTATCTCTTCATCAGGCGCTTTCGTCGCAAGACTTACGATAACTATAAGGAGTATCGAAACGATAAATCCCGATACAAGTGAGTAAAGTCCTGTTGCTTCCGCAATGGTCTGTCCACCTATGATCTTCGGATAATCCCATAAAAGTACAGTCGCCGCACCGCCTGCAATGCCTGCCGCCGCTCCGGCAAGATTTGTCCTCTTCCAGTAAAGTGACATAAGTACGATCGGTCCGAATGACGCTCCCAGTCCTGCCCATGCGTTTGAAACAAGTCCCATAATGCTTGATTTAGGATCAAGCGCAATAAGATAAGCTATTACCGCAATGCAGAGAACCGTTATTCTGCTCACAAGAAGTACCCTCTTGTTGTCAGCCTTCTTGTTTATAAGTGAGTGGTAAATATCCTCAGATACAGATGATGCCGTTACAAGCAGCTGTGAATCAGCCGTTGACATTATAGCTGCCAGAACACCGCAGAGGAAAATTCCGCCGATAAATGGTATGCCTATGTCCTTGTTGAATACTCTCTGTATCATCTCGATAAATACGTTCTCCGACTTGCCCTCAGCCAAAAGCGGGAGATATGCTCTTCCTATAACGCCGATAAAGCAGGCAAAAGCAAGTGATATAGCGCACCAGCCGCAGCCGATGAACTTTGACTTCTTCAGTTCCTTCTCATCTCTGATAGCCATGAATCTTACCAGTATGTGAGGCATTCCGAAGTAACCAAGCGCCCAGCCAAGCTGTGAGATAATGTCTACCGCCGAGAACTTTTCTCCGTCACCTGTGTTCATTACGTTGAGAAAATGCTCTGCATTTACACCCGTAGCCGCAATGTTGTCCATAATGTTTCCTGCACCAACAAGTACAGCCGCAATGATAGGGATAGTGATAACTCCTACCAGCATGAGCATACCCTGTATAAAGTCTGTGATGCATACCGCCATAAATCCACCCATAAATGTGTAAGCAAGTATTACAACAGCACCGATAGTAAGGCATATCTTGTAGTCAATGCCGAAAACGGAGTTGAAAAGCTTTCCGCCCGAAGAAAGTGCAGACGCCGTGTAAACCGTAAAGAAAATAACGATAGCGATCGAAGATACTACCAGCAGTATCTTGTTTTTGTCATGAAATCTGTTTTCAAGATATTTCGGCAGCGTGATAGAATTGTTCGCTCTGATAGTGTATCTTCTCAGCCTGCCCGAAACAAGCATCCAGTTCAGTATCGTTCCGATAAGCAGTCCAATAGCTATCCATATCTGTCCTGTTCCCAAAGCATATACCGTTCCCGGAAGTCCCATGAGCATCCAGCCCGACATATCCGATGCCTGAGCAGATAAAGCGGCTACCGCTCCCGATAACCCACGTCCTCCGAGGAAAAAGTCCTCCGAGTTTTTGTTCTTTTTCATGTAAGTCGCACCGATAAGCAGCATACCCAGCAGATATACCACAAATGCAGCAAGAGTCCATATCATTGTTGACGTCATATTTTTCCTCCAAAATCAAAATTAAAGGGGCAGAATCTTTTGCGGTCCTGCCCCTCCTGTGCGGGGATAGTCTGATGTTCTTATCCGTCCTTACTTAGCCTTTGTCCTTACCTCTTCGTCAAGCTTTGCAACGATGTCGTCAACAGGCATAGCAGGCATCTCGCCCTCTTTTCTCGAACGTACAGTAACCGTGTTCGAGCTTACCTCGTTGTCGCCGATAATGAACATATAAGGGATCCTTTCAAGTCTTGCAGCCTTGATCTTAGGACCGATATTCTCATCTCTGCTGTCAACAGTAACTCTCATACCCATAGAAGTGAGCCTGTCTGCTATCTTCTGAGCGTATTCAACGTGCTCAGGCTTGATAGGCAGAAGTCTTACCTGCTCCGGTGCCAGCCACAGAGGAAGTACACCGTTGAAATGCTCCAGCATATAAGCAAGCGTTCTCTCAAAGCAGCCAAGTGATGTTCTGTGAATGATGTAAGGCAGCTTCTTCTGTCCGTCCTTGTCAATATAGTACATACCGAACTTCTCAGCCAGCAGCATATCTATCTGTATAGTAACGATAGTGTCCTCCTTGCCGTATACGTTCTTGTACTGAATGTCCAGCTTAGGACCATAGAATGCAGCCTCATCTATACCGATCTCATAATCAAGACCGATGTCGTCAAGGATAGTTTTCATTGCAGCCTGTGCGTGCTCCCACTGCTCCTTTGTACCCTCGTACTTGTTCTTCGGGTTAGCAGGATCCCACTGTGAGAATCTGAATGTGCAGTTCTCCAGCAGACCAACAGTTTCAAGGAAGTATTTCGCAAGCTCCAGACAACCCTTGAATTCGTCCTCCAGCTGATCCGGACGGAGAATGTAGTGCCCCTCTGAAATAGTGAACTGTCTTACACGGATAAGTCCGTGCATCTCACCGCTGTCCTCGTTTCTGAAAAGCGTCGAAGTTTCTGTCAGACGCATAGGAAGATCTCTGTATGAACGCTGTCTGTTAAGGAATACCTGATACTGGAACGGACAAGTCATCGGACGCAGCGCAAAACATTCCTTCTCTTCATCGTGCGGATCGCCCATAATGAACATTCCGTCAAGATAATGATCCCAGTGACCTGATATCCTGTAAAGATCACGCTTAGCGAAAAGCGGTGTCTTTGTGAGCTGACAGCCGTGAGCCTGCTCAACGTCCTCTACCCATCTCTGGAGCAGCTGTATAACTCTCGCACCCTTTGGCAGCATAACAGGAAGTCCCTGACCAATGCAGTCAACAGTTGTGAAGTATTCAAGCTCACGTCCTATCTTGTTGTGGTCACGAAGCTTAGCCTCTTCCATTGCCTTGAGATGTTCTTCAAGCATCGAAGCCTTTGGATAAGCAGTTCCGTAAACTCTGCAAAGCTGCTTTCCGTCCTCAGCCTTGCCCCAGTATGCACCTGTGCATGACAGAAGCTTTACAGCCTTTACAGGAGCAACGCTCATAAGGTGCGGACCTGCGCAAAGATCAACGAAATCGCCCTGCTTGTAGAATGAAAGCTTTTCACCCTTGTCATCATGCTTGTGGATAAGCTCGATCTTGTAATCTTCATTTCTCTCTTCCATAAGCTTGAGAGCCTCGTCAGCAGGCAGCTCAAATCTTTCAAGAGCAAAGCCTTCCTTAGCAAGCTTTTTCATCTCCGCAGCTATCTTGTCAAGGTCAGCAGGAGCGAAAGGCTTTGCAACCTCAAAATCATAGTAAAATCCTGTTTCAGTAGCAGGACCTCTTGCAAGCTTAGCCTCAGGGTAAAGATTTTTAACAGCCTGAGCCATAAGATGAGAAGCAGTGTGCCAGAAAGTTTCCTTACCGGCCTTTGAATCAAAAGTCATAACTTCAAAATCGCAGTCTGAATCAATAATAGTCCTGAGATCCTTTACCTCACCATTGATCTTAACGCAGCAAGCAGCCTTGTAAAGACCCATACCGATGTCTTTAATAATCTCGCTTGCAGGCATAGCCTGTTCAATTTCACGGATAGAACCGTCTTTAAGTTTAAGATTGATCATTTTCTATTCCTCCATTTTAAATAATTTCAAATATAAATAAGCCAAAGCCTATAATAAACTAACAAACTAAAAAATGAGTCACATTAATAAAAATATATACAAAGTAGGTATAGCACAAAGCAAGTTTTAGGATCAACCCCTTTTTCAAAAGGGGTTGCAGATTCTTAAGGCAGAGCCTTAAGTCGCTCCCGCAGGAGCGAAATCCCCTACGGAGGAGCTCCGCACAGGGTGAAAAGTCAACGCCTACGGCAGTTGACTTAGGCAAGCCCTGCGATAGAGGGCTGCTCCTTACTCGCCTATCGCACTCATTACCCTGCAAGGGCTTGCCCCTTGCACTGTCAAACCTTCAAACCCACAATTCAAGCAACGCTCAAACTTATAAATTCATACAAATTTATAAACCAAGCACCCTCAACCTACCTAGTGCTGAGTAAATATTCCATAACGTAAACATATCCCCAGAAAGCAAGTAAAGCAAAACTTAAAAGATTTGATATGATGCTAAGTACCTTCCTCGGTGCTTTCTTTATCAGCCAAGTGCTGCCGTCGTTCCCCTTTTTCTCAATAAGCTGAGAGAAAAATGTCGAGAACCAGTATGTCACTATCCATATGGGGAGAAAAATAAGAAATCCAAGCTTGTATGATATCTCTCCACAGTAGGATATGTATGATACATACCCGGCCGCAGCGTATGCAGCTAAACATACTGTATAGCAAATGATCGCCAGAACCTTTCTGACTTTCATAGTATCAACACCCCCTCAGCATTGTAAACACCTAAGCCACTAGCGAATGAAAAAATGAAAAATATAATGCAATAAAAAATCCCATAGAAGCGATTCGCTCCTATGGGACGTTGTAAACGTGTTTCCACCCAATTTCACCGAAATATATAATGAATATCTCAGCCTCGTTGACAGCCTTTAACGCAGACCTGCGGCGTGTATTGAACGCACTCAGGGGCGGTGTTCCATTTACCTTGAAATGTGCCGCTTTCAGCAGCCGCAGCACTCTCTGTAAGATCAAATACCGTAAACAGACTTCCCCGTCATAGTTTTATCATCTTAAATTGTCCGCAGAGAACTTTCCCTGCGCTTGAATTTAATTTTATCACCCTTCTCAGCCTTTGTCAAGAGGGAATTGCTCCGCCATAGTAAATATTATAATTTTTTTGTGTAATTAACTAAAAAATGCCTTGACAATTAGAACAATTTATTATACAATAATAATATGCATTATAATTTTTTATATGAGCTACGCCAATGGGCGATGAATAGTGATTATTATAAAATCAATTTTGCTGATTTGTATCTTTACAATTTAATATCGGGTGGGGTAAGATCATAAGTTAATATTTTTGCATGGCTGAGTTTTCTGAATGGATCATTTTTTTGACAGCTGTGCTTTTTTACTGAGATTTTCCCCATACTTTCTAAGAAGGAGGAATGACTACACATGAGCATTGGAATGGCAATAGTTTTGTGTATAGTCGCTCTTTTTCTTGGCGCAGTTGTAAGCGGACTTGTTTGTTTTAAAATGGGTGAAGATCATCGTAAAAAAACAGCTGAAGCATTGATGGGCTCGGCTGAAAAAGAAGCGGACAGAATCGTAGAGGACGCTAAAAAGAACGCTGAAACCCTTAAAAAAGAAGCTTTAGTCGAAGCAAAGGACGAAATACATAAGTCCCGCCAGGAAACTGAAAAAGAGCTTAAAGAAAGAAGAATCGAAGTTTCAAGACAGGAACGCAGAGTCCAGCAGAAGGAAGAATCTGTTGACCGTAAGCTGGATAATCTGGAGAAAAAGGAAGAAAGCCTTCAGGGAAAGCTGAAATCTGTCGACAAAAAACTGGAGGAAGCCGAAAGGATCAAGAAATCCCAGCTGGATATGCTGGAGAAGATCTCACAGCTCACAGCCGAACAGGCTAAGGAGCAGCTGCTTTCACAGCTCGACGGCGATCTCGTTCACGAAAAGGCTGTCAAGATCTCCAACTTTGAAGCGCAGATCAAGGACGAATGTGATGCCAAGGCAAGACAGTATATCTCGCTCGCTATCGCAAGATGCGCTGCGGATCAGGTATCTGAAACCGCCGTTTCAGTCGTTACACTTCCTAATGACGAGATGAAGGGTAGGATCATCGGACGTGAGGGCAGAAATATCAGAACTATCGAAACTCTTACAGGCGTTGACCTTATCATCGACGATACTCCTGAGGCTATTACGATATCCTGCTTCGATCAGGTAAGAAGAGAGGTCGCTAGGATCGCTCTTGAAAAACTTATACAGGACGGAAGAATCCATCCGACCCGTATCGAGGAAATGGTCGAAAAGGCTAAGCGTGAGGTCGAACTCAAGATCAAGCAGGAGGGCGAAAGAGCTGTTCTCGAAACCAACGTGCATGGTCTTAATCATGAGCTTATCAAGCTTATCGGCCGTCTGAGATTCCGTACAAGCTACCGCCAGAATGTGCTTAATCACTCTATTGAGGTCGCACATCTCGCAGGTATGATGGCTTCCGAACTGGGAGTTGACGCTAACCTTGCAAGAAGAGCAGGACTGCTCCACGATATCGGTAAGGCCCTCAGCTATGAGATAGAAGGTTCACACGTTCAGATAGGCGTTGACGTATGTAAAAAGTACAAGGAAAGCCCTGACGTTATCCACGCTATCGAGGCTCACCACGGCGACGTTGAGACCCGTACAGTCGTTGCGGCTCTCGTACAGGCTGCCGATGCTATTTCTGCGGCAAGACCTGCGGCAAGAAGCGAGAATTATGAGAACTATATCAAGCGTCTTCAGAAGCTGGAGGAAATTTGTACTTCTTATGAGGGAGTAGAGAAATCCTATGCTATACAGGCAGGCCGTGAGGTAAGGATCATGGTTCAGCCGGAGAAGATCAACGATGAAAAGATGATAATCGTTGCAAGAGAGATCGCTAAGCGTATCGAAGCGGAAATGGATTATCCTGGACAGATCAAGGTAAATCTTATCCGTGAGAGCAGAGCGGTCGAGTACGCAAAGTAACCACAAAGTAGATTACAAAGTAATCACTACGTAAATTACTTTGTAGATCACTTTTATACTCAAAAATATTTAAAGAATAAAAAAGCGGGCAAATTTTTTAGTTTGTCCGCTGTTTTTATATGAAAGATATCAAAAGACGGATCGGAGGATAAGTCTATGGCTAAAAAGGAAGATACACCGAACAAAGGTCATAAGCATCTGTTCGGGTCATCTGAAAAATCGGATTTTATTTTGAATATGACTGCTGACGGCGCACAGAAAATGTGCGGTGTTTACATTATACTTGCGGTCATCATAACTGCCATTGCGGCGATACCTGCGTATTTTACTCAGACGGTGGAGGAATACACCCTTGAGGACGGCTCGGTTCATTATCTGAGCGAGAACTTTATTTTCTATGCAGGTGCGGCTGTAATGCTGCTGGGATTTGTGGGTTATCTTATTTTTATGATAGCCTGCTCCAAAAAACAGGTGGTTTTAAAAGACAACAAGGCGCTTTTTGCTCCGCTGGCTGTAATGCTGCTGTCGGCTGCGTCGTGTATCACATCTTTAAATCTTTACACGGCTGTTCTCGGCTATCTGGGCAGGCATGAGGGAATTATCACTATACTGGGATATTTCGGATTGTTTGCGGTAGCTTTTGCTGTACACAGTGCAAACAGAAAGATAAGGATAATGGATCTCGTTGTCGGCACAGGCTTTGTGCAGGCTGCGGTGGGAATTTTGCAGGCTGTTCCTGCGACATCATCGGCAATGAAAAATTTCTTTGAATACCTTTATGTCGGACCGGGAACAGACCCTTCATTTTATTCTTTAAATGACGCTGCTTATTATGACGGCGGAATATCGCAGATAACAGGTATTTACACTCACAGCAGGGCGGCAAGCGGATTTGCCACAAGCCCGTTCGCTCTGGCGGCTGTTCTTGCAGTTGCTTTTGCCTGTGCGGCTGCGGGTGCGGCATTTGATGAAAACAAGAAGAGAAGAGTGCTTTACACTATCGCTGCTCCTGTAATGGCTGCGGCGGCTTGCCTTACAAGGGTAAAGCCTGCGGTAATAGGCATCATTGCGGCGGCTGTTATCGTACTTGTGCTTGCGGTCATAGGTGCGGTAAAGAAAAAGGAAAGATCGGCTGTTATTTTTGCAGTTATCATAATGGCTGTATCGGGCGCTTGCGGCGGTATACTTTTCGGTACAGGTGCGGCTGACTTCAGAGATGAGCAGGTTATCTTCACAGACGGCTTTGTAATGCGTTCGATAACATATCTTGGTCGTGAGGACAGTGAAGACACTGAAAAGGACATTTACACATATCTTCGTGATGACGGAATGTATGTTGCACAGCAAAATCCTATGCTTGGAACAGGTCCTGACAATCTGTCTTATGAATACTCAGCCTGCGGAACTATCACAGACAGATTTTACAATGAATATGTTGACCTTGCGGCATCGAGAGGAATACCTTGTCTGATAGCATACGGCATTTTCCTGCTGGTGAGCGTTGTGAAAATGGCAAAGGGCATAAAGCGTTTTATCGGCGGCGAAACGGACTGGACGGTCTGTGCGGCATCGGCGGCTGTGCTTTGCTACCTTATACAGGCTTTCTTCAACACCTCATGGGTGAACTCGACTCTTTATCTTTACATCATGCTCGGTCTTGTATGGAGCGGTGCAGGGGTGCTTAAATCGGAAAAATCGAAAGAATCGAAAAAGTAAAAATATCAGCAAACGGGCGGCCATAGGTCGCCCTTGCTTATGCATAGGCTTTTGCAGCGGTCAGCGGCATTATCTAAAGTTAGTCAAAGTATACAAAAACAGGCGGCGAGATTTTAATAGTTTGTATGCCGTAAAGGTATTGACAAATGTATACCTTTGTGGTATACTTTAATCACAGCAAAGGAAACGGCGCTGAAAGAATTAATGAAAACAATCAAAATCTAAAAACAAAAAATGATAACAAGGAGGACAAAAATTATGTCAAAGTTTGTATGTTCAGTATGCGGTTATATTTATGAAGGCGAAACAGCTCCTGAGAAATGTCCACAGTGCGGCGTTCCCGCTTCAAAGTTCAACAAGGTAGAGGACGAGCAGATCACATGGGCAGACGAGCATAAGGTAGGTTCTGCACAGGGACTGGACGAGGAAGTTGTTCAGGGTCTGAGAGATAATTTCAACGGCGAATGTTCAGAAGTTGGTATGTACCTTGCAATGGCAAGAGTTGCATACAGAGAGGGTTATCCTGAGGTAGGTCTTTACTACGAAAAGGCAGCTTATGAAGAGGCTGAGCACGCTGCAAAGTTCGCTGAACTTCTCGGCGAGGTAGTAACACCTTCAACAAAGAAGAATCTTGAGCTGAGATACATGGCTGAGAACGGCGCTTGCGAGGGTAAGCTCGTACTTGCAAAGAGAGCAAAGGAGCTTGGCTATGACGCTATCCACGATACAGTACACGAGATGGCAAAGGACGAGGCAAGACACGGCTGCGCTTTCAAGGGTATGTACGACAGATACTTCGGCAAATAATTTAAGAACATAAATAATGAACGGCTGCGGTGAGAGATCACGGCAGCCGTTTTTTGCTATATTAAGATAAAAGAATGACGGCGGACATTTTGTCCGCCGTCGGGGAAAGAAATTTATAAGAAATTTGCATTGAAATGACTTGATTTGTTTGACTAGTTTGATTAGTCCATTGCTACGACTTCTTTATAGAACTCAGTGTAATCCTTTCTGTTCTCCTTTGTGAAGGCGATAGCTGTTCTTGGGTGCTGGTTGAGAAGTCCTGTCATAAGGTACTGGAGATCGTAACCCCATACAATACCGTCAGCTTTCAGCTTTCTCATATGGTCTTCGATGAACTTTATTACAGGGTATGTATTGTACTTAGGATTTCTCAGGAAGCCTAAGAGAAGCTCCATAGCGCAGTTGCCTGCACCTCTGCCCATTTCGGCATAGGTAGCGTCCAGCCAGTCAACTCCGTCGCCTACTGCCTCGATAGTGTTGGCGAAAGCGAGCTGCTGATTGTTATGAGCGTGGATACCGATCTTCTTGCCGTACTTTTCGGCAGCCTCCATATATGTATCTGCGATCCTTGCGATCTGCTCAGGGTAGAGTGCGCCGTAGCTGTCTACGATATAGAGAACGTCAACAGGTGACTTTCCAAGGATATCAAGGGCAACTTTGAGGTCGTCGCTCTGGGCATTTGAGATAGCCATAATGTTGCAGCTTACTTCATAGCCCTTTTTCTTTGCATCCTCGATCATATCCACTGCGGAAGGGATAGTGTTGAGGTATGTTGCAACACGGATAAGGTCAACAGGGCTGTTGCTCTTTTCCTGAATATCGTCCTTATAGTTGCATCTTCCTACGTCAGCCATAACAGCAAGCTTGAGGTCGGTATTATTATCGCCGACAACGGCTCTGATATCATCATCGTTACAGAACTTCCACTTGCCGAATTTATTTACATCGAACATTTCCTTATCAGCCTTATAGCCGAACTCCATATAATCAACGCCTGCTTTGATATTAGCGAGGTAGAGGTCGTGAACGAACTCATCGGAAAAATAGAAGTCATTAACAAGACCTCCGTCACGAAGTGTTGCGTCTATTACCTTTACGCCTGAGCGGTAGTTCATAAGGTTAGAAATTTCTTTCATCATTCATTCTCCATTCCATATTACTTTCGATTTAAAGCTTGCAAGCTTTAAATCTTGTCAGCTTTAAATCACTAAAGTGATTATAGCACACTTGATCGTTTTTTGCAAGCGGAGAAGATATTTTTTTACCGAATATGCAAAATTTCGTCACATATAACAAAACTGCCGATGAAATACACCGACAGTTTTGTACAAGGCAATACCATTTTGAAATTACATTGCCTAAAAATTACATGAGTTCGCTATAATCTGAGAAAAATTTATCCGACTCTGCTTTAAGCTGCTGCCAGTCGGCTATATAATGGCTGTTAAGGCAGGCGACGGCTGTAAAGCTGCCTGCTTTTGCACCTCTTATGCCTTCGATTATATCTTCAAAGACTGCGCAGTCTTTGGGCGGGAGGGATATTTTCTTTGCCGCAAGCTCATAGACATCGGGAAAGCCTTTCCCTCTTTCAACTTCGGAAGTGGTGGTGAAAGCGTCAAAAAGCTCATATATGCCATGATGTTTAAGAACGGGTTCGTAAAGTTCTTTTGAAGAGGCGGTGGCAAGGCATATTTTTATACCTTTGCTTTTAAGAAGTTTCAAGTATTTATCCGCTCCGCTGACGAGCTGAACGTTGTTTGCATACTCATACTCAGCCATATCGACCCATTCCTGCATTATATCCTCTATATTCTCATTGAGTGAGAAACGCCGGTTGGTATAAACGGCGGCGGCACGGTAGTTCATGGCGGAAACGGCTTTGAAGTAGTCGGCAGGGACAGCTATGCCACGCTTGCCGAGAAACTTTTTGTCTATCTCGCTCCACACATAATTCGACTCGACAAGAGTGCCGTCGAAGTCGAAAACTGCGCCTTTGAAATCTGTAAAACTCATTATATGTATCCTTTGTTATTTTAGTCCTTTAGTCCTGTTTTGCTGTGCTGTTTTTATCTGCGTACACAAATTCGCATAGCAGACCGGACGACATTGCGATAAGGTCGGGGCAGGGACGTTTTTTATAGTATTCGTTTGTACGCTTTTCGGGCATAGGCTTATCAGGACCGCTCAGTCCGAGCATTTCACGGCAGATTATGGAGTCGAAATTATTTTCCTCTTTGAAACGCCTTGCAAAACGCTGGACGAGGGCATAGTTTTCGCCCTTAGCTTTGGGGTCAGAGCCGTTTATATTTCCGTAGAGCATACCAAGCACCATGACAGCTCCCGAAAAAGCACCGCAGACCTCTCTCATTCTGCCGATGCCTGCGCCGAATCCGCTGGAGATTTTAAGGACAGTTTTAAGGTCAAGCCCCATTTCGTCACACCATGCGGCGGCGACGGACTGGGAGCAGTTATAGCCTTTAAAGAAATACTCTCTTGCAAGGGCGGATTTTTCCTGCTTTTTATCGAATATATCGCATTTATTGCACATTTTATCTTACCTGCCTTTGAAAGATCAGTAGCCTATCTTTATAGTAGTACCGGGTACGCTTACACCTGCGCTGACTTTGATAGGGAGTTTCTGATCCTCGGTAAAACCGATAGTTTCGCCGTCCTGAAGCACGGCATTTTCGGAGAGGACATACTCGGAGATAGAGTAGAGAAAGCTTATTACCTCGTTAGGCTGTTTGCTGCTGTCGATTATCTCCAGCTCTTCCTTGCCGAAAAATCTCATACCGGAAGTGAATGCGCAGATACCTGATTTTGCGAGGTACATACCTGCATAGATGAGGATAGGCATAGGATATTCGCCGTCCTTGATAGTTTCGGCAAAGCCGAGGTAGAAATCTCTTTCATAGACGGTAGGATTTTTATAGATGCCGATAGAATTATTGAGTTTGAGCAGGCTGTATGCCACCTTAGCAAAGAGGAGAGCCTGTTCGAGTGGGTCAAACTTATTCATTACGGCGAGCATAACGTGTGCCTGATGAGCGGAAACGGCTTTAACGCCGTCTTTCCAGAGGATATTGTTCTTTGCGGACTCCTCAGCCTCTTTATTTGGTACAGGGTTAGGCATAAGGGAGCAGGCAACGACCATATCGCCGACTCTGAACACGATAGCGTTATCCTTTACTTCGTCATCGCAGACGATATTCCAGTCCTCACGGAGGGACTTTTTAAATCTTGCCCAATCCATATTTGCATCTTTATAGAGGACAAAGCCTGCAAGGACATTTCCCTCTTTGGTTTCATTATTTTCACTTGGATTTTTTATATCTGACATAATACATACTCCGTTCTGCATTAAAATATTATCATTAAAGCTATTATAACAGTATAGCATATCTTCATATTTTAGTCAACCGAGGAGGGCGGCGGCAATGGGCAGGTAAAGTGCGGACAATGGAATATATAGAAAGGACATACAATAATATAAAAACGGATAGGGAAAACAAATTATGCATAGATATGGACGGTATGAGGTGTTAGAAAGTTGTTTTTTATTATCTTTTTTAACAATTACGGCGGTACAAGGGACGGTGCTGTTGTATAATATGCTGTGAGGCGGTATGCAAATTTTGTGAAGAATATGACTTGCGGCAGACTGTGAAAAAGTGTATAATTAACAATAGGGAAAGCCGTCGTTCTGACGGCTTATAAAATCTGAAACGGAGGATCTCCATGCACACTCGGATATGGCTGAGCCGGTGCGTGGATATATTTTATATATGAGATTTAAAAGAATTTCTGCGGGCATATGCGCTGCTGCGGCTGCGGTATGCTGTATGGCGGGGGTATGCTCCGCTCAGGTGGTGAACGACGCTGAGGGAAATGTGGGCGGAGTACAGATAACGGCTCAGAACGATACTAACGGCACGAATGTTACGGAAGCGGCGGCGAATGAGGTAAGCTCGGTCAGCGGTTCAAAGGTATCGGCAAGGCATGATGACCCGAATGCATCGCTTTATGTATGCATTGCAGGGGGAGTTGTGGTCGTAGTGGCTGTGGTAGCGATATTAGCCAAAAAGAGAAAGTAATTTCAGAAAATATTTCAGTTCACGGGACAGAGTATTTAGCTTAATTCATTAAACATAAAAAGAGTTAGAACAAAGTTAATTTTCCAAAGCGTCATTGAATTTCCTCTGAGGGTATTGTATAATTGATATATAATATAAAATTTATACTATCAGCAATGGGAAAGAAGAGAGAAAAAAGGATATGGAAAAGATTTTTTATATCTCAAAGGGAAATGAAAACGGAGATGCCAGTATTCCGACAACGGACAGATTTCAGCGCATAGAGAAGATGAATATGCTGCTAAACAGCGGCTGGAAGATAAAAGAGTTCGTCAACAGCGGCAGGGAGGAATATTTCCTGCTGGAAAAGGCGGAGGCGTAGGAAGTTTTCACGCATACAGTAGTTTCAGTCACAGCAATTCCGTTTCGGAGGTGCTGTGGCTTTTTTATGCAGGATATGCATATATGCAGGAGGTCGGTTGACAGGCTGGGTGTGCGGGGGTATAATGGGGATAATGAGAGATAAGGAGTTGTGAGGTAATATAATGGAAAAAGTCAAACTTACTGCGCTTCCGTGTATTTGTGCTGATGTTTTTGACGGTACAGACATAATCAGACCGGGAGGAGAAGCGTTGAATTTTGCGGCTCATGCATCATGCTTTAAGGACATTGATGTTACGCTTCTCGGTATTATTGGGAAGGACAGGTATGCAGAGGTAATAATGGATTCAATATCAGATCTTGATATTGATAAAGAATTTATTCGGATCGATGAAAGATATCAGACTGCAAATAATATGACTTATCTTACGTCTGATGGTGACAGGTATTACAAAGAAGATTCATGGAACGGCAAAATACTTGATGATATTATATTGAATGATACCGAGATCAGAATATTATCTGAGTCAGATGTAGTTTTTATTCATTTCTGGGCTTCCTGCTTTTATCAGGTGGTTGAACTGAAAAAATCCTTTGGATTTAAGCTTGCGGTAGATTTTGATGTATACAGAGATCTTGACGTTATGGAACGGCTTGCACCATATATTGATTTCTTTATGATAAGCGGCTCAGAAGAACTGCTGCCTAAATTCAGAGAATTATCGGATAAGTACAGCTGTCTGTTCAACATATCTCTTGCAGAAAAGGGAAGTGTTACTTATTATAAGGGAAATGAATTTAAAGTGCAGGCTGAAAAGGTTGATACGATAGTCGATACAACAGGGTGCGGTGACAGCTATCATGCAGGTTTTGTTTGCTCATACATTCTTGAAAATGATATAGTAAAAGCTATGAAAGTAGGTTCGGAAATAGCAGCAAAGACTTTAAAGCACTATGGCGGATTTTAATTGAGAGGTGAGGTCTTAAGTTTGCCTGTGGTGGAATGGTTGATTACAGCTAAAAATTGAAAGGATCGACTACGAATAAAATGCCGCAATTTTAAGCTTTTTTGCGGCAAAAGGCAAATCACAAGTCTGAAAGGGGAAATGACAATTCTCTTTCGGACTTTCTTTTATAAAAAAGCGGAAAGGTACTTGAAATTCGGACGGAAATATTGTATAATAAATGTAATCGTTTTTATATTGAAATAAAGGAGTTAAAAATATGGCTTATGTAATCGGTGTTGACTGCGGAACAAGCGGTACTAAAACTGTCCTTTTCGATGAAAAGGGTACGGTCATTTCTTCTGTGACTATCGAATATCCTATGTATCAGCCTAAGAACGGCTATGCGGAGCAGGAGCCTGCGGACTGGGCTAATGCGATGATCGAAACTATCAAGGCGGTCATGGCTAAGAGCGGAGTTTCTAAGGACGATGTAAAGGGTGTCGGTATCTCAGGTCAGATGCACGGTCTTGTTATGCTGGACGGTGACGGAAATGTTCTGAGAAGATCTATCATATGGTGCGATCAGAGAACGGCTGCTGAGGTCGAGGAGATGGATCAGAAGCTGGGAAGAGAAAAGCTTATCGAGATCACGGCGAATCCTGCTCTTACAGGCTGGACTGCTGCAAAGATACTTTGGGTAAAGAACAACGAGCCTGAGATATATGAAAAGTGCAGACATATCCTGCTGCCTAAGGACTATCTGAGATATATTCTTACAGGTGAGTTCGCTACTGAGGTTTCGGACGCAAGCGGTATGCAGCTGCTGGACGTTCCTAACCGCTGCTGGTCAAAGGAAGTTTGCGAGGCGCTTGACATTGATATGTCTATGCTGGGCAAGGTATATGAGTCATGTGAGGTAACAGGACAGGTCAGTGCAGCTATGGCTGAAAAGACAGGTCTTAAAGCAGGTACTATCGTTGTGGGCGGCGCAGGCGACAATGCGGCGGCTGCTGTGGGAACAGGTGTTGCTGTTGACGGAAAGGCGTTCACGACTATCGGCACTTCGGGAGTTGTTTTTGCACACACTTCAAACATTTCTATCGACCCTAAGGGAAGAGTTCACACCTGCTGTGCAGCTGTACCGAACAGTTGGCACGTTATGGGCGTTACACAGGGCGCAGGACTTTCACTCAAATGGTTCAGAGATAATTTCTGCAATGCTGAAAAGGAAACTGCAAAGTATATGGGCGTTGACGAATATTATCTTATGGATAAGGAGGCTGAAAAAGTTCCTGTGGGAGCAAACAGACTGCTTTATCTGCCTTATCTTATGGGCGAGAGAACACCGCATCTTGACCCAGACGCAAGAGGAGTTTTCTTCGGACTTTCAGCTATGCACACAAAGAGAGAGATGCTCAGAGCGGTAATGGAGGGTGTTTCATATTCTCTGAGGGACTGCGTTGAGGTATTCAGAGAAATGGATATAAATGTTTCGGATATGATGGCTTGCGGCGGCGGAGGAAGTTCACCGCTGTGGAGATCAATGCTTGCAGACCTTTACAACTGCCCTGTAAAGACGGCATCTTCAAAGGAAGGACCTGCACTGGGCGTTGCACTTCTGGCATCTGTTGGAGCGGGAATATATTCATCTGTTCCTGAGGCTTGCGCTGCGGTAGTAAAGACGGATAAGATACAGCAGCCGAATGAAGAGAACGTTCCTGAGTATGAAAAGTATTATCAGCTTTACAGGGAGATATACCCTGCACTCAAGAGCGAGTTCGCTAAGCTGGCTAAGATGTGAGTTGAGTATAAAGTATAAAATAAATAAAAAATAACTCTTCTTGTTTTAACAGGGAGAGTTATTTTTTGCTCTGTATCTCTAAAAGAGTTTCCATGCGTTCTAATATTTTGATTTTATTTACATCTGAAAGCTTATTATAAAGTTTAAGCAGGGTTTCTTTATCATCATCTTTGTGTGTATCGGCAGAATTCAGGGGGTCACGTCCAAGAATATAGTCTACGCTGACTTTGCAGCAATCGGCAAGATCGCAGATATAATTAATTGGTGCTTTTACTTCACCACTTTCATATCGGCTTATCTCCTGCTGTGAAATACCGATCATAGATGCAAGTTCATTCTGAGTCATACATTTTTTTCGTACACTTACTAGATTTGGATATAAATACAGATTATCTTTCATACGCTTTCCTCATTTTCGTTATTATTCACAAAATAATGATACAACATATTTGTGGTATTGACAAACAACATAACTGATGTTATAATACAATTAATACAGCAATTATGTAGTATTAATTGTATTATTGGAGGTATTTATATGTCTTATGCGGAGAAAAATTTATCAAAAGGTGACACAGTAATATTGCAGGCTCATACAAGCTGGCTTGCAATTCTTCCAAAGGTGATAGAAAGCGTGATACTTTTTATCGTGGCGGCGTATGCGAAAAGCGCACTTTATTTTCTTGGAGTTGGGGAACTCATAACCATTGTATGTATCGTGATCGCATTGGCTATTATTATCGTAACGGTACTGAAGATCACGCACACCGAGCTGGCGCTCAGCAGCAAGAAACTTATAGGCAAGATAGGTATAATCAACACTAAGTCTATGGATTCACCACTTAACAAGATCAATAATGTTTCAGTAGATCAGGGATTATTCGGAAAAATATTCGGATATTCAAAAATAACAGTTTCAACATCTTCCGGCAATTATGTTTTTGATTATATTTTATCGGGTGACGCATTTAAAAATACAGTAATGGAACAGATCGATGTTTATGAAAATGAACGTTTGCGCAATCAGGCGGAACAGATGTCAAGGTACAGCAATCAAAACAGGGAATAGTCTTTACTAAATAAAATACTTATTGCAAAGCCGTTCTGACGTTAATGTCGGGGCGGCTTTGTCGGTCATTATTGGATATGATACGGCTTTTTAAGGCTGGTGCAGGCATATAAGTATGCTGAATGTTTTCAATTATCACTTGAAATTTCTTTAAATATAGGGTATAATACTTATAACATCGTATGGAAGGAATATGGTGACATATATGGGAAAAGAGTTTTCACTCTGTCAGGGCGTTTACGCTGAGGGTACAGAGGGATTGAAAAGCAGTTACAGACTCCTTGAACAGGGGGCGGAAGGTCTGCTGAGTGCTGACGCTATTGCTGACTGCGCAAGGGGATTTATAAAAATGATAGCTGAGCCTGTGTTCTTCTTCCTTGAACTGCCTGAGGATATGGAGGGCGACGGAAAGTACAGCCTTTATTACCTTGACAACTGCACAAAGGCGGTGGCTGAGGCGATTATGAAACGTTACGGCGAACTGCTGGTCAATGACGGGGCGGCAAGGTTCGGTTTTGGCTCGAACAAGACTGATGAGGAGATCTATTTTACCGATTATCAGGAATTTTCCATTTACACAAAGCGTACTGCGGCTATGGAAAAGCTGCTTGCATCTGTGGGGGCGGTAAAGACGGACAAGCCCGACTCGATATGGGAACTGCTCAGCGAGGAAAATCAGGGTAGTCTTTCGGTAGTCGAGATAGAGGGCGAAACAGTTTTTGACATACCCGACAATCTGAAACAGGCGGGAATGTACAATGCGGAGAGCGTCTGAAAATATTTACGATATTTATATTTATTATATTTATAATATAGAACGGAGGAATTTAGATGAACATATGGCATGATATTTCACCTAAGGCAATTTCAAAGGACAGATTTACGGCGGTCATAGAGATACCGAAAGGCTCAAAGGTAAAGTATGAGCTTGACAAGGCAACGGGACTGCTCAGAATGGACAGAATACTTTATACTTCAACACATTATCCTGCAAACTATGGCTTTATTCCGAGAACATATGCAGAGGACGGCGACCCGCTGGACGTGTTGGTGCTTTGCTCTGAAACACTTGAACCGCTGTCACTGGTTGAATGTTATCCGATCGGTATGATAATGATGATGGATAACGGAGCGGCTGACGAGAAGATAATCTGCATACCGTTCAATGATCCTACATACAATGTATACAAGGATATAAGCGAACTGCCTAAGCACATTTTTGACGAGATGTCACACTTCTTTACTGTATACAAGGCTCTTGAGCATAAGGATACGGTCATTGATGATGTAAAGGGCAACGAGGAAGCAAGAGAAACTATTGTAAACTGCATAGACAGATATATTGACAGCTACTGCAAATAAAGACATTAATGCGAATATAAAACGACCGTTCGGGTACACAGGCTCGGACGGTCGTTCTCTTTTTGTGCAAAATCACAATAGGGGAGGAGGAGGAAGGTCGGATAATGCATTTATTATGGGTCAGAGAGGGGGAAAGAAAAGTTTCACGGCGCAAAGACGGAAATTTTCGCAGGATTTTAAAGGCTGTGTAAAATTGTAATAATTATTTTATTTAACTTATAATTTGTGTAACTATTTATTAACCTGATAAGACACAATTTAAGAGGGTAAGACATGGTGCGGCAGGGTAAGACAGAAAATTTATCACTATTCTGTATTTGGTGTTATTTTTTCAAAATCGCTATTGACGAATACCACAGGTTGTGCTACAATAATATTAATAAAGGGAACGGACGGCTTTGCGGTCGGAGGTTTTAAAAGAAAATGGCAATAAGTTGGTTAAAAATATGACTTAAATCGTATCTGTATATTCTTTTTTAAGGCGGCGGAAGTTACTAGATATTGTGGTTGTGAAAATTAATGAAAAATTTACAAATTACAATAAAGTTACAAGCACTGTAAAATTAGTTACAAAATTCGCCCAAAAGTTGCCTGACACCCCGCAATAGTACAATAAAAATCCCTCTTCTGTTCATACTTTGGGAAAAATTACAGTTGCAATTTTTATTTATATAGTGTATAATTATTGTACGGTGGTAAAAAGTGCGATTTTGTGGTGAGAATGGCCACAAAAATGCAGCTTTATCCCAAAAGTCGGTATCAGAGAGGGGTGGATCGTTGTGCTGGAAAATACGCTGATGGGTACATATAATCAGACTATGGACGCAAAGGGCAGAATGTCTTTCCCTGCAAAGCTGAGGGAGATAATCGGCGAACGATTCATTGTAACAAAGGGTATCGACGGCTGTTTGTTCGTTTACTCGCTGGAGGAATTCAAGGCGAAATCGGACAAACTCAATTCGCTGCCGCTGGTGAAGGCAAGAAAGTTTCAGAGAAGCTTTACTGCATTCGCTAACGAGGTCGAGGCGGACAAGCAGGGAAGAATACTTATTTCTGCGCCGCTGAGAAAGGTAGCGGGACTTGAAAAGGAAGTCGTTGTTGTGGGCGTTCTCAACAGATGCGAGATATGGGACAAGCAGCGTTGGGAGAGCTTTAACGAAGAAGTCGATGACGATGAGCTTATGGAAGCGTTGGAGGGACTTGATTTCTGATGGAATTTAAGCACGTTTCAGTCCTTCTTGACGAATGTATAGAGGGGCTTGCGATAAAACCGGACGGCATTTACTGCGACGGTACGGCAGGCGGTGCGGGACATTCCCGTGAGATCGCAAAAAGGCTCGACGCTCAGAAAGGCGGAAAGCTTATTGCTGTGGACAGAGATCCTGAGGCTGTGGCGGTGGCTGCGAAGAGGTTAGAGGGACTTCCTGCACAGGTGGTAAGAGGAAACTATTCTGAGATAGACGAGATATTTGCGGGACTTGGCTTGAAAGGCGCAGACGGCATACTGCTTGACTTGGGAGTATCTTCTTATCAGCTGGACAATGCGGAGAGAGGATTTTCCTATCACAATGACGCTCCACTGGATATGAGAATGAGCGGCGAGGGGTTATCGGCGAGAGATGTTGTCAACGGATACGATTATCAGTCGCTGTCGAGGATAATTTTTGAGTACGGCGAAGAGAAGTTTGCAAGGAGCATTGCGCAGAAGATAGTTAAGGCGAGAGATGAAAAGCCTATCGAAACTACTCTGGAGCTTGCCGAGATAATAAGGTCGGCTGTTCCGCAGAAAGCAAGGCGAGAGAAAAATCCCTGCAAGAAAACTTTTCAGGCGATAAGGATAGAGGTAAACAGCGAACTTGAACATCTCAGTGTGGCGCTGGACAAGGCTTTTGACCTGCTGAATGTGGGCGGAAGGCTTTGCATCATCACTTTCCATTCGTTGGAGGACAGACTGGTAAAGCAGAGATTTCAGACGTTTTGCAGGGGTTGCATATGTCCGCCTGATTTTCCTGTTTGCATATGCGGTCAGACACCGAGGGGAAAGCTTGTGAACAGAAAGCCTATCGAGGCTGGTGAAGAAGAGCTTGCTGCAAACAATAGGAGCAGGAGCGCAAAGCTTCGCATTATAGAAAAGATAAAATAAAAGACAGAAATATACAGATAAAGATAAAAAGATATAGAGAAAAAGAAACAGCAATCAAAGTGTAAAAAATACAGAATTTAATTTTGGAATGGATCGTTGAAATTTACAGAGGTGTTTACTAATGGCAAAGTCGCATAATTTGGCGTTTGACCTGCGAAATGATGAGCAGGAAGAACTCGCAGCAGAAAGAAAAATAAAACACAAGGCAAATCCCCTTGCGGCTGTCAGCAGAAGATCTGTTGCAGGCTGGAGCTTTCTTGCTGTTGTCGTTCTCGCACTTATGGCGGCTATGATATTCGGCAAGGTAGAGATATCGAGCCTTTACACACAGAGAGCGGAGCTTGAAACACAGCTTTCACAGCTTCAGAACGAAAACGTAAGCTTGCAGTCGGAGCTTGCTCAGAAAACAAATATGACTAAGGTCGAGGAATACGCAGAGAACTCACTGGGACTTCAGAAACTGGATAAGTCACAGATAGAGTATGTTGAGGTCGAGAATGAATCCGTGGCGGAGATAAAGAAGGACGACAGCTCGAACATCTTTGTGAAAATAAAGAACTGGTTCGTTTCCGCTATGGAATATATCGGACTTTAGTGCAATAGAATTGTAAGGGAAAGTTAGGGACAAGAATTTGTGCTTAGCTTTCTTGTTCTATTATTTTGCAGGTGAGATCGGCGGAGATTTTACATTATGCGGCAGGATATTGCATTTTCTTGCTTTGTAAAAATTCCTCTGCGGTGGTTTTCTTTAAATGGATAAAACAGATAAGGAGATTATTTATGACAGATATGCCCAGCAACAAGATGAAAAAAAGACTGAACTTCTGGCTTTGCTTGCCTGTTCTTGTGCTGCTTATATATATGATCTGGGGAATATACAAGGTTTCCATAAAAGAGGGCGACAAGTGGCGCTCGCTCGCCAATGCTCAGCAGCTGAAATCTACGGTGGTGGAGGCTTCGAGAGGAACTATATATGATTCCAACGGAAATGTTATGGCGCAGAGCGCCACTGTTTACACCATATATTGCGATCCGTCCATGCTGGCGACACAGCTTAAGGAAAGAAATGCGTGGATAGAGGAATTAAAGGGTGCGATAAAGGACAACAGCGACGATGAGGCAAAGGTAAAGAAGTATCAGGCTCAGCTGGACAGCGCACTCAACAGCGATCAGACACTTGACGAACTGGTGGAGTTCCTTGCGTTGAAACTGGAACTGGACACATCGACAGTCAGGGAAAAGCTGACGAGGACGGATACATCTTATGTCATACTGAAAAAAGAGGTAGAAAAGACTCTTAAAGACGAGATAGAGGATAAGCTTACTGAGCTTTCGGTAGACGGAATAAGAGGAGAGCCGACCACAAAGAGAGTTTATCCGCAGAATTCACTTGCGGCGAACGTTCTTGGTCATACGGATTATGACGGCAACGGAATTTACGGACTTGAGGCTTACTATGACGATTATCTTTCGGGCGTTGACGGAAGAACTGTTACGGCGACGGATAACGCAGGAAATGAGATACCGTACAGATACAAGCAGAGCTATGACGCTCAGGACGGAAACGATCTTAATCTGAACATAGATATAAATATCCAGTACAAGCTGGAAAAGGCACTTGAAAAGGCTTACGAGGAAAACAAGCCGACAGACCGTATGTGCGGAATCATAATGAACCCTAAGACTGGTCAGATATACGCTATGGCTACGGCTTACAGTTATGATCCGAATGATCCTGCACAGATATCTGATTCGGCTGTGGCTGCGGAACTTGCGGGACTTGATGATTCAAGTGTGGAATACAGCGAAAAGCAGCTGGACGCATGGTCTACTCAGTGGAAGAACAAGGCGATCTCAGAGCTTTACTTCCCGGGTTCGGTATTCAAGATAATCACCGGTGCGTCTGCACTGGAGGAAAAGGCAATAAGCCTTAATGATACTTTTACCTGCAACACACAGATACAGGTAGAGGACAGAACGATATCATGCTGGTCAACAAATGACCACGGTTCACAGAATCTTGCGACGGCTATGCTGAACTCCTGCAACCCTGCTTTTGTACAGATAGGCCTTAAACTGGGTGCGGAGAATTTCAGAAAGTATTTTGACGGATTCGGCTATGCTGAACTGACAGGAATAGATCTGCCGGGCGAGGTAAACTCCATAAGTATGCCGCTTTCGAGAATGGGAAATGTCGAACTTGCAACATCTGCTTTCGGTCAGACAAACAAGGTAACGCCGATACAGATGATAACAGCTGTTTCCGCAGCGGTAAACGGCGGATATGTTGTTACTCCGCAGGTGGTAAGCACTATATCTGACTCGAACGGAAATGTTGTTAAGAAAAACGAAACTGTTGTAAAAAGACAGGTCATCTCGGAGGAGACTTCAGCGGCTATGAGAGAGATACTCGAAGGCGTTGTTGAAGGTCAGCCCGGCTCGAACTGCTATATTCAGGGTTACAGGATAGGCGGTAAGTCGGGTACATCACAGAAACTGGACGAAAATTCAGAGGGCGATACATATGTTTCGTCATACTGCGCTTTTGCTCCTGCGGACGATCCTGAGATAATAATGCTTGTTATGGTAGACCACCCGACAGGCGAGAAGTATTACGGAAGCCAGGTAGCTGCGCCGATATGCACAGAGGTGCTTTCAGACGTTCTGCCTTACATGGGATATTTCCCTGAATACACAGAAGAAGAGCTTGAAACTATAAGCGTTACTGTTCCTAGTCTTCAGTATTACAGCGTGACGGAGGCTGAGAAAACTCTTGAAGATCTTGGTCTTGAAGTCAAGATAAAGGGCGAGGGCGACACAGTTCTCAGACAGGTGCCGTCAGCGGTGAAGATCGAAAAGGGCGGTTCGGTCGTACTTTACACAGACGAACAGACGGCTATCGAAAAGGTAACAGTTCCTTCGCTGCAGGGACTTACAAAGCAGCAGGCTAAGGAAACGCTTAAAATGTACGGACTTAATCTGACGGCTGAGGGCGCAGGCTCGGAGGAAGAGAATGCGGTGGCTCAGAACGATCAGTCTTATGCACAGGGAACGAGCGTACCTATGGGAACATCGGTAACGGTGACTTTCTCAACAACGACTGTCGGTTCACAGTGATGTGCCGACAAAGCCGAAAAAACAAGAGGATGATGATTTACTATGAAATTATATGAACTTATAAAGGACGTAGCTGAAACAAAGCTGCCCGATATGGAGATCACGGGAGTTACAAGCGACACAAGAACAGAGCTGCCGGCAGGCGGAATGTTCGTATGCATAAAGGGAAAGACTTTCGACGGTCACGACGCTGCGGAAAAGATGCTTGAAAAGGGCTTTGCGGTAGTCGTTACTGAAAGAGATCTTGGTATCGAAAGACAGATAATCGTTGATGACACAAGGGCAGCTTTCCCGCTGCTGTGTGCAGCATGGTTCGGTCACCCTGAGAGAGAGCTTACTCTTATAGGTGTAACAGGTACTAACGGAAAGACTACTATCACTACTGTTATAAAGAAAGTCCTGTCGCAGTTCGGCTGCAAGGTAGGACTTATAGGCACTTGTCAGAACGAGATAGGCGACGATGTTTATCCTACGGCGAGAACTACTCCTGAGCCGTATGACCTTTTTGAGCTGTTCAGAAAAATGGCAGACGAAAAGTGCGACTATGTTGTAATGGAGGTTTCTTCACAGGGATTGGAGCAGAGGAGAGTTGCAGGCTGCCGTTACAAGGTAGGCGTGTTCACTAATCTGACGCAGGATCATCTCGATGTACATGGTACTATGGAGAACTACTATCAGGCTAAAAAGCTGCTTTTCGGCATATCGGACAATGCGATAATCAATATTGATGACGCTTACGGAAGAAGATATGCGGCTGAGGTAAGCTGTCCTGTAAAGACATATTCGGTAAACGGCAAGGCTGATTTCAGAGGGGACGATGTTCTTCTTTCGGCAAGCGGCGTAAAGTATGTTTTCTCTGACGGAAAGAGCAAGCACAATGTTTCATTCGCTATGCCGGGACTTTTCAACGTTTCAAACTCGCTGGCGGTAATTGCCTGCTGCGAGATACTGGGATTCAGCGTTGACAAGACCATAAAGGCTTTCGAGGATATCCACGGAGTAAGGGGAAGAGCGGAGATAGTCCCGACAGGAAGAGATTTTACTGTTATATGCGACTATGCCCACACACCTGACGCACTTGTGAATGTGCTTACGGCTATAAAGGACAGCGCAAAGGGCAAGGTAAAGTGTCTTTTCGGCTGCGGCGGAAACAGGGACCGCACAAAGCGTGCGCCTATGGCTGCGGCTGCGGCAGATCATGCTGATTTCCTTATCGTTACTTCGGATAATCCGAGAAATGAAGATCCTAACGAGATAATAAAGGACGTTCTGGAGGGATTGAAGGGCAAGGATACGCCTTACATAACTATCCCTGACAGACGTGAGGCGATACACTGGGCTGTACATAATGCAGAGAAAAATGACATAATCGTTCTTGCAGGAAAAGGTCACGAGGACTATCAGATACTTGCAGGGGGCGTAAAGATACATTTTGACGAGAGAGAGGTCGTTGCGGAGGCTCTGGCTGAGCTGGATAAGTAACGGCAAATAAAGAATAAAAAGAAAGAAACAAAACATCGGAAAGGCGTGGACTAAAATGGAAAAACTGAATTTATCTGAGATCATCGGGGCTTGTCACGGCAGCTTCGGTTATCCTGCCGATATTGAAATTTCGGGGATTTCCACCGATACGAGAACTATTGAGAAAAATTCTCTTTTCATCGCTCTGAAGGGCGAGAGATTTGACGGTCATGATTTTGCGGCAAAGGCTATGGAAATGGGCGCTGCTGCGGTGGTGACTGAACGTGCTGTGGAGGGAGCAAGATGCGTTATAGTTGATTCCACTGCGCAGGCTTTGCTGGATATCGCAGGCTATTACAGAAGCAGGTTCGATATACCTGTTGTGGGAGTGACGGGAAGCGTCGGAAAGACTACCACAAAGGATATGATAGCGCTGGTGGTATCGCAGAAGTACAACACACTTAAAACACAGGGCAATCTCAACAACGAGATAGGTATGCCGAAAACACTGTTCGGTCTGGACAGGACGCACACTGCGGCGGTGATTGAAATGGGTATGTCCCATCAGGGGGAGATATCGAGAATGTCCATGTGCTGTCAGCCTGACGTATGCGTTATCACTAATATCGGTGTTTCGCACATTGAAAACCTCGGTTCGCAGGCAAATATACTCAAGGCGAAAATGGAGATACTTGACGGCGCAAAATATGACGCTCCGCTGATACTGTGCAGAGATGACAAGCTGCTGGCAAAGGCTGAGGTATATTCAGACAGAAAGGTATATTATTATTCAGTATCCAAAAAGGACTGCGACGTTTATGCCACAGGTATAACTACTGCTGACGGCGGCATAAACTTTACTATAAATTATGGTGGCGAAAAGCTTGCGGCAAGGATAAACTGCCTTGGAGAGCATAATGTAAAGAACGCTCTTGCGGCTTTCTGCGTCGGTATCGCTCTCGATATCCCGACAGAGGATATCATAAAGGGCATCGGTCTGTTCAAGCCTGAGGGCATGAGGCAGAATGTAAGGGAACATAAGGGAGTGACTTTCATTCTCGACTGTTACAACGCTGCGCCTGACTCAATGAAGGCGAGCCTTTCTGTACTGGCTCAGACGGAGGCAAAGGGCAAAAGATACTGCGTACTTGGTGATATGCTGGAGCTGGGAAAGAACTCGGCGAAATATCACAAGCAGGTTGGCGAATATGTTCTTTCGTCAAAGGCAGACGAGATACTTTGTTTTGGTGAAAATTCCGTACACTATATCGAGGGCGCTTGCGACAAGGGTTTTGCTGCTGAGAATGCCAGACATTTTGACAGCAGGGAAGAGCTTGCGGCTTATCTGAAAGGAAAGCTGAATGCAGGGGACGCTGTGCTGATAAAGGGCAGCAGAGGAATGAAGCTTGAAGAGGTATTCAATATCCTCACTGCTGAATAATGGGAATTTCAGAATGGAAATTACAGGCGGTGATACTGTTTGCGGAGATAGGCTGCGGCTTTATCTTCGGGCGGTTTCTTATGCCGCTTTTCAGAAAGCTCAAAACAGGAAAATTTGAGATATACATAGGCGACAGGTTCAGAAAGGACGGCTCAGAGCCGAAATTCGGCGGAGTGCTTATTTTTATGACATTTCTGCTGGGAATGTCTGTGGGGGTAAGTTTTTCGGAGGATATCTCTTTCAGACAGACTGCCGCCGCGGTGATGTTCTGCGGCATCATACTTGCGGTGGGCATATATGAGGATATGCAGAGGGAAACTGCAAGAGGGATAGGCTTGAAGCCTGCATACAGGATAACGGCGGAATTTGCGGCAAGTGCGGCTTTTCTTGTGCTGCTGGATATGTTCGGGTACAGGGTGAGAGAGGTGCTGCTGCCTTTCAGAATGGGATATATAGATCTTGGGGCGGCTTACATACCGCTGACTGCGCTGCTTATGACGCTTATTATAAATATCATGGAAAAGCATGACTGCCTTAACGGAGTTACCGATACAGGTACAGACGGACTTTGCATGATCTCGGCATTCATATGCGCTGCCGGACTGACGGGAGGTCTTACGGCTGCGGGAGGTCACAGTACGGCGCAGCTTATATGCGTATGTGCGGCAGGCAGTTTTGCGGCGATGATAATATGGTGCTGCAGTCCGTCAAAGATGTATCCGGGACAATCGGGTTCGCTGCTGACGGGTGCGGTGATATGCTGCATAATGGTTTTTACAGGACTTCACATAGCGGTGCTGCTGGCGCTGCTCGCTCCTGTTATCGACGGGATATGCGCTGTGATACAGCGGATAGTTTACCGAAGGAGCAAAAGGCTGCTGTTCAAGGGTGCGTCACTTCACGAGCATCTGAAAAACATCGGCTGGGGAGATTATAAGATAATGTGCGCTGATATAGGCGTACAGGTAATTGGCTGCATCGGTGCGGCTGTGTTTATTTTTTACGAAAGCAGGATAGTCATTTGATATATATTGAGGAGGCAGTATTTTGGCTGACAGAGGAATAAGGCGTGAGAGGGACGGAGGTCTTGTGTACGACAATCACATACCTGTGCTTAAAAGGCCGCCCGTTGCTCAGGCGAGAAAAAAACTTAATCTGAAATTTATCAGAAGCGGTATAGACAAACCATTTCTGATACTTGTGCTTGTGCTGCTCATTTTCGGTATAATCATGATGTTCTCGGCATCGTTCGCATGGGGACTTAAAGATGAGAATGACGGATATTACTACGCAAAAAGACAGCTGATATTTGCGGTCATAGGCATTGCGGTAATGACGGGAGTGTCATTCCTCGACTATCATTTTTATCAGAACACAAAGATATGCTACCTTTTCTTCGGGGCAAGCTTTTTCCTGACGCTTTATGCGGCGCTGTTCGGTCATTCGACGGCGGACGCAAGCCGATGGATATACATAGGCTCGCTGAGTTTTCAGCCGTCGGAGATACTGAAAGTTGCATTCATCATAATTTTCGCTTACATAATGTCGGTCAATTTTCCGAAATTCGATGACTGGCGGTACTGTATAATACCGTTCACCATAATCATGGGGCTTGTGGCAGTGGTGCTTATGCTCCAGCGTCACCTTTCGGCGGTAATGATAGTAGGTCTTATCGGAATAAGCATGATGTTCGTCAGCGGTATGCCGAAAAAGACTTTCTGGAAGTTCATCGGCGCTTGTATTGCGGCGGTGATCGTGGTAGCCCTGTTTTTCATTGTGACTGGTTCGGGATTTACTTATATCAGCGAAAGAATACAGAGCTGGAAAAATCCGACCTCGGATATAAGAGGTTCTACATGGCAGACGTACAACTCCCTGCTTGCTATCGGTTCGGGCGGCTGGACGGGACTTGGCTTTGGCGAGTCAAGACAGAAGTATCTTTATCTGCCTGAGGCACAGAACGACTTCGTTTTCTCCGTTATCTGTGAGGAGCTTGGATTTATCGGTGCGGTAGTCGTTATAATTCTTTTCGTAATGTTCGCTCTGAGAGGTTTCTATATTGCCAGCAACGCAAAGGACAGATTCGGTATGCTGGTGGCTGCGGGAATAACCATTCAGATAGCTTTGCAGGCTTTTCTGAACATAATGGTAGCTTCAAACTCATTCCCGAACACAGGTATCTCGCTGCCGTTTTTCAGTTACGGCGGTACGGCACTGGTGATACAGCTGGCGGAAATGGGTATACTGCTGAACATATCACGTCAGAGCAATATTGAAAAATAGAAAAATGTTAAGAGGTAGATTTTATGCTTAAAGTTTTACTTGCAGGCGGCGGTACGGCAGGTCACGTCAATCCTGCCCTTGCTATTGCAGAGATCATAAAGGAGAATTATCCCGACGCAGAGTTCTGCTTTGCGGGAAACCCTGAAAAGATAGAGGCAACTCTTGTGCCTAAGGCAGGTTACAGATTTGAGCCTGTAAAGGTAGAGGGTTTTCAGAGAAGGGTAAACTGGACGAACGTAAAGAGAAATTTCCATGCTCTCGGCTGCCTTATGAAAACGGGCGGAAGATGCAGGGATATAATAAATGATTTCAAGCCTGACCTTGTTATAGGAACGGGCGGATATGTTTCTGGTCCTGTTGTGCGCAAGGCTGCGAAAATGGGGATAAAGACTGCCATTCACGAGCAGAACGCTTTTGCGGGAGTTACCAACAAACTGCTTTCAAAGGAAGTTGACGAGGTAATGATGACTGTTGAGGCGGCAAAGAAATATTTCCCTGAGGCAAAGCACACTACGGTAACAGGTCTGCCTGTAAGAGGCGCTTTCGCAAAGATGTCAAAGGAAGAGGCAAGAAAGCAGCTGGGCATACCGATGGACGCAGTATGCGTACTGTCAACAGGCGGAAGTCTTGGTGCAAGGGTGCTGAACAACTATGTTGCAAAGCTGCTGAAATGGTATCAGGACGAGGGAAGAGAAGTTTATCACATTCATTCCTACGGAACGTACAAGGGATACAAGGATTATATTGCTGAGTGCGAGGCTCAGGGCATAAAGATAAAGGATAACCCACGTCTTACAGTAAGCGATTACATCAATATGCCTGCGGCTATGGCGGCTTGTGACCTTGTTATAACACGCTGCGGCGCTGCGTCACTGGCGGAGATAGAGGCTGTGGGCAGATGTTCTGTGCTTATACCGTCGCCTATGGTGGCTGAAAATCATCAGTACCACAACGGTATGGTCCTTCAGAATGCAGGCGCAGGAAAGGTCATTGAGGAAAAGGATCTGACAGACGAGCTGTTTATAAATACAGTAAAGGATCTTATAGATCACCCTGAGAAGATAAAGGAATGCTCTGAGAAGGCTGCGTCGCTGCATATAAGCGACACGAGAGAGAGGATAATCGGTGCGCTCAGACCCCTTATAGAGAAATAACAGGGGAAAAACAAGGAAATATAAATAAAATGAAGGAGGTTTATTCACTTTGAGTGATGCGAATAAATCTTTTGAGAAACATCGCAGCAAACGTGCGACAATGGACTCAATAGCTGTGCCTGATACTGACAAGATAAGAAAGCTCAGCGATCCGAAATTTCACGGCTCTGCACTTAACAGGCAGGCTGACGAGATCTTTGAAGGCAACAGATTCAATAAAGTAGGGGATTTTGACAGGGCGACGAAGTTTTACGGAACGCCTGAGGAAAAGAAGATAGAAAAGGACGAGGACGAAGAGGACGATTTTATCCCGAAGCCCGATCCCGACAAGAAAGCGCCCGATCTGATGAACAAGGGCGTAAAGGTCGGCGGAACATATGTAAGGCGCAAGAACGTTGTGCTTTGGATAGTTATTGTCATAGCGCTGCTTATATGTGCGCTCCTTTTCCTGCCGCCTGTGATGAGCAGCAAGTCGGAGGACACAAAGGTGGAATACGACAGAAACGTATTCGCAAATATGGGTATGACGCAGTTCAAGTCCTACGCTCTGACGAACTACTCGGTTTACAGCGAGGAGGCTTTTGCATCGGAGAAGAGCGAGAATTACAGAGTTATCACGATGAACGTACATTTGCAGAATGCCTCGCCGTTTACGGTAAGGATACCGCAGTACGAGATAATCAGAGCGCCTAAAAATTACAAGGACAAGATATGCTATATAACATCGACCCAGACCAATGGTGCAGGGGAGATAGTGGGCGACACACTGCCTGCATTCTCAGGTCAGGACGTTACTCTTGAGCTTATGGTGAATGTTACGGATATGACGGACGAACAGCTTGACGAATGTATCACGGGACTTGTGATATCAACGGTGGGAATGACAAAGACTATTGCAGCGAACACGCATCTGCCGTGCATACCTGCGGTAATGTTCGTTTCAAACAATGTTGAGGTATATGTAGATCAGTAGATCAGTAATTGATTGCGGTTTTCACTAAAATCGGATATTCAGCATAGGATAAGGCAGATTTTCTTTAAAAGGAGCGAGGCTTTATGCAAAAGCTGATTATTCGGGGCGGTGAAAAGGTAGGAGGAGAGATTTCCGTTCAAGGCGCAAAGAACAGTGCTCTGCCTCTGCTGGCAGGCTGTCTGCTGGCGAAAGGGGAAAGTGTTCTTTATAATTGTCCTGAGCTTTCAGATGTGTTTGCGGCTTGCAGGATACTGAACTGTCTTGGCTGCAAATGCAAATTCAGGGACAATACTGTCAGCGTTGATTCAGATGTTCTTAACTCCTCAGAAGTTCCCGACGGACTTATGCGGGAGATGAGGAGTTCCATAGTTTTTCTGGGAGCTGTGCTGGGGCGAATGGGAAAATGCAGGCTTTCATTCCCTGGAGGCTGCGAGCTTGGACCACGTCCTATTGATATGCACCTTTCTGCCCTGCGGCAGATGGGGGTAAGGATAACGGAGGAACACGGCGCACTTGACTGTTCCTGTCCGAAGGGGCTGAAAGGCGCAAAGATAAATCTGTCATTCCCGTCTGTGGGGGCGACAGAGAACATAATGCTCGCTGCCGCTTTGGCGGAGGGCGAAACTGTGATATACAATGCGGCAAGAGAGCCTGAGATATGCGATCTTGCAGGATATCTTAACAGCTGCGGCGCAAGGATAAAGGGCGCAGGCAGCAGTACGGTAAGCATAGAGGGCGTAAGCGAGCTTCACGGCTGTGAGTACACCGTTATGCCCGACAGGATAGCTGCGGCGACGCTTATGGCTGCGGCTGCGGCAACGGGCGGAGAGCTTAGTCTGCTGAATGTAAGGTGCGATGATGTACAGTCTGTGATACCTGTATTTGAGCAGATGGGCTGCGGAGTGTTCTGCTGCCGTGACAGGATATATATAAGCTGCACTAAAAAGCTGAGGGCGGTAAAGACCATAAGGACAATGCCTTATCCGGGATTTCCGACGGACGCACAGGCGCTTGTTATGGCTGCGCTGACAAAGGCGGAGGGAACGAGCGTTATCGTGGAGAATATCTTCGAGAACAGATACAGGCACGTTGACGAGCTTGTGAGAATGGGTGCGGACATAAAGACGGAGGGAAAGGTTGCCGTCATACGAGGCGTAAAGGAACTTTACGGTGCTTTGGTGAGGGCAAGCGACCTGCGAGGCGGAGCGGCTCTGGCTGTGGCGGCTCTTGGGGCGAACGGAGAAACTGTGCTGGAGAACGTGAAGTTCATCGACAGGGGATACGAGAGCCTTGAAAAGCAGCTTTGCTCCATAGGGGCGAACGTGAAGAGGATATTGTAGAAAAATGATCTAAAACGGATTTAAGGAACGATAGTAAAATGAAAAACAAAAGCGCAAGCGGCGAAAGCAAAAGCTTAAAAAGCTTAGAAAAATCAGAAAAGAACAGAGGCGGCGTCAGACGGGGCGGCACTAATGCAAACATAAGGGTGTACTATGCACTGGCCGTGGTGTTTGCGGCGGTCATAGTGCTTATACTTTGTCTGACGCTGTTTTTCAGGATATCGAAGATACAGGTGGAGGGCGTTACGCTCTACCGTGAGGATCAGATAATAAATGTCAGCGGCATCTCGCAGGAGATGAACCTTATGCGTACCGATACGGGAAAGGCTGAGAGCAGGCTGCTGGACAATCTGGTGTACATAGACAGCGTTGAGGTGAAAAAGAAGTTCCCGTCAACTATCGTTATATCCTGCAAGGAGGCTGAAAAGGCTGCGGATATCGAATGTAACGGCGCATACTATGTTGTATCGACTTCGGGCAGGATACTGGAGGCGAAAAATCCGAAGAGGACAAAGGGGATACCTGTTGTCAGCGGGTTTGAGCTTTCAAGCCTTGATGTGGGAAGTCAGCTTGGATCCTCCGACGGATACAAGGCAAAGATACTGACGGACATTCTGGAGAGTTTCAGCAAGCACGAATTCGGCAAGGTAAATTCCATAGATATGAAGTCGAGGGCGGACATTATCCTCGGCTATGACAACAGGATAACTATAAAGCTGGGAAGTTCAGCGGATATAAGCTATAAGCTGAGCTATTTCAAGGCGGTGATAGATGCACTTACACCTGACTATGAGGGTACGCTTATCTACAACGGCGCTGAGAGCGGTATTTCGGCTATTCCTAAGGAGCAGGAGCTTGACAAGCCGATAATGGCGGAGGATTCTTCAAAGGCTGAGGACAGCTCTTCCGAGGCGGCTGCGGACGCATGGTCGGAATGGAACGACGGCAGCACATGGGGAAACACTGACACAAATACTGACAACGGCGGATATGCTGACACAGAAACGGATCAGACGCAGGGCGAAGATCAGTGGGCATATGACGGCACAGAGGATAACAATGACGGCGGCTACGGTTACGAGGATAACGGCGGCTGGACAAATGCGGACAACGGCGATCAGACGGGATACGATCAGGGATATGACCAGCAATATGACGGCGGAACATGGTGATGCCAAATCATCGGCAGGAAAATTGGGCGGTATGTACAATTAGTATGGCTTGCAGACTGCGTTAATGAAAAATTAAACAAAAATTAATAGTTTGACTGACAAAATCCTTTACATTTCGGTCTATTTGTGTTAAGATATTAATGTATCGAATTATAGGCATTGACGCTGAAAACAGGTCTGTGTCTGTATTCCGCAGTATCAGCGGGAATCATATTTGTATTCAGGTAGATCACGAGGATCTTTGATTTGTTGTATAAATGCGGAGTTAAAAAAAGATTTTAGGAGGATACGGACAATGAGTTATGAATTTGTAGAAGAGCCTGTTGTAGGCGCAAAAATCAAGGTTATAGGTGTCGGCGGCGGCGGCGGAAACGCTCTTAACGGTATCGCTCAGGCAGGCATTCAGGGCAATGTTGAGTACATAGCAGTAAATACAGATATTCAGGCGCTTAAGAAATCAAGCGCAGACAGACAGATCCAGATCGGCGCAAAGCTCACTCACGGACTTGGCGCAGGCGCAAAGCCTGAGATCGGCGAGGCTTCCGCTCAGGAGAGTCAGGACGAGATCGCTGAGGCTATCAAGGACGCTGATATGGTATTCATCACAGCCGGTATGGGCGGCGGAACAGGTACAGGTGCTGCTCCTGTTGTTGCTGAGATCGCTCAGAGCATGGACAAGCTCACTATTGCTGTTGTTACAAAGCCTTTCAAGTTCGAGGGCGCAAAGAAGATGACAAGAGCTGAGAGCGGTATCGAGCAGCTCGTTAAGCACGTTGACGCTCTTATCGTTATCCCTAACCAGAATCTTATCACAAGCGACATGAAGCTCACTATGAAGCAGTCATATCAGATCGCTGACGAAGTTCTTAAGACTGACGTTATCGCTATCGCTGAGATCATCACAAGACATGATGAGATCAACGTTGACTTCGCTGACGTTACTACTATCCTCAAGGGTGCAGGAAGAGCGCACATCGCTATCGGTCACGGTGAGGGCAAGGACAAGGTTCAGGATATCGTTAATCAGGTCATCGCTTCCAAGATCCTTGAAACATCTATTGCAGGCGCAAGAAGACTTATCGTTAACGTTACAATGTCAGAAGATCTGCTTATCAGCGATATGGACGAACTCACAGCTGCTATTGCTGACGCTGCTGATGACGGCGCAGAGATCATCTTCGGTAACGGTACAAATCCTGACGCTAAGGATTCTATGGACGTTACAGTTATCGCTGCTGACTTCATTGACAGACAGGACGTTGCTCCTGAGGCTGCACAGCCGCAGAGAACAACTTCTTTCGGCGGTTTCACAAAGACTGAGGCTGACAAGAAGGCTGACGTTGAGGCAATGTACAAGGCTGGCGTTAAGGCTGCTGACAACACAGATATCTATGACGATATCTTCAATGTTTTCAAGAACAAATAATCAAATCACAGCATATAATTCAAAGACGAATCCTTTGCGGTTCGTCTTTGTTGCTATAAGGATATTTGTTTGATAAAAGTCAAGGCTGACCAAGTTTAAATTGTAAGGTTATTACAAAATAAGTTCAGAACAGCTGAACTTAAAATATTTTCAAAAAAATTAAAAAAATACTTGCAATTTGCGCAGATGTTTGTTATAATATAATTAAAGCACAGAGTTGCGCAGGTGAAATCAAGGCAATTTCACTAAATTTCAGAACGTAAATTGTTATTAATAATGAATTTTCTGAAAATGCAGTAAATGTGTTGAAAAAAGTATTGAGTTATAGTATAATAAATACAAACTTATATTTGCATAATCGGAGGGACACACTATGGCTAGTAATGGTTATTTGAGAACCGTAAGAGTTGGCGGTTTCGACAAGCAGGACGTTCTTGCTTATGTTGACGACCTGACTTCTAAGATCTATCAGCTTGAATCACAGGTAAACGATCAGAACGAAACGATCGAACGTCTTGAAAAACAGGGCGGCGCAGCTCAGAAGGATTTTGAAGGCAAGAAGGAACTTGAGAAAAAGGTTGAAGAGGCTAAGAAGCAGATCGCTGAGCTTATGGCTTCCACAGATACTATGAAGGTGAGAATTGCCGATTACGAGCAGCAGATCACTGAAAAGGACGCTGAACTTGAAAAGAACAAGTCAGAGATCGAGGAACTCAAGGAAAAGCTTGAATCTGCTGAGGCAAACGCAGGCACAGCTACTCCTTCATTCGACCTCGGAAGCGTATTTATCGAGGCTCAGAATACTGCTAATAAGGTAGTTCAGGAAGCTAAGAAGGCTGCTAAGCAGATGGAAGACGAGGCTAAACAGCTTCAGGAGCAGGTACTTGCTGACGCTAATGCTCAGGCTGAAAAGCTTGTTACAAACGCTCAGACAGAGGCTGCGGCTACAATGCAGACAGCTAAGTCAGGCGCTGACGCTATGACAGCAGCTGCTAAGAAGGAAGCCGATCAGGTAACAGGTTCTGCATACGCAGAGGCTGCTAAGCTGAAGAAGGACGCTACTGAGGAAGCTGAGAGAGTTACAAGCGAAGCAAATGCAAGCGCTCAGAAGGTAACAACTGAGGCTAACGCTACTGCTCAGAAGCTTGTTGCTGACGCTAAGGCTCAGGCTGCGGCTATCAGAAATGATTCTGCTGAGATCAGAGATGCTGTTAAGACACAGTTCACTTCACTCAGCGATACAGTTCAGAAGCTCGTTACATCACTCAACGATCTCTACGGCAGCAGCATCGGTGCTGTAAACACAGCAAGAGATCTTATCGATGATGGTCTTTCACTTGTAAACGACGAGGACGAGGAATAATATGTCCGATATGTCTTGCGAAAGCAATAATATAAAATGTATAAATTCATCTGAACTCAAAGCGAGGAGCGGCGAGCTGAGATGCGGCGATAAAATTCTGCTGACGGGTACTGTTTATACGGCGAGGGACGCTGCTCACAAGAGGTTTGCGGCTTTGCTGGACGAGGGGAAGGAACTTCCTATACCGCTCGAAAATGCAGTTATCTACTATGCAGGTCCTACGCCTGCACCTGAGGGCAAGCCTATCGGTTCATGCGGTCCGACTACTTCGGGCAGAATGGACAGGTTTGCACCACGTCTGCTGGATCTCGGTCTTGGCGGAATGATCGGCAAGGGCGAACGTTCGCAGGAGGTGATCGACGCTGTCAAGAGAAACAAGGCTGTTTATCTTTGCGCTGTGGGCGGTGCGGGTGCGCTTGCGTGCAACTGCATAAAGTCCTGCGAGGTAGTGGCTTTTGAAGAGCTTGGCTGTGAGTCGGTCAAAAAGCTTTATGTTGAGAATTTTCCGCTGGTGGTGGCTGATGACTGCTACGGAGAGGATATTTTCAAAAAGGGCAGAGCAGAGTATTATAACGCTGAATAATAAACCAATCGGATTTAGCAGGGGACGGTTCATTGGAGCTGTCCCCTTTTTATTTTGAAGGATAGGCTGTAATATACTTACATTGTGATTTATTACAAGAATTTTGGGCAAAATATGTGGTATGTTACAAACATTTCAAAAAATAAGTCAAATTTTTTTATAACTCTTGACTTATTCGGCGCAAAATGATATTATGTAGATACATTCAATTTGTATTTTATATATTAATTTTGTATTTTTGTTCTAGAAACGGCGGTGCGCAAATGTATAAAGATCTCAGCTATGAAGAACTTGTCATCAGAGCGGGAGAGGATAAAGGCGCTGTTTCCGAAATAATTGCAAGGTATATGTGTACGATCGAGGCAATGGCTAAAAAGCTTTCCGCTAAGGTCAGTGATGATCTCGTTCAGGAGGGGCTGATGGCTCTGATGAATGCTGTCAAGACCTATGACGCTGGGAAAGGCGTGGCATTTGCTTCCTACGCAGGCGTGTGTGTAAAAAACAAAATGATCTCTTCCCTGAAGAAGAACAGTCTGAGCGATACGGATGATATCACGGACGACAGTTTTGAGGAGATACTTCAGGCGGACAGCGACGATATCCCTGATAACGTTGTCATCGAGCGGGAGAGAATGAATGAACTGAACAGCAAAATATCTTCGGCTTTATCAGAGCTGGAGTGGCAGGTATTTCAAATGTTTTTAAGCGGAATGTCTTACAATCAGATAGCATTAAATTCAGGTTTGACAGTTAAAGCTGTGAACAATGCGATGCAGAGGGTTAGGCGCAAATTAAAAGCACTGTTGAGATAAGGTCAAAGGGGTTTATGGCCGTATAGCTTAATTGCAGAGCGTTGTTTTACAAAGGTGTCGGTGCAAGTCCGACTAGGCACAATTTTATTTTAACGAGGTAAGAGTTATGTACGAAGACAAGACATTAGTATGTAAGGACTGCGGAAACGAATTTGTATTCACAGCAGGCGAACAGGAGTTTTATGCTGAAAAAGGCTTCACAAATGAGCCACAGAGATGCAAGCCATGCAGAGATGCAAGAAAGTCTGCTACAAAGTCTGAAAGACAGACATACACAGCAACTTGCGCAGCTTGCGGCGGCGAGGCTGTTATTCCTTTCAAGCCAAGAGAGGACAGACCTGTATATTGCAGCGAGTGCTTTGCAAAGATGAAGGAGCAGAAGTTCTAATTAAACTGACTACTGAAAACTCAAGGCTGTTGTACGAAAGTACAGCAGCCTTTTTTCTATGCAGATCTTTATGCATATGCAGATCTTTATGCAAATTCTTTAAATAAAAAAGATGACTGCCGTTTTGCGGGCAGTCATCTGAACCGTTATTTGATTATTTGATCTCAAGCCGTCTTGTTTCGGGAACGGAAGGCTCTTTCTTAGGCATTACCATACTCAGGATACCATTCTTGTATTCAGCCTCGATCTTGTCGGCATCAATGCCTGTGATATCAAAGCTTCTTGAATACGAGCCGTAGGAACGTTCACGGCAGATATAGGTATTATCCTTTTTATCGACTTTCTTTTCGCTGTGGACAGCGGAAAGTGTAAGCTTATTGCCTGTGATATCAAGCTGGATATCACCCTTATCAAAGCCAGGAAGTTCAGCCTCCATTACATATTTGTCGCCCTCATCACGGATATCGGTCTTAAATGATGTTGGGTAAAGTCCGCCGAAAAAGTCATTCTCAAAATCATGGAAAGCGTTAAATAAATCAAAGCTCTTCTTTTCAAAAGGTGTAATTCCGTTCATAATAATACCTCCTTAACAGGTTCGTTTTGTTCTTTTGTTTCTTTAAGTTTTATTTTTATCTGTATATTTTATGTTTTGTGTCTGCTTTTCTGTTCGTACATTCATACTCAGCTGCGTTCACACATTCTACTCATTGGTACCATTTCCTTTCTTTCTATGCTTTTATATTACCCCTGTAATATGATAGTTGTGTGAAAAGATTGTGAATAGAAAATAAAAATTAGCACTCTGAACGATAGAGTGCTAATTGCTTAGGCGGATAACAAGCTTGCCGAGTAAAAATTTTAGCCTGTCAACCTCTTTTGGAAAATGGGGTTGATACTAAAACTTGTTTTTTGAATTTGATAGTTTGCGATTTTTTTTTATTTTGTTTGACGCTTAAAGTTTGCACTATGTATAAAAGCTTAGAGGCGACCACAGGTCGCCCCTACGAATACTTTGTAAATCCATATAAGACCTTTGGTCGCCTCTTTTCTATCGCAAGCCAAAATTTATTAAGTATGTATTGCCTTTTAAACTTCTAGTACATACATGATTTAACAAAGTGTTATGCCTTACAACCTTAGCATAGCCTGTACGTTTTGTAATATTCATACAAAAAGGGACGGTCAGAAACCGCCCCTTACAATACAGTATTTTGCCTACATTTGAGAGAAACTGGCGACCACAGGTCGCCCCTACGGAAATATTGAGAGAAAATTCTCATTAGACCTCATCAAAGTGAAAAGAGCCAATACAAAACCTTATTAAAGTCGGTTTAAGTAAAAGTCATATCTCAGTTTCTTCCGAGCGCAAATGAGAAGTTCGGACAGCAGACAGCGAGTTTACGAGCGTCCCGAATTACCCCGTCCGGCGAGGACCCGTCCGAGGACTTTTAGTAAAAGTCAGCACTTGGTTTCTTCCGAGCGCAAATGAGAAGTCCGCACAGCAGACAGCGAGTTTACGAGCGTCCCGAATTACCCCGTCCGGCGAGGACCCGTCCGAGGACTTTTAGTAAAAGTCAGCACTTGGTTTCTTCCGAGCGCAAATGAGAAGTCCGCACAGCAGACAGCGAGTTTATCGAGCGTCCCGAATTACCCCGTCTGGGAAGACCTATTTGGCGTTGATGTTGATGTATTCGGGTTTTAGTTTGGAGTACATTATCTTTTGGCTGGAGTATAATCCGTAGTAACCCGAAAGCATATAGCTTACTCCGCAGGCTATGGCGAACAGGATCGTCGCTCCCGAACCGAAAAGCTCAAAGCTTAAAAATATCGACGCTATCGGACAGTTTACTACTCCGCAGAATGTCGCCACAAGTCCTATGGCTGCCCCGAAACATGGCTCTGCTCCCACCAGCGGTGCAAATATGCAGCCGAATGTCGAGCCGATGAAAAATGTCGGAACTATCTCTCCGCCTTTAAATCCTGAGCCTATGCATATCGCTGTGAAAATTATCTTCATAAGAAATGCCGCAGGCTTTGCTGTGCCGCCCTCTATGGCTGCGGATATTATCTGTCCGCCTGCTCCATTGTAATCTCCGCTGCTGCATATGAGCGAAAGTACAATGAGTATCATTCCGCCTGCCGCAATACGAAGGTATGCGTTCTTTATGTGTATTCCGAAAAGATCGTGACTTCTCTTCATTGCAACACAGAAAAGTATGGAGATAAGCGCACAGGCTACCGCTATTATACCTGTCTGAGTTACACTGACAATGGAAAGTCTGGGAAGTTCACAGCCGATCATAAACGCTGTTGGCTTTAAGCCCAGCAAAAGCGATACCTTGTATGCCACAAGGGAGGAGGCTATGCACGGCACAAGACCTGCATAGTATATAACGCCTACGCTTATGACTTCCATAGCGAAAAATGTTGCCGTCAGCGGTGTTCCGAAAAGTGCGGAGAATACAGAACTCATTCCGCACATTATGGCAAGACTCATGTCCTTTTGGTCGAGGTGGAGAATATCTCCTGCCTTTGCGCCTATGCTGCCGCCTAACTGGAGAGCCGCTCCCTCACGTCCTGCCGAACCGCCCACAAGGTGGGTTATGACTGTGGAAATAAATATCAGCGGCGCCATTATTATAGGAACGTGTATGTTCGTCCGTATGGAACTGATTATAAGATTTGTTCCCGTTTCTTCATCTATCTTGCAGGCACGGTAGAGAAATACGATGAAAAGTCCTGCAAGGGGTGCAAAAAAAACAGTCCATTCATGATCGTCTGTACGGAACTGCGTCACCCAGTTTACTGCCATATGGAAAAACGATCCCACAAGTCCTCCTGTTATGCCCAGCGCACAGGATATGCCCAGCCATTTCGCAAATGTTACTGCGTAGTTGAAACCCGAATCTATTTTTTCCTTGACAAATTGTTTGTTTATCACGTCCATACCCTCATAAACAGACTGCAAAATGCAATACCGCATCAAACTGTACGGTATTGCATCACAATCACTTTTCTTTTTTATTTTTACTTTTCAGCAATAACTTCTACTTCTACAAGAACGTCCTTTGGAAGTTCCTTTACAGCAACACAGCTTCTTGCCGGCTTGCTTGTGAAATATTCGCCGTATACACCGTTGAATGCAGCAAAATCAGACATATTCTTCAGGAAGCATACTGTCTTTACTGCCTTGTCAATAGATGTGCCTGCTGCTTCGAGAACAGCTGTAAGGTTCTTGCATACCTGATGTGTCTGCTCCTCGATAGTTGTTGCTTCAACATTTCCTGTTGCAGGATCGATAGCTATCTGACCTGATGTGAAAACAAGTCCGCCAACTGTCATTGCCTGTGAATAAGGTCCGATCGCATCGGGTGCATTCTTTGTGTAAACTTTCTCTGCCATTTTTATCTACTCCTTTAAATATATTTTTGATTTAAAACTGTTTAGTCGATTATCTTGAAGCCTTCCTTAGTAAGTTCGCTTCTGATCTGTCTGATATGGTCATAGTTTCTTGTTTCAAGAACAATTCTTAGCAGGCATTCTGTGATATCGCTTTCCTCGCTTGCTCTCTCGTGGTGGATAGAAACAACATTTCCGCCGAGATCGGAGATGATAGCGGAAACTCCCTTAAGCTGACCGGGCTTATCTTCAAGCTGGATAGTAAGGGTATCTGATCTTCCCGACTTGAGCAGACCTCTCTTGATAACTCTTGAAAGGATAGTAACGTCGATGTTTCCGCCCGAAACGAGGCAGACAACATTCTTGCCCTTAAGATCAGGTATCTTGTTGAACATTACAGCGGCAACGGAAACTGCGCCTGCGCCCTCTGCAATAAGCTTCTGCTTTTCGATAAGGTGGAGTATAGCGGAGGATACCTCATCATCTGATACAGTAACAACTCCGTCAACATACTTCTTGCAGTATTCAAATGTGTTCTCACCGGGCTCTTTTACCTTTATGCCGTCTGCGATAGTGTGAACGCTGTCAAGACATTCGATCTTTCCGTCCGCAAGGGATCTTACCATAGACGGAGCGCCCTCAGCCTGTACGCCGTAAACTCTTACTCTAGGATTGAGCTGCTTTACTGCGAAAGCAACACCTGAGATAAGTCCGCCGCCGCCGACAGGAACGACTACGATGTCAGCGTTTGTTACCTGATTGAGTATTTCAAGTCCGATAGTACCCTGACCTGCGATAACATTTTCATCATCGAATGGGTGAATGAATGTATAGCCCTTTTCGTCACGCAGTCTGATAGCCTCTGCGTAAGCGTCATCATATACACCCGGAACAAGGCAGATATCTGCGCCGTAGCCCTTTGTTGCCTCTACCTTTGAGATAGGTGCGCCGTCAGGCAGACAGATAAGGGATTTTATGCCGTTTTTGGAAGCCGCAAGAGCAACGCCCTGAGCGTGGTTTCCTGCGGAACAGGCGATAACGCCGTGTGCCTTTTCTTCATCGGAAAGCTGTGATATCTTGTAATACGCACCTCTGACCTTGAAAGAACCTGTTACCTGAAGGTTTTCTGTCTTAAGATAAACGTTGCAGTCAGGGTTTACCTTAGGGGCAAAAATGCAGGCGGTAGGTCTGATTATCTCCTTAAGGACGTTTGATGCGTCGAAAATTTTGTCTAGTGTAAGCATAGCTACTACCTCTTTCCTAAAATAAAAATCTCCGCCCCTGAAAACAGAGGCGAAGAAAAAAATCAATAATATTTCTCCGTGTTACCACTCCGCTTGCGGAAAAAATCCCGCCGCTCGTACTCATATAACGGTGAGGACCGGCTTTGCTTATAGGCGCAGGCTTTCAGCAAAGCAGCTCGGGGATGATCCAGAAAACGAAAACCCTGCGTTCTTTCACCAGACGAACGCTCTCTGAGAGGATCGAACCGTTTTCACCTTTCCCGTCAAAGCTTTTGACCTTTTACACTTTTGACACTTATCATTTAATGTTTAAATTATAGCACCGAAAAAAGCGATTGTCAATACAGTTTCAATTATTTTATTTTGACTTTATTTCACTTTTTCTATGAACGTAGTTCATTAGGATACAGTTCGTTAGAACTGGGTTCATTGAACATAACTCTTTAATGAGCGGAGTTCATTGCTGTTATTGCGGGATAATTCCCTCCATGACCTCTTTCATACTGCTGTAAGCTCGCTGAGCGGCTTCTTTGGTGTGGGATTTTTCGTAATACACGCTGTCGCAGGCGTCTATAAATATGTCTATGACATCTTCATTTTCGAGGTAAGGGCTCATTATATCCAGCTCTTCTGTGTTCTGCATTTTCTGCTCTGCACTATATTCTATGCCGCCGAGCATATCCCTTGCTTCAAGAGCCTCTTTCGCTGAACGGCTTACAGGTATGCCCTTTGTGCTGCCCTGTATAACAGCCATATCTGCGCTGTTAAGAAGGTAATCAGTAAATTCAGCGGCAGCTTTCGGGTTTGCGGTATCTTTCTTTATGGCATAAAAGCCTGTTGGCTTAACAGACCAGCCGTAGGAGATATAGTTGTTCGTTACGGGGTAATCTCCCACCACCATTTCAAAGCCTGCTTTCTGTGCGTCCTCGCTGTAATAACCTGAGTCGGATATCCATACGGCTGTGCCGCCGGTAAGGCAGTTTTCAAGGTCGCTGCGTTCAAACTCGGAATAGATCTTTGACACCTTTTCGTCAACGAGGTGATTATAGAAATCTATCATTGCGGCAATATCATTTTCCGTAAGATCAAAGCTGCCGTCAAAGACTTTCTTTCCCGTAGTCTGTTCGAGATAAGCGCAGCAGCATAGCCAGAAGTTTTTCTTTGTCAGCTGGATAGGGTAGACCTCATCGGAGCGCATGACCTTTGCGGCATTGAAGAGATCGTCCCAAGTCGATGGGACAGGCAGACCGTAATTATCATAAAGAGTTTTGTTATAAACAAATGTAATTGAACTTAAACTTATTGGCAGAGCATTCAGCTTTCCGTTTATAGTGCCGAAATCAAGTTCGTCCTGCGAGAAATTCGACAGGTCGATATAGTCGGACAGCTCATTAAGGTCATAGAAATCCTCACCCTCAGGGGAGTATTCATACAGCCAGCTGTAATTGAGCTGCATAACGTCCGCTTCCGTATCTGAATAGAACTCTGAATCCATTTTTGCCTTAAAACCTTCAAAGTCGCTGTACTGGGGATTTATGCCGATATCTGTATGGCTTTCCTCAAATGCCGATATGCCTTTGAGTGTGTTTTCATTTCGCTCGTCCTTTCCCCACCAAGAAAATGTTATTTCTGCGTTCTGCTGATCGGGGATAACTCTTCCGTATGAACAGGAACAAAGCGAGGCTGTGAACAGCAGGGCGGTGGAAAAGCTGACGATCTTTTCAGGAGATATTGAAGATAGTTTTCTCATACCTTTTCCCTCCCTGTTGTTTCGTTTTTATACAAAACATAATTTCCGTCATTTTCTTCCGCTTCTTTCAGCGCTTCGCCTGCGGACTCGTAAAGCTCGTCATAGTCTGTGCTTACGTCAGGATAAACTGCTGCGCCTATGGAGCATTTTATCATACCTCTGCCCGAATCAAGCTCACATTCCTCAAGTCTGCGGCTTATTTCTTTCAGACTTTCTTTCAGTTTGTCGTGTGCTTTAAAAAGGTCGTATTCTGTAAAGTCTGCAAACACAACGAACTCATTTTTGCCTGTTCTGCCAACAACATTTCCTGCGTCGGGGTCTTCTGCATAAAAGCCTGTGAGTATTCCCGAAACTTTAAGCAGCGCTTCACTAACGCCTGCTGTGCCATAGTTTTCGGAAATGAGGTCGAGGTTGTTTATTTTAACCAATGCAAGTAGGATAGTTGAGCCTGAGATACAGGTTTCTATCTTATCAGCGATAAGGTTTTCCGCAGCCTCGGCTGTATACAGACCTGTAAGTCCGTCTGTTGAACTTTTCTTTGTGGCATAGGCTGAACCTGCTGGGGCAGCGACAATGCTGATCATAGCAATGACTGCGATAGAGAAAAGCACTATTCCAAGGCATATTACATCTGTGCGGACGTAAATGCTGTGGCTTGCTCTCATATCATTAACGGTAATTATCTTCCAGCCGCAGTCGAGGACGCTGACGCTTTCGATCATATCATAGTTTATGAGCGTATAGCCGCTTTTTTGTGACTGGTCGATATATTTCGGGTCTATCATACTGCCCTCTTTGCCTTTATGGGAGTAGATTATCCTGCCGCTGCTGTCGGTGAGGAAAAGCTCTGCGTTATCCTGTCTGCCTTTGGGGATAAAAGTTCCTGAAAGCTCGTTGGTATAGAAAGAGCCGACAAATATCGCATGGTCATGCACTTCTCTGAGGTAATATATTCTGTTATAGTCATCATTTATTCCGCAAACCCAAGCAGTTTTCTTGCCGTCAAGACCATTTTTCAGAGTTTGGAACATATCGGGTTCGAGGAGATCTTCCGTTACGGAAGAGAGTTTTCCTGCGTGGCTGTCATTTCGGTAGATGATAGCGAAGTCGCAGTAATTATCCAGCAGGCTGAAGCTTGTGAGGTAGTCGGTCATTTCGCTTTCTATCTGAGCGGCACGGTACTTATCCAGCTGGGTATCAGATGCATCGTAGTCCATATAGTTATCTTTAGTAAGGGCGACTGCGCTGAGGTTTTCAAGCTTTTGCATATACTGTTTTACAGCTATCTCGGTTTCTTTATTGAGAGATGCGGTCACATCTGCGGCGGTATCGCTCAAGTTGCAGAAATGTATGTAAGAAGAATACGCCATGATAGCGGCGCAGGTCACTATCATTATAAGCACATAGATAACAGGAAGACGGTTTCGTGGAATTCTTCCCGAATTTTTTTCCTTTACGGCTTTCAAAATTTTCCCCTCCAGAAAAGAATAATACATTATTATATAAAATTATAACATATCTACTCCCCAATAATATTATCAATTTGTAAAATGTGTCCTCGGGCGGACGGCTCGGTTCGGGACGCTCGGCAAGCTCGCTGTCTGCTGTCGGGGCTGTTATTTTGCGCTCGGAAGAGTCCTCGCCGGACGGGGTAATTCGGGACGCTCGTAAACTCGCTGTCGGCGGTATGGGTTTTCTCATTTGCGCTCGGAAGAAACGGAGATATGGCTTTTACTGAAACAGGGTTTGATGAGGTCTTGAATGGCTTTTCAAGGTGAGATATTTTGGTAGGGGCGACCTGTGGTCGCCAGTTTCCGCCGCCGACTTTGATAAGGTCTTATCTCGTTTTTTAGGTCTGATGTTTTGGTCGGGGTGGTCTTTGACCGCCTTTGTCTTGTCACAAACACAATTCATTAAGTCAGTATTTGCCCTTTATGCATTTGTACCACATACATAATTTAACAAATCGTTATGCAGTACAACCTTTTGACAGGTCAAAAATCGCATACAAAAAGAGGCGGTCAGAAACCGCCCCTTACACATTATATTACAATAATATTCACTCGTACTCTGTTCCTTTCAAATGCAGTACATATTCTCAGTTTGAGAGGACACTGGCAACCAAAGGTCGCCCCTACGCATACGTTCTAAAGCCAACATAAAATCTCCTCAAACCTTGTTTCGGTAAAAATTTTGCACCCTGTTTCTTCCGTGCATAAAAGTAAAAGACCGCACAGCAGACAGCGAGTTTACGAGCGTACCGAACCGAGCCGTCCGCCCGAGGATCAGACAGCGAGCTTGTGAGCGTCCCGAACCGAGCCGTCCGCCCGAGGACCAGACAGCGAGTTTACGAGCGTACCGAACCGAGCTGTCCGCCCGAGGATACATAATATCCTTGCGGAACACCGCAGACGGGGCATTTTTCGGGGGCTGAGTGTCCCTCAAGAATGTATCCGCAGTTTAAACATACCCATATCTCAACGTTGTCGGAATGGTAAAGCTTGTTCTCGGACATAAGCTTGCGAACATTTTCAAAGCGTTCAGCATGAGTGCGCTCTATCTTGGCGATGTTCTGAAAATCCTGTGCGATCTTCGTGAAACCCTCTTCCCTTGCTATTGCGGCAAAGGCAGGGTAAACATCGTCTGCCTCCTGCAGTTCGTTGTGGTTTGCGTATTGAAGAATATCTTCAAGCTTTGTAGAAATATCCACTGGGTAGCCGCCCTCAATGTGAATGGTGTCCCCCTGCTCGCTTTTAAGATGATCGTAAAATACCTGTGCGTGTGCCTTTTCCTGTGAGGCTGTGAATTTGAACAGGTCTGCAAGGGCAAAATAATTCATCTGCTTTGCCTGTGCCTCTGCGAAGGTGTATCTGTTGCGAGCCTGACTTTCGCCTGCAAAGGCTCGCATAAGATTTACTTTTGTTCTTGAACTTTTGAAATCCTGCATCTCTTTTTCCTCCTGCGTGAAATTTTATTCGGTCAGAACACCCGACGGACTTTCGAGAAGTATCAATATCTGCTCCTCTGCGCCTGTCTGTGCGTTGATATAAACAAGTACATTCCTGCCTGTTTCGCTCTTGCAGCCGAACTCATAGCAAAGCTTTTCTTCAAGATTGTCGGACGGGATAACTGCAAGTCTGTTGGATACTATCTGAAGTCTTGGTGAAACCGCCTGTTCTGCACTGCTTTCGGAGCAAAGCTTTTCGGGGTAGCTGCGCTCTCTGTGGTTTACAAGGAAACCTCTTGCGTCATAACCGAGTATCTCGCCGTCGTCCATTGCCACAGATACCTTGACGAGATCGGTGTAAACACGCTTGTCAACGTCCTTGTATGCGTAGTTTACAGTCATAACGTTGTTCTGGACTTCATAGTAGGTCTTTTCCATTGACAGTATGCCGAGGTAGTTCAGAAAATCCTCTGCGCAGGATAAAGCCTTTTCATTTTCGATCTTGCTGCTGTCCACGATCCTTGACCTCAGAAAATAGGAGATATATCCGCCGTTCTGAGTTACCTCGCAGGCGACAGAACTGTTCTTGTCGGAAAATCTCCAGGCAGGCATTTTTCCCTCAACTGTGCTGACCTCAGAAAGGTCGGTGGTGTTGATGTCAAGCGCCATAGCTGCCCTCTGGAGAGCTTTTTCCTCCGTCACCTTTTCAGCGGCTTTGGTCATTTCGGGTTCTCTTTCAAGAATGTTGTCCGAGAAAGGTCCGTCATAGATAAGACCCGGGTAGTTGTCGAAGGTTTCTTCAAAGTCGGAAAAGCCGTCGCCCACAAATGGCGGAGCATCTTCCTTTGCTGTGCTTTCGGCTTTTGAAAGCGAAAGCTGACCGGTTGCCGCTGCGCTTTCAAGTTCCCACATATCCTCAGAGAGCGTTTTGGAGAAGTCGTACAGCGAAGCCATATTTTCATACTCGCTGTCGGAGAGTTTTTCGCCGTTCAGAAGTTTTGTTGACATAGCGAGGGAGTAATTTCCCACCTGTGAAAGAAATTTATAGGTGTTTTCAAGGTCAAGTTCAGCCACAGGCAGCTGGGCGAGGGAGGCTTTGGCTGCGCTTGCCTCACGGTAGAGATCTACTGCAAGCTTCTGCTGCATACTTCCGGAGCCAGCATAAAGCTGTTTTTCAAGAGAAGATGACAGCTTATCGCAGGAGGCGGCAAGATCCTCTATGGCACGGGAGTAGCCGTCGCTGACGGTCTGCTGGACACGTTTTTTATCGTTCATCAGCTGGATATTCCTTGCCCCCAATGCGATTATTGCGGCGGCAGTGATAGAGCATATCCGTATTGATCCACGTTTGGTAACAGTCATTTTTATCATTCCTTTTTAAAGTGATGTTGACAATATTATAACAATTTAACTGCCGAATATTCCTCAAAAAAGAATAAAAACATAAAAAATATAAAATAAAAAAAGCAAAGAAAATTCGTCAGAAAAATTCTTTGCTTTTTATTTCGCATATCATATATAAAGGAAAGAGGGTCACCACGCAGTGACCCTCGTATCCTATAAAACCCATTTCCTCCAAAAACCATTGCCCAATGGTTTCCGCCGAATATTATTTTAGCACATGATCGTACATATGTCAAGTGTTTACCAGTCTATATCGATAGTTGGCAGGGGAGCGGTAGGCTCTGTAGCAGGCGGATCGGTATAGGTATATGTTGGCTGAGTTACAGGCGGCTGTGTAGTCACAGGCTGAGTAGGTGCAGGTGTAACAGGTTCAGTTGCAGGCGGTTCAGTCCACGCAGGATATGACTGTGTTGTATTATTGCTCCACGCAGAACTGCTTTGAGAGTATGTATAATAAGATGTATACGAACTTCCCTGTGCGTCGTAGGAAACTGTATAGTTGGTTTCGTCGTAGTTCGCATTATCGTCTGTTACGGAGGAGTCTGATTTTTTCTTAGTTGATTTAGTAGTTTTCTTGCTTTTTTTAGTTTCTGCGGCGGAGCTGTCGCTGAGAGATGAATCGTCGGGGACAGAGGTTTGACCTGATGTATTTTCATACGAATACTCAGGTTCAGACTCATTTGACGGTCTTTTAGTTATAGCGTTCACGTCTATTTTGCCGCAGCTGCTAAAGATCACGCAGCAGGCAGCAAGTGCGGACAGTGCAAGCACCTGCATATTTTTTCTTCTTATACTTTTTATGTTTTTCATACGCTGCATATTTCCTTTCTTACACAGGAATGGTAGTTTTGTTCTATGAATTAATTATACAATATCGGGGTAAAAAAATCAATCGTTTATGCTTGTAATATTTTAACACAATTTGTTCTTGATTTTTGTACAAGTAACCAAATGCGGCACACATAAACTAGTGAAAACTGTACTTAATATATGTTAAAACTTAAAAATATATTGACAACACCCCAAAAATGTTCTATAATAGTCCTTGGGCGGACGGGTCCTCGGGCGGACGGCTCTATTCGGGACGCTCGGCAAGCTCGCTGTTTGCGGTCGGGGTTTCTCATTTCGTGCTCGGAAGAAACGGAGATATGGCTTTTACTGAAACAGGGTTTGATTAGGTCTTGTATTGGACTTTTTTCAGTTCGACAAGGTTTTATCTCGGCTCTTTTCGGTTTGATAAGGTCTAATGTGAATTTTTCTCAAAGCTTGTGTAGGGGCGAGTCTTTCCAGACAGGGTAATACGTTATGCTCGGCAAGCTCGCTGTCTGCGGTGTGGACTTCTCATTTCGTTCTCGGAAGAAACGGAGTGCAGAACTTTTACTTAAACCGACTTTGATAAGGTCTAATGTGGATTTTTCTCAAAGCTTGCGTAGGGGCGAGTCTTTCCAGACGGGGTAATACGTTATGCTCGGCAAGCTCGCTGTCTGCGGTGTGGACTTCTCATTTCGTTCTCGGAAGAAACGGAGTGCAGAACTTTTACTTAAACCGACTTTGATGAGGTCTAATGTGGATTTTTCTCAAAGCTTGTGTAGGGGCGACCTGTGGTCGCCAGTATTATATCATCAGTATATTATCCCCACTGTATTACACAAATGATAATATTACTGATTATATTATTATCAAAAAAATAACGCAAAACACGCAATTAAACATAAATGTTTAGAATTATAGAAGGAGAATAAACTATGTCTGATATTGACAAGGAGCTTGCTAAGCTCGAAAGTGAAGTCAAGTCAAATTCAAAGGTCGATACTGCGCCTGTATCCGATATTAAAAGTACAAAGAGTTCGGGCGGCAATGTATCGGGTTCATCAAATAATGAACTGCTCCAGTTCTTTATCGGCTTTCTGCTTTTCGGCGGCGGTATATACTGGATGCTCAATTCATTCACTGTATCAAGTTCTTGGGGCGGCGGATACTGGAGTTTATTTGGTATGAGAATGCCTATGGGCGTAATGCTTATCCCGCTGCTGGTGGGAATAGGTCTGCTGTTTTTCTGTGACAAGAAGGTCATCGGCGGCTGTGTTGCTGCGCTGGGTCTGCTTGTTATAGTGATATCGCTGCTTACATCTATTGAGTTCCATGCTGTAAGAAGTTCGCTGTATGTATATGTGCTTATGTTCGGCATGATAGCGGCAGGAGCAGGTCTGCTTATCAAAACATTATTTAAAAAGAGGGACTAATTTACTAAATGAATTTTCTTTGCTTGGGAAGTCTTTTTCTGCTGTGCCAGCTCAATCTTGGGCTGTGGGCGAACTACGCAGTAAAGCTTGTGGGATTTCTGCTTTTTGCGGCAGGCATCAGGGAGCTTTCGGAGTTATGCAGAATGCAGGGCGACGGCGGCAAAAAAACGGTTATAGAGGGATTTGATCTTAAAAGATCTATGGGTGAGCTTCTGACCTCCTATCATGGCGGTGAGGAGCGGTACAGCGGGATACGTCTTGCTGTTCTCGATAAGCTGTGCAGGGCGGCTGTTCTGTGCGCAGGAATGTGTGCGGCGGCAGGCTTATGCAGCGCAGCGGTAGGATTTTTCGGATTAAAAGGCATAATAGCAAATATTGCGGCGATAGTTCTCGGAACGGCGGCTGCGGTAATGGCGTTGGAGCTTTTTAAGCTTGTTTTAAGCTTTATAGAGCATAATGAAAAGAGTCCGGTTCGTCAGACGAGATTTTGTGAGGACATATCAAAAGTCCACAGGCTGAAGTCTGTTTTCACGAAGGTATGGGTATGCACCATAGTAAATCTTGCCTGCGATATACTGAACAGGATAGTGCCGTTTACATCGGTGCAGAGCTTTTTCGGTTTTTTTGCAGCCATAAGCAAGATTACCCTTTATGTGTTCGTAGTTATGACGGTGTATAATTTCAATGCGCTGAGAATAGACTGTAACGCAAAGACCGACAGGGATAACAATGAGAATAATTGAATTATTCAGATAGATCATTCAAAACAATAAATTCTTTAGGGAGGACAATAACATGGCAATTTTTCAGAGAGTAGGAGATCTGGTAAAGGCTAACATCAACGATCTGCTTGACAGAGCAGAAAATCCGGAGAAGATGGTAAAGCAGATCATCATTGATATGGAGAAGGAGCTTCAGCAGTGTACAAATGCTCTTGGTCAGGCAATGGGTTCACAGCGTCAGATGAAGAAGCAGCTGGACAAGGCTAAGGCTGAGTCACAGGAGTGGGAGAACAAGGCTAAGCTTGCTCTTAAGGCAGGCAATCAGGATCTTGCAAAGCAGGCTCTTGCTAAGAAGGTCAATGCAGATAAGCAGGTAGAGCAGTATCAGCAGATGTACGATCAGTGTACAGCTCAGGTAGATACTATCAAGGGACAGGTCGATGCTCTTAAGATGAAGCTTGAAGAGGCTAAGAGCAGACAGTCAACACTTATCGCACGTTCAAAGATGGCAGACGCTCAGAAGAGCATGGCAAAGACTCTCGGCAGCATGGATTCTTCCAGCGCATTCAGCAAGCTTGATAAGATGGAAGAGAAGATCGAGGCTAAGGAAGCTCAGGCTGACGCATTCTCCGATCTTGCAGGAACAGCAAACACAGGTTCAGATCCTTTTGCAGAGCTTGAAGCTAACAGTGCAGTAGATGATGAGCTTGCAAGACTTATGGCTGAAATGAACGGTGGAGAGTAATCTGTATGCCTATAATTATTGGAATACTTTTGATCGCTGCGGCAGTCTATATGATCTTTTTCGGAAGAAAAAAAGCCGCAGGCGAACTGTTGGAGATACAGTATCAGGAAACTAAGACTATTCCTGAGGTTGAAGAAGCACTTTTGGCTATGCATGACATAGACCCGAATTACAGGGAACTTGTTGAGGTAAAGGGAACGGCTGCCTGCGATGATCCGCCGACAGCACCTTACAGCCAGAAAAAGGTCGCTTTCTATACTGCTGAAACCTATAAGGTGTCAGAGGAAACACGTCAGGAAAGAGATAATGAAGGAAATGTCCGCACAAGAACAGTAAAGCATGAGGATAAGCTCAGCGAGGAGGAATCCGCACAGCCGCTGCTGCTTACAGATGCCGACGGAAGAAGGATCATCATTGAGACCAACGGCAATGCTGATAAGCTTGATCTTGTCAAGACAATGGACAGATTCCAGAACGCAGATCAGTACAATGCAAATATGTACACCAATCCGTACCGCAGGTTCAGGGAATACAGCCCGTCCTTCGGCGCAGGATACAGACTGCTTGGATACAAGCAGGTAGAAAAAACTATACCGCTGCTTTCAAGACTTTACGTTCTCGGCGAGGCATATATGGAAAACGGACAGATCTATATCGGTCAGCCAAGAGAAAAGTCAAAGCCTTTCATAGTGACCACCAAGTCAGAGGAAGAACTTGTGAAGAACAAGGAGAGCGCAGCGAAGTTCCAACTTTTCGGCGGGATCGCCAGCGCAGTGATCGGTGTTATACTTATTATTGTCGGAATAGTTTAAAGAAGTTTAATGGGGGACGTCATAGCTTTTGTGGCGTCCTCTGCTTGTGTAAATGTGAAAAATTTTATCGGACAGGAGAATGTTGAAGTGCTGTCAGTTATAGTGCCAAGCTACAACGAAGAGGGAAATGTAGAAAAGACTGCCGCCGTGGTGGGGCAGCTTATGGAGGAAAACAGCATAGATTATGAGATCGTTTTCGTCAACGACGGCTCACGGGACAGAACGTGGGAGCTTATCTCGGCAATGGCGAAAAGGGACAGGCATATTGCCGCAGTGAATTTTTCCCGTAATTTCGGAAAGGAAAGTGCGATCTTTGCAGGCCTTGAAGTGGCAAAGGGTGACTGCTGTGTGCTTATGGACTGCGATCTGCAGTTCCCGCCGCAGGTCATAATAGAAATGTACCGCATATGGGAAAAGGGCGGAGTTGACGTTGTTGAGGGAAGAAAAAAGAGCAGGGGAAAGGAAAACCCTGTCTACAAGCTTTTCTCGCTGTGGTTCTATAAGCTGATAAACAATTCCAGCGGACTGGATATGCAGGATTCTTCCGACTTCAAGCTCCTTGATAGGGCGGTAGTTGACGCTTTGAACAGAATGCCCGAAAGGCTCACCTTTTTCAGAGCGATGTCAAGCTGGGTAGGCTTTAATACGGAAAAGGTCTATTTCGACGTTGCCGACAGGGAGATAGGCGAGTCAAAGTGGAGCGGAAAGGCTCTCGTGAAATTCGCAGTAAATAACATCACCTCGTTCACCTCCGCACCGCTTCAGATAGTTACTGCCTGCGGAGTCATAACCTTTGTGATATCCATTATCCTCGGCATAAATACCCTCTATAACAAGTTCTGGGGCGGCGCAGGTGCAGGATTTTCAACGGTCATAATCCTCCAGCTGCTGACTTCAAGCATAGTTATGTTCAGTCTGGGTGTCATAGGCTACTACATATCCAAGATATATGAGGAGATAAAGCAGCGCCCGAGGTACATAATCAGAGATATAGTAAGGCAGGAAAATACAGACGATAAAACGCAGGATCAAGGAGAGTCTGATGGAAAATAATATAGATCAGAATGTTTTGGATATAAAGAATAAAGATAATAAAGTTAAAAAAGATAAGAGCAGCAAGCCTAACGTCTTTCAGCTGTGGTGGAAAGGCATAAGAACATTCTGCTGGGATAAAAGGCTGTATTTTGCAGTGTTTTTTATCCCTGTGGCAATAATGTTCGCATCGTATGCTTTCTTTAAGATCCACCCCATAGGCGACGGCTCGGTGCTTGTCCTTGACCTCAACGGTCAGTATGTTTACTACTATGAGCATTTCCGTGACGCATTCTGGGGAAAATCAAGCTGGATATACAGCTGGTCGAGAAACCTGAGCGGCGAGATGTTCGGTATATATGCATACTATCTGGCAAGTCCGTTTATGCTTATAATCGCCCTGCTGCCGAGAAGTATAATGCCGACTTCCATACTTATAATGCAGCTTGCAAAGATAGGAACTTCGGCGGTGACGTTCTGTTTCTTTTTGAAAAAGATATCACCGAAAAAGACTAAGACGGTTTCACTTATCGTTTTCCCTGTAATGTATGCGCTGATGTCATATATGGTGGTACAGCTTATGGACCCTATGTGGCTTGACGGGCTTATCTATCTTCCGCTCATATGCTGGGGAGTAAGACGGCTGGTCAATGAGGGGAAAATGCTGCCGTATATAATCCCACTGGCGCTGATGTTCATTGCCCACTTCTATATCGGCTATATGGTGGGAATATTCACGTTCTTCTATTTCTGCTACGTCTGCCTTACGGTGGAGGGCAGAAAGCTGCCGAAGAAATTTTTCGGACGCTGTGTTTCATTCGGCGTGGGAACTCTTGCGGCGCTTATGTGTGCGGCATTCGTGCTTATCCCTGTCTACAATTCCCTTAAACTGGGCAAATTCGAGTTCACAGAGCCGGATTTCTCACTGGCAACTCAGTTCGACTTCCTTACGTTCATAACAAAGCTTTTCCCTATGACATATGATACGGTCTACCCTGAGGGTATGCCGATGATATACTGCGGAGCGGCTGCGCTCATACTTGTGCCGCTGTTCTTTATGAACGATAAGATACCGATAAAGGAGAAAACGGGAAAAGGTCTGCTGGCAGTTCTGCTTGTGGTGCTTATGTATATAAAGCCTGCGGATATGGCTATGCATGGCTTCCAGGTGCCGAACTGGCTGCCGTTCAGATATTCGTTTATATTCTCTTTCATGCTCGTGGTAATGGCTTTCAGAGCCTTTGAGAACCTTGACGGCATAACCGCAAAGAATATCGGCGGAGTTTTCTTTGGACTTATGGTGTTCCTTTTCTGGTGCGAGAGGGAAAACTACGGTCACTTCCAGCTCTTTGAAACAAAGACCGCTGACGACGGCACCCTCTACAACGTTATTCAGGGCATATGGGTTTCCATGATAGCGCTGAGCATATATTTCGCCCTGCTGTATCTTTGCAGGAAATATCCGAAGTCAAAGGCTGTGGCTTTTGCACTTGTTATCGCAGTAGGCGCAGAGCTTTTTGCAGATAATATCGACACTATCGACAAGATAGATTCTGACGTTGCTTACAGCAAATATACCTCCTACGAGCCGTATATGAGCCAGCTCAGAAACGCTGTGGATATGATAAAAAATTACGATGAAGAGCCTTTCTACCGTATGGAGGCGACCTTCCACAGAACAGTAAATGACGCTATGGGAACAGGCTATAACAGCGTTTCACATTCAAGCTCGACAATGAATGCACCTGCGCTGAAAATGCTCCACCAGCTTGGCTACGCATACGGCGGACACTATACAAAATATGACGGCACAACATTTATGACCGACGCTCTGTTCGACATAAAGTACCTTATGGACAAGACGGGCAACACTTCATACGTCGGCACAAGAGTGAAAGTTCCCGAAGAATACAAGCTGACGACAGAGTTTACTGACGGCGACGCAACGTTCAAGTTCTACAATAACCCCAATGCACTCGGAATGGGCGTGGTAAGTTCGGGGGATATCGAGGACGTTGAGCTTAACGATACCGACCCATTTGAAAATCAGAATGCAATATTCAACGCTCTGACAGGAAGTCAGAAAAAGTATTTCACAAGGCTTGACGTGGTCAACAGCGAAATGGAAAATATGCTGACCTCAACGCTTTCGGACGGCCATACAAGATATTACCCTGCGGACAGCACAGTTGCGGAGTGCCATATAGACTATGTGGTTAGAATGGATAAGGATTCATATTTGTATATGTATCTGCCGACAAAGTATGAGCGCAGCTGTAATGTGTGGATACAGAATGAGGACGAATATGTTGACGGTGCAAACGAAATGACCTATGCAGGACAGTTCTTTGTGGGTGATAATTACTCTATCCTCAACCTCGGAAAATTCCTTGAGGGACAGGAGATAAGGGTAAGGATAACAGTCGCAAATGACGATAACGAGGCATTCTGGCAGGATCAGCTTTTCTACACCTTTGATTATGATGAGTTCTCTGCCGACTGCGCAGAACTTCAGAAGAAGAGCCTTGACATCACAGAGTTTGAGGACACAAAGGTCTGCGGAACAGTAAATGCCGATAGTAACGGCGAGGTGCTTTTCACCACCGTTCCTTATGAGGATGGCTGGACAATAACCGTAAACGGAAAGACAGTCAAGCCGGGCAAGTCGCTCAACAGCCTTATAACCATACCGCTTGAAAAGGGCGAAAACAAGATAGAAATGCACTTCTCACCGAACTACTGGAAGTTCTCACTTGTTATAACCGTGTTCGGACTGCTTGTGGTGGTCCTTATAGGCCTTTTTGAGTACAAGCGTGGCAAGTATATGAAAAAGCTTATTGCAAAGGTAGGCGGAAAAGGCGGCGAACATTCCGCTGAAAAGCCTGCTGAAAGCGTCACTGCGGAGAATACGGAGAAAAATGACGAAACCGAGGAGCTTTGCAGTCGGATAAAGGGGATAATAGCCGACGATACAGATATCGGCAAAAACCGACCCTGAGCGGCATATATCTCCGTTGACATATAATTGAAAAAAGGTTATCATTAAAGAACCGAACGGCTCAGTCAAAAGCCGCTTGGTTCTTTATTTTTTACTATTTGTGTTGTCAAATCAAAAAATCAAAAGAAAAACAGAAAGGACGGACAAAACTATGTCATCAGCGGAATTTTCGGAGAAAACAGTAAAAAAGACCTTGACCAACAGCGGCGGAGGAGTGTGTATGCTTGCCTTTTTGGCTATGCTATTTTCTGTCTGCACAGCCTTGCTTGAGGTCATTGCGGTGCAGCTTTACAACAGGTTCTATTCAAACAGGATAACCTTTATTTATGCAAACACACCTTATGAGTACATAAAGCTTTACGAAACAGGCATCATAATGTCCATGCTGTCTGTTGTAACGGCAGTGTGGGCGTTTTCGTCAGCGAAAAAGAAAAAGCTTGGCAGAGAATTTTCTGCCGTGAATATGCTTTTGCCGCCTGCGATATGCATAATGCCTGCGGTAAAAGTTTTCAGCCTTGTGACAGGGAAAGCTTTTTCAGACGCATTTTCTTTCGGCTCTGACGGTGATAAATTCAGAATAGCGGTAAAACTTCTTTGCAGCGCACTTCCTGTTTTAGCGGGAATAATGCTCTTTGCGGCAGGCTTTGCTGTGCTTGGAAAACTGTCCGCCGAAAGCTTTTCTGTTGAGATATCTTCCGCAGGGGAGAAAAAGGTCAGAGAAAGCGACTTTTTCCCGAAAGCAAGCCCTGCCTCAGCAAACCTAGTTTCAGCAGATATATCTTCACAGACAGAACCGAAAATCAAGGCGGATAATCAACAGTCAGTGCCTTCGCCTGTTGAAAAATCAGCCGCCCCAGAGAAGTCGAGCAGTTCCGCTGTCATTCCCGATACGAACAGCAGTGATCTGAGCTTTTCCCCTGCCGCAGAGGTGATCACCGAACAAAATGAAGTCAAGGAAAACTCAGCAAATATCGAAAATACACCCGACAATAAAACTGAGAATACAGAAGAAAAAATTATATAACTGAGGAGAAGTCAGCGGACTGTATGCGATATTAAACCTATATGAACATACCACCCACATGAAAAACGGACGGCATTAAAAATAAAATGCACGTCCGTTTTGATTTATCCGCTTAAAAAATCTTTCATAAGCGCAAGTATCTTTTTCTCCCTGCGTGATACCTGCACCTGCGTCATATCCAACAGGGCGGCGGTCTGAGTCTGTGTTTTCTCCTGAAAATACCGCAGGAAAATAAGCTGCCTGTCCTTTGCGTCAAGTATCTCCAAAGCCTGCGCAAGTGAAAGCCTGTCGGTTATCTCCTCATCGGGAGCGTCCACAGGGAGGTCTATCTGTCCGCCGCCGTCCTCATCGCTGCTGTCCGTAAGGCTCATAGGCGGCATCGCAACGTTCAGCGCCTCAACAACGTCCTCCTCGCTTTCTCCCGATATCTCGCAAAGTTCGGATAAAGCAGGCTCTCGTCCGTTATCGGCAGTGAACTTCTCCCTTATGCGTGTTATTTTCAGCGAAAGTTCCTTTGTCCCTCTCGATACCTTTACAGTTCCCCCGTCACGGAAAAGCCGTTTTATCTCTCCCAGTATAACAGGCACGGCATAGGTGGAAAACTTCACTCCACGGCTTGTGTCAAAGGCTTTTGCTGCCTTGATAAGACCGATGCAGCCTGCGCCGTAAAGATCGTCATATTCTATCCCCCTGCCCCTGAAACGGTTGGCGCAGAGATGTACAAGACCGAGATTATCCTCCGCCAGCGGGAGATCCTCATGTCCCACCGCACTCATAGCAGCTGCTTTCTTGATCTGACTCTGCGTTCAAGTATGACCGTAGTGCCTTTGTCCTTCTGACTTCTGACCTTGACGTTCTCCATAAAAGACTCCATAATGGAAAAGCCAAGTCCCGCACGATCGTCCTCTGGTGCGGTGGTGAAGAGGGGTTCTCTTGCTTTCTCTATGTTTTCTATGCCGCAGCCTTTGTCCTGTATCTTTATGGATATGTAACCGCCCTCGAATATCTTCACCTGCAAAAGCACATTGCCTATCCGCCCACGATAGCCGTGGACGATAGCGTTTGTCACTCCCTCCGAAACGGCTGTCTTTATGTCCGAAAGCTCGTCCACACATGGGTCAAGCTGGGATAGAAAGCCGCTTACGGCTATTCTTGCAAAGCGTTCGTTCTCCGAAAGGCTGGGGAAAGTCAGCTTCATTTCATTTATCAGCTGCTTTGACCGTTTCATCGGCTTTTTCCCCCTCTCCTGCGTATTCGCTGAATGTGCTGCCGAAATCCTTTGGCAGCACGCTTTTAAGGCTGTCCGATATCCTTGCGAGCCTGTCTATGCCTGCAAGGCGAATGACCTTTTTGATGTATGACGGCGGCGAGGCAACGATAACATCTCCGCCAATATCCTGCATAAGCTTGTATCTGCCCATGATAAGACCGATGCCGGAGCTGTCCATAAATGTCACTCCCGAAAAATCTATAACGAGCCGTGACGGCCGCTTTGCCGTAAGCTCCCTGTCTATCTCGCTGCGCAGAAATTTAGCGGAATGGTGATCGAGGTCGCCTTTTATCTGCGCAAGAGTGCAGCCTCTGTCCGTTTTTAAAACAATGCCCATTTTTTTCATTCCTTTCATTTTTTATATTTATAATACCATGCACCATAAGCGCAAAAGGTCGAAAAAATGTGCGAAAAAATAAGGCGGCAGAAATTTTCCTGCCGCCTTGACTGCGATAATTATTCTATTATTCTATTATTCTATACACTATACAGCTGATATGCTTTCTCTCAGCTTTTTGATAAAGTTTGCGCCTGCCGTTCCGTTCTGTGGACAGTTCCATTTACCCAGCAGTTCGTTGACAGCCTTCTGCGTTCCTGCACCGAAAACACCGTTGTTGTCTACCGTCTGAGTGATCATCTTTCTGTCCTTTGCCAGTATGAGCAGCTGCTTTAACGCAAGAACTCCGTCTGAGCTGTCGCCCTTTTTAAAGCCGTCCGAGTCAAGAACTTTCTTCGGCTTTCCGTAGCCGTTCAATCCTTTTTCTTTCATTATGGCAGGGTAGTCCTTGTAAGCATGATCGAGGTCAGTCCTGCCGTTTATGCCCTTTACAGAACCTGAATCCGAATACTGCCACATTCCGTAAGGAGATGTGTAGTCGGGTTTGGCTGAACCGAAATTCGCCGCCCATACGTCATATTTTGTCCTGCACTGTAAAGGGACTTTTCTCTTCAGAAAATCTGTATAGCTGTAAAGGCAGGCATAATAGCCTTTGCTTTCGAGATAGGAGCAGAATTTGTTTATTATCCTGCCCACCTCTGCGTTTGACAGCTTGAGCTGAGAGCTGTCCTCAATGTCAAGGCAGAGGGGATATTCAAAGCTTTTCCCTTTAACAGCCTCAAGAAAGCATTTTGCCTCTTGCAAAGCGTCGCTTTCGTCCGCCGCATAGCTGTACCAGTATGCCCCAACATCAAGTCCTGCCGCCTTTGCGTTTTTGTAATTTCGCTCAAAATAAGGATCTTTCTGACTGATAAATTTTCCGTAGCCTGCGCTTATGATAACAAACTTGTATCCGTCAGCTTTTACACTGGAAAAATCTATCACACCCTGCCAGCGTGAAACGTCTATTCCTTTAACTATCATTAAATTCCTCCCCTTTATCGTTCTTTTTATTCTTTTGTCTGTTTTCTCCATTGCTGTCTGTGCTGTCCTTTTTGCCTGCCTGCGTTCCGAAATAAAAGCTTATCACTACGGTGAATATGGTGATAAACTGCTCCGATGTTACTCTTCCTGCGGCAGTCATTATGCTGAAAACGACCGTCAGAAGTATAGTCACAATGGATTTCACGTCAATAAGCTTAGCAAATTTTGCTTTCATCTTTGTGATGTTCTTTCTTTTGGTTTTATTTGTCTTATTTTTCTTGTTTGTCTTGTTTATTCCGTTCGTGGGTATTCAAGAGCGGAGAGCCTATGCTCCGCTGATTTCATTTTATTCTCCATGACTGCCATTCGTTCAACAACGCTGTTGTGCTTTTCAACTTTCTTTTCAAGCTGTTCTATCCTGTATGACATAAGCTTTATGCCCGAAAAAGTACCGAAAAAAGTTCCTGCCAGAGATAGAACAGCCACAATGATCTCACTTTCCATAGCTTAATCCCTCAGTGCAACTCTTCCGCTGTAAAAATACGATTCATCGTTGTAAGTAAACCTGCACTCTGTAGTATAATACTGTGACTGCGGAGCAAAAAAGCAGTCGGGCAGATACTCTTCCACACCATAGCAAACCAGCGGACAAAGCACTGTCAGCGGAGCTTTTTTCGCCGTATACAAATTAAGTGTGTCGCTCTCTGCACTGTTTTCGCTGATTATGCAAGCCTGCTGCTGAGTGGAAACACTTCCTGGCTGCAGCACTCCGTACATCACGATTCCGAGCGCACCTGTGTTCGTTTTTGTTACAAATGCTCCGCACTCGCCCGACTGATTGTTTGTGCTGCTTGTTGCTACCGCAATTCCAATGCCCTTTGAAGTCGCAACAAGCTTTTTTATCTGCACACCTGCTGTCGGCGCACTGCCTGTTGTACGTTCTACTGTAAGTCCAGTTTTGCAGTAAAAAGCTATTTTTATCGCTGAACTTGCCGCAACAGTTTTTGTTATGGTCATCACAACTCTGCCGCCGTTTTTAAGGCTTATAACGCCCTCTTCTTCGGTTATTTCCTCAAAGAAATCCGCCGCATTTTCGGTGAACCAGTCCTTTACAACTGACATATCTCCGCCCTGTTCGGGTGTGAATGTTGTTATTTTTATTGCCATAATTAAAGTTTCCCCTTCCTTTTTTCTGTTTGTTTTTTCGTTTTGTTGTTTTGCTTTTTTATCTTTTTAATCTGTAATAAATCCACCGTCTGTTTTTTCTGCCTTGCCTGTAATGGCGAAAAGCCTTTTTATCTGTGTCTGTGAAACTGACGGCTCTGATGAAAGTTTTTTGAACTGAGTGAGCAGCTTTTCCAGCATATCCTTTGAGCTTTCATATGTGGGTATAGCCTTTTTATCCCCGTCCAGCTGATCGCCTATGCGCAGGCTGAAAATATCCGATTCAAAGACAAGCGAGGCTTCATTATCTGCCGCTTCATGCTGGCAAAAGGCATAAAACTGCGCCTTGACGCAACCTTTTTCCCTCAGCAGAGAGCCGTCCACAGAAATTTCGCCGTCCTTTATCTCGACTTCGTATATAGTGCTGTCGCTGTACATAATTTTAAGAATGTAAACTGCGTTCTCAAAATGCGGGTGTATCACTCTCAGCTTTCTGAGCTTATGTTCGCCCATATGACCGAGAAGATCGCCCTCAGGCATTGACACTCCGTAATCCTTTCCGATGATTATTGTCATATTGTTTTTCATCTCCTTTGTTTTATATAGGTTTAGAAAATCTGAACTAGCAATGCAAAAAAATATACCCATAGGGGAAAGCCGTCTTGTAAAACGAGAGATACAGGCATTATTTTCCGCATTGTTCAGGTTAAAATATAGTATAGCACATATGTTCGATTTTGTCAAGGGGTAAAATTTAATTATAAAATAAAATTATAAAAAATGATATGAAATATTTTGCACAGGTTCAGAAAATCTAAAAATATACTTGACAGCTGTAAAAGATGTGTTATAATATTCATATAGATGATAATATTTTTAAGCTTTCAGGCTTTTATTTTTTTACTTTTATTACTTTTTGCTAAGGAGGTCATCGGGGTGAGTACATTTGCAGAAAATCTTCGGTCTGCCATGACCGAAATGGGGATAACGCAAACGGAGCTTTGCAAGAGAACGGGGATCTCAAAATCATTTATAAGTCAGTATCTTTCGGGGAAGTTCAAGCCCCGTGATGATAAGCTTGCCATTCTTGCTCAGGCATTAGGCACGACAAAGGGCAGGCTGCTTGGCTATGAAAATGCCAATGTAACTAAGGTGTACGAAACTGAAAATCTTATAAAAGTGCCTGTCCACAGCGCAGATGAACCCGATTCTCCGCCTTGGGGATATGAATATGTTCACGCTGAACCTGGTGAATATGTCTTTTATATCTGCCGTGACGACAGCAACAGACCGTTCATAATGTCGGGAGATTATCTTCTTGTTGGCATAAACGAGATCACAGGTGCAGGTCTTTACGCCGTAAGAAAAGAGCATACAGGCAGGATTATTTTCAAGGAGCTGACCGATCCGAGAAAGGAAAGCGGCGATTTTGAACTTGTTGGCAGGGTATGCGAACTAAGGCGCAGGACAAACTTATAGAAATTTATAAAAACAAAACACAAACAAAAAAGAGGACTGTAATAAAATAAACAGTCCTCTTGATTTTTATATCCTTATGTGGAATTATTCCGCAGGCTGCTGAGTCGGTTCTGGCTCAGGCGGATTTGTAACAGGATCGGTCACAGGCGGAACATACTGTGTGGTGGTGTCCTCAGGTTCTGTGTCGATAGTGGTGTATCCTGTATCTGCGGCAGTTGTTCCCGTATCGGAAAGTGTACCCGATGTTGTGGAAGTTATGCTGGTCGTAGATGTTGTTGTAGATGTGGAAGTAGATGTTGAAGTAGATGACTTCTTGCTGGTGGTGGAGGTCTTTGAAGTCGGATCTTCGTACTTTGTCGGTTCGTCCTCAACTATCTCTCCAAGCTTGATTATGCCCCAGAGTCCGTCTTTTCTTACCCACGCTCTTCCGTTATGCACAGGTCTTGCCTGCTCGAACTCGCCTGGGCGGACAACAACATTGCCGTCCTTGTCATAATATCCGTATGATGCGCCCACTGAAACAGGCACATAATCGCCGTTGAAAAGGAAAGGATGTGACTTTTCCTCGCTGTCGATAAGGCTTCCGTTATATGTACTCATATCGCCGTCGCACTTGAAGTCGATTATAGTCTTTCCGTCGGAATTTACATATCCCCACAGACCTTCGCTGTTCTTGAAAGCGATGCAGGTAGCGCCTGCACCCTTGTATGCAGGTGCATAGAAGTCAACATACTCCGGTTCGATAAGCACCTTGTTCTTCTTAACAAGTCCGTAAACAGGCTCTTCATCAGTCTTTACAGAGAAATATCCTGCGCCCTGATCCGAGATCTCAGCCTCGCATACCACAACGGTTTTCTTTCCCGTATATTCAGTAGCGTAGTCCTCGTTCTCACGCTTTACATATGTTTTTTTAGCCTCAGCGTCCCAGTAGTATCTCGGCGACTTGTCCTCATGTATCATAGGTGTGTCGGATATCTGCTTTGTGCTGTCGATAGTGCAGTATTTATACTCATTATTCTTAGCGTCTATTGTATTGAACAGTACGATCTCACCGCACCAGCAGGTGTAGTAATCCTCATATTCAGGCTCTATAACAGTATTGCCCTTGTAATCCATAAGACCATACTTTCCGTTTGAGCAGATAACAGCGTAGTTTGCATAAGCGTTGTTATCCTCGTTGGAAGAATCCACCTGACTGCCGTCAAAAACTATGATATTGTCAGCGATTATGTTCGGCTCCATTATCCACGAATACTGAACTGTATCGTCCTGTTCTTCCGTCGGACTGTAACTGTATGAATCGGTCATACTGTTGTCGCTGCCGCCGTCGCTTATCCCCGGAATGGTACAGCCTGCAAGCATAACGCCTGCCGCAGCACAGCAAATGGCGGAGCAGATTATTTTTTTCATAATGTTCCTCCTATAAATTTGTTGTTCTCTCTCTTTTTTGTATTTATTTTTCTTTATAAATTTAATATAAATTATATGCATTATACTCTCACTGCATACAGCTTTATTATATACCATAACAGCCTTTGTGTCAATGGCACAAATTACAATTCAATAATACAAAAAACGACGGCGTATATTCATTTTTACAGAAAAACGGGAAAGCCCTGCAAAAAGCTTTCCCGAAGGTGTCATATAAGATCAGATCAATATATTTCTTTATCTGTAACGTGGTGATATACCTTGCAGGCGATAAAAGCGAACAGCGTTCCGAGGAGCGCACCTGCGATAACGTCTGAGGGGTAGTGTACACCCACATAAAGCCTTGACAAGGCTATCAGCACAGCCAGCACAAGAGTGGGTATGCCGTACTTTTTCGGACATTCAAAGAATATTACCATGCATACCGCAAAGGCTGCTCCAGAATGTCCCGATGGGAAAGAGTAGTCTGACTGTGCGCCGATCATCCTTTGCAGTCCGTCCACAACTTCGTAAGGACGTGTCCTTGCGATAATATTTTTCAGCAGCAGATTATTTATAAGAAACGTCGCCGCCAGAGATCCCGAACACACTATGCCGAGCCTGCGCAGCTTTGGGATAAGGAGGAATATAAGGCACATTGCGATCATAACTATTCCGCCGTTGCCTAAATATGTGATGCCTTTCATCACAGAGGTAAGTATATCGCAGCGGATATTATCCTGTATCCACAGCAGGATATTGCCGTCAAGCTCCAGCAGTTTATCAAGCATAAGTTTTGTCCTTTCTTATGTTGTATTCAGACGGCCTGTTGCCGCAAGTCATTCGATATATTTCGATGAACTTTATGAACACTATTTTAGTTGCAAGAATTTTTGTTAAAAACAAATATGGTTTATTAACAGCTCTGTAATTATCAAACGTTATAGTAAAATTTCTATGCGAAAATATTAGCTTTTATAAATATATTGCAGCAAATATTTTACACTAAAACTGTTCTGAATGTCAAAAATCAGTTTATGTGATTGTGCAGAAATCCGCTTGTTCACAAAATGCTAATTTAAAATTATAAATAGCTAAAAAACAGGTGAATTTCAGTTCATCTAATTAACTTAAAATTTTACTTATCAATCTTTTGTTAATATTATTCCCAGCTTTTCCATACCTCAGGGCAGTAACCAACAGTAGCCTGTCTGCCGTTTCTTACTATGGGCGCAGCGAAAAGAGATGGCTCTTCAAGGAGCTTTTCAGCCTTTTCTTCCTTGCTGCCCAGATATTTTAGCAGATCGGCGGTTTCTCCCTTTGCTTTTGGGTCGATAAGCTTTTCGATATCGCCCACCGCCGCAAGGACAGAGTTAAATTCTCCCTTGCTGAGTCCCTTTGAAGCAAGGTCAATGGACTGGAACTTTATGCCCCTTTCCTTGAAGTATCGTTCAGCCTTTTTGGTGTCGAATGACTTTGATTTTCCGAAAATCTGTATGTTCATGCCAGTATCTCTCCGTTTATACATTCAAGCAGAATTGTGAAAGGACCGTCATTTTCAAGGCTGACTTTCATATCTGCCCCGAAGATCCCGTTTTCAACTTTGCCTGATATCTTTTCCCTGCATTTGTCCGAAAAATATTCGTACAGCCGGTTTGCTTTTGTCGGCTCGCCTGCATTTATGAATGAGGGGCGGTTGCCATGGTGACAGTCTGCATAAAGAGTGAACTGGGATACCACAAGAAGATCTCCGCCTACGTCGTTGACGGAAAGATTTGTCTTGCCGTTCTCATCTGAAAATATCCTCAGCTTTGATATCTTGTCCGCAAGCTTGTCACATTCTTTTTCACTGTCCTCCTTGCCTGCGCCGAGAAAGATAAGCAGACCTTTGCCTATCTCACCGGTAACATTGCCGTCAACAGTTACCTTTGCGTGATTTACTCTCTGAATGACCGCTTTCATGCCGCACGTCCTTTACTTTACTTCAATGGTGTAAGCATAGGAATATTCAGCCTTTGGTGCAAGCTTTATTGCGTGAGGCTTTTTCTCTATGTCCTCAAATTCATCATCTGCATAAGCAGGAACGCTTGTCCAAGGCTCAAGACAGATGAACTGTGCCTGTGGATTTCCAGTAGCAGTCCATACTGCGATACACTCCGACTGAGGGAAGCTTACCTTTACCTCGCCGCCGTCCTCTTTGTGGAGGGTAACAGCCTTTGACGCAGGCTGATCCTTCATTATAACGTCATAGTCGAACTGCGCTCTGTTGAGCGGCAGGATAGTTTCGTTTTCAAGAACCGTTCTCTCTCCGTTCGGAACAGGCTGAACGATAGTTTCAGGCTTTTCGTATTCAACTGTGCATTTTCCGCCCTCGATATCGCAGATGAATGCAGGGTGTCCGCCGAGGTAAAAGTACATATCCTTTCCGCCTGCGTTTTTTACAGTATGGCTTACCTTTACGGCACTGCCCTCAATGCTGTATGTAACGTCAAGGGTGAAGTCATATGGATACCATTTTAAAGTAGTTTCGCTTGAAGAAAGGCGGAATGTGATAGAATTTTCCGTCTGTGAAAGAAATCCAAACTCGCTGTCCCTTGCAAAACCGTGGTTGGCAGGGAGGGTGTATTCCTTGCCGTCTGCCTTGTACTTTTTGTCCTTAGGGGAGCATATAAAAGGGAAAAGGATAGGCGCATATCTCTTCCATGCGTCGCCGCACTGCCAGAGGTATTCCTTTCCGCCCAGCTTGATAGAGTGGAGTTCAGCGCCGAAAGTATCGGCTGAGATCTCGATAGATGAATTTTTGATAGTGTAAAGCATGATTTTGCCTCCTGTATAATATAGTATATTTTTTGCGTGATAATATGATAAATAACTTAGATCTTTTCCATGACCGCTATTGCGCAGTAGTGCTTTATGGTAAAGCTTTCGGGATAATGGGAGAGCATTTCCATATGCTCGGCAGAGAAACGCTCTATTTCGCTCTGTTCAAGTGACGCTCCTATGCCACGGCAGGCTATCATTCGTCCGTTCCAGCTTTCTCTTGTGAAAGGAACGTCGGCATCAAAAACTATGCTGTCCGTTATCTTGAAATACTTTTTGTAAGCCTCGTCTATGGCTATCTGGTGACGTGTTTCGCCGCAGCCCGACCAGCTCGGATTAAATTTCAGTATAAGCTCCTCACTTTTTCCTGCTATCTCATCGTCAAACGGCAGCCATTCCATACAGAGAAATGCAAGCTTTCCGCCATCGTTCAGCATTGAATGTGCCTTTTCAGCAAAAACATCGTGCTTGAAATACCAGAAACATTGGCAAGCTGTTATGACATCGAACTTTTTACCACCACACATATCGGCTGTATCCTCAGCCGATGCAGTAATGTAGTCAATATCTTTGCCATTGCTGAGCAGCTTTGCCTGCTCTATCTGCTGCGGGGAGATATCCGAACCTGTGAACTTCGCACCGAAACGGCAGAGATTTCTCGGCAAAACTCCCGTACCTGTGCCAACATCAAGAACGTTCTGTCCCTCTGTACAAAGACCGAGGGAAATGATCTTCTGATAAAACTCTTCGGGGTAGATGTCACGGTATTTTGAATATGCCTCTGACGCAAGACCCCAGTCAAAAGGCTTTCCGCCGTCTATGCGGCTGTCCTTTATCATAGCTGTCAGCTCCTTTAAGTATTTATACATTTATTATATTGTATCATATTTTCGACCGCTTTGCAATACGCTGATGTATATGTAAACGTGTACAAATAAACTCTCAGTTTCATATTTGAGAGTATATTAATATTTTATTATTTTATGCAAAAGTAACAAATGAAAATTAATTGTGAATTAAAGTTGCTAACAGCATAAAAAGGGGGCATCTTGTCCTTTTAAAGTGTTTGCTTTTTGCACCTTGCACAAAAAGAGGAAAAGTTGTTTGTTTATTGTGACTAAAGCGGCGATAAACCGCAAAAAAGATATACCGTAAACGTTTTCGCTAGCTTGACAAATACCGCTGAAATTGTTATAATTATGTTTAGCATAGTGCGCCCTTTTTGACATTTTTGATAAAAAATCAAGCTGAATAACTGGTTTTAATGTGTGTTTTTTGAACAATTTGCACAGTGGTCACAAGATGTTGTGCAAGTTTAGTGCAAAAAACACAATATGTGAAAAATGCACAAAAATCAAATCCCCGTTTTGATGAACATATCAGTATTAAGGTGTGTTATGAGGAACGATGAAGAAAAGGCTCGAAAAAGCTATGCTGCGTTTGAAAGGCGGTATGTTAAAATTATGGGTATTATCCTTGAAGCTCGTGATATTTGCCGTGATTTTAAGATCGGCGACGGCAGCGTCGTTTCAGCACTAAAAAATGTGAATGTTCAGATCGAACAGGGAAAGCTTACTATATTAAGAGGACGTTCGGGCAGCGGCAAGACGACGCTCATAAATATCCTCGGCGCTCTTGACAAGCCTACCAAAGGGTCGGTGGAATTCAAGGACAGGGATATAACAAAGCTTTCGGAAAAGGCGAGGGACGATCTCAGACGTTTTGATATGGCGTTCGTTTTCCAGTCGGTAGCGCTGATGTCAGGTATGACCGCATATGAAAATGTTGATTTCGGACTGAGGCTTGCGAAGTTCCCTTATGAACAGAGAGATAAGCGCACGAAAGAATGTCTGGCTGCGGTGGGACTTGATAAGCGTATGGCTCACAGACCGAGCGAAATGTCGGGCGGCGAGCAGCAGCGTGTGGCTATCGCAAGGGCTATTGCTCATAAGCCGAGCATAATTTTTGCAGATGAACCTACGGCGGAGCTTGATACCGCTACGGCACTGCATATCGTCAAGCTTTTCAAGGAGCTGGTCGCAAAACAGCAGATGACGATAATAATGACTACGCACGATCCCAGCATGATGGATATTGCGGATAAGGTTTATACATTAGAGGACGGTGAGATAGTTGAGTGAGTCCGGTATACTAACTGATGATACTATTTTAACTGCCGATAATGATAAATATATGATACGGTGTGAAAATCTGGTGAAGATCTACAAAACTTCAGATGTTGAAGTCGTTGCTCTTCAGGGATTGGATCTCGACGTCGAAAAAGGCGAGCTTATGGCGATCGTCGGCAATTCGGGAAGCGGAAAATCTACGCTGCTGAATATGCTTGGCGGACTTGATAAGCCGTCAGCCGGAAGTCTTGTGGTGGACGGGAAAAATCTTCTCAAATTCACCGATAAGGACTACATGGAATACAAGAGGAACACCGTAGGATTTGTCTGGCAGAACAATGCACGAAATCTTGTGCCGTATCTTACGGCTGTGCAGAACGTTGAGCTGCCTATGCTGCTGAAAGGTCAGCATAAGCGAAGGCAGAAAGCGTTGGAGCTGCTCGACAGGGTGGGGTTGTCCCACAGAAAAAACAGCAGACTGGATCAGATGTCGGGAGGAGAACAGCAGCGTGTGGCAATAGCTATTGCGCTGGCGAATGATCCTCGGCTGCTTCTTGCAGACGAACCGACAGGATCGGTTGATACAAAAACTTCGGCTATGATACTTGATATTTTCAAGGAGCTTAACAAGAGTGAAGGCATAACGGTTGTAATCGTTACGCATGACCTCAAGCTTGCAGACCATATCGACAGAGTGGTGGCTATCAGAGATGGAAGAACAAGCTCGGAGATCATAAGGAAGCGTTCCTACTCGGAGGAGTTAGACGAGCTTGGCAATGTTATAGCAGACCCGACAGAGGATGGGGCAACTCATGAGGAGCTTGCGGTCCTTGACCGTTCGGGAAGGCTTCAGCTTCCTAAGGACTATATGCAAAGCCTTGGCATAAAGGGCGGAGATAAGGTTCGGGTTGAGCTTGATGAGGAGAGGGACGGCATCGTTCTTTTCAAGTCTGGCTGACTTATCAGTATTTTTTATTCTCCCGTGTGGGTACGATAGAGAATGAAATGAGATGTGCTGTACTGTTTTATACATTATTATAAGACGGAAGTTATTCTCAGGTCGCAACAGCATTATATTAGGAAAGGTGGATTCATAGTGAAAAACACAATGTTTAGGCGTGTTATTTCTTCAGCTCTGGCAATCATGCTGACAGCAACTTGCTTTGTTCCGACAGCTTTTGCCGATACAGCGGAAGATACAGACGCACTAGGCACTCAGGACGCCGCTCAGGACGAGGCGTCTGCGACTACGGGCACCGACGCTATCCGACAGACTTCTTACACGAACTACGTTAAGAAATATGCGGATGCGGCAAGACCTCAGACTGATGATATCACTGTAATGGGCGCTGATTATAAGTCCAAGAGTGACGATCTTTCACAGGGTGACACAACTTTTGACGGAAGATCAGACGTTCTCTACTGGGCAAATCAGACAGGCTCAGTTACATACGAGGTCACAGTACCGGAAGACGGCTGCTACAATATGAAAATGTCCTATCAGGCTCTGGAGGGCAGCACGAGCGACGTGCAGTTCTCACTGCTTATAGACGGTGAAAGTCCATATGCAACAGCTTCAAGAATTACGCTGAACAAGAGATGGGTAAACGAAACCGACATCAAACAGGACTCAAAGGGAAACGATATGCGTCCCGGTCAGGTAGAAAGCCTTTGCTGGCAGGAAACCCCTCTTGAGGATATAGACGGTCTTTTCAACGAGCCGCTTATGTTCTACATGACAGCGGGCACACACGAGATCACACTCGAATCAGAAAAGGCACAGTTCGTTCTGGAAAAGCTTACTGTTTACCAGTATGAAGCTCCGGAAGCTTACACAGCTCCTTCTGACAGCGATCTCAAACAGACACAGGGACAGACGATCACCCTCGAAGGTGAAACTGCTCAGTACAAGTCTGCAAGAACACTTTATCCTACTTCTGACAAGACGTCTTATATGACATCTTCAGTAAACGGATCAAGCCCGACAAAGACAAGATACAATACGATCGGCGGCGGCAGCTGGACACAGTCAACACAGACTGTAACATGGGAATTCAATGTTGAAAATGACGGCTACTACAAGCTCGGCATCTTCGGCAGACAGGACCAGATGAGAGGTATGTACTCAAACAGACGCCTCTACATCGACGGTGTAGTTCCATGCAGCGAGGCTGACAGAATCAAGTTTTACTATAACACCGACTGGAACGTTGTGACTCCTGAAACAGACAGCGGCGAACCGCTCTATTTCTATCTCTCAGCAGGAACCCACACTCTTGCTCTTGAGGCTGTACCTGGAGAGATCGGCGAGATCATGGGTGAGCTTGATGAAACAGTATTTGACATCAACAGCTATTACAGACAGATCAGACAGATCACAGGTCCTGATCCGGACGAATACAACAACTACATGATCGACGTTGCTATCCCTTCTATCATCGACGACTTCAAGTCTTATGCACAGACACTCAGAGATAAGAAGGCAGAGATCGAGGAACTTTCAGGTTCAGGCGGAACAGAAGCCGAAACACTTGAAAAAATGGCTATCGTTCTTGACAAGTGCGTTAAGAAACCTGACCTTATCCCTGAGATGATGAGCCAGATCAAGGATAACGTAACATCAGTTTCTTCATTCATCAACCAGTACCGTGAACAGCCTCTCGAAGTTGATAAGCTTGAGATCGTGTCATCTGACGTTGAGTTCTCAGAGTGCGAAGGTACATTCTTCGGTTCACTTTCAAACGGCTTCCAGGCATTCATCGGTTCATTCTTTGAAGATTACAACTCACTCTCTGATGATGACGATTCAGAGGCTATGGAGTGCTGGGTAACACTCGGACGTGATAACGCTCAGGTAATCAAGGAGATCATCGACAGTGACTACAACCCGACAGCAAGCACAAAGATCAATCTTAAGCTTGTACAGGGCGGTATCATTGAAGCAACATTCTCAGGCAAGGGTCCTGACCTCGCACTCTTCATGGGCGGCGACTTCCCGATCCAGCTGGCAGCAAGAGGCGTACTTACTGACATTTCCAAGTACAGCGATTTTGAAGAACAGACAAAGAAGTATGCTGAAAACGCAATGGTTCTTTATCAGTACAACGGCGGTACATACGGTCTGCCTTGCGAACAGAGATTCCCTGTTCTCTTCTATCGTTCAGACGTACTTGCAGAGTATGACATCGATCCTGATACAGACCTCGCAACATGGGACGGTCTTATCAACTGCCTGCCAACACTTCAGAGAAACTATCTCGAAGTTGGTCTTACACTTCCTGTTGCAGCAAGTACAGGCGGCGTAACAACTATCTCAGCTATTACTGAAAACGGTAATACATTCGCTATGCTGCTCCTCCAGCAGGGTCTTAACTACTACACAGAGGATCAGACAGCTACTACATTCGACACACAGGAAGCTATCAACGCTTTCGATACATGGACGAAGTTCTATACAACATACAGCTTCAGCCAGACATACGACGCATTCACAAGATTCAGACAGGGCGATATGCCGATCGTTATCAAGGATTACACATTCTATAACCAGCTCGCAGTTGCTGCTCCTGAGATCAAGGGATGCTGGGGATTCAGAGCTGTTCCGGGAACAGTAGACGAAAACGGCAACATCAACCACGCTGCAAACTCCGAAGGTTCAGCTGCTATCATCTTCACAAAGGCTCCTGACCAGGAGGGTGCTTGGAACTTCATCAAGTGGTTCACAGATACTGACACTCAGGTCAAGTATGGTAACAACATCGAGTCTGTACTCGGTACAATGGGCCGTTACGCAACAGCTAACCAGGAAGCTCTCAAGCAGCTTTCATGGACAACAACAGAATCCGAGCTTCTTCTCGATCAGATGAACGCTCAGGTAGAGATCCCGATCATTCCTGCATCTTACGGTGTTACACGTAACGTTATGAACGCATTCAGAAGCGTTGTAAATGATTATGAGAACGCAAGAGATACACTGTTCTGGTATAATAAGGACATCAACGCCGAGATCACACGTAAGCGTGCCGATCTTGGTATCGACTAGGAAAGGAGAGTAACATATGGCTAAAAAGGCTAATCCGGACGTACCTGTTATAAAACAGGGAAAATGGGCCTATACCTGGCATATGATGAAGGCTAACAAGGCTTGTTACTTCATGCTCCTGCCTTTTATGGTGTTCTTTATCCTGTTTACGGTCGTACCGGTAGTAATGTCCCTACCAATGGGCTTTACTAACTTCAATATGATCCAGACTCCTCAGTTTGTAGGTCTGTCTAACTTCTATACGCTCTTCGTAAACGACGACGTATTCATGATCGCTATAAGAAACACTCTTATCTTTGCGATCTTCACAGGTCCTTTCTCTTATGTGCTCAGCTTCCTTATCGCTTGGCTGATCAATGAGATGAATCCATTCCTGAAAACATTCTTCACATTCGTTTTCTATGCACCTTCAATGACAACTTCTGTTTATGTAACATGGCAGCTCATTCTTTCAGGTGACTCATACGGATACCTCAACGCTATCCTTATCGACCTCGGTATCTTCACCGAGCCTGCACAGTGGCTGACAGATACAAACTACATTCTTGCAGTAGTTATTATCGTACAGCTGTGGATGTCAATGGGCGCAGGCTTCCTTGCGATCCGTGCAGGTTTCCAGAACATCGACAAGTCAATGTACGAAGCAGGCGCTATCGAAGGTATCAAGAACAGATGGCAGGAGCTTTTCAAGATCACAATCCCTTCAATGGGACCTCAGCTTCTGTTCGCTGCCGTAATGCAGATATCTTCTTCATTCACAGTCGGTGTTGTTGGTCAGAACCTCGTTGGTCTGCCGTCAACAGACTATGCAGCTCACACAATAATGAACCACGCAACAGACTACGGTTACACTCGTTACGAGATGGGTTACTCGTCTGCAATATGCTTCGTTCTGTTCGCTGCAATGCTCCTTGCCAACAAGGGTGTAAACTGGCTCTTGGGCAAGTATCTTGATTAAAGGAGGGGAGTATCACAAATGGCTAGAAAAAGAAAAAAGCAGCAATCAATAGAAAAGCTGAAAGTCAAGGATAAGCGCAAGCGTGTCAACGGTTCGCTGGGCGGAGATATCTGTATCTTCATCTTCCTCGTACTTCTTGGAATATTCATGGTATTCCCTCTTTACTATTCAGTTATACAGTCATTAAAGCCGGTTGAGGAACTCTTCGTATTCCCTCCAAAGCTTTATGTACTTAATCCTACGGGACACAACTTCTCAGATATGTTCAAGGTTGCGGCAAGCTCATGGCAGGTCCCGCTCTCAAGATATATCTTCAACAGCTTCTTCATTACTATCGTTATCTGTGCTGCGAACCTTTTCGTTTGCTGCTGTGCGGCATTTGTACTTTCAAAGTGCAAGTTCCCAGGCAACAAGGTCGTAAACCAGATAATCGTCGTAGCTCTTCTGTTTGCTTCAAACGCAACATGGATCATGCAGTTCCTTGTAATGGCTAAGCTGCACATGATCGATACATACTGGGCACTCATCCTCCCAAGCGTATCGACAGCAATGAACCTTTACCTTATGCGTCAGAGTATGACTTCTATCCATGATTCAATGGTAGAGGCTGCTAAGGTGGACGGAGCAGGACTGTTCAGAATATGCTGGCAGATCGTTGTTCCGAACTCAAAGCCTGCTCTGATGACTCTGATAATCTTTGCGTTCCAGGGCGCATGGAACATTCAGGGCGGAGTTCTTACATACTCCGAGGAACTTAAAACACTACCAACAGTTGTACAGCAGATCACAATGGCAGGTCTTGCACGTCAGGGCGTAACATTCGCAGCTTCAGTTGTACTTCTGGTACCACCGCTTCTTGTATTCCTTATCGCTCAGGGTAACGTTATGGAAACAATGGCAAACTCCGGTATGAAGGATTAATCGTATTTAACATTAAACTAAAAAGGAAATAGGTGATAAGTAGTGTTGAGAATTAAAAACTCTCTGAAGAAAATTCTCTGCGTATCAATGGCTGCAGCGGCTGCACTGTCTATGACGATGACATCCTTTGCTGCCGAGCCTTATGAATCCTATATTTACGATACATGGGAAGACGCTATCCCGTCACAGAACGCATATCGTATCGACAGGACCGTAACGGGCGCAGATATGGGACTTGCAAGACTTGCAGACCCGACCGACGCACTCTACATTGAGGGCGCATCAACAAGCCTCAGCAATCCGAAAGATCTCTTCTTCGATCCAGACGAAAAGATCTTCTGGGTAGCAGATACAGACAACAACAGAGTTCTCAGACTGGATCTTGATCTTCAGGTAACAGGCGTTTACACAGGCGTTTGGGGCAGCTCAGAGATCAATGTCGGCGAGGACGGCGAATCAAAGTTCGCTTCTCCTTCAGGTATTTACAGTAAGAGAAGTCTTTACACAAACGATCTGTACATCTACATTGCGGACTATGACAACTCAAGAGTTCTCAAGGCAACAGTAGATTCAGACAGAAAGCTCTCACTGGTTCAGGAATACACAAAGCCTGACACAGAGCTTTATCAGGTAGAAACATTCAACCCTTCAAAGGTCATCGCAGACCTTGCTGAAAACGTATATGCAGTTTGCTCATCAGTAAACACAGGTTCTGTACAGTTCAACAAGGACGGCGAGTTCCAGGGATTCTACGGCGCAAACAGAGTTGAAGTTACAGCTGCTGTTGTTGCTCAGAAGCTTTGGAGAAAGATCGCATCAAACGAGCAGATCGCAGGTATGACAAGAAACGTTCCTGTTGAGTACGCTAACTTCGATGTTGATGATGACGGATTCATCTATACAGTAACTGAGGCCGCTAACACGACAACAGACGCTGTTAAGAAGCTTAATCCGGCTGGATACAACATCTGGGATAACGCTGCCGGCGATGAATACACATTCGGCGACATCGCAGCTGAGTATGATGCAACAACAAACTCTTCATACTCCACAAGACTTACTGACATCGTTGTATCAGACAACGGTATCATCAATGTTCTTGACTTCTCGACCGGACGTGTGTTCCAGTACGACCGTAACGCTAACCTCCTCTGCATCTTCGGTACAAAGAATTCTACCAACGACCAGAGAGGAAGCTTCTCCAATCCTAATGCGGTAGAGGCTTACGGCAATAACATCTACGTTATCGACGGTTCAAAGAACGATATCACAGTTTACTCTGAAACTACTTTCGGAAAGCTCATGCATCAGGCTGTTGAGCTTTATGATGAGGGCAGATACACAGAGGCTAAGCCGATCTGGGAAGACGTTATCAAGAGAGACGGCGGTTATCCGCTCGCTTACATAGGTCTTGGTAAGGCTGCTCTTAACGAGGGCGAGTACACAAAGGCTCTTGACTATTTTGAAACTGCATACGATCAGGACGACTATGATAAGGCGTTCAAGTATGCAAGAGAAGATTTTGTTGAGGAGAACTTTACAGTGATGATCGTTGTACTGATCGTTGTTATCGTATGGCTCTTCGTTCTGGCAAGACTTCACAAGAAAAACATCTACCTTATCAAGGGTAGGATCAAGAAAAAAGAAAAGGAGGGAAACTAAATGTATGAATTTACACCTTTAGGCTGGGTAAGACACTGTGTTCTTCATCCTGTTGAAGGCTTTGAGGACCTGAGATGGAAAAAGCAGGGCTCAATGAAAATTTCAATGGTCATTGTTTTCCTTCTGTTCGTGGCTATGGTAGCTGACAGACAGCTTACCGGTTTCCAGTTCAACAACAACTATGTAAAGATCTTCAACGTTGTTCCGCTTATCGTACAGTCTGTTGTTTACTACTTCACATGGGTAATAGGCAACTGGTCGATCTGTACTCTGCTGGACGGCGAGGGAACTTTCAAGAGGATCGCTATCAACTCAGCGTATGCTCTTGTTCCTTACATCGTTTGCACATTCATTAAGGTGATCCTTTCAAACCTCCTCGTACAGGACGAGTCGATCTGGATAAGCGCTATATCAATTCTCGGTATGTGCTGGTCGATAATCCTTATGATACAGGCAATGAGAGCTGTTCACCAGTATTCATTCAGCAAGACGCTGGTTTCAATGATCCTGACATTGCTTGCAATGCTCCTTATTCTGTTCCTTGCGATCCTTCTTCTCTCATTGTTCCAGCAGGTTTACGTATTCGGTTATTCAATCTACACAGAGATTGCATATAGAATCAGAGGCTAAATAGAAACGGTGGTGTAAAAATGCATAACAAAAGTTATAAAAAGGCTATCGTCTTTGCGCTGTGTCTTACAATGCTGGCGCCTCTTGGTTCTATGGCAGTATCCTCCGCAGCTGACAGTTCGGAGGCAGGGGATACATCAAGCTCCGCTGCAGGTACGGAAAGCACAGACTCAACTGCTGATACAGCAGATGAAACTGCCGCTGCCGATGAGGGCGAGGCTGTTGTGACTTCCGATGAATCGGCAGATGCAGCTGTTGCTGATGACGCTGAGGCAGATGCGGAAACCACAGACACCGCTGCAGATGATGAGGACAAGGTCGAGATGCTCACAAACGAGCAGGCCATTGCTCTTGAAAGCTGCGAGCAGGTGGCAGAGAACGATAACTTTATACTCTACTGCGACGAGGAAAACGAAAGACTTTGTCTTTACGTTAAAAAGTCGGGCAGATATTGGTGGACTTCACCTATAAATATTGACGCTGACGAAACGATCGTTGATACTGCAAAGCAGACTTCAATGAAGAGCGCTGTTCGTAAGCAGATCGCTTCAAGCTGCGCTATCAAGGTCGGCGACCTCAGACAGGAAAAGAGAACAGAATCTGCTGCTCCTCTTTACTCCAACAAGGCAAGAACAACATTCAAGACAGAAGCTGACGGTGTGGCTATTACATACAAGTATTCCAGCGAGGGTGTTACTCTCACGGTTCACTATCAGCTCTGCGATGATAACCTTTATGTTTACTGCGACACAAGTGAGATCGTTGAGGACAACATCTCAACTGTTGACGGTAAGATACTTACAAAGCTTCAGCTTGCGCCTTACTTTGCAGCTGTTCCTTCAACAGATGAAACGGGCGCTGAAACTCAGGGCTATATGATAGTTCCTGACGGAAGCGGTGCAGTCATCAACTACAATAACGGCAAGGGCAGCTACCCTGACTACAACCAGCAGGTCTACGGCAGAGATTATACAGCCGTTCCGCTCACAGCTCCTAGAGTTACCGAGCAGGCTTATCTCCCTGTACTTGCTACTGTAAACGGTTCTTCCGGTATCGTTGCGGTTTGCTCCGACGGCGACTCCAACGTTTACGCAAGAGCGCAGGTAAGCGGTCAGAACAAGCAGGTATACAACAACTGCTACTTCGAGTTTGAAACACGTTCATCAGACGCATTCTTCATGAGCGGCGACAGCTCCAACAAGATCACCGTATTTGAAAAGGACAATATCAAGACTGACAGATTCGGTGTTCGTTACTACGCTGTTGATTCAGACGACGGAGAAGATGTAAACTATGCGGACTGCGCAGCAGTTTACAGAAACTATCTCATCAACGAAAAGGGGCTTACAGCAAAGGCTGAGGATAATTCAAACAACCTTTACCTCGACCTCTACGGCGGAGTTATCAAGCGTACTTCTATCTGCGGTCTGCCTTTCAATCTCAAGACTGAGATCACAGGCTTCGATCAGGCAGGAGAGATCGTTGACGAACTCAAGTCAAACGGCGTTGATACATTTACTGTAAATTACAATGACTGGACAAACGCTTCTATCAAGGGCAAGATCTCAACAGAGGTCAAGCCGTCAGGAACACTTGGCGGTTCAAGCGACTTTGAAGATTTCCTTGCTACTGAGAACGCAACAGTTTATCCGTCACTCAACAACTTCACAATGGATTCAAGCTCATCAGGTTACTTCACTCTGACAAGCACAGCAATAAGAATTTCAAACGCTTATTCAAGACAGTCCTCATACAGCCTCTCATTCGGAGTTGCTAAGAAGGGCGTTGCACCGGCTCTGCTTTCACCTAACAAGTACACACAGGCTTTTGAGGAAATGATCGAAAGCTACGGCGATGAGGATATCTCAAATGCAGGTTTCGGACTGTTCTCTTCAAGACTCGTTGGAGATTACACAAGAAAAGAACCTTCAAGCAGAAACAAGACAATGAACACCATTGTTGAACAGTACGCAGCAGCTCAGAACAGCATAGGTTCACTTATCGCTGACGAGGCTAACGCTTATGTACTTCCTTACGTTTCAACAGTTACAAACGTTCCTGTATCATCAAGCGGATTCAACGTAACAGACTACGATATCCCATTCTATCAGATGGTACTTCACGGATACGTTCCTTACTCCTCAACTTCTATCAACAAGAGTTCAAATTCTGATGAGACCTTCCTGCTCTCTATCGCATCAGGTTCACAGATCCATTACGATATGACTTATGTTGACGCAGACACTCTTCAGGATACAGATTACAACGACCTGTATTATACCAACTACAAGGGTTGGACAGAGCTTGCTGCTAAACAGTATAAGGCTGCTAACGACGTTCTTTCCGCTGTTTCAGGCTATACTATCTCAAAGTATGAGGTAAGCGAGGACGGAAACCAGCTCACAACAACTTACTCCAAGGACGGAGCAAGCGACGTTGTTATCACAGTTGACAAGGCTAACGCTGTTGCAACTGTTGACGGCAAGACAGTTGAGCTTACAGATTGTATTGAAGGAGGTTTGGAATAATAATGAGTGAAATCGAGAAAAACACTTCTGAAGCAGAAGTTCAGGAAATAGTCCAGACATCTGAAGATACCGCTGTTGAAGCAGCAGCTGCTTCCGCACCTGCTAAAAAGGAAAAGAAGCACAGACTTTCTTACGAAAAGAGAAAGGGACTTTACGGATACGGATTTATCGCTATCTGGATCCTCGGTACGATCTACTTCTTCCTTTTACCTCTGGTTGAGTCACTTATCTACTCATTCAACCAGACGACCGTTCAGCCGGGCGGAATGGAAATGAAATTCATCGGCTGGGACAACTATGTTAATGCTTTCCGTAAGGACCAGGATTATTCTCTGGCACTTGTGAATATGCTGAAAAACACAGCTCTTAAAACACCTCTGATCCTTATTTTCGCTATCTTCATAGCGATCATACTCAATCAGAAGTTCCACGGAAGAACATTCGCAAGAGCAGTATTCTTCCTCCCTGTTATCATTGCAACAGGTCCTGTCATCGACATCATCAACGGTAACATGAGTACAGGCGGATATGCAGGCGGTTCAGAACAGTTCAGCACAATGTTTGAGGCTGACCTCGTTGACCAGCTGCTCAACTTCCTCGGTATTTATAACATCAGTGATAAGCTGACAGAAACTATCAACTCACTTACAACTGATATATTCAATCTGGTATGGAACTCAGGTATCCAGATCCTTCTTATCCTCTCAGCTCTCCAGGGTATCTCACCTGCATCTAAGGAAGCTGCACAGATGGAAGGCGCAACATCATGGGAGTTCTTCTGGAAGATCACTCTTCCACACATCAGCCCTATGATCCTTGCAAGTATCGTTTACACAGTAGTTGACTCATTCGTAGACCCACAGAACGAAGTTATGACTATCGTTCTTAACAAATCAACGAACTGGGAGCATGGCTATTCAGCCGCAATGGCATGGGCATACTTCGCAATTATCGCAGTTTGTCTCGCAATAGTTTGTGCTATCGTTAACAAGTTCGTTTACTATGAAGTAGATTAAGGGGGGATTTAAGTGGCAACTAAAAAAGAAGAAAAAGAGTTCGAAAAAGAACGCAAGGCTGCTATTAAAGCCCGTCATAAAAAGATGAAGGAGGACGGTATTGAAAAATACCTCACTCCTGAACAGATCAAGTATAACAGACGTAAGAAAGCGATCGGTACGGTTTGGCCTTTCTTCAGATTTGTTATACTGTTCGGTCTTTGCTTCATTATTCTGTATCCGCTGATCTTCATGCTCTCAACAGCATTCAGACCAAACGAGCAGATGAACGATCCGTCTATCGTATGGATCCCTAAGAGCTTCACGCTCAGCAACATCTCGGACGTATGGAAGGTAATGAACTTCACAGATACTGTTATAAACACTATCATTCTGAACCTCATCGCTTCTGTACTTCAGGTAATTACCTGCTCACTTACAGGTTACGGTTTCGCAAGATTTAAGTTTAAGGGTAAGGGAATCCTGTTCGCTATCGTTATTCTTATGATCATCGTTCCACCGCAGATCACAACTATCCCACTGTATATGCAGTATGCATACTTCAAGCCACAGTGGCTCGCAAAGCTGCTCACAGGCGGAGAAACAACACTCATCAACAGTGGTTGGACAATGTATCTGCCGGCAATGTTCGCAAACGGTATCAAGGCAGGTCTGTTCATCTTCATCTTCCGTCAGTTCTTCAGAGGACTTCCTAAGGAGCTTGAAGACGCAGCTTACCTCGACGGATGCAGCCCTCTTTACACATATGTAAAGATCATGGTTCCTAACGCAAAGCAGTCATTCCTGACAGTATTCCTGTTCTCGATCGTATGGTACTGGAACGACTACTATGTATCATCTTCATTCTTCACAAAGAACGATACAGTAGCTCTTATGCTTAAGAACCTCAACACAAACCTTACACAGCAGCTCTTTGACGGTCAGTCAGTATCTGTTCGTCAGATCATTGTTTGGCTTGAAGCCGGTTGTCTGCTGTCGATCACACCAATACTTATCATGTATGTATTCTTACAGAGATACTTCATTGAAGGTATTGAAAGATCTGGTCTTGCTAACTAATTTGTTAAATAGACATTATAAAAAGCTGTTGCCTTATGGCAGCAGCTTTTTTGTGTTATGGGGGGATTTTGAGTAGTATAAAGCGGAGAGGGGGGAATAAAAATGGGAAAATAAAAACAGCAAGGGTGTCCTTGCTGTTTGGGGTTAGCTATACTAAAGCCGTATTTGGAGGTATTTATTTACAAGCTCATTTGACACTTCTTCAAAATTTTCTATCTTTGAGCGATTTTCTTGAAGAATTGATATAAAGGTTTTTAGTTCATCTTGATTGTATTTCCAATCATCTAAATCCAATCGAAGTACAGCAAGCAGTAAATCTCCTTCATAGTATATTACATCAATAAGAGGGTTAGCCTGTAATATATCAATTGCCACTGACAATACAAAGCGTAAGCCAATTTTCTGACCAATTAAGCATCTGATTTCTTCATACGACAAGTCTTTTATGGGCTTCTGTCTTGCTTTATGACAGGTTGTTACAACATAAGAAGAAAATGATGGCTCTCCCCAAAAATCTTGCTCTAATTCTTCAATAGACATCTCATTATCAATCATATATGTCACCTGCAAATTCAGATTTATCGGACAGTCACCACGCCCCTTACTAACCCTTATTATACCAAACAACCGCCGAAAAGTCAATGATTTGGCTTAAAGCAGAAAGGATAATCTTTATGAACAATAACCAGCTTGCGGAAGTCGCAAAAATCCTCGGTGTTTCCGAGGACATCATTACCGCTATGTACGATGAGGACAAAAAGGCAGTCTTTGAAGCCCTCGATAACCTGTGGCAGAAAGGCTCTGTCTACATTGAGCTTGCAGAGGTCGCAAAGTCAACGGGCATCACCCTTGCGACACTTCGCAGTCTTGACTATGAAACCCAGCAGTCTATCGTCTATGAGTTCATGATGGACAGACCGCAGACAGCGAGCTTGCCGAGCGTCCCGAATTTCCCCGTCCGGCGAGGACCCGTCCGCCCGAGGACTTTTAGTGAAAGTTATATCTCGGTTTCTTCCGAGCGCAAATGGGAAGTTCAGACCGCAGACAGCGAGCTTGCCGAGCGTCCCGAATTCCCCCGTCCGGGAGGACCCGTCCGCCCGAGGACTTTTAGTGAAAGTCATATCTCGGTTTCTTCCGAGCGCAAATGGGAAGTTCAGACCGCAGACAGCGAGCTTGCCGAGCGTCCCGAATTACCCCGTCCGGGAGGACCTATTGGAGAGCGCCACGGTTGAATTCGGAGAGTTCAAGACCTTCGTTCTTTTCAAGCGCCCAGCGTATGTTCCATTCGCTGGTGAAAAGCAGCAGATAATTGCCCCTGAAATCCTTGACCAGCTTGGTGTCGCTGGACAGCTTTAACTTCTTTACATCAATGTCTTCGTTGTCTATCCACCTGATGTGGGAGTAGGAAAGACTTTCTTTGTATAGATCAACGTTGTATTCGTTCTTCATTCTGTATTCAAAAACTTCAAGCTGAAGTACGCCTACTACACCAACAATTACCTCTTCCATTCCCGTTTCAGGCTCTTGGAATATCTGTATCGCACCTTCCTGCGCTATCTGTGTCGCACCCTTGACAAACTGCTTTCTCTTCAGCGTGTCTTTCTGACGTACCCTCATGAAATGCTCTGGTGCAAAGGTCGGTATAGGCTCAAACTCAAACTTCTTCTTTGGTGAACATATGGTGTCACCAATAGCGAAAATACCAGGATCAAATACACCGATAATGTCGCCTGCGTATGCCTCGTCAATGATCTCTCGCTCCTGTGCCATTATCTGCTGAGGCTGTGAAAGACGCATCTTCTTGTTGCCCTGAACGTGGAGAACGTCCATGTCCTTGTCAAACTTGCCTGAACAAATTCTCAGGAATGTTATTCTGTCCCTATGCGCTTTGTTCATGTTCGCCTGTATCTTGAATACAAAGGCGGAGAAATCTTCGTCAAATGGATCTATAAGTCCCTCGCTGGACATTCTTGGTGTAGGCGAGGTGGTCATTTCGAGAAATCTTTCAAGGAAAGGCTCAACACCGAAATTCGTCAGCGCAGAACCAAAGAATACCGGCGAAAGCTCACCCTTGCGTACCTTGTCGATATCAAATTCATAGCTTGCGCCGTCAAGAAGTTCAATATCATCTGCAAGAGTTTCGTGAAGATCAGCACCGATAAGTGTGTCAAGCTCAGGATCGGAAAGGTCTACTTCGGTAGCTGATACCTTGTGGTTTCCGCCGCTTGCCTCAAATGAGATGATGTGCTTTTTCTCTCTGTCATATACACCCTTGAAATCCTTGCCGCAGCCGATAGGCCAGTTTACAGGATATGTCTGTATGCCAAGTTCGGACTCGATCTGCTCCATAAGGTCGAAAGGATTTCTTGCCTCTCTGTCCATCTTGTTGATGAAAGTGAAAATAGGGATATGGCGCATTACGCAGACCTTGAAAAGCTTTCTGGTCTGGTTCTCTACACCCTTTGAAGCGTCGATGACCATTACGGCGGAGTCTGCCGCCATAAGAGTACGGTAGGTGTCCTCAGAGAAGTCCTGATGTCCCGGAGTGTCGAGGATATTTATGCAGTAGTTGTTGTACTGGAACTGCATAACGGAGGAGGTTACGGAAATACCTCTCTGCTTTTCGATCTCCATCCAGTCTGAAACAGCGTGACGGGAGTTCTTTTTGCCCTTTACTGCGCCTGCCTGTGCGATAGCACCGCCGTAGAGAAGAAATTTTTCGGTCAGAGTTGTTTTACCTGCGTCCGGGTGGGATATGATGGCAAAGGTCCTTCGCCTTTTGATTTCGTCCTGCAAATTACTCAAGCTTATTCCTCCATATATTTAAAGTCGGTTTAAAATCATACCCTATTATTATAACACAATATCAGCCGCATTGCAAGAGCTTAAAGGCGGCTAAAACATATTTATATAAGCAAATTGCGGTGTATTATCTGACAAGGCTCAGCATAATTGTGTTCACTAGATGAAACTATGCGCTCAGAGGGTCGGCAGGGGTGTTTTATACTTGCTTTTTGGTCGGTTTTGTGATATTATGTAATGTAAGGGGGGATCCTAATGAAAAACATATTTTCAGTGATTTTCATGAACCTGTGGGGCTATGATATGATAATTTTCATAACGGCAGTGTTCACAGGCATAGTTTATTATTTTCTCAGAAGATCCGCCGAAAGGCTTTATAAAAAGATGCATCTGACCGTTTTTGTTCCCGACGGGGGAACGTCACGGAAAGAGGCTGACAGCGATATATCACAGCTGAGGGAATCTCAGGTGGTGGATATGCGCAACCATACCGCAAAGCTTTACTCTATTTTCGTAAATCTGACGGGAATATTTCCGCTGCTGGGAATACTGGGTACGGTAGTTTCGCTGCTGGGTATGGTGTCCGATATGGAGAACGTTACAGGCAACTTTTACGGGGCGCTGACTTCGACTTTCTGGGGACTTGTGTTCGCTATAATCTTCAAGTTCCTTGACGGCGTTATATCCGCAAAAATAGAGGATAACGAAAAATCCGTTGCACTTTACCTTGACCGCAACTCGGCAGAAACCAAAGCAGGGGACAAGCTATGAACGGCAGCCGCAAAAGCAAGGGCATAGTCATTGAGCTGACCGCCCTGCTCGATGTTATACTTATAATGCTGTTCTGGGTGATGATGGATATGCAGAACAACAATGACGAGGTAAAGGCTGACGCTGAAAAGCGTGTGGAGGCTGCGCAGTCGGCTCTTGAGGACGAAAGGACTCAGTGGCAGGAGCAGCTGGACAGCATACTTGACGATACAAGCCGTCAGGTAGCCGAGGCATGGGAAAAGGCGGAAAGCGTAGACAGTCAGGCGGCTCAGAACCAGCAGGCACTTGACGGATATGAACAGGGGCTTCTGGTTACACTTAATCTGAAATATGACGATAACGGCAGAGGGAAGCTTTATATCTCTCAGGGAAAAAATAAGAGCGCACAGACGGATATCACCTCGGCAGCTGAGATATCTGCTGAGATAGAGAAGTATTTTGAGGATATGGGTTCTTCAAAGGAAGATGTGCTGCTGTGTGCGCTTGTATATGACGGCGACAAGGCTCTTTACAGAGATGTAAAGGAGGTCACCGCCGCTGTGGATATGGTGGGAGAAGTGTATGAAAATTTCTACTGCGCTTATATCAATACCACCAATATCAGCGAATAAATTTCTGAATAACTGAATACATGAATACCGAAAGGACGATAACAAATGAGCATTGAAAAGGACGTTGAAAAGCTTTATAAAGGCGATATCGAAAAGCAGAAGAAAAATCAGAAAAAGAAAAAGAAGAAAAGGCTTGTTACTTTGCTTTTTGTAATAATTTTTATAGCCGCAGTGATACTGCTTATGAGGTATCTCGGAATAGGTTTCGGCGGCGGAAAGGGCGAGGGCGGCGAGAGCAGCGGCTCGGACAAGTCCGTAAGCTCATCAGTTTCGGACGAAAGCCAGACTTCTTCACAGACTACCACAACTGCTGTTCCGAAAGAATATATTGGAATAAAGGTTTCGGGCAGCACATATCTTTATCAGGGCAGCGAAATAACCCTCGAAAATCTGACTGAAACTATCAGACTTATGAGCGACAATGTTGTGGTGCTTATCACAGACGATAATGCGACAAAGAACGCAATGGACGCTCTTACATCTGCTTTTGACAAGACAAAACGTGAATATCTTATAGAGTCTGCGGCGACAGAGTCGGGAGCTGACGTTTCGGCAGCGGACAACACAGATTCAGCAGCGCAGTCTGCTACGGCAACTACTCTTGTACCATAAGAAAGGATAAAAAATGCTTGGACTTACAATTGAGGGCGGCGCAAGCAGAACGGTCTATTCCTGCGGGATACTTGACGCTCTCCTCGAAGAAGATATAATGGCGGATAAGATAATAGGCGTGTCGGCGGGTGCGGCTTTTGGAGTTTCCTATGCGTCAAGGCAGAAGGGCAGGAACTACCGCCTTGCTACGGAGTTTATGGGGACAAAGAAATATATGGGCATGGGAAATATGCTCGATCCGTCCAACAGGTGCTACTATAATCTTGATTATGCATGGGACGAAGTGCCGAACAAATGGCTGCCTTATGATTATAAGGCTTTTGAGGAATACAAGGGCGAATTTTATGCGGTGGTCACAAATGTGAAAAGCGGAAAGGCTGAGTATATGCCTGTTCCGAGAGATGATAAGACATGGCAGCTGCTGAGGGCGACCTGCGCTCTGCCGATTATGTTCCCAGAGATAGAGATAAACGGCGAAAAATATCTTGACGGCGGTATAGCAGATTCAATACCGTATAAAAAGATGATGGAGCTTGGCTGCGACAAGAATATAATCATACTTACAAGACCGAGAGATTACAGAAAGACCACAGACAGCCTTACAAAGCTTTGCATGAAGTATTACAGAAAATATCCTGAGTTTTCAGAGGCTCTGCGGACAAGGGCGGAGCGTTACAATCAGTGCGTCAGCGAGATAATGACGTTGAAAGAGCAGGGAAAAGTCTTTGTGTTCACACCTAAGTCGGTTTTCGGTGTGGGAAGGACAGAGGGCGACCCTAAAAAGCTGGACAGACTTTACCGCCACGGATATAACCACGCAAAGTGGGCAATGGAAGATCTGAAAAGATATATTTCAAAATAATTTACGGAAATGGTGTGCTATGTCAAATAAACTTTTGAAATTTGTTATATACAGCATTGCTGCTGCGGCAGGGGCATACTGCCTTGTGCAGAACCGTCAGCTGAGGGTGGAGGAATGCAGGCTTGTGAGCGAAAGGCTTCCACAGCAGTTTGAGGGGAAAAAGATACTGCTTATTGCAGATCTCCATAAGAAAAGGTATGGGGAGAATTTCAACAACCTTATGAATTCGGTGCTGGCAGCCGAGCCTGATTATATCTTCTTCTCAGGGGATCTTTACAGCAAGGACGAAACTGATCTGCTGCCAAAAGCTGCGCTGATGAAAAGGCTGAAGGAAGCGGCACCTGTATACTACGTTCTGGGAAATCACGAGATAAGGAATATGGATAACTGCGAGGCGCTGTGTTACAAGCTGGAGAGCATGGGCATAAACGTGCTGCGCAATGATATGATGAGGATATATGAGAACGGCGCATATATAAATGTGTACGGAACTCAGCTTCCCGTAAGCTGCTATATAAACCGCAAAGGCAGATATAGCAACTTAAAAGAGATAACCGCTGACGACCTTGATAGGTATCTTGGAAAGGCGAGGGAGAATGAGTTCAATATGCTTATATCCCACAACCCGTTTTTCCTTGAGGCTTATGCCGAGTGGGGAGCGGATATGGTTTTCGCAGGGCATTGCCACGGCGGCTGTGTAAGGCTGCCATTTGTGGGCGGTATACTTTCGCCAGAAAGGAAGTTCTTCCCGAAATACACGAAGGGTATATACCGCTGCGGAAAAACTGTAATGGCGCTGACAGCGGGGCTTGGAAAATTCAGACTTAATAACCCGTCGGAGGTAATGCTTTGTACCCTCAGCAGGGAGGAAGTGCCGAAAAAGCACAGCAGGAATGCATGGACCATAGACGGATAAAAAGGAGATAATTATTTTATGAGCAGAAATTATGCGGAGAAATTTTCGCAGTATTTTGAAGATCATATGGCGGAGATACTCGGCGACCTTAACGAGATAATCTCCATAGAGAGCGTTGCGGACGAAAATGCACAGCCGCAGCCTTTCGGCGAGGGTTCGGCAAAGGCTCTTGCTTGGGGAGAGAATTTTATGAAGAAGATAGGCATGAAAACGAGAAATTTCGATAACTATGCCGTTCGTGGAGATTTTTACGAGTCGGGCGAGCCTGAGCTTGGCATACTTGCGCACCTTGATACTGTGCCTGCAAGCGACGGCTGGAGCTTTCCGCCTTTTAAACTGACGGAAAAGGACGGCGTTCTTTACGGCAGGGGAACTATCGACGATAAAGGTCCTGCGGTTGCGGCACTATGGGCGGCAAAGGCTGTAAGAGAGCTTTCCGTACCTGTGAAGAATTTCCGTATAATTTTCGGCGGAAATGAAGAGAACGGCTGCAAGGATATGGAGTATTATCAGAGCTGTGAAAAATTCCCGAAAAATGTTTTTACGCCTGATGGCTCTTTTCCTGTGCTGAACTGCGAAAAGGGAATGGTGCATCTGACATTTTCTGCGCCTTTTGAAGATAATGATATAAGCGAGATAAAGGGCGGAACTGTTATAAACGCTGTGCCTGACGTTTGCAGAGTAAAGTATTCTGACGACAGTAATGCTGAATACAGGGGAAAAGCTTCCCACGGCTCACGTCCCGAAAACGGAGATAACGCTGTGACAAAGTTCCTTGGGGAATATGTAAAGGACGGCGGAAAAAATGGGAAACTTTGCGGACTGGCAGAGCTTTTCCCATATGGCGACTTTTGCGGCAAGGCTTGCGGAATGGGATTTTCAGATGATGTATCGGGTGAAATGACCTGTGTTCTGACTTTGCTCAGTGTTGAAAATGGAAAACTCAGCGGAGGTATAGACATACGTTTCCCAATAGACAGAACATATGGCGAGATAAGCGGCATCATCACAGATAAACTTGCGCAGGCAGGTTTTACAGTTGACGAATGTGAGGGAATGGAGCCGCACTACGTTGATGAAAAGAGCGATTTCGTTCAGAAATTGCTTGCGGTCTATGAGCGAGTAAAGGGCGAAAAGGGTTACTGCATTGCAGAGGGCGGAATAACCTATGTGCATAATACCGAGGGCGCAGTAGCTTTCGGAGCGGAGTTCCCAGAGGAAAACAACAATATGCATGGTGATGATGAGCATATCACTATGGAAACTTTCAGATACAATCTGAATATGTATGCAAATGCTATTGCTGAGATAGCAGGCAAATAATAAATGAGAGGATCTAAACGTTCTGCGGGGACTTTCCTGCGGAACGTTTTTTGATTGTGAAAAATGTACAAAGTATTACTGCTAAATTTGTATTACTAAAAATAATAAGCTTTGTTGCATTTGAATGGCGAATGTGTTATAATGTAATAAATTGATGTGGCTTAGAATGAGATTTTTTATTCATTTTAACTATTAAAGGGGAGATATATGATGAGAGTAAGTAAATTTATAAAAGGCTTTTCAGCCTGCACCTTGGCGGCTTGCGCTGTGTTCTCAGCGGCGGCATGGGGCAGTTTAAAGGCTGACGCTTATGGCCTTGAAAGGCACACGCAGGCTGAGATAAAGGCGAAGTTTCAGGAGCTTTATTTCAGCGTGAATGATGAGCCGACCTATGCGGAGGATTATTCGACCACCTCGCCTTACAGTGCAGGAAAGCTTTCCGATGAGGAATTGCAGGCGGCATTAAATTCGGTAAACTTCACAAGATATGTTGCCGGTCTGCCATATGACGTTAAGCTGGACAGCAATTACAGCGTTTACGCTCAGCATTCCAGTCTTGTAAACTATATGAACAACAGCCTGTCACATTTTCCGTCACAGCCTAGCGGACTGCCCGATGATCTGTATGAACTGGGTTATTCGGGTTCGGGAAGATCGAACATCGCAATGGGATTCGGCAACGTTGCATCGTCGGTTATTGCAGGATATATGGAGGACTCGGACAATTCAAACATAGACAGAGTGGGTCACAGACGCTGGGTGCTTAATCCGCCTATGCAGTACACAGGTTTCGGCTATGTGGGAAATGCAACGGCAATGTATGCTTTCGATATGAAGAGGAGCGACGCTTTCACAGGTGACTATATCTGCTGGCCTGCTGAAAATACTCCTTATGAGCTTGTGAGAAACAGCGACAGCACAAACGGCTACGCTTATTCCATAACTTTGGGCAATACATATGACACGCCGAGCAGGAGCAAGGTAACGGTAGATGTTACGTCTAAAAAGCTTGGCAAGAGCTGGCATCTTGATTCAAGCAGCAACACATATGCGGGAAATTATCTTAATGTAGAAAACAGCGGCTACGGAATGTCAAAGTGCATCATTTTCAACGTCGGCGATCTTCCTGAGGACGATACGGTTTCCGTAACGGTAAAGGGAATATACAAAAACGGCGTGGAAAAGCCTATAAGCTATACTGTAAACTACTTTAATATGCTCGATGATAACGATTACCCTGTCGGCTTTGAAAAAAGTGAATATGATATCGAGGTCGGCGAAACTATCCGCCTTAACGGCTGTCATAATCCGCTTATAACAGAGAACTATTCCATATGGTATGGTTCGACAGCTTTGACATATTCAAATATCAAGATGCTGGGCGGCGGAGCATTTGAGATAACAGGAAAGGAAGAGGGCAGCTTTAACATATGGCTCGGCACAAGCAGTCAGATGTTCAACAACACCAAGACCACTATCAATGTTACTCATAAGCATATCGAATCCGGCTGGATAATCGACAAACAGGCGACAACGACTTCCACAGGTTCACGTCACAAGGAATGTACAAAGTGCGGAAAGGTACTTCAGACGGAAACTATCCCCATGAAGGAGATCACCACTATAAACGACTGCACTATCTCACTTGCTCAGACAGCATACACCTATGACGGCACAGCGAAAACACCTGCCGTAACTGTAAAGGCAGGCAGCAAAACTCTTACAAAGGGTACGGATTACACTCTTGAATACAGCGCAAACGTCAACGCAGGCACAGCTTATGTAAAGGTAACAGGAAAAGGCACATACAGCGGCACATATGCAAAGACATACACCATCAGCGCAAGAAATGTTTCAGCCTGCACAGTAACTTTAAGCGCAGACACGAACTATTTCAGAGGCACGAGAGTAAAGCCTGTTGTGACTGTAAAGATAGGAAACACTGTTATACCTGCATCGAACTATTCTCTCAGCTATGGGGATAATCTTTCGGTAGGTACGGCAAAGGTAACTATAAAGGGCAAAAACAATCTTACGGGCAGCTATGTAAAGAAGTTTGAGATAATCCCACGTTCTGTCGGAAACTGCGATATCGAAATGGAGCAGACAGCATATTTCAACGGCACAAGAATAAAGCCATCGGTTAAGATAGTATGCAACGGAACTGTTCTTTACAGCGGAAATTACACTCTCACTTACAAAAATAATCTTTCAGCAGGCACAGCGTCTGTTGTAATAACAGGAAAAAATAATCTTAAAGGCAACGTAACAAAGACTTTCAAGATAAATCCACGTTCTATAAAGAACTGCACAGTAGAGCTGAAGAAAAACACATCTTCACCTGCAAAGCCTTTAGTTTCTGTAAAGATAGGCAGCAATGAGCTTTACAGCGGAAACTACACAGTTTCATATTCTGCAGTATCAAGCGGCAAGGTAACTGTTACAGTTACAGGAAAAGGAAATCTGAAAGACACAGTAAAGCTGACATACACAGTTTAAGACTATTAAAAACAGTACACAAAAACAGGGAAGATCATATCTCAGATCTTCCCTGTTTTTTATGAAGTTTATTTTATGTTTTTATATCTTCCAGATATTTTCCGCATAGTCCTTTATAGTTCTGTCGGAGGAGAACTTTCCTGCGTTGCAAATGTTTATCCAGCATTTTTTAGCATAAGCAAGTCTGTCCTTATAATCTGCGTTCATTTTAAGCTTTGCCTCAACATAGCTGTTAAGGTCACCGAGAACGTAATAGTGATCCGGAACGTGCCAGCTTGCACCGTCTGTAAGTGCCTTGTAAAGCTCCTTAAAGCTGCCCTCTTCATTGGAAGGTACTCCGCCGTCGGAGAAAGTGCCGTCAATAAGCTTGTTAAGAACACGGTTTATCTTTTCGTCCTTGTAGAGTATCTCTCTCGGATCGTAGTTCGGCATTATCTCGGCAAGCTCTTCAACTCTTGCGCCGAAGATGTAGTTGTTTTCCTCGCCAGCCTCTTCCGCTATCTCGACGTTTGCGCCGTCATATGTTCCGAGGGTGCAGGCACCGTTGAGCATAAGCTTCATATTGCCTGTGCCGCTCGCCTCAGTTCCTGCTGTTGATATCTGTTCTGAAACGTCTGCCGCACAAACCAGCTTTTCGGCATAGGATACGTTGTAGTTTGCGACGAATACGACTTTAAGGAGATCCTTTGTGTCAGGATCGGAGTTCACAAGGTCGCCTATTTCGTTGATAAGCTTGATTATAGCCTTTGCACGTCTGTATCCGGGAGCGGATTTTGCGCCGAAGATGTAAACGGTAGGTGTGAAATCCTTTATAGAGCCGTCCTTTATGCCGAAGTAGATGTAAAGGATAGAGAGTGCGTTGAGCAGCTGTCTTTTATATTCGTGCAGACGCTTTATCTGAATATCGAATATCCAGTTCGGATCAATATCCTTGCCGTCATGCGCCTTGACGAAATCGGCAAGCTGGCACTTCTTTGCTTCCTTTATTGCCATAAACTCTTTCAGAACGGCTTCATCATCAGCATATTTTTCAAGCTTTTTCAGCTGGTCAAGATCCTTTGCCCAGTCGGCATTTCCAAGCAGGCGAGTCAAAAGTGCGGAAAGCTCAGGGTTGCAGAGGGCAAGCCAGCGGCGCTGAGTGATGCCGTTTGTCTTGTTCTGGAAACGGTCTGGATAGATCTCATACCACTCTTTAAGAGCGTCATTTTTAAGTATCTCTGTATGGATAGCGGCAACGCCGTTTATGTAAGAGGAAACATAGATAGCCATAAATGCCATCTTTACCTGTCCGCCGCCCACAGGGGACATTTTTGATATCTGAGCCTTGTCGATGCCGAGGGCATACATATCCTTGATGAACTTTTCGTTTATCTGGAGGATAACGGCATATACCTCAGGCAGAATGTTTTCCACAAAGCGGCAGTCCCACTTTTCAAGAGCCTCAGCCATTATGGTGTGGTTGGTGTAGTTGAATACCTTATGAGCCATATCAAAAGCCTTTTCAAAGCTGTATCCGTTTGAGATAAGCTGTCTTATAAGCTCAGGCACAGCGATAACAGGGTGAGTGTCGTTGAGCTGGATAGTGATATAGTCGGCAAGGTTATCAAGTGTGCCGAAACGCTTTTTATGCTTTTTCAGTATATCTGTAACAGATGCAGCGGAGAAGAAGTATTCCTGTTTAAGACGGAGTATTCTTCCTGCGTCAAAGTTGTCGTTAGGGTAGAGGACTTTTGAGATGTTCTCAGCGGCAGTTTTTTCGGCAGCGGCTTTTTCAAACGCACCGTTGTTGAAATCTGCAAAATTGAACTCTTCCACAGCCTCAGCCTGCCACAGGCGGAGCGTACCGATATTCTTTGTGTCGAAGCCTATAACAGGCATATCGTAAGGCACAGCCTTTACGGTCTGGTCGGCATACTTTACGAGAACGGTGTCCTCGTCCTTGCGCTTTGACCATGGGTCGCCGTATTTCTGCCAGTTATCTGCATATTCGGTCTGAAAACCGTTTTCTATGCCCTGCTTGAAAAGTCCGTACTTGTATCTTATGCCGTAGCCGTCAAGCGGGATATCGTGTGCGGCTGCGGAATCAAGGAAGCAGGCGGCAAGTCTGCCAAGACCGCCGTTGCCGAGGGCAGCGTCCTCGATATCTTCAAGGTCGGCAAGACTTCTGCCGTGAGCCTTTAAAGCTTTGTCAACGTCCTCGGTAAGTCCAAGGCAGAGCAGGTTGTTGTAGACAGCTCTTCCCATAAGGAACTCCATAGAGAGGTAGCAGGCACGTCTGCCCGAAAGGTGCTTTTCCCTGCTGTCGCTCCAGTCGGAGTCGATATATTCCATAACTACTGAGGAAATGCTCTCGTGGAGCTGCCACGATGCGGCATTTTCTATGGAAACGGAATATTTTCTTCTGAGATCCTCCGCCAGTCTTGTCTGAAACTCTTTATTATCCATATCATCTAATCCTTTCAATTTGGTGTGCCGTCAGGCAGGACTTCTTCCGTATGTATCGGTCAGCTTTGCAAGCTTTTTCTCAAGCTTGCTGTTTAAAGCGGACATATCCTCCAGCCGCCATTTCCAGTTTTCGCCCACAGTAGACGGTGTGTTCATTCTTGCGGAAGAGTCAAGCTCAAGTATATCCTGCATCTGAGTGATAGCCGTATCTGAAATGCTTGCCCAGCAAAGTCTTATCATACCCCAGACAATATCGTTCGTGTTCTTTACATTAAGATACTCCTTGCAGTATTTAACGGTTTTCTCATCGGCGGACTTTATCCAGCCTGCAATAGTTTCATTGTCATGAGTTCCCGTATAGCATATGCTGTTGGAAGTCTTGTAGTTGTGGGGGAGATAAACGTTCTGCGGGTCGGAATCAAAGGCAAATTCAAGTATCTTCATACCCGGATAGCCTGCTGAGTCCAGCATTTTTGTTACCTTTTTGGTGAGGAATCCAAGGTCCTCGGCGATGATGTCAAGGTCGCCCAGCTTTTTGTTTATTTCCTTGAAAAGCTTCATATCAGGACCTTTGCGCCACTGACCTTTTCTTGCGTTCTTTGCGCCGTAAGGTATGCAGTAGTAGCTTTCAAAACCTCTGAAATGGTCTATCCTTACTGTGTCATATATCTCGAAAGCAGACTTTATCCTGTCCACCCACCAGCGGTATTTCTCCTTAGCCATAACGTCCCAGCGGTAGAGCGGGTTTCCCCACAGCTGACCGTCCTCGGAGAATACATCGGGGGGACATCCTGCTACCTCAACAGGCTTTTTGTCGCCGTCAAGATAGAAATACTGCGGTGTTGCCCATACATCTGCGCTGTCGTATGCACAGTAGATAGGGATATCGCCGATTATGCTTATGCCCTTGTCGTTTGCATACTTTTTCAGCTTTTTCCACTGCTTGAAGTATTCATACTGTACAAAGCACCAGAAGTCGATATCGTCGGCATATTTTTTCGACGCTTGTTTTACAGCCTTCGGCTTTCTCAACCTCAGACAGTCCTCCCATTCGTACCATGCTTTACCGTCATGGGCGAATTTAAGGGACATAAACAGACCGTATTCATAAAGCCAGTCCTTGTTTTCAATAACGAATTTTGCGTAGCCCTTTGCAGGCTTTTTTCTGAAACGCTTGTGTGCGATCTTCAGAACGCCGAAAATATTTTCATATATTTTTCCGTAATCAACAGAGCCTTTTTCGCTGCCCCAGTCGATATCTTTGTATTCCTCCGCTTTCAGGAGCCCGTCGCTTTCGAGAGTTTCAAAGTCTATAAAATACGGGTTTCCTGCATGGGTGGAAAAGCTCTGATAAGGGGAATCGCCATAGCTGGTAGGGGATACGGGGAGTATCTGCCAGCAGCTCTGCTTTGCAGCAGCGAGGAAGTCAACGAAGCTGTAAGCCTCTTTTCCCATCTTACCTATTCCGTAATCATTCGGAAGAGATGAGATATGCATTAAAATGCCGCTTTTTCTCATAATAGATCTGCTCCTTCCATATACATATCACTATTATACTACATCTGAATTTATTTGGCAATAGTCAAAATGTCTGTTTTTTACCGCTTTTTCCCGATGAACAGCGGTTTTGTGAAAATATACTATTGATTTTTTTGAAAGTCTGTTATATAATGATTATTGTATATAATTTTCAGAGAGGAATATCAAATTATGGAGATCATAAATAAATCAGACGCCAAGGTGCTTGAAGAGTATGAAGAGTTTGCGAAAAACAGCAAATACGGAAACTTCATGCAGTCGCTCAGATGGCCTAAGGTAAAGGATAACTGGGGCTGGGACGCTGTTATATCACGCAGTGCTGACGGCAGCATAAGAGGCGTTTGTCTTGTGATTATAAAGAAGATACCTATATTCGGCTGTACGTTCCTGTATGCTCCTCACGGCCCTGTATGTGACTGGAGCGATAAGGAAGTTATGGCTGATCTCTTCGAGGGCATAAAGGTGCTTGCGAAGAAGTACAAGGCTTATCAGTTTATGTGGGATCCGCCTTTTGAAGAGGGCGAGGAGGAGCGTTCAAAGATAATAAAGGATATGGGATTTACTCATATCGACGACGCACCTGAGCTTTCTACAATTCAGGCTAGAAACAACTATATGCTGAGAAATATCGAGGGCAAGACTCCCGATGAGGTAATGGCAACATTCAAGCCTGACTGGAGAAACAGAATAAGAAAAGCAGGCAGAAAGGGCGTTTACTGCAAGGTGTGCGGTACAGAGGCTCTTGATGATTTCTATCCGCTTATGGAGGCAACAGGTATCCGTGACGGATTTTCCATAAGAGGAAAGGAATACTTTGTAAAGTTCATAAACGGTCTTGGTCCTGAACATTGTCACCTCTTTATGTGCTATACAGAGGAGGACGGCAAGGAGATACCTCTTTCGGGCGCAGTTACTACTCAGTATGCAGGAAAGACCTGTTATGTTTACGGTGCGTCTGCAAACCACCACAGAAATCTCTATCCAAACTATCTTATGCAGTGGACAATGATAAACTGGGCGATAGAGGGCGGAAACTATATATACGATTTTCAGGGCATACCGTTCTACAAGGACGAAACTAACCCGAACTACGGCGTATACAAATTCAAGAAGGGATTCAACGGCGAGGTCGTTACTTATGCCGGTGAGTATTTCTACATTTTCAAGCCTTTTATGAAGAAGATAGTAGACCTTTGCGAGAAGATCGTAATGGGTATCCACGAGAAGAAGAGATTAAAGCTTGTGGCTAACCGCAACAAGGACTATGATGAAACTGCGGCGAAAAAGTCCTGATAAATTGATATAAGGATATAAAAAACTAGGGCGGCATATTGCACCGCCCTTTTTGCATAAGGAGGCTTTTTGATGAAACTGTTCTATTCGGATATTTTTGATAATTTCAGATGCACCTGCTCGGAATGTAAGGACAACTGCTGCAAGATAGGCTGGGATATCGAGATCGACGACAAGACTCTTGATTTTTACCGTTCGGGAAATGATGAGCTTTGCAGAAAACTTGTGGAAAATATCTATGAGGAGGACGGCTGTCATTATATGCGGCAGGAGGGCGGATGTCCATTTATGAATGAAAAGGGATTATGCTCTGTTCAGCTTAAATACGGTGAGGAGCATATATCGGATATATGCAGGGAGCATCCTCGGTTCTATGAATGGTTCGGAGATTATAAGGAGGCAGGAGTAGGACTTAGCTGTGAGGAAGTATGCAGAATGATAACGGAGCATCCTGCGCCTATGCTTTTTACTGAGCGTGAAATAGATGAAGAGCCTGACGATCTGGAATTTGATCCCGATATGCTTTTGGCAGTAAAGAAGATACGCAGCAGGCTTATCGACGTTATGCAGAACAGAGGTCTTAGCGTAAGCGAAAGGCTGTGTGTGCTGCTTTATTCCACGGAGGATATAGATGACGCTGTTTTTTCTGAGGACAGGGAGCGTTTAAAGCACATTTCGGGTATGCTCGCAATAGACGGTTTCCTTATAGAGATAATAAACGAGTGGAGCAGGGAATACAGGGAGAATGGTGCGGCTGAAAAAAGGCTGAACGCTTATAAAACTGCGGCGGGACTTTTCTCTGAAATGGACTATCTTAATACTGAGCTGCGTGAGATGTATGGATACGCAAAGGAAAATATCCGTGAGATACTTGCGGAGGAAAAGCAGTTCGATAGGCTGTACAGCGAGGATCAGTTTGAGCTGGAGCATATTACGGTATACTATCTGTTCCGGTATTTTATAAAAGCTGTAAGGGACTATGACGCTGCGCCGAAGATATATTTTGCGGTGCTTTGCACGATAATGACAAAGCTGCTGTTTCAGGTCTGTCTGCATAAGACGGGAAAACTGCCTGCGAGGGAAAAACGTGCGGAGCTTATAAAGGAATTTTCCAAGGAGATAGAGTATTCAGAGGATAATACAGAAAAAATATTTGAATGGTTTTCGGAGAACGAGCAGAATTTTGATATGCTCTGCTCAATGCTGGGGAGTGAGATGTGATGCCGCTGTTTTCGGGATTGTTCACAAGTGAAAAAAATAAAAAGAAAAGCAGGATACCGTCAGGCTGTGAGGATATGGAAGTAAGGATAATGTCCTCCACTTGCACAGGGGAAAAGACCATAGGCTTTTATAATCGAAAAACAAGGGAGCTTATGTACACCGAGCTTGTCCGTTCGCAGGCTGACATAGACGCTTTCTATGAAAAATACGGTCTTGAAAGATCTGAAAAATCAAAATAAGCATAAATTAGCATATAAAAAACAGGCTGCTCTCAAATGTGAACTGAGAACAGCCTGTTTTATTTTAATTCATATTTGAAATTACTGAGCCAGCGGGAATATCTTTTCAGGGCAGATAGTCATCATCTTTTTGATAGCAGGCTGGATATCTGTCCAGAGTCCGCAGCCGTCGTCAGAACCGCTTGTTTTCCAAGCGAATACGCCGTTGTAACCGTTGTTGTATGCCTCTTCATATGCGCTTACTACATCGTAAGACGGATTGTCGGACGCAACAGCAGGCATTTCACCGATAACGGCAGGCTTCGTTCCGTCAAGACCGAAGTCAACAGGTGTCTTTTCGTAGATAGTACCCCAGTTAGGTATCATCCATGAATACCAGTGTGTGGAATAGAAGTCAACGTAAGCAAGTTCCTTCTTGTACTTTGAGTTGTCGCCAAGAACGCTCTGAAGCTCTTCATCTGAGATCTTGTTGCCCATCTGTGAGTCAGAGTTATACTTTATCATACCCATTCCGACAGTAACGAGAACGTCTGAATTTTCGTGGATAGCGGCTGCAGCCTTTGCGTAGTAGCTTTCAAGATAGAGCCAGTCAAGCTTTCCGCACTCATCATTTTCAACTATCCAGTCAGGCTCGTTGCAGAGGTCGATGCTCCACAGATAGTCGCAGGCATCATATCTCTTTACCAGAGGAATGATATAGTTGTCAACGTACTGATCTACCTTTTCATCGTCCTGAATGAGCGTTCTCCATGACTGATAGGTCTCATTTGTTTCCTTGTAGTGGTCAAAGGACTGAACGGTAGCCATTATGTAGATCTGATACTGTTCAGCGAGAAGCATAAGGTCGTCAAGATCTTCCCAGTGAGCGGTGGTAGCGCCCTCAAATGTGCCGTCGGCAGAGATGACCATACCTGTGTCGCCGTTGCATGAGATCCATATTCTTGCGGCATTTACACCAGCTTCATGGAGCTTAGAGAAGTGATCGTTCCAGAACTCGAAGTTAAATCCGCCGCCGAAATCGTTCCACTGATCCCAAGGTGTGTTTACGCCGTTGAACCATATATCCTTGCCGTCTACCATAAACTTTGTGCCGTCAACAGTTACCTTTGCTGTGCCGTCGCAGTTAGTTGTGTAGTCCTTTTCAGGCATTGCAGTTTCGGAGTTTGCAGTCTGTGCAGATGAACTGTCCGCAGCATTGCTGTTTGCGTCAGCTTTAGATGAGCTGCTGTTGTCCTCACCGCAGCCTGCACAGCAGAACAGCATGAGCGCGGCTGCAAGACCTGCGGTTATTCTTTTTATTTTCATATTAATACCTTTCCTTTCGATCAACAGATCATATTTTTGTTATAAGTTCATAAAAGTAATTATAGCACATTGTTTTTGTTTTTTCAATAGATTTTAACACATATGACCATTTACAGAGGGAGAATTTTGTGGGCAGGCAGAAAATTCAAAAAAACTTTACAAAATCCGAGGGGAGTTGTGATATAATATAAGTTGATTTTTTGGCAATGTTTTTTTGAAAGGAACGAGTATAAATGAGTAAGAATGAAAAAAACTATGACGGAATGAGCTTTACCACAAGAGCTATCCATGTGGGAAACGAACCTGACGCTGCAACAGGCGCTATCGAGCCTCCTATCAATATGGCTAACAGCTTCCTGCTGCCATACGACCCTTCAACAATGAACTGGTCTGCATCAGAGGCTAACATCTACACAAGAAACGGCGGAGTAAATCAGGGACTTCTTGAAAAGAAGATCGCAAATCTTCACGGCGGCGAGGACTGCGTATGTCTTGCCAGCGGTGTTGCCGCACTTTCAGCACTGTTCTTTTCACAGCTGAAAAAGGGCGACCACGTTATCTTCTCAACTGTTACATATATCGCAACATACAGAATATTCAATGAACTTTGGACAGAGAAGTGGGGGATCGAAACTTCTATCGTTGACTGCACAGATATCGAAAAGATAAAGGCAGCTATCAAGCCTAACACAAAGCTTATCCACTTTGAAACACCGGGCAACCCGACACTCTGCATCTGCGATATCGAGGCTATCGTAAAGCTTGCACACGAGCATAATATCCTTGTTTCAGCAGATAATACTTTCTCATCACCATACAACACAAGACCTCTCGAATACGGCGTTGACTTCGTTGTAGAGAGCCTTACAAAGTACATAAACGGTCACGGCGACGCTATGGGCGGAGCAATTATCGGACCTCACGAAGAGATGGACAAGATCCGTTATCAGGCACAGGTAAACATCGGCGGCGTTATCAGCCCGTTCAATGCATGGCTCATTATGAGAGGCGCAGTTACATTCCCACTGAGAATGCAGGTGCATAACGACAACGCTCTTGCCATTGCACAGTGGCTTGAAAAGCAGCCTTGCGTAAGCTTTGTTGCATACCCTGGTCTTGAAAGCCATAAGGGACACGATCTTGCTGTAAAGCAGATGAAGAACGGCTTCGGCGGAGTTCTTTCATTCGGCCTTAAGGGCGAGCATGATCTTTACAACAGAGTTGTAACACACCTCAACATCTTCACATCAGCAGTTTCACTCGGTCATGACGCAAGCCTTATCGTTTTCCTCGGCGAGGACGATGAGAGAATGTATCTCTACCCACAGGAATTCCACGGCGGTTTCTATCGTGTGGCTATCGGTATCGAGGACAAGAACGATCTTATCAATGACCTCAGACAGGCATTCAAGGCTGAGGGACTTGAAACAGTAGACTAATTAGACTAATCAACAACTGAAAATAAAGGGCGATCCTCAGCGGTCGCCTTTTTGGTATCTGAAAACTGAGGAAATTTAGAAAATCAAGAAAGGAAGAAGGATATGCAGCAGGCGGATCATTCAGGTCACAGGCAGCGTATGCGTGAAAGGCTGCGCAAAAGCAATTCCCTCGACAGCTTTGCAGAGCATGAGATACTTGAAATGCTGCTGTTTTATGTCTTTCCGAGAGGGAATACAAATGATATTGCCCACAGACTGCTGGTGCGGTTCGGCTCGCTGAAGGGTGTGCTGTGCGCCTCGGAGGAGGAACTTTTACAGGTGAAGGATATGGGCAGCAGCGCCGCTATCGCCATAAAGTTCTTTGATATGTTCACCAATTATGTGAAAAGGCAGGAGATAGGCGCTGTGGACGTTCGTGACTACGGCAGGACTATCGAATATGTTTCTACATTTTTTGCAGGTGAGAAAAAAGAAAAGGTGAAGATATTCTGCGTAAATTCTTCCTGCCGCATACAAAGCGTTACAGACGCAGCAAGGGGAGCGGACAGCAGTGTGCTGGTGGATTTTAAGGAGCTTACCAAAACTGTGCTTAACAGCGGCTGCTCGGTCATAATCATCGCACACAATCACCCCGGAGCGGCAAATACCCCTTCTCAGGAGGATATAGCTGTAACAAGAAAGATAATGAACTATCTCAGAATGTTGGATATAACCGTGCTGGATCATTTTATCGTGGGCGAAAACGGAACGCTCTCGATGCGCAGCTGCGGTCTTATCCACAGTGAGGAATGAATAAATACTGAAAATATCCGCAGCAGGATACGGGACTTCTGCTGCGGATATTTTATGCCTTTGGGACTGATGAATAATATTTGTTAAAAGTATTGTGAAAAATGCAGTAATGAGGTATGCTCAATTTGTGCAAAAGAGTAATTTTTCGTACACAAATAAAGGAAAATGTTGACTTAACGGATTTTGGTATGCTATAATGTAAGGTGTGAAAATACAATGATATAATTGCCCTTTTGTGACTATTTTATTTATATAACGTTTTATATCGGGCGATTTTAACTTCTTATAAAATTTTAAGCTTTTATATCTTTGGATTTTGTGAAAATATCTACTGGAGGTTTGTAATGGAAAAGCAAATTGACTATTCAAGCTATGCGTCCTATAAGGAAACTGTGGAAAACCTTACGGGCGACCTGCAGGAGCTGCTCAAACTGAGTGAGGAGATATCCCTTGTGAATACCGCAGAGTCGGTAAGGGAAACCCTTGAAAAGGCAAAGGACGAGCATTTTGAAGTCGCTATCGTGGGCGAGTTCAAGCGTGGTAAAAGTACGCTCATAAACGCACTTCTCGGACAGGAGGTACTGCCTGCCGACGTGCTGCCTGCAACGGCTACTCTCAACAGAGTTACATACAGCGAAGAACCTTACGTTCAGGTTGAATATAAGAACGGCGATTCTGAAAGAGTCGATATAGACAGGCTGGAGGACTATGTTACAAAGCTCACAGCCGAGTCGGAACAGAAAGCGGAAACAGTCAAGGAGGCTACCGTTTATTACGATACCGAATTCTGCCGCAATAATGTTGATATTATCGACACTCCGGGTCTGAATGATGACGATCAGATGACCAACGTCACTATGTCTATCATTCCGAAGATCGACGCTGCCGTTTTCGTTATCAGCGCAAACTCTCCGTTCTCACAGTTTGAAAAGGAATTTCTCGAAAAGAAGATGCTGACCTCAGATGTGGGAAGGATCATCTTTGTTGTAAACTGTTTTGGTACGTTTACACAGGAGGACGAGAACAAGATCGTTGAAACTGTCCGTACCAGAATAGGCAAGTACGTTATGGAAAAGGCGAAGAAGGTCATGGGCGAGGATTCCCGTGAGTTTGCCGTATACAAGAGAAAGATAGGCACACCGAGGGTTATCGGCGTGTATGCGAAGCGTGCCTTGACGGCTAAGACTATCGGCAGCCGTGAACTGCTGGAGCAGTCGAATTTCCCTGAGTTTGAAAAGGCTCTGGAAACTCTTCTTACGCAGGAGCGAGGCGTTATCACACTCCAGATACTTGCAAACAAGATCACAAATTCGGGTACAGAGATACTGCGCTCCATCGTTATGCAGGAAAATGCCCTTATGATGGAAAACGACGAATTTATGGAGAAGTATGACGCTGCCATAAAGGAGATCGACGAGATCAGAAATATGAAGAGACAGGAATTTGTCAAGATCAACGACGCTGCAAATCAGGTGTTCGACGATCTCAAACCTGTGCTTGAAAATTACTGGACTAATATCGAAAATGCCGCTATGGAGGTAATCGACAACTTCCAGATGTCCTCTGACGATTTCAAGAGGGATCAGCTCAAGATAATCACAAATAAGCTGACGGAAAAGATAAAGGAGAGCATCGAGGCTACCGCACAGATAATCTGCGAGCAGATACAGAACAGCATCAACAATGCAGTAAGCGGCGAGGCTCAGCGTCTTCAGAATTTCGAGGACGAGTTCTTCGAGTCCGTTGCAAAGATACAGGATATGTTCACTATCTCCGACAGAGTTTCACAGAACGGCGGAGTGCTTGATAAGATCATCGGCGTTGCTATCGGCTCATACGGCGTCGGCGGACTTTTCCTTGGATTCAGAGAGTCGGGCGTAAAGGGTGCGCTGCTTGGCGGTGCAACAGGTCTGGCAGGATTTTATGCAACATACTATGCCGCAGCATTTTTCGCAGGCTTCTTCGGTCTTACCGCAGCAGGCCCTGTTACATTGTGCCTTATGGCTTTCGCAGGCATAGCAGGTACGCTCTCTTCCAACTTTGCGGTGGATAAGATACTGGTAAAGGAAAGAATAGATAAGTATAAGTCAAACTTCAAAACACACGTCAGAAAGCAGTTCCACGAAATGAAGCTCAACAACGACTTCACAGAAACTGTAAGACGTCAGGTATTCACATCATTCGAGAGCCTGAAGAGCAAGATCGAAAGTGAAACAGAGATCATTCTGCGTGATACACAGGAAACTCTCGATAACCTCAATGACCTTAAGGCTGAAAAGAACAGCGTTTCACAGAAGGAAATGGAAAGACTCCATACCATCGCTGAAAGAGCCAGCGAGATCGTACAGGAGGCTTACGCAGTCAGACGTGCCCTTACAGATGAGATGGGCGCTGCTGAGAACACGGCTGAGGGCAGCCCTGCGCAGGCATAAGGATCACGGATCTCCGGTTTTAGTTTTATAGTTTTATGATCAGGGAGGACACTCAATGAGTGACGTTACAGAAAATACAGAAAGAACGGGGAAAATAAATCCGCTTCTTCAGATAGATACGGGCTTCCGCTCATATCTTAATGCCTATACCCGATCCTATCAGAACCATATGGTTGACGGCAGCCTTGACTATGCCTTTGAATCCGATTTTGCCGTAAGGCAGAAGATAATGGGACTGAGCGGTGCGGGAAAGCTTTTCAAAGCGGTAAATTCGCAGGATATCTCCGCAGAGGCAAAGCACCTGTTTATGAAATGCAATCAGGTCGGACCTCTGAAATATCCCGAAATATATGATATAGTGAAAAAATGTGCGGAACGCCTTGAACTTATCGTTCCCATAGTTTTCATAAGAGAGGATCTTGAAAGACCCCTTGCTTATTCCATAGCAAGCGAAATAATCGAGCCATGCATCGTGCTGACAAAGCAGCTTACAGAGCTTTGCAGCTATGACGAGCTTGCACTCCTTATCGGCAGCGAGTGCGGAAGGATACAGAACAATCACTGCACCTTCAATATGGCATACACTTACCTTAATGTAAATAAAAATGTTTATAAGCCTATCGAGCGTTCATACACTCAGGCTGTCGGAAGTCAGCTTTATTCCGCACTTGTCCAGTGGGTAAAGTATGCGGACATAACGGCAAACAGAGCGGGCATGATATGCCTTGACAAGCCGGGAAGATATCTCGACGTTATCACAGGGCTGTATAATAAGGGCTATGTGGATTTCTACGGCAGAAAGCAGGACAAGCTGGATTTCGCCGAACTTAATAAAAAGTCAGCAGAGATACACGCAAGCACTTCAAGAAGCCTGCGCATAGATCCGCAGCTGACGGATATAGAGAGATTTTTGCTGGCAAGCAATGAGTTCCTTTACTGCCACACACTCTATTCGTGGAGAAGTGATATGGAGGATATTGATTCCCACGCAGTTTCGGGACAGATATGCGACGTGCATACAAGCGTTATAATAGGAAACGGAGGTCAGAGCTGATGGAAAATGAAAACTTAATGACCGCCGAACAGGATATAACTTTAATAAGGGATCAGCTCAACGGTATAATAAGCGATCCTAAGATCGCAGCGGTACTGGGCGGCGAATGTATCGACCAGCTCAGACAGTGGGACTCTCTTATCGCAAAGAAATGTGAAGAGCCGTTCACGCTCGTTATACTCGGTGAGTTCAAGCGTGGAAAAAGCACCATAATAAATGCGCTGCTTGGAAAACAGCTTGCGCCCATAAATGTTACACCTGAAACATACACCATAAACGAGATATCTTTCGGTCATATGCAGACCGTAGAGGCTATACTCGAAAACGGACAGCGTGTTCCGCTTGTGCTGGAGGATATCACAAGAGAAAATCTTGAAAGGCGTATGAAGCTTTTCCCTGCAAAGATAGCGAACGTGCAGATAAAGGACAACGCTCCTATATTAAAGGATATAAGGATAGTTGACACACCGGGTCTGTCGGATCTTGAATCACTTGACAAGCAGGTTCAGGAATATATAGTAAATGCGGACGCTATAATGTATGCCGCATCATGCCTGCTGCCGTTCTCGGAAACAGAGCAGATATTCCTTGCGAGCCACGTTCAGCCGCAGAGATTTGGTATGCTGTACGTTTTGGTAAATATGATAGACGCTCTTAATTCACAGTCAGATGTGGATAAGATAATGAGAAGATTTAAGGGGATATCCGAAAGGATCGTTCCGAACGCTATCGTATACGGCATAAGCGGCGGTGATGAGCTGAAACGAAAGCTGGGCGAACCAAGACCTGTGGACAAGGGTACAAGAGAGTTTTATGAAACACAGTTTTTGCAGTTTGAGCTTTCGCTAAAGCGTGACATAATAATGCAGAAGGACGTTATACGTTCAAAGCGTGTGCTTACTATGCTGGATCAGATGTGGGAGGAGATAAATTCCAAACTGCGTCTTATCAGCGATATGACCGAGCTGGACAAGCAGAAGCTTGAAGAAAAGGCGAGGGAATTTGAAGAGCAGTGTACAGAACTTGCAAAGGCTCTGGAGGAGAAAAAGCCTGCCTTGCATCTCAGTATGCTTGAAATGCAGCAGGAGGCTGAAAGCTGGATGTATGAGTTCTTTGCAAAGCTGAGAGCAAGCATTCTTGAATGCCGTGCAAAGGACAGCAGCGGCGAGGATATATATTCGCCTGAGGATATAGAAAAGTATTTCTATTCCTTCCTTATGGAAAAGGTCGGCGAGGCTTACCGTACCTGTATAGAGTGCCACAGGGACAGGATAACCGAGATAGTTGAAAAGATGAGCCGTGAGCTTGCTGAGGCGCTCGGTATCGCAGATATGTCCGAGGTTACGAAAGCACCGTCTGTGGAGAGAATAATGATGTCGGTGAACAAGAACGTTACAAGAAGCGTTATGGGCGTAAAGCTGTTCGGCACAAGCGAAACTTTCCCGCCTGCGGCAATGAGTACGTTCAGCAGTATTCTGAAAAAGAAAAAGCAGACCGATATAATAGATATAGCTCTTGAAAACTATGACGATATAAGAATGGGCATCGTCAAAGATATAAAGACGGTATATCAGGATCTTGAAGTCAAGGCTGCGTCAAGACTTGACAGCCTGTATCAGTATCAGGTGGAGCTTGGAAGAGCTGCCCTTAATCAGGCTAAGGAAATGATGAACAGCTATGATAACGAGGAAATAATCAGAACGCTGGAAGAGGCAAAGCGCCGTATGGCTGAGCCGAGAGAAATTCTTCAGCGCTGTGGGTTTTAAAATTTGATATGAAGATATGAAAAGAGGAGCTTTGGACGGACAAAGTTCCTCTTTTTTACTGCTTTTAAGGTTCAAATATTTGTGCTTATTGTGAAAAATGGTGAAAATCACAGCCTCAATTTGTATGTTTTACAGAAATGTTAATAAACTTATTGATAATTATTACGATGTGGTGTATAATTATATCAGGGAAACCGAACACAAGGGGGATGTTGTATGGGAATGAACAGAGAATCGCTTGCACAGTGCGGGATAAGCTATGATGATGCCGTCGAGAAGTTTCTTGGGGAAGCGGAGCTTTATGAAAGTCTGCTTGTGAACTTTCTCGATGACAACTCATTCGATGAGGCAAAGGTCTGTGTTGAAAATGGCGACTGCGAGGGCGTTATAAGAACTATCCACGCAATGAAATCCGTTACGGGAACGCTGTGTATGAACGTGCTTTACAGAAAATGCTGTGAGGTAGTTGACGACGCAAGGGCGAACGATACGGAAAAAATGAAAGCCGATTTTGCCGAGGCTTATGAAATGTATCAGAAAATTGCAGAGTGTATCAGAGCGGAGGCAGCGGAATGAAATACCTTGTAGTTGTGGATATGCAGAACGATTTTATTGACGGCAGTCTTGGTTCGCCTATGGCAGAGGGAATAGTGGATAAGGTCTGTCAGAAGATAGAGGACTATAAAAATGACGGCTGCGGTATAATATATACTCTCGATACCCACTATGAGGACTATCTTTCCACATCTGAGGGAAAAAAGCTGCCTGTTGAGCATTGCATAAAAGGCACAAACGGCTGGGAGCTTAACGAAAAGGTAAAGGCTGCCATTGGCGGAAATGCAGTGTGCTTTGAAAAGAATACCTTCGGCAGCGTAAAGCTTGCGCAGTATCTTTCCGATAAGGCGGAAAGCTGTGAGAGCATAGAGCTTTGCGGTCTGTGTACAGATATCTGCGTGGTGTCGAATGCTTTGCTCATAAAGGCATATCTCCCTGAAAAGGAGATAATAGTGCAGGCAGACTGCTGTGCAGGTGTCACAGAGGAAAGCCACAATGCCGCATTGAACACGATGATGTCCTGTCAGATAGCAGTTATCTAAAATTTCGGCACATATTTGTTAATGAATAATTAATTCACAATTTGTGTAGTATGAATAAATCAGACTTTTTTACTTTGTGCATTAGTCTGATTTTTTAGCAAAAGACGATAAAACTCTTTAAATATTCTGAAAAAGGGTGTATAATGTAAGCATAGACGAAACGCACAAGGAGGTTCGGTATTTATGCAGATAATACATTCAATACAGTCACTCAGTTCTTCAGAAAAACTTGAAAAGTTCAGAGATCTTGAATTCTACGATCTTTTCCCGATGAATAACAAGCCATGCACAGCACAAAACCTGCTGAAGATCTCAGGCATATATTTTGCGGCTCTGCTTTTATGCCTTGCTGTTCTTATGCTGCTTGGCGGTATATTTATCCTGGGTATTATCGTGAAAATTATTTTCGTACCGATAATGGTCTATGCCCTTGTGGGTATGATAGAGTTTGCCGTAAGGTTTATGCGGCTGAACTGACGTAGTTTTTATGTTTATATCGTTTTATATCTCTAATATCTCTATAAAAAATATCCGGCACAGCTTGTTTGATCTGTGTCGGATATTTTTATTTCCTGCCTTTATGGCTTAAATTTTACTTGTCAAAGGTGCTGAACGGAGCAAGCGGAATGCCTGTTTCGTTCACAAGGAATGATTCCATATAGTTGAACCAGTTGTAACGGACATACTTAGGTTCGTTCACCTTGTCTGAGTAAACGAATATCTTTGAGCTGTCATTTTCGTCGATCTTGTATTCAGCCTCTGTAAACTCTCCGTCTGCGCCTGCGATCTCAAAGCACTGTTTAGCCTCGCCCTTTGGAGTAAGACCGTTTTCAGCGTAGTCAAGGCTGACCTCAATTCCGCCGTCCTTTATAATATATGATCTGAACATTGGTCCGAAAGCCTTTACGTCCATACCGTAAACAAGCTTTTCAGCCTGCAAGCACAGTCTTTCGCCAACAGGTTTCTTATCAAGTGGGTGAATGTTGTCAAATTCCCCGCAGTCTGTGATAACGGCGATGCCTGTGTTCTTTACAGTTCTGTATGCCTTCATCTGAGCGGAACGTATCTTGCTCCAATGTCTGTAATCAGGATCTTTTGCGTACTTGAATGCAGGAAGCTGAACGAGTATGAACGGCAGCTCATCATCGCCCCACTTCTCACGCCAGAGTGAGATAAGGCTTGTGAAAAGCCTGTAATAGCTGTCAGGCTTGTGATCGTCCGACTCGCCCTGATAATAGAGAAATCCCTGTATTGTGTAAGGGCATACTCTCATGACCATATTGTGGAACATGTTTGTTGGTCTGAAAGGATTTATCGCTCCCACAGGACCCGGCCATGTGTTCGGTCCGAGTACCTCGGCAGCCTGCTCCCAGCTTGTGCCAGGCTTTTCTGCGCAGAGCTTGCTGTACTTTTCATTCCACTCAGCGTTTTCCTTTTCATACTGATGATATTCTTCCACCATCTGTTCGTATGTTTTGCCCTTTGTCTTTTCGTCATATTCTTCTATGTAACTGGAGATAGTCTTGTCGTTTTCAAGAGTTTCTCTGTCCACCCAGTTTGATGCGGAAGAACCGCCCCAGTTGCAGCCGATAAGACCTACCGTCACACCAAGCTCCTTTGAAAGCTTAAGAGCAAAGTGAAGTCCTACTGCGCTCCAGTACTTTGAATTTTCGGGAGAAGCTGTGTTCCAACAGGTGTTTGCGCCCTGCTTTTCAGCGTCTTCCTCTGTGCCGACCTTTGGAGTATAGTAAAAACGTACAGGACAATTTGCGTTCAGCGTATTTAAAAGCTCCTTGCCGTCCTTTGCGTTCTGTATCTCAAATTCCATATTGGACTGACCGCCGCAGAACCAAACCTCTCCTATCATAACGTGATAGAATGTGATAGTATCTGTGCCGTCGGTAATGACCATTTCGTATTCTCCGCCTGCTTCCATAGGTGAAAGCTCAGTCTGCCATTTTCCGTCCTTTACGACAGCTGATGCTGATACGCCGTTTAATGTTACTGTAACGGTTCTGCCGTCCTCGCCTGTGCCGAAAACGCTGATATTTTTTCTTCTCTGCAAAACCATATAGTTGCTGAATATCTGTGCAGCCTTTAACATATTCCTACCTCCTAAATTATTTCAGTTCATAATAAAAAAGTATTATATCCGAAAACTCTCCGCCGTCAAGCTGAAAGCCCTTTGGTACAGTTCCGATGCGTTTAAAACTAAGTGATTCGTAAAGCTTTATGGCGGTTTCATTGCTTGCCACCACAGCGTTGAACTGCATTATGCCGAAACCGTGAGCCTTTGCCTGTTCAAGACAGTCAAGCACAAGCTTTTTTCCTGCGCCGTGACCACGGAAATTGCTGTCCACCGCATAGCTTGCGTTGCAGATATGTCCGCATCTGCCAACATTGTTCGGGTGTAGGATATACATTCCCTTTATCTCACCCTTATATTCAGCCACACCGCAGTATGTCTGTGCGGCAAAAAATTCTCTGCCGCTCTCAGCGTCAAGCTGTTCCCTCTGGGGGAAAGCTATTCCGTCCCGTACTACTTCGTTCCATACAGCGGTCATACCGTCAATGTCAGCGTCCATATATCTGCGTATGATAATATCTTCTGAGTTTTCCATAGATATGCCTTCTTTATGTGAAATTTTATTCAATGAACGACTTCATGCCGTGTTCTCTTCTCCATTCAAGGAACTCTTCATATGTGCCCTGTCTGTCGATACAGCCGTCAGGAGTTATCTCGATTATTCTGTTTGCAACAGTCTGTACTATTTCGTGGTCGTGGGAAGCGAAAATAACTACTCCCTTGAAATCTCTCAGACCGTTGTTTACTGCTGTAATGGATTCGAGGTCAAGGTGGTTGGTCGGTCTGTCCAGCATAATTACGTTAGAGCCGAAAAGCATCATACGGCTGAACATACATCTTACCTTTTCTCCTCCCGAAAGTACCTTTACGGGCTTGTATATCTCATCACCGGTAAAGAGCATTCTGCCGAGAAATCCTCTGAGGAATGTGTCTGTTACCTCTGATGTGGAATAAGGTCTTATCCAGTCAACTATGCTCTCGTCATGATCGTTGAAGTAAGCAGAGTTGTCAACAGGGAAGTAAGAGCGTGATGTTGAAACGCCCCACTTGATCGTACCCTCGTCAGGCTCTTCCTCTTCGGCAAGTATCTTGAAGAGCATTGTTATAGCCTGCTCCGACTCACCGATGAAAGCCACCTTATCTGTTCTTGAAAGGGTGAAAGATACGTTGTTGAGGAGCTTTACACCGTCAACAGTCTTTGAGATACCATTGACTTTAAGCACGTCCTTGCCAAGCTCTCTGTCGATATTGAAACCGATGAAAGGATATTTTCTTGATGATGCAGGCATCTCTTCAACTGTGAGCTTGTCAAGAAGCTTTCTTCTTGCGGTAGCCTGCTTTGACTTCGACTTGTTCGCTGAGAAACGGTTGATGAACTCCTGAAGTTCCTTGATCTTTTCTTCAGCCTTCTTGTTCTGATTTTTCATCATTCTCTGCATAAGCTGTGATGACTCGTACCAGAATTCGTAGTTGCCCACATACATCTTTATCTTTGTGTAGTCTATATCAACGATATGGGTGCAGACATTGTTGAGAAAATGTCTGTCATGAGATACAACGAGGACAGTTCCGAAATAGTCGGCAAGGAAATCCTCCAGCCAGCGTATAGCGTCGATGTCAAGATGGTTGGTAGGCTCGTCCAGCATAATGATGTCAGGGTTGCCGAAAAGCGCCTGCGCAAGCAGTACCTTGACCTTTTCGTTACCCGAAAGTCCAGCCATCTGAGCGTAAAGGATATCTTCAGGAAGTCCAAGGCCCTGAATAAGACGTGAAACGTCTGACTCAGCCTCCCAGCCGTTAAGCTCTGCAAATTCGCTCTCCAGCTGACCTGCTCTGTCGCCGTCCTCCTCGGAGAAATCTTCCTTTGCGTAAAGCTCGTCCTTTTCCTTCATTATATCGTATAAACGCTTGTTGCCCATAATAACGGTATCAAGCACGGTGTATTCGTCATAGGCAAAGTGATCCTGCTTTAAAACAGAAAGCCTTTCGTCCTTTGAAATAGAAACTTCACCCGTTGTCGGCTCGATCTCGCCGTTGAGGATCTTTAAAAATGTAGATTTTCCTGCGCCGTTTGCACCGATGATTCCGTAGCAGTTGCCGTTTGTGAATTTCAGATCAACGTCCTTGAAAAGAAGCTGACCTCCGAAAGAAAGACTTACGTTTGAAACTGTGATCATCTTACCACTCCTTAGAATTGTTATTCATAATATTTTACCAGTATTTATTTCCTAAAATATTATTGTATCACAAAATCCGCTGTTTGTCTATGTTGACAGGCGGATTTAACTTTTTTTTAATATTTGACAGTAAAAAGGCGGAGCAAAAGGTCATTGCTCCGCCGATATTTGTCGAAATATATTCAGACCATTTCCTCAGCCAGTATAAACATTTTATACAGATCGCCAAGCGACTTAAAATCCTCAGCTACTGTTTTGGAAAGTGTTTCCGAGAAGAGAAGGTCAGGATCATCGCTTGCAAAATTTACGCTTATGGATTTCCTGTTCAGCCATTTTTTCAGATCTTCAGGCTGTTCGGGGAAGTGGTCACGCTTGTATAGCTCGCCGTCAAGAATGAACTTATCCTGCTTTTCAAAGTTTTCTATGGCTTTTAAAGCGGTCGGATTTCCGTTTACGATAAGCTCCCTCACCTTTGCCATGACCGCTGTTGGCGTCTGATAGTATCCGCAGCCCCAGCCGAAACCGTCGGGACTGACATAGAAATAAAATTCAGGCTTGCTTACAAACGGCTCTTTCCTGCGGCAGAGCGAACACCAAAGGCTTTCACGGAAAAATGATTTTCCCTTTGAATATCTTGCGTCACGATATATCCTCGATATCTTTTTCGGTGTGCAGATTATCTTATCGTCTATCTTTTCAAGCACAGGCGCAAGGTCGAGGATAAGCTCTGTAAAAGGCTGTATAAGAGCCTCCTGATAAATATCCTTGTGTTCCTTGAACCATTCCTTGTCGTTGCGTGTATAGTTTTCAAACAAAAAAGCAGGCGCTTTTTCGGTAAAAGGCATAGCTTTTCATTCCTTTCCGTCTGCGGTCTGAGGTAAAGCCTCAGTCTTGCCTTTCATAAAAAGTTTGCGTATCAGTTCTGATGTCATATCAAGTCCGTCTGCCGCCATTATGAGCATAAGTGGGATAAAGTTGAACAGGTATCTCGACCTTGTTTCCCATATGAGCAGGAAAACAGTAAGCCCGAAAACCGTCAGCCTTACAAAGTCCATAGAACTTGCTTTTTCCTTGATAAATCCGTTTATCACCGACAGCAGAAGTGCTGTGACTATCATAAAATGATATGACTGGAAATATAAAAGCGACTTTGTTCCCTTCATAACAAGGTATTTTACAAAACCTTTCTGAGCGTAAACAAGATGATTGTTTATATAGTATGTGCCGTCGCCCCATGTAAATCCGAGCTTTTTGAAAATGTGCTTTGTGCTGCTCTGTGCGTCGGCTTCGGATAATCTCTCTTTTATTATCTCAACGCTTTTTTCTTTCCTTGTTTCATAGTCGGGGAGAAACTTTGTGAAGTTGTGATCGTCAACGTCAAATCCGCCCTCATCTTTTAACCCCATCATTATCCAGTGGTTGGTAGGGAAACGATACTGCGCAAGCTGTTCTTTTGTGGCAATGCCTGCCGCTGAGGCATAGTTGCTCAGTATAACAGAGTTGAAAAGCAGGAACAGCGCCGCCGTAACTCCTGCTCCGCAGAGCCAGCGTTTTATCGGTATGTTTACAATAAGGTACATAAGCATTGATACCATTATTATAATAAGGCTGCCCTTTATGGAATATCCCACAGCGATCAATGCTCCTGCCGCAGTGATGTTTCCCATAAAAGCGGAGAACTTTTCCGCACGTTTCGCCTTTATGACAAAATATACTGCCGCCGTAACAAAAGGCAGGCTCACCGAGTCGGTGTAACAGTATGAAGAGTATGTGTAAAGTGGAGCATAACCAAGCATAAGGATAATTCCCAAAGCACTGCGGCAGTTGTCCGAAAACATCAGCTTCATACATTTATAGAACATAAACATACCTATCTGCATAAGCACTATATTAAGTATACCCGGCGCATATATGGATATGCTGCCTGTTATAAGGTATATTATCTTATAATAATTTGAAAGCAGTATAAGAAATGCCCAGTTATTTGGGAACTGATAGAAATAGGTAGTATGCCCCTTTGTGGACTGTACAGCCTGAGCGTAATCCTCGCCCTGAGCATATGCCCTTGCCGCAGCGTCAACATAGGCGCAGTCGCTGTACGGCTTTGTTTTCAGTGTGAACAGCAGGAAAAGCTGCCCAGCCGCAAGTATAAGCGCACCGCCGACATAAAGCATACGCAGCTGCTTGTCCGTCAGCTTTACACGGCTTTTGAAAAGGGTGTAAAGTATAGTGAGCACTATTCCGAAAAATATGCCTATAAATATTCCCTTGAAATCGAACTCAACCATTTTTAACGGCAGATTCATTGTGTTGGAACAGTATGTAAGACATACGCTTGTTATTATCACCAGCATAAGCAGGAAATAGACACCGTAGAATACCCTGCTGAATGTTTTTATCATTTTGTTCAACTCTTTTTTCATAATTTTTGTTTTGTTCTTTTGTTATTCTGAATGTGAAAATTCATTTATAATTCTTTTATTTAGCGTTCAATATTATATCACACAGAATTTTAAAAATCAATCTGATATCTGCGAAGTTTACAATTTTTTGTGAAACCATACTTACTTAAACCGCAATTATAATGAAAAACTATTGATTTTTACATATAAATATTGTATTATAATATCTATAAAATAATTTCAGCATACAGGTGTGGTAAAATGGACGTTAAAATAAATGAAATGACAGCACAGCTTTTCCTTGAACTGTATACTTCGGTCGGCTGGCAGCCGCCATGCATAGAGCAGGTCGAAAAGGCTTTGGAGAATACCGCAGCCACATTTACTGTCTGTGACGGCGGCAGGGCAGTTGGTATGGCAAGGCTTATCGGCGACGGCGGAATGTCTTTTTATATCAAGGATCTCGCTGTTATACCGTCTTATCAGTCGAAGGGCGCAGGCTCTTTGCTTATAGACGCTGTGGAAAAAATATATAAAGGAGAATATCGCCGCAGGCTGGGCGGTGAGCCTTGAACTTATCAGCACGAAGGAAGCAGTAGGATTTTATAAGAAAAAAGGCTTTGAGGAAAGACCATGCGAATGGGACGGTCCGGGAATGTTTAAAATGGTGTTCAGAAAAGGAAAAAATGATAATGACTAAGGAATGGAAGGAACTTTACGATGCGGCGAGATCGGTCATTGCCGCTAAGAAGCTTTCAAAAAATATGTTCGTGGGCGAAGTGGGTGCGGCTGTGCTCAGTTCAAAGGGAAATATCTATACAGGAGTATGCATAGATACAGCCTGCTCGCTGGGATTTTGTGCGGAGAGGAACGCTCTTTCGACTATGTTCACAAATGGCGAATATGAGATAGTAAAGGTGTGCGCCGTATACAAAGACGGCAGCGTTATGCCGCCATGCGGAGCCTGCCGTGAATTTATGATGCAGATGGGCGAAACGGCAAAGGATATTGAAGTCCTTGTAAGCAACGACGGCAGAACAGTCCGTCTTGCACAGCTTATGCCTGAATATCAGTATTAAAATGTTAAAACAAAAGCAAGGAGAATCTTATACATATGGTATTATATTTCAGCGGAACGGGAAACACACGCTTTGCGGCAGAGGGGATAGCAAGATTGACGGGGGATAAGCTATGTTCTATGAAAGAGCTTATCAGAACTGGCAGACATCAGAAATTCCGTTCAGACAGACCTTTCGTTATCTGCGCACCGATATATGCGTGGAGATTTCCGAGGATAGTTGAAAGCTTTATAAGAAGATCGGATTTTTCGGGCAGCAGGAAGTTCTATTTTGTTGCTACCTGCGATTCTCAGACGGGCGGTGCAGAGAAGTATCTTAAACGGCTTTGCTTTATAAAGCATATGCAGTTCGGCGGAATGGCTTCCGTTGCAATGCCTGAGAATTATATAGCAATGTATGACGCACCGTCGGCGGAGGAAAAAGAGAAGATATTTTCCCGTGCTTACAGGGAGATAACCGATATCGCTGCCCTTATCACAGAGGGCAGAAAGCTGTATGATGTGCGCAGATCATTCCTCGGCAGAGCGCTGACCACTATTGCAAATCCTGCATTTTACAGTTTTCTTGTCAGCACAAAGCCTTTCCACGTTACGAATGCCTGCACAGGCTGCGGAAAATGTGTAAAAGGCTGCATATTCAAAAGCATTTCACTTAAAGACGGAAAACCTGTCTGGAACGGGAAATGCACCCATTGTATGGCTTGCATAAACGGCTGCCCTGCAAAGGCTATCGAGTACGGCAGCGCAACGGAGGGGAGAGATAGATATTTCAACACTCTGACCTTTGACGAATATGAAAAGCTGCACGGCTCAAAAGATTTACATGATAAAAAATAAAAGCAAGGACGGTACAGAATAAACTGCACCGTCCTTTTGTATTGCTGTGATCTTATTATGCGTGTTCAAACTGTGAGTTGTAAAGAGAAGCGTAGAAACCGTCCTCAGCCATAAGTTCGTCATGGCTGCCCTGTTCGATTATGTCGCCGTCTTTCATTACAAGTATAAGGTCTGCGTCACGGATAGTTGAAAGTCTGTGAGCAATGATAAAGCTTGTTCTGCCCTCCATAAGGTTATCCATAGCTTTCTGTATCCTTATCTCCGTTCTTGTGTCAACGGAAGATGTTGCCTCGTCAAGAATAAGGATCTTGTTGTCGGCAAGGATTGCTCTTGCGATAGTGAGCAGCTGTTTCTGTCCCTGTGAAACGTTTGAAGCCTCTTCGTTCAGCTCCATATTATATCCGCCTGGGAGAGTTTCGATAAAGTGGTGAACGTGAGCAGCCTTTGCAGCCTCGATGACCTCCTCATCTGTTGCGTCAAGTCTGCCGTAGCGGATATTCTCCATAATAGTTCCGTTGAAAAGCCATGTGTCCTGCAATACCATTCCGAAAGCCTCACGCAGCTCGCTGCGGTCGAAATCCTTTATGTCATAGCCGCCTATCTTTATCCTGCCTCCGTTAAGATCGTAAAATCTCATGAGCAGCTTTACCATTGTGGTCTTTCCTGCACCGGTCGGACCAACGATAGCGATCTTCTGACCCGGCTTGACGTGGGCGGAGAAATCGTGAATGATTATCTTATCGTCTGTATAGCCGAACTTTACGTTTTCAAAATCCACCTCAGCGGCAGCCTCGCCGATAGAGATAGGAGCGTGGTCAAGAGCTTTCTGATCCTCTTCATCTTCGTCAAGGAACTCGAATATTCTTTCTGCGGCAGCTGCTGTGGACTGTATCATTGAAGATACCTGAGCAAGCTGCTGGATAGGCTGGGTGAAGTTCTTTACATACTGGATAAATGCCTGTATGTCGCCGACTGAGATCTTGCCGTCCATAGCGAGATATGCACCGAAAACTGCTACCGCAACATAGCCGAGGTTTCCGACGAACTGCATTACAGGCATCATTATGCCCGAAATGAACTGTGACTTCCAAGCCGAGCTGTAAAGCACGTCATTTGCTGCATCAAAATCCTTTTTTACGATATCTTCACGATTGAAAGCCTTTACAACAACGTGACCGCCGTAGACTTCCTCGACCTGTCCGTTTACATGACCGAGGTATTCCTGCTGTCTGTGGAAATATTTCTGTGAGTGTTTTACAACTACGCCGACGATTATTCCCGAAAGTGGGATAACGAGCAGCGCCACAAGCGTCAGCTTAGGGCTGATAGAGAGCATCATTATCAGTACGCCTATAACCATTGTGACGGAGGTGATGAACTGAGTTATCGACTGGTTAAGGCTTGTGCCGAGAGTGTCTACATCGTTTGTGACTCTTGAAAGCACCTCGCCGTGTGTCATTTTGTCGAAATAGCTCATCGGCATTCTGTTTATCTTTGCAGCTATATCCTTTCTCAAACGGTAGCAGAGCTTCTGTGAGATGCCCGTCATTATAAAGCCCTGTATGAACTGGAAAAGTGCGGCGATAACATAAAGTCCCATAAGGATAAGGAGTATCCTGCCTATCTTTGTGAAATCTATACCGCCTGTGCCTGCTATCTTTGCGACAAGTCCGTCAAAGAGTGCGTCTGTCGCTTTCGCAAGGACTTTCGGTCCTGCTATGTTGAAAACTGTGCTGCCTATGGCGAATATCATTACAGCCAGTACGCCCAGCTTGTATCTGCCCATATATTTAAGCAGCTTGCTCATAGAGCCTTTGAAATTCTTCGGCTTTTCGCCTGCGCCCATAGGACCTCTTCCCATAGGGCCTCTTCTTCTTGGCTGCGGCATTCTACATCTCCTCCTTTCCGTCTGTTTCGTCTGTGTTCTGTGCTTTGTGACTTTGCTTTTTAGCCTCTTCAAGCTGTTCTTCGTATTCGCTGTCGGAAAGCTGCGACCTTACTATCTGTGTGTATACAGGGCAGCTGAGCAGCAACTCGTTATGTGTACCTTGTCCTGCTATCCTGCCTTCGTCAAGAACGATTATGCGGTCTGCATTCATTATTGTAACGATACGCTGTGCAACTATAAGCACTGTGCTGTCGCCGACATTTTCGCCGAGAGCTTTTCTGAGGGCAACGTCCGTCTTGAAGTCAAGCGCAGAGAATGAGTCGTCGAAAATAAATATCTTTGGGTCTTTCGCAATGGCTCTTGCAATGGAAAGACGCTGTTTCTGTCCGCCAGAAACGTTTGAACCGCCCTGTGCGATAGGACTTTCGTATTTGTCGGGTTTTGCCTCGATAAACTCAGATGCCTGAGCTATCTCAGCCGCTTTCTTAAGATTTTCCTCGGAAGAATCAGGACAGCCGAAGCTTAGGTTAGAGTTTATATCTCCTGAGAACAGTACGCCTTTCTGCGGAACATAGCCGATCGACTCACGGAGAGCGTGCTGAGTGTAATCTCTTACGTCCTTTCCGTCAATGGTTATTCTGCCGCCTGTAACGTCATAAAATCTTGGGATAAGATTTACAAGGGTGGATTTTCCGCTGCCCGTACTTCCGATAATGGCGGTTGTCTTTCCCGGTTCTGCGGTGAAATCTATATCGTGGAGAACGTCGCAGTCAGCGTTTTCATATCTGAAATCAACGTGTTCAAATCTGATAAGTCCTTTTTCGGGCTTTTTGCTGTCAGCGTCAGCCTTGTCGGTGATGTTCGGCTGAGTGGTGAGTATCTCGTCAACTCTTTCAGCAGCCACAGCGGCTCTCGGCAGCATGACGGATATCATTGAAAGCATAAGGAAAGCCATTATTATCATCATAGAGTAGGTTATGAACGCAGTCATACTTCCGACCTGAAGCTTGCCTAGATCTATCTGCTTTGCGGCTACCCATACGATAAGAACGGATATGCCGTTCATTATGAACATCATAACAGGCATCATAAATGTCATTACTCGGTTTGTAAAAAGCATTGTTGAAGTCAGTTCCTTGTTTGTGCCGTCGAAGCGCTCCTCCTCGTGCTTTTCTCTTGAGAACGCTCTGATAACAGGCAGACCTGTCAGTATCTCTCTTGTAACAAGATTGAGCTTATCGACCTTTGTCTGCATTATCTTGAATTTAGGCATTGCAACGCCCATAAGCACAGCCACAAGACCAAGAACTAGCAGTACGGCAAGACCGATTATCCATACCATGCTTGTGTTGGTGTTAAGCACCTTGATAAGTCCGCCCACACCGAGTATAGGCGCATAAAGGCACATTCTCAGCATAATGGTAAGCACCATCTGTATCTGCTGGATATCGTTTGTGGAACGTGTGATAAGGCTCGATGTGGAGAACTTATCCATCTCCGCATTTGAAAAGCTTACTACCTTTTTGAAAACACCAACTCTGAGGTCTTTTCCTATTCCTGCACCGATCTTTGCGGCGAGGTAGCATATCGCAATGGTGCAGACCATTATTACCGCAGCCATAGCCAGCATTCTTCCGCCCTGTGCGAAAAGGTAGTTCTTCTGGAACTGCTCCATATCTACCGACAGGGAGGCATACTCTTCCTGCCAGAATGCCTTTGCGGACTGTGAAACGGCAGTGTCGGACATTGAGGAATATTTATCCTCTATCTCTTTTCTTATGTCAGTACCGCTCATAATGCCCGCTCTTACCATAGCTAAAGGGGTTATCTCTTCACCCGACTGCATAAGCTCGGCAAGCTTTTGCTGCTGTTCGGGAGTCATATCTTGAACATCCTGCATCTGTGAGTTATCGGCAGACTGTTCGCTGCTGTCCGCTGCTTTGAGCATTGCAGTATATGCAAGCACGGCAGAACCGAAATCATCGTCCAGCTTTTCGATATCCTTCTTGTTTTTGGTGCTAAGTTCATAAACCTTTCCGCTCTCAGCACCGTCAGCCGTCGGGATATCGCAGTCGGTTATGCTGTCTTTAAGAGTGTAAAAGCTGTCCGCCTCAGCCTGTTCACTTTCGGTCATAAACAGTTTTACATCATCATATGTCTGCTCGCTTATTACCTGCGGGCAAACATTTTCCACGCCTTTCTGCATAATGCCCGTATCCATTATGTCAGCGGTATAGTTAGGCAGGGAAAGATCGCAGTAAGCCTGCACAATGAGCAGCACGAACACTATCAGCGTACCGACCACATAGCCTTTCATATATTTCAAAAGCTTTCCCATAGGTAAATATCACTATCCTTTCTTATGTCTTGTCTTTACTATCTTTATTGTCTTTGTTCTGTTGGTTTTCCTGTATGTATTTTTCTGTTTCGGTTTCAAAAAGCGTAAAAAGCTCGTCCGAAAGCTTGAACAAAGTTTCACATTTTTCATCGCCAAACCTGCTGAATATCTTCCGTATGAGCTGCGCTTTGAATTCGTGCTCCTCTAACCACAGTTCACGCCCCTTTTCTGTTATATAGACGTTTACCCCACGACGGTCTGAGTCGCAAAGCTTTCTTGTCACACAGCCTTTGCTTTCAAGAGCATTTATCATCTTTGTCGCCATAGCAGGGGAGCAGCGCATACGTTTCGACAGGGCAGACATAGAAAGCGGCGCTTCCGCCGTACTGTCGCCGATTTTCTCGGTCATAAAGAGTTTACCCAGCACAAAAAACTCGTTCTGATTAAGCACCTTGCAAAGCTGAAAAATTTTAAGATCACGCATTCTCATATGTATAGATATAAGATTTTCCAGCATTTCGGTATTATTATCGTTGATCTGCATTTTAATTTCACCTCTTTTAAAAATATTTCACTTGGTAAAATATTTATTGCGTGAAGTATATTTTAGCACATCTCATTTTAATTGTCAAGCGTCTGAAATGAGTATTCAGAGAATACTTGTGTTTTTGGGAAAAATGGTGTATAATATTATTTATTACAGTGAGATTATTGTTTGATTTTTGTTATATATATTTATATAAGGAGATATTTGGTGATGAACGGATTTGATACTTCATTTACTGATTCGCTTTTCGGAACTCAGCCGCAGCCTGCAAAGCCTGTGTATACTGCCCCTGCCGTTGGCGGCGGTATAATGTGGTTTGTGTGCTGCCTGCCTCTGCTGGGATTGTTCCTTGAAAATTTTGCAGTTTCAAAATGGGCAGGGATATTCCTTTGGATAGCTGTGCCTGTTATGATGATAGCCTGCTGCTTTGCCGATCACAGAAAGCTGAAAAAGCTTTGCGGTGAGGAAAGCTGCCGTAGTCTGGCTAAATGGCGCTGGCTCGTTCCTGTTTATGTTTTCAAACGTGAAAAAATTTTCGGACGTGAAACTTATAAGGCTATAATGCTCGTGATATTCTGTGCCGCAGCATTATTTATGAACGGATTCGTTTCGGGAAGATCTGTCAATACAGACAGCGTTCCTGTGCTGCTGGAAAATTCCTATGTGCAGAACCTCGACAATTTCAGCGGTACTTCCGCAAATATTATCGGTGAACAGCTTGATAATTACCTTGAAGAAACTGATTGGAGCTGTACAAAAAAGGGTGATGTCTATACAGCTGTATGCAGCGGCAAAAAGGACGGCGTAAAGACAGAGGTCGTGTTCAAGGTAGTCCATGACGGCTTTACTTATCAGTCGGTAAGGATAGACTGCATAAAGGTAAACGGAGAAAAGCTGGAGGGTGACGATTACAAAGACACCCTTACCCGCATATTCATTCCGGAGGCTTTAGAGGACAGTTCGTCAGAAGAAAGCTCGGCGGAAAGCTATGTAAGCGCTTAAAAATTTATATGAAATGATAAGCAGGCAGTCGGTATTTATCGGCTGTCTGCTTTTTCGTTAGAGCAAAAGGCAATGCCGCACAAAGCTGTCAAAGGGCAGCGGTGCGGTTATGTCTTTATCTTTTTTGTTTTTTTTGCTTGCATTTTGTGCGGAAGAGTGTTATAATACAAAATGTATTGTATTGTATCCTCATATGAGGAATAATAACAAGGAGGTTTCTGTTATGAAATCACAGAAAAAAATCAAATCGCTTGTACTGCTCGGTCTTATGGCGGCAGTACTCATGGTTCTCGCCTACACACCTTTGGGGTATCTGAATATCGGACCTCTCGCCGTAACATTCAATACTATCCCTGTTGCGATAGCAGCTGTCGCTTTAGGTCCTGTCGGGGGAGCGATCATAGGAGGAGTTTTCGGTCTTACAAGCTTTCTTCAGTGCTTTGGAGGAAGTGCGCTTGGAACAGCACTTTTTGCTGTAAACCCTGCGTTCACTGTTGTTCAGTGCTTTGTGCCGAGAATACTTGACGGACTTCTCGTTGGTCTTATTGCCAATGTTATGAGAAAGCATTGCAGGAATTCTTTGGTGAACTCAGCTGTATCAGGTTTCTGTGCAGCATTTTTCAACACGCTTTTCTACATGACCAGCCTTATAGTGCTGTTCGGCAATTCAAAGCCTATAATGGGATACCGTGAAACACTTGCACCTGGAAAGAACGTTTTTCTTTTCGTATGCACTTTCGTTGGAATAAACGCTGTTGCAGAGTGGATCTCATCAACACTTGTAACAGGTGCTGTTGGAGCTGCACTTACAAAGGCAAGACTTGTGCCTGCTCCTAAATCAAAGGCTGCGGCTGCAGAATAAAGCCGAATAAATCTGAAACGGAGATATGACAAGATGATTCTTGCAATAGATATAGGAAACACAAATGTAGTTCTCGGCTGCTTTGACGGAGAGAAGATACTTTTCAGAGAAAGGGTATCGACAAATCAGACCGCAACTGACCTTGAATATGCAGCGAATATGAAAATGGCTATGGAAATGCACGGCATAAAGCCAAAGGACATTGACGGAGCGATAATCTCATCAGTAGTGCCGTCGGTGACAAATATGTTCAGGACTGCTGTGCAGAAATATCTTGGCGTTGAAGTAAAGGTAGTCGGCCCGGGAATAAAGACGGGACTGAGTATTCTGATAGACAACCCTGCTCAGCTGGGCAGCGATCTTGTTGTCGATGCAGTAGCGGGCATAAACGAATATCCTGCGCCGATGATAATAATAGATATGGGAACGGCTACGACCTTGTCAGTTATCGACAGCAACCGCAGTTATCTTGGCGGAATGATAATGACAGGTATGGCGGTATCAACGGACGCACTCATTATGCGCACCGCTCAGCTGCCGAAGATAGCTTTTGAAAAGCCTAAGAAGGTCATAGGAACTAACACAGTCGATTGTATGAAGAGCGGCATAATGTATTCAAATGCCTGCGCTATTGACGGACTTGTGGAACGTATCGAGGAAGAGCTTGGAGAGAAATGCACTGTTATCGCCACAGGCGGACTTGCAGGTGTTATCACTCCGCTTTGCAAAAGGGATATCATTCTTGACGACGATCTTCTGCTCAAGGGACTTATGATAATCTATAATAAAAACAAATAACATACGATAATAATATTTTATAATACAATACAGATCATTCGCAGGGTTGGGCATATGCTCTCCCTGCTTTTTCTTTGCTCGGTCGGCTCAGATCATATGCATATCAGACAGAAAGCTTTCGCAGAGAGTAAAACGGTTCTTTCGGCAAACTATAAGCTGCTCGGCTGACATTTTGCCTATCTCAGCGGAAAGTGCGCTCCTGTCAACGTTGAGAAAATCCGCAAGCTGCTGACGTGAAAAAGGGATATCAAACTGCGCAGAGCCTTTCATTTCATACACAGATGACAAATATTCCGTAAGCCGTCCACGGATAGTTTTCGGGGTAAGGCAGTTTATTTTCCGTGTCAGAGTGAGATTTTTTGATGCCATTATATTAAGGAGATTTTTCAGTATGACTTCACATTCGCTGCAAAGTATGCTGTCAACGCTGAGAAAAAGTATGCTGCAATCCGTTTCCGCTGCGGCGCTGACCATAAGGGGGCTGCCCGAACAGGCATAAACCTCTGCAAAGATCTGTCCGCTGTCAACGGCGGAGAGAATGTTCCTGCTGCCTGTATAGCCGCTGCGCTCTATAATGACTTTTCCCGACAGCACAAGTCCGAAGCAGTCTGTTTTTTCACCTCTGCGGAAGATGATCTCACCTTTGGAAAAGTCCTTTCTGCGCAGGGAAAGTTCTCCGTTCAGCATATCTGAAAGTTTTTCGGGCGGCAGACCTTTGAAGAGAGGTTCGTTCAGAAGTTTTTGGACAAATATATCATTCATGGGTTTTATCTCCTTTGAGTTTAATCAAAAATATTTTAAAATGTTGTATCTACAACAGACTTTGCAAAGAAATTATATTATAATATTGACATAAAGTCGAGGACATTTCAAAACACACAATAAAACGGAGGTACAAAACATGGAAAACATAAAGAAGATCAAGAGAAGAATAATCAGCATTGACGAAGAAAAGTGCAACGGCTGCGGAGCGTGTGCAGATGCCTGTCACGAAGGTGCAATAGGAATGGTAGACGGAAAGGCAAAGCTGCTGCGTGATGATTACTGCGACGGACTGGGAGATTGTCTGCCAGCCTGTCCGACGGAGGCAATAACATTTGTGGAGCGTGAGGCAGCGGCATATGATGAGGCGGCGGTGCTTGCGAACAAGGCAAAGAAATCAGCAGCGGCAGGAGCAAAGCCGTTGCCATGCGGCTGTCCCGGAAGTATGGCGAGGAGTTTAAAAAAGCCTGCGGCAATGGCGGAAAGTGTTTCGTCGGGCAGTATTCCGTCACAGCTCAGCCAGTGGCCTGTACAGATAAAGCTTGTACCTGTAAATGCACCGTATTTTGACGGAGCAAGGCTGCTGATAGCGGCGGACTGCACAGCGTACGCATATGCAGATTTCCACAGGGATTTTATAAGGGGCAGGATAACACTTGTGGGTTGTCCGAAGCTTGACAGCGTAGATTATTCCGAAAAGCTGACGGAGATAATCCGCTGCAATGACATAAAGGAAGTTACTATCGTGCGTATGGAAGTACCATGCTGCGGAGGACTTGAAGCGGCGGCAAAGAAAGCAATTCAGCAGAGTGGAAAATTCATCCCATGGCAAGTCATCACAATAACCACAACAGGCTCGGTCCTCCCGGACGGGGTAATACGCTACGCTCGGTAAACTCGCTGTCTTCTGTCGGATTTTCTCATTTAGCGCTCGGAAGAGTCCTCCCGGACGGGGTAATTCGGGACACTCGACAAGCTCGCTGTCTGCTGTCCAAACTTTTACTTTTGCGCTCGGAAAAAAACGAGATATAACTTTTACTAAAACCAAATTTGATGAGGTTTTGTATTGGCTTTTTTGGGGGTTGATTAGGTCTTACCTCGCCTTTCAAAGTTTGCACCAAACTATAAATACCAAACAAAGTGAAAAGCAATCACAAACTCTCAAACGCACAAAGCAAGTTTTAGGATCAACCCCTTTTACAAAAGGGGTTGCTAGGGTTCAAAGGGGACAGCGTCCCCTTGTCGCTCCCGCAGGAGCGAAATCCCCCACGGAGGAGCTCCGCATAGGGTGAATTTGAAAATAGTCCAGCGGACTGTTTTCAAAGAGGGGCAGTCCTCACCGGACGGGGTAATTCGGGACGCTCGGTAAACTCGCTGTCTGCTGTCGGGTCTGTTACTTTGCGCTCGGAAGAAACAGATATGTGTCTTTTACGTAAACCAACTTTGATGAGGTCTTGTATTGGCTTTTTTGGTTTGATAGGCTTTATCTCGGTATGACAAGGTTCGATATTTCGGTAGGGGCGACCTGTGGTCGCCAGCTTTCATCAAATTTAATTAAATACTTACCCAATGCCACAAATCCTGCGTAGTGAGGAGTTTTTGACCGCCACTTTAGTTCGATTTCCGTCAATTAAATATTATTAAATGAGTATAGCAAGACCTGAGCAAAGTTTGTTCAGGTCTTGCTTTTTGTAGAAAATTTGAGAAACAAGGTGAAAAATTTGTGCATATATACAAAAGTGATAAATTTGTCACTTTATATATTGACTTTCAAGGAGCAAAGTGATATTATTGTCACATAAGGTGATAAATAAATCACTTTGTTATACAGCTGTGTAAATGACAAAAGAAAGAAGATGTAACAATGAAGGACAAAACGGAGATAAAGACAGACAAGATATCATACAAAAAATATTACAGACTTATGGGTATCTTAGGCACTTTGGGCGGAGCAATGTGGATATTCTATTGGGCAATGGAAAAGGTGCTTCCCGATATCGAAAAAGGAGATACGCTTGCAAATGCGATAAATCTTATCGTATCTTTGGGAACGCTTGCGTTAATAGCCGTGTGCATAACGAAAATAATCTCCACAGTCGGAAAAAGAGATACAGACGACGAACTTGCTCAGCAGACAACGGCAAAGGTCAATCAGACATTTATATCATTCCTGTTTACCTTGGCTTGCCTGTTTATTTCAGTTATGACTTTGTTTTCTGAAGTTTTAGGAAACTTAAAGATAACGCTGAATGAATATGTTATAACGGGTTTGATATGGATCTGTTATGCGGTGTACAATTTTATAGGGCTGTATTTTGAAAGCAAGTTTGACGATATTGACAATGAAGATGACGAGGACGAGAAGGAATAAAAATGAAAGATAAAAAAGAAAAAAAGAAAATCACGCTGAGAGAATATCACAAAAAACGTATGGCAACAGGCATTGCTATACTTATCATGGAGATATTTGAAAATACTGTCGAACATTACAAGCTTGACGAAACAACATGGGCGACGGTGATATTTGTTGTGCTTGCGGCAATATCGTTGATATTTGCAGTAATATGGCTGTATGCAAGCTGTCAGAAAGTTGACAAAGAGGACGAAATGGCAAAAGAAAATATGCTCAAGGCACATCAAAGTATCACAACAGTGTTTTTGATAATATTAGCAGTAGCGATCTTTATATCAATGTTCTGGGACGGAAGTATAACCATAAAGATAAACAGCGACAGACTGTATCAAGTATGGTTTATATTCTGGTTCAGTTATATGACCCTTGAAAGCGGATTTTTTCTTCATCAAGAGGGAAAACTCAGTGTTGACGAGGAGGACGAGTAATGCCCGAACTTACAACAAAAATAAAGGAGTACCGTGCAAAATTTGATATGAAGCAGGGTGAGCTTGCGGAAAAGGTGGGCGTAAGGCGTGAAACCATAATCCGCCTTGAAAAAGGGCAGTATAACCCCTCGCTCAAACTGGCTATGGATATTGCACAGGTTTTCGGTACTACCGTTGAGGAGCTGTTTTCCTTTAAAGACAGCTGAGAAACGGATATTTCAGTCAAAGGCAAATTTTTAATATATCGTCCGAATACTTGCTGATACTCTTAAATGCTTTGATTTTTGCGGTTATCTGTAATTTGAATAAAAAGTGAAATGAGATATAAGAAATCAAGAGAAATGAAGAAAAATGCAGAGATATCAAGCGTGAGAGGGATATAAATTAAAAATAATCTAAAATTCGGCGTTTTGACTATTGACTTTGTACTTGACATCGTGTATAATAAAGAACGTTGCGAAGTCCGCAGTGGTATGCTGACCTTGCGGACAAACCGTATTTTCAGATACGGACAGTTATTTTGAAATTTTGATTGGAGGAAATCATATGTCAACTTATATGCCTAAGGCTGGGGACATCACCCGTACATGGTATATTCTCGACGCTGAGGGTCAGTCCCTCGGTAGAGTTGCAGCAAAGGCAGCTCACATTCTTCGCGGCAAGCATAAGCCAACTTATGCACCACACGCTGACTGCGGAGATCACGTAATCATCATCAACACAGATAAGGCTGTTCTTACAGGCAAGAAGCTTGAGCAGAAGTCTTACAAGTGGCACACAGGCTGGATCGGCGGTCTTAAGGAGATCAAGTATTCAAAGCTTATGGCTGAGCAGTCTGACAGAGCTATGACGATCGCTGTTGAGGGAATGCTCCCTAACAACACACTCGGCAGAGCAGCTGCAAAGAGATTAAGAGTTTACAAGGGCGCTGAGCACAACAATGCAGCACAGAAGCCTGTTAAGTACGAACTGTAAGAGAGGAGCAATTTAGATGTACGAATCAAAGAAGCCATATTTCTATGGCACTGGTAGAAGAAAGCATTCTGTTGCCCGTGTTCGTGTTTACGAGGGAACAGGTAAGGTAACAATCAACGGCAGAGATATTGACGATTATTTTGGTCTTGAAACACTCAAGCTCATCGTTCGTCAGCCATTTGCAGTAACAGATACAGTTGACAAGTATGATATTGTCTGCACAGTAACAGGCGGCGGAGTTACAGGTCAGGCTGGTGCTATCAGACACGGTCTTTCAAGAGCTCTCCTTCAGGCAAGCGATGATTTCAGACCTCTCCTCAAGAAGGAAGGCTTCCTCACTCGTGACCCAAGAATGAAGGAAAGAAAGAAGTACGGTCTCAAAGCCGCAAGACGTGCTCCACAGTTCTCAAAGAGATAATTCCTCTCCGAGAAAACCGTATTTTATGCACATACGATATATCGAATTTCAACCGTCCTGCTTTTTCAGCAGGGCGGTTTTATATTGTCTAGCAACCAAGTATATAACATTCTGCGGTCATAAAAATCATAACAAAAACTGCTCCCATTCATCAGTTCCCTGATAAAGAGGAGCAGTTTTTTCGTTCTTATATTACTTGTAAATATCAGCCGCCCAGACGGATCATTTCGTCTATGCAAACTCTTGCAGCTGAGATCTCTTCATCGGACATGATTATCTCGTTTCCGCCGCCGCAGCCTATGCCCTTGCATGACTTGTATACGTCCATAAGTGTTGTCATCTTCATGTTCGGGCAGAGTATCTTCTTTGAAAGAATGTAGAATTCCTTGTCAGGGAATTTGTACTGGAGATGCTCGGCTATGGATATCTCTGTTCCGATGATAAACTTCTTGGCATCTGATTCTGACGCATAGTTCATTATACCTGATGTAGAGCCTGCATAATCAGCCTGCTTTGTTACGGCTGGGATACACTCAGGGTGAACAAGCACCTTTGCGTTAGGGTGTGCAGCTTTTGCTGCTTCAAGGTCAGCCTTCGTTACTGACGCATGGACCGGACATCCGCCCTGCAAAAGCTTTATATCCTTATCTGGGCAGGCTTCCTGAACAAAGCTGCCGAGATTGCAGTCAGGAATGAAAAGTATCTTGTCAGCGTCCATATTCTTTACTATCTTTACAGCAGAAGATGATGTAACGCATACATCGCATACTGTCTTGAGTGCTGCTGTTGTATTTATGTAGCAAACTACCTTTCTGTCAGGCTCCATAGCCTTGAGAGCGGCGATCATATCAGGTTCCATCTGTTCAGCCATAGGACATCCTGCGTTCATGTTTGCAAGATATACGTTCTTGTCGGGGGAAAGCATCTTTGCGGTTTCTGCCATAAAATGTACGCCGCACATAAGTATGTTCTTATTCTGTACCTTAGACGCTTCAACGCTGAGTTTATATGAATCTCCCGTGATATCGGCGATCTCAACGATCTCTTTTGCCTGATAGCTGTGGGCGAGGATGCAGATATCCTTTTCTTTTTTCAATCTCAGGATCTCTTCCTGAATATCTCTGATATTTCCGCTCATAGTTCCTACTTCCTTTTTGATATTTTTTATCGAAAGCGGCAATATCTTCAGCCGCTTTATAATAAGTATACTATACAGGTGGGAAATTGTCAAGGGCGGATAAAACGGCTGCGGCACAGTGGTTTTATATCCATTATCTGCCTTGACAATTCGGCGCTGTTATAGTATAATTATATATTAATGTTGAAAAATATCAAATTGTATTGAATAGGAGAGTTATTTATGTTATTAAACGGTTCTGATGTTATTATTGAATGCCTTCTGGAGCAGGGCGTAGATACTATTTTCGGTTATCCGGGCGGCGCTGTGCTTAATATTTACGATGCGATTTACAAGTATTCCGATAAGATCAGGCATATAATCACAGCTCATGAGCAGGGCGCTTGCCATGCTGCTGACGGCTATGCAAGAACCACCGGAAAAACAGGCGTTGTACTTGCTACTTCCGGCCCTGGTGCAACTAACCTTGTTACAGGTATCGCTACCGCTTATATGGATTCTATCCCTATGGTCGCTATCACAGGAAACGTTACACGCAATCTGCTGGGACTGGATTCTTTCCAGGAAGTTGATATCTGCGGTATAACAATGCCTATTACGAAGCATAATTATATAGTAAAAGATCCTGCAAAGCTGCCTGAGATAATCAGAGAGGCTTTCTATATCGCTAATGAGGGAAGAAAAGGTCCTGTACTCATAGATATCCCTAAGGATATCACAGCGGCTATGATAGAGTATGACAAGTGCGAGCCTAAGCCTATCGTCAACCACAACCCTGACGGTATAAATGAGGAGATCGCAGCAGCCGCAGAACTTATAAAGAACGCTGAAAGACCTTTCATCTATGCAGGCGGCGGCGTAGTTTCCGCTGACGCAACAGAGGAAATGGCTGAGTTCGTTAAAAAGGTGGACGCTCCTGTTTCACTTTCACTTATGGGACAGTGTGCAGTTGACAATACAATAGATAATTATATCGGTATGCTCGGTATGCACGGCACAAAGACAGCCGCTCTTGCGCTGAGCAAATGCGACCTTATGATCGTTCTCGGATCAAGATTTTCCGATAGAGTTCTCTGCAATCCTAATACTTTCGCAAAGAACACAAAGATCATACATATCGAGATCGACCCTGCCGAGATAGGCAAGAATATCGAGGTATATCATCACGTTACAGGTGACGTAAAGTACATACTTTCCAGACTCAATGAGCTTCTTCCTGACCTTAAGCATAAGATATGGATGGATCAGGTAATGCAGTGGAAGAAGGACTATGCTCTGAGAATGGTGCCTATCGAGAGCGAGGACGAAGTTCTCCCGCAGGACGTTATCGAGGAGCTTGACAGACTTACAGAGGGAAGTGCAATAATCACTACTGAGGTAGGTCAGCATCAGATGTGGGCTGCTCAGTATTATAACTTCAGAAAGCCGAGAAGCTTTGCGTCAAGCGGCGGACTTGGTACGATGGGTTACGGTTTCGGTGCAGCAATGGGTTCAAAGGTAGGAAATCCTGACAGAACGGTTGTTAATATCGCCGGCGACGGCAGCTTCTTTATGAACTGCAACGAGCTTTCAAGCCTTGCAAAGCATAAGATACCTATGATAGAGCTTGTGTTTGAAAATGACGTTCTCGGTATGGTAAGACAGTGGCAGAGATTGTTCTACGGAAAGAGATTTTCACAGACCAATATCGAAAGAGGCACAGACCTTATGAAGCTTGCTGACGCTTTCGGTGTTGAGGGTGTAAGGATAACAAAGAAGTCTGATATCAAGCCTATGCTTGAAAAGGCACTCTCCTGCGGAAAGCCTTGCCTTGTTGACGTTATTATCAATAAGGATATAAACGTTCTTCCAATGGTTCCTGCCGGAAAGGACGTAAGCGAGCCTATCATGAGCATCGACCTTAACGACTGATACTGAAACGATATCCGCTTTAACCTATCAGAAAGGATACAGATATGTGATCGTATCCTGTATATCATATTATCATTATGAAAATAACTAAAAAATTCAAAGAGAATGCCCTGCTTGTCATATTGGGAGTGGTGGTGTTCTGGGCGCTTTTCAACTATGAGCTTATGCTGAAAATACTGGGCAGCGTTACAGATGTGCTGAAACCAGTCCTGCTGGGAGCGGTAATAGCCTTTATCCTCAATGTGCCTATGTCGGGCATAGAAAAGCATTTTCTCAAAGATCCGAAAAATGAAAAGGCTAAAAAGGCAATGACCAAAATACGCAGACCTCTTGCAATAGTCATTACGTTCCTGCTTTGTCTGGGCGTGGTGGCGCTTGTCTGCTGGCTGGTCATACCTGCCCTTATAAAGACCGTAACTCAGCTTACGGCTGATCTGCCTGTGCTTGCGGATAATTTCCGTCGGCTTGTGGACAACAATGCGGCGCTGACAGAATGGCTCAATAAGATAGATCTGGATCAGCAGGACATAATCAACAAGATAGGCAGCTGGCTCAAAGACGGGGTAGTCATTATGAAGACCCTCGATTCTACCGTAAGCATTGCCACGGCAATATTCTCATCTGTTGTGAATTTCGTCCTCGGTATGTTCTTTGCAGTATATATGCTGGCGCAGAAAGAAAAGCTTAAACGTCAGAGCAAGCAGATAGCATCTGCGTTCATTTCTGAAAGCATAGTCAGCAGGATATGCAAGGTCTGCCGCAGGACTATTGAGATATTTGCAAAGTTTCTTGCGGGACAGACCACAGAGGCGGTCATACTTGGTTCGCTGTGCTGCATAGGTATGTCCATATTCGGCTTCCCGAATGCGGTGATAATATCTGTGCTGGTGGCTTGTACGGCTCTTATCCCTATTGTGGGAGCCTTTATTGGTACGGCTGTGGGATTTCTCCTTATATGTGCCTCAAGCTTTAAACAGGCTGTGTTTTTCGTGATATTTATGCTCATACTACAGCAGATAGAGGGAAACCTTATCTACCCGAAAGTCGTGGGCGGCTCGGTGGGACTTCCTGCCCTGTGGACGCTTTTCGCCGTTACGGTGGGCGGAAATATGTTCGGCATAATCGGAATGTTTATGGCTGTGCCTGTGTTCTCGGTAGTTTACTGTACACTCAGCGAGATAGTTGAGTACAGAAATGAGAGGAAAAACAGTAAAGAACAGACTGAAAAGACTTAAATACTCAAATATAAATAATGATAAAAAGCCTAGTGCAGAGTTATTCGCTTTGCACAAGGCTTATTTTTTGCCTGTCCGTATAATTTTTGTCAATTCAGAGCAGAATAGCTTACAGCAAAACAATATCGGAGGTATGCCTCAAATGAGCTTTTCACCTGATTATAAAAATTACAAAGACGCAAAAATATCCGACGATACCATGCAGGCTATGCGTGATCTGCGGGCGGTAACGGGCAACACAATGGATTTAAATATAATGAACATAAGGATAGGCGGAGTTGAATGTGCCGTTGTTTCTATCGAGGGAATGACCTCGACGGACGCAATGTCGGAGCTTATTTTCCGCCCCATAATGCAGCTTAACGATAAGGGGAAAACTTCCCCTCAGAGGATATTTGAATTTCTGACGGAGGAGAGCCTGCTGGCGGCGGAGCGAAAAACGCTTTTCACCTATGGCGATGTTATACAGTTCCTCTTCTCAGGCTTTGCCGTCATATTTACTGATACCATACCCAAGGCGGTCGCCTACGGCATACAGGGATATGACAAGCGTTCGGTGTCTGACCCTAAAAGCGAGCAGACTATCCATGCCGCACAGGACAGCTTTACGGAAACCATAAGAACAAATCTTTCCCTCGTGAGAAGACGTATGAAAACACCTGCCCTGCGGTTTGAGATGTCGCAGCTTGGAGAGAAAACCTCCACAGATGTCTGCATAATGTATCTTGCGGACAGAGCAAGTCCTGAAATAGTAAGGCGCATACGCACAGACCTCAGCAGGATAAAGCTCGATACAATTATGACTTCCGAATATCTTCAGCCGTTCATAGACGAAAGCTATGAAAATTCTATCTTCTCTTCCGTTATGCGTTCGGAAAGACCAGATATGATATGCACCTGCCTTAATGAGGGAAAGGTCTGCATACTGGTGGACGGAACGCCCTTCTGCCTTATCCTGCCTACGGTTTTTGCGGATAATTTCAGGACCATGGACGATTACTGTCAGAAATCATTCTACGTCACATTTACACGCTGGATGCGGTATATAGCGTTTTTCCTTGCGGTGGCTTTTCCGGGACTTTACGTTGCCCTCGTTATGTTCCACCCTGAGATTTTTACAATGGAATTGCTGCTGAACCTTTCCGCCTCGGAGGAGGCGACCCCATATCCCCTTGTGTTAGAAGTCATTATGCTCATGGTGCTTTTTGAGATAATGCGTGAAGCGGGGTTAAGATTGCCGAAAGCCGTCGGCGGAGCAGTGTCTATCGTTGGCGGACTTATTATCGGAGATGCGGCGGTCAAAAGCGGCATAGTTTCAGCGCCGCTGCTTATCGTTATCGGCATAACCGCAACGGCATCTTTTGTTCTGCCTAGCCTTTACCCTGCAATTTCCGTGCTGAGGATAGTTTTTATCCTTGCAGGCGGACTGGGGGGATTGTTCGGTCTTTCCCTTGCCATAATCGTGCTTATGGCTAACGTAAACAATATGAATGACTTTGCCGTTTCATTTACTGCGCCGATAATGCCTTTCTGCCGTTCATCAGTCAAAGACGTTGTGAGCCGTGCAAGCTTTCGAGAGTATGAACAGAAACATTCCACTATCGGCGAATACAGGCAGACTGATGAGCCGCCGAGAAAAGGGAAAGGCAGTGAATAGGGGAGATAGGAGGGATAAATACAATGAAAAAAATAAATTCTGTTCAGCTTATAGCTATCCTGCTGTGTTCGAGAGTGTTTTCGCTTATGACATACTTTCCGTACAATTACAGCAATCCCCTTATCTATATGACAGGAATGGCTATCTCGACCATTTTACAGGGACTTGTCGTTCTGCCTGCGGTCATATTCTGTCAGCGTGAATATAACGATAACCCGTGTACGCTGGTGTCCACAAGAAACCGTACTCTGGGGATAATATTTACCCTGCTTTATCTCGGTTGGTTCATATATGCGTCATTTTATACAATAGGTGATTTCGGTTATTATATGGACTATTATTTTACAGGCAACGTTCCGAGAATAATGTCTGTCGCCTGCCTTATCCCTGCGGCAATATATGTGGGGCAGATGAAAATAGGCATCATAGGCAAGACGGCGGTCTATGCAGGGGCAGGATTTCTGCTGCTGACTATAATAGTCCTTGGGGGATCAATGAAGGACCTCCACCTTTTCAACTTCCACCTTGCAGAGGAGAACGTGAACTCTGTTCTGTGGCAGTCAATAAAAGCCGAGTTTCAGCGCAGCGAAAGCCTTATCACATTTGCTTTCCTTATGCCGCAGTACAACCGCAGCAGTGAAAAAGGAACGGAAAAAAGGTCGCCTGCAAAGGTAATATGGATATACCTTACGGCAAAGCTTGTGCTTCTTGAACTTATAATATTCTTTATCACAGTTATTATCGGCGACTTCTCAGCCGTTACAAAGCAGCCGTTCTTCTCACTGGTGTCATATTCCCATACAGAGATAATCGAGCGTTACGACGCACTTTTCCTGTTCGTGTGGGTAATAATAACCGTTGTCAAACTAGCTGTGTATATATATTGCTGCACAAAATGCATAAGCATAATTTACCCGAAAGCAACACATTTTGCATCATCTGCTGTGTCGGCTGTGATACCTGCGGCGGCTGCGCTTTTTATGCTTATCCCATACAAATGGGAAAAGCTTGTCCACGCAGGCCGCAGTGCCGCTGCTATTATCGCACTGACGGCGGTACTGCCTGTGATCGCACTGCTTTTTGCAGGGAAAGGAGGTTTCAGCGCTGGTGAAAAAACGTCATAACGCAAAAATTTATTTTCTTCTGATTATCCTAATAACGGCGGTAATGTTTTCAAATTTCGGCAGCGAGGTAACTATCAGTCAGCGTGCTATCGTCCATGCTATGGGCATAGACAGCTCGGAAAAGGGATATAAGGTCACATTGCAGGTCTTTCATATGTCGGGCGCAGGCGGAGATACTCCCGTTGACGTTAGTCAGCCTAATGTTCAGATAATAACCTGTGAGGGGAAAACGGTCAGCGAGGCGCTTGTTGACGCAAGCAATCAGCTTGGCAAGGAAGTTTTTCTCGGACATCTGCGCATAATATGTTTCGGCAGGGGAATGGATTTTTCACGCCCCGAAGAGCTTTTCCAGTTTGCTCTGAAAGACAAGAACATCTATCTCGGAGTTCAGCTTTGTATGAGCGACTCCACCGCCGCAGAAATAATGAACACTCAGATAGCGTGGGAAACAACTTCTGCGGAAGCCTCCGCAAAGATACTTCAGATCAATGTGAAAAATTCTACAACGCTGGAATGTCAGCTGCTTGACTTCCTCTCCTGCATAAATATGCCGCAGAACATCCCTATGCCCCTTATAGCCGCCGCAAAAACGCAGGAGAATGAGGGCAGCGAAAGCGGTGGAGAAAAGGACGGCGGCAGTGAACAGGGCGGTCAGCAGGACGAACAGATAGTAGTTAAAGGCACTGCACTTATAAAGGACGGCAGACTTCTTGAAGATCATCTTACTCCCGAAGAATCACAGGGGGCGGCTTGGCTTTGCGATAAGGCTGAGAGAGGGTACCTTGTGATAAAGCACAGAGATGAAAATATAAATGTCAAGCTCACCAAAGATAAGACAAAGATACGTCTTGTAAATGAGAACGGCAGGCTTGTATACCGTGTGGAAATAACAGTTGTGGCACATACTACCGTCGATATACGAGGGGCGGAGGAATCCGTTCAGGTGGCTGGCGAGGTAAGCGAAAAGATGAAAAGCATTATGTCCGCCGCCGAAAACAAGGCTCTCCGTGAGAATAAGACGGATATATTCAAAATATGGACGCTGCTGCGGCATAGTTTCCCGAAAAGCTATCTTGAATATCATGACCGCCTTGACGAGATATATGCCGTCACAGATTTTGATATAAAGCTTAAAGTCCGTGTTGAATAAAAGTCAGTGAACTAAGCCGAAACGTGTAGATATTTGACAAAAAACAATTTTTCTAAATTAACGTTTTATGTTCACCTGTTTATCACAAATATAGTTTATTATATAAACATCTCGAAAGAGATAACTTCATATTTTTTCTTCATATATTTTTTCTAAACTTCCTTAAAAGAACCCCCGCAGTGAAAATCTGCGGGGGTTCTTTTGCGTTTATTCTGTTTGCTTTGCTTGTTTTGTCAGTTTTTATCGTGTTATTTCTATTGCGAAAGAGGCTGAACCCCAATAAACTGTTTTTACATCATCGGCATAGATCAGATCCGATTCATCACTGCCGGCAGATTCAAGTTCGCCAAATGTATCGGGGCTGAGAATAACGTCCAGCTTTAAGATCGACCAGTCATCAGGGAGTTCATGTGAAACTGTCTTTGTTTTTGTCTGACCTGGGTCAAGGGAGAGCGAATGCAATACTGTATAGTGTATAAAAGCGGTATTAAGATCGGTTTTATCCGTTAATGCCCAGCTGTCGTAATTCTCAAAAAGGGTACACGGCTCATCTGAGTTATTGACAGTAACGAAAGTAACGTCAATGCAGTTTTCTTCTTCATTTAATTCGTACTCAAAACGTTGACTTATTGCACCGTCCTCAGATATAATGGACTGATCTGTGTCCTTGCGGAAATAAACGACAGGTCTGCCGTCACTTGTAAATTCCTCTCGGTTTTCTTCGGCGGGACGCACAGCAGGCGGTTCATCAAGTCCTCCAGGACCATAGGGGAGATCATCAAAGGTCATAGGGGTGATGTTTTCTGAACTATCCGCCGTTGATACGACATCTTCAGCCTCGGATATGTCCTCAGAACTTTCTGAAACGGAGAAAGAGCTTTCGTCTTTAGCCGTATCAACAGCCGAACTGCTGTCGGAAGTCGGTTTGTCTGCCGCACCGCATGAGGATAAAGCCGCTAAAGCAAAAATGCCTGCAATAGTGATAAAAAGATTTCTTCTAACTTTCATAGCTGATCTCCTTTCAATTAAGTAGATTTTTTGATGCCAAACGTACTATTTGTAAGCGTATACGCTTAGTTCCCCATATTACAGAAGAGGTCCCACGCAGGGACCTCTTCTGTATTTTTATTATTCCTCTCCGCTCTGGAGCAGGCAGTCTGTAAGATTAAGCTCATACATATTGTTGTATGTCGGCGGCTGTGCCGGCTGACCTGCAAACTTGTAGAACTCCTCAGAGCCGTACTTCTTGATGAAGTCGGTGGTGTGGCAGTTTACAGTAAGTTCAGCAAGGAGTTTTTTCATAACGTTGCTGTCGCCGCCGTAAGCAGCCTCAATGAATGTGAACATATTCTTCATTCCGATAAGGGACTGATTTGTAACGTTCTTTGCACCGTTGAGCAGGTTAGTGAATGCATTCTGAATGATGATAGTGCATCTCTGTCTGTTATCTCTTCCCTCGTTGGTACACTTGTCAAGGTAAGCTTCGAGGTTGTGGATTATCCAGTGTTGTATCTTCTTGTTTGAAGGTGAGATTATTCTCGCTCTTATAGCCTTGTCGAGGTTCTTCTGAGTTTCCATGATATGCTCGGAAATTACCTGACGGCAGGAAAGTCCTGCGTTGATCTTAATGAGAACATCTTCCAGCTTAGGGTGGATAAGTCTTATCATCTTTTCCATCTGTATGCATGTTCTCATTGTGTATGTAACGCCGTCCATAAGCAGGTTGAGGAGTGCGATAGCCTCTTCTGTATCAGCCTGAGCGGCTCTGTCAACAGCCTGCTGAGTGATCTGACCGTCGAGGATAGCCTCTGGATCATAGATCTCTCTGAATGCGTTGAACTTTTCATAGAAAGCAAAGAATCCGCCGCTGATATCAGGATCCTGAAGATACTGACCGATGAGTTCGAGAGTTACAGGGATACTGTCCTCTTCATAAAGCTGCATCATCTCAGAGAGGTCTTCCCATGCTCTGGCAGTTACGATCTTGTAGTTGTGTCTGTCCCTTGCGTCGATCTCGTAGTAGTGATCCGGATGAAGCTCAAGATAAGCGATGATAGCAGGGTGAACTCCGCCGTAGTAAGCATATTCCTTCCATACGCCGAAGTCAGGCTGACACTCGACCTTCTTGAAACGGTCCCATGTAACGATATCGAACTCGTTTACAGACTTGTTGAACTCAGGCGGGTTACCTGCGGTAACGAGGACCCATCCCGGCGGGATCTGATGAAGACCGAAGATCTTGTACTGAAGGAACTGGAGCATGATAGGTGCAAGAGTTTCGGAAACGCAGTTGATCTCATCGAGGAAGAGGATACCTTCCTTGATGCCGGTAGCTTCCATTGTATTATAAAGGTTTGCGATGATCTCACTCATTGTATATTCAGAAACCTGAACATCTGCACCGACAAAGTTTCTTGTAACAATTACAGGAAGACCCATGGACGTTTCTCTTGTCTGGTGTGCCATAGAGTAGCTGACAAGGTTGATACCTGTTTCCTGAGCGATCTGCTCCATGATAGCGGTCTTGCCGATACCAGGCGCACCGAGAAGAAATACAGGGCGCTGATGCTCAATGCTGATCCTGTATTCGCCGAACTCATCTTTGATAAGATAAGCTTTTATGGCATTAAGGATCTGCTGTTTTGCGTCTTTTATTGTCATATATCTGACTCCTTTCGGAACATATAAAACCATATAAATATGAATAAGCTGTTCCATAATAATATTTACTTATTAATTATACACTATATCCAAAAATAAGTCAATAGAATATCACACTTTCGTAGCAATGACTTAATTTAGCTTAACTAATATATGCAATTTGCGACAAAGTTCCGAAAGAGATTTCACAAGTTTAATTTATGAACAAATTATTCTGCCGAAAAATTCAGCGGAAAGACGTTTTGAACATAAGAAAAAGCCTGTAAATCAGCACGCTTGTGTATAATGCACTAAACAATGTAGAAATCTTTATGCCTTTTTCCAATTCATAAAGGATATATGTTATGTATATTTAGTGATTTAACAAAATATTAATAAAATATGCTCTAATCGTTCATCGACGTTTTGTATAATAATTTTTAGTAAAAGGTCAAAACCAATGTGCAGATTTTACAATAGAATTACATATCTGCCTGCGGCTGATCTTTTAAAAAACAAGAGATTTTTTATTACAGAATTTTAGGAGGACTTGACAATGGCTAGATTTACTTTACCAAGAGATCTTTATCACGGAAAGGGCGCTTTGGAAAACCTGAAGAACTTCAAGGGCAAGAAAGCGATAATCGTCGTTGGCGGCGGTTCAATGAAGAGAAACGGTTTTCTTCAGAGAGCTGAGGACTATCTTAAAGAAGCAGGTATGGAGGTTAAGCTCCTCGAAGGTGTTGAGCCTGACCCATCAGTAACAACAGTAATGAACGGTGCAAAGGTAATGCTTGATTATGAGCCTGACTGGATCGTAGCAATGGGCGGCGGCTCACCTATCGACGCTGCAAAGGCAATGTGGATCAAGTATGAGTATCCTGACTGCACATTTGAAGATATGTGTAAGGTATTCGGTATCCCAGAGCTGAGAAAGAAAGCACACTTCTGCGCTATTTCTTCAACTTCAGGTACTGCTACTGAGGTAACAGCATTCTCTATCATCACAGACTATGATAAGGGTATAAAGTATCCTATCGCTGACTTCGAGATCACACCTGACGTAGCTATCGTTGACCCTGATCTTGCAGAAACAATGCCTCAGAAGCTTACAGCCCACACTGGTATGGACGCTCTTACACACGCTATCGAAGCTTATGTATCAACAGCTAACTGTGCATACACAGATCCTCTCGCTATCCACGCTATCGAAATGATCCAGAAGGATCTTGTTGATTCTTACAACGGCGATATGGGCGCAAGAGACAGAATGCATGACGCTCAGTGTCTTGCAGGTATGGCATTCTCAAACGCACTGCTTGGTATCGTTCACTCAATGGCTCACAAGACAGGTGCAGCTTTTGCTGACTACGGCGCACACATTATCCACGGCGCTGCAAACGCTATGTATCTGCCAAAGGTAATCGAGTTCAATGCTAAGGACGAAACAGCTAAGAAGAGATACGGCGTTATCGCTGACTATATGCACCTCGGCGGCGCAAATGATGACGAGAAGGTAAAGCTCCTTATCGAATTCGTTCGTGGAATGAACGATAAGCTGAATATCCCACACTGCATCAAGAACTATGGCGCAGACAGCTATCCAACAGAGCAGGGCTTCGTTCCTGAGGAAGTATTCCTTGAAAGACTCCCTGAGATCGCTAAGAACGCTATCGCAGACGCTTGCACAGGCTCAAACCCACGTCAGCCTTCACAGGAAGAGATGGAAAAGCTTCTTAAGTGCTGCTACTACGATACAGAAGTTGATTTCTAATCTGATAATATGTAAATACATAAGCGGTTTCGTTTCTGCGAAGCCGCTTATTTTTTTACCAAAAGGTACAAGAGGTTTTAGTATGAAGAATTTTGATAATGCAAAAAGGCTGGCGGCTTTGACTGCCGCTCTGGTAATGTGTATGACGGCTTTGTGCGGCTGTTCGGAAAAGACCGACAGCAGCTCCAAAAGTTCAAAGACAGCGGAAAACAGCTCTGCTGTAAGCTCCGAGCCTGAGAAAGAGCCGATAGTCACCCTGCCTGTTGGGGAAAAGCAGGTGATAAACGAAACGCCCGTAAGTTATGAAAGCTTTGGTATGGACAAGGCGGAAAAGGAAGATTTCAAAAATTCCGTCAAGGAGAAAACGCAGATCCCTGTCATAAGCATAACTACGAATGACGAGGATATCGTCAGTCTTGAAAAATACGTTTCCTGCGTGGTAGATGTTTTCAATACTGACGGAGCAGATATTGACGAGGCGTCGGCAGGCATAAAGGTAAGGGGAAATTCCAGCGCATATTACGGCGACGTAAATCAGATACTGCATAATCAAGTGCCATACCGTATAAAGTTCGATAAAAAGACTAATATGCTCGGATTGAATGACGGCGCAGAGTGCAGAAGCTGGGTGCTGCTGAAATCCGACTGGGATCTTATAAGAAATGATATTGCTTTCCGTTTCGGCAGACGCATTATGCAGGGCGATGATAATTTCTGCTCTGACGCTCAGCTTGTTCACGTTTATGTAAATGAGGAATTTAAGGGCATCTATCTCCTTTGCGAGCAGAGTCAGATAAATTCTTCAAGAGTTGATATCTCCGAGCCTGAGGAAGGATACACAGGCAATGATATAGGATATTATCTTGAACTTGACAACTATGCTGACAGAGAGGAGACCAACCATTATATAACAATGGATTATGAGCAGGCAACTGTTACCGACCTTGAGGGAACGAAAAGACAGTTTGTCCCTGCGGATTATTCTATCAAAAACGATCTTTATACTCAAAATCAGATAGACTTCATAGACAAGTATATGAACAACCTTTTCAAGATAGTCTATGAGGCTTGCGAGAACGGAAAATTCTATGAGTTCGATGAAAATTATGATCTGAAAGAAAGCAGCTTTACCACAGCGGAGGAAACCGTCAGTGCGGTCATGGATATACAGTCGGTGGTTGACGTTTATATGCTGTATGAGATAGTTCATGACTATGACTGCGGCGAGGGAAGTTTCTTTATGTGCGTGGATTTTTCAAAGGACAGCAAATGCCCTAAGCTGAAATTCACATCACCATGGGATTTCAACTGGGCATACAATGACAGCACAGAACAGTACCACGCAGCGACTTTTGCAGATCAGAGCTTTGTAGATCAGAACGGCGACAGATCAAACCCTTGGTTCATTATACTTATGAAACAGGATTGGTTTGTAAACTGCGTAAAGGAAAAATGGACAGCGCTCAAAGCGGATAATGCTTTGCAGGGCTGCATAGATGAAGAGGTCGCATATCTTGAAAAGTATAAAAATGACCTCAACAAAACTGACGAATGGGCAACGGAGAGTGCGGACAAGCTCCTTGACTGGATAAGAAACAGACTGTACTTCCTTAACGGCGAATGGCTCATCAAATAATATGCGATACATAAGCGGACGGCTGAGATATTTTCAGCTGTCCGCTTTAACATTTTTCAGATACTGTCATAGTATGATATCAGAGCCTGATACACATAGGCTGTAAAGTCAGAAAAACGAAAGGACATATTATCTATGACAGATCTTACAGGATTAATGTGGGCGGCGGGAGGAACAGGCTTCACCTTTCTTATGACCGTTCTCGGAGCGTCCGTTGTATTTTTTATGAAAAAGGACGGCAGCGAAACTACTCAGAAAGCATTTTTAGGCTTTGCGGCAGGGGTAATGATCGCTGCGTCAGTATGGAGTCTGCTTATCCCTGCCATTGATGCGGCTGAAAAGCTTGGCAAGATAGGCTGGATACCTGCAGCAGGAGGTTTTGCCCTTGGAGTGATATTCCTAATGGGACTCGACAAGCTTATGCCGTATTTTCACCCTGAGCCAGACCGACAGGAGGGCGTAAAAAAGGGATTGAAACATTCCGCTATGCTTGTGTTCGCCATAACTCTCCATAATATCCCCGAGGGAATGGCGGTAGGTCTTGCGTTTGCTTTGGCGGCACAGGACAACAATTCCGTGCTGCTTGCGTCCGCTATCGCATTGGCGGTGGGAATGGGAATACAGAACTTCCCTGAGGGCGCAGCCATAGCAATGCCTGTGCGGCAGTCTGGTGCAGGCAGAGGGAAAGCTTTTCTCTGCGGAGCAGCGTCGGGGTTAGTCGAGCCTGTATTCGGCATACTGACTGTTCTGATAGCAGGCACGGTGCAGGTCATTCTCCCATGGCTGCTTGCGTTCGCCGCAGGGGCAATGCTTTATGTGGTGGTCGAAGAACTTATCCCCGAAGCTCACCTCGGCAGGTCAAGTGTTGGAACTATCGGTGTAATGGCAGGCTTTGTGCTGATGATGATACTTGACGTGGCATTGGGGTAAAAATAGTAAAATAGAAAATATAAACGGCTTTATGCGGTGCTGACCATAAAAATGCAGGAGGTAAATTCTCCTGCATTTTTTGTATTATATGTATGCGTTTGTGCAAAATCACAATAAAACGGCTGTATACAAGGCTCTTGGTGTCAAAATCAACAAATATCCTAAAAAGTGTTGACAGGAGGGTAAATTTGTGATATTATAAACTCACAGCAATAAACCTAGTATTTATCTAGGAATAATAAGAATTAAATCAAAAGCAGAAATTTAAAGGATTTGATTCAAAAAACTATGAAAGGAATGGATTTAAAAATGACCAAAAGTTTTAAATGTGCCAGCCTTAAGTTTTTGAAAAGCTCACGAATGTGCAGCTGTAATGATATGCGAATGTGTAGATGCACAGTTTGCTGAACAAGATCTGAATAACTTGAAAACAAAAAATAGAAGAAAATTTGATATCATATAATAATGAAAGAGGTAATTTAAAATGAGTACAATAAATGAAAGAAACTATAAGTTTGAAACACTTCAGCTCCACGTTGGTCAGGAAAATGCTGACCCTGTAACAGACGCAAGAGCAGTTCCGATCTATCAGACATCATCATTCGTTTTCCATAATTCTCAGCACGCTGCCGACAGATTTGCTCTTAGAGATGCAGGAAATATCTACGGCAGACTTACAAACCCAACTGAGGATATCTTCGAGCAGAGAATAGCTAAGCTTGAGGGCGGCGTTGCAGCTCTTGCAGTTTCATCTGGTGCAGCTGCTGTTACATACGCTATCCAGAACGTTGCTCTCGCAGGCGATCATATCGTTGCCGCTCAGAACATCTACGGCGGTACATATAACCTCCTCGCTCACACTCTCGTTGATTACGGCGTAACAACAACATTCGTTGATCCGCTTGATCCAAGCAACTTTGAAAAGGCTATAAAGGACAACACAAAGGCTCTCTACATCGAAACTCTCGGAAATCCAAACTCTGACGTAGTTGATATCGAGGCTATCGCAAAGATCGCTCACGCACATAAGATCCCTCTTATCGTTGACAGCACATTTGCTACTCCTTACCTTGTAAGACCTATCGAGTACGGCGCAGATATCGTTGTTCATTCTGCAACAAAGTTCATCGGCGGTCACGGCACAACTATCGGCGGCGTTATCGTAGACGGAGGAAACTTTGACTGGAAGGCTTCCGGCAAGTTCCCACAGCTCACAGAGCCAAACCCAAGCTATCACGGAATAAGCTTTGCTGATGCAGCAGGCCCTGCCGCATTCGTTACAAGAATAAGAGCTATCCTCCTCAGAGATACAGGCGCAACACTTTCACCTCTCCACGCTTTCATCTTCCTTCAGGGACTTGAAACACTCTCACTCAGAGTTGAAAGACACGTTGAGAACGCACTGAAGGTAGTAAAGTATCTTAACGAAAATCCGCTTGTTGAAAAGGTTCACCACCCATCTATCTCAGAAGATCCTGAGCAGCAGCGCCTTTACAAGAAGTATTTCCCTAACGGCGGCGGCTCTATCTTCACATTCGAGATCAAGGGCGACGACAAGACAGCACAGAAGTTCATCGACAACCTCAAGCTGTTCTCACTCCTTGCTAACGTAGCAGACGTTAAGTCGCTCGTTATCCACCCTGCATCTACTACACACGCAGAGCTTAACGCAGAGGAACAGGCTGCACAGGGTATTTATCCTAACACTATCAGACTTTCTATCGGTACTGAGCATATCGACGATATCATCTTCGATCTTGAAGAGGCATTCAAGGCTATACAGGAATAATAAAAGCAATATAGTACAATATAGTAAATTTCAAGGGACTGCAAACGCAGTCCCTTTTTGTGCTTTAAAGGATACCTGCTAACTGAAAACCTACTATGCCTGCGATACAAATTATGCTGCCTGCAAGACTGAGTTTTGAATATTTCTCGTGCCTTGCAAGACCGATAGCGAACAGGGCAATAAGTATCATCGGCTGGATAAAGGAGTAATTTGCAAGGCTTATGGAAATAACGGCATTTTCAAGAAGCAGACCTGCAACGTTCGGTATCTTTGTCAAGACTACAACAGCCATACCCTTTTTGTTCTTGCGGAATATCTCCACAGGCTTTGCGCTGGGGATAAGTATTATCGTGAGTATTATCAGCGCCCAGAAAAGCTGCATAGTTGAGGAAATGTAAGGCGTAAAAGCTTTTATCACAAGTCCGTAGCCGTATTTTACACCGAGATAAACTATAAGCGGGAGAATTATCTTCTTGTAGTTTATGCTCTCTTTTCTGCCCGACTGTGCAATAAGCACAAGACCTGCGACCGTTACTGCGATAAATAAAAATCTGAGTATGCTGGGAGATGCGCCGTAGATTATGTCCGTTATGTATGAAACGAAAAGGGTTATGCCGAGCCATGCCTTGACTTCAAAGGCGGAAAGCTCTTCAAGTACTCTTGCGCCCATCTGAAATTCAAGCATCTTTGACGTTGCTATCAGTCCGATAGCGAGAAAAGATTGAAAACAGAATTTAAAGCTCAGATCCTGAAAAGGCAGGCAGAAAAGCATAAAAAATGATGTTGCCGCCGCCATAAGGAACGTTACTTCACTTCCGTTGAATTTTGCGGTGCTGACCGCATATTTGTCGCTGAGTGAGCAAATAGTATAACAAGCGACCACGCTCAGCATCATTATTATAACTGTCAAATCTTATTCCCCATTCCTATACTTTCAATAAAAATTCATTAAAAACATTAAACAGCTTATATTTTATCATCATATATTGTGCGATTCAATGTATATTTTGTAAATTTGTACAAATTGGGATATCAAAAGAAATTTAAGGTTGTGTAAATATATAATTCGTGATTAAAATTATATAATCCTATTGACAAGTTATATAATCGGTGGTATAATGTAAACAATGAAAAAGAACAGGAGTTACCCGATGAAGAGGTGAAATAAAATGAACAAAAGTGTTTACAGTATAGTGCTTGCGGACGAGGTAGTGGACGCAATAGACCGAATGGCTTATTCCATGAACACAAGCCGTTCAAATCTTATAAATCAGATATTGGCGGAGCGTGTCAGCTTGCAAACACCGGAAATGAGAATGAGGGGCATTTTTTCAGCTATCCAGCAGCTTGCTGATCCGAGGTTTCAGTTTCTTGCTCAGCCGTCGGACGCTATGATCTCACTGAAAAGTCCTATACGATATAAATATAAGCCGACACTGAGATACAGCATCGAACTCAGCCGCAATTTCGGCGGAAAGGTCGGCAGACTTAAAGTTCAGTTCAGAACTCAAAGCACACAGCTTATAAGTGCGGCGGAAAGCTTTTTCGATATATGGTATAAGATAGAAAGCAAGTATCTTGCCAAGCTGTTCACGAAGGGAGTTCCCGCAAAGGCGGCGGACGGAAAGTATGTGAGAGATTTCTATTCGCCAGCCGCAGACGAGCTTTCGGACGATCAGATAGCGGCGGCTATCGTTGAATATATCCAGCTTACCGATAAGTGCGTTCAGCTTTATTTTGACGGACTTTCGCAGGGAATGCAGGAGATAGAAAATACAGCACAGATAGAAAAAAATTATGCCGCATACCTTAAAAAAGGTGTGCCTGTGCTTTAATATAGATAGTATAGAACAAAAGAACCATGACAGCAATGCATAAAAAGGAGGTTTTATTATGAACTTTCAGAAATTTACACAGAAATCTATCGAAGCCGTACAGGAGGCACAGTCCATTGCGGCGAGATATTCAAATCAGGCAGTTGATGAGGAGCATCTGCTCTGCGCTCTTTGCAGTGATGAAAGCGGACTTATCCCTCAGCTGCTGACAAAAATGAACGTCCCTGCGGACGGCTTTAAGAATGCGCTTATGAATGCTGTTGACAAGCTGCCTAAGGTAACTGTCGGCGGAAGAGCGCAGGGACAGGTCTACATCTCATCAGAGCTTGACCGTGCTCTCGCTGAGGCTGAGTCGGAAGCAGGAAGAATGAAAGATGAGTTTGTATCTGTCGAGCATATCTTTATGGGTATACTTGACTGCCCGAACAAGGCGGTAGGAGAGATACTGAAAACTTTCGGCATCAAAAAGACCGAGTTCCTTAAAGTGCTTAAAAGCGTAAGAGGAAACGCAAAGGTAACGAGCCAGAACCCTGAGGAAACCTATGACGTGCTTAAAAAGTACGGTCAGGATCTTGTGGAGCTGGCAAGACAGAATAAGCTTGATCCTGTTATCGGCAGGGACAGCGAGATAAGAAATGTTATAAGGATACTTTCCCGTAAGACAAAGAACAACCCTGTGCTTATCGGTGAACCTGGTGTTGGTAAAACCGCAGTCGCAGAGGGACTTGCTCAGCGTATCGTAAGCGGAGATGTTCCGGACAGCCTGAAGGACAGACAGGTGTTCTCACTTGATATGGGTTCGCTTATCGCAGGCGCAAAGTACAGAGGCGAATTTGAGGAACGTTTCAAGGCAGTAGTTGAGGAAATAAAGAAGTCTGAGGGCAAGATAATCCTGTTCATAGATGAGCTGCATACTATCGTCGGCGCAGGAAAATCCGACGGCGCAATGGACGCAGGCAACCTGCTTAAACCTATGCTTGCAAGGGGCGAGCTGCACTGTATCGGCGCAACTACCCTTAACGAGTACAGACAGTATATCGAAAAGGACGCTGCCCTTGAAAGACGTTTCCAGCCTGTAATGGTAGACGAGCCGTCTGTTGAGGATACTATCTCTATACTGAGAGGTCTGAAAGAGCGTTACGAGGTATTCCATGGCGTAAAGATACAGGATCAGGCACTTATTACAGCAGCCGTTCTGTCGGACAGATATATCACAGACAGATTTCTGCCTGATAAGGCTATCGACCTTGTGGACGAAGCCTGCGCACTTATCCGTACTGAAATGGACTCAATGCCGACAGAGCTTGATGAGATAAGACGTAAGATACTCCAGCACGAAATAGAGGAAACTGTTCTTAAAAAGGAAAAGGATAAGCTTGCTGAGGAACATCTGAAAGAGGTCCAGAAGGAGCTTTCTGAAATGAGAGAGCAGTTCAACGCTATGAAGGCAAAGTGGGAGAACGAAAAGAACGCTATCTCAAAAGTTCAGAAACTGAGGGAAGAGATAGAGGAATGCTCAAAGGAGATAAAGCAGGCTGAAAGAGATTACAACCTTAATAAGCTTGCAGAGCTTAAATACGGTAAGCTTGCCGACCTCCAGAAACAGCTTGAAGAGGAAGAGCATAATGCAGAACAGTCTGCCCACAAGAACACCCTGCTCAGAGATAAGGTAACAGAGGAAGAGATCGCAAAGATAATCTGCCGCTGGACAGGTATCCCTGTGGCAAAGCTTATGGAGGGCGAAAGGGAAAAGCTCCTCAGACTGGAAGATATCCTCCACGAAAGAGTTATCGGACAGAACGAGGCGGTCGAAAAGGTATCTGAGGCTATACTCCGTTCAAGAGCGGGCATCGCAAATCCTGACCAGCCTATCGGTTCGTTCCTGTTCTTAGGTCCTACGGGCGTAGGTAAGACAGAGCTTGCAAAAACTCTTGCGCAGGCGTTGTTTGACGATGAGAACAACATCGTAAGAATAGATATGTCGGAATACATGGAGAAATTCAGCGTATCAAGACTGATCGGAGCGCCTCCGGGATATGTCGGCTATGAAGAGGGCGGTCAGCTTACCGAGGCGGTAAGAAGAAAGCCGTACAGCGTCGTACTTCTCGATGAGATAGAAAAGGCTCACCCCGATGTGTTCAATATCCTGCTTCAGGTACTTGACGACGGCAGAATAACCGACTCACAGGGCAGAACGGTAGATTTCAAGAACACTGTCATCATACTGACTTCAAACTTAGGTTCGCCTTATATTCTTGACGGTATCGGCGATGACGGAGAGATAAAGCCTGAGGCTAAAAAACAGGTCGAGGCTCTGCTCAGACAGCAGTTCAGACCTGAGTTTCTCAACAGACTTGATGAGATAATCTACTACAAGCCGCTTATGAAGACAGAGATCTACAAGATCGTCGATCTTATGCTCAAGAGCCTTGAACAAAGACTTGAGGACAAGCATCTTAAAATAGAGGTAACAGACAGAGCGAAAGAGGCTATCGTCGAGCAGGGCTATGACGTAAGCTTCGGTGCAAGACCGCTCAGAAGATTTATTCAGAGCAGAGTCGAAACACTTATCGCAAAGAAGATAATAGCTGACGATCCAGCCCCTGATACTGTGATGAAAGTCGATTACGCAGACGGAAAATTCAGCGTTGAAAATGTATGATTTTATATGCCGCACAGCCGAAAAATGCTGTGCGGCTTTTTCTATGAATAAATTGCTATTATTGTGACAATTATGTGAAAAAATATTGATGATTTATATTGACAAAGGGCTTTCCGGGTGATATAATGATATTGACCGAAAGAATTTTCTGACATTTGCAGAAGCCATATTTCGGAAAAAATAAAATCAAAAAGGAGGAGAAAATGATGTTGAAAAGCGCTAAAAAAGCCACAGCCTTTGTGACCTCGTTCATGATGATGTTCACAGGCGGTCTGGCTGAAACACTGGCGGCTATTTCGGCGTCTGCTGCCAATGCGTCAACGATGTATATATACGACGAAAAGGGCAATGATATTTCATCAAACCCTATAATATATCTTGACAATTCAACATACGGCGGCGGAAAGACTTCAACAACAGTCAAGGTTGCGGTAGACAGTCCGGAGGACACTATCGTCTATGCGACCGACTCAGCGTCAAGCAAGATCATCGGTATCGAGCCTGAGTATCTCGGTAACGGAGAAGTAAAGCTTACTCTTGACGCAGCGTATGACAAGACAGCAAGACCTAATGACGGTACAGCAAAGGTCACTCTTACTACTTCGAGCGGTGAGGTTTACAGAAACCTTACGGTAGTAGCGTATAACCCTGCAAACTGTCTTACTATGAAGTACGGCGACACAGAGCTTTTTACAGACGAAAAGGGCAAGCACAGCTGTACGGAAACTACGGTAGGCGTACTTGCAGTTGCAAACCACAAATATCAGTTCACAGGACAGGCTGAGGCTAAGTCCACAGCTAACTCAAAGGCTTCTACCGATCAGGTGGAGTATGAGATAGTTGACGGTGTATATAATGGCTCAGGCACGAAGCCAGCTGTTTCTGATAAGGCTGAAATCGATGACAGCGGTCTGTTCACACCTAAGAAGAACGGTACTGTAACAGTTATCGCTAAGTTCAAGCCTACTGAAACTTCTAAGAGAGAAAAGGCAGAATATGTTCCTAAGTATATTCAGGTAATAATCATCAAGGAAAATCCTGCTACTGCACTTAAGTTCAACAACCCTGTTGAGGCACTTGGCATCGGCGAAACATATCAGCTGGATCTTGAAAAGACTCCTACATATGAATCCGACACAGGCGCAACAGACGTTATCACATGGACTTCAAGCAACGAGAAGGTGCTTACTGTTGACGACAAGGGTCTTGTTACAGCAGTAGGAAAGGGTACAGCTACCATTATGGCAAAGGCTGAAAACGATACAGTTTTCACAGCCTGCGACATCAGCGTTATAACAAAGGCAACTTCTATCGCTATCACACCTTCACCAACATCTACAAGAGTTAGCGTAGGTACAGAGCTTACTGCAACAATGAGCCCTGCAACAGCAAATGATGAACTCGTTTGGACATCTTCCGATGAGAGCATCGCTTCTGTAAGAGTTACAAACTCAGGCAAGGACGAAAATGTTCAGAAGGCAATTATCACAGGTAAGAAGAAGGGTACAGCTGTTATTACAGTAAAGGCTAAGAACTCAAATGTTGAGGCTAAGTGTACAGTTACTGTAACAGACAGGATCGCTTCTGACAACCTTACTGTTTCATATGCAAAGGGCGACGAGGTTGTAAATGTTGCTCCTGACGGAACAGTTGATCTTTACACACTCAATGATATAACATTCGATGCAGTTCTTAAAGCTGACGATGGTTCAACTCCAGACGACGAGATCGTATGGCAGGTGCTGAACAATGAGAATGATTATATTACTATAAATAAGAAAGACAACAAGAGCATCAGCATTCATGCTGCATCACCAGGAACAGTTACACTTAAGGCTTCTTCAAGTGCGAACAGCGCTATCAGCCAGACTTTCAAGGTAACAGTTCTTAAAGCCTGCGATAAGGCGGTCATCAAGGATGTTGCTACCGAAAAGGCTTGCACAGGCAAATCCCTCAACGTTGGCAACACACTTGGTCTTACGGTAGATTACACTATCGAAGGCAACTATCCATACAACCATGACGATGTTCTCAGCTATTGGGAATCAAGCGATGACAAGATCGCAACAGTAAACTCAAAGGGTGTAGTTACAGCCGTTTCAAACGGTACAGCAAGGATCACTGCTTACTCTGCTTCAGGCAAGAAGGTAATGACTTCTATAACTGTATTTACAACATCAAGCGTTACTATCAGCGGCGTTACCGCTTCACCTGACGGATCATCACTCCCGTCAACAACTATCGCACTTGCAAAGGACGGCACAGGAAAGAGAACAATGGGCCGTGTTGTAAGAAATCAGAACAACCAGTCTGTAAGCAACTGTGACGTTGTATGGCTCTCATCAAATTCTGATGTTGCTACTATCGACAACAGCGGTGTTGTAACAGCTCACGATGTAGGCGTTACAACTATCACACTCAGATCCGGTTCAAAGTCTGAAAGCTGTCTGCTCTATGTTACATATGCAGCAACAAACTTCACTATCGACGCAATTCCGGATCAGGTTTATTCACCTCTTGCACAGGAATATGTTCCGCTCCCTGTTGTTACTATCCCTGCAATGAACAAGGAACTCGTTAAGGACGTTGACTACACTATCGAGTATGTAAACAACACAAAGGTCGGTACTGCAACTGTCAAGATCGCAGGTATCGATCCTTACACAAGCACAAAGTCTGTTACATTCAAGATCGTAAAAAGACCTCTTACAGATGCAGCTGTCGTAGTAGATACTATCGACGATCAGCAGTACACAGGTACAGCTATCACTCCTGAGCCAGTTGTAAAGTGTCAGGGCGTTATCCTCAAGAAGGGTACAGACTACACTGTAAGATACTCAAACAACACAAAGGTAGGTACTGCAACAGTAACTATCACAGGTGCAGGCAACTACACAGGCAGCACAGCGGTTTCATTTGATATCAAGTGCGCACACAAGAACTCAAAGGTAACTATCACTAAGGAAGCTACCTGCGAAGAGGACGGCTCAGCAGTTTACGACTGCTCCGACTGCAAGCAGAAGGTAACAGAAGTTATCCCTAAGCTTGGTCACAATGTAACTTCATACACAGTTACAAAGCAGCCTACACTCACAGCAGCAGGCACAAAGACAGGCAAGTGTACAAGATGCGGAAAGACAGTTTCAGTTTCTATTCCTAAGCTCGTAAACATCTCATCCGCAACAGTTACACTTTCTGCTCAGTCATATGCTTACACAGGCACAGCTAAAAAGCCTTCCGTTACAGTTAAGCTCAACGGTACAACACTTAAGTCAGGTACAGATTACACTGTTTCCTACAAGAACAACACAAATGCCGGTACAGCTACCGTTACTGTTACAGGTAAGGGCGCTTACGGCGGAAAAGCTTCAAAGAACTTCGCTATCACAGCCGCTTCACTTTCAAACTTCACAATCACAGTAGGAAACGGCTCAGGTACAGAGTTCTTCAGAGGCACAAGAATAAAGCCTGTTGTAAAGGTAACAAACGGAACAACAGTTATCCCTTCAACAAACTACACAGTAGTATATCTCAACAACCTTTCTGTTGGCACAGCAACTGTTAAGATCACAGGTAAGAATGGTCTTAAGGGTACTGTAACAAAGACATTCGATATCGTACAGCGTTCTATCGCTAACTGCGACGTTGAATTTGAGTATGCAAAGTACTATTTCACAGGCGCAAGACTTAAGCCTAACTTCAAGGTTTACTGCAACGGCGTTGAAATGTACAGCGGAAACTACACAGCAGTTTACTCAAATAACCTGACAGCAGGTACAGCTACTGTTACTCTCACAGGTATGAAGAACCTTAAGGGTACTGTTACAAAGACCTTTAAGATCCTCCCACGTTCAGTATCAGGCTGCACAGTAAATCTCACAAAGAATACTTCAAACAAGTATAAGCCAAACGTAAGCGTAGCATACTACGGCAGAGAGATCTACAGCGGAAACTATACAGTTTCATACTCAGCTGTAAAGAACGGACAGGTAACTGTTAAGATCACAGGTAAGAACAGCCTTTCAGGTACTGTTACAAAGACATATACAGTTTCATAAGCTTAACTGAGCTGCAAAACTGAAAAGATTTGTCATAAAGAAGGGCCTCCCGAAAAGCAAAAGCTTTCGGGAGGTCCTTTCGTTTGTATTGGATCAATGGGTTCAGTCGAGTGAACTCCATATCATATTATAAAGAGTTTTTACTGTTCTTGTGCAGCCTGAGCCTGCGAGCTGGATAAAATACAGCATAGCCATATCTTCAACAGGGTCTATTGCAAAATAACAGCCCATCCAGCCGTCCCAGCCGAACTGTCCCTCTGAGCCGCAAAGTCCCGACTCAGTCACATTTTGATGTACACGCATAAAGCTGCCGTAGCCGTATCCCTTCATGCTGTCCCAGTCAACGCTTTTCAGCTGCTGTTCGTTGAGATAATTCTTTGTCATAAGCTCAACAGTCTTTCTGCCGAGTATTCTCTTTCCGTTGTATTCGCCCTTGTTCATAAGCATTTTTACGAACTTCGAGTAATCGTTCAGAGTGGAAACAAGTCCTGCTCCGCCCGATTCAAAGGCAGGCGGCTTTCTGTAATCCGTAAGGCAGAGGTGGAAATGCGTGAAAGGTCTTATACCGCCGTCAGCATATTCATAAGCCTGTGCGAGCCTTGAATATTTCTCTTCGGGGATATAGAAGCCTGTGTCGTTCATTCCGAGAGGAGTGAATATCTCCTTGTCGAAAAATTCGCCCAGAGTCATTCCCGATACGACCTCTATAACTGCGCCCATTATATCCGCCGATGCGCCGTACATCCACTTTTCTCCTGGGGTGAAAGCAAGAGGCTTTTTACCCATTTCAAGAGCAAATTCCTTTGTGTTCAGCAGCTTTCCGCCTTTGAGGTAATTTTCCGACTGCATACCCCAAAGCGCACCTACCGCCTGTCCTGACGGGTGTCCGTCTGGGTAGGATATGCCCGATGTCATTGAAAGAAGATCACGGATAGTTATGTCACGCTCCGCAGGACGTTCGCCGTTTTCGTCCAGTACCATAGGGTTCTCGAAAGTCGGCAGATACCATTTTAACTGATCGTTGAAATCCAACATTCCACGCTCTATCAGTATCATTGCAGCCACAGCGGTGACAGGCTTTGTCATGGAGAAAAGCCTGAAGATAGTATCGTCTGTCATAGGGATAGCGTTTTCCTTATCAGCCATGCCGATATTCTTTTTGAAAACAGTTTCGCCCTTGTGTATAACGGCGATCTCTGCTCCCGAAAGAACGTTTCCGTTTATCTCCTTTTCTATGGCAGGGACAATGTATTTGAAATTTTCGTACATATACAAACCTCCATAATAAAATATGTTATGGAAATTATATCACATACTTTTTCCGTTTTCAAGCCGCTCTGCGGAATTATTCGTGAACATTTTAAATATACTGATAACAAAGTCCCTCGGCGGCAGAATACCAGACAAGCTTTCCGTGAGCGAGCATAGGTATGCGCACCTGAAGATCCCATTCGGGATAAGTTTTTCTCATAAATATAGTGTCGCCTGTCAAAAGTGCGCAGAAAGAGATGTAATTTTCTTTCGTCATTTCGTGATCTGAGGATATAAAATATTCTCCGTCTATCTTTTCAACACGAAGTTTTTCACTTTCCTCAGCTTTTCTTGGTGTCAACGGAGAAAGCGACTTCCCGCAGCAGCTTATCTCACCGCCGCCCAGAGATGTCAGCACATTGCCGCAGTTTGGGCATACATAAAATTTAAGGTCTTTCATATTTCCTCCCTGTTGTTGATTTTCATTCATTTCGCCTGTTAAAAGCACCTGCACAGGTACGGAGAATATCTCCGCAAGGTTATAAAGCTGTGGAAGATCGGGCATACCGCTGCCACGCTCCCATTTTGAAACAGCCTTGTCGCTGACAAAAAGCTGCTGCGCAAGAGCCTGTTGAGTAAGTCCCATTTCAGTTCTCAGCTTTTTTATAAACTCACCTGTCTTTATGATGCTTTGGGGATCGGCAATATTTGTTTTCTTCAATTTTGCTCTTACCTCCTTTTCTCAGTCTGTTATCCATTATAGCAGAATATCCTGCTTTGTGCAATAAACGCTTAGTAGAATCAGCAGAAATTAAAAGCGGTAGAATTTTGTTGCTTTTTTACTTGACATAGTATGTTAGCTGTGGTAAACTTAAAAAAGATAGCTAAGGCTAACTTTTGACATAAACTGACTTGAACGGAGGAAAATAATGACGTTGGATAAATTGCCGATAGGAGAATCGGCGGTAATAAAAAAGGTAGGCGGCGAGGGCGCACTGCGTTTAAGGCTGCTGGATATGGGTCTGACCTCCCGAACAAAGGTAACGATGCGGAAGATCGCACCTATGGGCGATCCAATAGAAATAAATATACGGGGTTATGAACTTACCCTGCGTATCGAGGACGCTATGAATATCGAGCTTGAACCGACAGGAGGGGATAAGAAATGAGATTTGCCTTAGCAGGAAATCAGAACTGCGGTAAGACTACGCTGTTCAATGCCCTCACAGGTTCAAATCAGCACGTCGGAAATTTTCCGGGCGTAACTGTTGAACAGAAGATAGGTCAGATAAAAGGGACAAAGGATTGCTCTGTGGTGGATCTGCCGGGAATATATTCTCTGCGGCCTTATACGCAGGAGGAGATAGTTACTCAGGAGTATATCCTGAAAGAAAAGCCTGACGGCATAATCAATATCGTTGACGCAACCAATATTGAAAGAAATCTGTATCTCACCCTCCAACTGCTTGAACTGCGTGTGCCGATGGTGCTTGCGCTCAATATGATGGACGAGGTAAGAGCAAACGGCGGAACGATAGATGTGGCAATACTTTCGGCTGCGCTTGGCATACCTGTTGTCCCTGTAAGTGCGGCAAAGGGCGAGGGCGTGACGGAGCTTATCGACAAGGCTATGGACGTGGCGAGAGAACGCAAAAAGCCTGTTGTAACGGACTTCTGCGCAGATGATTCACCTGTCCACAGATGTATACACGCTGTTGTGCATCTTATAATGGATCATGCGGTGAGGATAAATCTTCCGCCGAGATTTTGTGCGACAAAGCTTATAGAGGGCGACGACGATATGGCGCAGAAGCTTGCTCTTACGCAGAATGAGCTTGAACTTCTTGAGCATTGCATAGTCGAAATGGAGAACGAATCGGGCTTTGACCGCAACGAGGCTCTGGCGGATATGCGCTATACATTTATCGAAAAAGCGGTGGAACTTTCGGTGGTGAAATGCCACGAAAGCAAGGAACATATCCGAAGTGTGAAGATAGACCGTATACTTACAGGAAAATATACGGCGATACCTGTGTTTATCGGCATAATGCTTACGGTGTTCTTCCTTACGTTCAATGTTATCGGTTCGTTCCTGTCGGATCTGCTGTCCATGGGCATAGACAAGCTGACGGAGCTTGTGGATAAAGGTCTGACCGCATACGGCATTAACCCTGTTGTACATAGCTTAGTTATAGACGGAGTTTTTGCGGGCGTGGGAAGTGTTTTAAGCTTTCTGCCAATAATAGTTACGCTGTTTTTCTTCCTTTCCATACTGGAAGATACGGGATATATGGCGAGGGTAGCTTTTGTAATGGACAAGCTGCTGCGAAAGATAGGTCTTTCGGGACGAAGTTTTGTGCCTATGCTGATAGGTTTCGGCTGTTCAGTTCCTGCGATAATGGCAACAAGAACGCTGGTTTCCGACAGGGACAGAAAGATGACGATCCTCTTGACTCCATATATGAGCTGTTCGGCAAAGATACCAATATATGCTGTGTTCTGCGCAGCGTTTTTCCATAAGTATCAGGCGCTTGTGATGATAGGACTTTATCTTACGGGAATGGTGCTTGCGGTAGTTGTGGCGCTTATATTCAAGAATACTGCTTTCAAGGGAAAACCTGTTCCGTTTGTAATGGAGCTGCCGAATTACAGACTGCCTTTCGCAAAAAGCGTCGGACTTCTTCTGTGGGATAAGGCAAAGGATTTTATTCAGAGAGCATTTACCGTAATATTCCTTGCGACAATAATCATATGGTTTTTGCAGAATTTTGATACAAGACTTGATCCGGTCAGCGACTCTGCCGACAGCCTTCTTGCCCTTATCGGAAGATTTATCGCACCGCTGTTCACTCCGCTGGGATTTGGCGACTGGAAAGCGGTCACATCGCTTATCTCAGGCTTTACAGCCAAGGAGGCCGTTGTCAGCACCATGAGCGTACTTATGAACACCAGTACGGCGAACCTCGGAGCAGTTCTTTCGGGAGCGTTCAGCACGCTTTCCGCAGTAAGTTTCCTTATATTCACCCTGCTTTATACCCCATGTGCAGCTGCGGTGGCGGCAATAAAGCGTGAACTTAATTCGGGACTTATGACCATAGGCGTGGTAATAATGCAGTGTACAGTAGCGTGGGTATGTGCATTCGCAGTTTATCAGATAGGAAGTCTGCTGATATGAGTGTTGCTGATTATGTAATTGTGGGCATACTTCTGCTTTGTGTGGTGCTTGCGGTAAGATATATCGTAAAGCAGAAAAGGTCGGGCGGCTGTATAGGCTGTTCGGGCTGCGGCTGTGCAGGCTGTGAAAAAGCAAAGGCGAAAAACACAACTGAAAAGTAAAACCAAACATAAAAAATGCGTCTGCTGATATTTTCGGCAGACGTATTTTGTGTGCATATTTATTCGGCTATCTTGCCCGAACGGACGCTCTTATTTGAGAAAAATGCAATGGCGAGAATTACAGCCATTCCTGCCCATACAAGCGGTTCGGAGATGATTATTCCGTCATATCCCATAAGCGGAGCAAGATACCATGCTACCGCAAATTTTCCCGCAAGCTCCAAAAGGCTTGAAAGTATAGGCGAAACCTTTGCGCCGATGCCCTGCAAAGCATTTCGGAACACAATCACCACTCCGAGAATAAAATAGCAGGCGGTGTTGAATTTCATATATCTTGTAACTGTTGAAACTATGGCAGGGTCGTCAAGGCTCGTTACAAGTCTTGTAAGCTGAGGGGTGAAGAGCCATGTCACTAGCACAACTATGGCTGACCATATCCATGTGATAAGCGTTGCTTTAAGAACACATTCCTTTACCCTCTTCATTTTTCCTGCGCCGTAGTTCTGCCCTGCAATAGTGGCGGCGGCAGCACCGAGGACGGATATGGTGAGCATATACATTTCGGATATCTTTCTTGCCGCTGTGTGCGCAACTATTATCTTAGAACCGAAGTTGTTTATTGCTCCCTGCATTATGAGCGTGCCTATTCCAACGAGGGATATCATCAGTCCCATAGACGCTCCGCTTGCATACATATCGCCGCACAGCTTCTTTTCCGGAATAAAATCCTCTTTGTGTGGGATAAGCAGTCTGTGCTTTCTGAATATGTATATTATGCAAAGCACCACCGATACAGCCTGCGCAATAAGCGTAGCATATGCCGCACCCTCAACGTCCATCTTAAATCCGAGAATGAAAAGTATATCCAATCCCACATTAAGAATAGTTGCGATAATGAGGAATATAAGCGGTGATACTGTATCGCCTATGGCTCTCAGACAGGCAGCGCAGACGTTATACATCATTGTGATGAGCATTCCTGCAAGTATTACTGCGATATAAGCCTTAGCCTGCGGGATAATTTCATCAGGAGTATTGAGCGCTCTGAGGAGGGGAGTAAGAAAGCAAAGGCTTGCCGCCGTCAGAACTGCTCCCGTTGCCACACCGAGGGTAATGCTCAGCCCCACAGTTTTTCTCATTCTGTCAAAATCCTTTGCACCGAAAAATCTTGCGGTCACAAGCGCAAAACCGTTTGTAAGTCCGTTGAGAAATCCCACTATTACAGAATTCAATGCAGATGTCGCACCAACCGCCGCAATAGCGTTTTCGCCTATGAACTGTCCCACTATACGGGTGTCGGCGAGATTATAAAAAAGCTGAAAAAGATTGCCTAATAGCAGCGGCAGGGCAAAGCTTATTATAAGCCTGAACATACCGCCTTTTGTCAGATCCTTAATACATATCATTCCTTTCCTTACTTATAAGCGCAGTACGCATTTCTGACATTCTGCGTAAACCTATAATATATTATCATTTAAGTTGGAACAATTCATCAAATATATGTGAAAACTTATCGTTTTTAAGAACGTCGAAAAAAGTTTGATTTATGATAATTATGCAGTTTGTACAAAAATTATACCAAAACTCCTTGATTTTTTACACTGACTATGCTATACTATAAATAAAACATAGTTTAAACTACGTTTTATTGCAAGATCCTATTCTTGTTTTTTCCTATTTGAAACGGAGGTATGTAATATGAAAATGACATTTATCGGAGCTGCGCACGAGGTAACGGGCAGCTGCACATATATAGAAGCCTGCGGAAAGAGATTTCTTGTCGATTTCGGTATGGAACAGGGGGTAGACTATTTCGTCAATGCAAAAGTTCCATGTCCGCCGTCGGGGATAGATTTCGTTCTGCTGACTCACGCACATATCGACCATTCTGGACTGCTGCCGCTGCTGTATGCAGGGGGATTTTCGGGCGAGATACACGCCACTCAGGCGACCTGCAACCTTTGTTCCATAATGCTGAGAGATTCTGCACATATTCAGGAGTTTGAAGCCGAGTGGAGAAGCCGTAAGGGCAGAAGAAAAGGTCTTGAAGAAGTCGAGCCGCTTTACACTATGGCTGACGCTGAGGGTGCGATAGCTTTGCTTTGTCCACACCAGTACGAAACTGAAACGGAGATATGCGACGGAATAAAAGTGAAGTTCGTCGATGCAGGACACCTTCTCGGATCGTCCAGCATAGAGATATACATTACAGAGGGCGAAGTCACCCGAAAGCTTGTGTTCTCAGGGGATATAGGAAATCTGGATCAGCCGCTCATAAGAGATCCGCAGTATCTTAATGACGCAGACTATGTTGTTATGGAATCTACCTACGGCAACCGCCGTCATCAGAAGGTGGAGAACTATACCGAAAGACTTGCTCAGCTCATACAGAAAGCTTTCGATAGAGGCGGAAACCTTATCATACCTTCCTTTGCTGTGGGAAGAACGCAGGAGCTGCTGTATTTTATCCGACAGATAAAGGCGGACGGACTTGTTAAAAACCATGGGGATTTCCCTGTGTATATAGACTCGCCCCTTGCCATAGAGGCAACAAGGGTGTTCAACGAAAATAAAAATTCCTGCTTTGATGAAGAGGCTATGTCTTTCGTTTCAAAGGGGATAAACCCTATAACATTCTCAAATCTGAGAGTAGCCGTAACAAGTGACGAATCAAAGGCAATAAATTTTGATACTCAGCCGAAGATAATCATTTCCGCCAGCGGTATGTGCGAGGCAGGAAGAATAAAGCATCACCTTAAACACAACCTATGGAAGTCTGAGAACATAATCCTTTTTGTGGGATATCAGGCTGTAAATACGCTGGGCAGAAGTCTTGTTGATGGCGCAAAGACGGTGAAGCTTTTCGGTGAGGAGATAAATGTTGCCGCCGAGATAACCGTTCTGCTGGGAATAAGCGGTCATGCCGATATAGACGGACTTGATAAGTGGATAACGCATATCAATGCCCCGAAGAAAGTATTTGTGAACCATGGCGAGGCTGAAATAGCGGAATATTATAAGGAACATCTTCGTGATATGGGATATAATGCCTTTGCGCCGTACAGCGGAGCGTACTGCGATCTTGCAACGGGCGAGTTCGTCAACGTTGAGCCTATTAAGATCGAAAAGAAGGAAAGCCCTGCCTCAACGAGCTATCAAAGACTTTGTGCTTCACTTGACCGACTTTCTGCTCTTGTCAGATCAAGCAAGGGCTTGAGCAATAAGGACCTTGCTAAGCTTACAGATACTATAAATAATCTCTGCACAAAGTGGGAAAACTAGGTGCAACGAAAGGTACAGATAATAATATGAAAAAAATAAATGTCAACGCTATCGACAGAAAGCTGTGCGATCAGGCTCTTTTTGCGGAGGAATGTAACAAAAAGTATGAAAAAAAGCTGAAAGCCGCCGTCGAGAGGATAGCCGATGAGCGTTATGAAAGACCTGTCATACTTCTGTCAGGTCCGTCGGGTTCTGGTAAAACCACCTCTGCGCTGAAGATAGATAATATGCTGGACGAAATGAATATCCATACCCATACCATATCAATGGACGATTATTTTCTGCCGGCGGGAAAATTCACCACCGCCATAGGCGAGGACGGAAAGCCGGATTATGAAGCTCCGGCAAGAATAGATATCGAAAAAATGACTTCCCATATGCAGCTTATCTCACAATGTGAAGAGGTAGTTATACCGAGGTTTGAGTTCGCAACGCAGACCGTTGAGGACGGATATAAGCTAAAAAGGGATAAGGACGATATAGTAATTTTCGAGGGTATCCATGCCCTTAACCCCCTTGTAACAGGTGCGGCAGGGGATTTCGCTAGATGTATGTACGTCAGCGTCAGAACAAGAATAGAGCTTTCAGACGGCACTCTCGTTCACCCATCGCTCATAAGACTTATGCGCAGACTTATCCGTGATGAGAATTTCAGAGGAAGAACGCCTGCCGAAACTCTCGATATGTTTTCAAGCGTTGAGAGGGGAGAAAACAAATATATCCTGCCATACAAGTTCAGAGCGGAGGAAGATCCTGCTTTCTCAATAGATACGTTCCTTGCATACGAACCTGCGGTGTATAAGAATTTTCTTATTGAAAAGATCGAAAAGGAGAGCAGGACATATCCGGATTTTAAACCATTTGAGCCTATGCTAAAACTGCTCAGAGAGGTAGAACCTATGGATATCTCAAAGGTGCCTGCGGATTCCCTTGCAAGAGAATTTATCGGCGGCAGCAGCTACGAATACTGATATAAATAATAGAATAAAAAATAACGGGCAGCCTTTAAAAGCTGTCCGTTGTCTTTATAGTATGCTCTTCTCAAATTGTGCGGTCACATTTACATTTCCGCTGACTGTAATGTTAAGCTCACTGGAATTTTCGTCTGTTTCTTTGCCGTTTATCTTCCAGCCTGTGAAGATATATCCGTCCTTAGGCTCTGCCGTAAGGGTAAGCCTGCCGCCGTCATAGTATGTTCCGCTGAAATCACTGCGTATCTCGCTGCCGTTCACAAGAACAGTTCCGCTCAAAAAGTCCGCAGAGCGTATGCTCACCGTCCTGCGTTCGGAAACTGTGAACGCAGCCTCGACAGATTTCAGAATTGATCTCTGACGTTTGAAGAAAAAGCTGTTCATACGATTTATCGCCTGATCGGTGGAGTTTTCAATGCTGTAATATGTGGGGAAACGCTTGAAATAGTTTTTCATTTCCTCATAGTATACGGATTTGTATTGAGTGAGGTACTGCTTGTATGTTCCGTAGTCAAAATTTATATTCCTTATATCCATAAGCGAGGTAAGGAAAAGATCTTTAAATTCAGGGTTTTTCAGCAGACTGTTTATTATCGAACCCAGCGGATAATTGTTCTTGCTTTCAAGGTAAGTGAAAATATCGGTCTGATCGTCTATATCGTTGTAATGCCATGCGGAGGATTCTGTGTCGAACATAAAAAATCTCCACCTGCCGTCCGAATACCTGTTGCCCGATATAACGTTTCTTGTTTTCCAGCAGCCGTAGTTGTTCTGCGGCCAGTCGTCATTATAAAGATATATTTCCGCCGCAATGTACTGAGCAAAGCTTTCCATATCCAGCATTGACTCAGCCTTTCGGTAATTTTCCTCCACGCTCATATCGTTTTGAGCGATATAGTCACGCATCGAGTTGAAGCTAAGCTCGTCCGCAGGCTCGCCCTCTTCAAGATTGTCCGTCTTGTATATCACGACTTCACTTTCGGGAACACCGTAGTGATATTCAAAATAATCCGCCGTGTAATCCTCCTGAAGAGTGTAAAGTCCCCAGTATTCTCCGTCAATGAAAAGCACGCAGGCTCTTCCTGTCTGAGTGGAGAAATCCTTCTCGCTGACCATATCCTGAAACATTATATCTTTGAATTTGCAGTAGTTTGTGTCATTTCCGCCGTTTCGCAGAACTATGGTGTCAAAGCTGTCCATAACATTTCCATTGCTGTCGGTCAGACCGTCCCAGAAAGCGTAGTTGAACGAACCTTTGCCGTATTTGCTCCTTGCGAAAAATCTGAATGACTTCTGATATTCCGCCCTCGACCAGCCACCCTGTATCCTCATTCCTGCGTCCTGCGAAATTTTCAGACTGCCGTCGCTTTCAAAAAATTCGATGTAACATTCACGCTCCCACTCCTTGCCTTTCTGATTGTAGTTGGCAGGGATAGCGCCGTTGTAGTAATGATTTGGATTTCTCTCGTAGTATTCTTCGTAAACTTCGCCTGTGCAGTATATTCCGCTTTCCTCATCATAAAGAGAATCGGGCGAGGTAACAACGGATATAACAGGCAGATCATTGTGATCCGCAGTAGTAAGTCCCACAAAATAAGCGGCGGTAGATACCTTTCCGTACTTTCCGTCCGAACTCTGAGCGCAGGCTCTTATAACCGTACCTTTGTCCACGTCCTCGTCCTCAGGCGGCCACGCACGTCCGGGGCGGAGATTGAGCTGGATATAGACAGGGTCATAGGAAGAGAGCCTGTTTTCTGTTCCGTTCATATTTTTTATCTCAACTGCATCGCTGTAAGCTATCCTTGTGTCTGAACTGCGTGGATCTGTGCCGTCAAGAGTGTAGAAGATGTTCTGTCCCTCTGCGGCGGATATCTCAAGGGAAAATCCCTCAGCATAAAATCCGCTCTGCCTGCTGAAAACAGGGGTCGCACCCACCTGCACAGAGCTGTTTGCGCAGAGGGGAGTAGGCTCGGATATATACATTTCTCCTCTGTCATTTTTAGAATATGAATATCCTTTTTCCATTTTGCAGACGTCGATCTTTTCGCAAACTGAAAAAGCGTAGTCAAGCTCTATAACGCTGTCCTCAGCCTTGCTTATGCTGAAATCCACCGACGGCTGACTGCTGTCGGTAAATCCGTTTTTGGAACAGTAAATAAGGATATATTCTCCCGATTTAACGGTGTAGTCGCCGATAGGCTGCTGCTCACCGCCGTTCTTGCGAAGGGAAAATCCGCTGAGCGAAACATCACGGGAAGTCGGATTGAATATCTCTATCCAGTCGCAAAGTTCGCCGTCAGCGTCCCTAAACTGAGCGTCGGAAAAATTTCCGTCATTTGCCGTGCATATTTCGCTTATATATATCTTCGGAGGATAAAGAAAATACACCGCAAGAATTACCCCCGCAGCGAGCATAAAAAGGAGCAAAAATGCTGAAAACTTTTTAGTAAGCCGAATTTCATTTTTCAACACTTTTCACACTCCTCCGAAATATTTTGCGTCATAAATACAGTATGCCCTATAATCAGCACACATATAATAATTATACATATTTTAAGGTACATTGTCAACTGTCGGAATATGGGGGATAGGCATAGTTTTTGAAACTTTTTTTAAGGGGGAGATACAGACGGTTCGGCTTTTCAGATGAAATTAAAAAATGAAAAAATGTTGCTGCGGTACTTGACAAGGCACACAATGTGTGCTATAATATTATTGTTGTTTTGAACAACATATGCGGAGCTACTTGTAAAAAAGTTCGCCTCGGTCTTGTATTTTCACCATGTAAAAATATGGAAATTCAACCTTGCAGGTATGGCGGAATCGGCAGACGCGCTAGCTTCAGGTGCTAGTGGGGGCAACCTCGTGGAAGTTCAAGTCTTCTTACCTGCACCAAATATCTTATTATCCGATATCAGTTCGCTGGTATCGGATTTTTTGTGTCTTTTACACTTTTCTACACCATAATTTTTCACATCTCCCCCTAAACTCGTTGCAAAATATCTCGGTATGTGTTATAATAAAATGTGATACGATAAAATGTGAAAGGATCTGAGATATTGGTTTATCTTGATAACGCTGCTACCACAAAGCCTTGTGAGCAGGCTTGCGAGGCTGTTATGAAAGGACTTGAAACTTTCGGCAATCCCTCTTCTCTGCACAGAGCAGGTTTAGAGGCTGAACTGCTTGTGAGCGAGGCAAGGGAGTGTGTTGCGGACGCTCTCGGCTGTTCTGCCGATGAGATATATTTTACTTCCGGTGCGACGGAAAGCAACAATACTGCTGTTTTCGGAGCATTCAAGGCGCAGGGCAAGAGAAAGCACCGTGCCGTTACAACCACCGTTGAACACCCTGCTGTGGCAAAGCCTTTTGACGAGCTTGAAAAGCTTGGCTGTGAGGTCATAAGGGTATCTCCGGACGAAAACGGAAGATTTTCCGCAAAGGATATATTTGACGCTGTGAATGATGATACGTTCCTTGTGTCGGCTATGCTGGTGAATAACGAAACGGGAGCAGTCCTGCCTGTTCAGAAAGCGTTTTCAATGATAAAGAAAAAATATCCCTCTGTTATAACCCACTGCGACTGCGTTCAGGGATTTATGAAAACCCCTGTCAGCGTGAAAAAGCTCTGTGCTGATATGATATCCGTCAGCGGGCATAAGATATATGCGCCGAAGGGTATCGGTGTGCTGTATATCAGAAAGGGTCTGCATATCCCTGCGTATCTGCTGGGCGGCGGACAGGAAAAGGGTATGCGTTCTGGTACTGAGTCTGTTCCGCTTATCTGCGGATTCGGCGCAGCTGTAAAAATGCTCAAAGACAATATCCCTGCCAATCTCGCAAAGGTAAGAGAGCTTGAAAGCTATCTCTTTGAAAAATGCAGGGAAAACGGCGAGATAACTGTTAATTATTCGGGTGAGGATAAGCTGCCATATGTGAATAGTATCTCCGTCAAGGATCTTAAATCCGAGGTGCTGCTCCATTTCCTTGAAGAGAGGGGAGTGTATGTGTCAAGCGGTTCAGCCTGTTCCAAAGGAAAAAAGAGCGGAGTTTTGCAGGAATTTAAGATACCTGCCCGTGACCTTGATACAACTATCCGTGTAAGCTTCTCTGTGAACTCTCAGAAGAGTGACGTTGACGCTTTTATTGCCGCTGTGGAAGAGGCTCAGAAAAAGCTTGCAAGACTGAGATAGTTCAAATTATTAAAATCTAAAAATCGAACAAACATTTTATACTATATTATATATAAGAGGAAAGGACGTTATCCGATGAACGAAATTATTCTTTGCAAATATGGCGAGATCGCCCTCAAGGGTCTGAACAAAAGTACCTTTGAAAGTATGCTCGTTAAAACAATGAAGAGAAGATTGAGAAATGCAGGTGAGTTCAGAATATCTAAATCGCAGTCAACACTGTATGTTGAACCTGTTAATGAGGAAAGCGACGTTGACGAGGCTGTGGACAGACTTTGTAAAATATTCGGCATAGTAAAGATCTGCCGCTGCTGTGTGCTGGAAAAGGATATGAACGAGATACTCACAAAGTCCCTTGATTATATCGCAGACACAATGGAAACTGTCAGAACTTTCAAAGTTGACGCAAAGCGTTCGGACAAGCGTTTCCCAATGAAGTCGCCTGAGATATGCGTTGAAATGGGCGGAGCGATACTTGAAAGATTTCCGCACCTTAAAGTTGACGTTCATGACCCTGACGTTATCGTAACTGTGGAGATAAGAGAGGAAAAGGCTTACGTCCACGCAGGTCAGCTTGACGGCGCAGGCGGAATACCTGTGGGTTCAAGCGGAAAGGCTATGCTGCTGCTTTCAGGCGGAATAGATTCCCCTGTTGCAGGCTATATGATGGCAAGAAGAGGTGCGATAGTTGACGCTATACACTTTGAAGCACCGCCTTATACATCTGAAAGAGCAAGAATGAAGGTAGAAAAGCTTGCAAAGCTTATGACAGCGTACTGCGGCGATATAAGATTTTTCTGCGTTCCGTTCACAGAGATTCAGGAAACTCTCCGTGACAACTGCCCTGAGGAGCTTTTCACTATTCTGATGAGAAGACTTATGATGGAGATAGCTCAGCGCATATGCAAAGCAGAGGACGTTCAGTCACTTGTAACAGGCGAGAGCCTCGGACAGGTTGCAAGCCAGACTATGTACGCTATGGTCTGTACAGACGCTGTTTGCAAAATGCCTGTGTTCCGCCCATGTATCGGTATGGACAAGTCGGAGATAGTGGAGATAGCTAGAAAGATAAATACCTTTGAAACTTCTATCCTGCCTTATGAGGACTGCTGTACAGTATTCACTCCAAAGCACCCAAGAACACGTCCGACACTTGAAGAGGTGGAAAAGGCTCAGGCATCATATGACTTCGAGCCGCTCATTCAGAAAGCTGTTGAACAGACCAGAGTTGAGATAATTAAGAATTTCTGAACTTGCTAATGGTTACAAACAAGTTACGGTGTTACCGATGCTTAAATTTTAAGTACGCTTTTTTGTACTTCAAATTTGTGCAGAATATGTTGATATATATCGAAAACCCCGATTTTTCGGGGCTTTCTTATGGCTTTGAAAGCTGAAAAGTATACACAATGTGCAGACAATGGTAACAAAAACGTAACATTTTAAGGGCTGAAAAAGGGATTTTTTAAGTTTCAAAAGTTCGTGAAATTAATTAAATGTTAATAATAGGGCGTTTTTTTATGTGCAATATATAAGTAAATGCCAAAGATATTGTAGTTAAATTTGCTGAAGGTGACAAAGTGGTAACAGAAAGTATTGACATAGTTACAAAAAGTGTAGTAAAATATATGTTAAAGAGCGGTCTTACTATGTGTACAGCCGAAAGCTGTACAGGCGGTATGCTTGCACAGACCATTACTTCTGTGGCAGGCGCTTCGGGAATGTTCCCAGGAGGGATATGCTCTTACTCAGAACGGATAAAAAAAGATGTTCTCGGCGTAAGTGAGAAAACGCTGGAAGAATATTCGGTCTATTCTATGCAGACCGCAAGTGAGATGAGCGCAGGTGCTTTAAAGCTTTTCGGCACTGACGCAGCGGTGGGCATAACGGGTATCGCAGGTCCCGACGGCGGAACGGAGGACAAACCTGTGGGAACGGTGTACGTTTCGGTAAGGTACCATGAGAAAGAGATCGTCCGTGAACTGAGATTGTATGAAGAATATGAAAATCTGACGAGAGAAAAAATACGTTTGCTGACGACGCTGAAAGCTCTGGAAATGACAGCCGAGCTTCTTGAGATCTGAAAGGCTGGTTTATAAAATGGCAATGTCTAATGAAACGATGAACCTGACGGAAAGAGATACGTCGAACTTCTTTATCAGATTTGTAAAATACTTTATCCCGTGGAAAGGCGACCCGAAGGGCGAAGTAGTGAGAAAGATAATCTTTATGTTCTCTATCTTCCTCTTCTGCATATCGCTCAATCAGCTGAAGGAATTCCTTCAGGGCGACGAGGAAACACGTTCCTATATGCAGGACGTTATCGTCAAGTACGAACCCGATTTCAGCGACGATGTAAATTATGACAGCGTAAGCGGCGGGGACGATGTGGATATAGCAAGTCCTGAAAGCTCTCAGAAAAACAGAGAGGTACAGGATTGGGCGAAAAAGCTCCTTAAAAAGAATGAGGACGTTGTGGGCTGGATAAAGATCCCCGGCTTCAAGGACTCAAACGGAAACGAGTATATAAATTACCCTGTTCTGCAGGGACCGGATAATAATTATTATCTGTATAAGAACCTCGACAAGCAGTACTATGAGTCAGGCAGTATATATGCCGACGCATGGGCGACCATAAATGCCGACGGACAGTCGGACAACATCACGATATTCGGACACCATATGAGATATGTGGGAACTTCCTTCACTCATCTGGCTGAATATAAAAAAGGCGTGGATTTCCTCAAGGAATATCCTGTCATAGAATTTAATACTATATATGAGAATAACGTCAAATACGTTATCGTAAGCTGCTTTGTGGCGAATATCCATGAAAATCAGGACGACGGAAATCTGTTCGTCTACAACGGATACAGATACTTCGATGATGACGAGTATACTTTCGACGGCTGGTATGACGAGATAACAAAGCGTTCGTGGTACTCAAACGATATCGAATGTACGGCGCAGGACAAGTACATAACTCTTTCGACCTGCTCCAACGAAACATCTTATCTGAGATGGGTAATAGTTGCAAAGAAGATGACTGCCGATGATAACCTTGACCATATAATAGATTCATATAAGGACAAGGCTAACAAGGATATTTACTTCCCGAAGTGCTGGAGAAATATCTACGGCAACAACAAAAAGGATTTCGGCTGGGCATACTGAGCCGAAGATGATTTTGTTTATTACGCCGCTCTTTAAGGCGTAAAATATAAACTCTGTGATTACTCTCACGGTCACAGACAGACGGTCCTCAGGGCTGTCGGAAAGGTAATGTGATAAAAATGAAGCAGAAGAAAACTGTTGACGCAGGCAGCAAGGCTGCTAAGCCGTCTATCAGGAAAGTAGGAACAATGCTGGGAAGCGGCGCTCTGTGTGTGCTTACAATAGGTACGATAAGCGTTTGCGGACTTGTTAATCAGGCTCGCACCCCGAATGACAGCAAAGAGACAAAAGCTGCAGAAGTGACATCAACTACAACCGTAACAGAGAGAACCGAAGATACTTACACCGCTCTTGACACAGTAGCATGGAGAAAGGCAAGTATCAATGAGTATGAACTTGCTCAGGTAGTAACAGATAAAGAAACTACCACAAAAAAGGCTTCCGAAACAACAAAGTCGGAGACCGCAGCTAAGGAAACCACCACATCGGCTAAGAAGGCTGATGAGAAGCTTGACAACGTAAAGATGCTTGCGACAGAGATAGTAAATCTCAGAGCTGAACCAAGCAAGAGCGCAGAGGTTCTGGCGACTCTTGACAGCGGAGATGATGTAACTGCAAGCGTAAAGACAGCTGACGGCTGGTATAAGGTAAATTACGGCGGCACCGAAGGCTACATAATGGCTGAGTTCCTTGAAAAAGCGCCGGCTGAAACAACAGCAGCAACTACCACAAAGAAGGCAGAAACAACAAAGGCTGCTGAAACAACAAAGAAGGCTGCTACGACAACAGCAAAGAAAACTACCACTACAAAAACTACAACTGCAGCAAAGGACAGCGACACATCTTCAGGCAAGTCTGTAATAAGCTATACAGATGATGAGTTTGAAATGCTCTGCTACGTTCTTCAGGGCGAAGTAGGAAACTGCTCAGAGGAAAGCAAGATCGCAGTTGCGAACGTTATAATCAACAGAGTAAAGTCAAGTGCATTCCCGAATACACTTTCAGGTGTGCTTACTGCTCCAAATCAGTTCACAGCCATTACAGGCTACTACAACCGCACAAAGACTCCTTCACAGAACACTATCGACTGTGCAAAGAGAGCACTTGAGGGCGAGGATAATTCAAACGGAGCTATCTTCTATTACGCACCTCAGTACTGCGGCGGATCAACAGCTGCATGGTTTGAAACTCTGAACTTCTGTTTTGAACTTGACGGTCAGAGATATTTTAAGAACTGGTAAAATAGTGAAAAAAGCTTATGCCGTAAACATGAAAATTGTTTAGGTCTACAAAAAGTCGGGACATTGCTATCATATGTCTTGACTTTTTTTTATGATTTGATAAACTAATAGTATGTATGAATTGTAAATCTTATGGTATAAATTGGGGACTGTGAATATGAAGATCCTTTTGAAAAAAGCAGGAATACATCTTAGCTCATTCGTTATCGGAACTGCCGTTGTGGGCAGCTGCGGTGCGCTTATGCTCACAGACAGCTCTTTTCACGGCGACAGCAGACCTGTTACCGCTGTGACGGCAAAGGCTGATACCGATACCGAAACAGTAAAGCCTGCGGAGCAGGAGGCGGCTGATACCACTACTGCTGTGGAGGCATTCAAATATATCGAGTTCAAAAAAACCGCTATCGGTGACTACGATATGGCGACTAAAAAGGCTGCAAAGTCTGAAAAGGACAAGGATAAAGACGATGAGAATGATTTTAAGGTAGAGTTCCCTGAGGACGATACACTTATATATCTGTCCGAAAAAGGTTCGCCTGCCAACTTTACTTCAACGAGAAGTATCGCTGACGAGTATTATACCGTCCATGACGAGATATCGGGAAGTACAGTAACGCTTAACGGTCATGAACTGCTTTGCAGAATGATAAATAACGAGATAGGCGATTCTTGGGGCGAAGAGGCTATAAAGGCTCAGGCTGTGGCAGGATATTGCTACCTCAGATTTAATGAGTCCATAGGTCTTACACCTACTGTCGGACTGAAAAGCGGCTATTCCTCAAAGCTGGAAAGCTGCGTAAATGCCGTTGAGGGACAGGTAATGTACTATAACGGCAGCATTATAAACGGCGTGTATTCTGCGTCTACGGCTGGCTATTCCACCTCTGCAAAGGATATATGGGGAGTGGATTACCCTTACCTCAGATGCGTTGAGAGCGAATATGACGATCAGGACCCTAACTGGGGACTTGAAAAGCAGTATACAAAGGACGAAGTCAAAAAAATGCTGGAGGATAAGTTCAGCATCGAGCTTTCCGATAATGTAAAGAACTGGTTCAAGGTGGACAGAGTTTTCAGCGTGAAGTATATCGACAGCCTTACCATTGACGGCAGAGATGACTGCAAGATAACAGGAAACGGACTGTGCAACCTTGTGGGGCTGAAATCAAATGCCCTTGAGATATCATATAAGGACGGCGTGTTTACCTTTAAGTCTTACGGCTGGGGACATGGCGTAGGACTTTCTCAGTGGGGAGCTTGCAACTATGCAAAGAACGGCTGGACATATGACCAGATACTTACCCATTATTATATAAACACAAACCTCGGTCTGTCAGATACCTGCGACTCTGCCGTAAAACGTGGTGTGCAGATAAATACACCTGCTGCTTCTGATGACAGCAAGGCAGACAGCAGCACAGTAACGACCGCTCCTGCCGAAAGCAGCGAAAAGAGCGAAAAGTCAGATGAAAGCTCACAGGCAGTCAGCGAAACAACTGAAAAGACTGATACAGTTGCCGCCGCACAGGATAATGACGTTCAGCAATAATAAATAACAAATGACAGAGAAATATATATGAAGATAAAGAACAGAGAAGGAAATATCAGCTTTTAAAGGAGGCTTCAGAATTGACAACAAAAAATCTGCTGACAGAGTATGATGTCATACTTGCGTCAGCCTCACCTCGCAGAAAAGAGCTTATCCAGCTTGTCTGCGGTAATTTCAGGATAATCCCTGCCGACTGCGGCGAAGAAGTGCCGGAGGGTATGCAGGCGGAAAAGATACCTGAGTATCTTTCAGCAAAAAAGTGCGAGTGTATTTCTGAGGTCTATGGAAGAGCGCTCGTTATCGGCTGCGATACAGTAGTCATAAATGACGGCAAAGTCCTTGGCAAACCTGCCGATGAGGAGGACGCAGCGCAGATGCTGAGATCGCTCTCAGGCAGAACACATAAGGTCATAACTGGCTGCACCATAAGCTGCGGCGAAAGACAGCGTTCTTTCAGCGTATGCACCGAGGTCACATTCAGAGAGCTATCCGATGATGATATCGAGGAATATGTGGCAACGGGAGAGCCTATGGATAAGGCAGGCGCATACGGTATACAGGGTAAAGGCGCACTTTTCGTTGAAAAGATAAACGGCGATTATTACAATGTCGTTGGTCTGCCTGTGTCGGAACTTGCGGTACAGCTTGCGGATTTCGTGAAGAAATAATCTCTGCCAGCCTATTTAAACTATTCAAAATAATTCGTAGGGTTGCTTTCTTCCGAGTTGGGGAAGATAGTGAGCTTATCGTCCTTGTCAATGACGGCGAGGAATATCTGCGAAGGGGAGGAATATCCCTGTGCGCTCAGCTGTTTTAAAAGCCACTTAGATTCCTTTCCGCAGCGTTTAAGATTTTTTTCTATGACAACACCGTCCATAATGAGGTTGACAACAAGCTTGTCAGCCTCTTTTTTGCAGCCTATATCCTTTGGCGTAAGAGGGGCTTCCTCCGCCTTTGGCATAAAGGATATCGCTCCCGTGTTCTCAAATATGGCATATTCGATCTTTGAGATGTCGAAATATCCCTGCGACCTTGCCCTTGTGAGAAGATCCCCTGTGTCCAGCTTTGCGGTCTTTAGGTTCTTGGGGTACAGCTTGCCGTTTTCAATAAGCAGCAGCGGTTCGCCCGAAATATACTTGCGACAGTTTATTGATTTCATGGTCAGCCAGCTGAGGAGCAGACCTGCGCCGCCGTATATGACCATAGCAAGGGCAGGCTGGAAAAGATCCTTTACCTCATCGGAAACAGCCATTTCCGCAGCTATCGAGCCTATGGTTATGCCGTTTATATAGTCGAACAGGTTAAGCTGTGAGATCTGCTTGTTTCCCATAAGCTTTGTGATGATGAATAATGTGATTATCGAACCGAATGTGGCGGCGATAGTGTGGAGTATCTCTTTAAATTCCATTTTGTTCTTCCTTTCGTTTTGTCATTGACTTTCTGCTAGTGTTCCTTTCGACAGTCGGATTATTCACCGCTCTGCACTATGCCGCATAGGATATAAAAGTGAATAAGGGGAGGATAATGCAGAGGTGGAGATGAATTATGAATAATAAAAATACAGGCAGTGATCTCAGCGGCTGTTCAATAGGACTTGCCTGCGGACAGAGAGCAAATCTTATAGCGGTCACTCTTGCCAACGCTCTCGCAGAGGGCAAGACCGCAGATCAGCTGGAGTTCCTTTCATCTGTACTGCAGCTTGTGGGTGAGGCGCTTGCGGTGACGGCAGCCACTATAAGCAGCTGTCAGGACGATAATGCAGATATTATAAACTGACCCAAGTATGAAATCGTCATAACTGTATATAATATGTCACAGATAAGCAAAAATATAAACGTATCCTGAAAAAGCGGCATCATAAAAATTTCTTAAAATACTTGAAAAGCTTATGAAAATATGTTATGATTATTCTAGGTCAATGTCGCACAAATGCTTGTTCTGTGGCGTTGACCGAAAAGTATGAAGAAGTATGCCTTTTATTTGCGTTTATGAACGGCTTAAATAAAAAAGCTCAGAAAGACGGTCATTATAATGGGAAATTTTAATTTGGATAAAGACGCTGCAAAGGCGGCACAGATACGGAAAAAACGTGTAAAAACACAGCAGAATTTCATTACGCTGCTTTGCCTGTGCTGTATAGTATTTGTAGTGGGCTGGTCTGTTTATGCAGTGAAAAATCAGGGAGCGGAAGTCCCCGCAGATATAAAGAACAGCTCTGCGGCGAAAAGTGAAAGCTCTCAGACGGACAGCACACCAGACAGCAGCAAGCCTGATGACAGCATTATCGACAGCGCTGCGGACAGTGCTGCGGATAATAACAGCGGCTCTGAATATGCCTCTGCCTCTGATACAAGCGACGATCTGTCAGATGCAGTGTTTATCGGGGATTCAAGAACGGTAGGTTTAATGAACAGCACGGACAAGCCTAAAGCGACTTTCCTGTGTGCGGTGGGACTTAATATAGATACTGCCCTTACAAGCGCAGATATCACCCTCGATAACGGTTCAACGGGAACGATAACTCAGGCGCTCTCTCAGAAACAGTATGGACGTGTGTTTATAAGTTTCGGTACTAATGAAATGGGCTGGCCGTATATAGATACTTTCAAGGAGCATTATTCAGAGCTGGTGAAGAGCATTGCAGAACTCCAGCCCAATGCAAAGATATACTGCGTGGGTATCCTCCCGCTTACAGCGTCGCAGGACGCAAAGGGCGAGTCGGTGAACAACACCAATGCAAAAACATTCAGCAATGCGATCTCTGAAGTGGCTGCACAGCTTGGATATAACTACCTTGACTGTTCCGCTGCCGTTGCAGACGAAAACGGATATCTCCCCGAAGAGGCTTCTACGGACGGTATCCATATGACAAGCGAATATTGCCTCTACTGGCAAAATTATATAATTGACAACACATAGGGATTATAGAAAGGAAAAAAGAAAATGGATTTCAAAAAAGTAGTATGTACAGTTCTTGCAGCACTCACAGCTGCCTGTGTATTTACAGCCTGCGGCGGTGACAGCGACAGCGCAGCGTCAAGCTCAGCTGTTCAGAGCAACGATAATGCAGACAACGAAAAGGCAGATGTTTCAGCTACTGCGGACAAGCTTAAATCGGATATCGAATTCGAGGACGAGCTTGTTGAGTTCGACAGCGCAAAGATTGAGAAGATCCTCGGTATCTCTGCGGACAAGTATACGAGCGCAAAGGTATATGTAAGCTCCTCCGGCGGAACTCCTGAGGAGATAGACTGCTTTGAGGCGGTTGACGAAAGCGCTGCGGCAGATATCAAGGCTGCTCTTGAAACAAGAGTAGACAATCAGAAGAACACCTTTACAGATTACAGACCTGAGCAGGCGCCAAAGCTTGACAGCCCTGTTATAAAGGTGAACGGAAACTGCGTTTATATGTGCATTTCAGGGGATAACTCAAAGGCTGAAGAGATCATAGGATAATATGATAAATGTATAAATAAAAACTATCGGGTGCGGTCATCATACGGCGGAGAAAGGCGATGCCGTTGTGCCGTACCTGCTTTTTTACATAAAGTAGAATGTTGAAAGGAATATAAAAAATGCTTTTTTCAAGTACGATCTTTCTCTTTGCTTTTCTGCCGCTGGTGCTGATAACATATTATATCGTCCCCAGAAAGCTTAGATGTCTTGTGCTTTTTGTGTTCAGCCTTGTGTTCTATGCGTGGGGCGAACCTGTCTATATCGGGCTTATGATAGCCTCCACCATAGTCGCATATATAACCGGTATCTTTGCCGACAAGAACCGCAAAGAGGTGCAAAGCAAGGCTGTGCCGCTTATATCCCTGCTGGCGGCGATAGTGTGGAATATCGGTCTGCTGCTGTTTTTCAAGTATACAGACTTCTTTATCGGAGCGGCTAACGGCATATTCGGAACGGATATAAAACTTCTCGGACTTGCCCTGCCAATAGGAATATCTTTTTACAGCTTTCAGACTCTCTCTTACGTTATCGACGTTTACAGGGGCGAGGTGGCAAGTCAGAAAAATTTCCTCTATCTTGCAACATACGTTGCGCTTTTCCCGCAGCTTATCGCAGGCCCTATCGTCAGATATAAGGATATCGCAGACCAGCTTTCCAACAGACGTGAAACTATCGACAACTTTTCCGACGGCGTAAGACGTTTCTGTATCGGTCTTGGCAAAAAGGTCATTCTTGCCAATAATATCGGTGCGCTGTTCGATACCATATCGGGTTCGGCTCAGAGCGAAATGAGCGTGGCGGCGTCATGGCTTGGCATAATCGCATACACCTTCCAGATCTATTTCGACTTTTCGGGATATTCCGATATGGCTATCGGTCTTGGCAAAATGTTCGGCTTTGACTTCCTCGAAAACTTCAACTATCCGTATATCTCCGACTCTATCACAGAATTTTGGAGAAGGTGGCATATGTCCCTTTCCAGCTGGTTTAGAGATTATGTCTATATCCCTCTCGGCGGAAACCGAAAGGGAAAACTGCGTCAGTGCATAAATATTATGATCGTGTGGTTCTTAACAGGCTTTTGGCATGGCGCAAACTGGAACTTTATGCTGTGGGGAGTTTATTTCGGAGTTATCCTGCTGTGCGAAAAGCTGTTTATGCTAAAGCTTATTGACAAAGCGCCACGCTTTGTGCGCCATATCTATGCTCTGCTGCTTATCGTTATCGGCTGGGGAATATTCGCCTATGAAGATACCTCCGCCCTGGTGCAGAATTTCAGGAATATGTTCGGTCTGAACGGACTTCCGCTCATAAATCATCAGACTGTGTTCTGGCTGGCACAGAATGCGGTGCTTATCGTTGTGCTTTGCATTGCCTCAACACCTGTGTTCAAAAAGGCAATGGGACAGCTGCAGCTTAATGCGCCGAAATTTTACAGCTGCGTCTGCGTGCCGGTGGCTTGCGCTGCCGTTCTTGCAGTAAGCGTGGCATACCTCGCAGGAAATTCATTCAACCCGTTTTTGTATTTCAGATTTTAGGAGGCGGGGAAACTTATGGATAAAAAAGCTTTGAAAAATACTAAAAATACAAACAGCGAAAAGAAAAAGATAAACGGCGGAAGCATCATCACCTCAGCAGTTTTTCTTGCGCTTATATTCGGATTTTCCATAGCGGGTATATTAAGTCCCGACAGAGAGTTTTCGGATATGGAGAACCGCTCTCTCCAACAGGTGCCTGAGTTCAGCCTTGAAAGACTCAAGGACGGAAAGTTCACTTCCGAGCTGGAAACCTATATGTCCGATCAGGTGTTTATGAAGGACGAGCTGGTGGAGCTTAAAACAGCCGTTGATACCGCTTTCAGAAAGACCTATCAGAACGGAGTGTATTTCGGCAGGAACGGCTACTATATTCAGGACTATCAGGAGAACAGAGCGCTTGTTCAGAACAATGTGAAAATGCTCAATGATTTTGCGGACAGCCTTGACGATGATGTTCAGGTAAGCTTTCTCCTTGCGCCCAATGCAGTGTCGGTGCTTTCGGATAATCTGCCCTCTGTAACTCAGACCGACGATCAGCTTGAAACTGTTGACCTTATAAAAAACAGCCTGTCCGACAGGATAACGTTCTGCTGTCCTTATGATGAGCTTAAACAGGCTGACGAGGACGGAAAACAGGTATTTTACAAGACCGACCACCATTGGACCGAGGACGGAGCAGAAACAGGTTTCAATGCCCTTATGACAGCAATGGGCGAGAGCATACCGGATACGCCTTACAGCGATGAAAACGTGTCGGGATTTTATGGTACGCTTTATTCAAAAGCCCCTCAGTTCAGCGCTGAGAGCGATACAGTAAAGCTTGTTTACGGCTTGAACAATGATATTACCGTTACCTATGTCGACGGCGAGTCGGACGTATCTCTCATGAATACAGTGGACGATTTCAAGCTGAAAGACGGAGATGTGGTAAGAAAAAGCCTTTATGTAAAGGCGCAGACGGAGAAAAAGGATAAGTATGCCGCTTATCTCGGCGGAAATTTCAAGCTTATCCAGCTTGAAACACATGGCGAAAGTGATGAGAATGTTCTGGTCATAAAGGACAGTTACGCAAATGCCGTAATGCCTTTCCTCTGTCAGAAATATCAGCATATCTCTATGATAGACCTGAGATATTATCATATGGAGGATCTTTCCGTATCGGATTATGTAAAGGAACACAACATTAAAAAGGTAATATATCTTTATAACGTTGACTTTATAAATTCTGATAACAACTTTGTATGGCTCGACTGATAAAAGAATAAGCAAAACAAAATACAGATAAAAAAGCAGGAACTGACGGATCGAAAATATCCGCAGTTCTTGCTTTTTTTAGGAAAATTTATTAGTATGAATCTGTAAGATCACTTGTATTCAGGCGGCGTTGCCGCCCTGAGAAAAACACATTGCCGCCGCAGAAGTCATTTTTATTATAAGGCGGCAGTCATTTTTTGCGTTGGCAGGGGCTTTCAGAACGTACATTCTGAAATTCATAACACAGCTTGAAAACTCACCCACGTCCCTGTCACAGTCGGTTGTGCGTATCTGCGTGATATCGTGAAGTATCCTGCCGAGTTCATGGTTGTATACCATTCTGTCGAATGCGGACTGAGTGTAATATGCCCTGCGCATTTCCGTAAGGCTTTCCGATATGGTGTATATCACCCTGCCCATAAGGTAAAAATCACGCAGGCTGTATGTATCCTCAGAGCCTTTTTCGGAAAGCATAGTCAGTATCTTTTCACACCCGTCAACAGGGCTTGTGACTATGCCCCTCTTTGTTACAGGGTAAAGCGCCCCCAGCATAAAAGCCTTTCTGTAAATTTTCTTATCGAATGTGCAGTAGTTGTCTGCTATATATTCAGCTATGAGCCTGTGTTCCTTTGTGCGCATATCCAAAGACCTCCGTTCAAGTGTTTTTTTATCTGATGTTATAATTGTAAAGTGTCAAACTTAAATTTGCCTTAATGTTTCGCCCGCAAATGTGACAGCTTTCTGAAAATTAGTGAAAAACGGCGGAAAATGTCGTAATTTATATTCTCTACAAACATATTACCTCAACTTTACAAATAGACGGTTTTGAATTTTACATTGCAGGCGTATTATATTTAATGTCAGCTGAAGAGAAAATATATAAAACTAATGGAAATGAAAGAGGTAATTTCAAATGAAAATGATGAAGATCTTTGCTGCCGCAGCAGCTATGGTAATGACAGGTGCAATGTTCGCAGGATGCGGAAATAATTCAGATAATATCACCGTTATCTCCCGTGAGGACGGTTCAGGTACAAGAGGAGCTTTTATCGAGCTTACAGGCGTTGAAGAAAAGGACGCAGACGGAAACAAAACAGACAACACGCTCAAGAGCGCACTTATATGCAAATCAACAGACGTAGTTCTTACTCAGGTAAGCGGCGATAAGAACGCTGTCGGCTATATCTCACTTGGTTCACTCAACGATACAGTAAAGGCTGTAAAGGTCGAGGGCGTTGAGGCTAAGACGGAGAATATCGAAAGCGGCGACTATAAGATCGTAAGACCTTTCAACATCGCAGTAAAGTCAGAGCTTTCAGACGCAGCAACAGATTTTGAGAACTTTATTTTAAGCTCCGACGGTCAGCAGGTGATCGAAGATAAGGGCTATATCAAGCAGAACAAGAACGCTGAAGCATTTACATCAAACGGTGCAAGCGGCAAGGTAGTCGTAAGCGGTTCATCTTCCGTAACACCGGTAATGGAAAAGCTTGCTGAGGCATATCAGAAGGTAAACACAAACGTTACAGTAGATGTTCAGCAGTCAGACTCTTCAACAGGTATCAAGGACGTTATCAACGGCACTTCCGATATCGGTATGTCATCAAGAGATATCTCAGACGATGAACTCTCACAGGGTATCCTTTCTGTAACTATCGCACAGGACGCTATCGCAGTTATCGTAAACAAGGAAAACAGCGTGGACGACCTTTCAATGGATCAGATCAAGGCTATCTACACAGGCGAAACAACAACATGGGCTGAACTTACAAAATAATCAGCATTGACTGCTTGCGAGGTGATAATTACGAATACTGAAAATACAGCCGTTCTTTCTGCAACGTCCGGCAGCAGAAAGGCAGGAAGAAGCAGAATACTTGAAACGGTGATGAAAGGCTTGTTCTTCATCTGCGCAGGCGTGTCTGTTGCAGCCGTTGCAGTTATATGTATATTTATGTTCGCTAAGGGTATCCCTGCCATTCAGGAGATAGGCATAAAGGATTTCCTTTTCGGAACAGACTGGAGCCCTAGAAACGTACCTGCGTCATATGGTATCTTCCCTATGATAGTAGGCTCTGTATACTGTACAGCAGGAGCAATAATCGTCGGAGTGCCTGTCGGTCTGCTGACGGCGATATATATGGCTGAGTTTTGTCCTAAAAAGCTTTTCGGCAAGCTTATGCCGCTCATCAACCTGCTTGCAGGTATCCCGTCTATCGTCTACGGCTTCTTCGGAATGGTCGTAGTCGTTCCGGCAGTCAGAAACCTTTTCGGCGGAACAGGAAACGGCGTTCTTACAGTTTCCCTTATCCTCGGCATTATGATCCTCCCGACTATCGTCGGCATGAGCGTTTCAGCTCTCAAAGCTGTCCCAGACAGCTGCCGTGAGGGAGCGCTCGCTCTGGGAGCAACTAAGGAAAGAGCCGTAGCAAGCGTTATCTTCCCTGCTGCAAAGTCGGGTATACTCGCCAGCGTTATCCTCGCTATCGGCAGAGCCATAGGCGAAACAATGGCCGTGATCATGATCGCAGGAAACTCTACGATCATCCCGCACTCCGTACTTGACAGCGTAAGAACCCTTACAGGAAATATAGTGATCGAAATGAGCTACGCAGAGGGACTTCACTATGATTCCCTTATCGCAACAGGAGTTGTGCTTTTCGTATTCATTCTCCTGCTCAACGTAAGCTTCAATCTCATCACACATAAGAAAGGCAAGTGAGTATAATGACAAGATCGGAAAAGATGCGTACATATAAGGCTCACCCCCTTTCTCTGGTGTTCAGTATACTGACAAAGCTTGCGGTAGCCATAACCATAGGCGTGTTCTTCCTTATCGTCGGATATGTGCTGATAAAGGGAATACCTTACCTTAAACCATCACTGTTCTCACCTGAGTATACCACAGACAACTGTTCTATGCTGCCTGCAATAGTGAATACACTTGAAATGCTCGTTATCTCACTTCTTATCGCAGCACCGCTTGGCATCTTCTGTGCCATATACCTTGTGGAATATGCTAAAAAGGGCAACAAGTTCGTTTCACTCATCAGACTTACCACAGAAACACTTTCGGGCATACCATCTATCATCTACGGACTTTTCGGAAATATGTTCTTCGTCCTTGCACTCAAGTGGAAGCTTTCGGTCATATCGGGCGCTTGTACACTTGCCATAATGGTGCTGCCGCTTATCATACGTTCTACGGAAGAGGCTCTGAAATCTGTTGACGACAGCTTCCGTGAGGGCAGCTATGGACTTGGCGCAGGAAAGCTCAGAACCATATTCAGAATAGTTCTCCCTCCGTCCATAAGCGGTATACTCTCAGGAGTTATCCTTGCAATGGGAAGAATATTCGGAGAAACAGCGGCGCTTATCTACACCGCAGGAACAATAGCAAAATATGCGTCACCTATGGATTCGGGAAGAACCCTTTCTGTACATATGTACGCCCTGTCCGACAACGGACTTAATATGAACGAGGCAAGTGCGACAGCCGTTATACTTCTGCTGGCAGTTCTTCTGCTCAACGGACTGGCATCATTTATCGCAAAGAAGCTTGCCAAAGGAGGAAACTGATAAATGAGTGCAAATTCTGAATACAAGCTGCAGGTCAAGGACTGCAACCTGTTTTACGGAGATTTTCATGCTCTGAAAAATGTCAATATAGATATAAAAGAACGGGAGATAACAGCTTTCATAGGCCCTTCAGGCTGCGGAAAGTCCACTCTCCTCAAATCTCTCAACAGAATGAACGATCTTGTTAAGGGCTGCCGCATAGAGGGCGAGTTCACCCTTGACGGAGTAAATATCTACAAGGATATCGAGATCACAGACCTTAGAAAAAGGGTGGGAATGGTTTTCCAGAAGCCTAACCTTTTCCCTATGTCTATCTACGATAATATCGCATACGGTCCGAGAACACACGGCATAAGAAAGAAAGCCGAGCTTGATGAGATAGTTGAAACTACTCTCCGACAGGCTTCCGTGTGGGACGAAACAAAGGACAGACTAAAAAAATCTGCCCTCGGTATGTCGGGTGGTCAGCAGCAGAGGATCTGTATAGCAAGAGCGCTTGCCGTAAAGCCAGACGTTCTGCTTATGGACGAGCCGACTTCCGCCCTCGACCCTATCTCCACCATAAAGATAGAGGAGCTTGCAAGCGAACTGAAAAAGAATTACACTATCGTTATCGTTACACATAATATGCAGCAGGCAACAAGAATTTCCGATAAAACTGCGTTCTTCCTCCACGGCGAGATAGTGGAGTTTGATACCACCGAGCGGATATTCTCCAACCCGAAGGAGCAGAAAACTCTCGAATATATCACAGGACGTTTCGGTTAAGGAGGAAAAAGCATATGCGTGAAAATTTTGACAGATTTCTTTCTGCGCTCCATTCAAAGCTTTTTGAAATGGCAACAATGGCAGAGCAGATAATAGCCATGTCGGTGAAATCCCTTGAACAGCAGGATATGATACTTGCACATGATACAATGAAGTTCGATCAGAAGATAAACGACGCTGAAAGGGAGATCGAAAGAGAGTGCCTTAAATGCCTGCTGAGATACCAGCCTGTCGTGGCAGAGGATCTCAGAAGAGTTTCATCAGCACTTAAAATGATAACCGATATGGAGAGAATAGGCGATCAGGCGGCAGATATAGCCGAGCTTAATATTCTTCTTATCAGCAAAAATCAGCATTGGGATCTCAGCGATATATCCGAAATGGCAAGAGCCGCAGCGCAGATGGTGACAAATGCCATAGATGCGTATGTAAGGAATGACGTTGACCTTGCCCAGTCGGTCATAAAGTCAGATGACGTTATCGACGACCTCTTCAACAAGACAAGGGACAAGATAATCGAAGAGATCGCAGAGGATAAAGCCAACGGCGAAAAAGCCATTGATACCCTTATGGTGGCAAAATACTTTGAGCGTATAGGCGACCATGCAGTAAATATAGCAGAATGGGTAGTCTTTGCAATAACAGGTGTGCATAAGTCGGAAAGAATATTCTGATATAGGCGATATTGCCCTGTAAAGGCGGTTTGTGACTACACTTTACTCAATTTTTACATACACAGGCTTGCTATTTTACAATAATGCTGTATAATTATAGGTATATCAAAGTATTATATTTCTACATTTTTTATACAGGAGTTGATTGTTTATGGCATTGATATATTGCGTTGAGGACGATGAGGGCATAAGAGAGCTTATATCCTGCGCACTTAAATCGGGCGGTTATGATGTAAAGACCTTTGCAAAGGCAAAGCCTTGCTATGAGGAATTGAAAAATACCGTTCCGTCGCTTTTTCTGCTGGATATAATGCTGCCTGACGAGGACGGCTATCAGATACTTACTAAGCTGAAAAAACAGCCTTCTACTCAGGATATCCCCGTTATAATGCTTACGGCAAAATCCGGCGAGATAGATAAGGTGTCGGGACTTGAACTCGGCGCAGATGATTATATCACAAAGCCTTTCGGAGTTATGGAGCTGCTTTCGAGAATAAAAGCTGTGTTAAGACGTGTCGGAAAAACGGCTGCGGAAAATGATGTTATCACCATCGACAATGTTTCAGTCGATTCCGCAAGAAGGATATGCACAGTTGCAGGACAGGAAGTCACCCTTACATATAAGGAGTTTGAGCTGCTTATGTACCTTATGCGCCATAGATCCATTGCAGTCAGCAGGGACAAGCTCATGGAAACCGTATGGGGATATGAGTTCGCAGGCGAAACGAGAACTGTTGATATGCACATTAAAACACTAAGACAGAAGCTGGAAAGCGCAGGCTGTACAGATCTTATCAAAACGGTAAGAGGTATAGGCTATAAAATATGATGATCCTTCTGTCTGAACAGAGAGGAGTCTGAGGGGATATGCAGAGAAAAATATTTAAGGTAATGACCCTGCTCGTATGCTGCACCCTGCTTATATTCCTTATCATAGCAGGCAGCATAAGCCATTCATATTACCGCTCAAGCGCAATGTCCGAGATAAAATCCATTGCCGAGGTCGCAGTAAAGAAGGATCTTCCTCCGCAGGAGATAGGCGATCTTGTAGACGGCGTAGTGGATTTCGATATCCGTGTTACATTCATTGCCGAGGACGGAACAGTTGAATATGATTCCGTCGCAGATGCTTCTGAAATGGAGAACCATTCAAACAGAAAAGAGTTCAGAGAAGCAATGAAAAACGGCAGGGGAGAAGCAGTAAGACAGTCAGAAACACTTGATTATTCAACATATTATTATGCCATAAGATATCAGGACGGCGTTATAAGATTTGCCGCAGACAGGAGCAATCTGGCAGGGCTTTTCCTTACAGTATTCCCTATATTGGTGGTAGTGGCTGGAGCGATACTTCTTGTAACGACAATAATTTCCATAAAGCTTTCGGAAAGCCTTATAAAGCCGATAAATACCCTTGTAAAACAGCTTGACCTGCGAAACGAGAATATCGGCGCAATGGAAACCCCATATGAGGAACTTGAACCGATCATAAAGAATGCAGACGTGCTTATGTCAAGGATAAGACGCAACGTTGAAAAGATCAGACAGGAGAAAGAGAAGATATCAATAATCACAGCCAATATGGTCGAGGGAATGATACTTCTTGATTCTGAAATGATGGTGCTTTCTGTAAATAAGAGTGCGCTGAATATTCTGCAAAGCGATTATGACCCTGCGTCAAAGCAGAACGTAAGCGCCCTGACGGATAATGAGCAGCTTATGGAGCTTTTCGATACCGCAAAGGAAAGCGGTTCGGCAGTAGATACCCTGCTTATCCACGGCAGATACTATACAGTGTTTGTGAACAAAGCGGACAGCGAGTCAGGGGAATATGATATGGGAATGATAGCATTCCTGCTTGATGTCACCGAGTCTGTACAGAACGAACAGATAAGACGTGACTTCTCCGCAAACGTATCCCACGAGCTGAAAACACCGCTGACCACAATAAAGGGCTTCGGCGAAATGCTCGACAACGGCATATTCAGCAAACCGGAGGACGTAAAGAAGTACGGCGGAATGATCTATCGTGAGAGCGAAAGACTGCTGTCGCTTATAAATGATATTATAAAGCTGTCCGAGATAGAGGACGGCGACGAGATGCTTGAAGAGCAGATAAATCTCAAACAGGTGGCAAAGGACACCGAAGAGATACTTCAGAACAAGGCGGACGAACACGATATAACAATGCACGTTTCGGGCGAAAATGTTATAGTCAAAGGCAGCAAGAGCTATATCTCCGAGGTTTTCCTCAACCTTATGGACAACGCTGTAAAGTATAACAACCCTGGCGGAAACCTGTGGGTTGAGCTGAGTTACGCAGGCTCTCTTGCAAAAATAGTGTTCCGTGACGACGGCATAGGCATCTCGGAGGAGAACCGCACAAGAGTATTTGAACGTTTCTATCGTGTGGATAAGAGCCGTTCAAAACGTACAGGCGGAACAGGTCTTGGACTTTCTATCGTAAAGCATATCGTGGCTTGTCACGGCGGAGAAATAACGCTGAAAAGTGAAGAGGGCAAGGGTACAGAGATAACCGTTATGCTCCCTGTACAGCGCAGTTCCGATAATAACGCAAACAACGATAATAATGATAATAAATAAAAAATATGGATCAGACGTGTTTATGAAAAAATGCGTCTGATCTCTTTTTTGTTTTTTTATTTTTACCTCAGAAAAAAATTCTGAAAAAAGGATCAAAAAGGACTTTACATTCTCCTGTGGCTGTGCTATAATTACAGCAATCATATGGCTGATGCCGAAAGGAATATAAAAATATGAACACTCAATGTAACGAAAAATCATATATGAAATACCATGAAGATACTCAGACCCTCCACGTTGGAACGCTGTCGCCACACGCATACTTTGTGCCGTTCAGAGCAGAGCAGAGAGTATCGGACGAGAGAGCAGATTCAGAGCTTTTTGAGCTGCTTAACGGCGAATGGGATTTTGACTATTACGAGTCAGTTTTCGACCTCCCCGAAAATTTCACCGACCGTTCAGAAGATCCGCCGAAAGGCAGTATAGCTGTGCCGTCAAACTGGCAGCTTAAAGGGTACGATAAGCCTCAGTATACAAACGTCAGATATCCTATACCATTCGATCCCCCGTATGTCCCCGACGAGAACCCTGTGGGTCTGTATCGCAGAAAATATGCCTATCATGCGGACGGACTTAAAAGACATCTTGTGTTCGAGGGCGTTGACTCCTGCCTGTATCTTTATGTGAATGGAAATTTTGTGGGATATTCTCAGGTTTCCCATTGCATAAGCGAGTTCGACGTTACCGCTTTTCTTAAAGAGGGCGAAAATGAGATAGCCTGCGCCGTACTTAAATATTGCGACGGAACTTACCTTGAAGATCAGGATAAGTGGAGAATGTCGGGGATTTTCCGTGACGTTTATATGCTCTCCAGAGCGGAGGGCGGCGTAGAGGACTATACCGTCACAACGAAAATATCCGCTGACGAAAAGACCGCCGTAGTTTCTGTTAAGGTAAAGACGGAGCAGGGCTGTTCAGCCGTTATTTATGCCCCGAATGGTGATAAAATAGCAGAGGGAGATACTGACGGAGCGGGGATATTCTCCGCCGATGTAAAAGACCCACAGCTGTGGAATGCGGAAAATCCTGTGCTTTACCGCCTCGAAATCTTCTGCGCAGGCGAGGTCATAAGCGAAAATGTGGGCATAAGGGAGATATCCATTGAGGACGGAGTTGTAAAAATAAATCATACCCCTATAAAATTCAGAGGTGTGAACCGCCATGATTCCTACCCCGACACAGGCTTCTATGCCCCTGTGGAGAAGATGAAAAAAGACCTTGAGCTTATGAAGTCGCTGAACGTCAACGCTGTCCGCACCTCTCATTATCCAAATGCGCCTGAGTTTTATCAGCTGTGCGACAAAATGGGATTTTACGTTGTAGATGAAGCCGATATCGAAACCCACGGCTGTGCGGACGTATACAATACCTTTGAGTGGAAGGATTATAACGGAATTGCGCTTATTGCAGGCGACAAGCGTTTTGAAAAGGCTATTGCCGACAGACACGAAAGACTTGTGAAAAGGGATATAAACCGCCCATCTGTTGTTATATGGTCGCTGGGCAACGAAAGCGGCTACGGCGACAATTTCCGCAAGTCGGCAAAGTTCGTTAGATCCCTCGACAGCACAAGACCTGTTCACTATGAAAGCAGACAGAAACTCGATGACGGAAATGACCGAGATCTTGACTTCGTTTCTGTAATGTATTGGGATACGGACTATGTAAAATTTTATCCCGAAAGCGAAAAAGAGGCTTACGGCAGACCGCTTATGCTCTGCGAATACTGCCACGCTATGGGCAACGGTCCTGGAGATCTTGAAGACTACTGGCAGGAGATATACGCAAACGCAAATGTCTGCGGCGGCTTTGTGTGGGAGTGGTGCGACCACGGCATATATACAGGAAAGACCGATGACGGCAGGGAAAAGTATTTCTACGGCGGAGATTTCGGAGAAGTTGTCCATGACGGAAACTTCTGTATGGACGGACTTGTCTACCCCGACAGAACCCTCCATACCGGAGCAATGGAGATGAAAAACGTCTACCGCCCTATAAGAGCGTCAAAAAATGACGGCGGTTTCACTTTTGAAAACAAGCTTGCTTTCACTCATATCAGCAGTGAAAACGGCTGGGAGTGCAGATATGTTGTCAGACGTGATACAAAGATAATTTGCGAGGGCAAAATATCCATTGATATAAAACCTATGTGTGCGCAGACAGCGGACATTGCTTTGCCCGAAATGGCTGACGGACATATCACAGTTGATTTTGATTACTACAAAAACGGCGAAAACGTGGGATTTGACCAGATAGAACTTTGCAATGTAAAGCGTGAACATATCCCGAACAAAAACGGTTGTACGCTGACCGAGAACAGCAGAGAGTATATAGTAAGCTCAGATAATATGACAGTTTCCGTTTCAAAGCGCAGCGGTATGATATCTCAGATAGAAAAGAACGGTGTAAAGCTGCTTGAAAAGCCTGCCCGGCTGAATATGTTCAGAGCGCCTACGGATAATGATATCACGGCGAAAAACGATTGGTTCAAGGTCTATCTCGATAAGGCGAAAATAAAGCTTTATTCGCTGTCGGCGGAGGAAAACTGCAGAGAAAATAAGACAGTTAAGATAACGGCAGAGCTGTCCCTCGGCTATGCGGTCTATGAGCCTATGGCAAGGGTAAAGCTTACCTACGAATTTTTCGGCGGTGAGTTCAGTCTGTCTGCCGAGGTGGATATACACGAAAAGCTTAAATTCCTGCCTAGGTTCGGCGTGAGATTTTTCACCGCAAAACAGCTTGACGGCATTGAGTATGCAGGATATGGCGAAAACGAAAGCTATATCGACAAGCACCGCTCATGTAAATTTGGCAGATACGTTTCCGATGTACATTCGCAGCACGAGGACTATATCCGCCCGCAGGAAAACGGCTCTCATTTCGGCACGGAGTATGTTAAGATATTCAGTTCTTCTGCCCAGCTTGAAGTGCTTTCTGATATGGACTTTTCGTTCAACTTCTCGCCATACACGCAGGAAGCTCTCACAAATGCAAAGCATAACTGGGAGCTTGAAGAGGGCGAAAGCAACGTCCTCTGCGTTGACTATAAGATGTCGGGAGTAGGCTCAAATTCCTGCGGCCCTGAACTGAAAGAGAAGTACAGACTCTCCGAAAAGCATTTTGCATTTACATTCTTTATCCGCTAAGACAATAAAATAACCAATAAAAAACGCTGCACAGAGAATGATCTGTGCAGCGTTTTGCTTGCATTTAGGTTATGAATTTACAACATTCTGGATAGCTTCCATTATGCCAGGGAAGTACCATGTGCAGTCTGTTCTGTCCAGAAGACCGAAGTTTTCGCCGTCGCCGACTCTTGTGCCGTTATCCCACCATATGCATGGAACACCGTATTCCTTTGCTGTGGTGAGGTAATCTGTAACGCACTTGATCCTGTCCTCATCGTTCATCTTGTTTACCGAGCCGAACTCGCCGATGATAACAGGAATGTCATTGTCGAGGAAATAGTACTTTATGTTCTCAAAAAGATCAGGGATAGATTTGTCATTCGGGTCATAAACATCTGTGCCTGCTGTGTCGAGAGCGAATGAGTAAGGGAGATAAGCGTGGATAGAAACTATGATCTTGTCGCTGTCCTCCGGTATCTCTAACGCCTGCATATTTGTTGCAGAAGATGATGCCGCATAAGGTGTTACCATAAGGCAGCGGTCCGCATTGTTTCCGCCTGTGGCACGAACCGTTTCAACAAATGTCTTTGCATACTTGTTTACGATCTCTCTCGATTCGGTCGTACCTGTCCACTCAGCTCCGTCGCCCCTCAGTCTTGGCTCGTTGACACCCTCGAAAATAAGCTTTTCATTGTATCCCTTGAATCTCTCTGCGATCTGTGTCCAAAGTGCCTCAAGCTCTTTCAGATCCTCGTCAACGTCAGATTCAACAGGCATATACCATTCCTCGTGGTGTGTGTTGAGGATAACGAACATATCGTTGTCTATGCCGTAGTTTACGATCTCCTGCACTCTGTCCATCCAAGCAGGATCAACGTTGTAGTTCTCGTCAAGGTGTGTACCCCATGAAACCGGAAGTCTGAATACGTTGAATCCGGCGTTCTTTACAGCGTCTATCATCATCTTTGTGGTGGTTATATTTCCCCAAGATGTTTCAGCGTCTATGCCGCTGCCGCCTGTTGCGTCCATTGTGTTTCCAAGATTCCAGCCTACCTTCATCTGAGCCACAAGGTCTTTTGCCGAGGTAACTGTCATAGGGTCGTTTGTGTGTGTCTTTGAAACATCTGAGCCGCTTTCTTCAGAACCTGCTGAAGATGTTCCCGATGAAGCAGCACTGTCGGCTGATGATTCGTTCTTTGAATTTGAACCGCAGGCTGTCAGCATTGACATACCCATTGTAAGCGCAAGAGCCGCTGCGAATATTTTTTTGATATTTTTGATTTTCATATTGGATATCCTTTCGTTATGTGTAATGTATACGATTTCATTTTGTGCAAAGCAGCTGAGTTATTCCTCAGCCTTTGCCGCAGGGATAATAGGTTCAAGCTCTCCATTTCTGACTATGTCGATATAATCTTCAATGGAATTTATCTCTTTTTCCGTCTGTATCCCGCTTATTCTGTCGGCAGGTACCCAAAGGTGATGATTGTCCGTTCCGCCAGTCTGAACAAAACCGAACTGCTCAGCATACCATTTTGCCCTGTCGTTAAATGCTTCTTTGGAGTTGCCGCTGTTGTATACCTCAACGCCGTCTATCCATTTCGGCAGCAGCTTTATCTCGTGGATATACCAGTCAGCCTCACGGAATGGGTGCGCATGAACGAGTATTCCTCCTGCCTTGTGAACACGGTCTGCGAACTGATAAAAGCTTATGTCGCATATATTGTCGTTTTCCAGCAGGAACTCTTTCCCTATGCCGTATACAAGCAGGTCAGCACCGAAGTATGAATATTCAAGCCCGAAGAACACTTTAAGACCGAGCTTTTCTCCCTCCGCCTTTGCATTTTCGTAGCCTTTCATATACTTTTCAACACGCTCTTCCCAGCTGTTGAAATGGGTTATGGCGGTGTTGCCGTTGAAAAAGTGGTCTGTGACGATAATGCCGTCATAGCCAAGCTCTTTATACCGCCTAGCCTGCTCCGCCCCCGAAGCGGAGGCGCAGGCACTGCATTCAGCGGTGTGAAGATGTGTTTCGTATCTGAATATCTTTTTTTCTGCGGTAGAGCCGTTCATTAAAGATCTACCCCTCTGGAAATTACCTCCATGCACATTCTGCCGTTGTGGTAAGGACACTTCCATGGTCCGACGATCTCTTTCCAGTCGTGCGGCTTATGTTCAAATGATACCTCTGAGTACCACTCTGAACCCTCTCTCTTGTCGATGATATCCGACTTGATGTATTCCCAAACGCCCTTTGCAGCGTCAAGGAACTTCTTGTCACCGCCGTGCTGATAAGCGTTGATAAATCCAACTACGGATTCAGCCTCTACCCACCAAACTCTCTTGCGGTCGATCTTGTCGTTCTCACGTTCGTTGTTGAGCGCACCGTCTTCAAGAGCGATATTGTAGATGTTGTTTGATATTTTAAGGTTCATTTCAGCAAACTGCTTTTTAAGCTCTTCATCGCCGAGAACATCGCAGGCTCTGTCCATAAGCCATGTTGCCTCGATATCGTGACCGAATGAGTGGATATCTCCCACAAGGTCAAACTTTGTGTCGAAGAATACTTTCAGCGCATTTGTTTCAGGTGTATAAACGATATCTCTCATCTGACCAAGCTGGAATTTAAGTCTTTCAGCCACCTTTTCATTCTTGTCAGCAAGATAAAGCTCTGTGTAAGCCTCGATAAGGTGAAGGATAGCGTTCATTGTCTTGTCAGCGTGAAGTCCGTTTTCGGAAAGTGCGTCATTTGATACAAGATTCCACTTTCTGTCGAAAGCCTCCTGATAGCCGTACTCGTCAAGGGTGTTCTTCTCGATATCGTCAAAAAGCTTGTAAGCCAGTTCAAGAGCCTTCTTGTCGCCGCTTGCTCTGTAATAGCAGGAAAGGGCATATATAGCGAAAGCGATGTTGTATGTGTGCTTCATATCGTCAGCAGGATTTCCCTTGTAGTCCATCATCCAGTAAACTCCGCCGTATTCATAGTCGATACAGTGATCCTTGATGAACTCGAATGCGTGACGTGCATAGTCCAGCAGGCTCTCGTCCTTGAGTGTAAGATAAGCGTTTGAGTAGAACCAAAGTATTCTCGAATGGAGGATAACACCCTTGTCAGCCTTCTTATCCAGCTTGAGGTCATAGCTCATAAAGCCGTAAAAGCCGCCGTTTTCCTCGTCTTTTAGCTTGTTCCAGAATGGTATGATGTGGTTTGTGAGTTCGTTTTTTACTTCTGCGATCAACATTGTCTATTACTCCTTTTAAAAATTGCCGATATTTTATCTGATCTTTCTTGCCTCAACGTAAAATCTCTTGTCCTCTGCGTGTCCCATTGAGAATGTCTTTCTTGGGAGAGCGCCGTCGCAAATTACCGTCGGGAAAAGCTCCTCTTTGCCCATGTCAGGCAGCAGGAATCCGACCGAGTTTTCTTTCTTTGAAAGCTCGTCCACAACGTCTGCGCCGTGGATATAATCTATCTTTCCGCCGCATTCCTTTGTATACATATCGAGAAAATTCTGTAAACTTCCCACCGTAAGCTTTGATGTCGGATTGTGTATGTACATATCCTTGTGTACGCCCTTTTCCACCACCGTTATCTTCTGCTTTGACTCGTCCTGTGCAAGATCAAGTTCAAGCACCATTTCAGCCAGCAGCTTTTCAACGTCCACGTCTGTAACTATTCTGTGGATAGCCTCAAATTTAAGGGCAGGGGAGTGAAGATTAACTATCTCCACCAGTGCATATCTGCAAGGCGCATTTGTCATATCCTTGTCAGGGTCAAGTCGCTTCTGCTCCTCATAATATTCCTTTGCCGTAGCAAGCGAGTGGTTTCCGTCACCCATAGCGTAAACAAGAGGATATTTTTCGTCAAGACCGTACTTTGCATTAAAGCTGTCTATATCCCCAAGCTTTTCAAGTGCGCTGATTATATTCTCCTGCGACTTTTCGTCAACGATATATCCGCTGATGTGACCGCCGTTTTTCATAAGGTCAAAATCATATACCTTTTCAAAGCTGTCCTTTTTCTCAGCCAGCGGCTCGACAACAGTCTTGTCAGTATCATCAATAAGTATCATAATGTGCGGCAGTTCGATAGGCGCACCGTTTCTTACCTTTATTCTCGGCGGTATTCTCTCTACCACCGTAGCCTCCGTCGCCCTTACAGGTGACTTTGAGCCTTTTTCGTAGTTGTACTGCTCCAGATCTATCGCACCAACGATACCTGCTCTGAGTTCGCCGTCCGACTGTATCCTCTCCACATAGACCATAGAATTTTTGTACTCTTTGAAAGTATCGGAGTTCACATACTCCTCCATAGTCCTGTGTATCTTTTCTATCCTTTCGTCAACGTCTGACGATTCGAGGTAGACCTCAGGCAGAATAAGGTTGAGGGCAGACTTCTCATCTCCCACGATATCCTTTACATCTTCCCAGTATTCTGGTTCAGATGTGTACTGATCGCAGGCAACTACCGCCCATTTTGAAAGATCTTCGCTGCTTTTACCCTGCGGAAGAAGTATATCCGCAGCCTTGAATGCAGTTGACATAGTTTCCAACAGCTCCTGTCTTTTTTATCTGAAACGTTTTCATTTCCAATATCCCAAAACAGGACGGTTTTATCCGTCCTGTCTGAATTTGTTTATTGATCCTGTGCTTCGGCATTTGCTCCGCAGCAGTTCTTGTACTTCTTGCCGCTTCCGCATGGGCAGAGATCGTTTCTGCCTACCTTGTTTGCCTTTCTTACAGTCATATTGTGATGCTCTGCCGGCTGGAGAACATTTTCTCTCTTTGGTGCAGCAGCAGTCTTTCTTACCTGTATAGTGAACAGCATTCTTACAGTATCTTCACGGATAGATTCGATCATAGCGTCGAACATATCCATACCTTCCATACGATACTCAACGACAGGGTTCTTCTGACCGTATGAACGCAGACCAATACCCTTCTTAAGCTCTTCCATATCGTCGATGTGATCCATCCACTTTGTATCAACGACCTTGAGCAGGCATACTCTTTCGATCTCGTGAAGAAGCTCTGTTCCGAGATCCTCTTCTCTCATATCGTAGAATTTGAGCGCTCTGTCTGTAAGCGTCTTCTGGATATCTTCCTTAGTCAGCTCGTCAAGCTCCTGCGGAGTATAGTTGAAGTCGTCCTCAACTGTGATAAGTCCCATAAGTCTTTCTTTAAGACCAGCAAGGTTCCAGTCGTCCTGAATATCTCCCATAATGTACATATTTACGGAGTCAGTAACGAAATCCTTTATCATATCAATGATATAGTCGTGGAGATCTTCGCCGTCGAGAACCTTCTGTCTTTGGCTGTAAATGATCTCACGCTGAGTGTTCATAACGTCGTCGTAGTTAAGGACATTCTTTCTGATATTGAAGTTTCTGCCCTCTATCTTCTTCTGTGAAGATTCGATAACATTAGAAAGCATCTTTGACTGGATAGGAGTGTTCTCGTCAACATTGAGTGTATCCATCATTCCTGTGATCCTGTCGCCGCCGAAGATCCTCATAAGATCGTCTTCCAGTGAGAGGAAGAATGTGCTTTCTCCCGGATCGCCCTGACGTCCTGAACGTCCTCTGAGCTGGTTGTCGATACGTCTTGACTCATGTCTTTCAGTACCGATTATATAAAGACCGCCTGCGGCTCTTACCTCGTCAGCCTTTTCCTTTATCTCATCTGAGAACTTCTTGTAAAGCTCTCTGTATCTTGCTCTTGCAGTAAGTATCTCTTCATCATCGGTATTTGAGAAGCTTGCAGCCTCGATAGCCTGAGCCTCTGTGTATCCCTCTTTCTGAAGCTGTGCAAGTGACATATACTCAGCGTTACCGCCCAGCATGATATCCGTACCACGTCCTGCCATGTTGGTAGCGATGGTAACAGCACCGAACTTACCAGCCTGCGCAACGATCATAGCCTCTCGGTCATGATACTTTGCGTTGAGGACTTCGTGCTTTACGCCCTTGTTTTTCAGCAGTCTTGAAAGGTACTCTGACTTGTCGATAGAAACCGTACCGACCAGTACAGGCTGTCCCTTCTTGTGGCATTCGATTATCTGATCTATAACAGCGTTGAACTTGCCCTTTTCGGTCTTGTATACAACGTCCGGATGATCTATTCTGATAACAGGCTTGTTTGTCGGCACTTCGATAACGTCCAGCTTGTATATCTCTCTGAACTCGTCCTCTTCCGTGAGGGCAGTACCGGTCATACCAGAAAGCTTTGAATAAAGTCTGAAGTAGTTCTGATATGTGATAGTAGCGATAGTCTTTGACTCTCTCTTTACCTCAACGCCTTCCTTAGCCTCGATAGCCTGATGAAGTCCGTCGTTGAAACGTCTGCCGTCCATAACACGTCCTGTGAACTCGTCAACGATAAGCACTTCGCCGTCCTTGACGATATAGTCAACGCCGTTTTTCATAACGCCGTTAGCCTTTATAGCCTGATTGATATGGTGAGCAAGAGTCATATTGTCAGCGTCCATAAGGTTGATGACATTGAAAGCCTTTTCAGCCTTTTTTACGCCGCTCTTTGTAAGTGTGGCAGTTTTAGCCTTTTCGTCTATGATATAATCTCCGTCCAGCAGGTCGTTGTCAGCCTTATCGTCCATTTCAACGACAGTAACGGATTTAAGTGTCTTGGCAAATCTGTCGGCAAGGGTATAAAGCTTTGTTGACTTATCTCCCTGACCTGAAATGATAAGCGGAGTTCTTGCCTCATCTATAAGGATAGAGTCCACCTCGTCCACGATAGCGAAAGCGTGTTCTCTCTGTACCTTATCCTTTTTATAAATGACCATGTTGTCACGGAGGTAGTCGAAACCGAACTCGTTATTTGTACCGTAAGTGATATCAGCGTTGTAAGCGGCTCTCTTCTGCTCTTTGTTCATACCGGAGAGTACGCAGCCGATAGAAGTATTAAGGAAGTGGAACACCTTGCCCATTTCCTCGGACTGGAATTTAGCCAGATAGTCGTTTACTGTAACAACGTGAACGCCTTTTCCTGTAAGAGAGTTTGAGTATGCAGCCAGACACGCAACAAGAGTTTTACCTTCACCTGTTTTCATTTCAGCGATACGTCCCTGATGAAGAACGATAGCACCGATTATCTGTACAGGGTAAGGCTTCTTGCCGAGGACTCTGAAAGCAGCCTCTCTGCACACAGCTAGAGCCTCAGGCAGAACATCGTCTACGCTTGAAAGCTCATCAAGCTTACTTCTGAGGACAGCAGTCTGCTCGCCCAGTTCCTTATCGGACATAGCAGAATATTTTTCCTCCAGATCAAGAACCTTATTCTTTATCGGTTCTATCTTAGCAAGTTCTTTTTTAGAATAGTTGCCGAAAATTTTGTCAAGTAATCCCATTATCTAGCCACCTTTATTTTTTAGGAAGAAATTCAGTAAATAACTCCTTCTTTTGTTGTCATTTGTATTTTTTGACTTAATAAATTATGTATAAATACACATATTATATTATACACTATACCCACTAAAAAGTCAAGTCCTGTGTCCTCGGGCGGACGGCTCTATTCGTTCCGCTCGGCAAGCTCGCTGTCGGTGGTGCGATCTTTTACTTTTGTGCTCGGAAGAGTCCTCCCGGACGGGGTAATTCAGGACGCTCGTAAACTCGCTGTCTGCTGTCTGAATTTCTCATTTGTCCTCGGAAGAAACTGAGATATAGTTTTTACTTAACACTACTTTGCTGAGGTTTTATATCCGCTATCGAAATCCTGCGTAGGGGCGACCTTTGGTCGCCAGCTCTCCAAACAAAATTTTACTAAAATTTTACCTATGCCCGCCGTCACTGCACATCTCAATTCTATCCCAAACTAACTCAATCCCTATCCAACTTTGCATAACCAACTCCCATATAACTCAAACACTAAATACAAAACAAAGTAAAAGCACATACAAACAATCAAATACACAAAGTAAGTTTTCGTAACGCTCAACTAACGCTCTGCCTACTTTCCGAACTTCTCATTCTGTCCTCGGAAGAGTCCTCCCGGACGGGGTATTACGCTACGCTCGGTCCTCGGGCGGACGGCTCTATTCGGGACGCTCGGCAAGCTCGCTGTCTGCTGTCTAAACCTCTCATTTTGCACTCGGAAGAAACCGAGATATGGCTTTTACTTAACACTACTTTGCTGAGGTCTTATATCCGCTACCAAAATCCTGCGTAGGGGCGACCTTTGGTCGCCAACTCTATAAACACAGCTTATCAAATGTCTTGCCATTTTTAAAATAGAACAGTACACAGAAAATATTTTTTGACACAAAACATCAAAAATCAAGCACAAACACCTTGCTTTACCATTATAGTATGCATAAATCCAGCAAAATAGCAGATGATATGTGTATATTCCATAAGAATAATCAAAATATGCCATATAAAAATGACTTGATAAACAAAAGTAAAAAAAGCTGCAAAAAAGTATTGACAAATCGGTAAATGCGGTGTATAATAATATAGTCGCTGAGGGAGATACACAATACGGCGGTATAGCTCAGTTGGCTAGAGCACTTGGTTCATACCCAGGGTGTCACCGGTTCAAATCCAGTTACCGCTACCATGTATCTCCCGAAAGCACGGCCCGTTGGTCAAGGGGTTAAGACGACGCCCTTTCACGGCGTAATCATGGGTTCAATTCCCGTACGGGTCACCAAACCATAATCCCGAAAATGACGTATCTACGTTGTTTTCGGGATTCTTTGTTGTGTCGAAAACAGGCTTTGTCCGCTGCTTGTCCGCTATTGCGAATTTGTAGCGGACATTCTTGTTTTAAGTTGTTGTATCCTGCGGAAGAAAGCTAAACGCACCGTCCATTGCCTCTGCCACTCTTGCCTGTGCATTCTGGAACATATGAGAATATACGTTCAAAGTCGTTCCTGAATTGCAATGTCCTAATGCCCCTGAAACGGTTGTCACATCAAGCCCTGCGGAAATAAGTGCCGAAGCTGCAAAGTGACGAAAGCTATGTATGCCGTAGAAAGGCAGCTCGTTCTTTTCGCAGAACTCTTTCAGCCAGCCGTAGGGTGTCTGATTGTTCATCGGCTCACCGTTCCATTTCACAAAAAGCCTGTCACTATCCACCCACTTGTCGCCAAGGCGAAGAGCTTCCTCGTCCTGTTCGTCTTTCAACTCTTTGAGAATGCCCATGATGTAAGGTGAGATCTTCAGCACACGCTGAGAGCGTTTTGTCTTTGTGGTGTCGGTATAGATGCCACGCTCTGCGGTGTAGTTTGATGTACGCTTAACTGTAATGATATTGTTCTCAAAATCAATATCTTTCCATTCCAGACCGAGCATCTCGCTCCTGCGAAAACCGCTGTATGCGATCAGAAAGAAAAAAGCTCTGTATTTGGTCGGTTCACCACTTATCCTTGTAAGGAGCAGTGCCATTTCCTCCTGAGAGTATATCTGTTTTTCCTTGACCTCACCTTTCGGGATAGTCACTTTTCTGCATGGATTATCTGACAGCAAGTCCATTTTCACCGCATAGCTGAACACATCACTGATGAAACTGAGATTGTGACGAATGGTCTTAGGTGCAAGCGGCTTCCCTGTCTTTTCATTTGCACCCTCTTTGGCGAGAGAATTCACAAAGCCCTGCAGCTGTCTTGCGGTGATCTTATCCATACGCAGATGACCGATAGCCGGATAAACTCTGTGTGTCAGTTGTCTCATTCGCTCATAGGTGGTACTGCGAAGATTGAGCTTTGCGTATTCCTCAAACCATTCCTCTGCAAACTCCTGAAACTTGACAGCCGTTGTCTTGTAGCCATGTGCAACTGCTTCTTCAAAAAGCACAGCCTGTCTTTGGAGTTCCTTTTCGATCTGTCGCTTTGTCATACCCGGTTCAGGCTTCCATGTCATTGCCTGTTCCTTATGTTTTCCGTTTGTATCGTAGCCACAGCTTACCCGGATAGAATAACTGTCACCACGTTTTCTGATAGTAGCCATAAATTACCTCCTAAAATTTATGACATACCCTTGTATCGTTATTATGTTAGCGCAATATTCCGAGCTTGTCAAGAGATTTACCGTACTTTTTTGTGGTATGTCATAAACTTTCTTCTTTTATTCTAATGTATTCTTTCTTGAAGTGCTGTTGTATCTGAACTGCTGATAGTCGGAATTCAATCCGCAGGCAGAGATAAAAGCCTCAGCCTTTTTTAGTTTGCGTGAAAGCTCGTCCTCACGGCTGATACGCTTTGCTTCCTTGTTTAGTTTCTCACGAGTGAAAAGAGCCTTTTCCTTTTCAGCTTTCTTGTAAGTATCAAGCTCCGAGGAAACAGCCGACAACTGCTTTTTCAGCTTGTCACGCTCCTGCACTGCCGTGTCATGCTCGGATCTGAGCTTCTTGCTAGTCTTGACCATTGCCACATACTTCTTTGCCGTGTCGCTGAGCTTGTCATAGTCCTCTTTTGTGAGAGTAACTTTCTTTCCAAACATCGACTCCTTGGCTTCAATGCTCTCGATCTCATCGAGCTTGACTTTCTTCTTTGCTGCCTTGTCAAGCTCCACACGGGCTTCGTCACGCTCAGAAAGAGCCTGCTCCTTTTCTTCATTCAGCCGCCTAATTTCGTCTTGATGCTTGCCGTACTCCTCAACCGTATAGCTGTACCCTCTGGACTTCTTCGGCTCAGAGATCTCAATACCATGAGAAGTACATATCTGGTGCAGGACTTCCCATTCCGCTAACCGCCAGCGGTTGATCGCATTTGCACCTTTGCCGTGTCCCATTTCTTCGAGAGCTTTCGCCATAGCATTTCGAGTATCAAGCCCCCTGTCGAAATGTCCGACGGGGATATAGTCGATGTGTAAATGCGGCGTAGCTTCATCTAGGTGCATCACAGCATTGAACACATAGAAATTTGGATTTCTTTCTTGAAAACTCTCCATGTATTCACGCAGGAAGGCAACAGCGATCTCCGCATCGGGAGTACCTACCCCCGTATCGTCTTTCGTGCCGATCTGCACTAAGTCCTCATAAAAGCTCTTTTGCTTGTTCGCTCCCGTGATAACGCTTGCACTCGGTTCACGGTTGAACAGGTGCTGAAAGTAGTCTGAAATCTTCCTGTCATTTCTTTTCTGACGAGCGTTATATCTTTCTACTGCATCGCCAAAAAGCTGGTCGTAGACTTTGCCCAGTTCCTGCTGAACAAAAACGATGTTATCCGCAGTGCGTGAGCTGTCAATATTCTTGGCAGTGAAATCCCGATTGTTATGTGACAGGCTGCCTTTCCCCTGACACATCGAGATAGTCTTTGTACTCATAAAATTAGTCTCCTTTGTTTCTATATTTGAACCCTCTGATGAGGGGATTGCTGACGCAAAGCCCTGACGGGCAATTGGCTTGCAACGATACGGAGATCGGCAAACCAAACGGCTCGGAGAGCCGAATTACCTGCGGAATGCCGCCGGTAACCCCAAAGCACTTTCGACAGCCTGATCGGACTATCAAAAATGCTATTGTGGCTCTGCGAGGCTATCGGCTGACAGAGCAGCCGAAAATGCGGTCACATTTATTCAAAAGTCCGCATTACAATAGTCCGCATTACAATTTTGAAAGTTCGCTATCTCACCAACAATATTTTTCATCAAAAGCCGACCGTCTTTCTCTCCGTTTATGAACTCCTGACAGAGGTGCTCCGCATAGTCGAGATGATGCAGAGCATACCAAAAACGCTTGTCCGCAATTTCATCGGGCGAAGCAGGAGCAAGCTCTCTCCATTCACGCATCAGCCACAGGTAGCTGTTCAGCGTTCGCCAAGCGGACTTCTCCCATTCTTCATAGGCACGTTTTTCGGCGATACGCTTCTGATATTCAGACACTTCTTTTGCAGTCGGAGATCTGCCGATCTCAATATGCAGACCAAAGTCCTCATTCAGCTTCTTGACCGCATCAATAGGCTTGTCCAAGCCGAACATTTTCTGCGTGAAGCCGATAACGTCAACGTGCGTTCCGCAGCCAAAGCAATGCAGATTATCGGGATATATTTTCGCAGAGGGAGTTCTCTCCTCGTGGAACGGACACAGGCACATTCCGCCGCGGTCAATATGTAAGCCGTACCCCTCTGCCACCGTCTTCATATCAACAGCAGACCTTGCTTGCTCGAATACCGTCACTGCTGAAAGTAGGCAAGCAGGTCAGCCTTGTTGACAAGTATCTTTCCGTTCCTGCCCTCGCCTGTGCGGACGGACTTCACCTTGCCTTGCTTCACGAGCTGACGGACGGTGTGTTCGGAAAGTCCGCTGATGAGTGCGGCACTCTCCTTGATAGTGAGCATCTCCACCTTGTTGGCAGTCGGTGCGTTGGTTGTTTGCGGAGCGGAGTTCTCTCCGTCCTCAGTGAGCTGAATCAGAAGCTCAAGAATGTTGTCAACGATAGCTTTTTTCTGTGTAGTCGTCATAGTGTAAACCTCTCTCTTTCTATGGTTTGTGTTGTGAACTTTCCGCATTTTCAGCACATTCAGGACAGAAAGTGCGGAAAGTGTTGATTGTGTATGCTTTACTGTCTGAACATCAAAGGATTGATGTAGAGCATCGTGCAGCCTTTGGGGTTGTTGTTTGCCCCGGGGATAGTCTCACTTTTGAGATAGCCGTATTCTTCGAGAACAGCTATTACCTCGGCGAACTCCTGTGCGTTCTTGAACAGTTTGCATCTGCACAGCTTGTACAGGTCATTCTGCCTGATCTGCGAGATATTCTTCGAGCGTATCTTTGCGACTATGCGCTCCGCCTGCAAGGTCTGATTGTCGGTATCGCCCAGCCCGTAGGCATATATCGCCTGCAAGCGGAAGTAGTGACCTATCTCGATAGCGTTGCACATCGTATCGTGCGATACTTTCACTTCATCAGGCTTCTCACCGTTCAGAACCGTCTTGATACAATGCAGGATACCGCATATCCTCAGCACCAGTCCATGAAACTTACCGCCCCAGTCGGCACAGAATGCCATATCGGTGACAAGCTGTTTCTCAACAAACTGATCGTGCAGGAAGACATATTCATCTTTTGCTTTTTCATCAAGGAAAAGAAGTTTTTCGTCCGCCTGATGAAGCTCAAAACGCTGAAATTTGTAGTTCAGCAGAGCATATATCAGCTTGTGATAACGTTCGGACAGCTCATCGGGGATAGGTTCAGTGTTGTACTTGCGTGTTCCTCTCAGGTCTTTGGGAAAGCAGTACACAAGCCTTGCAAGGAAACCGCTGCCCCTGAACGCCATATTTCCTATCATACTGTCCCATATGTACGGCTGACACGCAAGGCATATCGACACATAGGGCTTGTAAAGGATAACGTTCTCACGGGTGATACGGTCGCTGATGAACGTTTCTCCATTCCATGATTTCAGGAGCAAGTCGAGATTCGGTGCACCGTTGGCGCTGTATCTGCCGTTGAAGTTACCGAGTGAGCCTGCTTCATCGGACATCATAAGAAGTGTGCCGTTTATCGCAAGCTGTCTGACGAGGGACTCGGGCGTAATATCATCAACGATGATACGGCGGAAGTCCGCATTTGTGATACTGCTCAGTTCCATAGCAAGGTCGGACATCTCTTTTGTATCGGCATCGGCTTTCTTTTCAAGAGCCGCCAGCTTGTTGGCTATGACTTTTTTCTTTGCCTGATTTTCCAAGATGAGAGCCTTGTTCTTCTCGTTGTACTCCTGCACATAGTCCTGATAGGGCTTTGCAACGAGCTTCATCACAGGCGATTTCTTGAAACTCGCTTCGGCAACGATAAGGCTGTCGATAACAAGAGGTTCGGAGTGATCTTTCTTGCCTACGATACGGAACTGCCCCGAAAAGCAGTAGCTCACAGAAGAAAGAATAGCCGTACTTGCCATCGAAACATCTGTTGATGTTGTACTGGCTATTGCCTGTGCCATCGTTCTCAATATAGGCGGCAGTGCGTTTACGGGAAAGTCTATCAAGTTAGACCTGTTCCCCCTGAGTGGTGTGGGCTGTACCCACGATGTTTCATTGTTCAACAATTCTTCATCAGCCTTTCTGAAATGATCTATAAAAGTGCTTTTATATGTATAGTAGTCAACATCATCGTGTTGTTCCGCTATCAAATATCTTTCACACCTGATATGGATATTGTAGCATTTCCTTTTGGACACTTGTGCGTGTATTGCGTATTTACGCAAACAAACACTCAAAACATTTTATTGTACGAAGTATGTTACGCTATAATACGCATTATAATTGACGTTCTGCGTATGATATGCTATAATGGAAGAAGATACCGAAAGCGAGGAGAGCATATGGAAACTACGACAATTTACCGTATAAACGAAACAGACCGCACGATAAATATCGCACAGTCTGTTAATGATTCCGATGAAAGCATACATGGTGCTGTCTTGAATACGAGGACATTCACCTTTGATGAGCTGATGAATCAGCATAGGGTGTTTTGTGAGCATACCGAGCCTTATGATGCGTTCAGGGACAGGCTTCACAGCGCCTTGCGTATCGGCAGGAGCATTGAAGTCAGCACCGAGGATATGATAGCAAGGTTTATTGCTGAGTATGGGAAAAACATCTTCTTCCGGGGATATGTGACCTCGGTCATAGAGTTTTACGATAAAGAGCGTTATGTACTTCTGAAACCGAATGATGTTGTTATCGCTAAGTTAGACAAGAGAAAGATACAAGACGAGGTATCACAAAAGCTTATGGAGTATATAGATAGGCAGTTTACGCTTATGTGCAGTGATGCGTATTTCAGCCACAAGGCTAATATGGAGCATTTTATGATACAGCCCGGAAGAACGATCATTGCTGCCGACAATTACACCTTTAATGTATTCCATGAAAGCGACAACTGCCTGCTGACTGTCCTTGCAGAGATAGGACAGCTCGTTCACAGAAACAAGTGGACAGTTTGCCAGTGCGGATTCTGTCACAAGCTGTTCCTCGGAACGGAAGGCGAAGTGTGCTGTCATTCTGCTGAGTGCATTGAAGCTCAGAAGCAGCAGAAAGAAGCGATCTACAAAGAAAACACCAAGGAATATTCCGATGTAAAGCGAGATTATGATGCTTATGTCCGCAGATACAAGAAGATGCTTGTGGAAGCTGGAATTGAGAAATATCACCCTACCGAGTTTGACGAGTTCATGCAGGCAAAACAAGAGCGTATGGACGCTATGGACAAGCTCAAAAGACGCCTGATACGCAACGGTTTACCAACTACGGAGCTTATTGATCTAAGTGCGAAGTTTAAGGCAGAGATCAAGGCGTTGGCGGAGGAGATGGTTGAGAGGTTTTGGAGGAAGGTTTGACTTTGAATCCGGTGGGGCCAAAGTTAAATGCGTTATTCGGTTTTACTAATTATTCATTCTCGATTTTTAGCATCAGTCGTCAATTTTTATAGAAAAGCTATTGAATAATTCGTCAAAATGTGGTATTATTAACTTGATTATATTATACGAAAGGACGATGCTGGATGAGTGAACCTATTACTTCTATACCGAGCGCCAATATCCTGCTTTCTTCACTTCGCTCTGTTGGATATACTCCTGAAACTGCAATAGCAGATATTGTCGATAACAGTCTGTCGGCAAACGCTTCAACTGTTTCCATAGAGTTTAACTGGCAAAATCAAGTTATTATCATTTCAGATAATGGTGATGGTATGTCTAAGCAGGAGTTATTGAAATCTATGAATATAGGTTCTTCTGATCCGTTTGATTTGAGAAGTATTTATGACCTTGGCCGATTTGGTATGGGAATGAAAACTGCCTCCTTTTCTCTTGGAAAGAAACTGACTGTTCTTGCGAAGGCCGGCGAAAGTATCAATAATGCAAGCTGGGATTTAGACTATGTAAGAAAAGAGGATCAATGGCAGATACTTGTTGAAGATAGTTCTTCCTTGTTTATCCAGCAATTATCCGATAGGCTTTCAAAATATGACAATGGAACGGTGGTATGCATATCAAACATTGATAAGGTCATATCATCTGATTCTGCTAATGAAAAGAAAAAATTCTATAAGATGATAGATAATGTAAAAAATCATCTTTCACTTGTGTTCCATAGGTTTATGGAATCAGGGAAAATATCTATTATTGTAAACGGAACGCCGCTAACTCCATGGAATCCATTTGTTCCTGACAATAATGCACGTCAGGAATTGGAACCTGAGGAAGTAACCGAAAATGGGCATAAGGTTTTAATACGTCCTTATATCCTTCCACATAAAACCAAGTTTGCAAACGATGATGAAGTGAAGACGGCGGGTGGATATAAAGGCTGGTTGCATCATCAGGGATTCTATGTTTATCGAAATGAACGTCTAATCATATATGGAACGTGGTTTGGCTTATTCAAGAAAGAAATGTCATTTAACCTTGCGAGAATACAACTGGACATATATTCAGACAGCGACTTTGACTGGCAGATAGACATAAAAAAATCAAAAGCTGTTCCGCCTGCGTATACCGATGATATTATTCGTCTTGCTGCTGAGAAAGCAACAAATCAGTCGGTTAAGGTGTATAATTCAAGAGGTACATATTCTGACCGAAAAGGCAATGCAAATGCTCCTCAGCTGAGTTACGTTTGGGAACAGCGAAAGGATTCAAGAGGATCGTATTCTTTCATCCTTAATAAGAAACATACTTTGCTAAACAAGCTTAAAACGTCTCTGGCTCCTGAGCAAAAAGAGCTTTTAAACGCTTATCTGAACCTTGTTGAAAAATGCTCCCCTATGGAGCTTTCAGGCGTGAATGATATGTTGGTAAGCAAGGGAAGTCTGCCTGAAAACGAATATAATGATCTCGCATATCAAGCAAAACGGTTAATTACGACCTTAATAATCAATGGCAGCTCAAAAGAAGAAATAAGAAGCCTTTTGCAGCAGTTGCCCGATTATACTGTCTTGATGGATGATTTTGATAATATATATACGGAGGCCTGCAATGGAACAAAATGAACTAAGATTTTACGAAGCTGCTTTTACATTATGTCTTGGAGACAAAGAAAAAGGTCTTGGTACTATTGAAGCCATTAATAACGCTGTTAAGACGATGGAACCTCTTGTTTCTGATGCTGAGGATTTAAGAGAATACCTTTACAGAGAAGTTAGTTTTTCGAGCAATGACATAGCATCAATGCTTAGTGCTGATGATCGCAAAGGCAAGGATAAAGAATGGTGGAATAACCTCAGACAGACTTCCGGTTTTAAAGGAACTTACTGGAACCGATATAAAGCATATTTATCAGGTACAAAAAAGTGGAGCCAAAAAACGATAGAAAAAAGCATTAACGAACCTACTGATTTCGTTATGAACTGCATATCAAACCCAACCTCCGGTGTTTCTGAAAAATCATACGGTGCAGTATTCGGTTACGTTCAGTCCGGTAAAACCGCAAACTATATTGGACTTATAAACAAAGCTGTTGATGCAGGATATAAAATTATAATAGTTCTCGCTGGTATGCATAATAACCTAAGAAGTCAGACACAGATGCGTATTGATGAGGAAGTACTTGGATTTGAAACCAGCATCGAATATTTACGACAGAAAGCTGGACTGGTCCCCTCTATAATAGGTGTAGGAACTCTAAACTTCAAAATGGATAAGTCGATTGAAGCGCTTACATCCAGAGACGAAAAAGGTGATTTTACTAAAGGCAGAGCTGGAGTCAGCAGGCAATACGATCAGCCTAAAATCTTTATTGTAAAGAAGCAGAGCAAGGTATTGCAGTATGTCTATGATAATTTATCAAAAAATCACGCAGCCGTTCAAAATCCTGACGGTACAAGTCTGTTTTCTTGCAAATACTCTCTGCTTGTAATAGATGATGAGGCAGATCAGGCTTCTGTTAATACAAAATACAAGACTGATCGCAGCGGAGAAATCAGCGATGATTCAGAAGTGTCTAAGATCAACGAGCTGATAAGAAGGATACTGTCTCTGTTTTCGTGTCGTTCTTACGTTGGCTATACAGCCACACCATATGCAAATGTCTTTATCCCTCCGCAGATTAGTGATGCCGAACTGGAAGACGATCTGTTTCCAAAGGATTTTATTGTATGCCTTCCGAAACCTGCTGGTTATGTTGGTGCCATGGAATTTTTCGGAGAAGATGAAAACAGCGAAACAATGCCGCTCCGCAGAAGAATAACAACCGAACTCGACGATTTTATTGATTCAAAGACCAGACAAATAATTTCGCCGCTCCCTGATGAATTGAAGAAAGCGATTCTTTGCTTCATAATTATAACTGCAGCGAGAAACGTAAGAGGTCAGGTCTTGGAGCCTAACTCTATGCTGATTCATGTAAACAGACTGAATGATGTTCAGTCCTCCTTGAAATCAATGGTTGATGATTATTTTGGTGAAGTGCAGTCGTATATTAACGGTGGAGATACAGAAATACTTGATATCCTGCATGATTTGTGGGACAGTGATTTTGTTCCTACAACAAAGAAAGTGCAGCAGGATTTCTCTGCATATATGGAAGGTGTAAACTACTCTGATTGGAGCGATATTGAAACAGAGATCAAGCGCCTTATCGGTAATCATCAGATTAGAGTGTTTGAAATTAACGGAAAAAGCGATGATGTTCTCTGCTATAAGGAATTCAAAGATGAAGGTCGTCAGCTTAATGTCATTGCTATTGGCGGAGACAAGCTCTCACGAGGACTAACGCTTGAGGGATTGACCGTAAGCTTCTTTATGCGTTCTTCGCAGATGTATGATACACTTATGCAGATGGGCAGATGGTTTGGCTTCAGACCGAAATACACTGACCTTTGCCGTCTTTTTGTTTCTGATGAGCTGTTCCGATGGTTCATGGTTGTTTCTTTTGCAACAGAAAATCTCCGCAGCCAGATTCACTATATGAACGAATATAACCGTACACCTATGGATTTTGGTTTAAGAATTGCGTCTTACCCTGATATGCTGATCTCTGCAAGAAACAAAATCAAAACTGGACAGGAGTGTACACTTACATTTAGCAACACTGTAAGCCAAACAAGATCAATTGACAGAAATGCAGATACATATAATCTGAACTTTGAAGCAGTAGAAAGGTTTATTTCCAATCTTGGAGAGAATAGTTCCGATCACTGGGATAAACTCGGCAGAAAATCTGGCACAGATCATATCTTTTGGGATGATGTTAACGGAAGCATTGTAGCTGACTTCCTGTCTGAATATAGAACATCATCAAAGGCAAGTAAAGTTAAGTCTCTGTTTTTAGCAGACTATATTCGTGATCAAAATCAATTAGGAGGACTAATGAAATGGACAGTTTGCCTGAAAAATACTGGACGGAAAAATCCTCCATTAACTATAGGTGATTTTAGCATCGGTCAAGGATTAAAACGAAGCGAAGGTCAATATGAGGCAGATGAGTCTATATGCTCCATAAAATCTTTAAAGTCCAAAGATGAAGAGTATCTTGATTTCTCAAAAGAACAGATGGAAGAAAAGGACAAGATGAAAGCAAATGGAGACAGTGATGATAAGATAAGAAAGCAGCTTAGAACAAGAGACCGTGGCTTGCTTATTCTTTGTCCTCTTGATGCAGAAGAAATAGCCGGATTGAAAATAGATGGGAAGACCTATAAGACACCTTTCGGCTTTATAGCTGTATTTCCGGATAATGAAGGAAAGGGCAGCGGAAGGACATACCGATTAAATCCTATCGCAATTGAAAATGGTGATGAATTTTGAGTAATGCTATTAAAATATATCAGGAGATCATTGCAGACTTCAATAAGGAAGACAATTCCAGTTTAACGGTCTTAAATAGAAGTATTCTTCTAAAAAATAAAATAAGAATAGTTTATATTGTTGCTGCGAAAGATCTCCAGAGAATTATTGCGGTGATGCTGCCTAAAGACTGCAGCAAGGAACCGCTGAACCGTTTTCCAAAGTGGCACGGAATAGAGTTCGCCTATGATCATATCACTGAATATCAAAATCCTAACAGCGAGAATGAGTACATAATCATTTCTCAGTCAAAAGACTATGACAGCGGCATTTTTGAGATAATAGCTAATGATATAACTGATCAGCTTGAAAAGATAAGTACACAAAAGAAGATGATAGGATGCTTATCAGACACTTTGAGCAAGTGGAAGAAGTTTTTTGCACTCAATTCTGATGTGATTATGTCTGAGCAATTACAAGAAGGTCTTTTTGGTGAACTGCTTGTTCTCAAAAAACTGATATACAATTTTGGCAATGAGGCTGTATCCTTTTGGAGCGGAGCTGATAAGGAAACTCACGATTTTTATGTGAATGGATCTGCGATAGAAGTAAAGACAACATCTGCAAAATCAAATGAAAAGATAAGAATCAGCAGTGAACATCAGCTTAATCCTAAAGATGTGGAGAACACATTGTTTCTGTATGTAAATATGGTAAGAAAGAGCCGCAGCGACGGCACAACATTGCCGGAGATCATTAAAGCTATACATAGCGGTCTATCAGAACCATATAGTTCTCTTTTTGAGGAGAAATTGTTTAAATACGGCTATATTTCCTCGTGTGAAGAACGATATACGCTGGGATTTCATCTGAGATCACACCAAACTTACAAGGTAGAGGAGAACTTTCCGAATATTGTTCCAGATAACCTTGATAATGGTATATCTGATGTAATATACTCACTTGATCTAAACGCCTGCACAGATTTTGTGACCGAGTGGAATGATATAATTAACGTTTTGAAAGGGGGCATACTAATTGGAGAATCGTGAATTAGTTGATTTTAATCAAGAGCTAATAGAAGAAGTCAAAGAATATGCCTCGGAGCATTCTGAAAATACAGAAAGCGCCTTCACCAGCGTTTTTCTATCTTATCTCGCTGATTTTGGAGAATCAAAAACCGCTGATGCAGAAGTAAGCTACTGCATGAAAGAATCAGAAAAGTTTAAGGTTAATGCGTATGCTTTCAGCGAATATTTTCAAAGCCTCACTCTCATAGTCAGCTGCTATGAAAAGAACGGCAAAATTGAAAAGCTAAACAAATCGGAAACAGCCAAGATATGCAGACAAGCGTCTAAATTCTATAAATTATGCTGTTCAAGCACGAGTGTTCTTGATGAAATGGAAGAATCATCAAACGAATATATGCTTTATGAGTTCATAAAGGAGAATAAAGATAAAATCGAAAATCTTTATGTTGTTTTCCTTACTAATAAGCTTATTAACAGCGATTTGCCGGAAGATGCCATGATTAATAAAACCACCGTTAAATATGATGTGTGGGATATTGAACGTCTTGTTCAGGCTGTCTACCAGAGAAAAGGAGCAGAAAAACTTGTAATACGTTTTAAAAACAAATACAAGTATAGACTGAAACTTATCAAGATACCGCAGGAAAGCAATGTTTATGACTGTTATGTTGGTTACATATCAGGAGAATGCTTAGCGGAAATATACCGTGATGAAGGCCAGCGGCTTATTGAGAAAAATGTTAGATCGTTCCTGCAAGCGACAGGAAAGGTCAACAAGGGCATACGGGATACATTGAGGAGCAATCCTGCAATGTTCATGGCATATAACAATGGTATCTCAACGATTGCTGAGCAAGTAGTCATAGACGAGAATGAAAGCACCGATGATTTTATTCTTATAAAGGAGCTTGTCGGCTGGCAGATCGTTAACGGCGGTCAAACAACAGCATCAATATATGCTGCTTTTCAAAACAAGGTTGATCTATCCAATGTTAACGTTCAGATGAAGCTCACTGTAATTAAATCTGATGAACAGATGGACACAGTAATAAGCAGCATATCAAGGTACGCAAACAGCCAAAATAAGATCACCATGTCTGATTTCAGTGCTAATGATGATTTCCACATTAAACTGGAACAGTTGTCACGACGAGTTTTTATTCCTGTCGAAAAGGGAAAACCGTCTCAGCGATGGTTTTATGAGCGTGCAAGAGGACAATACAGTGTGGAAGTCAATAGACAGCTTACTGCCGCATCAAAAAGAAAGTACAAAGAGCAGAACCCTAAGAATAAGTGTATCTCTAAAACAGTGGCAGCTAAGTGCGCAATGTGTTGGCTGAAACACCCTGATATTGTCAGCAAGGGATTGGAAACCAATTTTATCAGATATTCAGAAATGATACAGGCTGGTGAAATCGGAGAGCCGGATGAAAAGTTTTATTGTAATATTATCGCTCAGGTTATTCTTTTTCAACAGTGCGATAAGATAGTAGATGCGCAGAACTTCGGCGGATATAAAGCTCAGATTAATTACTATACGATTGCTCTGCTGTCAGAGTATTATAGTAATAAGGTTGATTTCAGCTATATATGGCAGCATCAAAGTATATCCCCTGAAGTATCACAGCTCATAGAAGATATCTGCTATAAAGTTTGGAATCATTTTATGAATCCAAATACGAATAACGCAAAGGGCGTTAACGTAACTCAATGGTGTAAAAAAGAAGACTGCTGGATAATGCTTAAAGAGCGTTTCCAGAATGATTCTATATAATATGCCGTCAGAATAGGAGAATTAGTGAAATGCATAAGGTAATTGATTTGTTTGCCGGTGCCGGAGGCCTGAGCCTGGGCTTTAAGAAAACAGGCAAATATGAAATTGCTGCCGCATTTGAAATAAATCAAAATGCACAGAAAACTTATAAAAAGAATCATCCTGGAACGGAAGTGTTCTCAGATGTATGTTCAGCTGACTTCGCAAAACTCAGGAAGAAGCTTGGAAAGATAGATGTGGTTATAGGCGGCCCACCTTGCCAGGGATTTTCAATGGCTAACAGACAAAAGAACCATGTTATAAGTCAAAATAATATGCTCGTGAAACAATATGTAAGAGCTGTTATGGAATTGGAACCCAAAGCATTTGTCATGGAGAACGTTGAAATGCTTAAATCTGACGTTCATAAATTTTACTTGCGTACAGATGAGACAGAGATAATTGACGAATATAATATTGAAACTACTCCATCAGAGATTCTGCTCTTAGAAGAAAAATATTTTTCCGAGGAAATCGCCGAGGATATTCACAGTTTGCATGAAGTCGAGTCAAGGCTTTGGCCTGAGGAAGATTACAAGCTGCTTAACATTGCATATCGTCAGCGAAAAAACCTGAAGAAGTGCAGAGAAGCTTTATACCGCTATCAGAAAAAGTATCTTAAACTTGCAGAAAAGATAAAACAGGCTGATAATAATGGAGTATATGAATGTTTCGACGCAGCAGCAGAGGCCATTTTTGACTTCTTTGATGAAATAATAGATGCAGATCAGGTAGTAAAACGCATTGAGAAAACAATTATGATTCAAAGATGTCTCTCACGAATAAAGGAAATCTATGATAATGAACTGCAAATAGATGAGATTATTTGCCAGAACGGTATTACAGCTGTTATACAGTCATATTCTGTTCTTGAATATATCACTAAGATGCTTGGAAACTACACTTTTAACATGGGAGTACTGAATGCATTAGAATTTGGCGCGCCGCAGAGAAGAAACCGTTTTGTATTTATTGGAATAAAGAAGAAGATAGCAAAAACAATTGAAATGCCAATAGGAACATTTACAGAAGATAATTACAGGACAGTGAAAGATGCCATAAAGGATATTGAAAACGTACAAACAGTGTTTGAGCCATCAGAAGATAATGGAGTTGAATTAACAGACGATTTTGAACCCACTTCGCTCACTCCTTTTCTCAGAGACAGCAACAGACTTTACAATCATATAATTACTCAAACAAGAGCAGTTGCAAAAGCGCGCTTTGAGGCACTTAGTCAGGGAGAGAATTTCCATTCCCTCGATGCGGAATTAAAAGAAAACACATATACAGACATTAGCCGTACGCAGAATACTATTTACCAGCGCTTAAACTATGAAAAGCCGTCGGGTACAGTTCTTAACGTTCGTAAATCTATGTGGATTCATCCCACTATAAACAGGGCTGTTAGTGTAAGAGAAGCTGCCAGACTTCAAACATTCCCTGATTCTTTTGTTTTCTGCGGAACAAAAGATTCACAGTATCAACAGGTCGGCAATGCAGTCCCTCCGATACTTGCCAAAGCTATCGCTGAACATCTTGCATTATACTTGGATAAAAAGAAAAATGGCTGATAATCATAGTAAAGAAGTCCGCAGTAAGAATATGTCTCATATTCGGAGCAAGGATACCAAACCTGAGATCATAGTTAGATGTTTCCTTCATCGCAATGGCTTTAGGTTTAGAAAAAATGATAAAAGGTATCCTGGAAAGCCTGACATTATACTGCCTAAGTATAAGACAGCTATCTATATCAATGGCTGCTTTTGGCATATGCACGATTGTGATAATTTTGTATGGCCTAAATCAAACACAGAGTATTGGACTAATAAACTCATAAATAACAAGAACCGTGACAAAAAATATCATGATCAAATGAGAGAAAAAGGCTGGAAAGTTATTGTAGTTTGGGAATGTGAAATCAACGAGTACAGGCTAACTCATCTTATTTCTGAGATTAAAGGAGAATAGATATGGCATTAATAACAAAGGATAATATAAAAAAGCTTGATAAAGATAGAAACAGTGTACATAGCAAAGTTCGAGCAACGTATACTATATTTACAAGCGATGGAAAGAAATATTTTCAGATTGATACCTATGGAAGTCCTACAAGAGAAATGAAGGACAAAATAAGTCAGTCTATTCAAGTTGATAAAGAAATGGCCAAAGAGCTAATTAAGCTTATGATGGATACATTTGATATACTTGACTAATTTAATAGGAGTAAAACCATGACCAAAGAAATGATACTCGACCTAATCTCACAGGGCGAAGGTGTAACAATAGAATTCAAGGAATGCAAGAACGAAGTCGCATCGGAGGTATATCCCACTGTATGCTCTTTCTCTAATCGTTTCGGTGGTCATATTCTTATGGGCGTTTCCGATAACGGTGAGATCATCGGTGTAAATCCCAATACCGTCAAGGGAATGCGCAAAAATTTCTCGAATATGCTCAATAATCCGCGAAAATCTCCCCCACGCTTTATCTTTCTGCCGAGGAAGTTGAGATTGACGGCAAAATCATTCTCTATGTGTATGTGCCGAGAAGTTCCCAGGTCCACACCTGCAACAAGATCACTTATGATCGCATTGGTGATGCTGATATCAATATCAGCAATAACACCACACAGATGTCCGAGCTGTATATGCGAAAGCAGACTGATTTCACCGAGAAGAAGATACTTCCCTATCTCACCATCGACAATCTTGATATGTCGCTGATGAAGCGTGTACGCAATCTTGCGAAAAGCAAGGATGCTAATCATTCTTGGATTGAGCTTGACGATATGGGCATACTTCGCAGCGCAGGTCTTTATGAGCGTGACTTTACAACGGGACAGGAAGGCTTTAATCTTGCTGCTGTTCTTCTATTTGGAAAAGACGAAACAATACAGTCCTGTCTGCCTGCATACAGAACAGATGCTATATATCGTGAAGTGAACATGGATCGCTACGATGACCGTGACGATGTGCGAACCAATCTGATTGACAGCTATGATCGCCTTACGGACTTCGTATGCCGTCACATAGATGATAAATTCTTTCTTGACGGAACACAGCGTATCAGTGTTCGCAGTATAATTTCTCGTGAGATAGTCAGCAATATTCTTATGCACCGTGAGTATTCAAATCCCTACCCCGCTAAGATAATAATAAAAAAAGGCGGGATACTGACTGAGAATGCAAACAAGACCTATCATTACGGTCGTATTCTCGCTACGACCACACCTTATCCGAAGAATCCTGTTATTGCTAAATTCTTTAATAACATCGGAAGAGCTGATGAACTTGGCTCGGGTGTTCGTAATCTATATAAGTACACAAAGATGTATTCGGACAGCGAACCTATTCTGTTTGAAGATGATGTGTTTAAGGTAGAAATACCGCTGTCAGATATCGGCACCGCCGATAAACCGCCGATAAATCATCAACAAGCGCTTATTCTTGATTATATCAAAGAAAATGGTTCTATCAGTAATGCTGAGGCTTGCGGATTACTTGGTTTAAAACCTACCAGAGTCAAGGAAATTCTTAGAGAAATGGTGGAGATTGGGATGTTATCTGCTATTAGTGAAAGGAAAAATAGGAGATATGTATTTCAAAGTAAAAATATGCATGATGACAAATGAGGAAAGATAATGAAAAAAATAATAGAACAGATTGAAAAAATACGAGAAATCAATAAACAACACAAACTTGTGATTTTTGTAGGTGCAGGTGTATCGCGCAACTCAGGTGTGTGCTCATGGTGGGATTTGGTAAAGAAAATCGCCATAGAGATAGGCTATAACGATATATGTGAGAAATGTGAACTTAAATATCTAACAACTACAGAAGGAGACGAGAGTAATGTATCTTGTATGTTTAACAATCGTCCATGTCAACATGAATTCTCCTTTTCAAGTGAAGAATTCTTGAAAATACCTCAATACTATTATGAAAAAAAGGATAAAACTGAATATTTGAAATTATTGCATGATGTTTTTTGTAAATCATATGACCCAAATGAATTAGATGAACTAATAGTTGCACTTGAACCAGAACATATTATAACAACAAATTATGATCATCTTATTGAAGATGTTAAGAATCCGAATATTAGTAACTATACAGTTATTAAAAGCGATGATGATCTACTCGAAAAGGGAAGACACGGTAGAAAGTATATTATAAAGATGCATGGTGATATTGATAATCTGGATAATATAGTTTTAAAAGAAGATGATTATCTTACCTATTCATTAAATCATGAATTGCTTGAAATATACATAAAATCCATTCTTATAGACAAAACTATTCTATTTATTGGTTATTCACTAGGCGACAATAATCTTAAATTAATAATGAGCTATATTAACTATTTTGCAAACACTTTAAAAATAAAACGTCCTCCCCATTACTTAGCTGTAAATAAGATAGACCACGAAGTGCGAGAGACAAATTATTGGTTCAATAAAGGTGTTGAACTTGTTGATTTATCATCCGTATCCGATTTTATGAAGCAGAAGACACCTTGTGATCTTAATAGGTTTGGCAAGCCTCTTTTTTCTTTCCTAAGTTATATAAAAGATGAACGTCTTCCATATTATATGGCTGGTATTATTGAGTTAAAAAGATCATTATTAAGCAATATTGGATTAATAGAGCCATTTAATCGCATAAGTTATTCGACTTTACTTTCAATCTGTGCTTTTTCACATGGTGCAGAATTACAGAATGGTACATTAAACATAATTGATAGTTCTGATTATGACAATCTATTTACCATTTTCAAACAAGGTGATGATGAGAGTAGCAAGATAAAGGAGTGTTTTATTAAGGCGGGGATCAATTCTATTTATCATAAGCCTAAGTTAGCTGAGCCTATTATTTATAATTTAACTTCAGAAAAAGAAATAACAGATGAGTTGTTCACTATGTCAATGATATGGGCTTACAATGACATTATATATCGTTTACAATTAACTAATGATAATACGTTCGAAAAAGTATACTATAAGTCAATGATTTATAAAACAAAAGACAATATCTGCCTTGAGTTATTATCAAATATCGAAGCAAAAATAAACAAAAGAGATTTCAAATACTTAACACTTAGGGATAAGTATCAAATAGCAATACTGAAATTTAATCTAATAGCAATTAGATTATTAAGTTTCAATAGCCAAAAAGAAGAGCTGGATAATCTTAGAACTCTCCTTGATTCAGCCGCTGCAGAAAGTGAAGCATTTGAATTCATAAAATTACTCTTCAATGACAATGATAAAGCCATAAACACGTTGAACAATCTTTTGATAAAACATGAAGAATACTATATGCGTAAAACCACAATGACAAAATATGGTGGAACAATCTATGGGGATTTATTCAAACTTCAGGCTATTGTATATGACTATTATTATTTCTACAAGAAGAACTACCTGATGCTTGATTGGTTTAATAATGTTTCAAAGATGTGCGAGCCTTACATAAAAGCTATCCTTTGCACATATTATCCAGATGAATATCAATTTTCAAATCCTGCATTAGGAAGAACGCAGGTAAAACCATATCCATTAAATCTAACAGATGTTAATTTGATAATACGCCATGTAAAGTACAAAGACTTTATTTCATGGCTATCGTATTATAAAGTATTTAGCTTGTCATTAATTGATGAATTAAATATTACTGAGATATTTGATAATTTCTGTATATCAATACGTTCTTTTTGGCTTACAGAATATGCAGAGTATATCAATCTGTTCGGCAAGTTACTATCATTGGTTGAACTTTCAAAAGATGAGCGTCACCAAATACTGCTGTCATTTTTAAAACTTGTAACACCTGATTATAAGATAAGTATTAAAATGTTGCGAAATTGTTTAAAAGCATTATGGCTATTTGCAGATAAACATTATAATGCTGATGAGTCTTCTTACTACCAGTTGTTGGAGCTCCTTATAGATGAGTGTTTATTGACTGATCCTCTTGATATGAGAAATGATTACATCAATCTAATACATATACTTTCATCACAAGCAGATAAAAAAATATATGATAAATGTTGTGCTATAATTGATAAATGTGATTCAGAACGTAAAAAAGCATATTATCCGTATGTTTTTAAGGACATTCTTTTAAAACATGAGCCTACCAAATGGACTAAATGGATAATTGACAATCTTGAGCATAATTGGGCTGAAGAAGTATTTGATTATCTTGAAAAAAAGATTATTCCTTATAATGAAGTTGTTTCAAAGTATTTTGAAGAAAAACTCAAAGCAAGAAAAGAAACTCCTGGTGTTATATTGTACCCTGACAATAAATCAGAGCTTGTTAATTCAATAGTTGTTCTTCATATACTTGGGATTATTCCTGATTTGGAAAGTATGATCTATCTCACACAATATTGTGAAGAGTATCCTTATCTTGATTTTTTGTTAAATCCAGAATTGTTTGATTATAGTAAAATTAATACTGCTGATTATATGTGGTGTAATTTTATAAATTCAAATAAGTATCGAGATACGATTCTTAAACATAAGTCTGATTTTTGGACTAAAGAAGATGAAAAAAGGATAGAGTTAGGTTTTGGCAGCTCATTTGAAAACATGGTTGCATACAAATACCTATTTGATTAAAAACGGCTGTGCCTAAAAGCACAGCCGAAAACAATCAAATATAAACCATACACTCAAAGATAATCTCTCTCGCCATGTAGACAAAGCAGTTCTCCAGACCGAGTACCTTTTCAGCATCACCGCTGAGAACGGCAGCCTGATAGCAACTGTCGGTCTGCTTCCAATTAACAAGTTTGGAAATCCTGTCAGGATAATGAATATCAGTATCGAAGTGAGTAATCGTCACAGTATTGGTGTCAAGTCTCCAAATTGGCACAGTCTTTTTTCTGAGGAGTATGTGATCTATTTACTCTTGTATCTGCTCCTAAAATTATCCTCCATATCGAAATATCATACAAGGGTATGTCGGATATTTTGTCCGCTGTTTGTCCGCTAAGGCGGCAAAAAGTTAGCGAAAAACAGTGTAAATGAATTTTTGTAAATTGTTCTAAAATGCCGTATTTTCGGGCTTTTCTGCATATCCCGACAAGTCGCAAAAAGTGCACCGAGATTTTCGATTCCCGTACGGGTCACCACAACAAAGTCTCGGAAACAGCGTAGTATCGCGGTTTCCGAGACTTTATTTTTTCCTAAAATCTCCTCAACCACTTATCTGCCACTTATTTTAAAAATAACCGCTTTCGACTACCTCTTGGCTGTGTTCTATGTACCCCGCAAGGCTTGCGCCCTGCGGTTGTTTTTATGCCCCGAAAACTTGTCCGAACTGTTCTTCTTCCTGCTCGTCCTCATCTTCGTAGGTGCCCTCTGTGCTGTCCTCGGAGTGCTTTTCTTCTTTCACTTTAACCTCGTTCGTGAAGCTTAGAGCGTTGCTTATCGCATCGCAGTTGCGTGCTCTCGCCTCTTGGAACATATGGGAATATAAATTTAAGGTCGTTCCAACAACGCTATGTCCCATATCTGCGGACACCGCTACAACGTCCACACCCTCAAAAATCAGTAGCGAGGCATGGAGGTGACGTAGAGAGTGAATATTTCGGAACGGTATTCCGATACGCTCGCAGTAGCCCTGAAGCCACTCAAAGGGAGTCTGCGGATTCATAGGTGCACCGTTCCATTTGGTGAACAGCCTGTCGTGACCCTCCCATTTTGTACCGAGCTGTTTTGCTTCCTTGGCCTGCTCTGTCCTGAACTGCTTTAGCAGATTCATTATAGACGGCGGAAACTTTGACACACGCTTGGACTTTCGCGTCTTAGTGGTATCGGTGTATATGCCTTTTTCTTTTGTATACTGAGATGTTCTGCGGACATGGATCAGGCTGTTCTCAAAGTCGATGTCCTTCCATTCCAATCCCAGCATTTCGCTGCGCCTGAAGCCGCTGTATATCGCAAGCAGCAGATACACTTGGTATTTCATAGGCTCGTCACTTAAATGTTCGTAGAGTGTTTTTACCTCGTCCAGCGTATATATCTGCTTTTCCTCTTGCTCGGATTTTGGAACAACCACCCGTCTGCAAGGATTGTCAGTCAGCATTCCCATACGGATAGCGTAGCTGAACACATCGCTGATAAGGCTGAGATGATGCACCGCCGTTTTGCGTGACAGCGGCTTTCCGTTGTTCATGTTCTTGCCGTTAACCAGAAGGTCGGTGATGAATTTCTGAACATCTCGACTGGTTATCTTATCAAGTCTTTTGTGACCGAGTGCAGGGTATATGCGTTTGGTGAGTTGTTTCATTCTTGAATACGATGTCGGACGAAGATTGACCTTTGCATATTCTTCAAACCACTGTTCGGCAAATGTCTCAAACTTGACTGCCGCTGTTATCTGTCCTCGCTTGCAGTCCTCCTCGAAAAGTATTGCTTGACGCTGCACCTCCTTTTCGATCTGCCGAGGTGTCATACCAGGCTCAGGTTTGTAGCTCTTGTACTGATTGCGCTGCTTACCGTCTACGCCATAACCGCATGACACCTTTATTTCGTAAGTCCCATTGGGACGCTTTCTAATAGTCGCCATATATATTAAAACCTCCGTTTCAAAACTATGGCGCATTTCTACCGACAACATTTTACCACATCTCGGTGGAAAAGTCCAGAGAAATGCGCCACCGTATACTCGTATCTTTCCTATGAGCTAATTTCTTACGATGTTTTTCCACGGAGATAGTTCAGAAAAATATCCTTGTTGATGAGATACTTTCTGCCGGCCATTATGTGCGGAATTTGATCGTTGATGCACATCTGACGGACTCTGTACTCGGTCATGCCGTTTACAAGAGCAGCCGCCTCCTTGATCGTAAGCATGGTGATCTTTGTTTCGTTTTTGTTTTCTGCCATTGTATTATCACTCTCCTTGTTGTTTTGGTAATTCTGCTTATGGTATGTGTGATGTTCATTTTTACATCTGTCCTTTCACAGTGTTTTCAAGGGTACAGTGAAATGTTGTACCATTGGTATGTCGGAAATATATTCCGTGTTCTCTTGTCAGTAAAGCTGACATACAGTAACGTTTTGTTACACAACTTAATATGAGGTAAGGATTCGTCCCCTCATCGGAGACCTCGTCACGTTCCGTTACTCTATCGATGCTTGTTCAGATTATTCATCATCGGCTATACCCTCATCAAAGTTTCTTGTTATCAGATCATCAAAATTGATCTTTCCTCTTGTGCGTCTGACATTGTTCACCGCCTCACGCCTGATGTCCTTCAACTCGTTCTTGCTGAGCTCAAAGGTGTCTACGAGAATAGCTATCAGCATTTCAACCTCGACTGCATATCTGAACAAGCCTTTTGATATTTTTGTTATGCCTTCATCGCTTGCTTGAGCAATGCACTCCGCAAGCTCCGGCACAAGAACATTACTCTTGGTAGAGATAGCTCTTGTTGCAAGAAACAATTTCAGCGCCTGCTCTATCAGTTCCGAACGGCTGATGTCCTGCTTTGTACAATAATCATCACACTCTGCAAGCACATCGCCGGACACATAAATCCCTGTTCTGATTTTATCCAAGGTCAATCCTCCTTCTGATATTTGTAGGCATTTCTGAAATCAATAATGCCGTTTGTCCTGCGCACATCTTCAGTACACATTCCGTACAGCTTACCGACATCGATTTCATCGACATCTGTCACCGCCGCAAGTATGTGCGACTGTATTGCAGACTGCACCGCCAGCTTGAACAATGCTCTGCTGATACGCTGCTCACTGCCTTTTACGATCCCGTCAATGACAGCTGATACCGTTTCACCGAGATACTCCGTCATATTCTCCGAATTACAATCAAGATATCCTGCATAAAACCTGATCGCTTTTTCAATAAAATCGCTCTGCGACTTTGCATTTGCTGCCGCCATATGAGTGGTCAGCAGTTCTTTTACTTCCGGGTAGAGCCACACCGCCTGTTTTTCTTTTTTCGCCATGAAAACGCCTCCTTAATACTGTTCGACTTTGTCCTTTCGCTGATATTTCGGTCGTGATTTCGCAGCGTTGCCCTCTTATGGTAACACACACCAAAACCACAACCCCCTAAAATACTGCACAAGACCTTGCCCAAACGCTCGCAATTGCGGTCGGCTTTGCCGTCCGCTGTGAATGCGGCGACCCCGCCGCTTTAACCTGCAATCTTATTCCTCTACGTCATAACCGCTTGGAATTTACCCGGCCCGTGCAATATGCCGACAGCCGATTTTACTCCATTTTTCTCATCTTCCTTCTGCAAAAAATATCTTGCTGTACCTCGCTCACAAACGCCGACAAATCGCTCACAGCGGCGTTTTGTTGGCTCGTTGGTTAAACTATCCGACCTCGGCTGTGGGGCGGTACAAATCGCCCGATAGCCGTTCTTCCATCTTTAGCTTATTCAGCATCGCCACATTCACTACTGTGTTGGAGTTATCCCTGACCGAGACCGTGTTGCGGCTTGTCCTTGACAGCAGCAAGCCCTCTTTACGAAGCTGACGGAGTAGCTCATTTTTGCTAATAGAAAAATGCTCGCCCTGCTCGGCGCACAGCTTTCGCACCTCGGAGTGTGTTGTGTCTGCGAACAGGTAGTAGTGCTCATCGTCCTGCAAGCCGATGCAGTTTCTCTGACGGGGCGTGGAGTCAAGCCCTTTTGTTTCTACATAGCACCTGCCGCTGTCCAGCAGACTTTTCAGTTTCTCACAGAAGCGAGTGGTCGGATTTTCAAGCTCGATGATTTCTGCGTTTGCAGACACAGCTTTCAAAACGATCTCGTCGAACACCTTTTCAAATTTATCAAGCTCCGACTTGTTGATTTGATTTTTCGATTTAAGAAACACAAGCAGAAATGCAAACCCGATTTTCAAGTGTGCAAGCATGTCGGGTGTGCGGTTGTGAAACTTAATTCTGTTTGCACACAGCCTGTCCAGATAAAACTTGCGGTATTTCAAAAACACATCTTCGAGTGTTTTTACAAAAGCACTTTCATCATCAAGATACACATTTTTAATCCACTCAATGTAGCTTTGCATAATCCCACACAGCACTCCGTCATTTGCTAACTGCTGATATTCTGACAGGTCATCAAGCTGAACATCGTTTTCATTAAGTTCAATATTGAAGTATCTCGCCGAACCCGACACGGAAATTTCAGGAGTGTACTCCGCTGTGATAATTGCATTGCCTGTAGGCGGTTTTGAAGATTGTAACTCCGCTTTTGAATTTAGTCGCGCACGACCAATTCTATCACCGTAGTATCGCGAAATATTCTGCGCAATGCTTTTCATCTCCTGTTCGTGAAACATTCCGCTCGGATGAAAATCGTCAATGCAAGTCAACACGTCTTTTAAATAGTATATGTTGCTCAAAATGCTATTCGCTGTGTCGTGGAATGACATCGGTAGGTCGCTTGCTGAAAACTTTCCGAAGAACGAAAGAAACAGCGCTGCAAGTGTGGATTTACGACTACCCGTCTTGCCTATGAGTGCGGTCACGAATTTAGGCTCACAGCCTGCACTTTTCAGAAAGTGATTGAGCGGACACAGAAACGTTACCGCCAGCAGCGGTAGCATAACACACTGCGGTGCAAAACTGTTTTCAAGCATTGCAGACAAGTAAATCAAGTCCTCCTGCGAACCCTTTTCAGTGAAAGAATAGTTTTTCAGCTTGCCCTGCAGTTCAACGGTAAACGGACTGTTCTGCGTCGGCATCAGGAACACATACTCACCGTTTATCTTCTTCCAACCAGTTTGGAGATACATAGTTTCAAATTTCACCTCACCTTTCGTTAACATAATTGCGTGGCAGATTTTACTTAGCACGTTTTGCTTAGGCTGTGCAGCACCCAATGCACCCCAGCGGTTTAAGAGCCATTTCATGTTTTGCATTTCGTCTGCGGAAACAATCTGCTCCGACAGTTTAATTCCCGACTTGTGAACCGCACCGACCTTGAACATTTTCTTTTGCTCTGTGCCGTCATCTCTGGTGATTTCCGAAATAAGTGCGGGAACAAAGTCTGCAAGTTTCATTGGAACGACCTGATCTTTCACCTGAACCATTTCATAAAGGCAATTGCTTTTAACAACGTAGGGATCATTGTAGACTGTTTCATCAATCAGTTTTGCTTTTTTTCCTTCTGTCATGATTTCTGACATTGGCATCACTCCTTTTTAATTTATGTAGTTGTTGTGGTGTGTCCTGCGCTTTCAAACAGTAGCCGAACGCCCGACAGCTTATCAGGCTCATAGAGCAGCGTTCCTATTGCTTGCGACGGTTGGTATCACGCTTGAGAACGTGCAATGTCAGCAAGCTGAAACGTAAGTATCCGTTTCTGATTTTCATCGCCAACTGCAGTTGCTAGATGCAGGTTGAAGATTGTATTTGTCGCTCGTTTTGAAATACAAAAGTCATGGCGTACATCTTCAGTAGCTGGAACAGTTCATCACTCCTCCGTCAGAAATAACGTATTCGGTTACCGATTATTCAATTTTCAAGATTCCGTCGATCATTCGCTCTGTATATTAATTAGGCGAATTTTTTCTAATTTATCAAATCGCATTACAGGCAAAAAATCCATTCACTACATGGTTTCAAATGCTTATATCAATTGTACAATAAAAGTTACCACAAATCTGAAAAAGTGTGATATAATAAATATAGGTTTTTAGATCTGACCTATAGATACACTTTTGAGGGGTACTTGACATGAACAATGCAATTTCAAACAATCCGAATTACGATATGCCTGACGACAGCTTTTTTAATTTCTATTTTCTGATTCACAAGAATAGAATTTTCACAACAAAAATAGCTTTGAAGGTTGGCGAAATCACAACGGCTCTGCTGAATATGAAAGCTGAGGACATGAAAAAGATTTATGACTTAACCGTCTCTTTTGCGCGGTTTGCAGATAATAATATGGCGATGAAAAACGAGCAGACTATGACGGAATTTGTTGAACGCATAATCGAAATCGAACAAATTGCGGTGACTTTACCACCGTACTGCTATGTGAATATTGACCTGAAAAAAGAAAAACAGCGTGCCGAAATAATGAAGAGCAAGGCTTTCTACGGCAGGCTGTATGATATGACGTCGAAGGAGTTTGCGGAGTATGAGAGGTACAAAAAGTTGTTTTCGGGGTACGGGATTGGGCTTTACATAATTGCCTGCTGCATAGCCGAAATGTCAGATGAATATTTTACACGGCTTAAGAAACGTGACGAAAGCAACTATGCGATTGCGTGGGGTGCGTTTAACGAATATTCCACACTTTCGAGTGAGCTGATGGCGAGCGTGCCGTACTATGAAAAGGCAAGAGTTCGTGAAACCATGGACGTAAATATCGGCGTTTCGGGAATGATCGATCCCGATGATAAAGACAAGACATGGGTGGTTGATACCTGCGAATTTCATAATGCGCAAAGCGTTATTCAATACGATTTTTTCAGAGGAATGCAGCACGGCAGAGCGCCTTTTCGCTGTCACCACTGCGGACGTTTTTTCCTTGCGACTGACAGCTACAAGACGTTTTACTGCAATGAAAAGTCTCCCGAAAATCCCAACAGAACCTGCCGTCAGATTGGCGCGAAAAACAAGCACAAGGAAAAGGCTGAGAACAATCCGATTATCCAGACCTACCACAAGGCGAGGAACAAATATTATCAGCAGAAATTCCGAGGAAGTATTTCGGATGCGGATTACGACAAAATTCTGCACTACCTTGAAACCATGCGTGACAAGGCAATTCGGGGCAAAAGTGACGAGAATGGAAATCTGATAACGTACAAAACGCTCGAAGAGCTTTTTGAAAAGCACACGCTTTACAAGACATTAAATATCGGGGAAGAACAATGACCAAGAACACAAATGAACAGCTGATTCAGGATAATTACCGCAACGTATACGCACTTGCACATTCTCTTGCAAAATCATACAATCTTGCATTTGAGGCTTTTGAGGACTTGCAGAAGGTCGGCTACATTTCACTGATTGAGCAGTCGAAGACCTTTGACGAGAACAGCGGTGTGCCTTTTTGGACATATGCCTGTAAGGGTGTTAAGTTGAAAATGCTCGAAGAACTCCGCTTTATTCTCGATACGGTGAGTATTTCGCCTTATTTGAACAAGCAGATAGGAAAGGTGAGGAAAATCGTTTCAGCCAATGCCGAAAGCAACACATCCGAACTTATTGAAATCGTAAGTCAAATACTCAAAATATCAGCGGACAAATCCGAGGAGTTGCTGATTTTAAGCACAAAAGAGAAAACAAGCATTGATGAGTACCAATCAATGTATCGTCTATAATAAATTAGACAGAAAACATTTAGCCGTGGTATAATAGAAAAAAGGAGGAAAATAAAATGG
>NZ_CAKSNX010000002.1 GCF_934476685.1 uncultured Ruminococcus sp.
TGGTTGGGGTGAAAGGATTCGAACCTTTGGAATGACGGAGTCAGAGTCCGTTGCCTTACCACTTGGCGACACCCCAGTATATAAAACCAACTGCATAACAGTCGGATGGTTGTCATTGGTTGGGATAGATGGATTCGAACCATCGGAATGACGGAGTCAAAGTCCGTTGCCTTACCTCTTGGCTATATCCCATCATTTCACTTAACGAGTCAGCCAATCAATATGAAATCCATCTCGCAACTGCACATACATCACAGTAACGAATTATCTCGCCTGACAGCTTTATTATTATATCACATTGCTTTTTACATTGCAATAGTCACAACTGTTTATTTACATATTCATTACATTTTATTAATATAATGTGCTGCATTGTACTGCTCACGAGGGTAAAAAGTTAAAAGAATTGTCTTGACTAAAGAAGTGCAATATAGTATAATATTATAGTATTTTAATGTTTTTAAGAAAGGATCGTAGAATCATGTCAAAAAACAAAAAAGGATTTTTAAAGAAGTTTGTCAGCGAGTTCAAGGATTTTGCTCTTAAAGGCAACGTTATGGATCTTGCAGTCGGCGTTATCATCGGTGCTGCTTTTCAGGGTATCGTAACGTCATTTACAGAGAACTTTATCAATCCGATAATCGGCTGTATCGGCGGCGCTGAGGTCGAGGGAAAGATACATCTCCTCGGAAATCAGTACATAAATTACGGTGCGTTCCTCACGGCTGTTATCAACTTTATTATAATGGCGCTTGTTATATTCCTTATGATGAAGGTCGTTAACAAGCTTATGTTTCTCGGCAAAAAGGAAGAAGAGCCTGCTCCTGCAGAAGTTCCTGCCGACGTTGCTCTGCTCACAGAGATCAGAGATCTGCTGGCTCAGCAGAATAATTCCGTTCAGGAGGCTGTTTCTGAACTGCCTGAAAATAAGGACGAGTAATAATCGGACAGATACGTCCTTAAATTTGTCGCCGAAGGTGTTGACTTGATAAAGGAAATGTGATATACTAAAAAAAGTATACCGCAAAAATCTTTGTGCGGTTATTATTTTAACAGGAGGCGACTTTGTATGAAGATGACTGTAAGTCAGGCTATTGTAGAATGTTTGAAAGCTGAGAATATTAAGGTCGTCTATGGTTACCCCGGCGCTGCTATATGCCCTTTCTATGACGCATTGCTGGACAGCAGTGATGAGATAAAGAATGTTCTCGTTCGTCATGAGGCTAACGGCGGTCATGCGGCAAACGGCTTTGCAAGAATCTCCGGAAAGCCTGCGGTTTGTATCGCAACTTCCGGTCCCGGTGCGACCAACCTTATAACTGCTATCGCTACGGCTTATGCAGATTCTATCCCTGTGGTATGCATCACAGGTCAGGTCAATACGGATCAGATCGGCTCTGACGTTTTTCAGGAGGCTGACATAACCGGTTCGGCTGAACCTTTTGTAAAGCACAGCTATCTGCTGAAAGACCCGCAGGAGCTTGCGAAAACCTTTAAAGAAGCTTTTTACATAGCAGGTACAGGCAGACCTGGTCCTGTACTCATTGATATACCTATGGACGTTCAGAAGGAAACCATCGATTTTGAATATCCTGACAAGTGTGAGATACGCAGCTATCGTCCTACCTCAAAGGGAAATTACCTTCAGGTAAAGCGTGTGGCTGAGGCTCTTGAAAAGGCTGAAAAACCTCTTATCTGCATCGGTGGAGGAGTTTTTGCGGCTAAGGCACAGGATAAGGTAGCTGAACTTTCAAAGATAATGAATATCCCAGTTATAACCACTATGATGGGAATTTCAGTTTTTGCGGACGATGATCCGCTTTACTACGGAATGATAGGTACTCACGGAACAAAGCTTGCAAATTATGCGGTGAATGCCTGCGATACGCTCTTCCTTGTGGGTGCGAGGGTTGGCGACAGAGCTGTTAAAACTCCTCTCAAGCTTGCACAGACCACAAAGATACTGCATATCGATATCGACCCTGCTGAGATAGGAAAGAATATCGGTGCTGATTATCCGCTGGTCGGTGACGCAGCAGTAGTTTTGGAGCAGATCCTTGATATCGTAAAGAATGATGAGAATGCTGTTTCAAAGCATGACAGTTGGATAAGCGAGCTTGACGCAAAGAGAACTCCCGATGAGTTTGTAAAGCCTGTCAGCGGTACTGTCAATCCGAAGGAGTTTATAAGCAGACTTTCAGAAAAAATGCCTGCAAATGTCAATATCGTGGCTGACGTAGGTCAGAATCAGATATGGACTTCAAGATATAAGTTCAAAAAAGGCGGACGTTTTCTTACCTCAGGCGGAATGGGTACAATGGGTTACTCGCTTCCTGCCGCAATAGGTGCGAAAATGGCTGATGAATCACGTCCGACAGTTGCTGTATGCGGCGACGGCGGTTTCCAGATGAATTTTATGGAGCTTGCCACAGCCGTTCAGTTCGGAGTAGACGTAAAGGTAGTTGTGTTCACAAATACCCGATTGGGAATGGTAAGAGAACTTCAGACCAACGGATATAACGATCGTCAGACCGCAGTTTTCCTCGACGGATCACCTGATTTTATAAAGCTTGCAGAGGCGTATGGAATACCAGCCATGCGTGTTACGGACAGCGATTCTATGGATAAAGCTGTTCAGACTCTTGCTGAGCATAAGGGCATCTATCTTGTCGAGGTAGTAGTGGATAAGAATTTTCCTACCCTTTAATATCTTTCACGAAATATATTCAGGAAATCTTAACATTGCGGTGATATAATGAAAAATGTTGGGGAGAGTATCCCCATTGGAGGTTAATTTATGAAGCATACAATTTCTGTTCTTGTGGAAAATCACAGCGGAGTGCTTTCAAGGATCTCTGGACTGTTTTCAAGAAGAGGATTCAATATTGAGAGCCTTGCAGTAGGTCCGACACATGACCCTGCAATATCAAGGATCACTATCGTTGCAGACGGTGATGAGCATACCGTTGAACAGATCGAAAAACAGCTTAACAAGCTTATAGAAGTTATCAAGGTCAAGACTTTCGGCAGAGATGAATATCTTGCAAGAGAGCTTATGATCGTCAAGATCTCAGTAGGCGCAGACAAGCGCAGCGAGGTAATGACTATCGCTGATATCACAGGCGCAAAGGTAATGGATATCACGCTGACTACCATGACTCTTGAGCTTTGCGATACATACGCACATTTGTGCAGATTTGAAGAGGTCATCGAGCCTTACGGTATCATTGAAATGGTAAGAACGGGAACTATCGCTATCGAAAAGGGTTCAGATACGTTCAACGCCAAGAAATAATTTAAGATTATATAGCCTTCCGGCTACATAAAATAAAGAATTTTATATTCTATTTTTGGAGGAATTTAAAATGGCACAGGCAAAGATTTATTATCAGCAGGATTGCGACCTTAACGTACTTAAGGGCAAGAAAGTTGCTATTATCGGCTATGGTTCACAGGGTCACGCTCATGCGCTCAACCTTAAGGAAAGCGGCGTAGACGTAGTCGTTGGTCTTTATGAAGGTTCAAAGAGCTGGGAAAAGGCTGAAAAGCAGGGCCTTACAGTTATGACAACTGAGGAAGCTGCAAAGGCTGCCGACATCATTATGATTCTTATCCCTGACGAAAAGCAGGCTGCTCTTTACAAGAGCAAGATCGAGCCTTACCTCACAGAGGGCAAGACACTTGCATTCGCACACGGTTTCAATATTCACTTCGGCTGCATCGTACCGCCAAAGAACGTTAACGTAATCATGATCGCTCCTAAGGCTCCTGGTCACACAGTACGTTCAGAGTATCAGGCTGGTAAGGGTACACCTTGCCTTATCGCAGTTGAGCAGGATGCAACAGGCAACGCAACTGAGATCGGTCTTGCATACGCTCTCGGTATCGGCGGCGCAAGAGCAGGCGTTCTTGAAACAACATTCAGAACAGAAACAGAAACTGACCTCTTCGGTGAGCAGGCAGTTCTCTGCGGCGGTGTTTGCGCACTTATGCAGGCTGGTTTTGAAACACTTTGCGAGGCTGGTTATGACCCAAGAAATGCTTACTTCGAGTGCATTCACGAGATGAAGCTTATCGTTGACCTTATCTATCAGTCAGGTTTCGAGGGCATGAGATATTCTATCTCTAACACAGCTGAGTACGGCGACTACATCACAGGTCCAAAGATCGTAACTGAGGATACAAAGAAGGCTATGAAGAAGGTTCTTTCTGACATTCAGGACGGTACATTCGCTAAGGACTTCCTCCTCGATATGTCTTCTGCTGGATCACAGGTTCACTTCAAGGCTATGAGAAAGCTTCACGCTGAGCACCCATCTGAGAAGGTTGGTAAGGAGATCAGAAAGCTTTACAGCTGGAACAACGAAGAGGATAAGCTGGTTAACAACTAATCATCTTTTAATATTTGATATTAAAGCGGTTTGCAAAAGCAGACCGCTTTTTTGTGTGCAAAAAAACTCCGAAAGTATCGTTATGACCTTTCGGAGCTGTGTATGTATTAAATTTTTATAAGTCCCATTCGTTTGAAAGCGTTGTAAAGTCCATCTTTGTCGATGTCATCTGTGATGATATCAGCTGCTGCCTTTGCACGTTCGTCTGCGTTGCCCATTGCTATGCCTGTGCCGCAGAACTGAAGCATTTCAATGTCATTTGCGCCATCGCCGATGCCGATAGCGTCCTTGACGTCAGCACCGTAAAAATTCAGAACTTTCTGTATGCCTGTGGCCTTTGTAATGCCTTTCTGCATTATCTCGCCGCCGTTATCGCCGCTCTGATATGACATTGTAACGATGTTGCAGTCGCTGCCGATCTCATTCTGTATAAGAGAAACAGGAGATTCGCTGCCGACAAAAACGATCTTGTCAACGTTATCAAGGTCCTGTGGTATATCTTTGCTGAAAACTGCACCCAGTACATTGAGCCAAGCGGTAAAACCTTCATAACCCTTTTTCATAGTCTGATCGAGGAAGATCTCTTCCTTGATAGTTTCCAGCGTTACTACCGCCTTGTGTTTTACAAGCACCTTTACCATTCTGTTGTACAGTTCAGCAGGGAATGAGCTGTGGAAAATATTTTCCCCTCCGCAGAAAACATTTGCGCCTGCACTGAAAACGCCGTCAGAAAGTCCTGCGTCAAAAAGTATTTTTGAAACAAAATGCTTTTCACGTCCTGTGCAGATAAAAAGTTTGTGACCGTTTTCCATTGCCAGTCTGAGCGCTTTCGCTGTTGATTCGTGCAGCACTTCGCCTGTGTCAATAAGAGTTCCGTCTATATCGAGAAAAACATATTTCTTGTTTGTATTTTCCATTGAAATACCTCCGCTCAAGTTTATATCTACATTATAATCACTTTTTAGGTCGATTTCAACAAAGTTTATATGTGTAATTTGTTAAATGTGTATAGACGAAAAAGCTGCCGTACAGTTTTGCACGGCAGCTTGATTTTTTACATATCAATAAATTTCTGCATCATATCAGGACCGTTTTCAATGAAAATTCCTGATGCTTTTGCAGTATTCTCATCATATTTTCCGGGTCCTTCGATCTCGCCCTTCTTATGATACATAAGGAACGGGATAGGATCGTTTGTGTGAGTTTTGAGTGACAGCGGAGTAGGGTGGTCGGGGCAAACAAGTACCTTATAATCCTCATATCCGTCAAGAGCTTTGAGTACAGGAGTGAGTATCTTTTCGTCAATTATCTCGATAGCTCTCTTCTTGTTCTCCACCTCAGCTCTGTGACCGCACTCGTCAGGAGCTTCAACGTGAATGTATACAAAATCCTGTCCCTTTGCAAACTCGTCGATAGCAGCCTGAGCCTTGCCCTCAAAGTTTGTGTCTATGTAACCTGTTGCGCCTTCAACGTTCACAACATTCATCTCGCTGAACTTGCCTATGCCTTTGAGCAGGTCAACGGCAGAGATCATCGAACCCTTAAGACCATACTTTTCAAGGAACGGAGTAAGGCTTGCTCTCTTGCCCTCGCCCCAGAACCACATCGAGTTTGCAGGACGCTTGCCCCTTGCAACTCTTGCCTTGTTTACAGGGTGATCTTTAAGAAGATCATAGCTCTTTACCATCATATCGTAAAGCTTTCCTACCTTTTCAGGGTCAGGAAGATGATCTTTTATAGACTTACCTGTGATGTCATGAGGAGGTGTAAGCGTTCCGACATCAAGTGTACCATTGTTCCAGATAAGGCAGTGGCGGTAGCTTACGCCTGAATAAAGCTGGAATTCGTCATTATTGAAATGCTCGGCAAGATAGTCAATAAGTATCTTTGCCTCGTCAGTAGAAATATCGTCTGCACAGTAATCGAGAATAGTCTTGTCGGCATATTCAGGCTCATCAGAAAGTGTAACAAGGTTGCATCTGAATGAAACATCAGTAGGCTTCATATCAATTCCGATAGATCCAGCCTCCAGCGGTGAACGTCCTGTATAATATACCTGCGGGTCATAGCCAAGCACAGAAAGGTTAGCAACGTCAGAACCAGGTTTAAGGTTGTCAGCAACAGTCTTTACCAGACCGACAACGCCTTTTTCAGCCATTTTGTCCATATTAGGGGTATATGCTGCTTCCAGCGGAGTTTTGCCGCCGAACTGTTCGATAGGGTAGTCAGCCATACCGTCACAGAGCATTACAAGATATTTAGTCATTATCGTATCTCCCTTTTCTAAAAATTTTCCGAAATGTGTCGGATACCTATATTGATTATAACATATATGTCTGAAAAAATCAATACACAATATAAAAGAGCAGCACTTTAATATGCTGCTCTGATATTACGGTCAATTGCTATGAGTTTTGTTCTTTTCGATATACATAAGCTTGTCCGACTCGCTTACGAAATCCTCCATATCGCAGGTGTTGTCAACAACTTTGCTTATAACACCGATGCTTGCGGATATCTCGTAAGGCTTGCCCGATGTGCGATTGTATTTAGCCATACTTTCTTTTATCTTTTCGGCTATTGCGGAGTTGTCGCACTGAGTGCCAAAGAAAGCGATAAATTCATCTCCGCCTATCCTGCCGCAGACAGCGTTGTCGGGGAGAGCACTGACTATGCAGTCCGCAACGGCGCATATTGCGCTGTCGCCCTCATTATGTCCGAAAGTATCGTTGATGTATTTAAGCTTGTTCATATCTGCCATAACAAAGGTTATGCTGCCGTTCAGCGGTCTGAGTGAGTCGGAAAGTATGGTGAATTCTTTCATGCAGCCCACACGGTTATATAAACCCGTCATAACGTCAGTCTGATACATATGTTCAAACTTGCTTGTGAGATACCGCTGATACTGATTGTTCTTGTAACCGGAAATGGCGGTGTTCAGCGCACCTACTGTCTGTGGTATTTTACAGTAATTTTCAATATTATAATCAAAGAAATGAAAATATATAAATCCCAGCGGGATATCGAGAAAGTTGAGCGGTGAAAAGATTATCGGATATTTAAGATCAAGCAGAGCTGCTAATTTATTGTAAAAATAATCTTTATCTACAAGTCTTGGATTTTGCGGTTCATCATCATTTTCACAGAAAAACTGACAAAGCTTTTCTGTGTACGGCTGTGGATTTATATGCTGCGGGTTTATTGAAGGATTTATACAATCCTCGTTGAGCATTATTGCACAGTCGTAGATTATATGACGCTTTATTTCGGCAGATGCCGTTTTGATGTTAGCCGAGTGCTGTATCTTTGAGGACATTTCATTAAGGCTGCGCTCTTCCTCTCTGTAACGATAGAAGCAGTTGTTAGTCTTTATCATAAGATCGACAGCAATGGAATTATCTATTGAATGACAACCGCAGGATTCGGCACTTATCAGTGTAGTTGGTATAAGGCGGTCGCTTGCTTTAAAATCATTCTTCGCAAGACAATCTGCAATGAGCCTGCCCATATCTGAATAATTGCAGGCACAGGTCGTTATCTTTGGCTGGCTCAGCTGAGTTTCTGCTACGCCGTCAAAGCCAGTAACGCATATATCCTCAGGCACTCTTATGCCATGCCTTTTAAGGGTAGAGCATACTGCGATAGCCATACTATCGTTTGCACAGATTATAGCCTGCGGAAGTTTAGAACGTTCCAACAGCTTTTCTGTTGCCTCTTTAGCAGGTACAGACCAAAAGTCACCGTAGCTTACCATATCGTTGTTAAAACCTATGCCCTTAGAAGCAAGTACGTCACGGAAAATACTCATGCGTTCGTCAGATACGCTGTTATTTCTTATTCCTGCCATAAAATGCAGGTCAGTAAGTCCGTGATCCTCCAGAACGTGGAGTACCACATTTTTAAATCCATTATAGCTGTCAAAATTAACATTTATACAGCCTGGATAGTGACCATTGATTATAAAAACGGGCTTGCCGTGATTTACAGCGTTGTCAACAAGATTTCGGCGTATTCTTTCATTATTTATCCTTTCATAATGTATAGCCAATGCATCTATATAATTGTAATCAATAAGAGAGAAAATAGATTCTTCACCTTTGTCTGACGGCGAGTTCCAGTAAAGGTCTGAGCAGGTGTTAAAAACAATAAGCCGCCAGCCGTGGGGTATCATTTCTTTGTTAAGCGTTTCTATAAACTCCCGGTTTCCGTCATCAAAAACCTTTGAAATACAAAGAGCTAAAAGTTTATATTTTTTTGTCAAAACATTCACGTCCCTGAAAATTACGGATATAGGTCAGTTTTGCATAATATCCGCTTATTTTATACTTTAAAACATTATACCATATAATATGTGCAATTTCAAGACGTAGCCATAAATTTATTATGTAGTTTTGATAGTTTGATATTAAAAAATAACTTGAATTTTGTATGATAACATCAAAGATACAGAAAAGCAATTTCTTGTGTTATAAAATTGTAAATTTTGTGGTTTTGCTATTGACGGACTGCCTCAGTGAGATTAAAATAATAATACAAATTTTATTTCAGCTTTTATTATACGATTACAGAAAGGAATATATATATGAGGATCGGAGTGGACTATTATCCAGAACACTGGGACAGAAAGCTGTGGGAAGATGATGCACGTCTTATGCAGAAAACAGGTGTAAAAATAGTAAGACTTGCGGAGTTTGCATGGGGCATAATGGAGCCGTCTGAGGGAATATTTGATTTTTCCATGTTTGATGAGGCAATAGATCTCTTTGAAAAATATGGCATAGAGGTAGTTCTGTGTACACCGACAAACTGTCCGCCGATGTGGCTTTATGAGAAATATCCCAGCGCAGTAAGGATATCACCCGACGGGGGACATATCGCAACGGGCATAAGAGGTCACAGATGCTATAACGATCCTGAGTTTGTAAGACTAAGCAGCAGGATAGTTGAAGAGATGACAAAGCATTTTTCGGGCAGAAAGTCGGTTATCGCATGGCAGATAGACAACGAGCTTGAATCTAATATCTGCGCCTGCAACGTTTGTATGGACAGATACCGCAGATGGCTGAAAAATAAATATTCGAGCCTTGATGAGATGAACGAGCGCTACGGTGATGTTGTATGGAGCGGTAATTTCTCTGATTGGTCACAGATAAAAGCACCTACCGACAAGTATAATCACGCATGGCTCAACCCTGCATATATGCTTGATTATTACAGATTTGCTTCTGATGATATGATAGAATATGTAAAGCGTCAGGCTGATATCATAAGAAAGAACTGCCCAGATGTGACTATAACCACAAACAGCTGGTTCTGCGAGGCAATGCCTGACCTCCATAAGACTTTTGAGGGACTTGACTTTGTTTCTTATGACAATTATCCTCCTCTTAACATACCTCAGAATAATGAGGAGTATTATTCACATTCATTCCACCTTGATTTTATGCGTGGCGTAAAGAACGAAAACTTCTGGATAATGGAGCAGCTGAGCGGAGGAATGGGCTGTTGGATGCCTATGGGACATACTTCATATCCCGGTATGATAAAAGGATATTCACTTCAGGCTATTGCACACGGCGCAGATACTATCCTGCATTTCCGTTGGAGAACTGCCTGCAAGGGTGCAGAGATGCATTGGCATGGTCTTATAGATCACAGCAATGTTCCCGGAAGAAGATTCAATGAGTTTGCAGAGCTTTGCAGCGACGCAGAAAAGCTTTCCGAGATTACCGACAGCCGCATAAATTCAAAAGTGGCAGTTATCTATTCCTATGACAGCGACCTTGCGCTCAAGCTCCAGCCGCAGACAGAGGGATTTTACTACTATAATCAGCTCAAGGCATACCATGACGCATTTTCATCACATGGCGTGAACGTTGATATAATTTCAGATACCGATGATGTTTCAAAGTATGATATCGTCTGTGCTCCGTCGCTTTATGTATGCTCTGAGGAGATGAAACTGCGTCTGAGGGAGTATGTGGCTCAGGGCGGTACTCTGATTTTGACCTGCCGCAGTATGGTAAAGGATAAGGATAATGCCTGCGTTATGTCGCAGATGCCGACAGGATTTACTGACGTTTCAGGTTGTGCCGTAGCTGAATATGACCCTATGGGTTATGACAGAGTGAATGTAAAGGACGTAAGCGGAGAAAGCTGGCAAAGCACAAGCTGGAGCGATATCATTGAATGCGACAGCGCAAAGCCATTGCTCACATATGACGGAAATTACTATAAAAACAGCGCAGCTGCGGCAGTAAATGACTTCGGCAAGGGCAGATGCTACTATATCGGAACAGTCCTTTTCAAAATGTATCTGAGAAAATTTGCCGCTGATGTGCTTGCGGAAAAAGGCATAGAATTCTTTAAGGATATCCCTGAAAGAGTGGAAATAACATCAAGAGAGAACGGCAGCAAGCGCTGGTATTTCTGCTTCAACAACAGCAAGGAAGATGTGAGCTTTGATTTCAAAGGCAAAAATATGAACATGAAAGCTTTTGAAATGAAAATTATTGATGAAGAGATGCAGAATGTTCTTTAAATAAAATTGGTTTGTTATTGAAATAAATCTGCGGCTGTGCTATAATATTTCAGGTGATAAAAATGTATCTGTGTCCTGTTTGTAAGGAAAAACTGAAAAAACTGAACAATACTCTGCATTGCCGCAACGGGCATTGCTTTGATATAGCTAAAAAAGGATATGTGAATCTGCTGACTACCGCAGGGCGAAATCCTAAAAATGCAGGAGATAATCCCGAAATGGTAAAGGCGAGAACAGAGTTCCTCGATAAGGGATATTATCTTCCGCTTGCTGAAAAAACTGCGGAAATAATGAGCGGTCTTGTCAAAGGCATAGAAAAGCCTGTGATAATCGACAGCGGCTGCGGAGAGGGATTTTATACCTGCGTTTATGCAGAAAAGATACCTCAGGCGCAGTTCTGCGGTATTGATATATCAAAAAACGCTGTGGCGCATTGTATGACGAGGGTGCATATGGGCGGCATACACAACTGCGAGTTTGCGGTAGCCTCATCATTTGAGCTGCCGTTCAGAAAAGGGTTTGCTGACTGTATCGTCTGCACATTTGCTCCTGTGGCGAATGATGAGTATGCTCTGAAACTGAAAAAGGGCGGAAAGCTTGTGGTGGTTTCGCCGTCACCAAGACATCTGTTTGAGCTGAAAAGCCTGCTTTACGAAAAGCCGTATGAAAACAAGCCGAACGTTTATGGTCTGAACAAGTTCAGGCTTGCGGACGAAACTGTGTTTGAATACACAAAGCATTTGTCATCGGCGGAGGATATATGGAACCTTTTCACCATGACTCCGTATTTCTACAAAACGTCAAAGGAAGCGTCCGAAAAGCTCAAAAGCGTACAGGAGCTTGATGTGACCTGCGGCTTTGTGATACAGACCTATGAGAAGAAATGAGGTATTAGATGAATAAGGATATTTTTTGCAAAGGCTATACATGGGGATTTTTCTCCAGAGAGGGTGAAATGCTCACGGAAGAGGCTGAAAAGTCTATGAAAAGGCTTGCCTCAAACGGTCTTAACTGGATATGCATAACAGTAAACGGCTGGCAGGAAACCTTTGCGTCAACAACTGTGTTCTCCCTTTACGGACTTACACAGACCGATGAGGAGATCATACACGCAATAAAAATGGCAAAGTCGCTTGGACTGAAAGTTTGCCTTAAACCTATGGTAAACTGCCTTGACCGAGCATGGAGAGCAAGGATAGATTTTCCAACAGAGGAGTGCGGCTACTGGGAAAAGTGGTTCGATTCCTATAACAGATTTATGCTCCACTATGCAAAGCTTGCAGAAAAGTACGGCTGTGAAATGCTCTGCACAGGCTGCGAAATGGCAGGAATGGACAAGCAGACAGCGTTCTGTAAGGATATGATCGCAAAGGTAAGAAAGGTTTACAGCGGAATAGTTATGCATAACATCAACCACGGTGATGAGTTCAGATTTGAGTGGCTGTCGGACGTTGACGTTATCGGAATAAGCGGATATTACCCTGTTACAGATAAGGAACATAAGGGCATAGAGGCAATGAACGAGAAATGGAAGGGCATTGTTGAAAATCTTGAAAAATGCCACGAGCATTACGGCAGACCTGTTATGTTCGCTGAGATAGGCGTAAGAAACGAACAGGGCTGTACAATGTATCCTTGGGATTTCCACGACCGTCCCGAACTGCCGATAGATGAGCAGGAGCAGTCGGATTTCTATGAGTCCGCAATGGCTGCAACTTGGGATAAGGACTGGTTCTGCGGATATTTCTGGTGGGATTGGAAGGCTACTCTTCCGCCGGAGGAAAAGGCAAAGGAAAACCGTGATTTCACTATCTACGGAAAGCTTGCCGAAAAAACGCTGAAAAAATGGTACACCGAAAAGTAATACAGTAAAAATAATACACCGCATACGGAAGATATGATCTTCATATGCGGTGTAATTTTTTAGCTTTTTAAGCTTTTAAAGCTTTATTATTTTTGCGAAATTCGCCATTATCTTTTTAGTACCCTTGGTGTCGAAAGCTATTTCAAGAAGAGTATCGTTCGCCATAGGTGTGGCTTTGAGTATAGTGCCTTCGCCGAACACCTTGTGCTTTATCCTTTCGCCTGCGCTGTAAACAGTGCTTTCTGAGAAACTTTCCGCTGACGATCTGTTGTACATAGCCATCTGCTGTCTGAGAGAAACATTTTTAGGCGATTCAAAACCTTTCTGAGTTTCGGAAAGCCCTGCCTGACGTTTTTTCTCGATATTTTCAGCAGGCAGTTCCTTTATAAAGCGTGATATGCGGTTTCTTTCGGTGCGTCCGTAAAGCATTCTCTGCTGAGCGCAGGTTAGGTAAAGCTTGCGCTTTGCACGGGTTATGGCAACATAGGCAAGTCTGCGTTCCTCTTCAAGGTCAGCATCGCTTTCCATACTTCTTGCCGACGGGAAGATGTTATCCTCCATTCCTGCAACGAATACAACAGGGAACTCCAGTCCCTTTGCGGCGTGCATAGTCATAAGCACAACGTAGTCGCCGTTTTCGTCCATGTTGTCTATATCTGTGTAGAGTGCGATCTCCTCAAGAAATCCCGAAAGGCTCGGCTCGTCAGCGTCCTCTTCATATTTCGCCATGGTGGATTTAAGCTCTTCGATATTTTCGAGTCTGCCTTCGCCCTCAACACCCTGCATTTTCAGATAGTCGCCGTAGCCTGTTCTGTCAACTATAAGATCAAGCAGTTCTGGGAGAGTAACAAGGTCGGCTGCGTCCATAAGATCATCGAACATTTCCGCCGCCGCAGTAAGCACCTTAGCTTTTCTCACAAGTGGAGCATACTCCTCCGCACGGCGCATTACTTCGACTGGGGTTTCGCCAAGATCAGAGGATATCTGTTCTATAATGCTGACGGTAGCATCGCCGATACCCCTTTTAGGTTCGTTTATGATACGTCTTAATCTCAGCATATCCGCATTGTTGTTTATAACATCAAGATATGCCAGCATATCCTTTATTTCTTTTCGGTCGTAGAATTTCGGACCGCCGAATATCCTGTAAGGTATGCCTGACTGTATCATAGCCTGCTCAACAGAGTTCGACTGTGCGTTCATTCTGTAAAGAACAGCGTGGTCACCGTATTTTTCTCCGTTCTGTATATCGTCAAGAATAGTATCGGCAATGAATTTTGCCTCGCTTCGCTCGTTTGCTGCGCTGAATATCTCTACCTTGTCGCCGTCGCCTGCGGCAGTCCACAGGTTCTTGCCCTTTCTGCCCTGATTGTTCTGTATAAGTACGTTTGCGCAGGTCAATATGTTCTGAGTAGAGCGGTAATTCTGCTCAAGCTTTATAACGTCGGTTTCAGTATCACAGGAAAACTCATTTTCAAAGTTAAGGATATTTTCAATAGTTGCTCCTCTGAACTTGTAAATACTCTGATCGTCATCACCCACAACGCAGAGGTTGTTGAACTTCTTTGAAAGCAGGGAAACAAGCTTGAACTGTACCTTGTTCGTGTCCTGATACTCATCGACCATTATGTATTTGTAGAGGTTCTGATAGTGGTCGAGAACATCGGGATTTTCCTCAAAAAGCTTTACCGTATGGCAGATTATATCGTCAAAATCCATTGCGTTTGAGGCAGCAAGCACCTGCTGATACCTCTTGTATACCTTGCCGATAGTCAGCAGTCTGTAATCGCCCTGAGCGTCGGAAAGATAATCTTCGGCTGATATCATCGAATCCTTTGCGTGGGATATTTCAGAAAGTATCATCTTAGGAGGGAACATCTTTTCTGAAATGTCAAGGTCGCTGAGGATACTTTTTATAGTCCTGCGTGAATCGTCTGAATCGTATATGGTAAATCTGCTTGAAAACCCAAGCTTATCTCCCTCTCGGCGGAGTATCCTTACACAGGCTGAGTGGAAAGTGGCTGCGGTAAGACCTTCGCCGGCCTCACCCAGCATATCGGTTATTCTTTGCTTTAATTCATTTGCGGCTTTGTTTGTGAATGTGATAGCCAGTATGCTCCAGGGCTTTACGCAGTCCTCAGCAACGATATCTGCAAGAGCTGCGCTGTCAGATGTTTTTCCCTCCGCAAAATCACGAAGAAACTGCATATCATCTTCCGTTATCGCCGCAGGGCAGTATTCACTATTGTATGCGTTGCCGAAATAGATCATATTTGCAATTCGGTTTACAAGTACAGTGGTCTTTCCGCTGCCTGCTCCCGCAAGTATGAGCAGAGGGCCTTTTATCTTAAAAACAGCCTTGCGCTGTTCGCTGTTCATTCTTGAAAAATATTTTTCAAGCGCTTTTCTTTTAAGTTCAATATATTCACTCATTATATATATACTTTCCTCCTGAGATATTGTGTTGTTTACAGTCTAATAATTATATCACAGATCTTTTTATTTTTCAACAGCAAAAGCTCTGCATTTTTACTGTATAAATTTTTGCAGTTATCCAATAATTCTGAAAAGAACGTTAAACTTTAAATTTTTTCGGAGGTGCTTTGTATGCAGGCTGTTATATTATGTGGAGGAAAAGGTGAGCGCTTGCTGCCGCTGACTATGAAAAGACCGTCGGCTATGCTTAGAATATGCGGACGGGAGATGATCTTTTATACCCTTGACAAACTTGTGGATATGGGTGCTGATAGGATAACTTTAGCCGTTGGCTGGGGTGCAGAGCAGATAAAGGAGCTTTTCACTGACGGCAGTTATCGTGGGATACCGCTTGATCTTGCAGGCAGCAATGAAACCGGCACTGCCCCTGCGGTGGCATATGCCGCAGACCATAATGAAAAGTGCATTATTATTGCAGAGGCAAACGCTTATTTTGAATGTGGCAGTTCTGCTTTTAAAAGGCTTGTTGATATGCATAATGACAGGGCTGCGCTCTGTACCGCCCTTACCTGCGAAAGCGGAGATCACAGGGACAGGGTATGCGTTATTGCTGATGAAAACAAAGAGATAAATGCTGTGATACCTGACTCGTCGGCTGATGTAAGATATACGGAAGTGTTGGCAGGGATATATGTTGTCAGCGGGGATATTTTCAGAGAGGAGTCCTTTGCTGACGGCAGAGATCTTGTGGAAGATGTCCTCACAGACCTTGCAAGGCAGGGCGGAAAGCTTACCGCCTGTAAAGCAGAGGGGTATTTTACAAGAATGCTTTATCCCGAAAATTTTCTTGATCTTCAAAGGCATATGCTTGAAAAGTCTGACAAGGAAATAATTTCTCATACAGACAGGAATTTCAGCGGAGTTACTATTATCCCTCCTGTGTATATAGGAAAGAATGTTTCGATATCCAAAGGTTCTGTCATAGGCAGCGGAACGGTTCTTGATGACGGCTGTTCTGTGGGGAGCAAAAGCAATGTGACCTACTCATATGTCGGAGAAAATGCGGTGATATCGGAGATGTGCGGTGTAATGTCAGCGGTCATCTCGGACGGCGCAGAGCTTGGCAGAAACACAAAAGCAGGCATAAATTCTGCTGTGGGCGCTTATGCTGTTATAGAAAGCGGCTGTGAGATAGAAAAGAATGCCTCCGTCAAGGCTGAAAGCCGTATCGGTGCAGGAACGATAGTCAGGGATCATATGAGTTCGGGCAGGGAAAGCTGCGAATATATAGATGATGAGGGCGTGTTCACTTTGTCGGGGACAGCCTGCTCACTGTCTGACGCAGTGCGTTTCGGTTCAGCCTGCGGTACGGCTTTGCAGGCAGGAACATCTGTGGTTTCGGGATACAGCGCAAGAGAGGGTTCAGCACTTTATGCAAAAGCCGTAAACTGCGGCATTGCCGCTGTTGGGTGCAATGTTATAGATATAGGTGAATGCACCCTGCCGCAGCTTGCCTATGCCGCAAAATTCTACGGAGCAGAGCTTGGAATTTTTACCGAGCTGAACACTCATTGCAGTATAAATATAATGTCTGCGGCAGGACTTAGAATAAGCCGCAAAATGGAAGATGCTATTGAAACAAATTACAGACACAGGAAAATACGCTGCTGCAAAGAGGACGGCTCTGTGAATTTTGGAAAAACAGTCAAGTCTGACGGCGAGATGATATATCTCGATCATCTTAAAAAGCTTGTGCCGCATAAATTTTGCGGAGTGAGCGCACAGATAAGAGCAAATGACAGGCTCACGGCGGTCTATTCCGATATAGTCATACACAAGCTGAATGATATCAGCGGAGAAAGGATAGTTTTTCATATATCCTCTGACGGGCGAAAATGTACTGCATTTTCAGAGTCGGCGGGAAATGTCACATGGGAGGACCTTGTCTGCATTGCGGCGGCAGAGCATTTCAAAGCGGGAAAAGCAGTTTCGCTGCCTGTATGTTTCCCTGCGTCTGCGGATAGTTCAGCTGAGGATCATTGCGGACGGCTGTACAGATATGTGAGAAATTCCGAACAGGGCGGAGAGGCTGTTAAGACGGCACAGCGTACAGATAATCTGTTTGTCCGTGACGGACTTGCGCTGTGCTGTGAGATATGCAGGATACTGAGCGAAAACCATATCACACTCGGTGCGGCTCTGAAAGGCATACACCGTCTGTACATCACAGAAAGATATATTTCTTCCTCATGTTCAAGAAACGAGGTAATGAAAAGGTTCGGCGGAGTCCATGGAGAAAGGTATGGGACTTATGGAGCGTATTTTGAAAATTCTCAGGCAAGGGCGCATATAATACCTCTTAAAAGGGCAGGCGGTATAATGGTTTATGCCGAAAGCACAGACTGTGAATGTGCGGCGGCTATATGCGATGAGATAGCCGAAAAAATAAAACGGCTCGAAAGCCACAGATAAGCACCGTAAAGGTGTGCTCTGTAAATAACTTGAAATAGTCTGGGAGCATTTGCCCTTGACAATCTGAACGAAATGGAGTAAAATAGAATCAGATATTTTTGTTCGGATAGTCTTTCCGACGGGTTGCTTTAGTCGGGATCTATGTGCGGCTTCAATTTAACACTTTGATCTTATCTGAGAATGGTCTTTGACCATATATTTTTTTCTCAAAGCCGTGCTTTTTATATCATCGCAGTTTCCAACAGACAATGGCTGCGGTAGAATTTTATCTAACGGAAAAATCAAATATTTTATATGGCTCAGCCTGTGCAGGAGGCGCAGCTGTGCCTGTTTCAGAAAGGAGTATCTGCGTTTGTGTAGTTTGCCCCGACTAAAAGGGTCACTATATCATAACGCCATTTTGATCTATGAAAAATAATAATAATTCAGGCAGAAATTTTACTTCAAGACGTTTTACTGCCAAGGCAAGACAGAATAAGCCGTCCGCTGACGCTGAAATGCTCAAGCCGCAAAGAGAGGGCAAGGACGGCAGAGAGAACAGCAAAGAAAAGGAAAACAGAGAATATATACAGAAAAAGAGAGTACAGCGTCCTAAAAATCAGGATAACCGCCAGCCTAAACAGAGAGAGCTTAAGCGCAGCACACCTGTAAAGATAATCCCACTCGGCGGACTTAATGAGATCGGAAAGAATTTTACAGTTATCGAGTGTTCAAACGATATGTTCATCATAGACTGCGGACTTGCGTTCCCTGACAGCGAAATGCTGGGTGTAGATATCGTTTTACCTGACTTCACATATGTTGAGAAGAATATTGAAAAGTTAAGAGGAATCGTTCTGACACATGGTCACGAGGATCATATCGGCGGACTTCCTTATTTCCTTAAAAAGTTCAATGTCCCTGTATACGGAACAAGACTTACCCTTGGACTGGTGGAGGGTAAATTGAAGGAACATGGACTTCTGGGCAGCGTAAAGCTAAATGTTGTCGTTCCACGTCAGACTGTAAGGCTCGGCTGTATGGCGGTGGAGTTTATAAGAGTAAATCACTCTATCCCTGACGCTGTGGGAATGGCTATCCATACCCCTGCCGGTGTGCTTATCCATACGGGAGATTTCAAGGTGGATTATACGCCTATCGAGGGCGGTATAATAGACCTGCCGAGATTGGCGGAGCTGGGCAACAAGGGCGTTCTTGCACTTATGTCCGATTCGACCAACTCTGAAAGACCCGGCTATACAATGAGCGAGCGCAAGGTCGGCGACAGTTTTGAGATGCTTTTCAGCAAGGCTGAGGGCAAGCGTATAATCATTGCGACCTTTGCGTCAAATGTACACAGAATACAGCAGATAATAAACAACGCTGTGAATACAGGCCGTAAGGTAGCGGTTTCGGGCAGAAGCATGGTGAACGTTATCAGCGTCGGCATCGAGCTTGGCTATCTTAAAGTGCCTGACGGCGTTCTTATTGATATAGATATGATATCAAGATATTCACCCGACCAGATAGTTCTTGTCACCACAGGAAGTCAGGGCGAGCCTATGTCCGCTCTTTCAAGAATGTCAATGAACGAGCATAGGAAGGTGTCTATAACACCTAACGATTTTATCATCATTTCCGCTAACCCTATCCCAGGAAACGAAAAGCTTGTTACAAGAGTTGTCAATGACCTTATGAAGCTGGGCGCTGAGGTGGTCTATGAAAAGATGTACGAGGTACACGTTTCAGGCCACGCTTGTCAGGAGGAGCAGAAGCTTATCCTTTCCATAACAAAGCCTAAGTTCTTTATCCCTGTTCACGGCGAGTTCAAGCACCTTATGAAGCATAAGGAAACGGCAATGTCGGTGGGCATACCGGAGGAGAATATCATAATCGGCGGCATAGGCGACGTTATCGAAACGGACGGAGTGGATATGCGCATCACAGGTCAGGCTCCCGCAGGCAGAGTGCTTGTTGACGGACTGGGCGTAGGTGATGTTGGAGCGATAGTCCTCCGTGACAGAAAGCATCTTGCTGAGGACGGTCTTATAATTGCCGTTGCCACTATCGACAGAACTGTGGGCGAGATACTTGCAGGTCCTGATGTGGTTTCAAGAGGTTTTGTGTATGTCCGTGAAAGCGAGGAGCTTATGAACGAGGCTAAGGAACTGCTGACAGATACGCTCCAGAATTGTCTTGATAACCATATGCATGAATGGAATGCTATAAAGGGCAGAATGAAGGATAACCTTTCTGATTTCATTTTCAGAAAGACAAAGAGAAGTCCTATGATACTGCCAATCATAATGGAGATATAAAAAATGAAGGAAGAACCAAAAACGGATAGTCAAGGGGCAGGTCATTATGAAGAAGAATAACGGTTTTCAGATACTGCTTGATATGACAATGGCTGTGGTGGCGCTGTCTGCACTTATTGGTGCGTTCACACTCCACGGTACAGAGGAGAAAAGCGATGTAGGCAGTGTGCTTATACTTGTGTCCTGTACGGCAATAATGCTTTTGCTGCTGGAGGCTTTTATATTCCGCAATCAGAATAAAAAGCATATAGCAAAGCTTTCCTCTGCAATATCCAAAACGGAGCGGGATTCGCTGCTCTTTTTCCCTGCGCCCTGCGTTATAATAGATAATACCTGTTCGATAGTTTGGTATAACAAGCTGTTTGAACGAAATGTCTATAACGAGGAAGAGGCTTACGGCATATCTTTGCTGGAGCTGATGAATATAGATATGAACGAGGCTTTCAAGCCAAGCGGCTGTCAGGTGTGTATTTACAAGAAATACTATGTGGCAAAAGCTGTCCATACCGATTCAAAAAATGAGCTTTCTATGGTGTATTTCAATGACGTGACGGATTATACCGAGCTGCGTTATGATACATACCAGTCACATAACTCTGTAATTATCATCGTTATAGATAATTTCAGCGACCTTATGGCAAATATCCGTGAGAGCGAAAAGGCTCACGTTGTTGTTGAGATAGAAAAGCTTATGGAGCGTTTTCTCGACGGCACAACGGCTATTGCAAAGAAGGTCTCAAACGATAAATTCTATGTCTTTATGGAGGAAAGATACCTGTCAAGAAAGATCGAAAACAGGTTCAAGATACTTCAGGAGGCAAGAGAGATAAAGGTCAACGGCAGAGCGAACGTTACTCTTTCTATCGGTGTCGGCAGAGAGGGTAAGGGACTTGAAGAGTGTGAAAAGCTTGCAAAGCAGGCTTTGGAGCTTTGTCAGGGACGAGGCGGAGATCAGGCTGCTGTAAGAGAAAACGGCGAGTTCAGATTTTTCGGCGGAGTTTCAAATGCTGCGGACAACAACAACAGAGTAAAGATCCGTATTTTTGCGGAAACGCTTCTTGAAATAGTTCGCCCCGGCAGTGTGGAGAGCCTTAGAAATTACCGCACTGACGAGGAAGATAATCAGGGCTTTAAACGTGTACTTATTATGGGTCATCGTTTCGGCGATCTGGACAGCGTCGGTTCGGCAACAGGTCTGTGCTGTGCGCTGAGGAAGATAGTAAGTGAATGCTACGTTGTTGTAAATAAGGAACAAAATCTTGCTAAGTCGCTTATCAAGTACATAGAGGATAACGAGATAGCAAATTATTACATCACTCCCGAAGAGGGATATGACAGGATAGACAGGGATACGCTGCTTATCGTGGTGGATACCCACAATCCTGCACTTGTGGAGTCTAAGGAGATAGTCAGCAAGGCGAAGAATATCGTTGTCATTGACCACCACAGAAGAATGGTCAATGGTATCGAGCCGCTTATAGCTTCCTGTCTTGAACCGGGTGCGTCATCGGCGGCAGAGCTTGTGACGGAGATAATCGAATACTGGGGCGACAGAACGTCCATAAACGTTTATGCGGCAGAGGCTCTTATGTCGGGTATAATGCTCGATACTAAGAATTTTGTAATGAAAACCGGTGTTACTACATTTGAAACGGCAGCATATCTGAAAAAAATGGGCGCAGATACTATTGCCGTAAAGAAGATGTTTGCAAACTCCATAGAAACGTATCATCAGAAGTCTGCTATAATCAATTCTGCACATATTTACAGAAAGTGCGCTATCGCCTGCGCAGAAGGGGATTTCTCCAATATCCGTATCGCCTCATCACAGGCTGCGGACGAGCTGCTGGGCATAACAGGCGTAAATGCGTCATTCGTTATGTATGAACAGAACGGCATAGTAAATATTTCCGCAAGAAGTATGGGTGCATTCAACGTTCAGATAGTTATGGAGGCTCTCGGCGGCGGCGGACATCTTACTATGGCTGCAACGCAGATGAAAACTGACATTGAAAATGCTAAGAAAAAGCTAAATGAAGCTATTGATGAATACATAAGAAATAATTCCAAATAAGAAAGGCAGTGAAAATTATGAAAGTAATTTTGTTAAAAGATGTTAAGGGTTCAGGTAAAGCAGGGGACACCCTCAATGTAGCAGACGGATATGCAAGAAATTTCCTCATCGGAAAGGGACTTGCAGTTGAGGCTACTGCAAAGAACATCAATGACCTTGCAGGCAAAAAGGCTTCACAGCAGCACAAGATCGACGTTGAAACAGCTGATAACAAGGCGATCGCTGAAAAGATCGGTGATAAGGAAGTCGTTATCAAGGCTAAGGCAGGACAGGGCGGAAAGCTCTTCGGTGCAGTTACTGCAAGTGCAGTTTCCGACGCTCTCAAGGCTCAGTACGGCGTTAATGTTGAAAAGAAGAAGATCAATCTTAATACAGAGATCAAGGCATTCGGTGATTTCACAGCTGCTATAAAGCTGACACACGGCGTATCATGCTCTGTAAAGATCAAGGTGGTTGAAGAATAATCATGCCGGGCTTAGAAAACTATTCCAGCATAAGCGGCTCCGCCCTTTTAGGACGTGAGCTGCCTTATTCTCAGGAGGCGGAGGAGGCTGTTCTCGGCGGAGTCCTTCTTGACCCTGCCTGTCTGCCTAAAGTGGTGGAACTGCTGAAACCTGAGAATTTTTACAGACCGCAGCATCAGCAGCTGTTTTCGATAATAGTGAGAATGTTCTCCACGGGAAGAGCGGAGGATATCATCACGGTCATTAACGAGGCTGTGAACGAGGGGATATTTGAAACCTCCTCAATGGCGAAAACCTACCTTTCGGGACTTATGGAGAACGTTCCGTCTACGGCGAATATTGAAAGCTACTGCAAGATAATCGCCGATAAGGCGCAGGTGCGTTCGCTTATAAACGTGGCTAATTCTATCATTGAAATGGCTAACGAGGGCGGTGTAGAGCCTTCTGCTATGCTGGATTCTGCGGAGCAGAAGATATTCGACATCCGTCAAGGAAAAGAACTTAACGGCCTTACAAGGATAAGCGACGTTATCGTTGAAACATTTCAGCATTTGTCTGAGATATCAGGTCCTGAAGCAGAGGAACATCTCGGCGCACGTTCGGGATTTGCACAGCTCGACCAGATAACTACTGGACTTAACAAAACCGACCTTATCGTACTTGCGGCACGTCCTGCAATGGGTAAATCTGCTTTTGCGCTGAATATTGCAGTCAACTGCTGTAAGGCAACTATGCGTGACGTTGTTATATTCTCTCTCGAAATGGGTAAGGAGCAGCTTGTTTCCCGTATGCTTGCTTCGGAGGGAAAGGTCAATAATACAGTCCTGCGTTCAGGCGAAATGAAGGACGAGGACTGGGATAAGATAGCGGAGGCTGCGGACGTTCTGTCACAGATGCCGATCTATCTTGACGACGGAGCAGGAGTTACTGTTCCGCAGATGAAAGCCAAGCTGAGAAGAATGAGAAACCTCGGTCTGGTGGTCATCGACTACATACAGCTTATGCAGTCGCCGAATAAGCACACGAGCCGTGTAAACGAAGTTTCTGAGATCACACGTCAGCTAAAGCTTATGGCGAAGGAACTGAATGTTCCCATAATCGCACTTTCGCAGCTGTCCCGTAGCTCGGAAAAGCGTGAGGATAAAAGACCTATGCTTTCAGACCTGCGTGAATCGGGTTCTATCGAGCAGGACGCAGATATCATTATGTTCCTGTACAGAGATGCATATTATGCGGACTCAAAGGAAGATCAGTCTGTGGCGGAATGTATAGTAGCCAAAAACCGTCACGGTCAGACCGCAACGGTAAAGCTGAGCTGGATAGGCGAGTATACATTGTTCAGAGGATTGGAATTCAGAAAAGATGAAAATTGATTTGCTGAAAAAGGCAGAAGCGACCATAAGAAAATATAATATGGCAAATAAGAGCGAGCGCTTGCTTGTTGGTCTTTCGGGAGGAGCAGACAGCGCTGCGCTCCTTTTGTGTTTAAAAAAGCTTGGATATGATATCTGCGCCTGCCATATAAATCATTGTCTGCGTGGTGCGGAAAGCGACAGGGACGAGAATTTCTGTGTTCAGCTGTGTAAAGCAAATGACATTTACATAGAGGTCAGACGCATAGACGTAACCGGCTATTGCAGAGAAAATTCCCTTTCCACTGAGGAGGGGGCAAGGATACTCAGGTACAAGGCTTTTTCTGAGATAAAGGCTGATAAAATATGCACAGCACATAACCTTAATGACTGTCTTGAAACGACTGTGTTCAATCTTGCAAGAGGTTCGGGACTAAAAGGGATATGCTCTATCCCGCCTGTAAGGGATAATATAATACGTCCCCTTATAGAGTGCAGCAGGGCGGAAATAGAGGATTTTCTTGCTCAGGAGGGTCAGACTTTCGTGACTGACTCCACAAATCTTGAGGACGAATATTCAAGAAACAAGATACGGCACAATGTCCTGCCTGTACTTGAAAAGATAAACCCTATGCTGCTGAAAACCTATGGGAAATCACTGGAATATCTGAGAGCGGACAGCAGCTTTCTTGAAGATACCGCAGACAAAGCTTATGAGGACTGCAAAACTGCTGACAAGAAGAGCGGAAAACCGTGTTATGACTGCTGTAAAGTAAATGAACTTGACAAGGCTGTGCGCAGACGTGTTATAATGAGAATGCTCAGAGATAACGGTGCAGAGGTGTCAGCAGACAAAATATGCGAAATCGAGGACATTTCCCACAACGGCGGAAAGATAAATATTAAAGAGTCGATTTTTACTGTCAGCAGAAACGGATATTTGTATTTTCTTACCGATGAACAGCTTACTGCGCAGCCGCTGAGCGAGCCTGTAAATGTTCCCGAAAACGGAGAAGTGATTTGGCACGGCAGGACGATAACCTTTAAATTAATTGAAATTGACGGCAAATTTGAAAATGTTAATAAAATGTTTGCAAATTCCTGCCTTGATTATGATAAAATAAAAGGTGAAATTGTGATCCGTCAAAGGATCATAGGTGAGAAAATACAGCTTGTGAACCGAAGCTTTAATTCAGACGTGAAAAAGCTTATGAAAGAGGCTTTTCCTGTGGATAAGCGTAATTCTGCGCTGCTGCTGGCTGACAGCGAGGGTGCGGTGTTCGTTGAGGGTTTCGGTGCGGCGGATCGTGTCAGAGTCGGCAGGGATACTGTAAGAGTGCTGACGTTTGATTTTGAAAAGCTCTGATGACCTATCTTTGCTTATTATATTACATGATTTTCACGTTTCTGTCACAAAAACGGTATATAATCTTCTAAGCTGTAAATATAATGTATAGCGCAGCAATGTATTAAAAATGCATTTTATATAAAATTAGAACAAAAGGTTGTGATTGATTGAAAAACGGCGGAAAAACCTTGCTGGTGTACTTGATAGTTTCGATTTTTATAATCACCGGTCTGGTTTATATGCTTATGGGCATGAGTACAAAAAATGGCGATACAAAGTATTCAAAGGTCATGGCTGAATTCGACAGCCTCAACGTTTCATACTTTGAACTTGATCTCGGCTCAGGCGAGCTGACATATAAGCTCAAAGGCGATGATAAGAAGGAATACAGCTACACTGTTCCGAACGTATCGCTTTTTGCAAATGAGATACTCGGCGGTGAGGACGCAACTAACTATCGTAAGCTTTATGACGCTGCTAATCCGGACGATCCATTGGAGTATGATCTCATACCTGTTTCGGACAACAGCTTCTGGCTCAATCTTATCCCGACGCTGCTTATGCTGGGCGTAATGATCTTCTTCTTTGTGTTTATGATGAAGAGCGCTAACGGCGGCAAGATGACTTCCTTCGGCAAGACCAATGCAAGACTTGCACCGAGCAACAAGAAAGCGACTTTCGCCGATGTTGCGGGCGCAGACGAGGAAAAGGAAGAACTTAAAGAGATCGTTGACTTCCTCAGAGATAACAAGAAATATATCGAGATCGGCGCAAGAATACCTAAAGGAGTGCTGCTTTTAGGCCCTCCGGGTACAGGTAAAACTCTTCTTGCAAGAGCGGTCGCAGGCGAGGCTAACGTTCCGTTCTTCTCAATTTCGGGTTCTGACTTCGTTGAGATGTTCGTCGGCGTCGGTGCTTCGAGAGTAAGAGATCTTTTTGAACAGGCTAAGAAAAATGCACCGTCTATCATCTTTATAGATGAGATCGACGCTGTCGGCCGTCAGAGAGGCGCAGGTCTTGGCGGCGGACATGATGAGCGTGAGCAGACGCTTAACCAGCTGCTGGTAGAAATGGACGGTTTTGCTGACAATGAGTCAGTTATCGTTATGGCTGCCACAAACAGACGTGATATACTTGACCCTGCTCTGTTAAGACCGGGCAGATTTGACAGACAGATACTCGTAAGCTACCCTGACGTTAAGGGCAGAGAAGAGATACTCAAAGTTCATACAAGAAACAAGCCGCTTGCTCCTGACGTGAGCCTTGAAACTATTGCAAAAAGCACAGTCGGTTTTACTGGTGCAGACCTTGAAAACCTTGTTAATGAGGCTTCGCTGCTGGCTGCAAGAAAGAACAGAAAAGCTATCACAAGAGCGGATATGGAAGAGGCTTCTATCAAGGTAGTTGCCGGTCCTGAAAAGAAGTCGAAGGTAGTTACCGAGGCTGAAAAGCGTCTTACAGCATACCACGAGGGCGGTCATGCGATCTGTACCTATTACTGCAAGACTCAGGATAAGGTGCATCAGGTATCAATTATCCCAAGAGGTCAGGCTGGCGGATTTACAATGAGCTTGCCTGAAAAGGATAAGTCATATGTAAGCAAGAATGAAATGTATGACAACATCATCGTTCTGTTGGGCGGAAGAGTTGCTGAAAAGCTCATACTTGACGACATCTCAACAGGTGCGTCAAACGACCTTGAAAGAGCAACTTCAACAGCACGAAACATGGTCACAAGATACGGTTTCAGCGATAATCTCGGTCCTGTGGTCTATGGTCAGGGCGAGCATGAGGTTTTCCTCGGCAGAGATTATACCAATACTCCAAGCTACTCAGACAATGTTGCTGCTGAGATCGACAATGAGATAAGAACTCTTGTTGAGTCTGCGTTCAATGACGCTGAGAAGATCCTTAAGGAGCATATGGATAAGCTTCATCTCATTGCAAAATATCTGATGAAGAATGAAAAGATAGACGGTGTAAACTTTGAAAAGCTTATGAAGGGCGAGCTTACACAGTTTGACTTTTCAGACAATGCAGAAGAAGTAAAGGCTGAGCAGGTTTCGGATATAAATATTCCTGAAACTCCAGCAGTTGACGATTCTGAAATATAAAAACAAGAGCAGGAGCTGTTGCATTTTGCAGCAGCTCCTTTTAACAATCAGAGATACGGAGAAGAAATATGAATTTACTTTTTATCGGTGACGTTGTCGGCAACGCAGGCTGTGAGATACTTTCAAAGCGCCTGTATAATATCAAAAAAGAATATGACATTGATTTTACTATAATCAATGGTGAAAATTCCGCACAGGGCAACGGCATAACACCGCAGTCGTATGATAAGCTTATCCGCATGGGTGCGGACGTTATCACTACGGGCAATCATTGTTTCAAGAGAAAAGAAGCCGTTGGTATGTATTCTGAAAATGAAATACTGTTAAGACCTGCAAACTACCCCGATGGAGCGGAGGGCAGGGGATTTACAGTGGTGGATCTTTGCCCTGTGAAGATAGCGGTAGTCAATCTTATGGGTACGATGTATCTTGAAAGCCTTGATAATCCGTTTTTCTGTATAGACAAAATTCTGGAGCAGATAGATACGCCTAATATCTTTGTGGATTTTCATGCCGAGGCAACTTCCGAAAAAAAGGCTATGGGATTTTATCTTGAAAAGAAAGTTACCGCCGTTATCGGCACACATACTCATGTTCAGACATCTGACGAAACTATTCTCGGCGGTCATACCGCTTACATAACCGATGCAGGAATGACAGGTCCTGAACGTTCTGTGCTGGGTGTCGAGAGTGAGATAATCATTAAAAAACTGAAATATCATACCCCTGTGAAGTTCGTTGAAAGCAGTAATCCTGCAAGCATCAACGGCGTGGTGGTTTCATTCGATGAAAAATCGGGAAAAGCTACAAATATTAGTAGAATTATTATGCACTAATGCCTAAAAAGATCTTCGGGTATTGCAAATTCAATTATTTTGTAGTATAATGATTTTATAAATTTGCTATAATTTTTTGGGAGGTTATATTGTGGAAATTTTAAAGGTGTCATCCAGATCTGTGCCTAACTCAGTTGCAGGTGCAATTTCGGGTGTTATCAGAGAGAAAGGCGCTGTCGAGGTTCAGGCTGTTGGCGCAGGCGCTGCAAATCAGGCGATAAAGGCTATCGCTATCGCAAGAGGATATCTAGCTCCTCTCGGTATCGATATGATCTGTATTCCTGCTTTTGCCAATGTACTTATAGATAATGAGGAGCGCACCGCTATCAAACTGATCTGCGAGGAAAGATAATAACAGGCAGGATCAGACAAGCCTTTAAATCACTTAAATAAATTACGGGACTTTGCATTTTATTTCTGCAAAGTCCCGTTTTAAGTTTGTATTATTTTATTACAAATGAAGAACTCTTTCCTTTATTTCCTGAGTTCTGCCCTGATTCCAGAACTGTGTGCCGATATAGCCGCAGGTCCTTCTGGCAACATTCATTTTATCCTGATTTCTGTTTCCGCAGTTCGGGCATTCCCATACAAGCTTGCCGTCGTCCTCAACAATGCTTATCTCTCCGTCATATCCGCAGACCTGACAGTAGTCGCTCTTTGTGTTAAGCTCAGCGTACATTATATTTTCGTAGATGTATCTGATAACATTGAGTACCGCAGGGATATTGTTCTGCATATTCGGAACTTCAATATAGCTGATAGCGCCTCCGGGTGAAAGATGCTGGAACTGGGATTCAAATTTAAGCTTAGTGAAAGCGTCGATCTTTTCTGTAACGTGAACATGATAGCTGTTTGTGATATAATTTCTGTCCGTTATGCCCTCGATAACGCCGAAACGCTTTTGCAGGCATTTTGCAAATTTATAAGTTGTGCTTTCAAGGGGAGTTCCATAGATAGAGAAGTCGATATTTTCCTTAGCTTTCCATTCAGCGCAGGCATCGTTCATATGCTGCATAACTTCAAGTGCAAAAGGAGTAGCCTCTTTATCGGTATGGCTCTTGCCTGTCATATATTTTACACATTCATAAAGACCTGCGTAACCGAGGGAAATGGTTGAATATCCGCCGTAAAGCAGCTTGTCGATAGGCTCGCCCTTTTTCAGTCTTGCAAGTGCGCCGTACTGCCAGAGTATAGGAGCAACGTCAGAAAGCGTACCTTTAAGTCTTTCATGTCTGCACATAAGAGCACGGTAGCAGAGGTCAAGACGCTGATCGAATATCTTCCAGAACTTACCCATATCTCCGCCTGAGGAAAGTGCAACGTCCACAAGGTTGATCGTAACAACGCCCTGATTAAATCTTCCGTAATACTTAGGTTTACCGTTTTCATCAACATAAGGTGTTAGGAAGCTTCTGCAGCCCATGCAGGTATAGCAGTGACCTTCGCCGTTTTTATCCTTTTTAAGTTCAAGCATGACCTTCTCAGAGATATAGTCAGGAACCATTCTCTTAGCTGTGCATTTTGCAGCCAGTTCTGTAAGATAGTAGTATTTCCCGTCAGGTGTAACGTTATCCTCTTCAAGAACATATATAAGTTTCGGAAAAGCAGGAGTTACCCATACGCCCGATTCGTTCTTTACACCCTGCGTTCTCTGTCTGAGAGTCTCCTCGATTATCATTGCAAGGTCAGCCTTTTCACGCTCGCTCTTAGCCTCGTTAAGGTACATAAATACAGTAACGAAAGGAGCTTGTCCGTTTGTGGTCAGCAGGGTAACTACCTGATACTGTATAGTCTGAACACCTCTTGTGATCTCCTTGCGGAGTCTTTCCTCAACGATCTGCGAAAGCTTTTCTTCGCCGGGATCGCAGCCGAGGTCAGCCACTTCTTCTAACAGTTCACGTCTTATCTTTTCTCTTGAAGTCTGAACGAACGGAGCAAGGTGCGCAAGGCTTATGCTCTGACCGCCGTACTGATTAGATGCGACCTGAGCGATTATCTGTGTTGCGATATTGCAGGCTGTTGAAAAGCTGTGTGGCTTTTCGATGAGTGTTTCGCTGATAACTGTGCCGTTCTGCAGCATATCCTCAAGGTTTACAAGGTCGCAGTTGTGCATATGCTGAGCGAAATAGTCTGTATCGTGGAAATGTATAAGTCCCTGTTCATGAGCCTCTACGATATCCTGAGGCAGAAGAAGTCTTTTGGTTATGTCACGGCTCACTTCGCCCGCCATATAATCTCTCTGAACACTGTTGACAGTAGGATTTTTATTGGAATTTTCCTGCTTTACTTCCTCATTTGCACATTCGATAAGGCTGAGGATCTTGTTGTCGGTAGTGTTGGATTTTCTTATAAGCGAACGTGTATAGCGGTATCTTACATAGCGTCTTGCAAGCTCAAATGCGCCCTTTGACATAAGCTGGTTTTCCACCATATCCTGAATTTCTTCAACAGATACGGCTCTGTTCATCTTATTGCATTTGTACTCAACATACTCCGCAGCGTCGCATATCTCTTCATCAGATATTCTGCCTTTTTCGCAGGCGCTGTTAGCTTTTTTTACCGCATTGATAATTTTTTCAATATCAAAAATTTCTTCCGAACCGTTTCTCTTGATGATTTTCATTTTCTTCTTATCCTCCGTAGATGCTTAAAACTATCTTTTTATTTTTCTTATCTTTTCTTTTTCTCTTTTTTCTCTTTTTTCTCTTTGTTATCTGTACTTTTCTTATTTTTATAATGATAGTTTTGTTATCACTCTATTTAACTCCATTTTTACAGTGCTTATATATTGTACTATAAAAAAGCGCATCTGTCTGTTGCATTTGCAACAAAAACGTGGTATAATACTAGATATAGTGTTCGATAAAAAAGTTTGGCACATTATGGGGTGTGATGTATGTACGAATTGTTAATTGAAAATAACTTCACAGAATCTGAATCGGCTGAAATTGCGGTATTGCTGAAGTCATCGAGAAAAGCGTATAAAAAGAATGAAATAATTATAAGATTTACCAAAGAAACTGACGAATTAGGGATCATAAAATCGGGCAGGGCATATCTTATCAGCATAAATGGTGACGGTCAGAAAGCTATCATAGACTGTTTTGAACGTGGCGACAGTTTTTGCGGAGAAAACTATCCTGCGGACGGACTTAACGCTTGCTATATCATAGCAAAATCCTCCTGCACAGTGGAATTTGTCAGCTATTCAAGGCTGCGGAGCAGGGCAGGAGAACTTAGATCTGCCGGAAAGCTGTTTGATTTTCTGCTCGGCAGATCGGTGCGGAGAAATTTTATACATACCGAAATACTCAGCCAGCGTTCGATACGTTTAAAACTGCTGTGCTATTTTGAGTATTTAAAGGGCAGGCAGAAAAGCACTCAGATAACTTTGCCTATGACATACAGCGACCTTGCAGACTATATTGCCGCAGACCGCAGCGCTCTTATGCGTGAGGTGAAAAACCTCAGCAGTGAGGGAGTTATAACGGCTGACGGTAAAAGGATAACTCTTAATGGTGCGGCAGGGAAAAACCAACAATAAAAAGTCGGAGCAAGGCTTTAAAACCATTGACGAAATGAACGTGTTATGCTATAATTTTAACATAGCGATTTGTTATGTGATTATACAGCCTGCACTGCAAAAGCCGTATGTTTGGCGAGAGTGTGGGACTGTGAGAATATATAAAGGAGAATGACTATGAAAAAATTGATCGCAATAGTGTCTGCACTTGCCTGTGTGATGTCCCTTGCAGCCTGCGGAAGTTCAGACGACAGCTCTGCAAGCAGCACAGCAAGTTCACAGACTGAACAGACAGCGTCTTCTGATATCTCTGAAAGTGAAGGACCTGAAAAGAATGTTGAAAGCATAAGGGTAACAGACGCACAGTTTGATATCTATACTTCAAATACATATCTTTCAACTGGAAACAACGGCTTTGTGCGTTCTGCTGACGGGATAACCTATCGTGCGTATATACCTGTTGAACAGTATGACGAGCTTGAATATTGTTTCTATTTTTCAAATACGGTGGATTCTACATATAATAAAGGTAAGCCTGTTTATGTGGGAAAAGAGGGCGGCGAATATACTATCGAATATGCGGCAGTATATGACGGCGGAACTTCTCCCGATGAAGAGCCGACAAATAAATCGGACGTAACTTTTGGCGGTGAGTCCTCAAAGTCCGTTGCCGCAAATGAAACATACTGGAGCGACCCTGTAACGATAGATATTCCACAGGATCATTACCTTGTGTGGGAATGGAAACTGACAGGAAAAGAGATACCATGCAACAAGATGTCAAATCTGACTTCTGCGACGGCTGACAAAACAGGCGAGGGCAATTTTGAATACTGCGATGATATACCGCTGCCTGTATTTATCGGTGCAAAGAGGGAAAATGTTACAAACAGGGTAATGGCAATAGGCGATTCCATTACACAGGGCTGTCAGACTGAATTTATGAAGTTTGAATACTGGTCGGCTCAGATAGCACAGCAGCTTGGAGAAAACGCATCTTTCTGGAACTGCGGACTTGGCTGGGCGAGAACAAGCGACCTTTCGACCTGCGGAAACTGGCTCGGCAGATCACTTAACTGCGATACTGCGATAGTTGCTTTTGGTACGAACGACATTGCTTCGGGAGAATACAACGGCGACGGCGGAAATAAAGCGGAGGAGATAATAGCGTATTTAGAGCCTATTTTAGATCAGCTCAAAGCCGCAGACGTAAAGAACATCATTATCTTCAATGCGCCTCCTGAGGACTTTGACGAGGAAAAAGAGGCAGTAAGAACAGAATACAACGAAATGCTGAAAGAAACTGCTGAAAAGTACGGCGCAGAGTATTTTGATTTTGCCTCATATCTTTGTGATCCTGAAACACCTTCCGCTGCAAAATTCGGCGGACACCCGAACGGCGAGGGCGGAAAGATAGTTGCCGACGCTTTTATGGAAAAGTACGCATCACTTTTTGAATGATCCTAATAAAAATAAAATCCGTCTGAAAGTTCAGGCGGATTTTTCTGTATCTTATTGAATATTATTTCAGCTCGGATATTATCTGTATAAAAGATTCAACGTCATTGAAGTCCTTGTAAACAGACGCAAAACGAACATAAGCAACGTGGTCAAGATTTTTCAGACCCTTTAAGACCATATCTCCGATCTCGCTTGTGGTGGTTTCTGTCTGCATTTTGTTTGCATAGGTATTTTCAATATCGTCCACAAGGGAGGTTATCTGATCCACGCTTACAGGACGTTTTTTTATGGCACTCTGAAGTCCTTTTATAAGCTTCTGTCTGTCGAAAGGTTCAAAAGAGCCGTCCTTTTTATAAACCATAAGCAGCGGCTTTTCAACAACTTCATATGTAGTGAAACGTCTGCCGCACTTTGGGCATTCTCTTCTTCGTCTTTTTTTGCCTTCGCTTGGTCTTGAATCTATAACACGGGTATCCTCATAGCTGCAGAACGGACATCTCATTATAAATGCCTCCTCCTATAATAAAAAAATACTGCAAAAGCCCGAAATAAAGCATTGCTGCTTCTTTTATTATAACACATAGATCCTGCGATTGCAATAGGTTTTTCGCACTTTCAGACAGTTTTTTGCTGTTTTATTCAAGTAATTAATTGTACAGCTGAGTATTACTGTACAATTAAAGTACCTGCTGAGCCTGCGAGGGGACAGATATTATGGACGGCATTTGATTTTTTCAGTCAAAAGTGGTATAATAAAATTTACGCTATAAAACACATTTTGTTTTGAAAGGGCGAGGATAATGAATTATGGTGAGATCAAAAATTATGATATTGCTAACGGCGAGGGCGTAAGAGTAAGCTTGTTCGTTTCGGGCTGTACTCATCACTGCAAAGGCTGCTTTAATGAAATGACTTGGGATTTCAACTACGGAAAGCCATTCACAGAGCAGACTCAGCAGGAGATACTTGAAATGCTTGCTCCTGATTATATCGACGGACTTACCCTGCTTGGCGGGGAGCCTTTGGAGCAGTCAAATCAGCGGGCGTTGCTGCCTTTTATTAAAAAGGTAAGGGAGATGTATCCGAATAAAAGCATATGGTGCTATACGGGATATACTCTTGAAGAGGATCTTCTGAAAGAAAGCAGAGCAAGATGTGAGGTCACAGACGAACTGCTTTCTATGATAGACGTTCTGGTGGACGGCAAATTCATTCTTGAACGCAAAAACATAAGCCTTGCGTTCAGAGGTTCGGATAATCAGCGTATAATCGACCTTCCAGCATCTCTTTCATCTGGCAGCATAGTTTATAAGCTGCTTGAATGCGACAAATTAAAGTAACTTGCGATGTCCGTCACTGAAATACAAGCGTATTTCACAACGATACACTAAAAATATGCGAAAATTTCGCTTATTTGCACATTGACTTATTTTGCGCAATTTTGTATACTTGTTATTGTACTTGTTTGATAAGTGAAATGTTTGAAAATTTGAAAAGATATTCGGTTTCATTATATCTATACTATAATTTATTTTCGGGGGTTAATACAATGACAAAAGTTGTAAAATTTGGCGGAAGCTCACTTGCCAGCGCAGAGCAGTTCAAGAAGGTCAAGGAGATCATCACTGCGGAGAGTGCAAGAAGATTTGTTGTACCGTCTGCACCTGGTAAGAGATATGCCAGCGACATCAAGGTAACAGATATGCTTTACAGCTGCTATGACAGCGCAGCTAAGGGCAAGGATTTTTCAGATGAGTTCAAGGCGATCAAGGAAAGATATTACGGCATCATTTCAGAGCTTGGACTTGATCTTTCTCTCGAAAGCGAATTTGATACGATAAAGGCTTGCTTTATCGGTAAGGCAGGAAGAGATTATGCTGCGTCAAGAGGAGAGTACCTCAATGGTATCGTGCTTGCAAACTATCTCGGATATAATTTTGTAGACGCTGCAGATGTTATCTACTTCAATGAGCAGGGTCAGTTCGACGCAAAGAGAACAAACAAGGCTCTTTCAGCAAGACTTGCTGAGCTTGATAACGCAGTAGTTCCTGGTTTCTATGGTTCTATGCCTAACGACACTATCAAGACTTTTTCAAGAGGCGGTTCTGATGTAACAGGTTCTATCGTTGCAGCTGCTGTAAATGCCGATCTTTATGAAAACTGGACAGACGTTTCAGGCTTCCTGACCTGTGATCCTAGGATCATCGATGATCCTGCACCTATCACAACTATCACATATAAGGAACTCAGAGAGCTTTCATATATGGGTGCGACAGTTCTCCACGAGGACGCTATCTTCCCGGTTAGAAAAGCAGGTATCCCGATAAATATAAAGAACACAAACAGACCTGAGGACGTTGGAACAATGATCGTTGAGTCAACTTCTCAGAAGCCTGCTTACACTATCACAGGTATCGCAGGAAAGAAGGGCTTTACCGTAATCAATATTGAAAAGGATATGATGAATGCTGAGATCGGTTTCGGCAGAAAGGTCCTTGAAGTATTTGAGAAGAACGGTATCTGTTTCGAGCATATGCCTTCAGGTATAGATACAATGTCTATCGTTGTTCATCAGGCTGAGTTCGCAGATAAGGAGCAGGAGATCATGGCAGGTATCCACAGAAACTGCCACCCTGACACTATCGACATTGAAACAGACCTTGCTCTTATCGCAGTCGTTGGACGTGCAATGAAGTCCAACAGAGGTACAGCGGGAAGAATTTTCTCTGCACTTGCACACGCTCATGTAAACGTAAAGATGATAGATCAGGGTTCAAGCGAGCTTAATATCATAGTAGGCGTTGCAGAAGAGGATTTTGAAACTGCAAACAAGGCTATTTACGATATTTTCGTAGAAACAAAGCTTTAATTCAGATAAACCACATACCGCACAAAAACGCAGAAACTGTTTCTTGTGCGGTATTATTAGTATAAGGAGGGAAATTTTATGTATATGCCCGACGATAAAAGATATGAGAAAATGGTATATAACAGATGCGGCAAAAGCGGATTGAAGCTTCCTGCTGTGTCATTAGGCTTTTGGCAGAATTTTGGTCATAACGGCAATTTTGCCAATATGGAGAATATGGTGCATACTGCATTCGACGCAGGCATAAATCATTTTGACCTTGCAAATAACTATGGAAATCCCTATAACGGCAGCGCAGAGGAGAATTTCGGAAGAATACTTGATCGTGGTATGAGAGAATTCCGTGATGAACTTTGTATTTCCACAAAGGCAGGTTATGAGATGTGGGCAGGGCCTTACGGCGACAGGAACGGTTCAAGAAAATATCTTACCGCCTCGCTGGATCAGAGCTTAAAGCGTATGGGACTTGATTATGTGGATATATTCTATCATCATGTCTATGATCCGGAAACACCGCTTGAAGAAACTGCACTGGCCCTTGATAATGCAGTAAGGCAGGGCAAGGCGCTGTATGTGGGAATATCCAATTACGGAACTGAAAAGACTAAGGAGATGCAGGAGATATTCAGAGAGCTTAAAACTCCGTTTATTGTCAATCAGCCGTCCTATTCAATGCTCAATCGCTGGATAGAGGACGACAAGCTTGATGATTACGCAGCTGAAAACGGCATAGGTCTTGCAGTATTTTCACCGCTTTATCAGGGATTTCTTACTGACAGATATCTGAAAGGCATTCCTGAAGATTCAAGAATAGGAAAGGGTGCGACTTGGATAGGGGATCAGCTTGATGAGAAAATGCTGACAAAGCTTAACAAGCTGAATGATATCGCCGCAAAAAGAGGACAGAAACTTTCGCAGATGGCACTTTCATGGGTGCTGCATAACAAGGCTGTCACAACAGTTCTTATCGGTGCAAGCCGCCCCGAACAGATAAAAGATAATGTTGCCTGCGTGAATAAACTTGATCTCTCAGATGAAGAGATAGCTGAGATCGAAAAAGTGCTTGCAGAATAGCAGGAGTAAACTGATAATAAATGATTAAAATTGACTTGATAACAGGCTTTCTCGGTTCGGGAAAAACTACGTTTATAAGAAAGTATGCAAAGCATTTTCTTGATAAAGGGAAAAAGATATGCATACTGGAAAATGATTTCGGCGCAGTAAATGTTGACAGAATGCTTTTGCAGGATCTTATGTCGGATAACTGCGAGATAGAAATGGTATCTGCCGCATACGATAAGGACTGCCACAAAAGAAGATTTAAAACAAAGCTTATTTCAATGGGTATGCAGGGTTTTGACAGAGTAATAGTCGAGCCGTCGGGCATATATGATATTGATGAGTTTTTCGACGTTATAAGGGAAGAACCTCTCGACAGGTGGTTTGAGATAGGCAGCGTTATATGCATAGCTGACGCAGGGCTTGACAGAGATATGTCGGAAACGGCAGATTTTCTTTTTGCGTCACAGCTTGCCAATGCAGGTAAGATAGTTCTCAGCAAGTGCCAGCTTTTTGATGAGCAGGAGGTCGAAAAAACAGTTGCACATATAAAAAGTGTTATGAACAGGCTGAATATAAGCGGTGATATCGACGGCAAGATACTCTGCAAGGATTGGGACAAGTTTACCGATGAGGATATTGAAAGCATTGCCGAAAGCGGCTATGAACTTGGGGCATATGAAAAGAAGTGGATAGATGAGGGAAAAGCATTCAGTTCACTTTACTTTATGAATATCCGTATGCCGATAGATGTTTTTGAGGAAAAGGCAAGAAAGCTTATAGAGGACGGCAGCTTCGGCAATATCTTCCGTATCAAAGGCTTTATGCCTGCGGAGGGCGGTAAGTGGGCAGAGCTTAATGCCGTAAGGAGCAGCGGGCATACAAATATTACAGTAAAGCCTATCGAGAACGGACAGGAGGTTTTCATCGTTATCGGGGAAGATCTTGACGAAAAGGCTATAAAAGATTACTGGGAAAGCAAATAAGCATATCATCTAACATAAGCAGTACGTTTTTTTGTACTGCTTATGTTTTTTGTTAAATCCAGCTGTGTACTGAAATTATTCTGTTGTCAATATTACCGCATTTTTCTGTAAATCAACAGCAAGATTAGTGAAATATGCAGACCTCTTATTTATTGACACTTTATGCGTAATGTGGTAAAATAATTGGTAGTACCAATTATTTATGGAGTGATATTATGAAGTATCTTAAACAGTTCGGGATAATACTTATCATATCGTTTATAGGCGAGATCCTTAACGCAGTTATCCCTCTCCCTGTGCCGGCAAGCATATATGGACTTGTAATAATGCTGTCAGGATTATGCAGCGGAGTTATCAAGATCGAATCAGTGAAAGAAACCTCGATGTTTCTTATTGAGATAATGCCGATAATGTTTATCCCGTCGGCTGTCGGTCTTATTACCGTGTGGAAGATAATTAAACCAAGCATATGGTCATATGCGGCTATAACTGTCCTGTCTACGTTTATAGTTATGGCAGTTTCCGGCTGTGTAACGCAGCTTATTATCAGACGCAGAAAAAAGGCTCAGACAGCGGAAGGAAGTGTGGAAAATGGCTGATTTTTTTGAAAACTCCGTATTTTTCGGAGTTGCATTGAGTATATGTGCCTATGGTATCGGAATGGTCATAAATAAAAAGTTTAAGTTCGGAATACTTAATCCGCTGCTGATATCAATAGCACTTGTTATTGTTATACTTGTTGTTTCGGACATAAATTATGATACATATTATACAGGGGCAAAGTATATAAGCTACCTGCTGACGCCTGCAACGGTGTGCCTTGCTATACCTCTTTATGAAAAGCTTGAGCTGCTGAAGAAAAATATCAAGGCGATAATGATAGGCATATGTTCGGGAGTTGCGGCAAGCCTTTGCAGTATACTTGTTATGGCTGCTGTTCTCGGACTGGATCATAAGGAGTATGTAACATTCCTGCCGAAGTCTATAACCACCGCAATAGGAATAGGCGTTTCGGAGGAGCTTGACGGATATGTTACCATAACTACCGCAATAATACTTATCACAGGCGTTCTCGGCAACGTTGCTGCGCCGATGATATGCAGGCTTTTCAGGATAACAGAACCAGTGGCAAAGGGAATAGCTATCGGCACATCATCTCACGCTGTGGGAACTTCAAGAGCTATGGAAATGGGTGAAACAGAGGGCGCAATGAGCAGTCTTTCCATTGCTGTTGCAGGACTGCTGACAGTAGTCGGTGCGTCAGTCTTCGCACAGTTATTTTAAGCTGTATCGTTCGGAGAACTAAAATGAATGAGAATAAGGAATACAAAAAAGCAATAGATTATATATGCGGGCTTGTGGAGAGCCGTCAGCTGAATATCGGGGATAAGATACCGACCGAACGTGCTATCGCTCTGACTTTGGGCATAAGCAGAAATTCCACAAGAGAAGCTCTCCGTACCCTTGAAAATATGGGAGCGGTGGAGAGCAGGCATGGTTCGGGAAACTATCTTTCGGGAAATATATCAAAGGCGCTTTCGGATATGATAAATATGCTTATACTTCTGAACAGGATAAGTCCCGAAGAGATATGTGATTTCAGGCGAAGTATGGATAAAGCGGTCTGTCAGATGATAATAGACAGCGGTGATGAAATACCCGATATATTTACAGAGGCATTTGAAAACAGTGATGAAAAGGACGAAGCCGATGCGGACAGAGCCTTTCATTATATGCTAATACACGCAACGGGGAACCGTTTCTGGATAGAACTTATGGATGCGATATCCGACGTGTACAGAGGTTGGATAGACGATGTGCTGCGCAGTGCTGATGAAAAAACAAAGGCTGAACTCAGACAGTCGCACAGGGATATATGCGAGGCGGTCGTTCATCGTAAAAGCGAGGACTGCCGCAGGGCGATAGACCGTCATTATGATATGATAGACAGAGAAAGAAAAAGAGCATAAAAAAGCATCGGTATTACCGATGCTTCAGTGAACATATATCAGTTAAGACAAAGCTTTATTATCTCCGTCATAACGCTGTTGTCATTGTTTGAGCCTGTCGAGAAGTTTGCAGCCTTTTTGACGAGAGCGTGGGAGTTTTCCATAGAAAAGCTGTAATAGGAATTTTCCAGCATTTCAATATCATTGAGGTAATCGCCGAATGACATAGTTTCCTCATAATTTACGCCAAGGCGGTTCTGCACGTTGTGAAGAGCCGTTCCTTTAGTTATTCCGAGGTTCATTATATCTACCCAAAATCTGCCTGAAAGCTGAACATTGAAGTAATTGCCGTATTTATCCTTTAAAAGAGGGTAAGCGCTTTCTTCGATTCCGTTTTCTTCAAAAATGGCGATCTTGAAAATGTCGTCATCAAAAGCGGTAAGATCATCAAGCTTGACCTGATTTACATAGTAGTTGGCTATCTCCGCACAATGTGATGCCTTTTCTGCGTTATGCCAAGTCGCTTTTTTGCCGCAGAGCAGGACAGTAAGTCCAAGCTTTTCGCAAAATCTTATAATATTGACAACTGCGTCATGTGGGAGAACAGAGGTCGAGATGATCTCGCCTTTGTCATAAACATATGCGCCGTTATCACATATAAATATCAGATCGTCAAGATACTTCTGAAACTGATTTTTCAGCGTGCAGAAGCTTCTTCCGCTGGATACGGCAAAGCGGATCTTCTTCTTGCTGAGGTCGCTAAGTACAGCGTCAAAATTCTTTGGAATATTCTTTCTGTCGTCCAGCATAGTGCCGTCAAGGTCTGTTGCAATGAGTTTTATCATTGTAAATCCTCCGCTTTCCTATCATATGGCTGAATAGTCAGCCAAAGTAAAAATTAATACAATTAAATTATATCTCATTGCAAAAATAAAATCAATTTTTTTCACAAACCTTACATAAATTTCGACAAATTAAATAGTTTTAATCAAAGTCATTAAATAAATTATATTCTTCCTACAAAGAAAACCAACGTTTTGACTGCCGCTATTTTCTTGTGATAGTTTTCTGAAAATTGCTCGTTTTTTGTTGACTTTGTAAAAAATAGTGCTAAAATATAATATGGCGGCTGACCACAGGGGGCGGTATATGCGAAGATGAAAGTATATTATTTAAGTATATCTGCCTCAGTATCATTTATTGACGAAATGGTATGAACAGCTTAAATTTTTATTAATATTGCTGAATTTAACAGCGCTTTACTTGACATATCGCACAAAAAGTATTAGAATATTACTTATGTGCAAAAATGAATAACGGCTTTATGCCGAAGATATAAAAACTAGAATTAGGATAAAGATATAATTTTTTGTTGAAAAGGAGATTAAGAATGAGTAAGGTTATTGCTAAGATCCGCAGCTTTATGGGCGGATATTTTAAAGACAATATTTTACTTCTGACGTTTGTTCTTGTGTCTGTTATAAACGCATTTCTTCTGAGAGCGTTTACGGTGCGTTTCGCTTACAGCCAGATAAAGCCGCTTATGGCTGACGTGGCGGTAATGCTTTTATTCGCAATGATCTCATACATATTTAAAAAGCCTAAAGGACAGTTCATATACCTTATGATAGTGGATATAATTTTCTCTGTCCTCTGTGCGGGAAATTCGATCTACTACACGAACTATAAATCGTTCATCTCGGTTTCACTTATTTCCACAGCCTCACAGCTTGGTGGAGTTATGGATGCCGTAACTGAAAATATCCTTGAACCAAAGGATCTGATATTCCTTTGGACAATACCTGCGCTTATAGTAACATACATACTTTTAAAGCGCCGCACAAGGGATTATCAGTCACAGAACAAGGAAAAGCGCAAGAGAAGAAAATATGCTGTTGGAACATTCTGCGTTTCACTTGTTATTGCAGGTATCTTCTGTTCGACTCTGACGGGAACTGACTATTCACGTCTGAGAAAACAGTGGAACAGAGAGTATGTTCTCGGTACATTCGGTATGTATACATATCAGCTCAGCGACGTTGTAAGCTGCACATATTCAAAGATAAATATGATGTTCGGCTATGAGGAAAAGCGTGACGCTTTCAATGAGTTCTATGACGAAAAGGACGAGAACAGCGAGGAAACCAAAAAGAAGAACAATGAATATTCAGACATTTTCAAGGATAAGAATGTCATTGTTATCCACGCAGAAAGCGTTCAGCAGTTCACTCTTGATACCTATATAAATGGTGAGGAGCTTACTCCGAACCTTAACAGGCTTGCTAAAGAGGGACTTTACTTCTCAAACTTCTACGCACAGGAAAGCGTTGGAACAAGCTCAGACAGTGAATTTACTTTCGCATCATCGCTTATGCCTGCGTCAAGCGGTACAGTTGCGATAAACTACTGGGACAGAGATTACACAACAACTCAGAAGATGCTGAAAGATCAGGGCTACTACATTTTCAGTATGCACGGCAACAACGGTTCATACTGGAACAGACTTAATCTTCACAATTCTCTCGGATATGATAAGTTCTACAATTACACTACCGATTTCGATATTGACGAAACTATCGGTCTTGGACTTGCGGATAAATCTTTCTTCAGACAGGCAGTGCCTAAGGTAAAGGAGATAAATTCACAGCACGAAAAATGGTACGGCGCATTCCTTATGCTGACCAACCACACACCTTTTACGGATATCGAGCGTGTAAGCGACCTTGACGTTGACTTCAAGTACAAGAAATATAACGAGGAAACAGGTCTTTATGAAGAGGTTTCAGCGCCTTTCCTTGAAGGCAAAAAGCTTGGTTCTTATCTGAAATCAGTTCACTATGCTGACGAGGCTATCGGTCAGTTTATGGAGCAGCTTGATGAAGAGGGTCTGCTAGACAATACAGTAGTTGTTATCTATGGCGACCATGACGCAAAGGTAAAGGAATCTGAGTATGAATATTATCTTAACTACGATCCGTTCACAAAGACAGTACGTTCTGAGGGTGACGAGGGATATGTTCCGATAGATGATTTCTATTACAACATCAACAGAAAAGTACCTTTCATTATCTGGTCTAAGGACGGTGGCTATGAGCCAAAGGAGATCACAAAGGTAATGGGTATGTATGATGTTCAGCCAACTCTGGGAAATATGTTCGGCTTTGAGAACAAGTACGCTCTCGGTCATGACATTTTCTCATTCGGCGAGGACGAGGAAAATGTAGTTATCTTCCCGAACGGAAACTTTATTACTGATTCGATCTACTATGACAGCCAGAAGAACACATATTTTGATCTTACTGACTACGAGAATGTGGTAAAAACAGTGCCGTGCAATCAAGTCTATAAGGATAGTCCGAACCCCGTTTACGATGAACAAAAGGACGGAGAATACAAGGTCTATGAGGACGAAACCTACGGACAGGCGGCCTGTGACGCACGAATAAATGACGGACTGGTAGATGATGATTACATATCGGGTTACTCAAATTACGCAGATGAGCGTATAGATATATCAAATGCGATAATCTATTACGATATGATCTATATGACCGAGGAAGGTTTTGAAAATCAGGTCAATACCAATGGTTCGGACGACAGCGGAGCAGATGTGATATTTGCACCTCCGTCGGCAGATAAACGCAAGCCAACAGTGGTCGTATAATAAAGCACAAAACAAAGGCAATGTCGGACAAAAGTCGGGCATTGCCTTTTATATTTATAGTGATATATGCTGCAAAAAAGCCGGCGGAAATTTTATCCGTCGGCTTAGCTTTTGTTTTGCTTTTTGGTCAAGAATATCAGTCGGAACTGATGACCTGATTTTTACCGTTTTTCTTGCCCTTGTAAAGTCTGTTATCTGCAAGTGTGATGTACTTTTCAAAGTTCTCTCCGGCACCTGCTTCACATATGCCCAAGGTCATTGATATCCTGAACTGTTTTCCGTTTTCACAGAAATCGTAGTTATGGATACGTCTGATTATCTCTTCCGCAATATTTTTGCCCTCTTCAAGTCCGATAGACGGGATAGCGAAAAGAAATTCCTCACCGCCCCAGCGGCACACATAACCCTCAGCAGGAACGCAGTCGGTCATGATCTTTGAAACTGCTCTAAGAACTTCATCACCGGTATCGTGACCGTAGGTATCATTCACACGCTTGAAATCGTCGATATCTCCAAGTCCGATGATATAGGAATTCTGATTTTGCGTACTTGCATACTGTATCATTCGCAGAAAATCCATCATTGCACGTCTGTTGAAAAGCTGAGTAAGGGGATCGACAGAGGCAAGCTTCTGAAGGCTTTCGTTTTTGGCTTTGAGCTTATAATGAGTAGTTTCCCTGTTTACCATATAGATCGAGGAAACGTAGGTGATAATAAGAAAGCCAAAGAACATATTCAGCAGATAAATTGTATTATTTATTCTGATATTATCGAAAAGATAGATACCTTCCTTGTTGGACATATACAGCTTCATGACAACGAAAATAACTATGTCAACCACAGATATGGCATAAGGGACGGACAGGCGTTTCATCGGCATAAAGAATGGTATCGGCACGATGAAAAGCATGAACATCGCAAATCCTAAATTCCAGCCCATATAGTATATGCACATACAGGAATGGATCACAAATTCCAGCATTGAAATAAGTATGATAGGATTGCGCCGCTTAAACTTCGTTACAAGAAGATACATAGTAACATAGAAAGTAACGCTGAAATAATTATATTTCACCATGGGTGTGACACCCAGCATTTTGAACATTATCAGATAAATAATGTGACCTGCCAGACAGCCGATCATACCGATCTGATATACGGTCTTTTCGGTGACCTTATCAAAAGTTGAAAAAGTAAAATCAAGCTTTTTAGTTTTTTTCATGGCAACACCTTATTCAATATTATATAATTTCACCACATAAACAAATTTATAATATCTGTAATAATCTTTTCTAATTATAAACTAAATCCGTCTTTTTTTCAATGCATATTTTACACAAATATCGAAAACGTTTTTTGTAACAAGAATGATTTCGTTAAAATTTTTAGGTTCACGGCACAATATGTTAAAATATCAAAAGTTTTAAACTTATATCAAGGGCATAATAATCTTATAAGTATATTATATTTCGTAATTTTTCTGCGGGTGAAAAAACGCTCAACAAATCTTTCAAAAAACGTCATGATATAATATTGTGACGGTCAGTTTGCTTTTATCGTGTGACGCATTGTGATTGAATACAAGAATGATTATGACTGATTTCAAACTGAATAAATCATAAAAATCACAAACGTTCAGCTTGACTACAAACGTATATATAAATTAATTTGAATTTGTGTTTATTATGCACAAAAATGATGTCTTGAAATTATGCATATGACTAAAAATGAAATGTTTTGAAAGAAAATGAATGAAAATGCTTGATTTCTATGAAAAGGTGTGCTATTATAATGACAGAACAAAACATATAAAACATTCTGAGAGGTTTTAAAATGCTTACTGAAGAACGACATTCAATTATTCTTGAAACCATAAAACAGCAGCACAGCGTAAAGCTGAGCGACCTGTGCGTCATATTGGACGCATCTGAATCAACTGTCCGCAGGGATCTTAACCAGCTGGCTGAGAGGGGACTTATCACGAAAGTTCACGGTGGTGCTATTGAGGTCAACGAGAATTTTCTGAGGTTTGAACATAACGTTGAGGAAAAGTCAGCTTTGTTCGTTGATGAAAAAACTGCTGTTGCACAGTATGCGGCGAATCTTATAAGCGACGGCGATTTCGTTTATATCGACGCAGGCACAACTACCGAAAAGATGATCGAATTTATTCAGGCGAAGAATGTGACCTTTGTGACAAACGGCTTTATAAATGCCAAAAAGCTTGCACAGCGAGGGTTCAGAGTTTATATACCGGCAGGGGAGATAAAGCCTACGACAGAGGCTATAATCGGCGCAGAGTGCGTTATTTCACTCCAGCGGTACAACTTTTCAAAGTGCTTTATGGGAGTGAACGGCATATCTGTTTATGCAGGCTTTACAACACCAGACAACAATGAGGCGGTCGTAAAGGGAGCGGTAATAAACCGCAGCAAAGAGGTTTTCGTGCTGGCAGATCATTCAAAGTTCGATAAGGTCACTTCGGTAAGGTTTGCTGAACTCAGCAGAGCGAAGATAATCACAGACAGGCTGACAGATAAAAAGTATCTTAAAGAGGCAGATATCAAGGAGGTTTTATAAATGGTATATACAGTAACATTCAATCCGGCAATAGACTACGTTGTTCATACAGACGATATGAACGTGGGCGGAGTAAACCGTTCAAGATCTGAGGAAATTTATTTCGGCGGAAAGGGAATAAACGTTTCCATAGTCCTTTCAGAGCTTGGGATTAAGTCAAAGGCACTTGGATTTGTGGCAGGCTTTACAGGCAAGGCAATAGAGGACGGCGTAAAGGAAAAAGGCGTTGAAACTGATTTCGTTCAGCTCCACAGCGGCTTTTCAAGAATTAATGTAAAGATAAAAGCATCACAGGAAACAGAGCTTAACGGACAAGGTCCTGTGATAACGGAAGAGGCTATCGCAGAGCTTTATAAAAAGCTTGACGAGCTTAAGGACGGAGATACGCTGGTGCTTGCAGGAAGTATACCAAATACGCTGCCGTCAGATATTTACGAAAAGATACTTGAATATCTTTCAGGAAGAAATATCAGAGCGGTGGTTGACGCAACAAAGGATCTTCTGCTGAATGTGCTTAAATACAAGCCTTTCCTTATCAAGCCGAATAATCATGAGCTTGGCGAAATGTTCGGTGTAACGCTCACAACTGTTGAGGAGATAGTGATGTACGCTAAAAAGCTCAAAGAAATGGGTGCAGTAAATGTTCTTATCTCAATGGCAGGTGACGGAGCAGTCCTTATCGATGAGGACGGAGAAGTTCACGTTTGCGGTGTATGCAAGGGAACAGTAAAAAATTCAGTAGGCGCAGGCGACTCAATGGTAGCAGGATTTATTGCAGGCTGTCAGCAGGGCGACTATGAATATGCTCTCAAGCTTGGCACAGCCACAGGCGGTGCAACAGCCTTTTCAGACGGACTTGCTCAGAAAGATGATATTTTCAGACTGCTTGAACAGCTGAACTAAAAATAAAAATTACTGACGGAGGGATATTTATGCGAATTGTTGATTTACTGAAAAAGGACAGTATTCAGCTTGATGCTGCTCCGAAAAATAAAGCCGAAGCGATAGAAATGCTTGTTGACCTTCAGGTCAAGGGCGGAAATATCGCAGACCGAGAGGAATATAAAAAGGGAATACTTGCAAGAGAGAAAATGAGTTCTACCGCTGTCGGTGAGGGTATAGCTATCCCTCATGCAAAAAGCACAGCTGTAAAAGCTCCGTCCCTTGCAGCAATGACAGTTCCAAACGGCGTAGATTATGAGGCTATGGACGATGAGCCGTCAAATCTTCTGTTTATGATAGCTGCTCCAAATAACGGAGATGTTCACCTTGAGGTGCTTTCAAGGCTTATGACTATCCTTATGGACGAGGATTTCAGAGAAAAGCTTATAAATGCAAAGGATAAAGATGAGTTTCTCAAAATAATCGACGATATGGAAAATGAGAAATTCCCTGATGAACCAAAGGAAGGGGTAAAGTCTGACGAGCGTATCAAGGTGCTTGCAGTAACGGCTTGTCCGACCGGTATAGCTCATACCTATATGGCTGCCGAGGCTCTTGAAAAGGCAGGTAAAAAGCTGGGCATAACTATAAAGGTCGAAACCAATGGTTCGGGCGGAGCAAAGAATGTTCTTACCAAGGAAGAGATCGCAGAGTGCGACGGAATAATCGTTGCCGCAGACAAGACAGTTGAAATGTCACGCTTTGACGGCAAAAAGGTAATCCGCACAAAGGTATCTGACGGAATAAAGATTTCGGAAGGGCTTATAAACCGCATCGAGGCAGGCGACGCACCTATCTATCATCATTCGGGTGAGAAAGCCTCCGACAGCGGCTCAGACGGCGAAAGCTTTGGCAGAAAGATGTATAAGCACCTTATGAACGGTGTTTCCAATATGCTGCCGTTCACGGTAGCAGGCGGTATATTTATTGCCCTTGCGTTCCTCATCGACACTATCGCAGGCGCTCCGCAGAACGATAAATTTGGTACTTATACCGCAGCGGCTGCATTCTTCAAGACCATAGGCGGATATGCATTCAACTTTATGATACCTGTGCTTGCAGGTTATATCGGGCTTTCCATTGCAGACAGACCGGGATTTCTGGTAGGTCTGGTCGGCGGATATCTTGCGTCAACAGGTTCGACCTTTGGAAAGCTTACAGGTGATGTGCCGTCAGGATTTCTCGGTGCGCTCCTTGCAGGATTTGTCGGCGGATTTCTTATGTTGGCAGTTGAAAAACTCTGCGACAGAATGCCAAAGGCACTTAACGGCATCAAGCCTGTTCTGATATATCCTCTTGCGGGTCTTGGCATAATAGCTGTTATAATGTGCGCTGTAAACCCGTTCATGGGTATGATAAATACAGGACTTTCAAACTTCCTCGAAAGCATGGGAAGCTCCAGCAAGATAGTCCTCGGCTGTATCCTCGGCGGTATGATGTCCATTGATATGGGCGGACCATTCAACAAGGCAGCGTATGTTTTCGGAACGGCTGCTATCGCATCGGGTAGCTACGACGTTATGGCGGCAGTAATGATAGGCGGAATGGTTCCTCCGATCGCTATTGCACTTTCAACAACATTCTTCAAGTCCAGATGGACAGAGGAAGAGCGCAAGAACGGTCCTGTAAACTACATCATGGGACTCAGCTTTATTACAGAGGGCGCTATCCCATACGCAGCAGCCGATCCGCTCAGAGTTATCCCTGCCTGCCTTATCGGTGCGGCAACAGCTGGCGGACTTTCAATGGCTTTTAACTGCACACTTATGGCTCCTCACGGCGGAATATTCGTTTTCGCAGTAGTAGGAAACTGGCCGCTTTACATTTTGTCACTTGCCATAGGTTCATTTATCGGAATGTTGCTTCTTGCATTGCTCAAGAAGAAGGTTTCAAAGGAAGCATAAATCAATCAAATAAAACTAAATTATTTAAAAGGAGAGATATATTATGGTATCAAAGGTAGTAACAGTGATCAACGAGCAGGGACTTCATATGCGTCCGGCAGGTATTCTCGCAAAGGCAGTAAAGGCACACCCTGACTGCGAAGTAACACTTAACGCAAACGGCAAAACTGTAAAGGCAAAAGCTCCTATGCAGATAATGTCAGCCTGCATGAAGAAAGGCTGCGAGGTAGAGATCGTGTGTGACGGCGCAGACGAGCAGGCAGTTCTTGATGAGATCGCAGGAATGTTCGAGGACGGTTTCGGCGAGTAAAAAGTAAAAATAAAATTTGATCCCCTATAAATGCAAAAGCGGCAGTTCGTTACGGACTGCCGCTTTTGTGCGTATATTAAATAAATGATCATTCTGCGTGGAAAATGCTTTCATAATCCTGACGGGTAAAACGGTGATAGGTTATGCCGCCCAGATCGTCAGCTAAACAGTAGAGAAATTTGTCAGGCTTTTCGTTGCTGAAATATGCGAGAACATCAAATTCATCGTCCTCTGCCTTTTCAATAACTGCACTTTGTGAATGTTTGCGGAAAATATCAATAGCTTTTTCCATTGAGCAGCCATCATTTACTGCTCCGATAAACTCTTTCAGAAAATCACTTGGCTGAACGTTGTTGTGTACATACTCAACTCCCTCAGCGGGTATTGTCACAACATATCTGTCATCTTCAAATATGCATTCAAGTCTGCCGAGATAGTCCGTAACATATCCGTTCACAGCTGAGGTTATCTTTCCGATATCATTTTCACCGCCTACGATAAGCGCCATAGACTGCGGTGTGTAATAAAGCGAAAGCGCATTATCTGTGTACCCAAGTTTAAGCTGTGATTCGGCTATGATATCCGTGATATTTTCTTCAAGCTTTTTTATATTATACTGCATTCCAGCAAGCCTCCTTTAAATAATACTAATTTGATATACTTAGTATGATAGTATAATAACACAATTTTATGAAAATTTCAAGTACATTATGCCTTTTACATTACACAAATATATGTAATGAACTGGAAAAATAATTGATTTTTGTTTTTTCGAGTGATATAATTAAAAGGTAATATTATTTAGACGGAGATGTATTAAAATGAAAGAAACAGAGGTCATCAAGGGAAGAACCTCAAAAAACGAGATACTGAAAAGATATATCCTGCTGGTAATAAGCCTTTTCTTTTCAGCACTTGGAGTGGCGTTCACAAAGCGTGGAGAGCTTGGTGTGTCGCCTATCTCATCGGTCGCAAATGTAATGAGCAGCAAGTTTTCGTCATTGACGCTCGGCAGCTGGCTCATAATCTGGAACTGTGTATTGATACTGGGACAGATACTTTTGCTGCGTAAGAATTTCAAGCTTATACAACTGCTGCAAATACCGCTGTCATTCCTTTTCGGTTACTTTACCGATTTCGGAATGTGGTGTACGTCTTTTATCCCGGTGACAAGATATCCCGTCAGAATAGCAATGATACTTATCGGCATAGTGATACTCGGCTTCGGCGTAGCACTTTCCGTCATTGCCAACGTGATAATGAACTCAGGAGAAGCTTTTGTAAAAGCTGTGTCGGACGTTATCAATAAAAATTTCGGAAATGTAAAAATAGCTTTTGACGTTGCCTGCGTTATCATGTCGGTGGCACTTTCGCTTATATTCTTTGATTTTTCTATTGTCGGCACAAGAGAGGGTACAGTAATATCCGCTCTGCTGACAGGAGTTGTAGTAAAATTCTTCTGCGGAAGACTTAAAACTCCAATAGAAAATGCAATAACCGCAAACGCATAAATCCTCTGCCTTCTGCAAATAATACTGCTAATGGTATTTTGCAGGAGGTATTTTTATGAAGAAACTTAAAGGTTCAGCTCATTCTGCCGTAACAGGCATTATCACAGGGGCTGCAAACGGGTTATTCGGCTCAGGAGGCGGAATGATCGCTGTGCCTATGCTGCAGTCGGGCGGCATGGAAGAAAAAAGCGCTCATGCTACCTCCATAGCCATTACCCTCGCACTTTCGCTTATAAGCAGTGTTACTTACTTTTCCTTTGGAAGTCTTGATATTCAAAGCGCATGGAAGTTTGTGCCTTGCGGACTTGCAGGGGCGGCAGCAGGGGCATTTTTTATGAAAAAGATATCAAACAAGCTGCTGAAAAGAATATTCGGCGCAGTCATGATAGCCGCAGGCATCAGACTGCTTGTACTCAGATAGTTATGAGCTGGGTAACAATATGCGTAGTATCATTCCTCACAGGTGTGTTTGCATCAATGGGGTTAGGTGGAGGAATGGTGCTGATAATGTATCTTACTATCTTTGCGGGAATGCCTCAGCTTCAGGCTCAGGGCATAAACCTTGTTTTTTTTGTCCCCATAGCAGTTCTGAGCCTTGTTCTTCACAGCAGAAATGGCCTTGTGGAATGGAAAAAGGCTTTTTCGGTCATACTTGCAGGAGCGTTTTCTGTGCTTGTATTCAGCTTTGCGGCAAATAAGCTTGATCCGTCATTGCTACGCAAAGGATTTGCCGTATTTCTTATACTGGCAGGCGCAAAAGAAATGTTTTCAAAAGCTGCGTCAAAGCAGACAAAAAAATAAGGCTGTGCATTTTCTGCACAGCCTTTGTTGCTTATTTTAAGATCACTGTCTGAGATAAACTCCGTTTTCCTCAATGTAATCTTCCATATCCTCTTTATATTCAAGCTCCAGTGGGTCGGATGGAACAGCCTTTAAAGCTCTCTGACCGATATCCTTTCTGAAATGCGCTCCCTCAAAGGATATTTTTGATACAGCCTCGTAGGACTTGTCGAGTGCGCCTTGGAGAGTGTATGCATTGCAGGTAACACCGAGTACACGTCCGCCGTTTGTGTAGAACTTTCCGTCTGCATACTTTGTTCCTGCATGGTAAACGAATGCGCCGTCTACCTGTCCCTTGTCGTCCATACCGTTCATTTCAATGCCCTTTTTATAGCTGAGTGGGTATCCGCCGCTTGCCATTACTACACAAGTGCAGTAGCCAGACTTCCAGCCAATGTTTACGTCAGCAAGTCTGTGGTCATAAATAGCCTCGAATATCTCGCAGAGATCTCCGTCCAGCATAGGCAGAACTACCTGTGTTTCAGGGTCGCCAAAACGGCAGTTGTATTCAATTACCTTAGGACCGTTTGGTGTGAGCATAAGTCCGAAATACAGACAGCCCTCAAAAGTTCTTCCCTCTGCATTCATAGCGTTCATTGTCGGCAGGAAGATCTTCTCCATACATTCCTTTGCGATATCCTCTGTGTAATATGGGTTTGGCGCAACAGTTCCCATTCCGCCTGTGTTAAGTCCCTTGTCGCCGTCAAGCGCTCTCTTGTGATCCATTGAAGAGATCATAGGAACGATAGTTTTTCCGTCTGTGAATGAGAGTACAGAAACCTCAGGACCTGTAAGGAATTCCTCAACTACGATAGTTGAGCTGCTTTCGCCGAACTGGTGATCGTCGATCATTGAGTGGATAGCCTTTACAGCCTCCTCCTCGTTTTCAGCAAGGATAACTCCCTTTCCGAGAGCAAGTCCGTCAGCCTTGATTACAGCAGGGTAGGTATTTTCGCTCTTTACATAAGCGATAGCGTCATCACTGTTTGTGAAAACCTCATATTTAGCTGTTGGAATGTTGTATTTTTTCATAAGCTCCTTGGAGAATACCTTAGAGCCTTCGATAATTGCGGCATTCTTCTTAGGTCCGAAAGTCTTGAATCCCTCAGCCTGCAAAGCGTCTACCATACCGAGTACGAGCGGATCGTCAGGAGCGACTGCTACCATATCGACTTTGAGCTTTTTTGCAAGAGCAACAACGCCCTCGATATCTGTTGCGGCAACGTCAAAGCATTCCGCATAGCGTGAGATACCGCCGTTTCCCGGAGTGCAGTAAAGCTTGTCTACCTTAGGGGACTCAGCCAGCTTCATAACGATAGCGTGTTCTCTTCCGCCTCCGCCAACTACTAATATGTTCATAAAATTACCTCCTTGTTGTACATATGACCGTCTGTGGGACAGTCGGAAAATATGCTGTCAGCAGTTTTTATACGATCTTGATAGTGTCAAGAACAGCGCTGAACTCATCCTGCATAGCCTCTGTGCAGGCATCATAAGACATAGGGCAAACGATAAGGAGCTTTGTGTCCTTCTTAGCAAGGATGATCTTCAGATCAAAGTTTACTGATGACTGTGTATAAGTACCTGTTACAACGTAAGCCTCATAGCCGTTGAAAGTTGTTTCCTCTTCATTTGTTACTGTGAAAGCGTCGCCAAGTCCCATAGCCTGAACGAAAGTAGGTGAAAGCTCAGCCAGTGTGTAGTCAGGAAGATCGTCAGCCTCTTCACTGTTTATAATGATAGAGCAGGTGTTTGCTGCATTTTCGATATCTGTACCCTGATAGATCGCAGTAGTGTTGCCGAGAGCGTCCTCTGATACTTTCCACTTTGTTTCGTCAGCTTCAAGTGTGAAGTATTTTCCGGCGCTGAAATCAGATGAGATATCAGTTTCAGCCTCAGATATGTCAGCCTCGATGTCGCTGTCAGCAGCCTTTTCATCATCAGCTGCGCTCTCAACAGGAGCTTCTGTTTCAGCTTCAGTAGTAGTTGTTGTTTCAGCGGCAGTTGTTGTAGTGGTTGTTGTTGCTTCCTCAGCAGCTGAACTTGAATCAGCTGAACCTCCGCAAGCTGAAAGTGACATAACGAGTGATGCTGTTACAGCAGCAATAAGTAACTTTTTCATATTCTCTTCTCCTTAATTTTTATTATTTTGTTCAATTATTTCTGCCTGCACCTTTTTGGAAAATGAGTGCAGTATCAAATTGTAACCACGTTCGCACATATCCTGTATCACTTCATAAGGTACATTTCTGTCTGGGTAAACTGAGTTCCAATGTATCTTGTTCATATAGTACCCCTCGATTATATCGCCTTAATAAAGCTCACGGATATGCATATTAAAATCAGGTTCGGACTTTACGGTTATAAGCGTGTTGTCCGAATCCTCGCCGCAGAATGCGCAGAACATCTTTCCACGCACCATAAATCTTTTCCAGCCCCACTCTTTTTTGAGATCTTGTTCAACTCCGTTATGGGACATAAGAAAATCTTCAAGCTGCGGATAAAATTCAGCTATTTTCATATGTTATCAGTGGTGGAAAAGTCTGATGCCTGTGAATGCCATTGCGATGTTGTACTTGTTGCAGGTCATGATAACATGATCGTCACGGATAGATCCGCCCGGCTCTGCAATGTATGCTACGCCGCTCTTCTTAGCTCTTTCGATATTGTCGCCGAATGGGAAGAAAGCGTCTGAACCGAGGCAAACGTCTGTGTTCTTAGCGATCCATTCCTTCTTTTCCTCAGCAGTAAGGACCTCAGGCTTTATCTTGAACATCTTCTGCCATTCGCCCTCAGCAAGAACGTCCATATATTCATCTGAAATATAAACGTCGATAGTGTTATCTCTGTCAGGACGTCTGATGTTGTCAACGAACTGGAGTCCGAGAACCTTTGGATGCTGTCTGAGCCACCATGTATCAGCCTTGTTTCCTGCAAGTCTTGTGCAGTGTATTCTTGACTGCTGACCAGCACCGATACCGATAGCCTGTCCGTTCTTTACATAGCATACTGAGTTGGACTGTGTGTACTTAAGTGTGATAAGAGCGATAACGAGGTCTTCCTTCTTGTCGTCAGGGATATCCTTGTTGTCTGTTACGATATTTGCAAGCATATCATTGTCGATCTTGAGTTCATTTCTGCCCTGCTCGAAAGTAACGCCGAAAACCTGCTTTCTTTCGATCTCGGCAGGAACATAGTTCTCGTCGATCTTTATGATGTTGTATGTGCCTTTTCTCTTTGACTTGAGTATCTCAAGAGCTTCGTCTGTGTAAGAAGGTGCGATGATACCGTCGGAAACCTCTCTCTGTATCATCTTTGCTGTGCAAGCGTCACACTCGTCTGAAAGTGCGATGAAGTCACCGTATGAGGACATTCTGTCTGCACCTCTTGCTCTTGCATAAGCGCAAGCCATAGGCGAAAGCTCGCCGAGATCATCAACGAAGTAGATCTTAGCTTCTGTTTCTGTGAGCGGTCTGCCGATAGCAGCTCCGGCAGGTGAAACGTGCTTGAAAGAAGTTGCAGCGCACATACCTGTTGCTCTTTTAAGCTCTCTTACTAGCTGCCAGCCGTTGAAAGCGTCCAGAAGATTTATGTAACCGGGCTTGCCGTTGAGAACTTCGATAGGAAGATCCTTGCCCTCCTCCATAAACACTCTTGAAGGCTTCTGATTAGGGTTGCAGCCATACTTTAAAAGCATTTCATTTGCCATATTATTTCCTCCGTGAAAAATTATTTTTTGATTTTTATTATTTGTTCAGCTTATGAGATCACTTGCTGTACTTGTTTACGATCTTTGAAACAGCCTTGCCGCTTGCGATATCAATGTATCTTACGAACAGTGATACCTTATTATCCTCGTTAAGAGCGTCCCAGAGCTTAGCGGTAAACTCATCAATGTCATTCGGAACACTGATCTTCTTAGGCTCGCCTTCAAAGCTTGGCAGAGGGTTTCCGTCGCCCATATATGTGTGGATAAAGTGACCAACACCGTCGAGAGGATCAGTATATGTGAAAGTAAATCTTTCGCAGCAGTCAGGGTTGCCGTCAGCTGATTTCAGTATGCTCATAGCGTAGTTGTACTTGCCGTTCTCAACGTGCATGATACCTGAAATTCTAGGGGTGTAGTTAGGAGCGTCGTCCTCATACTCTCTTGTTCTGAGTGACTGTTCAAAAGTCTGCTGCTTGTCCATAAGCTCGTAGATAGTGTCGGTCTGATCGCCGTTTGTAACGATAGTCTTGTTGCCAAGGACACGGACAGGGGAGTATATGATAAGGTGCGGATCTGAAAGCTTGCTCGGATCTGCAGCCTCGGTCTTTATGCCGTCCTCAGTTTCTGTGAAAACTCTGTTTCTTGAGTTCACGCTTCTGCCCATAATGAAATAAGCTGTAACTGCGCTTTTTCCGTCAGCAGACTTGCCTATAACAATGCCTCTGCCCGGATAAGAGTTGCTTTTAAGCTCTTCATAGATATCAAGTGTTTTCATATATTTGTCCTCCTGTGTAATATACTTTATACGCTGCCAATGTAACATTCGGTCACATTGGGGACGGTTATCTTACCGTCTGCGGAGTGTTTATCAAAAAGCATTTTAAGCTCTTTTACATACGGCTCATAGTTTTCGTCAGACTCTTTAGGGGAGTATGAGCGTGAAAGCCTGTTGCCTATAAATCCCTGCATATCATACCGCAGGTCATTTCTGAATATCATGGTATCAAACTCTGTAAAAAAGTTTCTCAGCACCTCGCTGCTTTTGTTAAGCGGAGTGTTAAGACCTTTTCTTGTACGGAAATCCTCGCAGTATCTGCTGCTGATATCATTGATCTGTGAAACAAGCTCAGAGCCGTTTTCAATAGTGTTCCACAGCAGCATTACTTTGCCGTCCGGCTTTAGAATACGTCTGCATTCGTCCCTGAACTTTTCAGCGTCGAACCAGTGAAAAGCCTGCGCCGCCGTAACAAGATCAACGCTGTTTTCGGCAAGCATAGTATCTTCCGCAGGTGATCTTACAAATGTGACTTTTTCATAATTGCACAGATTTTCAGCCGCTTTCATCAGCATATCCGTATTGGGTTCAACGCATATGATATTGCAGCCGAGATAGCAAAGGCACTTTGTAAATATCCCCGTGCCTGCTCCGATGTCTGCGATAGTTGAGCGTGGATCGGTAATAAAAGTGCTGATATATTCAGTTATCTTTTTCGGATATGCAGGGCGGTATTTGGCATAAATATCCGCCTTGCACGAAAATTTTTCTGTGCTGGTTGTATCAGTCTTCATAGTCAACGTAAGCTTTGCCGTCTTTTATCGTTATCCTGTCCTCGCAGAAAAGTGAAACAGCCTTTGGCAGCAGCTTCCATTCAACGTTCTCCATTATCTTCTTCTGAAGGGTTTCAGGAGTTTCATCATTTGCAACGTCAACTGCGCCCTGAAGAATGATAGCGCCTGCGTCAGCCTCTTCGTTTACAAAATGTATAGTCGCACCTGATACCTTTACTCCGTATTCAAGCGCCTTTTCGTGGACTTTAAGTCCGTAAAAGCCTTCGCCGCAGAATGATGGGATAAGGGCAGGGTGAACGTTTATTATCCTGTAAGGATAAGCCTTTGTAACACATTCGTCAAGGATTATCATAAATCCTGCCAGAACGATAAGGTCAGCTTCCTGCTTTTTCAGCTCGGCAAGTATAGCCTCGCTGTAAACCTTGCTGTCTGCATATTCCTTTCTTGGGATAACAACAGTATCTATGCCTGCATTTTTAGCTCTTTCAAGAGCGTAAGCGCCCTCCTTTGAGGATATTACGCAGGTTATCTTACCGTTTTTTATTGCACCGCTTTTTTCAGCGTCGATAAGCGCCTGCAGGTTTGTTCCGCCGCCCGAAACAAGAACGCATATTTTTTTCATAAATTATCTTCCTCTTGATCTCAGCCTTTTTGGCATTAAATCAGCCAAAGGTCGGTCTTAGCCGATACAGCACAAGTATCGAAACATATTGTGCCGAGTGCGAATGATAATACATTAATAAATACATTTGTCCGCTTTGTGTAAAAACTATACAAAGCGGATCAAAGTAAATTTCAGCAATACTATACAGCTGACCTTATAAGCGGATATACCGCCGCTGTCTGCCGTATCTGTACCAGTTTTTAGCAGATGATAACACCCATATCAGAGTCAACCAGTTCGCCGAGAACATAAGCCTCTTCGCCTGCTGCCTTGATAGCCTCAACAGCCTTGTCAGCGTCAGCCTTGTCAACAACAACGGTCATACCAACGCCCATGTTGAATGTGTTGAACATATCTCTCTCAGGGATATTGCCTGTCTTTGCGAGTACGTCGAAAATAGGAAGTACCTGAACATCGCTCCTTGCGATCTTTACGGAAAGTCCCTTTGGAAGTGAACGTGGGATATTCTCATAGAATCCGCCGCCTGTGATGTGTGAGATAGCCTTTACCTTAACTGCGTCAAGCAGGCTCATAACTGCCTTAACATAGATCTTAGTAGGTGTGAGGAGTGTTTCGCCAAGTGTTGCGCCCAGCTCGTCATAGTGAACGCTGAGGTTCTTTTCGTTTACGTCGAAAACCTTTCTTACGAGTGAGAAACCGTTTGAGTGTACGCCGCTTGACTTGATAGCGATCATAACATCTCCTGCTTTCTGAGTGTCAGGCTGGAGGATCTTGTCCTTGTCAACAACGCCTACCGAGAAACCGGCAAGATCATATTCGTCAACAGGATAGAAACCAGGCATTTCTGCTGTTTCTCCTCCGATAAGTGCGCATCCGGACTGTACGCAGCCTTCTGCAACGCCTGAAACGATCTGAGCTATCTTTTCAGGATAATTCTTGCCGACTGCAATGTAGTCGAGGAAGAACTGCGGCTTTGCTCCGCAGCAGATAATGTCGTTTACGCACATTGCAACGCAGTCGATACCTACTGTATCATGCTTGTCAAGGAGGAAAGCGATCTTGAGCTTTGTGCCTACGCCGTCTGTACCTGATACGAGAACAGGCTTTGTGATACCTGTCATATCAAGCTCGAAAAGTCCTCCGAAGCCTCCGATGCCGCTGAGAACTCCGCTTGTGGTAGTTCTTGCAACATACTGCTTCATAAGCTCCACAGCCTTGTAGCCTGCGGTAACGTCTACTCCTGCTTCCTTATAGCTGTTAGAAAAGCTGTTTGTATTCATGGTCTTGTCCTTTCGTTTTTGATTTATATTTTCTTCATTTTCTTACTTTTTCATATTCCCCATAGGATAAATCAGTCAAAAATTATTTTGACGCATTTTCAGATATCTTGCTCTCAAACTTGTCCTTAGGCATTTCCTTTGGAACTTCTATCGGATATTTTTCAGTAAAGCAACCGACGCAGAAATCACAGTCGGAGTTTCCTGCCAGCCTTTTAACGCTTTCAACTGAAAGGTATCCCAAGCTGTCTGCACCGATATATTCGCATATTTCCTTATTGGTCATTTTGCAGGCAATAAGGTTTTCCTTGCTGTCGATATCCGTTCCGAAATAGCATGGTGCAATGAACGCAGGTGAAGATATCCTTACATGGACTTCCTTTGCTCCTGCATCTCTGAGCAGCTTTACTATTCTTCCTGAAGTCGTACCTCTTACGATACTGTCGTCGATCATAACGACTCTTTTGCCCTTGACGGTGTTTGAGATAGCATTCAGCTTTATCTTTACTGAATTTGTTCTTTCCGTCTGTGAAGGCTGGATAAATGTTCTGCCGATGTATCTGTTCTTTATGAATCCGATACCGTAAGGTATTCCGCTTTCAAGAGAAAATCCCAGTGCAGCGTCAAGTCCCGAATCGGGAACGCCTATGACGATATCTGCGTCAACAGGGTGTTCTCTCCAAAGATACTTTCCGGCTCTCAGTCTTGCCATATGTACGCTCGACCCCTCGATGACCGAGTCAGGTCTTGCGAAATATACATATTCAAATACGCATATCGTACCCTTGCTTCCGCAGTGGGTAGTGATAGAGTTCACGCCGTTTTTGTCGATAACAACGATCTCTCCCGGTTTGATATCTCTGATGAACTCAGCACCGATGCTGTCAAAGGCGCAGGTCTCAGATGAAACCACATATCCGCCGTCTACCTTACCAAGGCTGAGAGGTCTGAATCCGTTAGGATCTCTCGCAGCAATAAGCTTTGTGGGTGACATTACAAGCAGGGAATATGCTCCCTTTATCCTGTACATTGCCCTTTCAACGGCAGTCTGTATAGACGGTGCGTTTAATCTTTCCTCGGTTACAGTATAAGAAATAACCTCGGTATCGTTGGTTGTGTGGAAGATCATGCCCTTGTTTTCAAACTGTTCTCTCAGCTCTCTTGCGTTTGTAAGATTGCCGTTATGTGAGATAGCCATAGGGCCTTTGATGTGTCTTACAACGAGCGGCTGCGCATTTGCAGCGACGCTGTTGCCTGTTGTTGAATATCTTACGTGTCCGATTGCGATGTTGCCCTGTCCCAGCGAAGCCAGAGTGTCCTTGTCAAAAACCTTGTTGACAAGTCCCAGAGCCTTGTGATACTTGAAAACTCCGTCGTCATTTACGACTATTCCGCAGCTTTCCTGTCCTCTGTGCTGCAGTGCATAAAGTGAAACATATGTCTGTGCAGCCACATCGCTTGTTTTGTCTGTGTAAATACCGAATACTCCGCATTCTTCATGGAGTCCTGTAACCAAGTGAAATCATTCCCTTCCGCTCCAGCAGTATGAGCAAAGCTGACATTCAGGCTTTCCGACAGCCCTTACCGTACCCTCCAGTGACTGGAATTCGAGTGATGTCAGTTTAAGTCTGCGGCATATCTCATCTCTGAGAAGCTTGCCTCGCTCAGTGTTGGAATTGCTGTATTCATCAATATATTTGATGCCCTCGATGCCTTCATTTTCATCGATGATCTGTCTTGCAATAAGCTCCAGCTCTGAGCGGCTGGAAGAGAAGTTGAGGTATTTGCAGCCGTACATTATCGGAGGACAGGCTGATCTCATGTGTACCTCTTTCGCTCCGTTCTCATAAAGAAACTCAACGGTTTCTCTCATCTGAGTACCTCTTACGATACTGTCGTCAACGAACAGCAGCTTTTTGCCCTCGATAAGCTCGTGAACAGGGATAAGCTTCATTTTAGCCACCTTGTTTCTCATGGACTGGTTAGTCGGCATAAAGCTTCTCGGCCATGTAGGAGTGTACTTTATAAAAGGTCTTGCGAACGGGATGCCGCTTTTGTTAGCGTAGCCTATTGCGTGTGGTATTCCCGAATCCGGCACACCGCAGACGTAGTCAACGTCAGGAAGTCTGCCGTTCTTTATATCAGTTTCAGCCATGATCTCGCCGTTTCTGGTTCTCATAGCCTCAACGTTCACACCCTCGTAACAGGCATTGGGATAGCCGTAATATGTCCAAAGAAATGTACAGATCCTCATATCGTCCGTACCCTCTGCAAGTATCTCGTAGCCGTCCTTTGTAAGCTTAGTTATCTCGCCCGCCTTTAACTCATGGCAGGTGTCATAGCCAAGCTTCTGATATGCGAATGACTCGAAAGAGAAGCAGTAGCCGTCGGAGCGCTTGCCGATGATGATCGGAAGTCTTCCGAACTTGTCCCTTGCGCAGATGATCGAATCCTCGGTCATTATAACAAGCGACATTGTACCCTCTATCTTATCCTGAGCATATCTTATGCCCTCTGTAAAGGTGTCTTTCTGTGCGATGAGCGCACCTATGAGTCCTGCGGAATTGATCGCACCGCTGCTCATAGTTTCAAAGTTTGCGCAGCCTTTTTCAAGAAGTTCCTGAGAAAGCTGCTCGGCATTTCTGATTATGCCTATGGAACAGACCGCATAAAGTCCGAGTTTTGAACGGACCATTATCGGCTGAGGATCCGTATCGCTTATGCAGCCGATACAGATCGTTCCTCTCATTTTTTCAACGTCTTTTTCAAATTTAGTTCTGAATGGTGAATTTTCAATGCTGTGTATATTTCTCTGAAAGCCAAGTTCAGGCGAGAATGAAGTCATTCCGCCTCTTCTTGTGCCGAGGTGGGAGTGGTAGTCGGTTCCGAAAAAAACATCCTGTATGCAATCGTTAGATGAAACTGCTCCGAAAAATCCTCCCATAAATTACTCTCCCATTACTCTCTTTATCATTTCCTGATATGCTTCTTCAACGCCGCCCATATCTCTGCGGAATCTGTCCTTGTCAAGCTTTTCGTGTGTCTTTGAATCCCAGAAACGGCAGGTGTCAGGTGAGATCTCGTCTGCAAGGATTATCTGATCGTGGAATCTGCCGAACTCGATCTTGAAGTCGATGAGGTCGATGCCGATGTTCTTGAAGAATCCGAGCATGAACTCATTTACCTTGAAAGCGTACTTTGTGATATCCTCGATCTCCTTTTCAGTAGCAAGGTCAAGACCAAGTGCATAGTACTTATTGATGAATGGGTCGCCGAGATCGTCGTTCTTATAGCTGAATTCAAGTGTAGGCTGCTTGAGCGGAGTACCCTCAGCGATGCCGAGCTTCTTTGAAAAGCTGCCTGCTGCAACGTTTCTTACGATAACTTCGAGAGGAACGATCTCTACCTTCTTAACGATAGTTTCTCTGTCAGAAATTTCTTCAACGAGGTGAGTAGGAACGCCCTCTTTTTCGAGGAGCTTGAACATATAGTTTGTCATCTTGTTGTTGATAACGCCCTTGCCTGCGATAGTACCCTTCTTTTCGCCGTTGAAAGCGGTAGCATCGTCCTTGTAATCTACGATAACGAGATCAGGATCGTTTGTAGCGTATACCTTCTTAGCCTTGCCCTCATAGAGCTGTTCTGTCTTTACGATGTTTTCCATAATGATATCCTCCGTTTTTAATATATTATCAATAATGTCATTTGATAGCTTTATCAGATCTCTTTAAGAGTTTCCTGCAGCTTTTTATCCTTTGCAACAACGCCGTCGATCATATCCTGCTTAGCCTTTTCAAGCTGTGAAGCAAGTCCGTCATCTGAAAGCGCAAGCATCTGGATCGCAAGTATAGCCGCATTCTTTGCGCCGTCGATAGCAACAGTAGCAACAGGTATGCCGCTCGGCATCTGAACGGTAGCGAGAAGTGCGTCAAGTCCGTCAAGGTTAGACGACTTGCATGGTATGCCTATAACAGGCAGAGTTGTGTGACCCGCGATAACGCCCGCAAGGTGAGCAGCCATTCCGGCAGCGCAGATGATAACGCCAAAACCGTTAGCCTTTGCGTTAGCGGCAAATCCACAAGCCAGCTGAGGTGTTCTGTGGGCGGACATAACGTGACATTCATAAGGCACTCCGTAAGCCTTAAGCTCGTCAACAGCCTTTTTAACAACCGGCAGATCGCTGTCTGAACCCATTATTACAGCAACTTTTTTCAATGAAATCCCTCCTATAAACAACAAAAAACTGCAACAAACCCGTTGCAGTTTTAACCAATGTTATACAAAAAAATACAATTTGAGTGCAGAGCGCTAAGACGGTATCCGAGAAGACCCAGAGATCCGCTGAATGAATATGAAGATAAAGAAAGCGCCGTAAAACTTCTTTCATTTTTGATCATATAATTCTCCCGCTTTGACGGCTGCGCCGCACAGATTATAAGCGACTCCGACTTTTTACCCGAATTTTTCAAAAGCGGGCAGGGAATCCTTACATTAATATTGTACAATATAATCAGCGGAATTTCAACACTTTTTAATATAAAATTTATTATGATTAATATTGAATTTATTGTGAAAATTAACTATGCAGCATTTCACATAGGAGTGCTGTACTGTAAAGAATGTCGGCACTCTCTGAAAATGCGGTATATGCGTTATCTGAAGCTTGTGTTGTGTGGCATTTCGCCGTGTGCAAGCATATCCGTAAGCTCGCTCATCTCACGTCTGCTGCGTACATTTTTTGATGCGTTTATGACATTCTGCTTGTCGGCAGAGTTAAGCTTTGCAAAGTAGTCAAAAGCGAGGGGATTCTGAGCCATAGCCATTGAAAGTCCGAGAGGGAGGCTCTGTCCCTCAGAATAATTCTTCTTGTCTGAAATGTTCATTTATATCAGCTCCCATAAAAAATTTCCCGGGAAATATCCCGATACCGCTATTTTTCCCTGTCAAAAAGTTCTTTATACTTGGAAAATATTTCGGAAATTGTTTTAATTAAAAGTTGGCTGTGCTTGACATTTTAAACATTTGTTAAAAATGCCGTAAAAGTGGTGAAATCGTATTGACAGAATCATTTTTAAATGTTAAAATATTATTGACTATTTTTTATGTAAATCTCAATTTTTAAGGACGGTGTGCAGATGGATAATCTGTCGAATATTGGTGTTATCAAGGACGTTCTGGAGCGGCATAATTTCACATTTTCAAAGGCTCTGGGACAGAATTTTCTTATAAATCCTTCAGTATGCCCGAAAATAGCCGAAATGGGCAATGCGAAAAAAGGCTTCGGCGTAATAGAGATAGGCACAGGCATAGGCGTTCTGACCAATGAGCTGGCTAAAAGAGCGGACAAGGTCGTGGCTATCGAGATAGATGACAGGCTGCTGCCTGTTCTTGAAGAAACTCTTGCTGAATATGATAATGTAAAGGTAATAAATGCAGACGTTATGAAAACCGATCTTCATAAGATAATTGATGAAGAGTTTAAAGGTCTTGACGTGGCGGTCTGCGCAAATTTACCATACTATATAACCTCGCCTATACTTATGATGCTCCTTGAAGAGCGTCTGCCTATAAAATCTGTAACTGTAATGGTGCAGAAAGAGGCTGCCGCAAGGCTGTGCGCTCCTATGGGTACAAGAGATATGGGTGCGGTAACGGTGGCGGTGAACTATTTCTCCACACCTAAAATACTTTTTAACGTTTCAAGGGGCAGTTTTATGCCTTCACCGAACGTTGACAGCTGCGTAATGCGTTTTGATATAAATGAGAAAACTCCTGAAGGAGTTACAGATGAAAAATTCTTTTTCAGAGTTGCAAGGGGAGCGTTCTCGCAGCGCAGAAAAACGCTTGCCAACTCGGTTTCATCGTCAATGAAAATCGATAAGGCGTACGTGCTTGAGGCCATCTCAAAAAGCGGTCTGAAAGCAGATGTAAGACCTGAAAAGCTTTCTATGGAGGAGCTTATATCATTCTCTGAAAATCTGCTCTCTGCTGTGAACTCAAAAGGTCAGCAATAAGGCTCTTTTCGGGACAGCTGTGCTTTGATGCGACATTTTTCACATACCGATAATGTTAGAATATATTTGTTTTAATTATTATCAATATCAAGGATGTGGTAAATGTGTCGGCTAATCTCAAAGACGATCTCAGGGACGGTAAAAAATCAGTATTTAAGCGAAAGTCAGCACAAGGGCATAAGCATAAGGCTCTTGAAAGACTTTTGGGGATATTCGCAAGTGCGGCTGCGGCTTTTGTAACAGGGCTTGCAACTGTGCTGGGATTTCCGTCATATATGTGTGTGGCTGTGGCTGCGCTTTCGGGGAACTTCATAATCCCTGCTTTTATCGGTGCAGCTCTTGCCTTTGTTTTCAAAGGTTCTTTTGAGGGCGGGATAATCCAGCTTTGTTCCATACTTGTCATAGCGGCGCTCAGAGCGGTCAATCCCCTTGGAGAGCATAGGGACGAGCCGATGTATATGGCGCTAATGACTGCCGGATCGCTCATGCTTTTCGGCTGTGTGATGTCGGCGGCTGTTCCGTCAGATGTGTATACCGCTTCAATGCGTATGATAAATTCGCTGCTCTGCGGCTGTGTCGTTTTTATAGCAAGAACGATCTACGTCAGCAGGAGCAGAAAAGGCGTTTATGACCTTACGGGAATAAACGGCGTATTCATTTCTATTATTTACATAATGCTTATTTCGTCGCTTTCGTCGGTGTCGGCATTTTCTTTCAATGCAGGCCGCATATTCGGAGTTTTTATCCTTTTGCAGGCTGTGAGAAAATACCGTGGACTTGGCGGAGCGGTCATCGGAGCGCTTACCGCCTGCGGAGTGCTGATATGCGAGCCTGAGCTTTCAAGAAATACGCTCCTGCTTGCGGCATCTGGACTTATCTGCGGAGCGTTCATTCAGTTCGGCACACTGCTGACTGTACTTGTTTTTCTGGCAGCGTCGCTTCTCAGTCTTGTTGCTGTGGGAGTGAATGGAGATACATACTGTATGTTTGCTGATCTTGTGACAGGTTCGGCTCTGTTTATTGCAGTGCCTGTACAGGTCATAAAGAAATTCGGCAAGAAGATATCAGGATTCAGAAGTTCACTTGATATAGTGGGACAGACTACCTCTTCAAGGCTTGCTCTTGCAGGGGATACGCTGGGCGGCATACGTCATCAGCTTGAAATGGTGACGAATGCAATGGATAAACGCTGTGCGGCAAGATCTGTTGCAGATGATGTGAAAAGATGCGTCTGCAATGAATGTTCAGCCTGCGATTTCTGTTTTGGAAAGTCAGATATGGGCGGCAGAGCGTTTTTCAGATTTGAACAGCTGTGTACAGTCCACGGCGGCATTGATCCTCAGCAGGTGAGGCAGGAGCTTAAATGCTGTGCAAAGCCTGAGACAGTGGCGGCGGCTTTCACCGATCTTTACGCAAGACTTGTGGAGGAAAAATCCGAAAATATCCGAATGAGGGAGCTGAGAGGATTTCTCAATGAACAGCTTTCTTCCATGGAGGATATACTGAACGATCTTTCTTTCCGCTCATCTCAGGTGAGGAACATAGACCCTGCGCTGTCGGCAAAACTAAAGGATTATTTTGCTTCTGTTGGTTCAAGAGGAGCAAAAGCCTGCGTTTATGTAGACGAAAATCTTTGCAGACGTGCCGATGTCTTTGTAACTTCAGGGTTCAGCGGTGATATTGTCAGGATAACGGCGGCGGTATCTTCGATACTCGACTGCGATATGGGTATGCCTGACGTGCTTAGCCATGACGGACTGACAAGGATATCTTTTGCGGAACTTGCGTCATACACCGTCACAACTGCCAGCTTTACAGCCTCGGCAGGAGAGGAATACTCTGGTGACAGTTTTGATGTATTCGATCTCAACGGCAGCGAAAAATATATCCTGCTGTCAGACGGAATGGGTACAGGCAAACGTGCAAGGCTGGATTCTGTATTCACAGTGAGTCTTGCAAAAAAGCTTATCTGTTCGGGCATCTCAATGAGTACAGCTCACAGGCTTATAAATTCTATGCTCAGGGTCAAAGGCTGGGAGGAATCCTTTGCCACTATGGACCTTATGAAGATAGACCTTAACGGCGCTTGTGCAAAGCTGCTGAAATCGGGAGCAGTTCAGAGCAGATTATGCCGTGACGGAAGCGTCAGCCGCATAGGCGGTCAGGCTTATCCGGCAGGAATATTGCCCGACTGCATACCGAATGTAACCGAGATAAAGCTTTTTGACGGCGATATGATCGTTATGACTTCTGACGGAGCTGATGATGAAACCGCCGACGAAATAGCTATGATAGCCGCAGAAAACAGCGGTGAGGATCTTGAAAAGCTTGTCAGAAAAATGGGCGAAACTGCCCTGTATAACAGCAAAAACAAGGACGATCTTACCATTATTGCCGCAAGAATAACGGCAGGCTGTGATGAATAAAAGCTATTAATATATTTAATTAATATATTAACTGAAATATGCATATTGCATAAAATATACGGTTTAAATATGTGAGAAACTGAGAATGGTCACTAAACTACTTGAAAAAATGTTCAAAAAAGGTTAAAATATAATTGTAGTAAAATATACGCATTGCGTGTATTGCAAAGGAGGCTGAATTATGATAGATCAGATCCCTAAGGATTATGAGATACCGCTGTATCTTTTCCATAACGGCACCAACTATGAAACATACAGATTTCTTGGCTGCCATAAGGGCGAAAAGAACGGCGAAAAAGGATATTACTTCCGTGTGTGGGCTGCACACGCTGAAAGCGTATCTGTAACAGGAGATTTCAATAACTGGGACGATACCGCAGATCCGATGGAACTGATAGCTGATTCACAGGTGTGGGAGTGCTTTATAAAAGGACTCAAGACCTATGATACATATAAATACTGCATAAAAGGCTGTGACGGAAAAACTCACTATAAGGCTGACCCTTACGGAACGCATATGGAGGTAAATCCGCAGACAGGCTCAAAGGTGTTCGATATAGACGAATATCTGTGGAGCGATAAGAAATGGCAGGACGAACGTGCGAAAAAGGACATTTACGGCTGCCCGATGAATATTTATGAGGTACATCTCAACTCGTGGAAGACCTGTGAGGACGGAAAGTATTTCTCATATGTTCGCTTTGCAGATATGATAATCCCATATCTGAAAGAAATGGGTTATACACACGTTGAATTTATGCCGCTGGCGGAATTTCCGTTTGACGGTTCATGGGGTTATCAGGGCATAGGCTACTTTGCTCCGACTTCACGTTTCGGCACACCTTACGACTTTATGAAAATGATAGATCTCTTCCATTTGGCAGGAATATCAGTCATACTCGACTGGGTACCTGCACATTTTCCGAGAGATGAGGCAGGTCTGTTTGAATTTGACGGCGGTCCTGCATATGAATATGATGATCCGAGGAAGAGCGACCACAGATCGTGGGGTACAAGAGTGTTTGACTATTCAAAGGGAGAGGTAAAATCATTCCTTATATCAAATGCGCTGTACTGGATAGAAAAATATCATATCGACGGACTAAGAGTTGACGCAGTTGCCTCTATGCTGTATCTTGATTACGACAGACGTGACGGTGAGTGGACGCCTAACAAGTTCGGCGGACATGAAAATCTTGAGGCAGTGGATTTCTTCCGTGAGCTGAATACTGCGGTCTTTGCAAGAAATCCAAATACACTTATGATAGCCGAGGAATCTACCGCATGGCCTATGGTTACAAAGCCTGTCAGCGACGGCGGTCTTGGTTTCAACTTCAAGTGGAACATGGGCTGGATGAACGATATGCTCAAATATATGGCATACGATCCGATCGACAGAGCGTTCCACCACGATATGCTGACATTCTCGTTCTTCTATGCTTTTTCAGAGAATTTCATACTTCCGATCTCTCATGATGAAGTCGTTCATGGAAAAGCGTCCCTTGTGAACAAGATGTTCGGTTCGGACGTTGACGCAAAGTTTAAGCAGTGCAAGCTGTTTACAGCTTATATGATGGCTCATCCGGGCAAAAAGCTTATGTTTATGGGTACTGAGTTCGCTCAGTTCAGAGAGTGGGATTATGAGAACGGACTGGAATGGTTCTTGGTCGATGAGTATGAAAATCACCGCAACTATCAGAAGTTTTCTAAAAACCTCAACCATTTTTACCTCGATCATCCTCAGCTCTGGCAGAGGGATTTCGATTGGGGCGGATTCAGCTGGATCGCCAATGACGATTTCAAGCAGAGCATCATAATATTCAGACGTTTCGATATGAAGGGTGACGAGATAATCGTTGTCTGCAACTTTGTACCTGTTGAAAGGAGATCCTATTGCTTCGGAGTTCCTTACGAGGGTAAATATACTGAAGTTTTCAACTCATCATCTGAGGACGGATCACCGTGTACAAACGGTACAGTCAAGTCGCAGAATGTGGGTATGCACGGCTTTGAACAGTCGATTTGCGTCGATGTCCCTGCTTTCTCATGTATGTATTTCACAGTAAAGAAAGCTCCTGAGAAAAAGAAGGCAAAGAGCGAAAAGACAGACAAGGCTGAAAAGTCAGGAAAGAAAACAGATCATAAACCTGCTGCAAAAACATCTTCAAAAAAGACTGTTAAGGCAGTAAAGGCAGTTAAGAAGTCCGCAGCTGAAAAGGCTGATTAAATATGTGACAAAAATTAATATTGGTGGGTGAATTATTATGTTCAACAAGAAAGAATGTGTTGCAATGCTGCTGGCAGGCGGTCAGGGAAGCCGTCTTTATGCCCTTACGCAGGACGTTGCAAAACCTGCAGTGCCGTTCGGCGCTAAGTATCGTATCATCGATTTCCCTCTGTCAAACTGTATCAATTCAGGTATTGATACGGTAGGCGTACTGACTCAGTATCAGCCGCTGGTACTCAATGAGTATATCGGCAACGGTCAGCCATGGGACCTCGACAGAATACACGGCGGAGTTCATGTGCTGCCTCCATATCAGAAGGCAAGCGGAGCTGACTGGTATTCAGGTACAGCAAATGCTATCTATCAGAATATTGCATTCGTTGACAGATATGATCCTGAGTATGTAGTTGTACTTTCAGGTGACCATATCTATAAAATGGATTACAATAAAATGCTCAACTATCATAAGGAAAAGAACGCTGACGCTACTATCGCCGTTCTCGATGTTCCTAAGGAAGAGGCTTCACGTTTCGGCATCATGATAACCGACGATGAGGACAACATCATCGACTTCGAGGAAAAGCCTAAGAACCCACGTTCAACACTTGCTTCAATGGGTATCTACATATTCACATGGAAGAAGCTCAAGGCTTATCTTATCGCTAATGAAAACGATAAGGACGCAAGCAAGGACTTCGGTAAGAATATCATTCCTGATATGAGAGAAGCAGGCGAAAAGCTGGTTGCATACCGCTTCGACGGTTACTGGAAGGATGTCGGAACTATCGACTCACTCTGGGAAGCTAATATGGACCTTATCAATCCGAATATCCCTATCGACCTTTATGATACAAGCTGGAAGATCTATTCAAGAAACCCTGTTCTGCCTCCTCAGAGCATCGGAAAGAACGCAGAGATACAGAACTCTATGGTAACAGAGGGTTGTGTGATCGACGGTTCTGTTGACTTCTCGATGATCTCAGACGGCGTTACAGTTGAAGAGGGCGCAGTTGTAAGCGACTCGATCCTTATGCCGGGCGCAGTTGTAAAGAAGGGCGCTAAGGTAGAATATGCTATCGTTGGCGAAAATTCCGTTATCGGTGAAAATGCACAGATAGGCGCAAGACCTGAAACTATCGAAGACAAGGATTCATGGGGCGTTGCTGTTGTAGGAAACAATCTTATGATCTCTGCGGACAGCGTTGTTGCTCCAAAGGATATCATCTATAAAAATATGTAGAAAGGACCGAGTAAACTATGGATATCAATATGGGAAATGTACTGGGTCTTGTTTTCGCTAATATGCACGACACGACTCTCGGAGATATGACTAAGAACAGAACAATGGGTTCTGTAATGTTCGGAGGAAGATATCGTCTTATAGATTTTCCTCTGTCAAATATGGTAAACAGCGGCATTTGTGAAGTCGGCGTTATCACAAAGTCCAACTATCAGTCGCTGCTCGATCACCTGGGATCTGCAAGAGAATGGGATCTGGCTAGAAAGAAGGGCGGACTTTATATCCTTCCTCCTTTCGGAAATGTAGAAAGCACACTTTACAGAGGCAGGATCGAAGCTCTGTACGGCGCAATGAGCTTTATCAAGCATTCAAGAGCAAAGTATGTTGTTCTTTCAGACTGCGACGTTATCACAAATATCGACTATAAGCCGATCATCGAAAAGCACGTAGAAAGCGGCGCTGATATCACAGCTGTTGTTCATACAGGCGTTTACGCTGCTGAGGATATAAAGACATCTACCGTATTCAACGTTGACGGAGAGGGAAGAGTATCTTCTGTACTTATCCAGCCTGAACTCAGCGGTACTTGCACCATCAGCCTTAATATGTTCGTAATGTCAATGGAATTCCTTACAGATATGATAAGAGATTCTATCGCAAGAGGTCTTGTAAGCTTTGAAAAGGATATCCTCCAGAGCAAGTGCAGAGATCTTAAGATCAAGACTTATGAATATGACAACTATTTCAGCAAGCTTACTAGCCCTAACAGCTATATGCAGGCTAATATGGAGCTTCTTAACCCTGTTAATGCAAGAAAGCTTTTCGTACCTAAGAGATCTATCTACACAAAGGTTAGCGACAACGCTCCTGCAAAGTATGACATCAACTGCACAGTAAAGAATTCTCTTATTGCTGACGGCTGTATCATCGAGGGCGAGGTAGAGAACAGCGTTCTCTTCAGAGGTGTTAAGGTAGGCAAGGGCGCAAAGGTCAAGAACTGTATCCTTATGCAGGGAACAGAGGTCGGAAGCAACGCTCAGCTCAATAATATCATCACTGATAAGAATGTTACTGTTGACAGCGAGCATATCCTGACAAGCTCTACCGAGTATCCAATGTATGTTGCAAAAGGTGCAAAGGTTTAAAAAAACTGATATCTCAGAACATTGAATTTCTGTGCCGCACAATACCGTTCAGCGGTTGTGCGGCATTGCTTTTAATTTCTCTCACAAAAGGGGGTAATAATATTGAAAATACTTTATACAGCAAGTGAGGCGCTGCCTTATATCGCCTCAGGCGGACTGGCTGACGTTGCAGGTTCACTTCCTGCGGCTATAAATGCAGAGGGACACGACTGCCGAGTTGTGATACCTTATTATGGCAGCATAAAGCAGGAACTTAAAGACAGGCTTACCTATGTGACTAACTTTACCGTTCCCGTAGCATGGAGAAATCAGTACTGCGGAGTTTTTATGGGCGTTGAAAACGGCGTTACATATTATCTCCTCGATAATGAATATTACTTTATGAGAAACGGTCTGTACGGATTTTATGATGACGCAGAGAGATTTATCTTCTTCTCCCGTGCTGTGCTTGAACTGCTGAGATATATCGACTTCAAGCCTGATATCATCAACGCAAATGACTGGCAGACGGCTCTTGTACCTGTATATTATGACGTATTTTATCGTTATCAGCAGGGCTATGAGGATATAAAAACTGTGTTCACTATCCATAATATCCAGTATCAGGGACAGTATGGTCTGGAGCTTATAAATGATCTTATGGGTATCCCGCTTTATCATACGGATATGCTTTCATATGACGGCGACGTAAACTTTATGAAGGCTGCCATTGAAACAAGTGACAGAGTTACAACAGTTTCTCCGAGCTATGCATGGGAGATACTTGACCCATGGTACTCACATTCTCTCGACAGAGAGCTTGTTCATCATCAGCATAAGCTCAGCGGTATACTTAATGGCATTTCCCAGACTATTTACGATCCTGCCACAGATAAGAATATCGAGCGCAATTACAGCCTTGAGGACAAGTCCGGAAAGCTTGTCTGCAAGAGAGCGCTGCAGCTTGAAATGGGTATGTCCACAGGAAAATCACCTGTTATAGGAATCGTTACAAGGTTTGTATCTCATAAGGGACTTGATCTTATCAAATACGTTTTCGAGGATATAATCAGACTTGGTTATCAGTTTGCTATTCTCGGATCGGGTGAAAAGATATACGAGGACTTTTTCAGCGAGATGCATTACAGATATCCGGACAGGGTAGGTCTTACCATAGGCTTTGTTCCCGAACTGTCAAGAAAGATATATGCAGGCGCAGATATGTTCCTTATGCCTTCCCAGAGCGAGCCTTGCGGACTTGCTCAGATGATAGCACTGAGATATGGAACTATCCCGATCGTCAGAGAAACAGGCGGTCTGCGTGACAGCATAAGCGACGCAGGCGCAGAGGGCGGAAACGGATTCACTTTCAAGACATATAATGCACAGGATATGCTCGATGCCTGTCTGAGAGCAAGAGTATATTATGATGACAGAATGAAGTGGGGCAGACTTGTGAACAATGCATTCAAGCAGGACTTCAGCTGGAAGAAATCTGCACAGCAGTATATAAATCTTTATAACGACATTCACTAATCACCAATATGAACGGCGGCTCAGCTAAGGGAGTTTTTCCTGCGGCTGAGCTGTTGTTTGTAACGGTATATTTCAGAAAAATTTGGACAAATTGAATACAGTATTCCGAATGTTGGAAAAGATGTTGTGGAATATAAATGAACAGGCAAATAAAAAAGATAATTTTTCAAAAAAGTCTTGACAAAACGAATAAAAGATGATATAATAATATAGTCGCATGTGAGGATAACTTAACAGCGCACGAGCCATTAGCTCAGTTGGCAGAGCATTTGACTTTTAATCAAAGGGTCTGGAGTTCGAATCTCCAATGGCTCACCAAAAATCGCTTTCGGCATAAGCCGAGAGCGGTTTTTATATAATGCGGGTGTGGCGGAATTGGCAGACGCGATAGATTTAGGTTCTATTGGCAACACCGTGCAGGTTCAAGTCCTGTCACCCGCACCAACGTAAAAACCGCCTATTTACGCAAAACCCCGTAGATAGGCGGTTTTTATTATGCTCAAAAATTATAAATATATGACACAAAATATGACACGAAAAAGCGACTGAGAGCAATCCCAGCCGCTTTTTTGTACCCGTAAAAACTACCTGCTATGCAGGTGGAATGTACAGATTTTAGTTACAGCCTAATAGGAACGATCTATGGACAAAAAACTCTTTGATATAGAATAGGAATGAGGCTATCAACCGCATAACTAAAAAACAAGGAGGAGCATTAGAATGAATAACAAGGCTAATGATATATAGTCTATCACATACAAGATGGAAATGTCAATACCATATAATATTTGCACTAAAGTATCGGAGAAGAGCAATATATGGCAAGCTAAAAAAGATATAGGAGCAATTTTGAGAGAAATGTGTGAAATAAAACATGTGAAGATCCATTTAAAAACGTAAAATATTAAGAGTAATCGTGAATGCGGTAGGTAGCTTTAGCTTATTATATGCCCCTTTAGGGGCGGCTAGTGAAGAGCCCTTTTAGGGCTGATATAAAACCACCGGCTTTGCCGGTGTGATATTTATTTCTTATATATCACCATCACCCTCTGAACTCACAGAGAGTGACGTTATCTATTCACGCTTCAAGAGTTTTAAATCTTAGAATGTTGCATCCAAATCGAGAATTAATCGCCTTCATATAGCTGTTGTATCAGTGAAGATCATCTGTGTACTTTTATAATAGGTATAATAGACTTAAAGGCTGTCTTTACGAACTGAAAGCAGACATACTAACTTTGTACAATATTTTGTTTTAAATTATATCTTACAGTCGTTAATATACCTAAAATCAAGCAGTTAGTTTGTCCTTTTTGCCAATTTACATAATAATACTTTTATGTTATAATGTATAATATAATTATACTATGAAATGGGGTGACGTGACTGACTAAAGTTGTAAAGATCTATCTTATTAGTGAACAGCTTGACAATGACGGGAATAAAGTTGATTTCAAAGAGGTCAATAAAATACTGTGGGACTTACAGAAACAGACTAGGGAAATCAAGAATAAAACTGTCCAGCTTTGTTGGGAGTGGAATAATTTTTCCAGCGACTATTCCAAAGCGAATGGGGTATATCCTAAAGATAAAGATATTCTCGATTATACTTTAAGCGGATACATAAACAGTCGTTTAAAAACAGGATTTGACTTAAATTCCGGCAATCTTTCTACCTCTTTAATGCAAACCTGCAAGACCTTTAACAAATCCAAAAAGGAAATTATCAAGGGCGAGAGGTCGATCAATTCATACAAAGCAGATCAGCCTATTGATCTACATGATAAGTCGATCAAACTTGAATATAAAAACAATGAATTTTATGTCAGGCTTAGTCTTCTGAACAAAGCAGGTATGAAAAAGTATAACATCAATAGTGGTTTTTATTTCAAGATGATTGTAAAAGATAATTCCACTAAAACCATTCTTGAACGCTGCATAGACATAGATGAATACAAAATAAGAGCAAGCAAACTTTTGTACGATAAGAAGAAAAGGTTATGGAAGCTTAATTTGTGTTACGATTTTGAGAATCATAGTGTTTCAAATCTTGATGTCGATAAAATACTTGGTATTGATGTTGGTATTCATTGTCCTATGGTCGCTTCTGTTGCTGGTGATTATGACCGTTTTACGATCAACGGCGGTGAAATTGAAACGTTCAGAAAACGCATAGAAGCTCGTAAGCGCTCTGTTCTTAAGCAGACGAAATTCTGTGGTGATGGGCGGATGGGTCATGGCAGAAAAAAGCGTACTGAACCTGCATTAAAAATCAGCGACAAAATCGCAAGATTTCGTGATACAGCAAACCACAAATACAGCAGAGCTTTAATAGAGTATGCTGTCAGAAAAGGCTGTGGAACTATTCAAATGGAAAGGCTTACAGGGATTACAGCTGATTCCAATCATTTTCTGAAACAATGGTCTTATTATGATCTTCAAACGAAAATAGAAAATAAGGCGAATGAGGCAGGAATAAAAGTTGTATATATCGAACCTGAATTTACAAGTCAGAGATGCAGTAAATGCGGATATATCCATAAAGACAACCGACCTGCTCAGGCAAAGTTCAGATGTCAGAATTGTGGTTTTGAAGCAAATGCTGATTATAACGCAAGTCAGAATATCGGCATAAAAAATATTGATAAGATAATAGCAAAAGAATTAAAAATCAGTGGTGCGAATCCCAAGTAAATAAAAACACATGGGACATTCGCACCTATCAAGGGCGACTCGGCGTCCTAAAATCGAGAAAGTATACATAAGTCTTTAATTAAAAGCAGTAAATACTCTCGGTAAGGTATGAACGTACACATAATAATCCGTGTAACAGGGTTACACTTTTGTGCATTTTTGCAATTGCAACTTACTCATAGGTGTAAAATACGAGAAGAGTGACCCAACATATACAGAAATTTCAGCGGATTGCAACTTACTCATAGGTGTAAAATACGAGAAATTCACCCGACTTAAAGATATTACGGCTACAACATTGCAACTTACTCATAGGTGTAAAATACGAGATAGTCGCTTGACATTTCTGTGTGATAGTCGCTTGATTGCAACTTACTCATAGGTGTAAAATACGAGAAAACTGTCAAAATACTTATAATACCTAGGTCTAATTGCAACTTACTCATAGGTGTAAAATACGAGATCAATGAGAATAAGACTATTTTCAAAATTGTAAAATTGCAACTTACTCATAGGTGTAAAATACGAGTGGTGGGGTCATATGTTGACGCTCACTTCGAGGGATTGCAACTTACTCATAGGTGTAAAATACGAGTTTTTTAGTTATCATCTTTATCGCTCCTATCATTGATTGCAACTTACTCATAGGTGTAAAATACGAGTTAAGGGTGTTGTAACCGATTCTGATTATCCTTAATTGCAACTTACTCATAGGTGTAAAATACGAGTGTGTTTACTGAAACTGGGTATACGCCTTTGTTAAATTGCAACTTACTCATAGGTGTAAAATACGAGACGGTATGAAGATTATATAGTTTTAACTTTGTGTGATTGCAACTTACTCATAGGTGTAAAATACGAGACAATGGAACTACCGCAGATGTCAACTCCCTCTAATTGCAACTTACTCATAGGTGTAAAATACGAGGTTTCATAACTTTCAAAAAAGTTAGGGTAATCTGATTGCAACTTACTCATAGGTGTAAAATACGCGAGGACAATATTATCTTCCAATAAAGCTTGACAGCAAATTGCAACTTACTCATAGGTGTAAACTATAAGATCGAGTATAATGGGAACATAAATAAAAAAAGGACTAATTAGCAAAACAATATTTTTTTATCGATAGTGTTAAACGCACTGTTTGAAAAACATACTCTTGCAACAGGCTAGGTAATGAGAGCAACCATATAGAGTGTTCGGAAAAGATTTAATATGTTATTTTTAAGAGGACTTGAAAGATCAGGTTCTCTTTTTTATGCGAAAATTTTAGCGGAAAACAGCTTTTGATTTTTCAACAATAAATATGAGAAAAGCATCAATCTCCTTAAAAGGTTTTATATTGAACTTCTTAGCATTTTATGTTATAATATTATTTGAATCGAGGTGAACTCTATGCCGCTGACAATAGCGATCTGTGACGATAATGAAGATCAGATCAAAGAACTGCGCAGACTTTTGGGAGAATGGTCTGTTGACAAGCCATTTGCACTTAATATTGATGAGTACATAAGTGCAGAAAGTTTCTTGTTCTCTTATGCTGACAAACCATGCGATCTTATTTTGTTGGATATCGAAATGAAACAGCTGAATGGTATGGAGCTTGCCAGAAAGCTGCGTTCGGACGGCAATATGCTTCCGATAATTTTCATTACGGGATATTCGGATTATATGAGCGACGGATACGAAGTTGAAGCACTTCACTATCTGCTGAAACCCATTGACAGATCAAAATTTTTTGCAGTACTTGACCGATATATCAAACGTCATGCTTCTGAAAATGAAATAGTGCTTACCGGTGATGAGGGTAGTATACACATTTCTTCCGATATGATCGTTTTCTGCGAAGCTATGGGTAAGAAAACTTATGTGCATTTGTGTGATAAGGTTATTATCTGCAATGTGGGGATAAGCGTTATAAAAAATATGCTGCCAGTAGGATTTGCTTTCTGTCACCGTTCGTATATCATAAATATGCGGTATGTTCGGAGCATTGGCAAGACGGAAATAGTGCTTGACAGCGGTGAAAATATCCCACTTTCACGGCGGCTTTATAAGGAAGTTAATGAGAAGTTTATTGAGTTTTATACGAAAGGATAAATATTATGGCGAATGTAAATATGTATCCAAAAGATACTATTGAAAATTATATGCAAGAAGATAAAGAATTAGCTAAAGCAATATTGGAGGCTTTTTCAAAACTGTATATATATGATAAATATCTTATATCAAATAAACCTAAAATAGAGCTTGAAAATGATAAAGCATTTATAGGTTTAAATCACCACGTTGGAGAAAGATCAATTGTTTTTCGCTTTGCTTATTATTTACAAAAAATTCTTGATGAGCGTAATTTATATACTGACTATAATTTGGACTGCGAGTATAATCGTAATGGATATGGCCCCAAATTTATTGATTCTTTAGGAAAAAATGTATATCCCGATTTGATAATTCATAAAAGAGGTAGTAATGATAATAATTTGTTGGTAATGGAATTTAAAACATACTGGAATGATAATCAGGAAGACGATATAAAAAAAATTAAAGCCTTTATTAACGAAAATAACGGGTATAAGTATAAATATGGAATAGCTGTATTAATAGGTGAAAATGAAGTGAATTTAAAACTGATAAACAAAGATAAATCAATATCGGTAGATGATAGGACATATAAATGATTATAATTATTTTAATACTTATATTGATAGGTTTATTTTTAGCGTATTATTTTCTCCGTCGCACACTCTACAACATGGTCGACCGCCGCATAGAGCGCTTTCAGAGTGAACTTATCGAAAAGCAGGTCAACGAAATTCAGAATATGTATCGTCAGGTGCGTGGCTGGCGGCACGATTACCGCAACCATATACAGAATATGAAAATTCTCCTCTCCGAGAATAATTATATCAAGCTCGACAGCTATCTTGATGAACTTGCGGAAGATCTGAACACCGTTGATACAGTCATAAAAACAGGCAACATAATGGCAGACGCTGTGCTTAACAGCAAGTTGAGCGTTGCCGAAAAGCTTAATATCAAAACCACTGTCAAGGTGGTAATACCTGAAAATATTCCCCTTACTGACGTTGAACTTTGTGCTGTTTTGGGAAATCTTCTCGACAATGCGGCGGAAGCCTGTGAAAAGCTTGCGGAAGAGGAACGCTTTCTGCGTGTGTATATAAGCAAGCTTAAAGGGCAGTTTTACATATCTGTTCAGAACGCCGCAGGCAGCGTAAACAAAGTTGGCGGAGTGTACCGCTCCACCAAAGAGGGTGAACACGGCTACGGTCTTTTCCGTATCGACCGCATAGCCAAAAAGTACGGCGGATATGTCAATCGACAGAATGAGGAGGGCATTTTCGCCACGGAGATAATGCTGCCGTTGAAAAATGCAGTATAAACCATAACAATTTTACCTTTCGTGCAATATATCGACCGTTCGTGCAGAAATCAACACAAGCGGCCTTTTTTGTGATATCATCAGATAAAGAGGTGAGAATATGAAACGTGTAAAAATCGCAAAGTACACAAAAGAAAAACGTCAGAAAGCGAGGGACAAGTACAATAAAGAGCAAAGCAAAATAAAGTACAAGACCTTTGAAAATATGCGCTATACTCTTTATGAGCTTTGGAAAAGCCAGCCGATAATGCTGATATTGATCGTATTGCATATATTTTCAAGTGTCGCCGCCACACTTTTTAATACGTTCACAAGCAAATATGTTGTTGAGCTTGCGCTGGGAACTTCATCACGCACAAGGCTTGCAGTCATATGCCTGCTGCTTATAGTCGGCGAGCGTATGTCAAAGTATATCGAAAATGAGACCAACGATTATCGTGGATATAGGGGCAACTTCATTTTTCTAAATCATATGCTGCGAAAAATGCAGCGCAAGCATATGTCGACTGACTATGAGAACAACGAAAGCTGCGAGAACAGCAACCTGATGCAAAAGGCGCAGACAGGCTCAGACTACATAACCTATCGGACAGTTGATACCATTCAAGATTTTCTTATGGCGCTGATACAGCTTGCAGCATACGGCGGTATACTTTCAATGCTTGACCCTATAATGATCCTTATCGTCGGCGTTCCTGCCATTACGGTCTATTATCTTGAGCGGCACAAAATGAAGTGGATATGGAATATGGCGGATAATTGGCAGCAGTATGACCGTGAGCTTAATTATATCAGCAATGCAGGCGGAGATTTTTCTTCGGCAAAAGATGTACGCATTTTCGGAATGGATAAATGGTTCACAAAAATTTTTGATCGCTCATATGCAAACCGATTGAACTGGTATGAACAGCAGGACGAATGGATATTCCGTCACAATGTGGTGTCAATTATCATCTTGCGGCTTGCAGATTTTGCCGCTTATGCTTATGTTATTTATATGGTAGTTAAAGGCAATATCGGTGCAGGCGATTTCGTGCTTTATTTCAATTCCATATGGAATTTCGGTCATTCTATCAGAGTGGCATTTGACAAATTTTCGGGTTTCAAGTGGCTTTCAAACAACACTTCATATGCGAGAGAATATCTCGATATGCCTGATAAGACCAATCGTGGCAAGGGAGAAAAACTTCCCACAGGGGAGTGCGAGCTTGAATTTAGAAACGTAAGTTATACATACTCAGGCGCTGAAAAGCCTACCATTCAGAATGTTTCATTTACCCTGCATAAGGGCGAAAAGCTTGCCCTTGTGGGACTTAACGGCGCAGGAAAGACCACGCTCATAAAGCTTATGTGCGGACTTTACGACCCCACAGAGGGCGAGATATTGCTAAACGGCAAGCCGGTGAACAGCTATAACAGAGATGAATATTTTACACTTTTCGGCGCAGTTTTTCAGGATATCGCCTTGCTTGCGGTGACTATTGCTGAAAATATCGCAGGTGCAGACGTGGATAATTTTGACCGTGAAAGGGTTTATGATTGCCTAAAAAATGCAGGACTTTATGACAAAGTTATGAGCCTGCCCGAAAAGGAAAACACAAGGCTTGTGAAGTCAGTTTTTGAAAATGCCACCGAGCTTTCGGGCGGTCAAACGCAAAAGCTTGCTCTTGCAAGGGCATTATACAAAGACGCACCGATACTCCTTCTTGACGAGCCGACAGCCGCCCTTGACCCTATCGCAGAGCAGGAAATGTATTTGAAATACGCCGATTTCACCAAAGGCAAATCAAGCGTTTTCATATCGCACCGCCTTGCTTCAACAAGGTTCTGCGACAGGATAATAATGATAGAAAACGGTACTTTGACGGAAACAGGCACTCATGCCCAGCTTATGGCACAGGGCGGAAAATACGCTGAACTTTTTGAGCTTCAAAGTTCCTATTACAATGATAAGGGGGTGCAGATAAATGAGTAAGAATGAGAACAACGAAGAAAAGCTTTCTGCAAAGGAAAAACGTGAGATAATTAAGCGAACGCTGAAAGCTGTAAGGGTCGCCGACAGCGGTTATCTCATAAGAGATACCATCGAATATGTGCTGGGTCTTGTTACAGAATTTATCTTTATATATCTGTCTGCCCTTGTTATCGACGGCATTACGCAGTCAAAACCTGTTGGAACTCTTCTTTCTTATGCGGCGATAGTCGTTGGCGTGCAGGCTGTGATATTTATGATAAAGTTGTTTCTTTTAAGACGTTCAAGTTCTCAGACTTTTGCCAGAAGTACAAATCTGCATAAAAACCTTTGGCAAAAAGTAATGACAATGGATTTTATCCACCTTGAAAGCACCGATACACAAAACAGATTTTCAAACGCAGATAATCAGGTCGATAATAATAACGCCGGCATACCAGCCGTGTGCGGCTATGTCAGATATTCGATCGGCGGAATATTTTTGATAATAACAGGCGTTATACTTATCATACCAATGGCTTTTGTAAAGCCTGTCACTACAACGGGTTTCAGCGGTTTTGTTCAGTCGATATGGGGCTTTCTTGCGGTTGTGGTAATTATCACTTTGCTTGAAATGCTTAAATCTTTGGTCATAAACCCTAAAGCGATACTTGGTTTTGAAAAGGTATATAATGACAAAAAGATCATTCAGGCAAATCGTGCAGGGGGCTTTTTTGGTAATTACATTCTCGGCAACTATCGAAACGGCAAAGAGATAAGAATATATTCTCAGCAAAAGCTCATTGAAAAAGAGCTTGACAAAGCACGAGATGAGATATCAGAGGGCTGGCTAAAAGCATTTAAGTCCGCTATGCTGCCGAATTTTCTTTGTCAGCTGGTCAATATCCTCACAAAGGCGCTTATGTACGGCTTTGCGGTTATGAGGGCGGCAAGCGGAATGTTATCCCCAGGCGAGGTGATAGCCTTTGCGCTGTATTTTGAAAAGATATCCGCAGGCGTGTCAGAGCTTTCTGACTTTTACGGACTGCTTAAAATCACGCCGACATTCTGCAAGAAATATTTTGATTTTCTCGATATCCCCGACGAAAAGTACAAAGGCACTATCCCCACAGAAAAGCGTGATGATAACGAATACGAATTTGAGTTCAAACACGTTTGGTTCAAGTACCCAAACAGCGAAGAGTATGTGCTAAAGGATGTCAACCTCAAATGGCGTATCGGTGAAAAAATGGCACTTGTGGGCAGGAATGGTTCGGGCAAATCCACGCTCATAAAGCTCCTTTGCAGGCTCTATGACGCAACAAAGGGGGAAATAACACTCAACGGTATTGATATCCGCAAGTACTCCTATGAGGACTATATGCAGCTTTTCTCCGTAGTCTTTCAGGATTCAAAGCTGTTCTCATTCAGCCTTGCAGAAAACGTTGCCGCCGATACCGAGTTTGACAGCGATCTTGTTGAATCCTGCGTCAGAAAAGCAGGACTTTCCGACCGACTTGACAAAATGCCCGATGGCATAAACACTTACATTTATAAAGACTTCAATGAAAACGGCGTGGAGATATCTGGAGGCGAGGCGCAAAAGCTCTGCCTTGCAAGGGCGATCTACAAAGGTTCGCCGTTCATAGTCCTTGATGAGCCCACCGCCGCTCTTGATCCAATCTCCGAATACGACATTTACACTAAATTTAATAGTATTGTCGGCACTCGCACAGCGATATATATTTCTCACAGGCTGTCAAGCTGCCGATTTTGTGACGATATAACCGTCCTTGACAACGGCAGTATAGCAGAACGTGGTACGCATGATGAGCTTATATCACATGGCGACATATATTCTGCAATGTGGTTTGCGCAGGCCGAATACTACAAAGACACCGCAGGCGAATTGTTCGTATAGATGGAGCAGCATTTAGGTTATCAATTTATCCGAGATATCACAAACCCCATCTCTCATGGTATTTCTATTATACCACAGGAGGCGGGGTTTAAATTATATAATCAACAGAAATTCTTACTGCTTTTCTGTCGGTCTTAACGGTCCGTAAAAATAGCTTGCAGTTGCTCCGCCGTCTATGAGAAGCGTCGAACTTGCGAACAGGAGCTTCAGCCTGCCGCACTCATTATCATTATGAGTACGGCTGTCTTTAGGAACATTATTAAGTTTGAGATATTGTCATCAATTTGTACGAGTGTAAAGATAATCTTCCACATTTGATATAAGTAACAAACTTCTATTAAATCTTTATCGTCGCTTCTTCATATCTATTGCTATTTTCGGAGCATTCAATTCTGACGGTCAGTTCTGTTCACCTTCTCTACTTTCTGCATAGATTCCTATTTTTAATTGCAGCTCTTGATTTGTATGGCGATCGTATTATTGCTTAAGGATCTAATTTCCAAGTTATTCAATATCGCTTTTCAGTTCACAATAAGCAACTTTTTCATTATTATAAAACATATAAAATCTTTCTCCTTTATTGAAGTCAATATTGCGATCTGATATAGGAATGGATTTTATATTAGCGTCAAAAGACTCTGATGATATAAATTTAACATCTTCTATCGAAATACAAAAAGTATGTGAAATAGGCTTATCATTTATATCTACAAAGCAAATAGGGAAAATTCGTTTTTCTGAAAACAAGATTTTTCGTTTGATCAACGAAAAATCTTTTATCAAAGTAAAATTCGCAGTGCCTTTTTTCCTAGGTATGAAATGTTTCGTTTCCATCTCCAAGGGCAAAGCTATACAGATAATAGAGTAGATGATCCAAAATATAAATATACTATAAATTGCAAACACATATTTTAAAAAAATAATAAAAGCCAAACCGACAATGGCTCCTAACCCATAGATCCAACCGTATCTATATATTTTGCTATAATTACCACAGTTAGGGCAATGATAATGACCTCTTTGAAAAAATCTGCCATTTAATTCTTCGCCGCACCATGGACACCTTTTGTTTAATTTCATAATAACACCTGCTGCTTTATGACTAAGTTTTGTTGATTTCATTTTATTCCCCTCAAAATTGTTTTTTTAATACCTCAATAAATTCCTGCGTATGTTTAGTCGGGTTGTCCGTTCTCATAAATGCACAGTACCGCCTTATTATCGGCTGTCCGTTTCTAAGAAGCTTTACGGTTTTTACTGCTTTTTGCAAGGAATCACAGCTGCCCTCTATCGGCATAAATCCCTTGCCCTGAATGACAAGTATGTGAGCATCGTCCATATTTTCCGTAAAGCATATCTCACTTTTAAAGCCAAGATCCTGACAATAAAATCTGCGTTCGGTTTCCTGCTGTTCGGGAGAGGAAAGCAGTATGATCGGCGTGTTTTTCAGATCGGCAATATCCACCTCATCAAGTTGGGAAATGGGACTGTTCGCCGATATCTCAGCACAGTATTCACGGATATCCAGCACGATATTTACATATTCATCTGAAAATGCTCTCCGCTGATCATTAAGCACAATATCAAGTTCGCCGTTTCGCAGAAGTTCATAAAGCGCATCATGATTATCATACATAACATCTATTGTCACATCTGGGAATTGTGCCGTAAATTCCGATACAGCATTCTGAAATTCAGCGCCGCAGTAGCCTTTCAGCACACCAATATGCAGCTGTTCGCCCTTTTGCCCCGAAATGCGCTGAAGCTCACGGCATATGAAATCATAATCTGAAACCAGCACAAGGCTTTTCTTGTAAAAATATTCGCCTGCCTCCGTAAGGGTAAAACTGCGCTTTCTGCGGTTCAGCAGCGGTACGCCAAGTTCATCTTCAAACGCTTTTATCTGCTGTGATATTGCAGATTGAGAAATATAATGTTTCTCCGCAGCCGCAGTAAAGCTGCCTAGCTGTACTACCGACTGAAAATATCTGATCTGTTTAAACATAATTATGATCCTTTATGTAAATTTAATTTATTCGTATAGCTGTTATACTGATCTCTTTGCCCATTCTGCGATCTTGCTTTCGCTATGCTGAGTTTCCGCACCGTGAATCGAAAGACCCTTTTTGATAACTGCTCCGCCGCAAAGCTTTTTCAGATCACGTTCGCTTGAACCCATACCGCTGCCTTCATTTGTGCAGAAAGGAATGATAGTTTTGCCTGTCGTATCGTACTTTTCAAGCATTGTAAACATACACATAGGCATTGTGCCCCACCAGTTAGGATAGCCGACAAAGATCGTGTCATAGTCTTCAAAATTTTCGGGGTAAGCCTTTAGTTCAGGACGTGCGTCTGCACGGAGTTCAGCCTTTGCCTCTTCAATGCAGGTCATATAGCTTGTTGAGTAAGGCTTTGCTGTGTCGATCTTAAAGAGGTCTCCGCCGACAGCTTTTTGAATAAACTCTGCCGCAATTTCGGTATTGCCTTTGGAAAGTTCCTTTATAGAACCGTTTCAGTAGTTTTCTCCCTTGCGTGAATAATAAACGATAAGTATTTTTGCCATTGTGATCTCCTCCGTTTCTTTTATGACTTTATTATATCACATAATTTCACTGCAATCAATCTTGATTTCTAATTTCATATATAAGTTTTTCTTATGTATACTAAAAATATCGGCAGGCACATTGTAATTCAAGTGCCTGCCGATCTGTATGTATCATATGCTGTTAAGAGTCCGTCTTATGTCTGCGTTGATGAGAATTGATCTTGATGAAATTTCATCTGGACAAAAAGCCTCGCCGTAATTTACGCAGGCATAGACCGCTTTGTGATTTTTCGCTGTCATCTGCCAGAATGGATACTTGATGATAGCGGGAGTGTTATATCCCACACCAAGCTCCAAAAACAAAATGTGCATATCCTTATGCCGACGGATAAAGTCATTATACCTGTCATTAGCTTTGTACCAGCCGTCGTCCTGAACAAATTTATCGTCTGCACGAAGATTCATTGTCATAGGTTTTCCGCATTTCGGACAGCGAGGGATAAGTTCCGTGGGTATACGCATATTTTCCTGTTCAGCATACATTTTTCGGATAATATCCTCATTGTCATAGGTCTTCTGACAGCATGGTTCTGAACATTGAAAAAGTCCGTAATCACCTTGTGTGTAGAAAAGTCTGTGCTTGTCAAAACCTGCTTTCTGAAACTGGTGGTCTACATTGGTTGTCAGCACAAAATAATCTTTGTCTTTCACAAGTTCAAAAAGTTCCTTGTAAGTACCGTTGTCAACGTCCATATAGCGATTGATATAAATGTATCTCGACCAGTATGCCCAGTGTTCCTCCAAAGTTTCAAAGGGGTAAAATCCACCCGAATACATATCCCGAAAGTTGTATTTTTCAATAAAATCCGAGAAATATTTTTCAAAGCGCTCTCCGCTGTATGTAAAACCTGCCGCAGTGGAAAGTCCTGCTCCTGCACCAATGACAATGGCGTCAGCGGTTTCTATTTCATTTTTCAAACGTTCTATCTCAACCGAGAAGCCTGCTGTAGATCTTGTAGTCTTTCTCTGTAAAAACATTGAATATCACCTCTATATCATGGGGCAACAAAAATTCTCTCACCGTCTGCACAGCGATCTCCGCCGCCTTATCCTGCGGAAAGCCAAACACACCTGTGGAAATACAACAGAACGCAATGCTTTTTATTCCGCTTTGTACTGCAAGTTCAAGACAACTCTGATAACAGCTTTTCAGCAGTTCGCAGTGCTTTTCTGTCAGTCTGCCCTGCACTATCGGTCCGACTGTATGGATAACATATTGGCATGGCAGATCGTATGCAGGAGTGATTTTAGCTGTACCTGTCGGTTCTTCATGTCCCTGTGCTTTCATTATCTCCGCACATTTCAGCCGCAGGCGAACGCCTGCAAAGGTGTGGATACAGTTGTCTATACAGTTGTGGCAAGGGTGATAGCACCCTGTCATTCCTGAATTTGCGGCATTAACTATCGCATCGCATTTCAGCGTTGTGATGTCACCTTTCCAAAGATAAATATTTTCCTCAACAGGTTGTAAGTCGGCAATGTCGGTAATTCCTTTCCGTGTCGTCATCTTTTGCAGAAATTCGTCCTCGGCTTTGAGATATTCCGCAGAAATTTTCTTTGCAGGGCGGATATTAACCAAACTGCGGTAAAGGTCAAATTGCTCTTTTTCAGAAGTCGGAATAGTGATGTCCTTGTACCTTGTATCTTCATTCAATAAATATTCTATAAGCTTTTTCATGATCTCTTTGATTTCTCTTTCCTAAAATAAACTGAGCTGACCGTCTATATAGCTGTACTGTTCAGCTTGTCTGATAATATCGTCAGGCATTTGACCGCCTATCAGAAATGGTGACATAGGATCGTGCCGAGCCATATTTCGCTTTACAGAACTGACATCTGCATTTGCATAACAGTATCGGCAAAAATGTCCGCAGGAGTTGTATGCCCCTATATCTGTTCCAAAAAAGCAGTTGCATTCACGCTGAGATTTTCTTTTGGGCATTTTAAGCGAAATGTCTAAAGCCTTTTCATAAACCTTTTGATTTAAACAGCCGCTCATATCTATACCATAATCTGCAAGGGCAGAACTTTCGTGACAGCCTTTGACAGTAATGCCGTATTTTCTGCCTATCTCAGCAAAAGCTTTTGATATGGTGATCTGTTCGTTTTTTGTAACATTTCGTATTTCGGGAGCATTGCGATTTACTTTTTCGTAAAGGTCAACAAAACTGATAATACAAGTTTCCGTACAGCCTGCAAGCTGTGACGCTGTTTTTTCAAAAGCTGAGATATGATATTCCACAGAATATTTGCCATTGACTATGATTGGGTCATATCTCCAGCCCATTGAATTTATCCCGACGATTTTTGAAAGCTGCTGAAAGCAATTTATTACAAAGTCCTTATCGGGAACATTCGGCTCAAGGTCTTTGCCGTAGGGAGTGATGGTGACGAACCAGTATTGCCCATACTTTTTCAGCTTTTCCATATGCTTTATCATAGGATAAGGATTTTTCGTGCAGAAAGCTATAAGGTCAACAACGTCAGGGTTTATCTCATATCGTGTTACCAACTCTTGATGATAGGGATTTCGCACCAGCACATAACCCTCTTTTATTCTGTTCATAAACCATTCTGAGTAGAATGCAGGGATATCTGTTCTCATTCCTGTTTGTAAGATCATAGTATTATCTCTCCCGCAGAGCTTTTTATAATAAAAAGAACATGACGAACAATAGTTCTATCTGATATTATACGATTTTCCTACTCATTTGTCAACACATACAGGGATTGCCGACATTGACAATCCCTGTGTTTGCTATGCTTGATTATTCAAAGAAAAATCCTGCTGTCATATCAAGATAGTTTCCGCCGCTGTAATCAGGATACTTTTTCTGTACCTCTGCCTTGAAAGCTTCTGCATTATCGCAGTTTGCGGCAATTTCTTTCAGATTTTCAAGATAGTCGATCTTAGTCTGAGCGTCCTTAAGATCCTCAGGTGTGTAGTGTGAAGTGAGGATAAGATCATAACCCTTTGCAATGTAATCATTGAGCTGAGCCTTGATAGCATCTGCGTGACCTGCACCTGCAACGATAGAGTGGCAGTCATGACCGAGCATATGAGTGTATACAGCATTGATCTCAGGGATCTCGATATCGAATGCCTCATCAGTCTGCTTAATGATAAAGTCGATTCCGCCGATAGTTACCTTGCCTTCTTCAATAACATTTGTTATCTTGTGTACGGACTTGTCAAAGATGTCGCCGAAAGCATTTGTGAAGTTGTTTATAAGAGCCTTTCCGCCGCCGTTTTCTGAATATTCAACGGCATTCTGAGTTGCATATTTCGGAACGTCAGGCAGAAACTCTGCACCTGCACCGTGATATGCAACGAGCATACCCTCGACCTTAAGGTCTTTCAGATACTCTGTAAGTTCCTTGATGTTATCGAAAAAGCATGGAGATTCAATGATAACTGCTTTTCCGTTTTTCTCAACGATAAATACCTCATTATCAATAAAGTCGTTGGTCTTGTAAGCGTGGAGCTTTATGCCGCCGAAATCATAAACGTTAACTTCGCCCTTTGCAAGCTTAACAGCTGTAAATGTGTTCTTATTCATAGTAATATTCCTCCTGAAAGTTGTATTTATTTTAACTGGCTTTTGGGAAGAACAAGCGCTTGATCTCTTTCCTTGATCCTATGATAACACAGCTTTGACTTCTTGTAAAGTAGGCACTTTTTTGTGGTATAGTTACCTCAAAGTAACTAATGCGCTGTTTCGGGAGAAATTTGCAAAAAAATTTTTTTATTGATTTTTTATCCCGAATATGCTAAAATGTATCTGAAAGCATATTGCTTACTTTTTGATACTAAAGGAGCTGACTTTATGATAAACAAAGCAGAACTTCCAGCCTGCCCTGTGGAAACTACATTGATGCTTATAGGGGATAAGTGGAAGGTACTTATCCTGCGTGATCTGAAAGAAGGAACAAAACGTTTCGGCGAACTGAAAAAATCAGTAACGGGTATATCGCAAAAGGTGCTGACCTCCAATCTCCGTGATATGGAGGAAAACGGCTTGCTTACAAGAGCGGTTTTTCCCGAAGTGCCTCCTAGAGTCGAATATACTCTTACAGAACTGGGACACAGTATGGAACCTATTCTTGACGCTATGGCAAAATGGGGTACAGAGTATAAAAAAGGTTTGTAGTACGGACCGACTATATTTTGATAGTAAGACAATATTAACTTATGAACATTATTTTATACCAATGATATATGCCGCAGAATAAGATAAAAAGTAATAATTTTATACTTGCAAGACGATTGACAAAATACTCCTGTTGATGATATAATATAAAAAAATGAACATATTATCAGGGGGATAATTGGTATCATGATAAAAGTATTTTTTGTTCTGGATATCATCGGACATATTCTGTGCGGTATATCGGATTGCCTGCTGACATACGCTCCGAACGGAAAGGTGAATTTGACAGATTTTAAGGATTATGAAAAATCCAGCGTTTCTTTTAAAGGAATGCCGCTTAAAAATCTGACTATTGCAATGCTGCTGGGCGTTATAGCAATGACTATGGAGCTTTTTGGCTATCTGGCGATATGCGACTGGATAAAGGACTATTCTCCCAATGCCTACTGGGTAATGTATGTGTCTGCACTTGTAATGTTTATCTCGCTTCCGCTGCATCATCTTTTCTGCTGTCTGTGCGAGTGGTTTTTCGTCAAGCTCGGTTTAACGAAAGAGGCTTTGAATGCGGTGTGGGATTTCTTTAAATCAACCGCATACACAATGTATATCGGCTATATAGCCATGATAGTTTTTTCCGCCGCTTTCCTTATAGCCGTTGTAACGGGGCATACTCCTATGCCGAGGTGGGGCTGCATATTCAATCTCCTGCCGCTTGCAGTGGTTATCCTGCCGACCAAGCTGCCTGCCAAAGCAAACGTGATCGGTGCGCTGATGTTTGCAGGTCTGCTGTTTCTTGTATAATTGCATAAAAAAGATCTCCGAAACTGCTTTGTGTGTTCGGAGATCCTTTTTTATTTCAGTTGTTTGTTTTTTACTTTCCGAGAGCTATTTTGCCCATAGCGTCAGTCTGCATGATAGCGTCGTAAAGTTCGACAGGCTGTACATCGCCTGCAAGGTTGTGGATAGTTTCTCCCTCAACGCAAGCATTTTTAGCAATGATCTCAACCTGTTCAGGTGTTGTTACACCGATCTCTTCAAGAGTTACAGGAAGTCCTACTTCAAGACAGAAATCCTGTACTTCCTTGAATTCTTCCTTAGTTGCACCCTCAAGAACAAGCTGAACGAGTGTACCGAGCGCAACGCAGCAGCCGTGATCTGCATGAGCTATTCCAAGGGAAGTAACGCCATTGTAGAATGAATGTGCAGCAGCGCAGTTTACATTGTCTGCACCAACTCCTGAAAGATAAACGTTTGCCTCAATGATGTTTTCAAGGGCAGGCGTTACAGCGTGTACCTTGCAAGCCTCAACAGCCTGCTTGCCGTATGTACGCAGAGTGTCATAGCAAAGACGTGCAAGTGCCTGTCCTGCTCTTGTGATACCTGTGCCTTCAAGGCTTGCGGACTCTGTGCGGATAGATGCACGTCCCTCAAAATATGTACCGAGAGCGTCGCCCATTCCTGCAATAAGGAATTTTACAGGAGCGTTTGCAATAACTGTGCAGTCTACCATTACAGCGTCAGGGTTGGTAGGGTAGAAGAGGTATTTATCAAAGCTGTGATCGTCATTGTATATTACTGAAAGACCTGTACATGGAGCGTCGGTAGCAGCTACGGTAGGAACGATAACTATATGCTTTCCTGTGTAATATGCAGTTGCCTTTGCGGTATCAACAGCGCTTCCGCCGCCGACTGCAACTACTGTGTCGATCTTGTCTTCATTTACGATAGCCTCCATTTTTGCGATCTCGCCCTTGCTGGATACACCGCCGAAGATCTCATAGCGTCTGTAATCGTCCAGATCGCCGAAACTTTTCTCTATCTTATCGTGGCATGCTTTGTAACCGCTGTTGGAACAGACAAACAGCCATCTTTTTCCCATATATCCCATTTCCTCGTGGAACTTCAGAAGAGCATCTCTTCCCTGTACATATTTGAGCGGTTCACGCATCGCTCTTAGTCTTCCCATCATAAAACATTACCTCCAATTTAAGTTTTATATTTATGAACACGCAACATAATGTTCCGAATTCTAAGATGATTATAGCACTTTGTCTGAATTATAAAAGCAGGAAATATTTAATGTTTTATGAATATATATTGATTTTTTTAATTGTAATAAATATATTGAATTATGTTGTATGTGCTTGTGTTATAGCATACAAAGCGTATGCTGATTGTATACTATCCACAATAGAAAAAGCCTATCTTATCCTTTAAATCCTATCGCCTGTTTTTGTTTTGCTGTGCGTTTTCTTGTCTTGGGTTTGATACGCTCCTCAGGTTCGGATTCAGAAATTTCATCATCATAGTCGTCTATGCCCTCTACCTCGTCCCTGTCCAGCACTTCCGCTATGGCAGAGGAGTGAGTAACGAACATTACTCTTGCGTAGGTGTATCCTTTGAATTTGTCATATAACCTGCCTGCACTGCAAGTACCTGAATATACAGTTGATGTGCTGTTTGCAACATATCCTATCCTGTCGATAAATGGGAGTACGACGGCTATCGCCTCGCTGTCATATTCGTTATCTTTGTCCTTGACAAGTCTGAATATCCTTCCTATCTCAAAAGGCTTTTTTCCGTAGTAGTGATTTATGCCTGTGATAGTTACATAATAGGTGTCCTCCATAAAGCTGACCGTCCTTTCGTTTATTATTTTCATTGTTTCCCTCAGCGTGACTACATTATAGCACATACTAAAATATTTGTGGTAACTTTTTTTGGACAGTTAAAACTTTTTTGCATAAAAAAGACTTCATACCGCTGTGAAACAGTATGAAGTCAGAAAAAAATCTTAGATTACCAGCAGTAGCATACAGAGTAGATCGTTACTGTGCCGTTTGCTGCGCCTGCGTGGATCTGATCCAGCTTTCCGCCGAAATCGGAAGTGCCGAATGCTGACTTGCAGTTGTTGTAAGAATACTTTGCGTAGTAGTGTCCGTTTGCTGTGCCTGTTTCGCTTGGTGAGACTTTTGCCCACTCTGCTCCGCCTGACCAGCTCTGAAGAACAAATTCTACCTGATTCTGTGTTCCTGAGTATTCAACGTAGAAGTAGCCGTTTGACTGAATGTCATATGCGTTGAATCCACCGCCATTCTTTGAAGTCATTGCTGAAACAGCCTGACCCCATGCTGATGCTGTTGAAGAACCCCAGAAGATCGACTTGTAATTGCTGCCTGAGCTGCTTGAAGAAGATGATCCTGATGAAGATGAGGAAGAACCTGATGTTGATTCAAGATACCAAAGCTGGCACTTTCCGCCCCAGTAGCTCCACTGGTCAATATTTGCTCCGTCAGCTGTGCTCTGTCCGTAAACATCAAGGCATGAGTAGCAGTCTGAGATCTTTGTCTTGATAGCATAAGCGTCGCCGATCTTTACAAGCTGGAACTTCTGACAGTCACCGCCGTGATACTGCCACTGGTTGATGTTAGCGCCGTTGTCCCTGCTCCAGTTGTATACGTCAAGACAGCTCTTGTAATTTGATGCGCCTGTGTAAATAGTGTAATAGCCGTTTCCGTCGCTTACAAGCTTGAACTTCTGATTGTTTCCGCCTGTACCGCTGTACTGCTGAACGTTTGTGCCGTTGTCAGCCTTTGCCTTGTATACGTCAAGATACTTGCCGCTGAGTGCGCTCTTGATGTAATATGTTCCGTCAAGTCCGAGAACTCCGTCGTTGGAATCTGTTGAAGTTCCTGAAGATGAACCGCCTGATGAAGAACCGCCGGAAGAACTTCCTGAACTGCTGTAAACTGAGCAGGTCTTAGAAGTTGCCTTTATTCCGTTTGAGCCGTTGATAAGTGTGTTTCCCCATGAGGAAAGGCTTGAACCGTCCCATGAGTTTGCAATGTCGAGGTAGCTCATGTCAGAGTTGTTGCCCTTCCATGACCAGCCAAGATAGCCTACGCCCTTGTTTGTGCAGTAGCTCATGATAGTAGCCTCATCAACGTCGCCGTTTGTGTGCTGACCGCCGAACTCGCCGATAACAACAGGCACACCGATGTTGAGTGCGTTATCAATGTTGTTTCTTACAGTTGATGCGTTTCCGCCTGCGTATTCATACATATGAATGGAGAATACTGTGTTCTTCTGTGAGTCTGCGTTGAAAACAGACTTACCGTAATCCTTGATACTGTCAGGATACTGTCCCCAGCCTGCGCAGTCTACCATAAGCATATTTGTAATGCCTGCGTTTCTTACAGACTTGATAGCAGACTTGTAGCCGTCAGCCCATGCGCTTCCGTTCCATGTGCCGTACCACTCGTTTGCGATGTTTACGATAACATATTTCTCAGTACCGCTGAGAACGCTCTTCATTTCCTTCCAGTAGTCAACGCACTTGTTGAGATCATAAGTGCTGTCGCTGCCTGTTGCGTCATGTACTTCGAGAATGCATATCAGCTTGTTTGACTTGCACCAGCTGATGATGTTCTTTACTTCCTGTGCGCTTGTTTTTGTGTACTTTGAGCCGTTTGCAAGTACGACTCTTACGGTATTTGCGCCGTTGTTTGCAGCGCCCTTGATAGAAGTTTCGGTCTTGTCTGTGTACCATGCATGAGCAATGTTCACGCCACGCATAACGAACTTGTTTCCGTTAGCGTCATAGATGCTAGTACCGCTTACATAAAACCCTGATGCCGCCTCTGCGGTCGGTGTTGTCATAAAACCGAAGCAGGTTATTACGGCAAACATTACAGCAACAAAAGTCTGTAATGCCTTTGCAGAAAAAGTTTTGTTCTGTACCATAAAAAGCTCCTCTTATCCAATTAATTTTTAAATACCGGTATTCTAAGTCAGCACCTTATTATCCTCGTGCATTGCTGCCTTAACTCTGTCAACATAAAACATTATATTATTAAAAGTTAAAAAAGTCAACTAGAATATTTAAGTAAAACGTTTACATAAATAATTTTCGTATTTTAGCATAATTTTTCGTAGATTAATTGAATAAAATGACTAATTTTTATCACATATGCAGTATAATATGTTGTATGTGCACAAAACGTAGCTTTAAAATTTCAGAAAATCAAGAAACTTTTTGAAACAAAAATCGGTATATACGCTGCGTTGAGCATATATACCGATATAAAATTTCCTTTATATTAAATCTACCGAGCCGTCAGAATATATCCTGTTTGCTCTTGATGTGCCGCCTTATCTGAACGATGACCATAAAGACTATGCACCATATGAGGAACACAGGCATTATCCATGTGTTTTCATTTTCGTCCTGAGCGGACTTCATTTCCGTCCATAAGGTCTGCATATCCATATTGGCTTCGTCTGAGAGATTTACAAAAACCGTTGTCTTGTCAGCAATAAATTCATCATCAGGGTAGGAGATAGGGTTTGAGCTTACTTCCTCATCAAGCATTTCAAATGCAGCCGAATTTGGGGTAGAGTAGCAGATATGGTCTATGTTTGCATATGCGATATCAGGCTCGCACATAAAGTTGATGTACATCTCCGCAGCCTCTTTCTGCTTTGATGATGCAGGTATGCACATAGCGTCAACAAAAAGATTTGTTCCGCTCTTAGGTACAACAAAATTGAGAGAATCGTTTTCCTCCATTATCGCAAGTGCATCGCCTGCGTAATATGGTGCGATAAGCGCATCTCCCGCACCCATTTTATCGAATATCTCGTCCATTACATATGCCTGAACTATCTTCTTCTGAGCCGTAAGATCCTCTGCGGCAGCTTTCAGCTCCTCAGGGTCTTCCGTATTGAGGGAAAATCCGTTCTTTATCTCAGCGATAGCAAAAGCGTCACGGGGATTATCGAACATAAGCACATTATCTGCATAATCCTCATTCCAAAGCAGATCCCAGTCTATTTCGTCCTGCGGGATATCAACCATAGTTTCATCATAGATTATACCCACCGTACCCCATGTGTACGGAACAGAATATTCATTTTCGGGATCATATTCAAGGTTTCGGAAGTTCGGCATAATGTACTTGAAGTTCGGTATGTTGTCAAAATCCAGCTTCTGTACCATGCCTTCCTTTATCATCTTGTTTATCATATAGTCCGACGGGATAATGATATCATATGACGCTCCGCCGCCTTTAAGTTTAGCGTAAAGCTCTTCATTCGTGGCATAGTTTGTGTAGTTTACCTTTATGCCCGTCAGCTTTGTGAACTCGCTGTTGACGTTGAGTGTACCTTCCTCTGCACCTGTGGAGATATATTCGCCCCAGTTGTACACGTTTATCGAGATGTTCTGATCCTTGAATTTTGTGTAGTATTCTGGATCGGAAACTGTCAAAGTCTGCGCCTCTGTGCTTTCACTTTCATCTTCCGTTACAGTTTCTTTTTCAGACGAACAGGACACCAGCGACACAGCCATGACCGCAGCGGCGATCAGCGAAAAATATTTTTTCTTCTTGAAATTTTTCAAGGCTTATGCCTCCTTTTTTCTTGACTGTCTGAACTGTTTGTTCTCGATGATATTCTTTACGATAAGTATGATAACCACCACCGCAAAAATTATAGTTGACAGCGCATTGATCTCAGGTGATACCTTTCGCCTTGTCATTGAGTATATCGTGATAGGCAGAGTCTGTGATGTTGAACCGCTTGTAAAGTAGCTTATTACAAAATCGTCAAGGGAGTATGTGAATGCCATAAGAAATCCGCTGACTACGCCCGGCATTATCTCAGGCAGGATAACCTTTGTGAAAGCCTTGAACGGACTGCAGCCAAGATCCTGTGCCGCCTCGTAAAGGTGAGGATCCATTTGTCGGAATTTCGGCATAACGTTTAATATGACATAAGGCACATCAAAAGTAATGTGCGCTATCAACAGCGTAACGAATCCGAACTCAAGGTTCATTCTCGCCGCAAAGAATACAAACAGCAGCATAAGCGATACACCAGTTACGATCTCAGGGTTTATAATAGGCATATTCGTTATATTCATTACGACCGTTTTAGGCACTTTTTTCATGCTGTTGATGCCGATAGCCGCAAGTGTACCGAGTATAGTCGAAACTATGCTTGCTGCAACGGCGATAATAAGCGTGTTTATGAGTGAAGAAATGATTATGTCATTTTCAAACAGTCTTTTATACCAGTCAAGAGTAAATCCGCTGAAAACGCTGCGGCTCTTTGATTCGTTGAAAGAAAAGACGATAAGCACAAATATAGGCACATAGAGAAAAAGTATAACTAACGCAAGATAGATCTTTCCAAGCTTTTTCATACTTTTCCCTCCTTAAATAAGCACCTGATCGTCAGGACTGAACTGATTCATGACCGTCATGATGACCAGAATGATGACCATAAGTACGAGGGATATCGCTGCACCGAGGTGAGGATTATATGAGTTGCCGAGGAACTGCATCTCTATAAGATCTCCGATAAGCAGGTTTGATCCGCCGCCCAGCATTCTTGAAATAATGAATGTTGAGATAGCAGGGACAAAAACCATAGTTACGCCGGAAGTTATTCCCGGCAGGCTAAGCGGTACAACTACTCTGAAAATAGTTCCTATACTGCTGCAGCCAAGGTCTGATGCGGCCTCGATAACGCTTTTGTCTATCTTGACCATTACCGAATAGAGGGGGAGTATCATGAATGGCAGATAGTTATATACCATTCCAAGCACTACCGCACCCGATGTATTTATCAGCTTTACAGACCCAAGTCCCATAAGACCAAGCAGATAGTTAATAACGCCGTTGTTGCCGAGCAAAGTCATCCATGCGTATGTTCTCAGCAGGAAGTTCATCCACATAGGGAGCATAACTATCATCAGCATAGTAGCCTGCTGGTGTTTTTCCATTCGTGACAGGATAAATGCTACTGGATAAGATATCAAAAGGCATATTACCGTCGCTATAACAGAGAGCCATATTGATCTGAAAAATATGTTTGCGTACTGTCCTACGTCCTGTATGTTCTTTATTGTGAAAGCTCCGTCATTGGTAGTAAAAGCGAACACAGCTATCATAAGCAGGGGAACTGCAATGAAAACCGTCATCCACACAAGATAAGGAGCTGAAGTCCATTTCATTTTCATATTATCAGTCCTCGCTTTTCTTCATAATGTGGATATCGAACGGAGCGATCTCCATACCTATCATCGTTCCGACAGGCTCATGGAGCGTTGAGTGGATTATCCATTTATGTTCCATTCCATCTACGGTCATTTCATAATGAACACCCTTGAATACCACCGACTCAACGATACCTGTAAGCTTTGCATTCTTAGGTGAAACGATCTTTATATCTTCGGGGCGGATAACTACATCGACCTTTTCATTTTTCTCAAAGCCTTTATCCACACATTCAAATGACTGACCTGAAAATTCCACAACGCAGTCCTTAGGCATAATGCCGTTGACGATATTGCTTTCGCCGATAAAGTCGGCAACAAAAGCGTTGACAGGTTCATTGTATATGTCGATAGGAGAGCCTATCTGTTGGATATATCCGTTGTTCATTACCACAACTGTGTCGCTCATGGTGAGCGCCTCTTCCTGATCGTGGGTAACATAGATAAAAGTCAGCTCCAGTGCCTGCTGAATCTTTCTGAGTTCTACCTGCATTTCCTTTCTAAGTTTAAGGTCAAGCGCACCGAGAGGTTCATCAAGAAGCAGAACTTTAGGGTGATTTACCAGCGCCCTTGCGATAGCAACACGCTGCTGCTGACCGCCTGAAAGCCTGCTGACGGAACGCTTTTCAAAGCCTTTGAGGTTCACAAGCTCCAGCATCTCGCCGACACGGCTCACTATCTCTTTGTTTGGCAGCTTTTTAACTTTCAGACCGAAAGCTATGTTATCATAAACGTTAAGGTGAGGGAAAAGCGCATAGCGCTGAAAAACTGTGTTTACATTTCTTTTGTAAGGCGGAAGTCCGTTTATGCGCTTTCCGTCAAAAAAAATATCTCCGCTGGTCGGCTCAAGAAATCCACCGATTATCCTCAGAGTGGTAGTCTTTCCGCAGCCTGACGGACCAAGAAAGGTTACGAACTCTTTATCCTTTATATCAAGATTGATCTTTTTCAGAATGCGTTCATTGTCTTCAAATACAACTTCGATGTCTTTAAGGCTAATAATATTTTCCAATAATACCCCGACCCTTCAACTACTTAATGTTAATATGCAAATAATATGCATAAATTATGCAGAAAAGCTGCGCATAATTTATGCATCCGTACTCTGAGCATAATATCTAAATTATATCACGTTTATCGCACTATGTCAACGAATGTCGAATGTACATTCAGTATAACTTTGCACGCATAAGCTTGTTGAAAATTTTCGCATATTGTGTTATAATATCAATATAAAATCAAAGGAGCGGTTTTAAATGAAAAGTATTCCGACACATATATATATTGAAAACGAAGCGGTAAAAACTCATAGTGATGAGATCGCCTCGCTAGGCAGAAATGCTATGATAATAACAGGCAGACATTCGTCAGCTGCCAATGGTTCATTATCAGATGTCATAACGGCGCTTGAGAGCAGAAATATTGCTTACAGTATCTACAATTCCGTTGAGGAAAACCCTACTGTGGAAACAGTCTGCCTTGCAGCATCTGCGGCTGCTGATATGGGAACGGATATGTTTGTTGCTGTCGGCGGAGGCTCGCCTATGGACGCATCAAAAGCCATATCTCTGCTTGCGAAAAACAAAGTGGTAAGCAAAAGTTTTGAGTACACCATATCAGATCATATCATTAAAATAGAAAAAAGTGCCTCTGCGGAGGATATACAGTCTGCGGAGAAGTTTCTGTATACTCCAGTCGAACTTGAATATTTTCCTGTTGCCTGCGTTCCGACTACCTGCGGTACAGGTTCGGAGGTAACGCCGTATTCAATTCTAACTTCTCACGCTATGGGAACAAAAAAATCAATATCTCATAAGATCTATCCGTCATACGCACTTGTTGATTCAAAGTATCTTAAAACCGCATCTTTCAGCGGTATGAAAAGCACCTGCGTTGATGCTCTGGCTCATATGATCGAGTCGAGAATGAACGTAAACGCAAACTCATTCAGCCGTGCCTATGCGGAAGAGGGAATTAAACTTTGGGCAGGCTGTAAGAATGTTATCATGACAGAAGAGAATTTTGCGGCGGTAACTGAAAATGACCTTTCTGTATTTATGCAGGCATCAGTCCTCGCAGGGCTTTCTATCGCCTATACAGGAACAAGTATTCCCCATGGTCTGAGTTATACTCTTACATATGAAAACAACGTTCCACACGGAAAAGCAGTCGGAATGTTCCTGCCGGGCTTTGTAAAGAATTATGGGGATAAAAAGCTTGCTGAATATGTTGTTGAAGATCTCCTCGGCTTTGATGATATTTCAGCTTTCAGAGATTATATCTATAAGCTTTTCGGCAGGCTAGAGATATCCGATGAGCTTTGGAGAAAGGATACAGCGGGCTTGCTGGCAAACCCTGCGAAACTGAAAAATTATCCCTTTGAGGTCACAGAGAAAATGCTTGACAGCTATAAGGATTTTTATAATCAGTGTGACTAGATCGGCATAAAAACCAATGCATAATAAAAAGGAGCTGCATAATCATATACAGCTCCTTTTGCTATGTCTTTTAAAGATTATTGAGAAATTTTGCGTTTGCGATATTCGTTGTGTTTATAGTCAGCAGGTTTGCCGTTCTCGAACGAACCATTTCTGCAACAAACGGATTCATTACAAAATCTCCCGCTCTGTTTTTCAGATTAGGTCTGCATTCTATCTCATCATGGGTAGGTGTGATAATGATAACAGGGATATTTCTTCCGTCATCTGTATCCACATTGAAAGGAAACTTGTCATCATCCGATTCATAAAGTGCAACGTCAAAGAATATAAGGTCTATTTTGTTTTCAGACAGTATTTTAAGACCTTCGTCCTTTGTGTTTGCCTTGCAGACAGCATACTTATCTTTAAGTATCTTTTCAAGATCATTGCAGTTCTCTTCACCGCTGACTATAAGGATATTGAACTTTCTGTTCATTTGCTCCTTGATATATTTCTGATAAGCATTGATGTGTTCGTCCATTATCTTTGTATTGGTGATATCCGTGATAAGCGCAATAAGCACAACGCTCACATCTGTCCTGTTGACATACTTGAAATGAATGTTCAGCCATATCTTCCTGCCGCCTGCATTGTGCATACTGTAATCGCACTCCGCAGCGTTTTTCGTTTCAAGCACCTGCTGTATAGTCTTTGTGAAAAGCTCTTTGTATTCATCATCAACGGAATTAAGTATATTGTACTTTCCGTAAAGGTCGCTTGCAAATCCGAATTCTTCATTAAAAGCCTTGTTCACGCTCACGATATCCATTGATCCGTTGAGCGTATATTCAATGACCATTGCAGGCTGGAGTATGGTGTCGATAGATATTGAAGCACTGCTGTTTTTGCTCCAGAACGCCTCGCCGCTGAAACCATGCTCTTTCGCAGGCATGATAAATTCGTCCTGACTAGAGATAAGCTTTTCATAGTCCGCCGCAGGCATAGGTTTTGCAAAGTAAAATCCCTGAATGTAGTCGCAGCCAAGTCCTCTGAGAAAATCTACCTGTTCACGTTTGTCAACACCCTCAGCAATAACAGGGATATTCAGCCACTTTGCCATTCTGATAACCGATGCGATTATTGTTTCGGCACGTCCCTCATATTTCGCCTTGAACATAAACATCATGTCCATTTTCAGAACATCGACCTTTACGTCTTTAAGAACATTCAGCGAAGAATATCCGCTGCCGAAATCGTCCATTAGTATGGTGAAACCTTTTTCTCTGAGATCATTTGTGACCTTGTCGATCATTATGTTCTTGTCGGTATATACGCTTTCGGTTATCTCGATGTTGAAATATTTCGGCTCAATGCCGTATTTTTCAGTAAGCGCAACGATTATATTTGTAAGGTTAGGGTTGTAAAGATTAACACGGGAAACGTTTACAGATACAGGGAAAAGCGGAACACCCTTATCTTTCCATTCCTTTAGCTGCTTGCATACACATTCCCATATGTAAAAGTCCAGCTTTGAAATAAAGCCGTTCTTTTCAAATATCGGTATGAACACACCGGGGGAGATAAAGCCTTTTTCGGGGTGTATCCACCTTGAAAGAGCCTCAGCGCCCACAGGCTTGTTTGTCCTCACATCGTACTTAGGCTGATAAAAAGGAACGAACTGTCCATTTGCAAGAGCGTCGCTCATTTCATTTATTATCGTCTGCTCATTTTCAATGTAAAGACGCATATCTTCATTGTAGAAAGCATAGCTTTGCAGATAATTTCCCTTCACCGTCTTTGCCGCAAGTGCAGCACGGTCGCACATCTGCGATATAGGTATACTTGTGTCTTTGACAACATAAACTCCGTATACTAAAATAATGTTGTAGTTATTGCTGCACAGTTTCATTCTGTTCACAGCGTCTTCAAACAGTTCTTCTGTACGTTCCTTACCAAGATACGGTGTAAAAATTCCGAACACATCAGCGCCTATCCTGCCGTATGTGCAAAGATCAACGCTCTGAGCAAATTCTTTTATACCATTTGCGAGAAATTTCAGCAGCTTGTCGCCGTTTGCTGTTCCGAAAAATGAATTTATAAGCTTAAATCTGTCTATATCCACTCTGAGGAATGCAAACTGCCTGTCAGGATGTGCATTGAGCATAGCCCTTGAAGCTGTATAAAACTTGTTCTTTGAATATATACCTGTAAGCGAGTCATAATTTGTTATTCTGTTAAGCTCCTTGAGCAGAGCAACCTGGCTTCTTGCGATAACATTTTTCAATCTGAGCTTTACTATCTCAGCGTCATAAGGCTTTGAAACAAAGTCCCATGCTCCGTTTTCAAGAGCTTTCTTTTCACTTGCTCTGTCCGATTTTTCGGTCAGTATTATAACAGGTATCTGTGAATAGAGCTTGTTCACTCTTATATGCTCCATAAATTCATATCCGCCCATTTCAGGCATAATTATGTCGAGAATTATGGCGTCTATATGTGAAGCCTGCTTTTTCAGTATGTCAAGTGCCTGTGCTCCGTTTTCTGCTTCAATTATCCTGTATTCAGGCTTAAGGATCTCGCAGAGGATCTCACGATTAATGATACTGTCGTCAATCATAAGTATCGTTTTTGATCTTTCCATACACAGTCACCCTCTCATATTTGTTGTGTTAATAAACTTTTTAACATCTTTAAGAATACTACCATAAGTATACTACAATTTTCTGCAAATTTCAATCGTTTTTGCACCTCCCTGCGTGAATATCGTATTAACTTATTATGAATGCGGAATAAACTATTTCATTTACTCAAAAAGCTGAATAAAACGTTTTTGTAACACATTTTTTACTTTTTTAGACAGTTGAGGTTCAATTTTTCATATTATTTTTGTATGGTAATCAACTTCGGCATATAGTAATAAAGTGCCTGAAATGTCATTAAACCGCTAAAAAAATCAGAGGAAACTACTTTAAATTTTGTACATATGTTGAGAAAAATGCAAAACCTTATCTAAAAATTGTTCATAATATATTGACAGGGGCGGATATTCATATTATAATATAAATGCACTTAAAGTACAAAAACAGGAGGGGCTTATTCTCTATGTATCGAGCCGAAGGCAAGATCACGCAGAAGATAAAAATCATAATGCTTATATAAAACTGATGTATGCATAATATCTGTATACGTCAGTTTTTTGCGTGTTGAGTACAGATTGATTTAAAACTGAAAATATGGTATAATGATAAAAAATCAGTATAAAGAAGATGAAATATGAAAAAAGATCTTACATCGGGGAATATAACAAAAACTCTGCTGGCTTTTGCAGGCCCTATGATAATAGGAAATCTGCTCCAACAGGTTTATAATATCGCCGACACTCTTATAGTAGGACGCTGCCTTGGTGAAAATGCCCTTGCGGCGGTGGGAAGTACATATACACTCACTACATTTCTCTATTCTATAATAATAGGTCTGTGTATGGGCGGCGGAGCGTTGATATCGTACTGCTGCGGTGAAAAGAATATGCAGAAAATGAGATCCTGCGTAAATATATCCTTTGTCCTTATATGTGCGGTCGCTGCGGCGGCTGAAATAATCACCCTGTGTACAACTTCGGGTATACTGCGGCTGCTGAGAACGCCTGCAAATATAATGGGTATGACCGAAGATTATGTAAAAATAATCCTTTCGGGCATCATATTTATATTTCTGTGTAACTTTTATGCCTATATGCTCCGTGGAGTGGGAAATTCTATCATCCCGCTGATATTTCTCGGCGCAGCGTCAGTTATAAACATAATACTTGATATAGTTTTTGTTGTGTACTGTGATATGGGGGTAAAAGGAGCGGCATATGCCACCCTAATAGCGCAGGCTTTTTCGGGAGCGGGACTTGCTGTATATACGCTCATAAAGGAAAAAGACCTCAGAATTTCATTGAAGGGTATGCGTTTCAATGCAGGTGAAGTTATAGAAGTGCTGAGAATGACCTTTGCCGCCTCAGTACAGCAGTCGGTAATGAATTTCGGTATACTTATGATACAGGGACTTGTAAACAGCTTTGGAACAACTGTAATGGCAGCCTTTACGGTAGCGGTGAAGATAGATACGATAGCTTATATGCCTGCGCAGGAATTCGGCAATGCATTTTCACTGTTCATTTCTCAGAATTTCGGCGCTCATAAACATGACAGGATAAAAGAATGTGTTAAAAGATCAGTTAAGCTGACATCTGTTTTCTGCATTATCGTTTCAGCCGCTGTTGTTGTTTTCTCTGAACAGCTTATGATGATATTTGTTAAACGCAGTGAAACGGATATAATTCATACGGGAGTTCAGTATCTTGTGACAGAGGGTTCGTTCTATGTCGGCATAGGTCTGCTTTTCCTGCTTTATGGCTATTACAGGGGAATAAATAAACCCGAAATGTCACTGGTGCTGACCGTTATATCCTTAGGCACAAGAGTTGCCCTTGCATATTTTCTTTCGCTATTTAAAGCGGTGGGCGTTTTCGGAATATGGATATCCATACCAATAGGCTGGCTGCTTGCAGATATAGTTGGATATCTGTATATGAAAAAATTATCCTATCGTCAAAACCGTGAGATAATGTCATAAAATAAAGAGCGTTCGCTTAACGGCAAACGCTCTTTTTGTATCAGTTCTGTCTGTTTATCTGTTCATCGGTTATCATAGGGTAGCTTACAAGTCGGCTGCCGTCAAGATCTTCTTTGTGCATATCAACGGCGGATATCTGATGATTGTTGTATGTGGTGTAGTAATATATTCCCTTGTCAGCATTGCAGCATGAAGTGTATATCGTTATCTCATACCGTCCCTCTCCCACATCACAGCAGCCTCTCTGCTGATCTACCGAACCGAGTATGTGGAAAAACTGGCTTACGCTTTCGGTTTCTGAGCTGCCCGAAACGGAATTTGCTCTTACGAATGCGGCTCTCACAAATCTTGACTGTGATGAAAGATCTCCCGGAAGACCGATCGCGCCCATACCTCTGCTGTATGTTTTAAGATCAAGCTTGCTTGAAAAATTGTTCTGCGGCTGTTTTGGCGAAAGGTGCATATAATCATTGAGCCTGAACATCTGCTCATTGAATGGCGGATTATTCGTAAGCACTCCCACAGGGTTGTCATAGACTTTTATTCCGTCACGAACGGACTCAACAGTAATAGTCTGCTCGCTGTCTGCGATTATCCAATGCAGCTGACCGGCAGGCATATGCTCATTGAAAGGCGTGTCAGTAATATTTATCCTTGAAATAAGATCCTTTGCCTCAGCTGTGCTTGAACATCTGCTGAGTATCCAAGGGATAAATTCATACTGCGCAACATTGTCCCTGCCGTCAATATTTTTGCCGTAATAAGCATTTCCCACAAAGTTAAGGCCTGCCATTGCAAGCCCTTTTTCATTCACAGCGTCATAGAAAAGGGGATAACCCTGAGCAATGTGTGCTGTGCCTATAACAGCGTAGTGATTTTTATATACGCCCATATTCAGAAAATCAAGTCTGAAATTCCTAGGCATAACAACTATCTCTTCTCCGTAGGAGCTTTCATAGTCAAGTGTTCTGCCAAAATAAAAATCTTCTGTCTTGTATGTTGCAGCTGTACACATAATTCCTTTCCTCCAATAATCTCATTTTAATATCATTAATTTTCGGATATGTCGATAACAACATATTCAGATTTGCAGCCTGTCTTGAACTTTATCGCCCAGTCTGATATGCCGGAAGTAACGATGAAGTTTGAATTTTCACGCTTTTCATAGCCGTATGTTCTGTCATTGCTGCTTACCAGAGTACCGATAAGATTTATCGGTATAAGCTGTCCGCCGTGAGTGTGACCCGAAAGCACAAGGTCTGCGCCCACCGCAGCCTGAGCGTCATAATCGCATGGCTGGTGATCCATAACGATAGTGAACTTGTCCTTGTCAAGATCCTTCATAAGCTCTTCCATTGACGCTCTGCCGTTGCCGTTTTCGACCTCTTCCGAAAGATCCTGTCTGCCGACTATGTAAAAACGATCGTCAATAAGAACGCTCTGATCCTGAAGAACGGTTACATTGTTCTTTTTAAGTTCTGCAATAAGATCATCACCGCTGTATCCTCTGTAATCTGCGCCGTAATATCCCTTATCGTGGTTTCCGAATGAGAAATATACTCCGTATTTTGTTTTGAGCGTACCGAGAGCCTTGCAGGAAAGTATCATATTTTCCTTTGTGGTGTCATCGTCTACGAAATCTCCCGTTATAAGCACAACGTCGGGTTCAAGCTTCTGTATCTCCTTGATATGTTCAGCAAAGCCGTTTCCGTCAAATGTTGTTCCCACATGGGAGTCTGCTATCTGAACTATCTTTATGTTGCCCACAGCCTTGTCCGTTTTTATGGAGTAATCCGTTTCCCATACATTGTATGCAAGATACCAGCCGACAGAAAGATATATTATGGTAGTTCCCAAGGCAAAAAAACCTCTGAGATCACGCTTGAACTCTTTTTTGCCGGCCTTTTTTATAATAAAGAACACCAGATCGAATATGAGCCAGAATATCACAAGATGAAGTATGCATATTATGGCATTTACTGAGCCTATCAGCAGCCATATCACCGCCGCCACAGCAGCAGTCAGAATAGCACTGAACAGATATCCAAGTTTTTTGCTGTCCTTTGAAAGCTTTTTAATAAAGCCGAATTTTGATATCTTGTTTATGAGATATATAACGGCAGCTCCAAAGCCCAGAATTACCAGTATGAAAATTATTGCCCAAAGCATTTTTTATCCTCCTTAACAGTATTTGTACTTTTTCCTGTATACCACAAACATAATGGCAGTAACTATCAGCGTCAGTCCCTCCGCCGCAACAACTGCGAACCATATGCCGTTTACACCGAACATAATAGGCAGAATGAATACCGCTGCGATCTGGAATAAAAATGTACGCAGGAATGATATTGCCGCTGATACCGCTCCGTTGCCAAGTCCTGTGAAAAAGGCAGAACCGAAAATGTTAAATCCGCTGATAATAAATGAAATGGCATAAGCTCTTAATGCATATGAAGTCATATCGCAAAGCTCAGCGTCATAGCCTACGAATATTTTTGCCATAACGTCCGTCAGTATTTCCGACAGCAGGGTAGCGATTATGCCCGATATAAGCATTATAAAAAGACTTTTTTTGAGTATGCCTTTAAGTTCGTCTGTGTTGTCTGCTCCGTAATGATATCCCACAACAGGTGCAGCGCCCACAGAATAACCCATTGATATTGCAAGGAAAACATAGCTTACATACATTATAACTCCGTATGCCGCAACGCCGTTTTCACCTGCCAGACGCAAAAGCTGGAAGTTATACAGCATAGCAACAATGGAAGTAGAAATGTTCGTTACCATTTCTGAAGAGCCGTTTGAGCATACCTTTCCCAGCGCCCGCCAGTCGGGTTTGAATTTTGTGAAATAAAGCGCAGAACTTCTTTTCTTCAAAAAGTATACAAGGGGTATTATTCCGCCGACCGACCAGCTCATAGCCGTTGCCGCAGCAGCTCCTGCAATGCCCCATTTCATAACATAGACAAAAAGAAAATCGAATACCACATTTGTAATGCCTGCAATAACTGAGATAAGAAGTCCGAATTTAGGCTTTTCCGCCGTGACCATAAGGCTTTGAAAAGCGTTGAACAGCATATTCAGCGGTGTAAAGCATATAAGTATCCTGCCGTAAAGTATGCCGTAGTGAGCAAGTTCGCCTTTCGCTCCCACCAGATCGGCTATCTGTTCCATAAAAATAAACATAACAGCCGACGCAATTACTCCGAAAACAAAAAGCAGAACAGTTATGAAGGTAAAAACCTCCCTTGCTTTCTGCTCATCGTTTTTGCCCATCATAAAAGAAATAAGTGCGCTGCCGCCTGCACCTATCATAAATCCGAATGACGCAACGACGACAAGTATGGGGATAATGAGATTGATTGCCGCAAAAGCATTCTTTCCTGCAAAATTCGACACAAAAAATCCGTCAATCACACCGTATATCATTGTGACCAGCATCATTACTATGCTCGGCAGCACGAACCTCAGCAGTTTTTTATATGTGAAATGATCTGACAAACGTATTTCCAAAATTATTTTCTCTACTCCTGTTTTTGTATTATCTTGTATTATATAGTAATTAAAATGGTTTACTTATAAGGGGTATTATAATCCTTGCCGAACATATTGTCAAGGCGGACATAAGAATTTTCGTATGTTTTTAATTTATATTTAATATAGCAATACTAATATTCTGCTCAATATTTTTAATTATATAAATACAGCATTGAATATCGGATAATAGCAGTATTTCTTTAAAAGCAAAAGCAGGTATGATAAATCTCACACCTGCTTTTATATAAAATTTTCTTTTGTTTACTTCCTTTAAGCTTTGCCGATCATATCAAGAAAATACTGATGAACATAATTATCATCATTAAGTTCCGGATGAAAAGCCGCTGCAAGCTGATTTTCATATCTTGCGGCAACTATATGACCGCCTGTTTCAGCAAGTATCTGACAGCTGCCTTCGTCGCTTATGTAAGGCGCACGGATAAATGTCATCGGTATCTCTCTGCCGTCAAAATCCGCCTTTGTGAAAAAGCTGCCAAGCTGACGGCCGTATGCATTCCTGCGGACAGTCATAGGCATTGTGCCGAAATAGCTGCGGCTGTCGTTCTCAGTTTTTTCTGCCAGAAGTATCATTCCCGCACAAGTTCCAAAAACGGGCATACCGTCCTCGATAAGCTTTTTTATAGGTTCAAAAAGGTCAAGTTCTCTTAAAAGCTTGCCCTGAACGGTGCTTTCTCCGCCGGGGATAATAAGTCCGTTCATCTTTCTGTCAAGATCTTTAAGCTGCCTTATCTCAAAGCTTTCCGCTCCAAGCTCTGAAAGCTTCTTTATATGCTCAGCAAAAGCACCCTGAAGTGCAAGTACGCCGATAACAGCCATTTTACTTACCTCTTTCAGCCATAAGCAGTGCGATCTCCTGCTCGTTTATACCTACCATAGCCTCGCCGAGATCCTCTGAAAGTTCAGCAAGAAGAGCAGCGTCATTGTAGTTTGTTACAGCCTTTACGATAGCCTGAGCTCTCTTTTCAGGATTGCCTGACTTGAAGATACCGGAGCCTACGAATACGCCCTCTGCGCCAAGCTGCATCATAAGAGCTGCGTCAGCAGGAGTTGCAACTCCGCCTGCGGCAAAGTTTACAACAGGGAGCTTTCCGTTTTCAGCAACGTACTGGACCAGCTCGTATGGGACCTGAAGAACCTTTGCAGCCTCATAAAGCTCGTCCTTAGACATTGAAGTAAGTCTTCTGATCTCGCTCTGCATCATTCTCATATGACGTACAGCCTGAACAACGTCGCCTGTACCTGGCTCTCCCTTTGTTCTTATCATAGATGCGCCCTCGTTTATTCTTCTGAGAGCCTCGCCGAGATCCTTTGCGCCGCAAACGAAAGGTACGTCGAACTGTCTTTTGTCAATGTGGTACTTGTCATCAGCAGGGGAAAGAACTTCTGACTCGTCAATGTAGTCTATCTCGATAGCCTGAAGTATCTGCGCTTCAGCAAAATGACCAATACGGCACTTTGCCATAACAGGGATAGAAACTGCTTCCTGAATGCCCTTTATCATCTTAGGGTCGCTCATTCTTGAAACGCCGCCTGCTGCACGGATATCAGCAGGGATCCTCTCAAGTGCCATAACAGCACAAGCACCTGCAGCCTCAGCTATCTTAGCCTGTTCAGGAGTTGTAACGTCCATGATAACTCCGCCCTTTAACATCTGAGCGAGATTTTTGTTAAGTTCAAATCTTTCGTTTGCCATTTTATATCAGTTCCTTTCAGATATTTTTTACTGTATCAAAATTATACTCCCATTTTATCGTATTTTCAAATTAGAGAAAACTTAGATTTTTATACTGCGTTTTATTGATACAGCACAAACTACAACCACTTTATATTATAGAAATCAAGCAGTTTATACAATGCTTTTTGCCTGCATTTTTGCTCAAAAATCGCATATGTAAAATCTGCACAAATTAATCATATATGAATGGTATGCTTTTTGATGCATTAGTAGAAAATCAATATTACGATCAAAATTTTCATAGCAGAACAAATAGTTTTTCTGTGCCGATAAAAAAATGCTTGACAAAATTTGCTTTGTGTATTATAATAAGTAAAATTCTAAGAAAGGACGGTGGATCTCATGCGTAAAATTTCAAGCATCAAGTATAATATAATATCGTATAGTTGTCAGCAGAAGGTTTGCCGTTTCGGAAAACGTTGATCCATAATTTTTTTCGGATATCATCGGACGTTTCTTTTGTTGTGAAACGTCCTTTTTTGCGTCCGAACGGCAGACAAAATTTTAAAATTATAAGGAGATCAACTTATGTTAGAATTAAGAGGAAAATTTAACAGCGCAAAGGTCTTTACTGACATTATAGACGAGGGCGCTGTATCACAGATAATGACCATGCTGGATCAGGAATTTGTTCAGGGTCAGAAAATACGCATAATGCCTGACGTACACGCAGGCGCAGGCTGTACTATCGGCACAACTATGACTATAACCGATAAAGCTGTGCCAAATCTTGTTGGCGTTGACATAGGCTGTGGAATGGAAACTGTTAAGCTTAAAGAAAAGCATATCGAAGTCCAGCAGCTTGATAAGCTTATATACCGCTCTGTTCCCTCAGGCTTTGCCATAAGGAAAAAGCCGCACAGATATGTGAGCAGGATAGATCTTACAAAGCTTTTCTGCTATGATAAGATAAACGCCCAGCGGGCAGAGCTGAGCGTAGGCACTCTGGGCGGCGGAAACCATTTTATTGAAGCGGATAAGGGTTCTGACGGCTCTGTGTATATCGTTGTTCATTCGGGTTCACGTCATCTCGGTACGGAGGTAGCGAAGTATTATCAGAACGAGGCTTACAGCCGTCTTAACGGATCTTCACAAAAGGAAGTAGATCAGCTTAGCGCAGAGCTTAAAGCGCAGGGCAGACAGAACAAGATACAGCATGAGATAAAAAAGCTTGTAAACACAAAGCGCACAGGTGTAAGAAAAGATCTTGCCTATGCTGAGGGTGAGCTTTTTGAACAGTATATACACGATATGAAGATAGTGCAGGAGTTCGCTATGCTTAACCGCCATGCCATTATGGACGAGATAATAAAGGGTATGGGACTTCATGTAAAGGAGCAATTCACAACTATCCACAATTATATCGACACAGATAATATGATACTGAGAAAGGGGGCGGTTTCCGCACAGAAAGGCGAAAAGCTTATAATCCCGATCAATATGCGTGACGGAAGTCTTATCTGTATCGGAAAGGGAAATGAGGACTGGAATTTTTCCGCACCTCACGGCGCAGGCAGACTTTTTTCACGTTCAGCCGCAAAGGAGAACTTTACTGTATCTGAATTCAAAAAGCAGATGAAGGGCGTATATACCACCTCTGTAAATGCAGGAACTCTTGACGAAAGCCCTATGGCTTATAAAAATATGGACGATATAGTAAGCAATATCGGAGACACCGCTGAGATCATTGATATCATCAAACCTGTATACAATTTCAAAGCAGGGGAGGAGGACTGATATGGAAGGTGAAAAGAAGAAGTTTATCCCCTATGAAAAACTCAGCAAAAAGGAACAGCGGAAAATTGACCTTATCAGACGTGGCAGCTGGCATGGCGTAGATCCTGCCACAAAGGTCATACCCAGTGAAAAGCTGAAAGCGTATAACAGAAAGCAGAAACATAAAAAGGATCTGCGGCTTTTATCTGACAGCGAATAAGGTCAGAGCAGACAGAGATGACGGAAAAACAAAATATTCATTTAACATTTTGTTTTAGTCCTTGAAATTTCGGCTGATCTGTGGTATCATACTATTTGTATTGTTTTACTATGATTACTTTGGGAGTGTTGAATATGCTTAATCAATTTTCAAGGACCGAGCTGCTTTTCGGCAAAGAGGCTATGGAAAAGCTTGAAGGCAGCAGAGTTGCTGTTTTCGGTATCGGCGGAGTAGGCGGATATGCAGTAGAGGCTCTTGCACGCAGCGGAGTGGGAGAGCTTGATCTTATAGATGACGACAAGGTCTGTCTTACAAACATTAACCGTCAGATAATCGCAACACGCAGCACAGTAGGAAAATATAAGGTCGATGTTGCCGAGCAGCGTGTAAAGGATATAAACCCGAATATAAAGGTCAATACTTATAAATGTTTCTATATGCCAGATACGGCAGACCAGTTTGATTTTACGCAGTATGATTATGTTATAGACGCTATCGACACCGTAACAGGAAAGCTTGAGCTGATAAAACGTGCCGAGGCTGTAAATGTGCCGATAATCTCTTCTATGGGCGCAGGAAACAAGCTTGATCCGACAGCTTTCAAGGTCGCAGATATTTACAGCACATCTGTATGCCCACTGGCAAAGGTAATGCGCCGAGAGCTGAGAAAGCTTGGCATAAAGAAGCTTAAGGTGGTTTATTCTGAGGAGATGCCTATCAGACCTATCGAGGATATGGCTATATCCTGCCGTCAGCACTGCATATGCCCTCCGGGTACGGCGAGAAAATGCACAGCTAGAAGAGATATACCTGGTTCAACTGCATTCGTTCCATCTGTTGTTGGACTTATTGTGGCGGGCGAGGTAATAAAGGATCTGGCAAAGAAATAACTTTTAATAGTAAAAGCTGTAAAATTATTTGACTTTATGTAACTATTTTATTTTTCGTATTGCAAATCAGAAAGTTTTGTGCTAATATTATAAGACAGCATAGGCGTTTTAAGGCCTTTGCTGTCTTATTTATTTTAAAGGAGAATAAAATTATGTTTAATATAATCATCTGCATTATAGCAGGTCTGGACGCAGGACTTGGAACAGGTTTTGCAGGCATGAGTGCAGCAGCGGTAATAAGTCCTATGCTCATAACTTTCCTCGGTATCGAGCCGTATCAGGCTGTGGGAATAGCTTTGGCGAGTGATGTGCTTGCCAGCGCAGCCTCTGCCTATACATACGCTAAAAATAAAAATCTTGATATACGCAACGGACTTATTATGATGGCGGCTGTGCTGTGTTTTACCCTTTTCGGCAGCTATATAGCAAGCATAGTCCCTGGTGCGACCATGGGCAGCTTTTCTACATTTATGACTTTGCTGCTTGGTGTGAAGTTTATCGTCAAGCCGGTTATGGAGCCTAAAGCACGTTTTGAAAATGCCACCGCAAAGCAAAAGGCAGTACGTTCCCTGCTGTGCGGAGCAATGGTAGGTTTTATCTGCGGTTTTATCGGTGCAGGCGGCGGAATGATGATGCTGTTGGTGCTGACTTCCGTTCTCGGATATGAGCTTAAAACAGCAGTAGGCACAAGCGTTTTCATAATGGCTGCAACAGCTTTAACAGGTTCAGTAAGCCATTTCGCTATCGGTGGTATGCCTGATCTTACGGCGCTGATAATTTGTGTGGCAAGCACCCTTGTGTTTGCGCTTATAGCCTCAACCATAGCAAATAAGGTGTCTGCAAAGACTCTTAACCGTGCAACGGGAGTAGTTCTTGTTATACTCGGTGTGGTAATACTTGCGGTAAATATTATTTCAAAGTAACATTTATTTTACGATTATCAGTATTGAAAATCGAATAACAGAGTGATATAATATGGGCAATACCGATAAAAAACGGCAGCCCATATTTTTTTGTTAGAGGTGTAAATTATGAAAAGTATAAAAAATGAAGAGCTTTTGCACGGAGAAGATATATACGATCCGGGGGATAAAGATCTTATTTCTGAACAGGCAAAATGCCTTGAAAAACTGTATGATTTCAACCATACCCGTCCCTCAGAGGGCGAAAAGAGAACACAGCTGCTTAAAGAAATGTTTGCTGAGGTAGGTGAGTGCTGCTATATCGAGCCGCCTTTTTATGCAAACTGGGGCGGCAGACACGTACATTTCGGAGATCACGTTTATGCAAATTTCTGTCTGACCTGTGTTGATGATACACATATCTATGTTGGCGACAATACGATGTTCGGACCAAATGTTACCTTAGCGTCTGCTAATCATCCTATCCTGCCGCAGCTTAGATTAAAGGCTTTGCAGTATAATCTTCCTGTACGCATAGGCAAAAACTGCTGGCTCGGTGCAGGCACAGTAGTTGTTCCGGGAGTGACTATCGGGGATAATTCCGTTATCGGAGCAGGCAGCGTTGTTGTAAAGGATATCCCTGCAAATTCTGTTGCAGTTGGAAACCCATGCAGGGTAATAAGAGAGATAAGCGACCGTGACAGAGAATATTATTACAGAGATCGTAAAATAAACTGGGATAAGGTCAGCAAGCTTTAAAGCTGCAAATAATTTTTATAGCATAAGCAAAACGGGACTTCCGATATATTTCGGAGATCCCGTTTCTGGTATATTTATATATTCGTGAATACGTCAGGTATTATATATCCCATTTCCAATCTCTGATCTCAGGCATATCAAGACCATACTCAGCAATATACTGCTTGTGTTCAACAAGCTTGTCCTGCATGAGCTGGTGGAGATAAGCACCTGTGTTTCCGAGTTGCGGAAGTCTTTTGATGATCTCCATAACAAGGTGGAAACGGTCTATCTCGTTCTGAACTCTCATATCGAACGGAGTTGTGATAGTACCCTCTTCATTATAGCCGCATACATAAAGATTGCGGTTATGACGGTGATAGAGCAGCTCATGGATAAGTGTCGGATAGCCGTGGAATGCGAATACGATAGGCTTATCCTTTGTGAAGAGTGCGTCGAAATCAGCGTCGGAAAGTCCGTGAGGATGCTTTGACTGCGGCTGAAGCTTGAACAGGTCAACAACGTTGATAAATCTGATCTTTACGTCAGGCAGATTCTTTCTGAGGATTGTAACAGCAGCAAGAGCCTCCAGAGTAGGAGTGTCGCCGCAGCAGGCAAGAACTACGTCAGGCTCCTGTCCCTGATCGTTTGATGCCCATTCCCAGATACCGATACCCTGTGTGCAGTGCTTTACAGCCTGTTCCATAGTGAGCCACTGCTGCCTTGGGTGCTTTGAAGTTACCATTACGTTTACATAGTTCTTTGAACGTATGCAGTGATCGAAGCATGACAGCAGGCAGTTTGTGTCAGGCGGGAGATACATTCTTACAACGTCTGCTTTCTTGTTTGCAACGTGATCGAGGAATCCAGGATCCTGATGAGTAAATCCGTTGTGATCCTGCTGCCATACGTTTGAAGAAAGGATATAGTTGAGAGATGCGATCTTCTGACGCCAAGGGAGCTGTGATGTTACCTTGAGCCACTTTGCGTGCTGTGAGAACATTGAGTCAACTATTCTGATGAATGCCTCGTAGCTTGCGAAGAATCCGTGACGGCCTGTGAGCAGATAGCCTTCCAGCCAGCCTTCACACATATGCTCGGAGAGCATTGAGTCCATAACTCTTCCGTCTGATGCGAGGAACTCGTCATTGTCGATCTTGTCAGCGTTCCAATCTCTGTTGGTAGCCTCGAATACCTTGCCAAGACGGTTGGACATAGTTTCGTCAGGTCCGAAGATACGGAAGTTTTTGCTCTCTTCATTGAGCTTGAAAATATCTCTTACAAAACCGCCCAGCTCGATCATATCCTGTGCCTCAACTGCGCCTGGAGCAGGAACGTCGATGCCGTACTTTCTGAAGTCAGGAAGTCTGAGATCTCTCAGCAGAAGTCCGCCGTTTGCGTGTGGGTTTGCGCCCATTCTTCTGTCGCCTGTCGGAGCAAGTTCTTCAAGTTCAGGGATAAGTCTGCCCTCTTCTGTGAATAGCTTTTCAGGGTGATAACTTCTGAGCCAGTCCTCCAGCATTTTGAGATGCTCAGGAGCCTCCATTGTCATAGGGACCTGATGCGCTCTAAAAGTGCCTTCGATCTGCTTTCCGTCAACTACCTTAGGACCTGTCCAGCCCTTTGGTGAACGGAAGATTATCATAGGCCACATTGGTCTTTCAGTAACGCCGTTTTCTCTTGCGTTTTTCTGTATAGTTTTTATCTCTTCGATAACAGTGTCAAGTGTTTCAGCCATAAGCTTGTGCATTGTCATAGGATCGTCGCCCTCGACAAAGTAAGGCTTCCAGCCGCAACCCTCAAAGAAACTCTTTATCTCATCATGTGAGATTCTTGAGAAAACAGTAGGGTTGGATATCTTGTAACCGTTAAGGTGGAGAATAGGAAGTACGGCTCCGTCAGTCTTAGGATTCAGGAACTTGTTTGAATGCCAAGCTGTTGCGAGAGGACCTGTTTCAGCCTCACCGTCGCCGACAACGCAGGTCGTGATAAGGTCAGGGTTGTCAAATACAGCGCCGAATGAGTGAGCGAGTGAATATCCAAGCTCACCGCCCTCGTTGATAGAACCCGGTGTTTCAGGAGCAACGTGTGAAGAGATTCCGCCTGGGAAAGAGAACTGCTTGAACAGCTTCTGCATACCCTCAACATCTCTTGAAATATTCGGATAAACCTCAGAATATGAACCTTCAAGGTATGTATTTGCTACCATGAAGTTTCCTCCGTGACCAGGGCCGGAAATATAGATCATATCGAGATCGTATTTTTTGATAACACGGTTAAGGTGTACATAAATGAAGTTCTGTCCCGGAACTGTACCCCAGTGACCAACGATTTTCTTCTTGACGTGATCCATAGTGAGCGGCTCACGAAGAAGAGGATTGTCAAGCAGATAGAGCTGACCTGCGGAAAGATAGTTGGCAGCGTCCCAGTATCTGTTCATTTTCTCCAGAAGCTCAGGAGAAATGTTTTTTGTGTCTGACATTGCAATACCTCCATATACATTTTTCAGTATGGTTGAAAACAGTAAACGTTTTCATTAAAAATTATATCACAGGGTTCAAATTTTTGCAAGAAAAGAATATGAAACTAATTTAGAATTTTATACTAAATTACTTATCTTTCATAGCATATATAAATTTATATATGGCGCTTGTGCTTTACATAAAATGCGTCAGAAAATATATCGTATTTGTTCACGATTGATACATTGAAATAGAGGAACTTGTGTGGTAATATTTATTTCGCAAATAATATCAGTAAAAATGTAAAAACGGAGGTATTCTAAATGGCAAGCTCAAAGGAAATGGATCTTACTGTGGGCAGCCCTTTCAGCTGTCTTGTGAAATTTTCCATACCTGTTATTCTGGGCAATATATTTCAGCTTTTCTATACTCTTGCCGATTCTGTTGTAGTTGGAAAAACGCTTGGCGAAAACGCATTGGCGGCGGTAGGTTCGACAAGCATAATAATATATTTTGTTTTCTGTTTTATCAACGGCTTTACAGGCGGTTTCGGCATATGTTTAGGGCAAAGCTTTGGCGCAAAGGACGAAAAAGGTATGCGAAAAAGTATAGCTGCGTCGGCTTTGCTGAGCGTATCGTTTACCGTATTGCTTACGCTGGTCTGCTGCCTGCTTTCGCACCCCATACTGAACTGGATGCATATACCGAAAGATATTTACGATCAGGCTTACGATTATATGTTTGCCGTACTTCTTGGAACAGCGGCAACTGTTTTCTATAATATGATATCAAACATTCTCCGAGCCTTGGGCGACAGCAGAACGCCGCTTTACTTTCTTGTATTTTCATCTGTGCTGAACATATTCCTCGATATCCTTTTCATTGTACCATTGCATATGGGAGTTGCAGGAGCGGCATGGGCAACAGTCCTGTCGCAGTTCATATCGGGACTGCTAAGTCTGATAGTAGGTCTGAGATCATTTTCCGTACTGCATATTACAAAGAATGATTTCAAAGACCTTGGCGGTACTATCAAAAGTCATCTCGCAACAGGTTTTCCTATGGGATTTCAGATGTCCGTTATGTGTATAGGTCAGCTTGCTATGCAGGCGGCTGTAAATTCCCTTGGAACAGCGGCGGTAGCAGGGTATACCGCTGCCACAAAAGCGGATCAGGTATCTGTCCTTGTGAACAATGCGATGATGACGGCTATATCAAATTATGTTGCACAGAATTACGGCGCAGGACTTAAAGACCGTATCCGTTCGGGAGTTCGTGCCTGCCTTTTACAGACAGAACTGCTTAATGTAATAATGTGCGCAGGTATCCTTCTGCTGCGTCACCCGATAGTCAGACTTTTTCTTGACGACCCCAGCCAGCAGATATATCATTATTCCGACGGCTATCTTATTGGCGTTGCGCCTTTTTATGTTGTGCTTGGTCTGCTGGCAGTTTACCGCACATCTATTCAGAGTATGCAAAACAGCGCTGTACCATTTGCTGCCTGCATGATAGAGCTTGTAATGCGTATTGCCGCAACTGTTTGGCTGTCCGCAATAATAGGCTATAAGGCAGTTTGTATCGCCAGCCCGCTTGCTTGGATAGGTGCGTGTGCGCTGCTTATACCTGTTTATTACCATATGATGAGGCGTTCTGATCTTGCCTGAGAATACTACATATCGAAAAAACTAAGCTGATCTTTGTTTTCATCAAATTCTTTTATATATGAAAATACTTCGTCAGGCTTGTATAAAACATTATGCTTTCTGCATTCCTCAGTAAATATCCGCATAAGTCTGTCATTATTGTCGCTGGTGCAGATGTATGAATCTCCGTATCTGCGTACATATTTTTCTTTTAAACCGTGAAAATGCCTGTCCAGATTTTCATAAAAATACTCCCTGTCACCCTCACGGAGCGTTACGCCGAAATCAAAGCATACTATCCCTTTTACGCCTGCGTCAAAGCAGTAATCAAGGATACGGCGGAGATTTTCCTCGGTGTCATTTATAAATGGAAGTATAGGTGTGAGCCATACGACGGTTGGTATACTGCGTTTCTGAAACTCTTTAAGAACTTCATAACGTCTTGCTGTGGTGCAGACATTCGGCTCTATTATTCTGCAAAGCTCTTCATCGGCGGTGGTGAGCGTCATTTGTATGACGGCTTTAGCTTTGCTGTTTATCCGTTCTATCAGGTCAATATCACGCATTATCCTGTCCGATTTTGTTATAAGAGATGCACCGAAGGAATATTTCTCGATAAGCTCAAGACTTTTGTGGGTAGATCTTACTGTAAGTTCTGCCTGCATATACGGATCGCACATTGAACCCATACCTATCATACATCTGCTGCGCTTGCGTTTTAGTGCCTGTTCAAGCAATTCAACAGCGTTTTCCTTGACCTCGATATCTTCAAAGTCATGCTCTATGTGATAGCATTTTGAGCGGCTGTCACAGTAAATGCAGCCGTGCGTACAGCCACGGTAAAGGTTCATTCCGTTCTTAGCTGAAAGAATTCCCTTGACTTTAGTGAAATGCATTTTTATCTCCTTATAATATAATGTCAATACAAATATAGCACATTTGTTCTTACTTGTCAATGCAAATCAGAACGAATGTGCTTTTTATTTCTATGAGTATTTTGATTTTCTGGAATTTTGAAGAAGTCCTCAAGTGTATTACCTTCGCTTATTGATTTCTGTAAAGCTGCTATTTGAGTTTCTGCATCCTCTATTGAAATTTTTGCCGGTAGTTCAAAAACTTGAGTGCTAGTTTTGCTACTATTCCACCAATTACTAATTCCATTTGGTATATTTTTTAAAGAATCTAATGTCTGGTGTTTTGTGAGAATTTAACCAAATAGAAAAAGAATATATGATGGAAGCTCAATTATTTCTATATTAAGCCTAGTATACGAATCTTCTTCCGGAAAATCTATCCTATCTGTGTCATTTTGATACTGACTCAGTGTATTAAGTTGTTCTTTATAATAACTTTTACATATATTATTTGAATTATCCACATCATCAAAAGTTTCAAATTTTACAATTTTTTTAGATGCATTTGCAGAACCAAAGTATCCCTCGTCATCTTCGTAAAAATCTTTATTCGTTATATTACATTTTAAATATAAGGTATCATCATTTGTTCTGCATTCCGTTGAATTTTTGAAAAATGGATTTGTAGAATAATATTGCGAAAAAATACATGCTGATTCTTGTGATTGATAATAGACATAACTGTAATTATTAAATGACGTAGAATCTGCATAATAACTTTTAACACCTATTAATTTATAAATATTATAATTATAATCACTATATTCTAATATTTTTTGTGAATCATAATAGATATTCAATAATGCCCATTGATCGTCATTGAGTATGGCTCTTGCAATTTGTTTCCTAAAAACGAAAAATCCTCCGACTACCACCAACACAATCGCCAACACAACAATTACGATCTTCTGCCACTTCTTCAGCTTCTTAACTTTCTCTCCCATATTTCTCTCCCTTTCTTGACAAAGTATGCATATTGTGGTTTGCATTAAATATTTATAATCAGAAGTATAACACATTTGACTAAGATTGTCAAATTAGGAACTTATAAACTATTTCGAGATTTTGGAATTGACAAAACACAAAAGTTAATATATAATAATCATTGTATATTTTTTTTAGGAGAATAATTTAATGGAACAAACAACAAAAAACAGAGCGACCTTTCATTCAAGGCTGGGCTTTATCTTAGTGTCGGCAGGCTGCGCAATAGGATTGGGAAACGTCTGGAAGTTCCCATACGTCTGCGGTCAGAACGGCGGCGGAGCTTTTCTTGTGCTTTATCTGCTTTGCCTTGTGCTGCTGGGACTGCCTATACTGATATGTGAGTTTGCTATCGGACGTGGAAGCAGCCGAAGCCTTTCTCAGGCATTTAACCGTCTTGAAAAGAAGGGCAGCCGTTTTCATATGACAAAATACACGAGCATAGCAGGAAACTATCTTCTGATGATGTTCTATACCATGGTAACAGGCTGGATGCTGTATTATGCGTTCCGCTATGCCACAGGTTCGATAGACGGTTCAAGCACAGAGGCAACAGCCGCAGCGTTTACCCAGATGCAGCAGTCGCCGGGACTTATGCTTATATTTGCGGCGGCAGTTATAGTCCTCTGCATTGGCGTATGTGCACTGGGACTTCAGAACGGTATCGAAAAGATAACAAAAGTTATGATGATACTCCTTATGGCGCTTATGGTGGTGCTGGCGGTAAACTCGATACGTCTGAAAGGCGCAGGCGAGGGACTTAAATTTTACCTTGTGCCTGACTTTGACAGGCTTTTTGAAAAAGGTGTCACATCGGTGCTTTTTGCTGCTATGACGCAGGCTTTCTTTACCCTAAGCATTGGTATCGGCACAATGGAGATATTCGGCAGCTATCTTAAAAAAGACCGCACACTTATAGGCGAGTCTGTAAATGTCATTATCCTTGATACCGCTGTGGCGATAGTAGCGGGACTTATAATTATCCCTGCCTGCTTTGCATATGGTATACAGCCTGATTCAGGACCGTCGCTGCTATTCATAACCCTCCCGAACGTTTTTCATCATATGGGTTCAAGCAATGTATGGGGCAGCTGTTTCTTTATGTTTATGTCCTTTGCAGCACTTTCAACTGTCATAGCTGTTTTTGAGAACATCATCACCATGACCGTAGAGCTTGGCGGTTGGAGCAGAAAGAGATCGCTTATAGTGAACCTTGTGCTTATTCTTGTCCTTTCAGTACCTGCAATACTAGGATTCAGTGTGCTTTCGGGAGTTCATCCTCTCGGTGAGGGTACTACCATAATGGATTTTGAAGATTTTCTTGTATCGTCAAATCTTCTTCCGCTCGGCTCGCTTGTCGGAGTTCTTTTCTGTGTCAGAAAGAACGGCTGGGGCTGGGATAACTTTATAAAAGAGGCTAATGCGGGAGTAGGAAAGCATATACCTGACGGTCTGCGTGGATATATGACCTATGCAGTTCCGCTGCTCATATGTGTTATCTATCTCAAAGGATATTATGATACCTTTTCACAGAGAAGTCTGCCTGAACTTTGTTTCTGGATGACCGTTGCAGTACTGCTGCTGGCCTTGGTTTTGTGGGCATCTTTCACACAGAGCAAGAAACCTCAGGAAAACTGATAGTTGTATCAAACCTGCGTTATTTTTGATAAAGTAGCGCAGGTTTATAATTTTGCAAAACCTTTTTGTATAAAAAGTCGTCTGTATATATGAAAGGACTTTCAAAGATCAATGGGGGTGATCGGGTGGACAAGATCAGCGACGGCGATATTGTTCAGCTGTATTTTGACAGGAATGAAACAGCTCTGCTCCGTTCGCAGGAGAAATACGGAGCTTACTGCTACTCGGTAGGGTACAATATTTTGTACAGTAATGAGGACGCTGAGGAGTGTGTGAATGAAACATGGCTGAAGGCATGGAATTCTATACCGCCTAAAAATCCTGTCAAACTCGGTGCTTTTCTGGGTAAGATCACCCGCTGTATAGCTCTGGACAGATATAAAAGCAGCAAGCGTCAGAAACGTGGCGGCGGAGAAATTGAACTTGTCCTCCACGAACTTGACGAATGCATACCCGACCGCTCGGATACGGAGGAGCAGACGGATATGAACTTTCTGCGTGAGATAATAGACAAATTCCTGCTGGAGCTTTCACAAAAGGACAAGGCTGTTTTCGTGGCAAGATATTATTACGCAAAGCCTATAAAAGAGATATCGCAGCAGTACGGACTTAATATCAACACAGTAAAATCAAGCCTTTTAAGGAGCAGACAGAAAATGAAAAGAGTCCTCGAATCTGAAAAGATCGGGATATAACAAAACAAAAAATTCAATATCCGAAGTGAAATAAGTTATGAAAGAAAGGAGCGGTATTATGAGATCGGAAGATATTTTTGAGGCTATGGGAGATATAGATGAAAAGATCATAGCCGAATGTGACAGCTATTCTGCAAAAAAGGCGGCTGTATCCGTAAAAGGGAAGTGGATAACGGCAGCGGCTGCCTGCGTTTGTATTGCCGCTGCGGCGACAGCATTTGTTATGCTTAACGGCAAAACTCCGCAGACAGAAAAAACGGCAGGCTGTACAAACAGCAGCACGTCAGATACTTCAACGCAGGAATACGGCGGAAAAGACAGCAGTTATGAGTTAATAGCTAACGAAGAGGACACCGGTATGTCATCGGAAACGGCATCTGAGGATCATTCAACTGATGTGGGAAAAAACAGTAATACATCTCAAAAAAATTCAGATGACAGTGAAGAGTATGAAGTTGATACTGCCTTGGTGGAGCATTGGGAAGATATGACCATAACTGAACAGTACAGCAATTTTCAGCTCGATTCAAAAGAATATTTTGTCAGTGGCAAGCCGCTTGACAGCAGCACACAGGTAGGCGAAAGTCTTGGCAGCATTACTGTGGAAGGTTATGATTATTACACAGAAGAAACGCATAGGATAAATGCAGAATTATTTGCTGTAAATAATATGTCTGACAATTTTGCTGCGGCGATAAAATATGAGGGTACAGAGGAATATTATTTCTGCGAAAACATTGACTATGTTCCGCAGGATATAGAGAGTTTTCTTGCTGATACAGATCTGAAAAATTTAATCACTATAAAGAACGTAAGTCACTTTTATTCCCTAGAGGACGAAGAGATGTTTATTACCGACACATATGAGATAAGTGACAGCGGAAAGTTTTTTGATATTCTGTTTTCTGACATAGGTGGCGTCAGAAGTGAGCATAAGGAAGAGTTCTACTGGGATTATGAGCTGGATATAGACAGTGACCTGCTTAGAGGTACTATCGGCTTTACTGAGGACGGATATATAAATACAAATATCGCTATGACAGGTGCATCGTTTTATGTTGGCACAGATAAGATAAACGCTATCGTTCAGTATCTTGAACAGAATTGCAGCAAGTCAACGGAAGAAGAACCGTTTTATGATGACGCACAGTATGATATTGATGAAGCGCCTTCATCTGCTAACACATCAGCTTATACACCAGAATAACAGCTGTACGATAAAATGTACTAAAAATCCCATTGGGTCATGTGATCCAATGGGATTTGTTTTACTTTATTTATTCTGTATCATCTCTGAACATAGCGGAAAGCTTGCTCAGGCTTGCCTGTGCCTGCATAAACAGATCGTGTGTTTCAAGGTCGATCTCTTCTTTGCGCATATGTTCCTTTTTGGACTGCTCTTTTTCCTTGCCGTTCTGAACTATTTCATTTACGTCTATATTAAGTATATCACCCAATGACTCCGCCTCTGCAAGGACTTCGGCGATATTCACCGTCTTTTCCACAGTTTCCTTGACTGTCAGCGCCTCAAGCTCTTCCTTGTCGATATACGGCTTTATGCCTACGATAGAAACATTATCCGTACTTCCGTTCATTATAGCCAGCTTTGCCAGCGCAGTTATCTTTTCAGAAATAGGGAGATCCATAGCAAGTCCTATTTCAAATTCATTTTCGCTTACATAATCGGATATGCCGTCCGAAACTATTATTATCATATCGTCAGGCTCTGCACCGAACTCATTCACAAGGGGAGTCTGAGATATCTCAGGTTCGTTTTTTGTACTTCCTATTGATGAGATTATTGCATTCTGATATTCCGGCGACAGATCGTCGGGGTCTTCTATTTTTCCGTGTTCATAAAGAAATCTGCCGTATGACTGGTCAATGGATATCTGTCTTATGGAACCATTTACAAAGCGGTACATTCTGCTGTCGCCAACATTTACGCACAGAGCCTTGCCGTTCTCATCGACTGCAAGAGCGCATAAGGTAGTCTGCATATTGACAGCATTGTCATTGTAAACTCCGCTCCTTTTGATCTTGCCGTGTATGGTCATAAGCTTCTGCTTCATATCCGTAGCCGAAGAATATTCAAGTATAGAAAGGTGCTGAAGACACAGCTTTGACGCAAGCTCACCTGCATTTTCTCCGCCCACTCCGTCACATACGGCGGCTATGAACGGTGCACTAACAGCAGCCTCTGCGCTGCCGCTGTTAAGTACCTGATGATCCACCAGCACAGCGTCCTCATTATTTTCACGGTAGCTTCCCACGTCGGTGTAGCCATATATATAGTAATTCATAGAAAAAAACGCCCCGATAAAAATTATTGTCTGAATTCAACTATATAAATAATACCATACTGCGAGCAAAAAGTCAATTTATCTCTTGAAATTATGCAGAAAAAATTGTATAATTATTTCAAATGAGTACGGGAGGCAAAACAAATGATAAAAGGCGTAATATTTGATATGGACGGACTTATGATAGATACCGAAAAGCTGCTAACGAGATTTTGGTGTGAGGCGGCACAGTTTTACGGCTGGAATATGACTAAAGAACACGTTTTAGGCATACGTTCGCTTGCGGCAAAATATGCTGAACCGCATCTTAAAGGCATATTCGGAGATGATTTTAACTACTTTGACGTAAGGACAAAGCGCATTGAACTTATGAACGCTTACATAGCAGAGAACGGCATAGAGAAAAAGAAAGGTCTTGACGAACTGCTCGACTATCTTGATGAAGTGGGACTGAAAAAAGCAGTTGCAACGGCGACAGACAGAAAACGCACAAAGATGTATCTTACTTCTATCGGAGTATATGACAGGTTTGATAAGATAGTCTGCGGCGATATGATAAAAAACGGCAAGCCTGCGCCTGATATATACATCACAGCGGCAGGAGAGCTTGAACTGCCATGTGGGGAATGTATGGCACTGGAGGATTCACCTAACGGGATAAGATCGGCATTTACAGCAGGCTGCGTTCCTGTAATGATTCCCGATCTTTCACAGCCCGATGATGAAACGGCGAAAATAATGTATGAAAAATGCGATGATCTTTCACAGGTAATTGATGTTCTTAAAAAGCTTAATAGCTGATATGTACAAAAAACGGGACAGTATCTAAATACTGTCCCGAAATTTTTTATGTGAGTTAAATTAGAAACCGAGGATAGACTTGAAATCGTCAGCGATCTTCTCTTCAAGCTTTTCAGCGTCAGCTCTTGTTTCGCCGATAGTTGTGTAGTAAGCCTTGATCTTAGGCTCTGTGCCTGAAGGTCTGATGATAACGCTTGCACCCTGTTCAAGCTTGAACGCAAGAACGTCAGACTTAGGAAGTGTGAGAACTGTCTTTGTGCCGTCAGCAGCTGTTTCCTCAGATGCGATGTAGTCAGCAACAGAGATGACCTTAAGTCCGCCGATCTCCTTAGGACCGTTTGTTCTGAGGTCAGACATGATCTCCTTCATTCTCTCCATACCGCTTGCACCTTCGCACTGGAATGACTTCTGGCTGTGGAGGTAGTTGCCGTATTCCTTATACATAGCCTCTCTGGCTTCGAGGAGTGAGATGCCCTTTGTGCGGTAGAATGCAGCCATTTCGCAGATAAGCATTGAACCAACAACAGCGTCCTTATCTCTTACATAAGAACCTGCAAGGTAGCCGTAGCTCTCTTCAAAACCGAAGATGTATCTGCTGTCCTCGCCGTCCTTTTCAAGGAATCCGATCTGCTCGCCGATGAACTTGAATCCTGTGAGAACTTCTCTGAGTTCAACGCCATATTCAGCAGCGATCTTCTTGCAGATATCTGTTGTAACGATAGTCTTTACAGCAACAGGGTTCTTTGGCATTGTGCCGAGAGCTGTTCTTTCCTGACAGATGTACTTAAGGAGCATAGCGCCTACTTCGTTACCGCTGAAAAGAACATAGTTGCCGTCAGGATCAGGAACTGCGATACCAACTCTGTCGCAGTCAGGGTCTGTTGCAAGGAGAAGGTCAGGCTTTACAGTCTTGCAAAGCTCCAGTCCCTTAGCAAGAGCCTCTTTGATCTCAGGGTTAGGGAATGGGCAGGTAGGGAAGTTTCCGTCAGGATTTTCCTGCTCAGGAACAACTGTAACTTCCTTGATGCCGATCTTCTTAAGGATAGCTCTTACAGGCTTGTTTCCTGTACCGTTGAGAGGAGTGTAAACTACCTTAAGACCGCTGTCAGCAACGAGGTCTGTGTGAACGCCCTGCTCAGATACCTTGTCGAGGTACTTGTCGATAACTTCCTGCTTTATGTACTCGATGCTGCCGTTTGCGATACCGTCCTCAAACTTGATGACCTTAGCGCCGCCGAACATTTCAACAGCATTGATCTTGCCGATAACTGTATTTGCAACGTCAAGAGTGATCTGGCAGCCATCCTCGCCGTATACCTTGTATCCGTTGTACTTTGCAGGGTTGTGTGAAGCAGTTATAACGATACCTGCCTGACACTTAAGTTCTCTTACAGCCCATGAAAGCATTGGAGTAGGCATAAGCTCGGAGTAGATATATACCTTGATGCCGTTTGCTGCAAGAACAGCAGCAGCTTCCTTAGCGAAAACGTCAGACTTGATTCTTGAATCGTATGCGATAGCAACGCTGCCGTTTTCAAATGCACCGTTTACATAATCAGCAAGACCCTGTGTAGCTCTTCTGATAGTATAAACGTTGAGTCTGTATGCGCCTGCGCCGATAACGCCTCTGAGTCCGCCTGTACCGAATTCGAGATCTCTGTAAAATCTGTCCTGAATAGCGGCTTCGTCGCCCTCGATAGACTTAAGTTCAGTCTGAAGATCAGCGTCGTCAACAGCCTTTTCGCACCAAAGTTTGTAAAGTTCCATTTCTGTCATTGTATTCACCTCATAAATGTTTTTTCAATATGAACAAATTATCATACTTTTATTATAACACATTTTAGATTTTTGACAAGGGGCGTAATAATTATTTAACAATTATAAACGTTTACGGACCACTTTTTAGCAATATGACAAAAAGTTATTATAAATCAGCTTGATTATTGTCAATCATTGTGATATAATAATCCATATAATTTAATGTATGGAGGCTTTTGTTATGGATCCCGAATGCAGATATATCAGACTGAACAGTTTTTACCCGTCAGCTGACGGCGAACACAATATATTCTACACCATGTTCATACCCGACGGAGAGGTCAGGGGAGTGGTGCAGATAGCTCACGGAATGTGCGAGTATTTTGAGAGATATACCGAATTTGCAGCATATCTTTGCGAACATGGATATGCCGTATGCGGAAACGATCATCTCGGTCATGGCGGCAGTGTAAATGATTCGAGCGAGTATGGATATTTTTCTGAGGAAAACGGCTGGCAGAATGCCGTCGAGGATATGTATGCCCTGACTAAGCTTGCAAAGGAGAGATTTTCGGACAAGCCGTATATACTTCTTGGTCACAGTATGGGCAGCTTCCTTGCAAGAGCCTATGTGACAAGGCACGGCAGTATGCTTGACGCAGCGGTGTTCTGCGGAACAAAGGGAGAGATGAAAGGCATACCTGCACTCCTCGCAGTTATTGAGATGATGAAGAGCGTTTTCTCGGATAATTTCCACAGCAGACTGCTTGATAAGCTGGCTTTCGGTCTTTACAATGCAAAAATAAAACCTCACAGAACGAGATACGATTGGCTGTCCCGTGATGAAAAGATAGTTGATAAATACGCAAAGGACGATAAGTGTACATTTATTTTCTCACTTAACGGTTTTGAGAACCTTATGAAAGTATTGTGGTATGTGTCTGATGACAAGTGGTTTGAAACATATCCGAAGGATCTTCCCACATATCTTATTGCGGGCAGCGCTGACCCTGTGGGCAATTACGGAAAAGGTGTGCTGAGTGTGTTCAATCGTCTGTTCGTGCAGAACTGCGATGTTGAAATGAAGATTTACAGAGGCGCAAGGCACGAACTTCTGAACGAAACCAACAAGCAGGAGGTCTATGAGGACGTACTCAGCTTTATTGGATCTGTTGTAAATGACGGAAACGAGGACGATATCTGATGTTTGCAAGTATAAACAGTCTGGGACTTCTGGGACTTAATGCTTTCCCTGTTTATGTTGAGGTGGAAGCGTCAAAGGGAATACCAAGCTTTGATATAGTAGGTCTTGCAGATGCCGCCGTAAGGGAGAGCAGGGAGAGGATACGTTCCGCTTTCCGCTGCTGCGGACTGAATTTCCCGCATCAGAAAGTTATGATAAATCTTGCCCCTGCCGATGTGAAAAAGACAGGCTCTGTCCATGATCTCGCCATTGCGGTGGCTTTGCTGAGGGTTATGGGATTTTCCGATGATGAGCGTCTGAAAAGATCAGTTTTTATCGGCGAAGTATCGTTGAGCGGCGAGATAAGAGCCGTTCAGGGCGTTCTGCCTATGACTATCTTAGCTCAGAAAAGCGGAATGGAAGAGATATATGTTCCTATCGAGAATCTCAGAGAAGCAAGCGTGGTGGAGGGCATAAAGTGTTATGGGGTTGCCTCCATAGGTGAGCTTGTTTTTCATCTTGCGGAAAAGGCTGAAATTGTGCCTGCTCAGACATATGTCCCCGAAAAGCAGAACAGGAACGGCGCACTTGATTTTGCAGATGTAAAGGGACAGGCTGCCGCAAAGAAAGCACTGGAGCTTGCCGCCGCAGGAGGTCATAATGCTCTTATGATAGGTTCTCCGGGTTCGGGAAAATCTATGCTTGCAAAGCGTATGCCGTCCATACTGCCTGAAATGACATTTGAAGAGTCTATTGAAACCACAAATATACATTCTGTCGCAGGACTGCTCGATAAACAAAGTCCGCTTGTGACAGAACGACCCTTTAGATCGCCGCACCATACCGTTTCTGCGGCAGGTCTTGCAGGCGGCGGTTCTGTTCCGAAACCGGGTGAGATATCTCTTGCGCATAACGGTCTGCTTTTTCTTGACGAGCTTGCGGAATTTTCAAGACCTGCTCTAGAAATACTCCGTCAGCCTATGGAAGATCAGCAGGTCACTATATCGAGAGTTTCGGGCAGCATTACATATCCAAGTTCATTTATGCTTATCGGCGCAATGAACCCATGCCCCTGCGGATATTACGGTCACCCCACAAGGAAGTGTATATGCTCACACAAGCAGGTCGCAAACTATCTTAATAAAGTCAGCGGACCATTGTTGGATCGTTTCGATGTACATCTTGAAGTTGCCCCTGTGGAATTTTCCGACCTTTCGTCAACAGCAAAGGAAGAATCCTCAGCTGACATACGGGCAAGAGTGCAGGCGGCAAGAGATATACAGAACAAGCGATACAAAGGAACACATATCACCTGCAACGCAAGGATAACCCCTGATATGCTCCATGAGGTATGCCCTGTTACCTCACAGGCGGAGGCTTTGCTCAGAAATGTTTTTGATAAGCTTGGTCTGTCTGCAAGAGCCTATGACAAAATAATGAAAGTTGCAAGAACAGCTGCCGACATGGACGGCGCAGAGATAATAGACAAAAAGCATATTGCCCTTGCGGTTCAATACAGAAGTTTGGACAGAAAATACTGGAATGGGTAATTTATACAAGAATGGCAAATAAACTTTGTGTATAACCGATATTGTTAATCTTTGCTGTATATGATATAATGTGCCATAGATAGAAAAATATTAGTATAACAACTTAATGGACATTTGTTTGGATTTGACAGTAAAGAAGAAAAGAGGGAACACAATGAAAAGAATAGTTTATTCTATATTAGCATTATCGATTCTTGCTTTGGCAGGCTGCGGAAATATTGAGAGTGACTCAAAAGCAGAAAAATCAGAGAATACTAATGTCGGCACAAATAAGTCAGCGGACAAAGTCGAAGTTGATGAAACTCAAAATAATGAGTTCAGACTTTTCCACAGCAGTAACCCTGACGAAAAAACTAATGTGACAGATGAAGATATCAAAACTTTTTCTGAATATTACGAAAATGTCTGTGATACATGGGAAATGATATCCGAAAGTTCAGCTAACGAAATCACAGACAGCTATGGTGGTCTGTATTATGTTATCGAAGAATGTGATAACGGAAATGCTGTTTCAGAAATGTATCTTATGAGCAATGTTGATGCTGACAATGATAATGATGATTACAGTGAGGTAATGCTTTTTGACAAGCGATCTGATACAGTTCGCAGGATGAAATGCAGCAGTGACAGTTATAATGAACTATATAAAATGGTTGCTGAAAAGTTTTGATACGGCACTGCGTTAATTAAAAATTTACGAAATGCTCACGGAATGGTAATTGTAGAACTTTTCGTATGTAAAATACTGCTTTTTGTTCAAAACGCAGAAAATCGTTAAAACAGAATATTTGTAAGGTGTAAAAGTCTTGACAGGTCTTGTGCGGTATGCTATAATTGTATACTGTATCATAATGGATTTTTACACCTTTTCTTTATATATAATGGTGTCAAAATCAGTTGAAAATCACAGTTTTTGTGCAGATCAACACATCAAGTTTTGAAATAAATTAAGGAGTGATCGAGCCTATGGTGAATGTCAAGGACGTAAAACTTGGTAAGAATACCAGAAAAAGCTTTGCTAAGATCAATGAAGTCTTGGAAATGCCTAACCTTATCGAGGTACAGAAGAACTCGTATCAGTGGTTTATGGACGAGGGTCTGAAAGAGGTTTTCAGAGATGTTTCATCAATCACAGACTACAACGGCAATCTGGAGCTGACCTTTGTTGGTTACCGCTTTGACGAAGAGTCCAAGTACACAATCGCAGAGTGCAAGGCGAGGGACGCAACATATGCTGTTCCGCTGAGAGTTACAGCAAGACTGAACAACATTGAGACCGGCGAAATCAAAGAGTCTGAAGTATTTATGGGCGATTTCCCGAAAATGACAGACAGCGGTACTTTCGTTATCAACGGTGCAGAGCGTGTTATCGTTTCACAGCTGGTACGTTCCCCTGGCGTTTATTACGCTTTTGACAAGGACAAGACAGGTAAGGATCTTTTCAAGACCACAGTTATCCCTAACAGAGGTGCTTGGCTTGAGTACGAAATGGATTCAAACGACGTTGTCTATGTAAGAATCGACAAAAACAGAAAAATACCGATCACTACCTTTATAAGAGCACTGGGATTCGGTACAAATGAAGATATCGAAAATACTTTCGGCGTTGACGAAAGACTTTCACAGACTATCCTCCAGAAGGATCAGACTGCAAACAGAGAAGAGGCACTTCTTCAGGTTTATCAGAAGCTCCGTCCGGGCGAGCCTCCAACAGTTGAGTCTGCTGAAAATCACCTCAACAATCTCTTCTTTGACGCTAAGAGATACGATCTTTCAAGATTCGGAAGATATAAGTATAACAAGAAGCTGGGCGTAGGCTCACGTCTTTCAGGCCACAGGATCACAAGACCTATCATCAACCCTATGACAGGCGAGATCATGGCTGAGGAAGGCGAACTTATCAATTACGATAAGGCTATGGAGATCGAAACAGCCGGTGTTAAGGAAGCTTTCGTAACAGTTGAAGTCAAGGAGTATGAAACTGCTCCGACAGGCGAAACTGTAACCAAGATGGTAGATAAGGAAGTTAAGATCATCGGAAGCGGAATGGTCGACCTTTCTGCATACGTTGACTTTGATCCTGCTGACTGCGGCATCAATGAAAAGGTTTCATTCGTTGTTCTGAAGGAGATCCTTGAAGAGTGCGGCGACAATGAGGAAGAACTTATCGAAACTATCAAGTCAAGAGCTGACGAGCTTGTTCCTAAGCATATCATAATTGACGATATCGTTGCTACTGTTTCGTATTTCCTTAACCTCTGCGACGGAGTGGGAACTGTCGATGATATAGACCACCTCGGAAACAGAAGAATCCGTTCAGTTGGTGAGCTGCTCCAGAACCAGTTCAGGATCGGTTTTACAAGAATGGAAAGAGTTATCCGTGAAAGAATGAACATTCAGTCACAGGATTCAGAGGTAGTTACACCTACTGCTCTTATCAATATCAGACCTATCACAGCAGCTATCAGAGAGTTCTTTGGTTCATCACCTCTGTCACAGTTCATGGACCAGAACAACCCTCTTGCTGAGCTGACACATAAAAGACGTCTTTCAGCCCTCGGACCTGGAGGCCTTTCAAGAGACCGTGCCGGATTTGAGGTTCGTGACGTTCACTATACACACTACGGAAGAATGTGTCCTATCGAGACTCCTGAAGGACCGAACATCGGACTTATCTCATATCTTGCATCTTTCGCAAGGATCAATGAGTACGGCTTTATCGAAGCTCCTTACAGAAAGGTCGATAAGGAAACAGGCGTGGTAACAGACGAAGTTGTTTATATGACAGCTGACGTTGAAGATAACTTCATGGTAGCTCAGGCGAACGAACCTCTTACAGAGGATCACAAGTTCGCAAGGGCAAAGGTAAACGGCAGATACAGAGATCAGATCCTTGAGATCGAAAGAGAAAAGATCGACTTCATGGACGTTTCTCCTAAGATGGTAGTTTCAGTAGCTACTGCTTGTATCCCGTTCCTTGAAAACGACGACGCTAACCGTGCTCTTATGGGTGCGAACATGCAGAGACAGGCTGTGCCGCTGCTTAAGACAGAGTCACCTATCGTTGGTACAGGTATGGAATACAAGGCTTGTATCGACTCAGGTGTTGCAGTAGTTTCTAAGGAAGCAGGCGTTGTTGAAAGCGTTGACGCAGACAAGATCGTTATCCGTGAGGACAGCGGAAATCTGCGCACATATGAGCTTACAAAGTTCAAGAGATCAAACGCAGGTACTTGTACGAACCAGAGACCTATCGTTGAAAAAGGCGAGAGGATCGAGGCTCACCAGATCATCGGTGACGGTCCTGCTACTTCAAACGGTGAGATCTCACTCGGTAAGAATGCACTTATCGGCTTCATGACATGGGAAGGTTACAACTACGAGGACGCCGTTCTTCTTAATGAAAACCTTGTAAAGCAGGATAAGTACACATCTATCCACATCGAAGACCTTGAAACTGAGGCTAGAGATACAAAGCTCGGACCTGAGGAGATCACAAGAGATATCCCTAACGTTGGTGAGGACGCTCTTAAGGATCTGGACGAGAATGGTATAATAAGAATCGGTGCTGAAGTACGTTCGGGAGATATCCTTGTTGGTAAGGTAACTCCTAAGGGTGAAACTGAGCTGACAGCAGAGGAAAGACTCCTCAGAGCTATCTTCGGCGAAAAGGCAAGAGAAGTTAGAGATAATTCACTTAAGGTACCTCACGGCGAGGCAGGTACTATTATAGATGTTAAGATATTCACAAGAGAGAACTGCGACGAACTTTCTCCCGGAGTTAATATGCTCGTAAGATGCTATATCGCTCAGAAGAGAAAGATCTCTGTCGGAGATAAGATGGCGGGACGTCACGGTAACAAGGGTGTCGTTTCAAGAATACTTCCACAGGAAGATATGCCGTTCCTTGAAGATGGTACACCGCTTGATATCTGTCTTAATCCTCTCGGCGTACCTTCACGTATGAATATCGGTCAGGTTCTTGAAGTTCATCTTGGTATGGCTGCAAAGGCACTTGGCTGGAAGATCATGACACCTGTATTCGACGGCGCTCACGAGGCAGACATCAGAGAATGCTTCAGAATGGCGCAGCAGAATTATCTTGAGCATAAGGATGATGATTTCGAGATCCACAAGATGACAGACGTTATCAATCCTAATGCTATCAGCATGAGCGAGGACGGAAAGTTTACCGTTTATGACGGAAGAACAGGCGAGAAGTTCGATAACCGTGTTACAGTAGGTTATATGTACTACCTCAAGCTCCACCACCTCGTTGACGATAAGATCCACGCACGTTCAGTTGGTCCTTACTCACTGGTAACTCAGCAGCCTCTCGGAGGTAAAGCTCAGTTCGGCGGACAAAGATTCGGAGAAATGGAAGTTTGGGCTCTTGAAGCATACGGCGCAGCTTATACTCTTCAGGAGATCCTTACTGTTAAGTCTGACGACCTTAACGGACGTGTTAAGACATATGAGGCTATCGTTAAGGGACAGAACGTTCCTAAGCCTGGCGTACCTGAGGCATTCAAGGTCCTCATCAAGGAACTTCAGTCACTCTGTCTTGATATCAAGGTGCTTAATATCAATAATGAGGAGATCGACCTCAAGCAGAAATTCGACGACGATGATGATTTCGTACCTGCAGCATATGCAGATGATAACACATCTATGACAGCTGCTGATTCAGGCGACTTCGACGAAGGCTTTATGGCTGAGGACGAGGACGGCGTATCAGAACTGGATTCAGCATCAGCTGACGGCGAATTTGACGATTACAGCGACGACGATTCTGATCTGTTCCTTGACTGATAAACAGATCATACAGGCAGCGGACGGTATGTCCCGTCCGTGCGCCTTTCATACAAACGTGTTCAATTAAAACAGGAAGAGGGTACTGCTGTTGGATTTTAATGTATTTGAATCAATAAAGATCGGTCTGGCTTCACCTGAAAAAATCCGTGAGTGGTCTTACGGAGAGGTAACAAGACCTGAAACAATAAATTATCGTACACAGAAACCTGAAAAGGACGGCTTGTTCTGCGAAAGGATCTTCGGACCTCAGAAAGACTGGGAGTGTCACTGCGGAAAGTATAAGAAGATCCGTTTCAAGGGCAAGGTCTGCGAACGCTGCGGAGTTGAAGTAACAAGAGCAAAGGTTCGTAGAGAAAGAATGGGACATATCGAGCTTGCTGCTCCTGTATCCCACATCTGGTACTTCAAGGGAACACCTTCGAGGATCGGTCAGATGCTCGAAGTATCACAGAAAAGACTGGAAGAAGTTCTTTACTTCACAAAATATATAGTTGTAGACCCAGGTAATACAGAGCTTGTAAAGTGTCAGCTCCTTACCGAAAAGGAATACAACGATATGCTCGAAAAGTATGACGAGAACGAGTTCAAGGCAGGAATGGGCGCAGAAGCTATCAAGGAACTGCTTGAACAGATCGACCTCGATCAGCTTTCAAACGAACTTAAGGAAGAACTTAAGGATCTTCCTGCAGGACAGAAGAAGATCAAGCTCCTTAAAAGACTTGAGATCGTTGAGGCTTTCAGAACTTCAGGCAACAGACCTGAGTGGATGATACTTGACGCTGTTCCTGTTATCCCGCCTGATATCAGACCTATGGTAATGCTGGACGGCGGTAGATATGCAACAAGTGACCTTAATGACCTTTACAGACGTGTTATCAACAGAAATAACCGTCTTAAGAGAATGCTGGAGCTTGAAGCACCTGACATCATCGTAAGAAATGAAAAGAGAATGCTTCAGGAAGCTGTTGACGCTCTTATCGACAACGGCAGACACGGCAGACCTGTAACAGGTCCTAACAACAGAGCATTCAAGTCACTTTCCGATATGCTTAAAGGTAAGCAGGGACGTTTCCGTCAGAACCTTCTCGGTAAGCGTGTTGACTATTCAGGACGTTCTGTTATCGTCGTAGGACCGGAGCTGAAAATGTATCAGTGCGGTCTTCCTAAGGAAATGGCTCTCGAACTTTTCAAGCCTTTCGTTATGAAAAGACTCGTTGACACAAATCCTTCTATAAACATCAAGTCAGCTAGAAAAATGGTTGAGAGAGCAAAGCCGGAAGTTTGGGACGCTCTCGAAAACGTAATTCAGGGTCACCCTGTAATGCTCAACAGAGCGCCTACGCTCCACAGACTTGGTATTCAGGCATTCGAGCCGATACTCGTTGAGGGACGTGCTATCAAGCTTCACCCACTGGTTTGTACAGCGTTCAACGCCGACTTCGACGGCGACCAGATGGCTGTTCATCTGCCTATCTCAGTTGAGGCTCAGGCAGAGGCTAGATTCCTTATGCTTGCTGCTAATAACCTGCTCAAGCCTTCAGACGGACGACCGGTTGCTGTTCCTTCACAGGATATGCTGCTCGGTTCTTACTACCTCACTCTTGAAAAGAAGGGCGAGCCTGGCGAGGGCAAGGTGTTCAGAGATGTTGATGAAGCTATTATGGCTTACAATGAGCACGTAGTTTCACTCCACGCTGCTATCAAGGTAAGAATTACAAAGCAGATCGGAGATAAGCAGGTATCAAAGATAATCGACGCTACTGTCGGCAGACTTATCTTCAACTCGATCATTCCTCAGAACCTCGGTTATGTTGACCGTACAAATTCTGACAAGCAGTTTGATCTTGAAGTTTCATTCCTAGTAAAGAAGAAGCAGCTCGGCGATATCATTGACAGATGTATACAGCGCCACGGCACAACAGCTACTTCCGAAGTTCTTGACCACATCAAGGCACTCGGATATAAGTATTCCACAAAATCAGCTATCACCGTTGCTGTATGCGACGCTGAGATCCCTGAGTCTAAGAAGGATATACTTGCAAAGGCTGACGCTCTTGTTGATAAGGTAGACAAGCAGTACAAGCGTGGTTATATTTCAAGAGAAGAAAAGTCCAAGAAGTTCATCGAGATCTGGAACAATGCTACTGATGAAGTAACTGAGGCTCTTAAGGCCGGATATGATACGGATAATAACCCAATTCATATGATGGCTGACTCAGGTGCCCGTGGTTCTATCAACCAGATCAGACAGCTCGCAGGTATGCGTGGACTTATCGCCAATACATCAGGTTCAACTATCGAGATGCCTATCAGAGCTAACTACCGTGAAGGCCTTAACATTCTGGAATACTTCATTTCTTCCAGAGGTGCGAGAAAGGGACTTGCCGATACAGCTCTTAGAACGGCTGACTCAGGTTACCTTACAAGACGTCTTGTTGACGTATCACAGGACGTTATCATCCGTGAAGAGGACTGCGGTACTCACGTTGGTATCGAGATATTCGATATCAAGAACGGCAACGAAATGATCGAGCCTCTGTCTGAAAGACTTGTAGGCAGATACCTTGTTGAGGATCTTAAGGATTCTAAGACAGGCGAGATGATCTGCTCAAGAAACAAGCTTATCAGTGAACATGACGCTAAGAAGATCGTTGCTGCACTTGAAGCTGACGGCAAGGAATCTATCCAGATCCGTTCAGTTCTCCAGTGTAAGGCTAAGAACGGCGTATGCGCTAAGTGCTACGGCGCTAACCTTGCAAACGGAAACATCGTACAGGTCGGCGAGGCTGTAGGCGTAATTTCCGCTCAGTCTATCGGTGAGCCTGGTACACAGCTTACAATGAGAACATTCCATACAGGTGGTATCGCATCTGCAGAAGACATCACACAGGGTCTTCCTAGAGTCGAGGAACTTTTCGAGAGCAGACGTCCAAAGGGCGCAGCTATCATCACACGCATTCCTGGTGTGGTTAGGATCGAAGAGGTCAAGAAGACAAAGCAGATCGTTGTTACAAGCCTTGATACAGAAAATCCTGAGCAGGAATCTTATGTTATCCCTTACGGATACAAGATCAAGGTCCGTGACGGTCAGAATGTTGCCGCCGGTGAACCGCTTACAGAAGGTTCGATAAATCCTGCTGATATTCTTGCAGTAAACGGTGCAAAGGCTGTTCAGAACTATATCATCACAGAAGTTCAGAAGGTTTACCGTCTGCAGGGTGTTGATATCAACGATAAGCATATCGAGGTTATCGTTCGTCAGATGATGCGTAAAGTCAAGATCGATGATTCAGGTTCAAGCTACCTGCTCCCAGGTTCGCTTGTTGACAGAAACGAGATCGCAAGACTTAACGAGGATATTCAGGCTAAGATCGATGCCGGTGATGTCAATGCAAGACTTATCACTACACTTCCTGTACTTCAGGGTATCACAAAGGCATCAAGCTACTCCGATTCATTCCTTTCTGCTGCTTCCTTCCAGGAAACAACAAAGGCTCTTACAGACGCTGCTATCAGAGGTAAGACTGATAAGCTTCAGGGTCTTAAGGAAAATGTTATTATCGGTAAGCTTATCCCTGCCGGAACAGGTATGGACGTTTACAATAACGTTCAGATCGTTAAGAATGAAAGCGCTGCTGCACACAGCACACCTGAATCTTACATCTGATAACCTGTCCAAATCAAATTTAATCAGAGCTGCTGCAGTAAAATGCGGCGGCTCTTTTTTATAATGCAATGCAACCTTTTATGCTGTTCGTGCGTTTTAATTGGTAAGGGGTGATGAAGATGGATAAAAAATCCGAAAAAATATATGCTGATATAGTTGAGGAGTTTTCTGATATGGTCACACGGCTTTGTATCGTACATACGGGAAATTTTACAGACGCCGAAGACTGTTATCAGAATGTTTTCTTCAAATTGTTCAATGCTCTCGAAAAAGGAAGTATCCCCAATGTAAAAGCATGGCTTATAAAAGTCACTCTTAATGAATGCAGAAGTGTGCTGAGGTATCGGCTAAGAAAAAATACAGTAAATATCAGCGAGGTAACAGCTGCCGCAGAAGATAAAAGAGAATTTGAAATGCTGGAGCTTATTTACGGACTTCCGCCGAGATACAGAGATGTAATTTACCTTTACTATTATGAACAACTGACGATAGAAGAGATATCGTCAGTAACACGAACAAAAGAAAATACAGTGAAGTCGCAGCTTAAAAGAGGAAGAGAAAAGCTGAAAGGTCTTCTTGAAGAATGAAAGGAGCGCATTATGAAAAAGCTAACGGTTTTTGACAGGTATACGACACCAGAAGAATGGAAAAGACAAGCTCTTGAAAATCCGCATAAAGGTAAACCAAAACTTAAACGCTGGCAGTTTGCGGCAGCAGTGTGCACTACCTGTACAGTTATATTATGTATGGTCATGCTTCCTTATCTTAATAGTGCATATCAGTATGCAAATCAGCCTGAAAGACCTGAATCTGAGTTGTATGATTCGTCAACAGATAAAAGTATCGACCAGTCAAATGTAAAAAAGCGGATCGTAGAGAGAATGCGCAGTGACTTTGACTGTGTTGTCACGGGTCTAATACTGGGCGGCAATGAAAATACCTCACAAATTACTGTATATGTTACAGAAAAAGCTGAGGCAAATGTTAATGCTTCAATATTAGAAGGACAAATTTTAAATTTAAGCATACAGCCAACAGGCTGGCTTTATACAGAAAATTCAAAAACTTCCGGTCTTGTGGGAATTGAAAAAAATATTGGCAACCTTGCTGTATTTGGAATGAATTTCAGCAACACAGATGATATGAGAGATGATACAGCAGAGGGTTATGCCGATCTGGGAGCAGGAAATGACCCTATACTTGATGGAGTCATAGAAACAGCAGATCTGCTGACTAACAATGGAGAAGAAACATATTACGATCAGACAAAAGACGATATAGTTATAAATACTTTTGGACAGCATATGCAGCTCCAGCCTTTGATAACATATGAGACATCTTCATACAATATAAAGCCTATGAGTGCGATAAGTATTTGGTATCATGATAACAGCGGCAGCAAAGAATATAATGATGTTTACAGAATGGTTTATATTTTCAGAATAGAAGAAACAAACGGCGGTGCGATAAAAGGCGAGATCGAAAATATGGAGGGAAATGCTGTCCAGATCATAATGAACAGTCAGAATACCGAAGCAACATTTTCCGCAGCAGCGGATATCAGCGGAATGAATGCAAGTATTCAATACAGCGTAATGAAAGATCTAAAGGACGATACAGCTGTTTACCTGAAAGCGGAGGTAACTCCAAGAAGCCATGCAGAATATTTCACATATGCAGATATTGCTTTCTATTTTGGCAGCAATGACATTGACAATGTAATAGCAGATGATGAAGTAGGAGATGTTCTCAGCGAATGTGTAATTGACTACTGTTATCAGGATAAGAATGCAGAGCTTGACAACGGCAAGATACTTCCGAAAATTGAACTTGATGTACCTGATAATGCAGGGTTCAGTGCTGAATGTGTGAGAAGAAGCCTGTTATATTATGACGATGAAAATGGCAAAGTACGAACCATTAATTATGTTATAAAACTGGAATCTAATGATCCTTTGAACAATATGACATCCAATAATAGGACATCTGAGCTGAAATTCAATGATGAGATATGGCAAATGAATATTACCTGTGCGGATAATGAAAACAATGCAATAGATTCAGAGGCATATGTTATCTCCACAGAAGGCTTTTATAATGATACTGTGCAGTATATCACTTTTGATCTTAAGATAAATACTTCTGACGCAGATATAGCTGATATCACACCAATATTGCAGTTCGTACAGAAATAGAAACTTTAAATATTAATATAATGAAAATTTTTATTAGAATTTGATTTAATAGCTATTGACAAGCCTTATTGTATGGTGTATAATAAGCAAGTACGCTGATGCAAAAAGGGCGTATACTATAATTTTATGAAAGGAGAGAAAACATGCCAACCTTTAACCAGTTAGTAAGAAAGGGAAGAAATGTCCTCGCAGACAAGTCAACAGCACCTGCTCTTCAGAAGGGATTCAACTCAAAGAAGAAGACATCTATCGATCAGAGCTGTCCTCAGAAGCGTGGCGTATGCACAGTTGTAAGAACTGCTACACCTAAGAAGCCTAACTCAGCTATGAGAAAGGTTGCCAGAGTTAAGCTTACAAACGGTTACGAAGTAACTGCTTATATCCCTGGTATCGGACATAATCTTCAGGAACACTCAGTTGTTCTTATCAGAGGCGGACGTGTAAAGGACCTCCCTGGTGTAAGATATCACATCATCCGTGGTACACTCGATGCACAGGGCGTTGCAAAGAGAATGCAGGCTAGATCCAAGTACGGCGCTAAGAGACCAAAGGCAGGAGCAGCCAAGTAATTTACTGAAATAGCTCGATATTTAAAGGAATAACTCATTGCCGCATAAGCGGAGACCACAGTTTAAGTGGAGTGATTAACATAGATTAAGTAGCTCTGCAAGGAACTGACGGGGCTGCAGCGTATTTCGGTATGGCTGCAGAGCGAGTACCTATGAATTCATTATTTGTGAAGGAGGGAATTAAAGTGCCAAGAAGAGGTAGAGTTACTAAGAGAGACGTGCTTCAGGATCCAGTATACAATTCTAAGCTTGTAACACGTCTTGTAAACAACATCATGCTCGACGGTAAGAAGGGCGTAGCTCAGAAGATCGTTTACGGAGCATTTGAAATCGTTGAAGAAAAGACAGGTCGTCCAGCACTTGAGGTATTTGAAGAAGCAATGGATAACATTATGCCAGAGCTCGAAGTTAAGGCTCGCCGTGTGGGCGGTGCAACTTACCAGGTACCAATGGAGGTTAGACCTGACAGACGTCAGACTCTCGGTCTGAGATGGATAACAAAGTATTCTCGTGAAAGAAACGAGGAGACAATGAAGGAAAGACTTGCAGCTGAAATTCTTGACGCTCTTAACGGCGTTGGCGGTTCATGCAAGAAGCGTGACGACACACACAAGATGGCAGAAGCAAACAAGGCTTTCGCTCATTACAGATGGTAATAGTATAAAAGGAGGATATATATGGCAAGAGAATGTAAATTGCAGGATTACCGTAATATCGGTATCATGGCACACATCGACGCCGGTAAAACAACTACTACAGAACGTATCCTGTTTTATACTGGAGTAAACTATAAGATAGGTGAAACTCATGACGGAGCTTCAACTATGGACTGGATGGCACAGGAGAAGGAGAGAGGTATCACAATTACTTCTGCTGCTACTACTTGCTACTGGAAGGGTCACAGACTTAACATCATCGACACTCCAGGTCACGTTGACTTTACAGTCGAAGTTGAAAGATCCCTCAGAGTTCTTGATGGTTCTGTAACAGTTCTTTGCGCTAAGGGCGGTGTTGAACCACAGACTGAAACCGTTTGGAGACAGGCTGATAATTACAAGGTACCAAGAATGGTATATGTAAACAAGATGGATATCATGGGTGCAGACTTCTACAATGTTCTGAATATGCTTCATGAAAGACTTCAGTGCAATGCTGTTCCTATCCAGCTCCCAATCGGCTCAGAAGATGATTTTAAGGGTATTGTCGACCTTCTCGAAATGAAGGCATATATCTATTATGATGATCTCGGAAAGGATATCCGTCAGGAAGAGATTCCTGAGGATCTCAGAGAAAAGGCAGAGCAGTATCATACAGATCTTATCGAGCACCTCGCTGAGGTTGACGATGATATCGCTGAAAAGTACTTTGCTGATGAAGAGATCACGATCGACGAGATGAAGAAGGTTATCAGAAAGAGTACTATTGACAATACAATGGTACCTGTAACCTGCGGTACTTCATATAAGAACAAGGGCGTACAGAAGCTTCTCGATGCTATTGTTGATTATATGCCATCTCCGATCGATGTACCTCACATCAAGGGTGTTAACCCTGATACAGGTGAGGAGTGCGAGAGAATTTCCGGTGACAATCAGCCATTCTCAGCTCTTGCATTCAAGATCGCAACTGACCCATTCGTAGGTAAGCTTTGCTACTTCAGAGTTTACTCTGGTGTGCTTACAGCTGGTTCTACCGTTTACAACTCCACAAAGGACAAGGACGAGAGAATCGGAAGAATCGTTCAGATGCACTCTAACGACAGAAAAGATATCGATACAATTTACGCAGGCGACATCGGTGCTGCTATCGGTCTTAAGAATACAACAACAGGTGATACTCTCTGTGATGAGAAGAACCCTGTAATTCTTGAGTCTATGGAATTCCCTGAGCCTGTTATCCAGCTGGCTATTGAGCCTAAGACTAAGGCTGGTCAGGAAAAGATGGGTATTGCTCTTGCAAAGCTTGCAGAAGAAGACCCAACATTCAGAACTTATACTTCTGAAGAAACAGGACAGACAATCATCGCCGGAATGGGCGAGCTTCACCTCGAAATCATCGTAGACAGACTTCTCCGTGAGTTCAAGGTAGAGGCTAACGTTGGTGCTCCTCAGGTTTCTTATAAGGAAACAATCACTAAGGAAGCTAATGTTGACTACAAGTATGCTAAGCAGTCAGGTGGTAAGGGTCAGTACGGTCACGTTAAGATCAATGTATTCCCTAACGAGTCTGGTGCAGGCTACGAGTTTGTAAACAAGGTTGTCGGCGGATCAATTCCTAAGGAATATATCCCTGCTGTTGACGCTGGTATCAAGGGCGCTATGGAAAGCGGTGTACTCGCTGGCTTCCAGGTAGTTGACTGTAAGGTTGAGCTTTATGATGGATCTTACCACGAAGTAGACTCATCAGAAATGGCATTTAAGATCGCCGGTTCTATGGCGTTCAAGGAAGCTATGAGAAAGGCTAACCCAATCATCCTTGAGCCTATCATGAAGGTTTCAGTTATCGCTCCTGATGATTATCTCGGTACTGTTATCGGTGACCTTAACTCTCGCCGTGGACAGATCCTTGGTCAGGAACAGAGAACAGGTGCTGTTCAGGTTGACGCACTTGTACCACTTTCTGAAATGTTCGGTTACTCAAACGACCTCCGTTCAAAGACACAGGGTCGTGGACAGTACTCAATGGAGCCTCACAGCTATACACAGGTTCCTAAGTCAATTTCTGAGAAGATCATGTCTTCAAGAAATAAGGGCGAATAAGTTTTGTGTAAAAACTTTTAAAAAGCTCTTGCATTTCACAGAAATATTTGATATAATTATACTACGGTATGTTAATTTGAAAATAATTTATTTTAAGGAGGAAAATTCCTATGGCAAAGGCACATTTTGAAAGAACCAAGCCACACGTAAACATCGGTACTATCGGTCACGTTGACCATGGTAAGACAACTCTTACTGCTGCTATCACAAAGACACTCGCTATGCAGGGTCTTGCAGAGAAGAAGGATTATTCAAACATTGACTCTGCTCCAGAAGAGAGAGAAAGAGGAATTACAATCAATACAGCTCACGTTGAGTATGAGACAAAGAACCGTCACTATGCTCACGTTGACTGCCCAGGCCACGCTGACTATGTAAAGAACATGATCACTGGTGCTGCTCAGATGGACGGCGCTATCCTCGTAGTTGCTGCTTCTGATGGTCCTATGGCTCAGACAAGAGAGCACATCCTTCTCGCTCGTCAGGTTGGCGTTCCAGCTATCGTTGTTTTCATGAACAAGGCTGACCAGGTAGACGATCCTGAGCTTCTCGAACTCGTTGAGATGGATATCAGAGATCTTCTTTCTTCATATGATTTCCCTGGCGACGATACACCAATCATCGTTGGTTCTGCACTTGCAGCTCTTGAGGCTGGCGACGATCTTAACGATCCTGCTTACAAGCCAATCCTTGACCTTATGGACGCTGTTGACGAGTTCATCCCAACTCCTGAGAGAGATGACGCTAAGCCTTTCCTTATGCCTGTTGAGGATACTATGACAATTTCCGGTCGTGGTACTGTTGTTACAGGTAGAGTAGAAAGAGGCGTTCTCAACGTTGGTGAGGCTGTTGAAATCGTTGGTCTTAAGGAAGAGAAGATGAACACAGTTGTTACAGGTATCGAGATGTTCAGAAAGACTCTTGACAGCGCTATGGCTGGTGACAACATCGGTGCTCTTCTCCGTGGTGTTACAAGAGATCAGGTTGAAAGAGGACAGGTTCTCTGTAAGCCAGGTTCTATCCACCCACACACAAAGTTCGCTGGTCAGGTTTACGTTCTGAAGAAGGAAGAGGGCGGTCGTCATACTCCATTCTTCAACAACTACAGACCACAGTTCTATTTCAGAACAACAGACGTTACAGGTATCATCTCACTTCCTGCTGATAAGGAAATGTGTATGCCTGGCGATAACGTAACAATGGATGTTGAGCTTATCACTCCAATCGCTATCGAAGAAGGTCTTCGTTTCGCTATCCGTGAGGGCGGCAGAACAGTAGGATCAGGCGTTGTTACAGCTATCAACGAATAATCTATAAATATTAAAGCCAGGTCATTTGATCTGGCTTTTTTATATTTTTATTAACAATAAGTAAATTACCAGTTATATTCTTTATTTACCCCTGAATCTGTGCTATAATTAGCATATAAATGATTTGGGGGTATTTTTTTTGGCTGATAATAAAAGCAGCTTTGTTATAGATGTCGCTAATGACCGTACATATCAAAATCAGAATGATGAGTATAATAAAGCCTATGCAGCTTGGCGTTCTGACCCTGCTAATCCGTATGCATATTCTTTTGTTCATGATACAAGAGAACATTCTTATGTGGCAGGTGAGGGTTTCTTAAAACGCAGACCAGACGTTGCGGAACATATAGCTTTGTACAAATGTCTGGGACTGCTTGGTGTAATAATGCTTATTATGCTGGCTTTTGATGCCGTCAATTATGCAGTTATGCAGATATTCTTTTCTGAATGTACAGGCAACTTTGTGTATTTTTCGCAGAAAACTATGCCTGCCGCTGATGTTCCATTCAGCGCCGCCTGCATCTTTTCGATTATTGTTATTCTGAAATATCTTACTGCTATGCTGGTGTTCAAAGCCGCTACTAAAATTCCAAATAAAGTTGCTTTGGTGTACACAAAAGTTTCGTCACAGATATCACTGAATGCTGTGGCTATAATGTTTATGATCGTGGTCATCGGCAGGTGCGCAAATTATGTAATGTCACGCATTTCCGCATTGGTCAATGTTGATAATATCTATGTTTTTATGTTCCAAAGCAGTGATTACAGGGTCAGAATACTGTCTGCTGTGCTTAATTGCATTGCTCTTCCTGTGCTGTGCGAAATGTTTTTCAGGGGTTTTGTGCTTCAGACTTTCAGACAGTTTGGAGATTCTTTTGCTATTATTGTATCATGCTTTGTTTGCGGGCTTACTTTTTATGACGTTCCTTATATCTGCTATGCCATCAGCTGTTCCGCTCTGCTTGGTATTTTTACTATCAGAACAGGCTCAGTCTATGTGCCGATATTTATGCACATTGTTTCTACATCGTGTAATTATGTGCTTTCTGCCATTGCACTTACCAATACTTCAACGGGGCGGCTGCTGGAAATGGTGTGCTGTCTTACTATCACAGCCGCCGCTATTGCAGCGTTTTCAAAGCTTAATGAAAAGAAAAACTGGAGTTTTAACATAATGTCCGACCACTCACTAATGCCTTTTTCGAAAAAAATTAAAGTAATGCTGCTGACTAATACTATTGCTTTCTGGATAGTTGGCTGTGTAATAATGACAATTTTTATGGCGAGGATATTGTGATGGATCGTGACGAGATCTATATGCGCAAGGCTTTGGAGCTTGCAGAAATCGCTGCTGAACAGCTTGAAGTACCTGTCGGGGCAATAGTTGTCAAAAAGTCAACCGGCGAGATAGTTGGAAGAGGTTTCAACCGCCGTGAATATGGAAAATCTCCGCTGACTCATGCCGAGGTAATCGCCATAGATCAGGCAAGCAAAAAACTTGGCGGCTGGAGATTGATAGACTGTGAACTCTATGTGACACTTGAACCATGCCCCATGTGCGCCGGCGCAATTATAAATTCAAGAGTTGAGCGAGTTGTTTTCGGTGCATATGATAAAAAAGCAGGCTCGTGCGGTTCAGTCGTGAATCTGTTTGAACTGCCCTATAACCACAAACCCGAACTTGTCGGGGGAGTGCTTGAAACGGAATGTTCAGCCGTTCTTTCTGAGTTTTTTTCAAAACTGCGTAAAATCAAAAAGCTTAATAAGAAAGCTCCCGATGCTGAAAAGTGATATCGGGAGCTTTTAATTTATCATTATATAGTAATATTAAGAAATGTACGGTTTGCTTTAAAATTATTGCGAACCTCCCCAGCGGACACAAAAATACCCGATACTGCATAAGTAATATCGGGAATCGAGCCGTCCGCCCTTAGGACTAACTTAGTGTAAGCTATTACGAACCTGCCCAGCGGACACAAAAATACCCGATACTGCATAAGTAATATCGGGAATCGGGCCGTCCGCCCTTAGGACTAACTTAGTGTAAGTTATTACGAACCTTCCCAGCGGACACAAAAATACCCGATACTGCATAAGTAATATCGGGAATCGGGCCGTCCGCCCTTAGGACTAACTTAGTGTAAGTTATTACGAACCTTCCCAGCGGACACAAAAATACCCGATACTACATAAGTAATATCGGGAATTGGGCCGTCCGCCCTTAGGACCTATGGTGCCGGTGACCGGGGTCGAACCGGTACGGTATCGCTACCATCGGATTTTGAGTCCGACACGTCTGCCAATTCCATCACACCGGCATTTAACTTTATAATTATACCACAATCATATCTCTTTGTCAAGCAAAATTCAAAATACAGGTAATTTTTCACTTAAAAAAATATATGAAAAAATTATGCACATTTACTATTATTTTTGACCAAAAAACGTATTGATTTTTTACTTGAAATATGATAAAATGTATAAAGACGATGGTATTTGTCTGTGAAAGGGAGGATTTTTAATGAATATACAGGATCTTAAAGTTCTGATATGTGATGACTCAATGTTTGCGAGAAAGAAGCTTAATATGACTATCGCAGGATTCGGAGTCAAAGAGATTTACGAGGCAGCCGACGGAGAAGAGGCTGTTGCTAAGTATTGTGAGTATGAGCCTGACGTAGTGTTTATGGATATCATTATGCCAAAGATCACAGGTCTGGATGCTCTCAGACAGATAATTGATAAGTACCCAGACGCTAAAGTCGTAATGGCTTCTTCTGTTGGTACTCAGGGTCATCTGAAAGAGGCTCTTAAGGCAGGTGCAGCTGATTTTCTGCAGAAGCCTATTGCTGATGATGACGCAAAGACAATTCTTGAAAATGCTGCGAAAGGAGTTTTATAAATGTTTGCACAATTTTTCGGAGCATATCTCCTTAACAAAAAACTTGTTACTCCTGAAGAGCTGACACAGGCTTTTGAGGATAAGAACAAGACTCGTATGCGTCTTGGTGTCCTTGCAATAAATGCAGGACTTATGACCGCTGAACAGGTCGAGTATGTAAATGTGGCTCAGCAAAGCGTTGACAAGAGATTCGGCGACCTTGCCGTTGAGCTTGGCTACATAACAAAAGATCAGGTTGAGGAACTGCTTGCTCAGCAGCCTACCGAGTATCTTCTTCTCGGTCAGACACTTGTAAATAACGGCGCATTGTCAAACAGTGACTTTGAGGCTGCGATCAATGACTATAAAGCATCAAACCAGTTCAGCGATGAGGATCTTGTTGAAAATACATCTGAGTCTATCTCTAAGCTTGTTTCCGTATTCTATCACCTTGAAAAGGCTGAAAATGCCCGTGTGCTGACAAATTATGTTTCGATGCTCTTCAAAAATATCGTAAGATTTGTCGGCAGTGACTTTACTCCGCTGACATCTTCCGCTGTAAGAGATTTTTCTGCAAACTATCTTGTTACTCAGAAGATCACAGGCGGCGTGAATGGTATAACTTGCATAGCTGCGGATTCTGCTGAGTATCTTGAGTTTGCTAAGAGATTTGCAGGCGAAAGCTTTACTGAAGTCGATGATTTCGTAAATGAAACAGTAGGCGAGTTCCTTAATATACAGAACGGTCTGTTTGCTGTTAATGAGTCAAATGAAAACGGTCTGGAGCTTACTATGACTCCTCAGACAAGATCTTCTGACGGAAAGATCGTTTTTGAAAAGGCTGCTTTCAGCATTCCTGTTGCATTCAGCTTTGGTGAGATAGTGTTCATTATTTCTATCGAATAATTTTATATTTACTGTATTTGATATCGGCATTATATTTTGTGAAGTCTGCGGGTGTGAAAACGTCCGCAGATTTTCATGAAATGCGTGTCTGACTGCCCGATGCGGGTGCGATTTTCCATGATTTTAATAAATTTTGTAACAAATAAAATTTTTTCTGAAAAAAGCTTGAAATTTTCAGAAGAATGTGCTATAATTTATTAAGTGATTTGATGTAAGTCTTTTAAGGCTGAAATCATTGCGGAAATAATAGAAATATGTTTCGGAATGTTCCTCATCAATCCGAGATATAGGTGTGCGGGTCCTGTACAATGAAACGCTGTGAACCATGTCAGGCGGGGAACCGAGCAGCATTAAGCGGTCTGTTTCGTGTGTTACAGTTTCGCCTGCATGCCTATATGTCGGATTGATTTTTTATTTTAAGGATGTGAGTTAATGTATCAGGCACTATATAGAAAATGGCGTCCGAAATCTTTTGATGACGTTGTTTCTCAGCCGCACATTACAACGACCTTGAAAAATCAGATAATCAGCGGCAAAACTGCCCATGCTTACCTGTTTACAGGTTCAAGGGGTACGGGTAAAACTACCTGCGCAAGAATTTTTGCGAAAGCTATCAACTGTGAACATTCAAAGGACGGAGAGCCTTGCCTTGAATGTGATATCTGTAAAAATGCCGATAACGGCTCGCTGGCTGATATAATCGAGATAGACGCTGCTTCTAACGCAAGCGTCAACGATATAAGAGAACTTCGTGAAGGGGTAATGTTTACTCCTGAAATGTGCCGATATAAGGTGTATATAATCGACGAGGTTCATATGCTTTCTGCAGGTGCGTTCAATGCATTGCTGAAAACAATGGAAGAACCTCCTCCTCATGTCAAGTTTATTCTTGCCACAACGGAGATCCATAAAGTCCCTGCTACCATTATATCAAGATGTCAGCATTTTGACTTTAACCGCATACGCAATGAGGATATCGTTGCAAGGCTCAGCTATATTGCTGAACAGGAAGGTTTTACTCTTGCTCAGGACGCTGCCGAGCTTATCGCAAGACTTTCGGACGGTGGTATGAGAGATGCGCTTTCGCTGCTGGATCAGTGCGTTGCATTCAGCGATGATATAACCCTTGATGTCGTTTCATCTGCATCGGGTATTGCGGGAAGAGATTATCTTTTTGATATCATCGAGTGTGTTTCACAGAAAAATGCAGCCGAGGCTCTGCGTATCGTCAACAGACTTTACAGTATGTCAAAGGATCTTAAAGTCCTTGCAGGGGAATTGCTGGAGCAGATGCGTAATCTTATGCTTGCGTCAACTATCGACAACAGCAAGGATCTTATTACCTGTCTGCCTGACGAGTATGACAGACTGCTGAAAATATCTAAGCAGATATCCCTTGATGAGATACTGAGCAATATTGCGATTTTGCAGGAAAGCTCGGAACGTTTTGCTAAAAGCACTTCTAAGAGGATAGAGCTTGAAATGTGCATAATCAAAATGTGCGGCAACAAACCTGTCGGAAAGAATGGGGGAGGCCGTGCAGCAGGTTCGGCAGAGATGCAGGCTCTTATGCAGAGAGTTTCGCAGCTTGAAAGTGCAGCGGCTGAGGGAAAACCTCTCGGCAAACCTGTGCAGCAGGCGGAACAGCCTGTAAGACCGCAGCCTGACCCTGATTTTAAAAAGGTCAATACCGATGAAGTTCAGCCTCTTGAACAGTGGGATTCTATCGTCGCTCAGATAAGTGAGAAAGACCCGTCGATAAGCGGATTTCTTAAAAAGTCAAGAGCGTTCAGAATGCAGAATACGCTCTTCCTTATTGTGGACAACGATTTTTTCCTGAAACTTTTCAAGGAGTCGAATGCACCTGCCGTTATAAACGGTGTGCTTAAAAATAATTTTGGACAAACTTTCGCAATCAAGGTGAAGTCGGCCAAGAACGTAGCTCCGGAGGATACCGAAAATCCTATCAACAAGCTGCTTAAAAAGGCTAAAGAGCTTGATATGGAAGTTGAAATAAAAAAATAAATATAAGGAGTTTATTGCAATGAAAGCAAGAATACCAAACGGAATGGGCAAAGGTCCTTCAAACAATATGAATCAGATGCTTAAGCAGGCACAGAAGATGCAGGACGAGATCACAGCTCTTCAGGCTGACCTCGAACAGAGAGAGTTCACAGGTACAGCTGGCGGCGGAGTTGTTGAAGTAACTATCAACGGCAAGAGAAACGTTCTTAAGCTGGATATCAAGCCTGAGATCGTTGATCCTGAGGACGTAGAAACACTTCAGGACGTTATCATGAGCGCATTCAACGCAGCTGTTGCTAACCTTGATGAAGTAAGTGACGCAGAGATGCAGAAGCTTACAGGCGGAGTTTCATTCCCAGGTCTGTTCTAATGGCAGAAACTAATGCGCTTCCCCTTGTTCTTCTTACTGAGCAGTTTGCAAAGCTGCCGGGAATAGGTATGAAGTCTGCCCAGCGGTTGGCTTATTATGTCATGTCTATGAGCGAGGCTGAGGCTGACGCTTTTGCAGACGCTATCGTGAATGTACATAAAACGGTCCATCTATGCTCATGCTGTCAGAATTATACGGATAAGGAACTTTGTCCTGTCTGTTCTGATACAAGGCGTGACCATACTACTGTGTGCGTGGTGGAAAGTCCGAAGGATATTTCTGCTTTTGAGCGTACAAAGGAGTATAAAGGCGTGTACCATGTACTTCATGGATTGATCTCGCCTATCGACGGCATTACACCTGACAAGCTCAAGATCAAGGAACTTCTTGCACGGATCGGCAAGGACGGAGTGCAGGAAGTAATAATGGCGACCAACCCTACTGTTGAGGGTGAGGCTACGGCTATGTACATTTCAAAGCTGCTGAAACCTTTGGGAGTAAAGGTCACACGTCTGGCATTCGGTCTGCCTATCGGCGGAATACTGGAGTATGCGGACGAGGTAACACTTTATAAGGCTTTGGAAAACCGCAACGAAATATAAAAAATAACGGCTTCGGATATTTTCCGAAGCCGTTTTCGTATGTTATGCAAATTTATTTTTTATTTGTCTGCTGCCTTGCCGTTCATAATGTATGAAGCTCCGCCCCATGGGTTTGACTCGGAATACTTCACGCAGCAGTAGTACCAGTCACCGTCCTGACCGTAGTTGCCGCATTCCATAAGATATGAAGTGCTGCCTATCTTAACTTCGCCCCAGAAGTGCTGCCACTGGCTGCCGTTTTCATATCCACGATAACCCTGAACAAGATTAGCGTCATAGCCGAGGTAACACATCATAGCGACGAGAGCACCGTTGTACTGTACGCACTGACCTGCTCTGCTGTTGAATACTGCGTCAACATAAGATTTTGCCCATATGTCACTGTACTGAGGATGTCCATTCTTTCCGTCAGCGTATACAACATTCTTGTTTATCCACTGAAGTGTGTAATCTACCTTTTCACCCTTAGTCATAGATGAAGTGAAATGCTCGTCGGCAAATCTCTTGAGTGTCTGTATATCAGCGCTTGAAAGGTATTCTGTTGTTGTAACAGTCTTTTTGCCCTGTCTGTTGTAGAGCTTGTATGATTTTCTTGTGGAAGTAGTAGTCGCAGAGTTAAGACGTGAAAGAAACTTTGACGCACTTGGAACGTAGTTAAAGCTTACACCTGTTGTCTTTACAGTTCTTATGGTGCTGTATGTGCCGTAAGCCTTTTTGCCGTTCTCATCAACTGCTGTGGATCTTACCATGAACTCATATGATGTTCCTGCGTAAAGATTGCCGATCTTGTATGTATTTACGTTCTTATCGGTTATAGTCTTAGCCTTTCTCCAGTCGGAGCTGCCTTTTTCACGCATGAAAATTTCGTAGCCTGTTCCGCTGAGCTTGTTCCATATAAGGGTAACAGAACTGTTAGTCTTTGAGGCTGAAATAATTATGCACTGACCAGGCTTTGAAACCGTTTTGATCTCGCTGCTGTAATCACTGAAAACCTTCTTGCCGTTTACAAGCTTGTATGCTTTGATCTTAAATTTGTATTTCAGACCGGGAAGAGCGTCGCTTTTAAAAGAAACGGTTTTTGAATTTGTTTTGCCGACATTGAGCCACCTCGGACAGTTTTCACCGTAGCGGTAGATATAGTATCCGTCTGCACCTGAAACCTTGTTCCAGCTGATCTGTATACTTCTTTCAGCTGCTGTGTATCCTGTCTTGATAACAGGCTTGCTGACTGAAACAGCCTTTACGGAATATGCACTGTCTGCGCTGGCAGTAATTCCGCTCATGTACAGCGTTCCGCCAAGACCTGTTGCACCGACCGCAAAAACTGTGCAGACAGCTGCGGCTGCTGTGATCTTACTTTTTATGCTCATTTTTATCACTCCAAAAAAATATTTACATCATTATTTTATCATTTTAGCAGAATTTTGTCAATAGAATCCGAAAATTAAGGCTTTTAAACCTAATATTTATCACAAATGTCACGTTAAAATGCCAACAATGTGAAAAAATTTTTCAAAACCACTTGAAAAAATTTTTAAAACCTCTTGAAAATTAAGATAAAAAGTATTATAATAAAAGAAATGAAAATTAAGAAAGAAGGATTTTTGTTATGGAAATCAAAATTGAACTGACTAAAAATCCAAAGGAAAAGCCACAGGATGAAACTAAGCTTGGATTTGGTCATGTTTTCACAGATCATATGTTCGTTATGAACTATGACACAGGTAAGGGCTGGCACGATGCAAGGATCGTTCCTTTCGGTGAGATCTCACTTTCTCCGGCTGCTATGTGTCTGCATTACGGACAGGAGATCTTTGAAGGTCTTAAGGCTTACAGAACTGCTGACGGCAGCGTTCAGCTGTTCAGACCTCAGGAGAACTTCAAGAGAATGAATGTATCTGCTGAAAGAATGGTCATTCCTCAGATAGATGAAGAATTTATGGTAGAAGCGCTCAAGAAGCTTGTAAAGATCGAAGAAGATTGGGTACCGCACACAGACGGAGCTTCACTTTATATCAGACCTTTTATTTTTGCAGTTGATCCATATGTTGGTGTAAGACCTGCTGACCATTATCTCTTTATGATAATTCTCTCACCATCAGGTGCTTACTATTCAACAGGACTTAACCCTGTTAAGATCTATGTTGAGCAGAAGTATGTAAGAGCTGTAAGAGGCGGTACAGGTTTTGCTAAGACTGCAGCAAACTATGCTATCTCCCTTAAGGGACAGGACGAGGCTCATAATCAGGATTATGAGCAGGTACTCTGGCTCGACGGCGTTGAGCAGAAGTATGTTGAAGAGGTCGGTTCAATGAACATCTTCTTTGTTATCGACGGAGAAGTTATCACACCAAAGCTCACAGGTTCTGTTCTTCCTGGTATCACAAGAAAGTCTGCTCTTGAGATCTGCAAGAACAAGGGCTATAAGGTTTCCGAGAGAAGAATTTCTATCGAAGAGATCGCAAAGGCTTATGACGAGGGCAAGTTGGACGAGGTATTCGGTACAGGTACAGCAGCTGTTATCTCACCTGTTGGTCACCTTAAGTGGGGCGACAAGGTAATGACTATCAACGATAACAAGATAGGACCTATTTCACAGATGCTTTATGATACAATGACAGGTATTCAGTGGGGCAAGATCCCTGATGAGTACGGCTGGACAGTAAAGATCTGATTTTGATAAGTAAGTTCAAGCGTAAAGCGGCGGAGATTTTCCGCCGCTTTTTTTGTGTGGCGCAAAAGCTCTGAAACACCGTAAAATCGGGACTTGACTAACAGTCTACCTGTAAATTTGCCTGATTTCCTTGACTAAAAAGGCGGGGCAAAGTATAATGAAAATACGGAAAATGACATTGCAATGGTTCCGAGCATAACCACGAAAGGAATGGTCAAAAATGGAGGATAAAAAAACTCTGGGCAAATTTATACAGACAAAAAGAAAGGAAAATAATCTATCTCAGAAGGAGCTTGCCGCAAAGCTGTATGTTACGGAATCAGCCGTAAGCAAGTGGGAGAGGGGAATATCCTATCCAGATATAACAATGATATCAGGAATATGCAGTGCGCTTAATATATCTGAACACGAACTTTGTACCGCCAGCGAGGACTATCAGCAGAGAGAAACTGAACTTATGGCAAAAAGCTATAAACGATTTGTAAAAGGATATACGGTTATAACAGGTGCCTGTTACCTTGCGGCTATCATACCAAGTTTTATATATAATTTCATAAGCAACAAAACGGCAGGGTGGTTTTTCATTCTTCTGACTTCTCTTATGATGACATTTTCAGTAGTGAACATACCTGTTCTTGTGAGAAAGCATACAGCACTTGCTGTTTTCGGCAGCTTTTATATATCTCTTGACCTGCTGCTTGCGGCAGGCTGTCTGTACAGCGGCGGAGATTGGTTCTTGATGGCATTTCTCGGAATACTGCTTGCTGTGTGCATAGTGTTCCTGCCTTTCATATTAAGGTCAGATATTTTTGAGAAATATGTCAGAGGCAATAAAGGTCTTATATGCTTTACTGCGGATACTTTTGCGCTTTTCGCTGTTATTGCTTACGGAACATGGAAATATGGTTCAGCCTCAGCAATGAAAAGCGGACTTATTACAGCAGCCGTGCTTTGCTCTCTTTGCTGGATATGGTTCGCAGTTATACGTTATCTGAAAGTCAGCGGCTTTTTCAAAGCGGCGGTATGTATCGCCTCAGCAGGTGTGTATATGATCGCTGCTGACATAGTGCTTAACGCAGTTGATGCTAAAAATCAGATAGTTTTTATGCAGTTTAACGGCAAAGACAGAAGTGTGCTTGCCAGCGTTATAATAATGTCAGCTGCGGCTGTACTGGCAGCTGTAGGAGCAGTTTTAAAATTTGTGAAAAAGAAAGAGCAATAATAAAACGGATAATATGATACACAAAAACGGACGGAGAATTTTAGATTTCTCCGTCCGTTGATTTTTAGATATCAAATACAACAGTTGCCAGCGCAAAGAACATAAGGGTTGAACAGGTGTCAACGATAGTTGTGATAAGCGGTGCAGCCATTATAGCAGGGTCAAGTTTCAGCTTCTTAGCAGCCATAGGCAGCATTGCCGCAATAAGCTTTGAAAGCACTACTGTCAGCATTATAGCTGCACTTACAGTGAACGCAAGCTTGTAACAGTCTACTGTCGGGTTGTTGTGGTATACAAGTATGATCCTTCCTGCGTTGACTATGGAAAGAATTATTCCGCAGAGTATTGCAACACGAAATTCCTTGAACATAACTCTGAAAAAGTCACGCATTCGTATCTCGCCCAAAGCCATACCACGGATAACCAGAGTCGATGTCTGCGAACCGCAGTTACCGCCTGTTCCGCTCAGCATCGAAAGGAATGATACAAGCACAGGTACTGCCGCAAAGGCTTCCTGATACCTGTTTACGATAGCACCTGTAATGGTAGCCGAAAGCATAAGTACAAGCAGCCATACTATTCTGTTTTTAGCGTGAGTGAAAACCGATGTCTTGAAGTAAGAATCGTCACTGGGGGCAACGGCTGCGTACTTCATAAAGTCCTCTGTGTTCTCTTCCTGAATTACGTCCAGAGCGTCATCGTAAGTAATGATTCCCACCATACGGTTTTCCTTGTCAACAACAGGCATTGCGACAAAGTCGTATTTTGCGAACTTTGCAGCAACAAGCTCCCTGTCCTCTAGTGTGTCAACAGAAATTATGTTTGTGTCCATTATGTCAGAGATCTTATCCTCTTCATCAGCTGTGATAAGATCCAGCACCGAAAGAACGCCGATAAGCTTTCTGTTCTCCGTTACATACAGCGTGTAAACAGTTTCCTTTACCATTCCGACATGGCGTATCCAGTCAAGAGCCTCTTTTGCGGTATACTCCTGCTTGAGATACACATACTCTGTGGTCATGATAGAACCCGCAGAGTCCTTCGGATATTTAAGTATCTGATTTATCTGCTTTCTTGTTTCAGCGTCAGCAGATTTAAGGATACGGGATACAACATTCGCAGGCATCTCTTCGATCATGTCAACCGTATCGTCCACATACAGATCGTCAATAACGTCCTGCAGCTCCTTATCAGTAAAGGAGTTGATGAGAATCATCTGCATATCGCTGTCCATATATGAAAATACGTCAGCGGCAACATCTTTATTGAGAAGTCTGAAAAGCACTATAAGCTCGTGAGTTTCAGCCTCGTGGTCATCATAAAAACGCTGCAAAAGCGCAGCAACGTCCGCTTCATTCATATCAATGAATATCTCACGGATCTTTTTGAAATTTCTGTCGTTAAGTAGTTTTAACACATTATCATACATAACTTAACCCTCCCGATTTTGTAGGATCACCATGCAGATTACTGTGAATCACAAGCAGACGCTGCTGCTCTGTATTCGGGGTAATCGGCTATTACAGGCATCGTCCACTAAAAAACACACTCCTTAATTAACAGTTATTTGCAGATATAAAGCTGTAAACACCATATATCGCATACTATTTAATTATAACCCCAAAAGACAGTTTTGTCAACGGAATACACTAAGTTCAAAATAATTTAAAATCAGCGCAATATTTTCACAAGTTCCGCTGATATGCCAGATGTGAACAAAAATAAAACAGTATGTCTTTTTAAGGGATTTCTCTGTCGGCACTTGTAATTCGCAAGAAAATATGGTATAATAATTTTATAATTTTGTGAAAGGCAGATATTTTTATGATAGATGAAAGCTCCGCAAAAATACGGATAGATGAGCTTGTTGAAAAGCTTAATTATCATGCACATTTGTACTATGTGGAGGACAGAAACGAGATCTCTGACTATGACTACGATATGCTCCAGCAGGAATTGAGGGAGCTTGAGGGAAAATATCCGCAGTTTATCCGTAAGGATTCGCCGACTCAGCGTGTTGGCGGCGAGGCGATATCCATATTTGAAAAGGTCGAACATACCGTTCAGATGGGATCATTGCAGGACGTTTTTTCTTTTGAACAGGTCAGAAGTTTTGTTGATACTGTAAGGCAGACCGTTGACGATCCGAAGTTCGTTGTTGAGCCTAAGATAGACGGACTTTCCGTTTCACTTGAATACCATGACGGCGAGTTTGTTATAGGTTCTACCCGTGGCGACGGATTTATCGGTGAGAACGTTACGGAAAACCTTAAAACTGTAAATTCAATACCTCTGAGCATTCCCGAAAAGCTGCCGCTTATCGAGGTCAGAGGTGAAACATATATGCCGAAAAATGTTTTCCTTAAGCTTATAAAACAGCAGGAGGAAAACGGTGAGCAGACATTTAAAAATCCGAGAAATGCTGCTGCAGGTTCGTTAAGACAGAAAAATCCGAAGATAGCCGCAAAGCGTAAGTTGGATATTTTTGTTTTTAATGTTCAGCGTATAGAGGGGAAAGAACTTACTTCACATAAGCAGTCGCTTGATTACCTGAAAGAGTTGGGATTTAAAACTATTCCCGATTATCGTCTGGTGAATACCGCTGATGAGATAATCGAAAGAATAAATGAGATAGGCGAAAAGCGTTTTGAACTGCCTTATGATATCGACGGAGTGGTAGTCAAGGTAGATGATTTTGCTCAGCGTGAGATACTCGGCGCAACAGCAAAAGTTCCTAAGTGGGCGGTGGCGTATAAATTCCCGCCGGAGGAAAAAACATCAAAGCTGCTTGATATAGAACTTAACGTTGGAAGAACGGGAGCTGTAACTCCTGTGGCGGTGTTTGAACCTGTCTTTCTGGCAGGAACGAGCGTGTCGAGGGCAACGCTCCATAATCAGGATTTTATCAACGAAAAGAATATTTCTGTCGGCGATATTATCAAAGTCCGCAAGGCAGGGGATATTATTCCTGAAGTCCTCGGAGCGGTGGAGAAACACAGCGAAGGTGCATATACTCTCCCCGAAAACTGTCCAGACTGCGGCACAAAGCTTGTAAAGTCTGAGGACGAGGCGGCGGTTAGATGTCCGAACGTTGAATGTCCTTCCCAGATATTCAGAAGTATCGTTCATTTTGCGTCTAAGGGTGCAATGAACATTGACGGACTTGGCCCGCAGATAGTTAAAACTCTCCTTGACAATAAGCTTATAAGCTCGGTGGCTGATCTGTATGCGCTTACTGCTGACAAACTGCTGGAACTTGAAAACTTCAAAGAGAAATCGGTAAGCAATCTTCTTAACGCTATCGAGAACTCAAAGTCCAATTCTTTGGACAGATTGGTGTTCGGACTGGGCATAAGAAATATCGGTCAGACTTCCGCAAAGCTGCTTTGTGAAAAGTTCGGGGATCTGGATAATATCATAAATGCCTCTGCCGAAGAGATAGCTGAGATAGACGGTTTCGGCGAAATAATGGCTCAGAGCGTATGCAGGGCTTTCCATGAGGAGCATATGCTTGCGCTTGTAAAACGGCTCGAAGAATGCGGTCTTAACACTAAATATGAGAAGATACAGCAGGACAGCCGATTTGAAAATATGACTTTTGTGCTGACGGGAACTCTTCCTACTTTGAAACGCAGCGAGGCTAAAGAGCTTATAGAGCGTTTCGGAGGAAAGGCAAGCGGCTCGGTGTCTAAAAAAACCACCTACGTTCTTGCAGGTGAGGAGGCAGGCAGCAAGCTTGACAAGGCTCAGCAGCTCGGTATAGAGATAATCACAGAGGATCAATTTCTCGATATGATAAAATAATATATATTAGGAGGAATGTAAAATGAACATTGACATTAAACACATCGCAAAGCTTGCACGTCTGCGTATAGAAGACGATCAGCTTGAAAAGTTTGAGTCAGAAATGCAGGGCATTGTAAATATGGTGGAAAAACTTCCTGATATCAACGATGAACTTGTACTTGACGCAAGCAATCCTATGAAGCTTCGTAAGGATGAGGTTGCCGACAAGAAGTTTACAAGACAGGAGCTTATGCAGAACGCTCCTAAGGTAAAGGCAGGCTGTCTGGTCGTGCCTAAAACAGTTGAGTAAGGAGTGTTGAAGTTGGAACTATTTAAGAAAAATGCCTGTGAGCTTTCTGAAATGCTGAAAAATAAGGAGATCAGCTCAACAGAGCTTACAAAGTCAGTTTTTGACAGAATAAAAGCGGTTGAGGGCAAGGTAGACGCTTACCTCACACTTAATGAAGAAAATGCCATGGCACAGGCTGCCGATATCGACAGCAAGCTTGCCGCAGGGGAGGAGCTTTCTCCGCTGGCAGGTATACCTGTGGGAATAAAGGATAATATCACAACAAAGGGACTCAGAACTACCTGTGCATCAAGAATGCTTGAAAATTATGTTCCTCCGTTCAACGCTACCGCAATGGAAAAGGTGCTTGACAGCGGTGCAGTGATAACAGGAAAACTTAATATGGACGAGTTCGCTATGGGTTCTTCAACAGAAAACTCATACTATAAGCCTACAAAAAATCCTTTCGATACAGACAGGATACCAGGCGGTTCATCAGGCGGTTCAGCTGCCGCTGTTGCAGCAGGAGAGGCAGTAGTTACCCTCGGTTCAGATACAGGCGGATCTATCAGACAGCCTGCGTCATACTGCGGTGTAGTTGGTCTTAAGCCAACATACGGCGCTGTTTCAAGATATGGTCTTGTTGCATTCGCATCATCTCTCGACCAGATCGGACCTCTCGGCAAGTGCGTAAAGGACGTTGCTATGGTTCAGTCGCTTATCGTAGGTCATGATAAGCTTGACGCTACCTCTGCTTACAGAGAGTACCCTAACTATGAGTCACAGCTCAAGGCTGACCTCAAGGGACTTAAGATCGGTCTTCCTAAGGAGTATTTCGGCGAGGGAATAGATCCTTTTGTAAAGCAGTCTGTACTTAACGCAGTAAAGGAAATGGAAAAGCAGGGCGCTGTTGTAAAGGAGATATCGCTTCCGTCAACAGACTATGCGCTTTCATCATATTACATCATCTCATCAGCCGAGGCATCATCAAACCTTGCAAGATATGACGGCGTAAGATACGGTTTCAGAGCCGAACAGTTCGACGGACTTACAGATATGTACGAAAGAACACGTTCAGAGGGATTCGGCGACGAGGTAAAGAGAAGAATAATGCTCGGTACTTTCGTTCTCAGCTCAGGTTTCTATGACGCTTACTATAAAAAGGCTAAGCTGCTCCAGAGAAGGATACAGTCTGAGTTCGCTCAGCAGTTTGAGGATATCGACGTTATCGCTGCTCCGACAACTCCTTCAACTGCATTCAAGATCGGTGAAAATACAGGTGATCCTCTTAAGATGTACGCTACCGATATATGCACAGTAACAGTAAATATAGCAGGACTTCCTGCAATGAGCATTCCATGCGCATATGACAACAACGGACTTCCTGTCGGTCTTCAGCTTATCGGCAACAGGTTCACAGAACAGACGCTTTTGAATACCGCTTATGCTTACGAAAATATTGTAGGCGGATTTAAAATGCCTGAGCTTTAAGATAGGAGGTCATTATAATGGTAAAAGGCTATGAAGTCGTTATCGGTCTTGAAGTTCACGCTGAGCTTAATACCGAAACAAAAATATACTGCAGCTGTAAAAACCAGTTCGGTCTTGAGGTAAACTCACAGGTTTGCCCTATCTGTATGGGTATGCCAGGTACGCTGCCGACACTTAATGAAAAAGTCGTTGATTATGCTATAAGAATGGGACACGCTCTTAACTGTTCCATAAACAGAATATGCAAGCAGGACAGAAAAAACTATTTCTACCCTGACCTGCCAAAGGCATATCAGATATCACAGGCTGAAGTTCCGCTTTGTGAAAACGGATATGTGGATATTCTTGTGGACGGCGAGGAAAGAAGGATCGGCGTTACAAGGATCCATATCGAGGAGGACGCAGGAAAGCTGCTCCACTCAGATAAATTCGACGGAGTTTCACTTGTTGACCTTAACCGCTGCGGCGTACCGCTTATCGAGATCGTATCAGAGCCTGATATGAGATCATCTGCCGAGGCAAAGGTTTACCTTGAAACGCTCAAATCAATTCTCCAGTATCTCGGCATATGCGACTGTAAGATGCAGGAGGGTTCTATCAGATGCGACGTAAACGTGTCTGTTCATAAGCCCGGTGAGCCTATGGGTACACGTTCTGAGATGAAGAACGTAAACAGCTTCTCCGCTGCTGTAAGAGGCATCGACTACGAAGTTGAAAGACAGATAGCTGTCCTTGAAGCAGGCGGAACTATCATTCAGGAAACTAGACGTTGGGACGATGTAAAGGGCGAGAGCATTTCTATGCGTTCAAAGGAGGACGCACAGGATTACAGATACTTCCCAGAGCCAGACCTGCTGACTATCGTGGTCGAGCAGGAGAGAGTGGACGAGCTGAAAGCTACTATCCCTGAACTGCCGAACATAAAGATACTCAAATATGTTAAGGAATTTGGTCTTAATATAAAGGACGCAACATTCATTGCTGAGTCAGTTGAGCTTGCAGGATTCTTTGACGCTTGTATGGCTAAGGGCAAGTTTGCTGCAAAGTGCTATACCACATGGATACTGGGAGAGCTTGTAAAGTTCATGAACGAAACAGGAAAGACTCTTGCAGATACAAAGCTTACACCTGATAATCTTACAGACCTTGCAGAAGTTATCGAGAACAAGACTATCTCAAATGCAGGCGGCAAAAAGGTATTCGCTGTACTGCTTGAAGAGGATAAGCCTGTTGCTGAAATTATCAAGGAGCAGGGACTTGCTCAGGTTTCAGACGAGGGTGCTCTGGAGAAGATAGCAGACGAAGTTCTCGCAGCAAATGAGAAGTCGGTAAATGACTATAAGGGCGGAAAGACAAACGCTCTCGGCTACCTTGTCGGTCAGTGTATGAAGGCTTCAAAGGGCAAGGCAAATCCGGGAAAAATGAAAGAGATCATTCTGAAAAAGATCGAGGGATAATCAAAAATCGAGCGATCTTAATAAAAGCTTATTTAAAGTCACTTTTGGTGCTGTGCATCACAAGTGACTTTTTCTTTGTAAAAAAATGATCCTGAGAAGAATTTTTTTCTCTCAGGATCGTTTATCAGTTATTCAGTTTTTATTTAAGCTCAACGATAGTTACACCGTCTTCACCCTCGCCATATACTCCCGGACGGAATGATTTTACCGACGGGTGTCTTTTAAGGTGCGCACGGATAGCATTTTTGAGTACGCCTGTACCTCTTCCGTGAATAATGGTCAGCATCGTTATTCCGGACATTACAGCGTTGTCGATAAAGCTGTCAGTTTCGTGTATACCCTCATCTGAGGCATATCCTCTTATATCAAGCTCGGTTGAAAAGCGTCTTGTCATTCTGCTTTCAACGCCCTTTGCCGAAACACCCCTGCCCTTAACAGGCTTTTTAGATGTATTTTTCTGCGGCTGCTGCTTTTCAATAAGTCTAAGCTTTTTAACATCTATCTTCGTTTTCATTATGCCTGCCTGAACAAAGCACATACCCTTATCATCAGGCGGTGTGATAACGATAGCGTTTCTCTTTGTGTCCGTCATAAGAACGGTGTCGCCCTTTTTAAGTGGACGTGGAAGAACGTAGCTGTCGTCATGCTGAGCAGTAACAGGGTTAGCTTCAAGATAAAGCTTGTTCATAACAGATTTCTGCTTGTGACGTGCGTCTATTGCACGTTGCGTAAAGCTGCTCTGTTCCTTTTCTTTTCTCAGACTGTCTAACTCGTCCACAAGCGCCTGCGATTCTCTCTGAACACGGCGGACTATGTCGCTTGCCTCACGTCTTGCCTTTTCAAGTTCCGCCTCTTTCTGCTCGTAAAATTCTTCACGCTGCTTTTCAAGTTCATTTTTCAGACGTTCAGCTTCATGACGGTATTTTTCGGCAAGCTTGTTGTTCTTTTCAAGCTCCACTCTTGCGCTTTCAAGGTTATCTATGATAGTTTCAAAACGTCTGTTATCCTCCGAAATAAGTGACTTCGCATATTTTATGATATCATCATCAATGCCAAGACTTGACGATATTGCAAAAGCATTCGACTTACCGGGTGAGCCGATTATCAGCCTGTATGTAGGCTTCAGCGTGTTGACATCAAATTCACAGGAGGCATTCTCCACACCGTCAGTATCGAGGGCATACATTTTAAGCTCCTGATAGTGAGTTGTAGTTACAAGTGTAACGCCAAGCTGTCTGAGTCTTTCGATGATTGAAACCGCAAGCGCCGCACCCTCCACAGGGTCAGTACCCGAACCAAGCTCGTCTATAAGCACAAGGCTCTGCCAGTCTGCCTCATCAAGTATATCTTTTACTCTGTTGATGTGAGAAGAAAATGTGGAAAGGTTATGCTCAATAGACTGCCTGTCGCCGATGTCAACAAGTATATTTCTGTATATTGATATCCTGCTGCCGTCAGACGCAGGTATAAGCATACCGCACATTGTCATAAGTGTGAGCAGTCCTACTGTTTTTAGCGTTACCGTCTTACCGCCTGTGTTAGGACCTGTGATTATAAGTGATGAATAGTTCTCACCGATAGAAAAGTTTATCGGCACGACTTTTTCCTTGTCTATAAGCGGGTGACGTGCCTTGTTGAGGATTATTACCCCGTCATCTGATATTTCAGGAGTCATTGCCCTCATATCAGCCGCCAGATTTGCCTTAGCAAAATAAACATTGAGCTTTACCGCAGCGTCATAGCTTGAATTTATCTGCTCGCTCATATCCGCACATTCTTTTGAAAATTCCGTAAGTATGCGGTGTATCTCGTCCTGCTCTCTTCCCTCAAGTATCTTTATATCGTTGTTTGCGTCAACTATGGACATAGGCTCTATAAACAAAGTAGAACCGCTTGAAGATGTATCGTGTACAAGACCGCTTACATTGCCCTTGAACTCAGTCTTTACAGGGAGAACAAACCGTCCGTCCCTTATAGTTATGATAGACTCCTGAAGATACTTCTGTACAGCAGGTGACTTAACCATTTTGTCAAGAGTTTCTCTTATTTTAAGACCCGAACGTGTTATCTTCTGTCTTATTGCTCTCAGTTCAGGGCTTGCGTCGTCAGAAAGACGTTCGCTGTCTATAATGGCTGTTTCTAACCTCTGCCACAGATATTTGTTTGGAAACAGGCTGTCGAAAAGGTATGAAAGGGAAGTGTCCTTGTTTTCTGCCTGCTCATACCAGCGGTAAAGCTCATACGTCTGTCCCAGAACCTTTTTTATTTCCAGCAGTTCCGACAGCGAAAGTATTCCTCCCGCCTTTGCCCTGTTAAGTGAAGCCGATACATTGTGTATGCTGTAAAACCCGGGTGTGCCGTATTTTACCGACATCTCCAGAGCCTCTGCTGTCTTTTTTACCTCCTGTTTCACCGTGAAAAGATCACAGCTTGGCACAGTGGAAAGCGCAATTTTTTTACTGTCATCATTTGAGCATTTGTTTGCCAGCATATCCAGCACTTTGTCAAGCTCAAGTGTTTCGTAGTTTTTATTCTCCATTTTCTATATAAGCCGCCGATCTGCGGCATTCTCCTTTCGATCAAAGCATTTTGTAGAATTCAAGTGTAGGGAAATTGCTTTTTAGGTGATATCTCACAAAACGTTCCGTAAACTCTGTCAAAAGCTGCTGATATCTCGGACTTATTGTAAATGCGAACAGCCTTTCATATTCCGTCAGCGCAATAAAGCGCACTATGTAAAGCATCGTCCTGTCCATAACATGATCGTAAATGCTGTCGGGATTATAGCAGCAGTCATCACATTCAAGATTGTTTGACATAAAGTTAAAATGCATTTTGTCAGATTCGTAGCAGAAACATTTTTTGCAGCCGATAAGGTCAGGTCTTAACCCTATCTCGCACAGCAGCCTGAATTCAAATATGGATCTTAACAGCTCCATATCCTTTTTCCCTTCGTTGAGAAAATAAAATGTATTCAGTGCCAGCCGCATTACCTCATCTATACCCGCACTTTCCGTTCCTGTGTATATGATGAGTTCTGAAAAGTACGACGCAAGCGCAAGCCTTTTTGCGTCAAGCCTTATATTATAAAACAGCTTGACAGGCTCGCTGCTGTTTAAAAAGTAGCTTACCTGTCCTTTAGCATTTTTCTTTTCTTCAAGGCAGAGTGCAGAGTAGGTGAAAGCCTGCGTTGACGATGATGTCTTTGAGCTTTTCTTTCCGCCCCGCACATAAACATATATCACACCCAGCTCCGCCGTAAGTACGCATATCGACTTGCTTGCCTCGCCTCGATCAGCCTCTCTGAGTATAAGTCCCTTTATGGTTTTCATCTGCCGTTACCTCTTTCTCAGATACGTCGTAGTGTGAATAATGTGAGTAGTTAAGGTAGTCCTCGATCTTTCCGCTTGAACAGAATTTTTCCCATAAGCAGGTTATATCCGGTTGCTCCATTTTGACCGCCGCCTTTCAGCGATTAGTGTTTTCAGCAGCCTTTAAATTATGAGCGGAAATTTTTTCAGCGCAGCTTGTATCAGGACAGACCGAAGTTCTTTATCATGCCCTCACGGTTTCTCCAGCCCTCTTTTACCTTTACCCAGCATTGCAGATTGACTTTTATCATAAAAAATTCTTCCAGATCAGCTCTTGCTTCCTGACCGATCTTTCTAAGCATTGAACCACCTTTTCCGATGATTATGCCCTTGTGTGACTCCCTCTCGCAGAAGATAGTAGCCGTTACGTCAAGTATCGGTTCGCCGTTCCTGTCCTCACGCTCGTTAAGCTGTTCAATAGTTACAGCAATACCATGGGGAACTTCCTCGTTAAGATTTCTAAGAGCCTTTTCTCTGATTATCTCAGCCATTATCACTTTTTCAGGCTGGTCCGTAAACTTATCATCAGGGAAGTAATGCGGACCTTCCGCCGCATTATCTCTCAGCACGTTCATAAGCACATCAAGTCCCTCGCCTGTAAGTACGCTGACAGGTATGACCTCAGCAAAATCGTACAGCGCAGAATACTCTGCAAGCTTTCCGATAAGCTGTTCTTTTTTATCAATAAGATCTATCTTGTTGAGCAGAAGTATGACCTTGCTCTTTGTCGAACGGAATTCATTGATAAGATTTTTTTCATTGTCAGATATCTTCTTTGTGCAGTCGCACATAAGAATTATCACATCAACACCTGTCACAGACTCGTTTACTGTGTTTATCATATGCTCAGAAAGCTTGTTCTTTGCTTTGTGCATACCCGGTGTGTCCATAAATACGAACTGAGTACCGCCCTCTGTAAGAACTCCTGTGATCTTTGTTCTTGTAGTCTGCGGCTTATCACTTACTGCGGCTATTTTTTCTCCCACAAGAGCGTTGAGCAGAGATGATTTTCCTGCGTTGGCACGCCCTGCTATTGTAACAAATATGTTCTTTGAAACTTCTTTCATAATTTTCCCTGTTTCCTATCTTATTAAGTTATTTATCTTTTTTATTCTCTTTTGCGTCTGCCGTCAGCACCCATATTATCCACAGAACGATAAATATTCCTGTCAATACAGCAGAATATGGCTTGCCCTTAAAATATCCCAGTATGATGTCGATACGCTCTCTGCTGAAAAATACAGCCGCTCCTGTGCATATTGTAAAAATGCAGAACACCAGTACAGCACCCGCAGCGCAGTCCTTTGCTATCCCTGCAAGCTTGTGCCTCCTGCCGTCCGTTATAAGATCCACAGCGCTTTCTATTGCTGTGTTTATACATTCAAGCGCAAACACTCCGCCTATCGAAATGAACAGCAGACAGCTTTCTGTTGTGCTGACCCCGCATATGAGAGCAAGCATCATTACCAGAACAGCAAATCCCACATGAAAACGCATATTGCGCTGAGTTCTGACGCAGTACAAAAGTCCCTTGCCTGCATAAGTAAATCCTTTGAAAAACTTTTTTAAATTAGTCCTTATGTGCATGCTCGCCCACAAATGTAGCGTCCCTTGAAATACCGAGGTTTCCAAGTATCGCTTCTTCCTTTTCTCTCATTATGCGCTCCTGAAGACTGCTTTCCTCATGATCGTATCCGAGAAGGTGCAGCATGGAATGTACCGTAAGAAAGCCTACCTCACGCTCCAGCGAGTGACCATATATCTGAGCCTGTCTGAAAGCAGTTTCAAGGCTTATCACTATGTCGCCCAAAAGGTATGCTCCCGTTTCGTAGTTTATGTCATATTCGCCGTTCTCACCTAAAGGAAAGCTCAGCACATCGGTCGAACGGTCTATCCCTCTATGCTCAAGATTAAGCTCGTGGATATCCTTATCGTTCACAAAGGATACCGAAACTTCAAAATCGCCTTCAAACTTTTCATATTCGGTAACTGCATGGCAGCAGCGTCTGACAAGCATTCTTATCCCCACTGGGATCTTAAGTTCTGTCTGATTGTTCACGATCATTACTTTTGCTTTACCCATTGCTTTTTCCATTCCTTCTATTGTTTTTTTCGTAAGCCATTATGATATCCTGCACAAGCTTATGCCGAACAACATCTTTTTCTGAAAAACGGTTAATGGCGATACCGTCAATGTCTTTAAGAATATTCATTGCCTGAACAAGTCCCGATTTTCTGTGATCGGGCAGGTCTATCTGCGTTATGTCACCTGTAATAACTATTTTTGAATTAAATCCCAGACGGGTGAGGAACATTTTCATCTGTTCATGAGTTGTGTTCTGCGCTTCGTCCAGTATGATAAACGCATCATCAAGTGTTCTTCCTCTCATATACGCAAGAGGAGCGACCTCGATACAGCCACGTTCCTGCTGTCTTGCAAAAGATTCAGGACCAAGCATCTCGAAAAGTGCGTCATACAGCGGCCTTAAATAAGGATCGACCTTGTTCTGAAGATCGCCGGGAAGAAATCCCAGCTTTTCGCCAGCCTCCACCGCAGGTCTTGTAAGGATTATCTTCTCGACCTCATGAGCCTTGAATGCCTTTACCGCCATAGCTACCGCAAGATACGTCTTTCCTGTACCGGCAGGACCAACGCCAAGTACGATAGTATTTTTGCGTATGGAGTCGATATATCTTTTCTGTCCCAGAGTTTTAGGCTTTACAACCTTGCCGCTCATTGTGACGCATATCCCGCCGTCGGACATATTCTTTATCTCGTACTGCTTATCCTCTCTGACAAGCGAGAAAACATATCTGATGACCTGCTCATTGATCTGTTCACCCTTGTTTATAAGGGCAATAAGACTTTTTATCGCCTCAGACGCCTTGTAAACAGCCTCTTCGTCGCCTGTGATCTTTATATCCTCGCCCCTGCCGAGTATGACAACATTGTATTCACGCTGGATAAGATTGATGTTTTCATCATAATTCCCGAACAGACTCAACACAGCGTCCATTCTTTCGACATTGATAATTTTTTCAGCCATTTAACTACCGTCCTGTCTTAAAATCCTATATAAGAGTAGTATAGCACATTTTCACAGAAATTGCAACCGATTAAAAAATTTTTATATGCTCATCTCTGCGCCGCAGGACTTGACTTAATACAAAAATTAGTGTATAATAAATTGGTTAAGATGTATTTTGAACTTTGTGCGTTATCTTTCGCCAAAGACGGAATTATCCGATCAATTCAGAAAGGAACTTTTAAATATGGCAGATATTAAAAAGAAAATTGCGGCGTGTTCAGCTGCTGCGGCAATGACACTGAGCCTTGCAGGCTGTACTGATACCAGCTATGTTATGACATACGACGGAAATAAGATCCCTGCCGGTGTTTATATTTACAATATGTACAGCGAGATGTCTTATCAGATGACTATGATGTACTACACTCAGGGCATTAAAGAAAAGTATTTCGATCAGGAAGTTGACGGCAAGAAGTTTGCTGATTATCTTTCCGACAGAGCTATGACGGCTACTAAGGAATACTGTGCTATCGTTTCTGAGTTTGAGAAGCTTGGACTGGAGCTTACAGATGATGAACTCAGCGACATAAACGATACTGTAAGAGATCTTTGGGAGAACAGCAGCGAGCTGCTTGAAAAAGAGGGTATCTCAAGAGATTCAGTAAAGCTTGTCAATAAGGCTTCAAAGATGCGTGACAAGATATTTGATTACTACTATGCCGAGGGCGGTATCGAGGAAGTCAAGGATTCTGATATCGAGCAGTATCTTAATGATAATTATGTAAGGTACAAGACCATCACCATTGCCAAAAGCACAAATGAAGATGAAAGCGCAGCTGCCGAAGAGGATAAGGAAAACGAGGCTCTCAGAGATGAGTACCTTGCAAAGGCAGAGGGTGTTTCATTTGACGAGTTCGATGAAATAATCAATGAGTATAATGACTATGTTGCAAGTCAGAATTCTACCGCTGACGATAGCTCATCAGCTGACAGCAGTACAGACAGCGCAGCTTCAGATGACAGTTCATCTTCTGTATCATCTGACGACAGTCAGGCATCAAATGAGAGCAGTGTTGATTCAGCAGCAGACAGCAGTGTCGCAGGTACAGAGTCTGAAACTGACAGTTCAGCAGTTGATTCTTCATCAGCTGACTCAGAAAGCACATCTGGAACTACCTCAGAAGATCCATACAAGAACGAAGTTCTTTACAATGTAGGACAGATAGATGAGGACGCTGAGGAAACTGACAGCATAAAGCTTGCCAAGGAAGCTAACGGACTTGAAATTGGTGTTGCTGAGGCTTATGAGGACGATAATAACTACTATGTTGTTATAAAGGGCGATATCACTGAAAGAAGTGCAGAGTATGCAACTGAAAATCATGACAGCATGGTTCAGACTATGAAGTCCGACGATTTCCAGACTCTTATCGACGGCTGGGTAGAAAAGTTAAAGATATCAGAAAACAAGGACGCTATAAAGAGATATACTCCTACTGCTGTTTATGACTTACAGACAGAGTACACTTCAAAGTCAAAATAATATATCAAGATAAACAAAAAATTCCGCAGATCTTTCTGCGGAATTTTTTTTATAAATATTAAATCAAAGTTCTTTAAGCAGATCGCTCATAGCGTAAAGACCTGCCTGCTTGCCTGCAAGGAACACAGCCGCATTTACAGAACCTACTGCAAATACCTGCTTTGAGTGTGCCTCATGCTTTAGTGAGATAACTTCGTCACGTCCTGCGAAAATTATTTCATGCTCACCTACGATAGTTCCACCTCTTACAGAGTGTATGCCTATCTCAGTCTGGCTTCTCTTCGCTCTTACTGAATGTCTGTCATAAACGTAATTGTACTTTTCATCAAGCTCTTCATTGATAGCGTCAGCAAGCATTATAGCTGTGCCTGACGGAGCGTCGATCTTTTGATTGTGGTGCTTTTCAATGATCTCGATGTCGTACTGTCCGCCAAGTACCTTAACGGCTTTCTTTGCAAGATCAGCCATAAGATTTATGCCCAAAGACATATTGAAGGTGAAGAACAGAGGTATCTGCTCTGCTGCCTTGTGTATCTGCTCGATCTGTTCATCATTATAGCCTGTTGTTGCTGCAACAAGAGCTGTGCCGTTTGAAAGGCAGTAGTTAAGCAGATCGTCAAGAGCTGACGGATGAGAAAAGTCGATGATTACCTGTGGCTTTTCCTTCATATCAGCTATATTTTTGTAAATAGGGAACTCTGCGTACTGCTCGGCAAATTTATCAATGCCTGCTACTACTGTGCAGTCATCTCTGCCGCTTATAACATCGGCAATAACTCTGCCCATTTTTCCGCCTGCTCCGCATATAGCTATATCTGTCATTTTTAATCATTCCTTTGCGATCAAAATTTATAAAAGGGCGAATTTCTCCGCCCTTTTGCTATTTTTTACTTTACAAGACCTATCTGTGTCATTGTATCTTTCAGCGCAGCGATCTTCTCGTCGCTCATCTTGATAAGCGGGAGTCTGCATTCGCCAACTTCAAATCCCATAAGATTAAGTGCTTCCTTAACAGGGATAGGGTTTACATCACAGAACAGAGCGTTTGTGAAATCAAGTACCTTGTAAGCCTTTTCTCTTGCTTCATCATACTTGTTTTCAAGACAAAGCGCAGCGATCTCGTGAGTTTCAAAAGGCATACAGTTTGAAAGAACTGAGATAACGCCCTTTCCGCCCAGTGACATAACAGGAATGATCTGATCGTCATTTCCTGAGTAGATGTCAAGATCATTTCCGCAGAGGGCAGCTACCTTAGCTACCTGTGAGATGTTTCCGCTTGCTTCTTTTACTGCAACGATGTTGTCGATAGCAGAAAGCTTTTTAAGAGTTTCAGGAAGAATATTAACACCTGTTCTTGACGGAACATTATACAGAATGATCGGCAGTTCAACAGCCTCTGCAATAGCAGTGAAGTGAGCCACAAGACCTGCCTGTGAAGTCTTGTTATAATATGGAGTTACGCAGAGCAGAGCGTCAGCTCCAAGCTCCTCAGCTTTCTTTGAAAGGTTTACCGCATACTCAGTGTGGTTTGAACCTGTTCCTGCAATAACAGGAACTCTGTGAGCTGTCTTTTCAACGGCATATCTGATGCACTCGATATGCTCGTCGTCGGTCATAGTTGCACTTTCACCTGTTGTTCCGCAGATAATGATAGCGTCTGTGCCGTTGTCGATATTGAAGTCTATAAGTTCGCCCAGCTTGTCATAGTTGATAGAATCGTCTGCATTCATAGGCGTGATGATAGCAACGCCTGCGCCTGTAAATATAGTCTTTTTCATAAGCACTAACTCCTTTCGTTAAGTGTCGTATTTTATGTGAGAGCAGTAATTAAAACTGTTCTCTGCTTATAGTGTAAGTGTCCCATTCGGTAATGCGCTTTGCCCCCATTCGGTCGTAAAAGCGCTTTCCCTTTTCGTTGAATGAGGCACACTTCCACTCGATCTCTTCACAGTCATTTTCAGCGGCGATCTTTTTGAGCAGTTCAATGAACTTTGCTCCTATGCCATCGCATCTGAATTCCTGCCTTACATACAGGTCCTCCAGATACAGCACCTTGCGCCCTGAAAATGTTGTGTACTTGTAGAAGAAATTTATGATACCGGCAGGCTTATCATCAGCATATGCCATATAGCTTATAACTGCTCCGCTTTTTTCAAGCTCTGCAAGCCGTTCCTCGGTCATTGTGTAATCACCGAAACTGCTGTGCATTTCAATAAGCTCGCCCGTCATTTTGTACAGCAGAGGTATATCCTCCTCTGTACATTTTTTAAAGGTAACGTTCATTAGTCGAAATAACCCTTTGCAGCAAGAAGTTCAGCAAGAAGAACAGCTCCGCCTGCCGCACCTCTCAGTGTGTTGTGTGAAAGGCAAACGAACTTGTAGTCATACTGTGAATCCTCACGGAGTCTGCCGATAGATACAGCCATACCGCCTTCAAGGTTTCTGTCCAGCTTAGCCTGTGGACGATCGTCCTCTGTGAAGTAGTTGAGGAACTGCTTAGGTGCGCTTGGCAGATCAAGATCCTGAGGAGCGCCCTTGAAGTTCTTCCAAGCCTCAAGGATCTCTTCCTTGCTTGGCTTGTTCTCGAATGATACGAATACAGCAGCTGTGTGACCGTCAGAAACAGGAACTCTCAGGCACTGTGTTGTGATAGCAGGTGACTGAGCGTCAACGATAACGTCGCCCTCGATGTGTCCCCAGATCTTAAGAGGTTCTTTCTCTGACTTCTCTTCCTCGCCGCCGATGTATGGTATAACGTTGTCAAGGATCTCAGGGAATGACTCGAAAGTCTTTCCTGCGCCTGAGATAGCCTGATATGTGCACGCAAGAGCCTTTGTTACCTTATACTTATCCATGAGCGGAGCAAGTGCAGGAACGTAAGACTGGAGTGAGCAGTTTGACTTAACTGCGATAAATCCTCTCTTAGTGCCGAGTCTTTTTCTCTGAGCAGGGATAATGTTTATATGATCGTCATTTATCTCTGGAATTACCATAGGTACGTCAGGAGTATGTCTGTGAGCAGAGTTGTTTGAAACAACAGGGCACTCAGCCTTAGCATACTTTTCTTCAAGCGCTCTGATCTCGTCCTTCTTCATATCAACTGCGCAGAAAACGAAATCTACCATTGAAGCGATCTTTTCAACATCTTCTTCAGCGTTGAAAACTGTAAGCTCGCCGATAGCTTCCGGCAGAGGCTCTGAAAGCTTCCACTTGCCTGCAACAGCGTCCTTTAGCTTCTTGCCGGCTGAACGTGGTGAAGCGGCAACGCATACTACGTCGAACCATGGGTGTTTGTCGAGAAGAAGGGAAAATCTCTGACCTACCATGCCGGTAGCGCCGATAATGCCAACCTTGTACTTTTTCATCAATAAAACTCCTTTTCTATTGCGGAAAAAATTTGTTCGCAAAACAGCTGATATGTCAATATAGCCAAATAAAAGCCGCTTTACAGTTATATTTTTTCGCAAAACATAAAAATTAAACAAATAATAAAAAAACCGGTTGAAAACCGGCGCATCATACAATATAATAAGAATGTTGGCAATAAAATTTGCCGATAGCACTCCATCATGTAATGATGACAACCGATAATCTGTTAAATTATCAGTCAGCAGCAGGATGCCTTTTCCTGCGCTTCGGCAGTTTTGCCTTTCACATTTTCCTTTAAGCAATAGGCATTGCCTTAGCGTTATGGTACTAAGGGTACTTCACGCAGAAAAATGCTACTGATCTCAACCGCACCTCTATCTGTTCTGTTTTATAATAACAAATATTCTGACTCTTGTCAATACATATAGCAAGAAATTATTTAATATTTTGTAAATTAACATGACTATCGTAATTTAATTAATATATTAGGAGAGTTAAAAATGCTTGATCTCACAAATATGCAAAGGTCCGATTTTTACTATGATCTTCCGCAGGAGCTTATTGCACAGACACCTGTTGAACCGAGAAATTCTTCCCGTATGCTGTGCCTTGACCGCACAACGGGAGAGGTCACTCACGACCATTTCTATAATTTATGCGATCATCTTAAAAAAGGTGATCTTCTTGTGCTTAATGATTCAAGAGTTCTGCCTGCAAGGATATACGGCGAAACTGAGGATACACATTCCTTTATAGAATTTCTGCTTGTGGAGCAGAGGGGAAATCTCGAATGGGAGATACTCTGCCGCCCTGGTAAAAAGGCGAGAGTAGGCAGACGCTTTGTGTTTGGCGAAGGTCTGCTCACCGCAGAGATAACCGAAGTCCTTGAGGACGGAAACAGAATAGCACGTTTTGAATGTGAGGGCAGCTTCTTTGAAGCGCTTGACAAGATAGGTCAGATGCCTCTGCCGCCTTATATCACTGAAAAGCTGAAGGATAAGGAACGCTATCAGACTGTCTATTCTCACGAAGTAGGTTCTTCCGCAGCACCTACCGCAGGACTGCATTTTACTAAGGAACAGCTTAAAGAACTTGAAGAGGCAGGCATAAATATAGCCTATGTGACCCTCCATGTCGGTCTGGGTACATTCCGTCCTGTTAAGGAGGATAAGGTAACGGATCATAAAATGCACAGAGAGCATTATGAACTTCCTGAGAGGACGGCAGAACTTATTAATAAAACAAAGGCTGAGGGCGGACGTGTAATAGCTGTCGGAACGACTTCCTGCCGTACACTTGAAAGCGTAGCAACATTCTATGGCGAGATAAAGCCGTGCAGCGGATATACTGAAATATTTATCTATCCCGGATATGAATTTAAGGTGCTTGACGGACTTATAACTAACTTCCACCTGCCTGAAAGCACACTTATAATGCTGGTTTCGGCTTTTGCAGGATACGAAAATACAATGAATGCATATAAGATAGCCGTTGAGGAAAAGTACCGCTTTTTCAGCTTCGGCGACAGTATGTGTATTCTGGACAAGTAATATATAATGAGGTAAAATATTATGAACAGCACTAATGTGGATAAATTTCTGAAAGCCGTAGTAGACGCAGACAGCGCACCTGTTGTTATATGCGATCTTGAACATACTATCGTCTATATGAACCCGACTGCAGTTGAAAGATATGCAAAAAGGGGAGGGGCTGCGCTTATAGGAAGATCTCTCCTTAACTGCCATAACAGCGAGTCAAATGATAAGATAAATAAGGTAATAGAATGGTTCGGCGAAAGCACAGAGCATAACAAGGTGTATACCTTTTATAATGAAAAGGAAAACAAGGACGTTTATATGATAGCCCTGCGTGATGAAAACGGCAAGCTTATCGGATATTATGAAAAGCACGAGTACAGAACAAGAGAAAGTATGGCTATGTACGATCTTAAAAATGGTGAGAAATAATGAATAAGATCATTGATCTTTCGCTGCCTGAAAAATGCAGGATACTTGCTGTCAGTGATATCCATACGCATTGGCAGCTTTTTGACAGACTGCTGAAAAAAGCAAAATATGATCCTCAAAATGACTATCTTGTGATCGTCGGCGACATACTTGAACATGGCAGTGACAATATAAAAACGCTTGAATATGTCAAGGCTCTTTGCGATAAAAGCGACAAGGCAATATTATTGATGGGCAATAACGATATAATGTGTTCAAGAATGGCTTATCATTATGATTTCGAGCGGTTTCAGCAGCAGTTTTACCGCAATGAGCATAACACTTTCAGGCAAATGGCTAATACACTGGGATATGTTGACTGCTGGGAAGGCAACTGGCTTGAAATAAGAGAAAAAGTCGTTGAGAAGTATGGCGAGCTTTTATCTTTTATCAGAGATCTTCCAATATGCCTTGAAACAGACGAATATGTTTTTGTTCATGCAGGACTTGAAGATCGTCCCGACTGGAGAAATACAGATGATATTTACGCTATAACTGTTCCGTGGTTTTTGCGAAAAGAAAATCCAACAGGAAAGCAGCTTGTATTCGGTCATTATCCCACATACAATTATAAACGTTCAAATGTGACTAACCTTACTATAATCGACAGCAAAAAGAAAATGATATGCATTGACGGCGGAATGACTATCAAAAAGGCTTGTCAGATGAATATGCTTATCATTGATAAGTGCGGTGAGAATTATTCTCATGAAATGATATGGGATACAGACGCACCAAAGAAAACGGTCATAAAGGATCATTCATGTGATCTGAAACCTGTCTATATTGACTGGGAAAAGCAGGACATAACGATAATAGAGAAAAAGGGATATATGACAAAGGTAAGAGATGAGTATACAGGTGGCGAGGGTTATATCCCTGACCGTGAAATATGGTATTTTGACGAAAAGCCTCATGTATATCAGTTTCTGTCATCTTTCCCCTCTGTCAGAAAAGGTGAGCGGGTATCGGTCTTTGACGAAGATGAAACAATGTCTTTGGTAATTACGGAAAATGCCACAGTCGGCTGGCTGCCGTCTGATATAATAGAAAAATAAAGGAGAATTTATGTTTACATTATTAAAACAGGAGGGCGCAGCCCGCAGAGGACAGTTTGAAACTGTTCACGGCACTATACAAACGCCTGTATTTATGAATGTGGGAACTGCCGCAGCCATAAAGGGCGGAGTGTCGTCAATAGATCTTAAAAATGAGCTTAAAACTCAGGTGGAGCTTTGCAATACCTATCATCTGCACGTTCGTCCGGGCGATGAGATAATCTATAAACTGGGCGGACTTCATAAGTTTATGAACTGGGATAAGCCTATACTTACGGACAGCGGCGGATTTCAGGTATTTTCTCTTGCCAAGCTGCGTAGAATAAAAGAAGAGGGTGTGTACTTCAATTCACACGTTGACGGAAGAAAGATCTTTATGGGACCTGAGGAGAGTATGCAGATCCAGTCGCACCTTGCGTCAACTATTGCAATGGCTTTTGATGAATGCGTGGAAAATCCTGCTGAACATTCATACTCAAAGGCTTCCTGCGAGAGGACTACACGCTGGCTTGAAAGATGTATCGCTGAGCAGAAAAGACTGAATTCTCTTGAAGATACTATTAATAAGAATCAGATGCTTTTCGGGATAAATCAGGGCTGTACATATGACGATCTGCGTATTGAGCATATGAAAGCTATAAGAGAGCTTGACTATTGCTCAGGTTATGCTATCGGCGGACTTGCCGTAGGCGAGCCGACAGAGGTAATGTATCACGTCATTGAGCAGGTCGAACCGTTTATGCCAAAGGATAAGCCGAGATATTTAATGGGAGTAGGCACTCCGCAGAATATAATCGAGGCTGTTTACAGAGGTGTGGACTTCTTTGACTGCGTAATGCCGAGCCGAAACGCAAGACACGGAACGCTTTTCACATGGAGCGGAATAATCCACATTGCGAACAAAAGGTACGAGCTTGACAGCAGACCTGTTGATTCACAGTGTGACTGCCCATGCTGCAGAAATTTCAGCAGGGCATATCTTCGTCATCTTTTCAAAGCGGACGAACAGCTTGCGGGAAGACTTGCGGTCATGCATAATCTTTACTTCTACAATACTCTTACCGAAAAGATAAGAGAAGCTCTGGACGATGGAAGATTTACTGAGTTCAGGAACAGATATTCTTCACTGCTTGCGTCAAAATGCGAGGACTGATAAGACGATCGGAATTTAAAATTTTCAAAGGACTGTACAAATATTATCTTTTGTGCAGCCCTTTTTATTTTTTTGATCTTATATTTGCGGAGGGGATTTTTACGGGTCTTATCGAGATTTTTATTATTGCCGTCAGCCTTTCAATGGACGCTTTTGCCGTGTCGGTTTCAAATGGAATGTGTTTCGGCAAAAAGAGCGGCATATTGCCGGCAGGATTGATTTGCGGTATAGTTTTCGGACTTTTTCAGGGAGCAATGCCTGTTATAGGCTATACCCTCGGAGCAAGCTTCGGGGAGCGCATAGAACGTATAGACCACTATGTAGCGCTTGTGCTGCTTGGTGCGATAGGAATAAAAATGCTTATCGGAGAGAAAAAGCAGGACAATGAGGAGCTTTCTCTATCAGAGGATAAGCTGTCTTTCGGAATGATAATGGTGCAGGGTTTTGCCACTTCTGTTGATGCACTTGCTGTCGGAGTCAGCTTTGCCGCTCTGTCGGGGAATATAGTTTCAAGCGCAGCTGTGATATGTTCTGTAACCATGCTGATATCAGCAGCGGGCTTTGCCGCAGGCTGTAAATTCGGCAGGATACCCGACCGTGCCGCAGAGATAGCAGGAGGTTTAGCGCTGATCGCTATCGGTTTAAAGATATTTATTTCCCATGTAATATGACCAGTAGTCATATTATGATAAAATAGTTAAGGATAACTCATTATTCATAAAATAATGCCTAATTGTGATTAAATAATATCGTATAAGTTAATAATTAATCTCAGCTATATTAATAAACTGTACATATAATGAGAGTATAATAGCAATGTTGAAATTTTGACAGGTGTATAAAAATCAGATTGATGTAAAAAAGAGTGACAAGTGATGAAAAAAACAAGAAAATTAATTATATTTGATCTTGACGGAACATTGGTTAATTCAATATTCGATCTTGCCGACGCTACGAATATCGTTCTGGAAAGACATGGAATGCCTGCTCACGACGTTGAGGAATATAAGCATTTTGTAGGCAACGGAACGCTGAAGCTTATTGAAAGAGCCGTTCCCGAAAATGTACGCACACAGGAAACTGTACAGCAGCTGCATAAAGAGTTCTCTGAGGAATACAATAAGAGAGCCGTTGCAAAGACCCGTCCATATGACGGCATAAAGCAGGTGCTTGAAACCCTTTCTGCTGACGGCTGTATGCTTGCAGTGGCTTCCAATAAGCCTGATAAGTTCACCGGCTTTATTGTAGAAACTCTGTTCGGACGTGATACGTTCGATATGATCTGCGGTAAAAAGGAGGGCGTACCCACAAAGCCTGCGCCTGATATAATCTATGGTATAATGAACAGCCTCGACGCACAAAAAGATAATACAGTTATAGTGGGAGATTCCGACGTAGACGTTTTGACAGCGCATAACGCAGGCTTAAAATGCATCGGCTGCTGCTGGGGATTCAGAGGAGAGTCTGAACTGAAAAATGCAGGCGCAGATATCATTGCGCAAAAGCCTGAGGACATAGTAAAAGCAGCGCAGAAAGTTTAAAGATCTTGATTTGGAGGATGCAGAATGAATAACTTTTATAAGCAGTTTGTAAATGAGGAATTCGATGAGAACGGTATACTCAGCAAGTTTGAGCTTAAGCTTAAGGATAACTTCAATTTCAGCTATGATGTTATAGATGCGATAGCAGCTATCCAGCCGGAGAAGAAAATTCTTCACTGGGTAAACGATCATGGCGGCGATGTTGAGTTCACTTATGAGGAGATGTCAAAGCTCAGCAACCAGTGTGCTAATATGATGCTGAATCACGGCGTTAAAAAAGGCGATATGGTAATGGCTGTTCTTAAAAGACATTATGAGTTCTGGATACTTGCATACGGTCTTATGAAGATCGGCGCAGTTCTTATCCCTGCAACAAGCCAGCTTATGAAGAAGGACTATACTTACAGATTTAAAGCTGCAACTGTAAAATATATCGTTGCAACATATGAGGACAATGTTACAGATCATGTTGATGAGGCTTGTGAAGAGTATGAGGGTATGATCGAAAAGTTCATAACTCACGGCGAAAAGGAAGGCTGGACAGACTTTTTGTCCGAGCTGAAAAAATATCCTGACACACTTGAGAGAATACCTAATAGCAAGGACGATCCTATGCTTGCATATTTCAGCTCTGGTACAACAGGATATCCTAAAATGGTCCTCCACGCTTATGCTTATGCCGCAGGCTCTATTTCAACAGCTAAGCATTGGCATCACGTTGATGAAACCTCTGTTCACCTTACGGTTTCCGAAACAGGCTGGGCAAAGTGTGCATGGGGCAAGATGTTTGGTCAGCTTACCTGCGGTGCTGAAGAATTTATCTATGATATGGACAGATTCCACCCAGACAAGCTCCTTGCAGTTCTCCAGAACTACAATATCACATCATTCTGCGCACCTCCGACAATGTACAGATTCTTCATCAAGGAAGGTCTTGGCAACTATGACCTCTCTAAACTGAGATATTCATGCGTTGCAGGTGAGGCTCTTAATGCAGAGGTATACAACCGTTGGAAGGAGTATACAGGACTTCAGCTTATGGAAGGCTTTGGTCAAACAGAAACTGTTGTTATCGTAGCAAACTTCTTCGGTATGACACCAAAGCCGGGTTCAATGGGCAAGCCTTCACCGCTTTATGATGTTGATATCATAAAAGAGGACGGCACTCCTTGCAAGGTGAACGAAACAGGCGAGATCGTTATTCGTGCTGAAAGAGGAAAGCACCCTGCACTCTTCAAAGAGTATTACAGAAATAAGGAAGTTACTGACGCAGCATGGGCAGGCGGAGTTTATCATACAGGTGATACAGCTTACAGAGATGAGGACGGTTACTTCTGGTATGTCGGAAGAACAGATGACCTTATCAAGGCATCAGGCTATCGTATCGGACCTTTCGAGATAGAGAGTATCCTTATGGAGCATCCTGCTGTATTGGAATGCGCTATCACAGCTGCTGACGATGCTATCAGAGGCAAGGTAGTAAAGGCGACTATCATTCTGACAAAGAACTATAAGCCGTCTGACGAGCTTGCAAAGGAACTCCAGAACTATGTAAAGAAGTCAACAGCTCCTTACAAGTATCCTAGAATAGTTGAGTTCGTTGATGAACTTCCAAAGACTATAAGCGGTAAGATCAGACGTGTCGAGATCAGAGAAAACGACAGCAAGAAAGACTGATCGCAGAATAACAGCTGATAAATAAGTTAAATAGTAAGATCGCCCTGCTGAAAAAGCAAGGCGATCTTTTATATGCCTGTTTTTGCTATTGACTTTGTGCAGGCATTGTCATATAATATAACAGCAGATAATTAATTAGAGGAAGTAATGGGAAATGAGTTCACAGACCGCAGAAAAAGTTGATTTCGGCAGCGGAAGTATTTCAAAGCTTATCTTAAAGCTTGCGCCGCCTGTTATGCTTGCTCAGCTTATACAGGCGCTTTATAATATAATTGACAGTTTCTTTATCGGCAGATATTCTGAAAAGGGACTTACGGCCCTGTCGGTGATCTATCCGATACAGCTGCTTATGATAGCTCTTGCTGTTGGAACAGGCGTAGGTATAAATACCCTTATGTCACATTTTTTCGGCATAGGCAGGAACAGAAAGGCGCAGGAAGCCGCAGGCGTCGGAACGGTGCTTTCCATAGCCATGTGGATAGTGTTTGCCGTTGTCTGTTATCTTATAATGCCGTCTTACGGAAGAATGTCAACCGATTCAGATGAGGTAGTAAGATCAGTCACGATATACGGCAGGATAGTCTGCGTTTTCAGTGTCGGTCTTTTCACCGAAAGCGTATGGACGAAAATCTTACAGTCTGAGGGAAATATGAAACTCCCTATGGCAGCACAAATAATAGGTGCTGTTGTAAATATAATCTTAGATCCGCTGCTTATATGGGGAGTGTGGATATTCCCTAAAATGGGTATCGCAGGGGCGGCTTTGGCAACTGTCATAGGTCAGGCTGCTGCTGCGCTCATAGTAATGAAAAAAGGGTTCAGAAAACCTCCTGCTGTGAGAAAATTTCCGTCGCTCATAAAAAGGATATACAAGCTGGGATTTCCGAATATATTGATGCAGTCTGCGTATACGATATACATACTGGGACTTAACCTTATTCTCAAAGAATTTTCCGATCAGGCTGTAACAGCCCTCGGTCTGTATTATAAATGGCAGACGTTTTTCTTTATCCCCCTTGGTGCGCTCCAGACCTGCATAGTGCCTGTCATAAGCTTCAACTATGCGTCTGGCAGATATGTAAGGTGCAAAAAAACTCTTATTGATTCTGTGCTTATGGGAATGGCTCTGATGTTCATAGGTACGCTTTCTTTTGAGATTATCCCCAGTCAGCTTCTCAGCGTATTTTCAGGGGATCCCCTTGTAATTAAGATAGGAACAGTAGCTTTCCGCTGGATAGGAGCAAGCTTTATCCCAATGTCAGCATCTCTTATATTCCCTGTTTTCTTTCAGGCAATAGGATATTCGCTGCGCAGTTCACTTCTTACCATTGTGAGGACGGTAGTTCTCTTTGTCCCGCTGGCATGGCTCTTTTCAAGAGCAGGACTTGATTATTTCTGGATAACCTATCCTGTTACAGAAATTATAACAACTGCTATCGGATTTGTGATGTATAAACATTTTGAAAATGAAAACATAAAAACAAAAGCTGAAATTTCCTGATATCGGGAAGTTTCAGCTTTTTTAGTGAAGGTTTTGACTTTTATTCGATTATAAGCTCTTCTTTTTCAGCATCGCTGCCTGTGATCTTGAATGAGTTAAGTACAGGTTCGTCTGCGTTCATAAGAGAGAGGATCATATAGCTTGCCTTGCTGTCGTATGCAAGACGCTTATCTTCCTCTGAAGGACGTGACGGGGATTCAGGGTGTGAATGCCAGTTGCCAAGTGGAACTGCTCCGTTCGCACGCATATCCTTTATAGCTGCAAGCTGCTCTTTCGGATCAAGTGAAAAATGTTCGTTAGAATGATCTATGTTTGTGAGCAGATACACCTTTGTGATGATCTTGTCATCGCCCTCTTTTACTCCGCCTATAAGACCGCAAGCCTCGTTAGGCAGCTCGCTTTTTGCATGAGCAAGTATCTTTTCGTAATCTGATCTTTTCAGCTTTATCATAAATGTACACCATCGCATTCTGCCTGTTCATAGTCGATAAGCTCTGTGATAGTTGGGTGATCTCCGCATACTGCGCAGTTTTCTGTATGTTCAGGAAGCTTGACCTTTCTGAACTCCATTTTAAGTGCGTCATATGTAAGAAGATATCCTGTGAGCAGATCGCCTACACCGAGGATATATTTTATTGCTTCCATAGCCTGTAAGCTGCCGATAACTCCGCCCATTGCTCCGATAACGCCTGCCTGCTTGCAGGTAGGAACAGCGTCCTTCGGAGGAGGGTTCTTGAATACGCAGCGGTAGCATGGTCCCTGACCCGGAACATAAGTCATGAGCTGACCTTTAAATCTGATGATACCTGCGTGTGAGAAAGGCTTTTTAGCCATTACGCAAGCGTCGTTGATAAGGAACTTAGCAGGGAAGTTGTCTGTTCCGTCGATAACGAAATCATAATCCTTGATAAGATCCATAATGTTTTCGCTGTCAACGAAAGTACGGTAAGTGTTTACCTTTACATCAGGATTGAGCTTTTCCATAGTTTCCTTTGCAGACTGTACCTTTGCCTTGCCAACGTCCTCTGTTGCGTGAATGATCTGACGCTGGAGGTTTGAAAGATCAACTTCGTCTGCGTCTGCAATGCCGATAGTACCTACGCCTGCTGCGGCAAGATACATAGCGGCAGGTGCACCCAGACCGCCTGCGCCGATGATAAGTACCTTTGCGTTAAGGAGCTTTTTCTGTCCCTTAGCGCCGACTTCTTTAAGAATGATATGGCGTGAGTAACGCTCTATCTGTTCATCTGTAAATGCCATTACTGTCCGCCTCCCATGAAGTAAAGAAATTCAACTACATCTCCGTCTTTAAGAACTGTGCTTTCAAATGCGCCGCTTTCAACGAATTCATCATTGATAGTAACTGTAACGTACTCAGGTGTTTCTACCTTTTCGTCAATTACCAGCTGTGCAACTGTAAGACCTTCTGCGACTTCCTTTTTGTTTCCTGCAACTGTGATATTCATTATACATTCTCCTGTTCGATCTTATTTATTGTTTCAGCAAGCTGTGCTTTTTTCACAGCTCCTGTAAGTCTTGCTTTTTCTTCGCCGTTCCTGAAAAATATCAGGGTCGGTACTGATGTTACGCCGTATTCGGCAGCAGCTTCAGCGTCAAAATTGATATTGAGCTTTACAAGCTTGATGTTTTCGGGATCACTTTCTTCTGTTTCCGCAAGCAGCGGTGACATTCTTTTGCATGGTATGCATGAATCGGAATAGAAATCCGCAATAACAAGCTTATCCTTTTCTGAGATCTCAGCCTTTATAGTCTGTGTGTTAGCTCTTACCGCCATTAATCTCCCACCTTTTCTACAATAAGGTCGTATGTGCCGTCCTCATTGTTGATGAGCTTGAGGATCTTGTGACCCTCTTCCTTTATGCTTCTCGGAACGTTCTGAACAGGTTCTCCGTCATTCATTCTGATGGAAAGTATCTGTCCTTCGTCAAGCTCTTCGAGAGCGACCTTTGCCTTTACGAATGTCGTAGGGCAAACCACATTTGTTATATCTACTGTATCGTCGATCTTGTAATCAGCCATTGTTGTATACCTCCAATATTCTCTTCTCAAATTTTTCTCTGCCCACTCTGTCGATAGTGAACTTGAATCTTTCGCCTGCATTTGCGTTTTCTTCAAAGAACTTGATAGCAGCGTCGCAGATCTTCATAAGCTTTTCTTTGTCCTCGATGAATGGGATAATAGTTTCTCCCTTGTTGATGCTGTTTCCGAAAAGTCCGCCGAAAGAAACTATGTAACCGTGAACAGTATCCCATGCCTCAGTAGGACAGGCTTTGAAGCAGCGGCCGCAGAAGTTGCACTTGCTCTTATCAACGATTATCTTTCCGTCCTCGATAGTGATAGCCTTCTGTCTGCAAGCCTTTTCGCATACGCCGCAGTGGATACACTGATCTTCGTTCCACTCAACTTTGATTCCGCCTTTTATGCCAAGGTCGTTTTCCTCAGCCTTAAGGCAGTTGTTCTGACAGCCTGTGATGCCGAACTTGAACTTGTGCGGAAGCTCTCTTGCGAAGTATCTGTCGTCAAGCTCCTTAGCCAGTGCGTATGTATCTATACATCCGCTTGGACATACCGCAGCGCCCTGACAGGCTGTAATGGTTCTTACTCTCGGTCCGCATACGCCCGGTTCAACTTCACCCTCTGCAAGTGCAGCCTTAACTTCTTCAACGTCATTGAGCTTTATAAAAGGTATCTCAACACTCTGACGTGATGTAAGGTGAACGTGTCCCTCGCCGAATTTGTCAGCGACCTCCGCAATTTTAGCAAGCTGCTTTGCTGTAAGGTTTCCGCCCACAACTCTCAGTCTGAGTGAAAAATTATTTTTCTGTTTCTGGCGCATAAAGCCGCCTTTTTTTAGTGTAGCATAATCTACTGCCATATTTATATCCTCCTCTGTATCTTATCAGAGTTTTTCTATTGATTGTCTGAAATCTTCTATAAGATCTTCAATATCCTCTATTCCCACGCTTATGCGGATACTGTCCTCAAAAACTCCTGCGTTTGTTTTCTGTTCCTCACTGCTGTGAGTGTAAATAGTGCTTGCGGGGTGAATGACCAGCGTTCTTACATCGCCGATATTCGTTGCATTGGTAGCAAGCTTAAGACCATTTATAAGCTTGAACGCTCTTTCTTTCGATCCCGCTCTGATAGTGAGTATCGCACCGCCTTTGCCTTTCAGCTGGCTCTGACAGAGATCGTAGTAAGGATTATCCTTTAAAGCAGGATAATTTACATCGATATCGCTGTATCCTTTAAAGAATTCAGCAAGTTGAAGAGCGTTGCTGCAACATCGTTCCATTCGCAGACCTAAGGTTTCCATACCGACACTGTTCATAAAAGCGTTCATCGGTGCAAGACAGCCGCCCACATTTCTCCATATGCCGTTTCTCAGCTTTGCGAGATATGCGAACTTGCCGAACTTTTTATACTCTGCAAGCCCTGGAAATTTTTCATAATTCCATTTGAACTTTCCGCTGTCAACGATTATTCCGCTTATGGAATTTCCTCCGCCGTTTATGTATTTTGAAGTGGAGTGAACGATTATGTCTGCTCCGAAATCGGCAGGATTTATAAGGTACGGTGTTGCCGTTGTGCTGTCGATTATAAGCGGTATGCCTCTTGAATGAACAAGCTCGGAAACTGATCTGAGGTCAACTATCTCAAGTCCCGGATTTCCGATAAGCTCTGCAAAGACCGCCTTTGTGTTTTCATTTATAAGCGGCTCTATCTCTTCGACAGTAACGTGGTCAACGAATCGTGTTTTGATGCCGAATGGTTCAAGATCACCGAAAAGATCTATCGTTCCTCCGAAAAGACCTGCGCTTGCAATGACCTCGTCGCCTGCTTTAAGAATGTTCAGCAGCGACATCGTTACGGCCGCCATTCCCGAAGAACAGGATATAGCGCCGATACCCTTTTCAAGAGTATTTATTCTGTTCTCAAAAGAGGAAACAGTAGGATTGCTTATTCTTGTATATGCAAAACCCGGAGCTTTGTTATTGAATACTTTTTCAAGCTGTTCAGCAGATTCCTGTGCGAAAGCATTTACCTGATAAATAGGTGTAAGCGTTGCACCGGCTGATTTTTCAGCCTCGAAACCGCCGTGTATAAGTTCGGTATTGAACCTCATACAGCATACCCCCTTGTGTAATTTTTCCTTTGCTGAAGCTATTATACAGCATAAAACATACAAAGTCAATAGGAATAGTGGATTTTTTACATTTAGGATATATATTTGTGGTTTTAGTTATAAAAATTTGTGATTTTTATTTCATTCTGCCTATTGACATATATGAAAAAATGATATAAAATATACTAAAGTGATAGGAATAATATGTTTAATGAGAAAAGGAGGCAGCAAAAGCAGCTATGAAGATATCAACTAAAGTAGAATGCGGCATAATCGCAATATCAGATATAGCAATGTTTTCTGTTGACGGAGAAACTGTTACTGTATATAGTATCGCTGAACGCAGAAATATATCAGCAAAATACCTTGAACAGATACTTACATCTTTAAGACATTCAAAGCTGATAAAAGGTATAAAAGGCTCAAGAGGCGGGTATATTCTTTCTAAAAAGGCTAAAGAGATCACACTCGGCGAGATAATCGACGCTCTCGATCCTTCTATAATAGGTAATGAGATAGCAGACGTGAATGAGGAAAGCAATAAGCTCACAGAAGCCATAGATAAGTTTTTGTGGAGCAAGATAGAAAATGATGTTCAGTCATTCACTTCATCGGTAACTCTTGATGATCTTGTAAAATTCTATGAGAACGCTCTTGATGAACAGCAGAGCGAGCCGATGTATTATATATGATTTGAAAGCGAGGTAACTTTGATGTATGATATTATAGTTATAGGCAGCGGTCCTGCGGGACTTTCTGCCGCTATATATGCTAAAAGAGCGCTGCTGAGCGTTGTTGTGGCGGAAAAGGATTATATGGGTACGGGACAAATATCCGTTACCGAACGTGTGGAGAATTATCCGGGACTTTATGGTCTTAGCGGATATGATCTCGGTGAAAAGTTCAGAGAACACGCTGAAACCCTCGGCGCAGAGTTTTTTGAGGGCGAGGCAGATAAGATCGAAAACAAGGACGGTCTGTGGACAATTCATTTTAAGGACGGCACAGAAAAAACAGCCAAAGCAGTTATCTATACAGCAGGAACGTCTTACAGACATCTTGGTGTGGAGGGTGACGGCAAGCAGAGAATATCCTACTGCGCAGTATGCGACGGATTTTTCTATAAGGATAAGACCGTAGCAGTTATCGGCGGCGGAGATACGGCTCTTGGTGACGCACTTTATCTTTCAAAGCTGGCAAAAACAGTATATCTTGTACACCGCCGTGACGAGTTCAGAGCTAACAAGTCGCTCCAGCAGAAGGTAAGTCAGACTGAAAATATCGTTCCTGTAATGAATGCAAAGGTACTGGAAGTTACAGGCGGAGAAAATGCCGAGGGCATGATCTATGCAGTGAACGGCGAAAAGAAAGAACTTGCTCTTGACGGAATTTTCTGCGCAGTGGGAAGTGTGCCTAATACTCAGCTGCTAGACGGCGTATGCGACCTTGACGGTTCAGGCTATGTTGTAGCAGGGGAGGATACTGTAACATCAGCAGCAGGATTTTTTGCCGCAGGCGACGTGCGTACAACTCCTCTCAGACAGGTAGTGACCGCCGCAGCAGACGGAGCAAACGCTGTAAATTCAGCTGAAAAATATATTTCAGAAAATTTCTGATCTTATAAAATTGCAGATGCACAAAAAAGCTGCTGCACTTCATATCGGTGCAGCAGCTGATTTTCTGTCCTGACTTATTTAAGCTTTTTGATGTTTTCTGCAATGATGAGTTTGTGTGTAAAGCCTGTAAGCTTTTCCTTGATGTCACCGTTCTTTATAAAAAGAAGCGTTGGCAAAGCGGTTATATCATATCTCTGAGCCAGCTCAGGCTGTGCAGTGATATCGCACTTTGCAATAACAGCATTCTCACCCTGCTCATCAGCATTTTCTTTAAGTCCTGCCTCAGTACGTTTGCAGTGTGTGCAGGTCGGTGAATAAAACTCAATAACGAGAGGTTTGTCTGTTGAAATGATCTCATTGTAATTCTGATTTGTAAGCTCTGTAAGCATTTTAAATCGTCCTCCTTAAAATTCATTGTAATCATATCATAATAATATGAATTAATGACAGTATAGCATTTTTAAAAGCAGTTGTCAAGGCTTTGTGAGAAAGAAATCTGCTTTTATAATATATTTTATTTTTGACCTATGACGGAGAAAAAATGCGTAAACTGCGGCATATTTTACAAATCATAATTTGCATATAGGTTAATTATGATTAATATACACAATAATCGGTTCAACTGTTAGAATTATTAGTAATTTGCTACAAAACTGAAAAAAATGGTTGACATTCTGAGAAAAATGTGTATAATAAGAAACATACTAATCCTATCGAGTTAATATGGAATGAGGTAAGATGATGAAAAACTATCTTGAACATAAGCGAATGCAGCGATGTTGACAGCAGGGAATGCCAAAAGGCAGAAAGAAGATCTGCCTGAAAAAATATTATATCGGAGTTGTCAGCTATGTACATTGAATTAAAGAATATAAATAAAAGCTTTGGAGATTTCAAAGCGTCGGATAACGTAAGCTTCGGAATTGAAAAAGGAAAGCTTATCGGTCTGTTAGGACCGAGCGGCAGCGGAAAAACAACTATCCTCCGTATGCTTGCAGGTCTTGAAAAACAGGACAGCGGTGACATTTTTATAAACGGCAAGAACGTTAATAAGCTTGCATCGAGCGAAAGAGGAATAGGCTTTGTTTTTCAGAGCTACGCTTTGTTCCCGTTCAAGACTGTATATGATAATATTGCATACGGACTTAAAGTTCAGAAAAAAGATAAGGCTTACATAAAACAGCGTGTTACCGAGCTGCTGGAGCTTGTGGGACTTCCCGATACAGCAAACAGATATCCGGATCAGCTCAGCGGCGGTCAGCGTCAGCGTATAGCTCTTGCGAGAGCGCTTGCACCTCAACCTGAACTCCTTCTCCTTGATGAACCTTTCGCAGCAATAGACGCAAAGGTAAGAAAGGAACTGAGAACTTGGCTTCGTGAAACTATCGACAAGATCGGAATAACAAGCATCTTCGTTACTCACGATCAGGACGAGGCGATAGAAGTTGCAGACGAGATCGTAATTACAAATAAGGGAAGAGTTGAACAGGTCGGAAATCCTGTTGAGATCTACCTTGAACCTAAAACACCTTTCGTTGCACAGTTTATCGGTCAGTCAGCTATCATAGAAGATTTCAGCAGACTTAAAGGCTTTGAATCTGATAAGAGTGATCTTTCAGCAGTAATAAGACCTGAGTTTATCGAAATAAATAAATTCGAGGACAGCGGCTACCACCAGTTTGAAAGTGCCATGGAGGACGGCATTGTTGAGGATATCTCATTCAGAGGCAGCAACTTTGAAGTCCATACAAAGATCAACGGCATAACCGTTACAGGCAGATATCCGCTCAATGCACCAAGACTTAAAAAGGGAGATAAGGTAAAAGTCCTTATCAAAAAGCTGTATACCATAAATAATGACAGCACAGAAATTCTTGTAAACAAGGCTCTTGATGATTCAGAGCTGTATTACATCTAGGAGGAGTCGAAATGGAAAATACAAATACAAGATCCTCCGGGAAGATCGTGCAGAAGATACTTAAATGCGGCATCATCTCGTGGGCGGTCATACTTACGATATGGGGACTTGGTTCACTTGCATATGACGAATATTTTCTTCCAAGCCCAAAAGAAACACTTGACAGTTTAAAGCTGCTCATACAGGACGGAACACTTTGGGCAGACATTGCGGCAAGTATCAGCAGAGTAATAAAAGGCTGGCTGCTTGCAATAGTTTTTGCAGTTCCGATGGGACTTCTGGTGGGAAACTTCAAGCCAGTACGCTGGCTGGTAGAACCTATCCTGAGCTTTTTCAGATTCGTTCCCGCTATTGCCCTTACAACACTTTTCCTCATGTGGTTCGGAGTTGGTGAAGAGTCAAAGATAGCGCTTATCTTCTACGCATCATTCTTCCCTATGTTCGTAAACACCATTGCAGGAGTAGCCTCAACGGACAGATCACTTGTTGAAGCTGCATCGTGTATGGGAGCAAAGAAAGCGAGAGTTTTCTTTACAGTAGTCGTACCGTCAGCAGTATCGAATATCTATACAGGCATACGTCTTGGACTCAGCTCAGCTATCATCTGCGTTATCGCAGCAGAAATGCTCGTAGGCAGCGACGGCCTTGGATATCTTATCAACAGCTCAAAGCTTTATTATAAAACAAGCTGGGCATTCGCAGGTATCGTAACTCTTGCAGTTATAGGCTTTGCAGCAGACAGAATACTGCAGTTTATCGGTAAAAAGAAATTGAAACATTACGGAGTTAAATAATCAAAAACAACCAAAAATAAATTTAAGGGAGCAGATCACAATGAAATTTACAAAAATAATCTCAGTTTTAGCAGCGTCGGCATTAAGTTTTTCCCTGCTGACAGCTTGCGGAAATTCAAATGATACAAACACAGCCGCAAAGGTAACAACAAAGGACGGCAAGGAACTTAAAGTCCTCAGAGTTGCCAACATGACAGGTCAGCCTGACCAGTACGCAGACTATATCGGTACAGAGCAGGGCATATTTGAAAAGTATGGCATCTCACTTGAAACCTCAGAGTATGCGGCAGGCATAAACACTATCGACGCTATCTCAACAGGAACAGCAGATACAGGTCTGCTTGCAGATTTCGCAGCAGTAAACCGTTTCGGCAATACACTTGATAATTCAAACCTTGTTATATTCTCAGACCTCAGTTCAAGCACATCTTATAACGGCGGACTTTTCGTTGCACCAAAGTATAAGGACGACCTTGCCGCACTTGACGGCAGCGAAGGCTGGATAACAACTATCGGTACAGTTTCTGAGTATTTTAACTGGCAGGGTCAGACATATCTCGGACTTGATCCTTCAAAGCAGAAGAGCGTGAACACCGATTCTATCTCTACACAGCTTGCAGTCGCTCATAACGGAGAAGCGTCAGCAGCTATCGTTACAGGTTCAGGCGTAAAGAAGTATGAGGCTGAAGGCTGGGTGCAGGTAGCAACAGCAGAAGAGGTCGGAATAAACGTTTCTGCTTACCTTATCACAACAGATGAATTTGCAAAGAACAATACAGATCTTCTTGCAGACTATCTTAAAGCACTTGACGAAAGTGTTGCATACATAAATGACAACCTTGATGAATCGGCAAAGAAGATATCAGAGAAATTCGGTATCGAAGAAGATGACTTCAAGACAAACTGGGAGCAGTATACAATAAAGTTCGGTCTTGCAGAAGAAGCTGCCGCTCATCTTGACGAAATAAACAACTGGGCATTCGAGAACGGCAAGTATCCTGAAAGCTATAACGTCAGAAAGTTCTATTTTGCAGACGCTGCAAAGAAAGCTTTTCCTGACAACGTAACAGTAGACCTTACAAATGCAGACAAGTAATTTTAAATAACAGAGAGGAGTAAAGATCATGGGTTATCCAAGTATTTTTCCAACAGGAGCAACTATTTACAATAAAGAAAAGGCATACAGCGGCTATACTATCTTCCCGTCAGCAAAGGGCGCACTTCTTGTAGACATGAACGGAAATGAAGTGAAGCTTTGGGCAGGTCTTGGCGGCTTCCCGAACAAGATACTTCCGGGCGGATATGTAATGGGTACAACAGGCGCAAGAGGCGGCAAGTACGCATATCAGGATCAGCTTGACCTCGTTCAAGTTGACTGGGACGGACATATCGTATGGAAGTTCGACAAAACAGAGCTTGTTGCAGACCCAGGCAAAGATCCAGTCTACATGGCAAGACAGCACCACGACTATCAGCGTGAGGGCAGCACAGTAGGCTACTATTATCCAAACGGCGAGCCTAAGACTGACGGCGGAAAAACTCTTATCCTTACACATGAAAATCTTTATAATCACGATATTTCAGATAAAAGACTTATCGACGATAAGATAATCGAAGTTGACTGGGAGGGCAATATCCTCTGGAGCTGGAGAGCGAGCGATCATTTTGATGAGCTTGGTTTTGATGAGGCTGCAAAGAACGCTCTTTACAGAAACCCTGGTCTGCATGGTGAAGCAGGCGGCGACTGGATGCATATAAACAACTTCTCAACACTTGGCGAGAACAAGTGGTATGACGCAGGCGACGAAAGATTCCAACCAGACAATATCATCTTCGATGCAAGAAACTCCAATATCCTTGCTATAATCGAAAGAGCAACAGGAAAGATCGTATGGAGATTAGGACCTGATTTCAATGAAAATGCAGCAACAAGAAAGCTTGGCTGGATAATCGGACAGCACCACCTCCACATGATACCAAAGGGACTCCCTGGCGAGGGCGACCTGCTTGTATTTGATAACGGCGGTGAGGGCGGATATGGTGTTCCTAACCCTGCGTCACCAACAGGCGTGAACAATGCTCACAGAGATTATTCAAGAGTTCTTCAGTTCAACCCTGTAACGCTGGAGATCACATGGCAGTATACTCCTCTCGAAGCAGGACATCTTCTCTTTACAGACGCATCTAAATTTTACAGCTCATATATAAGCGCAGCTCAAAGACTTCCTAACGGAAATACTCTCATCACAGAGGGTTCTGACGGCCGTCTTATCGAGGTAACTCCTGACCATGAGATAGTATGGGAATACATCAATCCATACTTCAAAGCCTTTGCAGGTGAGTTCTCATGCAATATGGTATACCGTGCATACAGAGTTCCTTATGAGTGGGTACCACAGCTTGAAAAGCCTGAAGAGGTTTCTATCGAGCCTATTGACGTAAGCACATTCAGAGTACCTGGCGCATCTGTCGGCGCAGGCACAGGTCAGGTAACAACCGTAGACGGCATTGATCCTAATAAGGAGATCGCTCTCACTGGTTCAAATGATGACAGTGATGAGGACGAAAGAATAGACTTCTGCGTTGCTTCTGTAAATAAGAGCGATATTGAGAACATCAAGTAATAAGTTTGCACCTACACTTCGATATATAAGAAAAACGGACTTGTACCATATGGTATAAGTCCGTTTTTATGTACAGCAATAAGTTTTTCAAAAAAACAGCGCCCGCATATAGCGAACGCTGTATATAACTTATTTGTCAGCTGCAATTACTTGAGCTTGCTCTCACGGTAGATGATATCCTCACGCTTAGGACCGTTTGAAACCATTGTGATAGGGAATCCGATCTGCTCTTCAACGAAGTCTATGTACTTCTTGCAGTTCTCAGGAAGCTCATCATAGTTTCTGATACCTCTGATATCGCATTTCCAGCCGTCAAGAGTCTTGAGTACAGGCTTAGCCTTTTCAAGCTTCTGCGTAGTAGGGAAGTCTGTTGTGACCTCTCCGTCGATCTCATAACCTACGCATACAGGGATCTTGTCAAGATAGCCGAGTACGTCGATAACTGTAAATGCAACGTCAGTTGTACCCTGAATACGGCAGCCGTACTTTGATGCAACACAGTCGAACCAGCCCATTCTTCTTGGTCTGCCTGTTGTTGCGCCGTACTCTCCGCCGTCACCGCCTCTTCTTCTGAGTTCGTCAGCCTCGTCGCCGAAAATCTCTGAAACGAATGCGCCAGCGCCAACTGCTGAAGAATAAGCCTTAACAACTGTTACGATCTTCTTTATTTCATAAGGAGGAATACCTGCACCGATAGCGCCGTATGCTGCAAGTGTTGAAGAAGAAGTTACCATTGGGTAAATGCCGTGGTCAGGGTCTTTAAGTGAACCGAGCTGACCTTCCAGAAGGATATTCTTGCCTTCCTTGATAGCATTCCAAAGATATGCAGAAACGTCGCATACATATGGCTCAACCATTTTCTTATACTCCATAAGAGTATTGAAAAGCTCTTCCTCATCGATAGCAGGCTTGTGATAGAGATGCTCAAGAAGAATGTTCTTTGTTTCGCATACTCTCTTTATCTTCTTTCTGAGTTCGTCCTCATCAAAAAGCTCCTGAACCTGGAAACCGATCTTTGCATACTTGTCTGAATAGAAAGGTGCGATACCTGACTTTGTTGAACCAAAGCTTGCCTTGCCCAGTCTTTCTTCCTCGTACTGGTCAAACAGAACATGATAAGGCATAACCATCTGCGCTCTGTCCGAAATAAGTATCTTCGGCATAGGAACGCCCTTTGAAACTACCTCGTTAAGCTCCTTGAAGAATACAGGTATATTCAGTGCAACACCATTGCCGATGATGTTAGTTGTATGATCATAAAAAACGCCTGAAGGGAGAGTGTGAAGTGCAAATTTTCCGTAATGATTTACGATTGTGTGACCTGCATTCGCACCGCCCTGAAATCTGATAACGATGTCGGATTCCTGAGCCATCATATCGGTAAGCTTACCCTTACCTTCATCGCCCCAGTTTGCACCTACGATTGCTCTTACCATTTAATTTTGTCCTCCTTGCTGTAATAGCAGAATTAGGGTATTATATAATCGTTTTCGCTCTTTAATATACTAAAGCAAAAACAATACCACTTAAATAGTATATCACAAAACATTTCTTATGTAAACACTCTTTAACGATATTTAACATTTTCATAATATTTTCTGACTTTATTTATGTATAAAAATCTTTGAAAAGACTTGAAAAAAATTATGCTTTATATTATAATTAAATAGACAACAATTCGTACTGCGGATAATCCCGCTTTTAAGGAGAAAAATACAGATGTACAGATCAGAGAAATCAAGAAAAATTTTAAAATCTATTATAAATATAACTATCGCCCTGTGCTGCGCAGCTGGGGCGCTGAGCCTCTCTGCCTGCACTGTGGGCGAAAGCAGCAGTTCGGGCGGAAAAGTTACCACATCGGCAGCTGAAACTGAAAACAAGCCTGAAAAGGTTGAGATAAAAAACTATGAGTTCCCCGAATTTCTTAACGATATAAAGCAGCCTGATATGCTGGCAAACCCTGTTTACAGCAGTTTCAAGACATCGGATCACGTTAAAGAGGTCGAGGAGCAGCCTTTTGATGACTATACCTGCACAGCCGTTATAGATGATGTGCTTTATGTCTATAAGTCGGGCAAGTACAAGGGACTTCTGAGCCTTTCCGGCAACGAGATAATCGAGGCGGATACATATGCTGAAATAACCGCTGTCTCTGACGGCCTGCTGGTTTTGTCCAGAAATAAGGAACTTAATGCTCCCGATGAATATGCGTATTTTAACGAAAACGGCACAGTTACTATGGCTGATGATTTTTCTTATGACAGCGCAAATGTCATTATAAATGAAAAAATATCTTACGATAATGAAGGTGCATCGGACGGTAAAAATACAGAGAAAAAGACCAGCGAGATAGTTCTGCCTGGCGGAAGAAAGATAACAGACGGCGGTGATCTCGGCGAATGGGACAGCGTTGAAGAAGTTAAGATAGACTCTGTCGATACGACTAAGGTCTTCAGCGGATATTACAAGGCTGTAAAGGATAACGACTATTATTTCATATGCCTTGACAGATACTATAACTATACTATCTACAACGGCGCATACGCTTTTGTAAGGCTGAAAGTAGGAAGCGTTTACGGAGAATGCTATATCCTCAGCGGAGGGGATTACAGAGAGCTTACTAAGATGATAAAAAGCTTTGGTTCAAGCAATGCTGTAAAAACTCCAAGCAAAGATCCTGCCCTTGATTTTATACAGATAGAATTCGGCTATAACGGCGATGATAAGAAGATCATAACCATATCGGCTGACGGCTTTTGCTTTACGGACAATACTGCCGCAAAGGATCAGACTGTAAACAAATATTTCACAAAGCTTGATAAGGAAAGTTTTGTCAGCCTTGTTCAGTGGGTAGATCAGGTGCTTTCAAAAGAATACGGAAATTAGGAAATTAATTGAAATGCAGGAAGCCATGCGGTATATAGGGCTTTCTGCATTTTTGCGTATTATAAATGTCAGTAAAAACTTTACAATATGTTTATAACATATTTATCAGACATTTTTGTTTTTGAAGTATAATTAATTCAGCAATAGTTTTTTTGTTGTTCTAAAGTAACGTCAGGTGCGTTGCCTGAATTCCGAAATCAAAGCCTTGCTGAAAAAATGATCTTTAAAGGCAGCCTATCTGGAGGAGCAAAATAAATGCGTGTAATAGATACGATTACTGAAGACGACGGTGAGCCTGTCTATAAAATGACGATGAAGCAGGCTGAGGACGAAATGAAAAGCCTTAAAAAGGTTTTTACAGTTGTTCGGCTTTTAAGACCTGATGATTTTCATGACCCTGATTTTGATATGGAGAATAAGGAACTTTGCCAGTGCTATTCTTTCTGGCAGGAAGATCACCCATGTGAAAACTGCATATCAATGAAAGCATTTCTTGAGAAAAAAGACAGAACAAAGCTTGAATTTATAAATTCTGATATTTATCATGTTATCGCAAGATATCTTGAAATAGACGGCAAGCCATATATAATGGAACTTATAAAGCGTCTTGATGAAGATTTCCTTATGTGTTTCAGCGGACGTGAAAAGCTGTTCTCAAAGCTCAGCCTTTATCACGATGAACTGTATAAGGACGTTCTTACAGGTGCGTATAACAGGCGCTATTTTGAAGAGAAGATAAAAAAATCTCAGATGTCTGCGGGCGTTGTTATGATCGACCTCGATGATTTCAAGCTTTATAACGATACCTGCGGTCACGATGCAGGAGATGTGGTGCTTGATACTGTAGTCAGAGTAATTAGAGAATGTATAAGAAAAACTGATACTCTTATCCGCTACGGTGGTGATGAATTTCTTCTTATAATGCCCGATATAAATCAGGAAAACCTTACCCTGAAACTGCGTCAGATCCGCCGTGCAATAAATCACGTTGATGTTCCCGGCTATTCAAGGATACGTCTTTCTGTCAGCATGGGCGGAGTTATGTCGGACGGCAAACCTCTTGAAGAGGCTGTAAGCAAAGCCGATAAGCTTATGTATCAGGCAAAGAACAAGAAGAATACTGTTGTTACTGAGACAACGAAAAAAGATATTGATAGCGAAAAGAACAGGCAGGAGATACTTATTGTTGACGATTCTGAAATGAACCGTGCTATTTTTTCAGAAATGCTTGGCGGAGAGTATAAGATACATGAAGCCTCCAACGGTGAGGAATGTCTTGCGGTGCTTAATCAGTATGGTACAGCAATATCCCTTGTGCTGCTGGATATCATTATGCCTGTTATGGACGGTTTTCAGGTTCTGAGGGCAATGAGCGACAACCATTGGATAGAGGATATACCTGTTATAATGATCTCCAGCGAGGATTCTGACCTTACTGTAAGACGTGCCTATGAGCTTGGCGTGTCCGACTATATCAGCAGACCCTTTGATGCAAAGGTCGTATATCAGCGTGTGTTCAATACCATAAAGCTTTACGCAAAACAAAGAAGACTTGTGACGCTGCTGACGGATCAGATCTATCAGAAGGAAAGAAACAACCGTATGATGATCGGCATACTTAGTCAGATAGTCGAGTTCAGAAATGGCGAGAGCGGAAGTCACGTTATACATATAAACAGCCTTACTCAGCTGCTTATTGAACGGCTCAGCCAGAAGACCGATAAGTACAGAGACGAACTTCTCAACAGCCAGCTTATAGTTACTGTCTCGGCTCTCCATGATATCGGAAAGATAGGTATAGACGAGCAGATACTTAATAAACCCGGTAAGCTTACGGCGGAGGAATTTGCTCATATTAAACAGCATACTGTTATAGGCGAGTCGATACTGAAAAAACTGGAGCTTGATGAAAATGAGCCGCTCATAGAAGTCGCACGTCAGATATGCAGATGGCATCACGAACGATATGACGGAAAAGGTTATCCTGACGGCTTGACAGGGGATAACATACCTATTTGCGCACAGGTGGTTTCTGTGGCAGATGTGTACGACGCTCTTGTGAGCAAGCGTGTCTATAAGGACGCTTATTCACATGAAAAGGCAGTCGAGATGATACTTAACGGTGAATGCGGAGTGTTTAATCCACTGCTTCTTGAATGTTTTACCGATATAAAGGATAAGATAAAGGAAGAATATTCGCAGAAACAAGGCGGAGAGGCAGCGGTACCGCTTTATTAACAGTGCTGTTCGGATTAGATAAGAGTGGATGAATTTTGAATGATAATAATGACAGTCAGAGAATGTTATGAGAAAATGGGACAGATTACGAGTGTGTACTTCAAAGACTTATGAACGAGGTCTTTGTGAAAAAGTTTGCTGTGAAATTCCTCAGCGATACAAGCTTTTCAGACCTTAAACAGGCGCTTGAAGAGGGTAATGCTGAGAACGCTTTCCGTGCAGCTCATACTTTAAAGGAGATATGTCTTAATCTGGGGTTTGACGGCTTGTATAAGGCAAGCTATGAACTGACCGAAAAACTCAGGGGAAGAGTTATCGAAGGTTCTGATGAATTATTTTCCGAAGTTGAAAAGCAGTATAATAAAACCATTGATGCTTTAAGCGGTATCGAATAGAATAACAAAAAATCAAAATCCAAAGCTGTGCAGAAGAGAATGTCTGCGCAGCTTTTTTGTTTTAAAAGGCGGAGTATAAGTTTAATGTTTTCTGTATGTTCATAAGTCACCCTTGACAAACAGACTATATGTGTGTTAATATATATTCAGTTAGGAAAAACTAACCGAGTGAAATTTACAGGAGGTGAATCATGAGCATAGTAATTGTCGGCGGAAACGACCGAATGACAACACGATACAAGGATATCTGTAAATCATATAACTGTAAGGCTAAGGTTTTTATAAAGCTTCCCGCACAGTTCGATAAGCAGATCGGTTCGCCCGATCTTGCGGTAGTATTTTCAGATACAGTTTCTCATAAAATGCTTACAGGTGTTAAGCAGGGCGCTGATAAAAATAAGTTTCCTGTTGAGATATGCCATTCTTCAAGCTGTTCAGCACTGAAAAAAGTGCTTGAAAAGCATGTTTGCAAGCAGTGAGCGGTATATTGCACCTTTGCATAATTATATTTTACAAAAGTTTTGCTATTAGGTTAGGCGATACTAACCTAATACTTAACAATAACAGGAGGTAATTTAAAATGAAAACAGCAGTAATTTATTGGAGCGGTACAGGCAACACCGAAGCAATGGCTAAGGCTATCGCAGAGGGTGCAGGAGCTGACCTTTTCTCAGTTTCAGAATTTGACGGAGATATCTCCGCTTATGACAGAGTAGCTTTCGGCTGCCCTGCAATGGGAGCAGAGGAGCTTGAGGACAGCGAGTTCGAGCCGTTCTTTGCGGGTGTTGAAGATAAGCTTAACGGAAAGACAGTAGCCCTCTTCGGTTCATACGGCTGGGGTGACGGCGAATGGATGCGCCTCTGGGCAGACAGAGTAAAGTCAGCAGGAGCAGTTCTTCTTAACGATGAAGGTCTTATCGTAAACGAAACACCTTCCGATGATGACCTTGCAGACTGCAAGGCACTGGGCGAAAAGCTTGCAAAGTAAGCAAAGCATATAATCATAGCATAACCCGACAAATCTGTACATATAAATCTCTTTTGGGGACGGATCTTCTTATCCGTCCCTGCTTTTTTTGCCCCTATATCGGCGTTTTTGCGTCAAAGGTTATTTAAAACTAACTTTTTGTACAAAAAAATATCTCTGTACAGCCGCCGCTATATATGTTTATACAAAATTTTAAAATATTGTATTTATTCCTTGACAAATGGGGGTTTTAGAGGTAAACTATGTATATAGTTATTTAAGACTAACTGCTATAATAAGTTAGCTTCGCCTAACTTATTATAGCGCAAAATTATAGGAAGAAGGTATTGAAAGTGTTTTTGGAGATCAGTGGGATAAAAAAACATTATGGTGAAGGAGAAAGTTTAACAGAGGTACTTAAGGGCATTGATATAGGTATCGAGAAAGGTGAGATATGCGTTCTGCTTGGTCCGTCAGGATCCGGTAAGTCTACTCTCCTCAACATTATCGGAGGCATCGACAGCGCAGACAGCGGATATATTTCAATCAACGGCGAAAAGACCGCAGATATGAATGAAAAGGCGCTTACCTTTTACAGAAGAAAGCACCTCGGATACATATTCCAGATGTATAACCTCATACCAAATCTTAATATCAAGGAGAACATAGAGGTCGGCGCATACCTCAGCGATAATCCGCTGGACGTTGACGAACTTCTTAAAACTCTCGGACTTTATGAGCATAGACACAAGCTGCCTAACCAGCTTTCAGGCGGTCAGCAGCAGAGAACGGCTATCGGACGTGCAATAGTAAAAAATCCTGATATCCTCCTTTGCGATGAGCCGACAGGTGCGCTTGACTATAATACTTCAAAAGAGATACTCAAGCTTATTGAGGATCTTAACAAGAAGTACGGCAATACAGTAGTTATGGTAACTCATAACGACGCTATAAAGAATATGGCTGACAGAGTTGTTAAACTGCGTGACGGCATGATAAGAAAGAATTATATCAACGAAGTAAAGATACCAGCCGCTGAGCTTGATTGGTAAGGGGGATCTGGGTAATATGAAGATAAAAAATCCGCTTAACAAACGTCTGCCAAGAGAGCTGAAAGGCGAATTCGGAAAATATGTAGTAGTATTCTTGTTTTTCGTAGCCTCTATCTCGCTGGTATCGGGATTTCTGATATCCTGCGAAAGCTTGAAAGTGGCTTATGACGACAGCTTTGAGAAGTACAATATCGAGGACGGTAATTTTGAATATGCCGAGCCTGCCACAGACGAAGCCATAGAGAATATTGAAAAAGAAGGCGTAACTGTTTATGAGAATTATTATAAACAGGAAGAAACCAAGGATTTTGATAGCAAACTCAGAATTTTCAAGAACAGAGAAGAAGTAGATAAGGTCAGCCTTCTTGATGGCGATATTCCGGAAAAGAAGGACGAGATCGCTATCGACAGACTTTACGCTAAAAATCATAAGCTGGAGATAGGTGATACAGTTAAGACAGAAGCAGGGGACTTCAAGATCTGCGGAATAGTTGCTCTTTCAGATTATTCCACGCTTTATGAAAACCCTTCCGATATGATGTTCGATAACGATAAGTTCGGTGTCGGCGTAGTTACATCGGAAACCTTTGATGCTTTGAGAAACAATCATATCCATTACAGCTATTCATGGATATATGATGATAAGCCGTCAACCGATAAGGAAGCAAAGGACAAATCAGATGATCTTATGAAAGTTCTCGCTGTAAACGGCGTTATGGAGAACTACATACCTGAGTATACAAATCAGGCTATCATCTTTGCAGGCGACGATATGGGCGGCGACCGCTTAATGATAATCGCATTCCTTTACATAGTTGTTGTGATCCTTGCCTTTGTATTTGCGATAACTATCAATAATACGATCATCAAGGAAGCAAATGTGATCGGTACTCTCAGAGCCACAGGCTATTCGAGAGGCGCAATGGTAAGACACTATATGGTCGTTCCTATGCTTGTGCTTTTAGCGGCAGCAATAGTAGGAAATATACTTGGCTATACAGCATTTGAAGAAGTATTCGCTGACCAGTATCTTGCTAGTTACAGCCTGCCGGCTTATACTATCCTTATCAACCCTGAAGCTTTTCTTGAAACAACAATAGCTCCTATGATAATACTTTTTGTTATCCTCCTTGTTTCACTTACAGTAAAGCTCAGAATATCACCGCTGAAATTTATCAGACGTGACCTCGGCAAGAAGAAAAAGAAGAAAGCTTTCCGTCTTAATACCAAGATACCGATAATGACAAGATTCAGACTGAGAGTTATCTTCCAGAACATTCCTAACTATATCATTATCTTTATAGGTCTGTTCTTTGCAAACTTCATTCTTCTTTTCGGCTTTGTATTTGCACCAATGCTTGAAAAATTTGAAGATAATACAATATCCAGTATGTTCTGCGATTATCAGTATATCCTCAAAGCTCCTGTTGAAACAGAAACAGATGGCGCAGAAAAGTTCGCTATCACTTCACTTGACACTATCCCAGGCAAGCTGAAAAGCGAGGAAGTAAGTGTTTACGGTGTTGAAGAGGACAGCAAATACATCAAGATGGATGCAGGCAAAAAAGAGATCATGATATCATCAGCAATGCATAAAAAGTTCGATATTGATATAGGAGATACTCTTACTCTCAAAAATAAGTATGAGGATAAGGAGTACAAATTCAAGGTCGGCGGCATCTATGATTATCCTGCAACTATCGCAATATTCATGAACAATGAATACTATACAGAAGTCTTTGATCTGGACGACGGATACTATAACGGCTATCTTTCAGATAATGAAATAACAGATATCGACGATAATTATATCGCAACAAAAATAACTCAGGACGATCTTACAAAAACGTCAAGACAGCTTATACGTTCTATGGGCAGCATGATGACCATATTCTTAGTATTCGGTGTTGTAATGTTCATGCTGATAATTTATCTGCTTGCTAAGATCATTATCGAAAGAAACTCACAGTCTATCTCTATGACAAAGATACTTGGTTACAGCAACAAGGAAATAAAACAGCTGTATATACGTTCAACGACCATAGTTACACTTTTGTCACTGGTAATAACCATTCCGCTGTGTAACGCTATTATGAAGTATGTGTGCATTGCAGTATTCTCAGAGTACCCCGGCTGGTTTGAATACTATATGCCTCCTGTAACATTCGTTAAGATGATCGTGCTGGGTGTTGTATCCTACGCAGTAGTAGCACTTATGCTTTTCAGAAAGGTGAAGAAAGTTCCGCTGGACGAAGCTTTGAAGAATGCAGAGTAATGCTCCTCAGTTAAAATGGAGGGATTTTTATGAATGAATATTTGATAGCTGCTCTTGCAGCGGCAATACCGATATCAGCAGACCTAGCCGTAAAAGCGGGCGTTCGCAGATATCTTGACAGAAAAAACACAGAAAAGTCAAAGAAAATAAAATGACCCCATAATAAAATAACCCCCGCAGATATGTTGTCTGCGGGGGTTATTTCTGTTTGTAATATGTATTACTTGTTTTCCGAAGCTGTATCAGCGTTTTCGGGAATGTGCGCCTCCATATTTTCAGGGAGCAGGAGATTGAGGATTATCGAAACGATAAATACCACTGCAACGCAGTTTTCAGCAAATACGTTTTCGATTATCTGTGGGAAAACTGAGAACAGCTCAGGTACTTGTGTAAATCCAATTCCTATGCTGAGTGAAAGTGCAACGATAGTTATGTTTCTCTGAGAGTAGCCGCATTTTCCTATCATCTGAAGACCGCTTACAACGATAGTTCCGAACATCATTATTGTACAGCCGCCAAGTACAGCATCAGGGAGCGTAGCAAGCACTCCGCCGAATACAGGGAAAATTCCTGCGATTATCATTATTACTGCGCCAGACGCAATAGCAAACTTGTTTACGACCTTTGTCATAGCCACAAGTCCTACGTTCTGGCTGAATGATGTGATAGGCAGACAGCCGAATACAGATGACAAAGCGCTTATAAAGCCGTCACAGGCAAGTGAACCCGATATTTCCTTTGTGGTCGGCTCACGGTCGAGTGCAGAAGAAGACAGCGCACAGGTGTCGCCGATAGTTTCTGTTGCCGAAACAAGGAAGATAAGCACAGCAGAAATAATAGCGTTTGCATTGAATTCCATTTTGAAAGGCATTATCTCAGGAACCGCAATAACAGGTGTTCCCGACAGAGCAGAGAAATCTACCATACCCATGCATATTGCCGTTATATAACCTACTGCAAGTCCGAAAAGTACAGACAGCTGTTTGAAGAATGATTTTGCAAAAATGTGGAACAGTATGCAGGCGAGGAGAGTGATAGTTCCTAAGATCCAGTTCTTAGCTGAACCGAAATCTGCACTGCCCGAACCGCCGCCGAATGAGGACGCTCCCACCGAGAGGAGAGAGAAACCGATAGAAGTAACAACACTGGCTGAAACAATAGGCGTTATAAGCTTTATCCAGTATTTCGCAAACAGACCGAGAATACCCTCAACAAGTCCGCCTATGAGTACAGCTCCCATAATAGCGCTGTAACCGTAATGTGCGCCTATAAAGCAGAAAACTGAAACGAATGTAAAGCTTATGCCCATTACGATAGGCAGTCCCGAACCTATCCTCCACAGCGGGAACAGCTGGATAAGCGTTCCGATACCTGCGATTATCATAGCGTTCTGTATAAGTGCGGCAGACTGACTGTCTGAAAGACCGCTTGCACCGGCGACTATAAGTATCGGTGCAATGTTTGCAACGAACATTGCAAGTATGTGCTGAAGACCGAAAGGCACAGCCTTTGCAATAGGAACTTTTCCGTTAAGATTGTAAATATTATTGATGCTTGACGGGGTATCATCTTTTGACTTCATAAATTTCATCTTTATTTTTCCTCCGAAGACTTACTGCGCTCTGAAAACTATCTCGCCTGTTTCAGCGTCCATATCATCAACGATAGCAAGTGATTCAAGATGATAGCCAAGGTTGCGTATGATCTTTCCGCCTGCCTGAAAGCCCTTTTCAATAGCAATACCGATACCCTCGACCTCAGCGCCTGCCTCTGTTACGATAGAGATAAGTCCCTGAAGAGCGCAGCCGTTGGCAAGAAAATCGTCAATGATAAGAACGTGTTCGCCCTCGTTAAGGAATTTCTTTGAAACGATGACCTGATTTTTACACTTGTGTGTAAAGGATTCGACCTCAGCTATGTACATATCGCCGTCAATGTTCACGCTCTTTGACTTCTTTGCAAAAACGACAGGTACGTCAAAATATCTTGCGGCAAAGCAGGCGATAGCAATACCCGAAGCCTCTACTGTCAGTATCTTGTCTATCCTCTTGTCAGCAAAACGTCTTTTGAATTCTTTTCCCATTTCCTCAAGAAGTGAAATGTCCATCTGATGATTAAGAAAGCTGTCTACTTTCAAAACGTGTTCTGCTTTTACAATGCCGTCTTTCTGAATGCGTTCCTCTAAAAAGTTCATAATTCTCCTCCAATAAAAATTTATAAAGTAAAAATATAAAACTACGAATATATAAAATCAATTATATCACACAAAGCGACACATTTCAACACAGCAAAAAGACTAATGTGTGAACAAAGCTTTATATAAAGCACATTCCAAGCTGTTCAAATGCATATAAAAACCTCCGCCGAACACATACACGGCGGAGGTCAAATATCCTAGTTTAAAAGAAGTATACCGATGTTAAGATAAGTTGCGAATAAAGTCCACACCAGATAGGGAATATTAAGATATGCAGACGCAGGTTTCAACTTGTGGAAGACAACCAGCATAGCTATAATAAGTGCGTCCAGCAGGACGATGATGCCTACCGATATCCCTATCATTTTTATTCTGAAAAACGCAATGCTCCATAGGAAGTTTACAAAAAGCTGTACCCCATAGATAATATATGCCTTTCTCTTGCTGTCTTCGCTCAGATCGGCTCTGTATATCATATAAACGGATATTCCCATAAGGGCATAAAGTATAGCCCATACTATTGGAAAAAGCCAGCTGGGCGGCGAGAGGGGCGGCTGAGCAAGCTCATTGTAAAAGTGTGATGAGTTCCCTGCGATCAGCGCCGAAAGCGCACCTACCAGCTCTGCCGAAACTATGAATATCAGCAGCTCTGTTATTTTCTTCTTGTTCATGTTTTTTAAACTTGCCATTTCTACCACCTGCCGTAATTTGTTTTGCTTCTGTACATATGATATGCATTTTGTCAGCCGATATGCTGGAAAGTTCCGTCTTTGGTTTCCAAATTGTAAAATATAATGGCTGAACAGGGACATTTCTTGACTTGTATGGGAATTTGGGTTATAATATCAGTAGATCGTTTTTGATAATAAAGAGGTAAAAGTAATGGATATTTTTGAAACTCTTATATCTGTTTACAGCGGCAGTGATGAGAAGATACTGCTTACAGACACAGATCTGAATACTGTCTGGAAAAGCTTTCCCGAACTGCCCGACCGAATAGATATATCGAGAATACGGCTTTATTATAAAAGAGATGCTGTCCTGCCGTTCACTAAGTCGGAAACCTGTGAGTATAAAGGCGGCTTTGGCGGCTCGTCTGCGCTTAAAATTCAGCCTCTGAGGGAGAATGATGAGATAGTCGGATATCTTTTTCATCTGTATACCTGTGAGGATATCGAGCTTATCTCTGACCGTTCGGGACATCTGAAATATAAAGCAAATTTTCTCGGAAATATCAGAGTTGAAATGGCACAGCTCATAAATCTCCTTGACTGTCGGCTGGCAGATACTTCTGAAAATGAAAACAGCCTTGACTTTGACCGACAGGCGAGAAATGCGGTGATGAAAACATTCTCCGCAACTGTGAACTATAACGAGCTTTCAAGATATTACAGCGGATTTTTTGATGTTTCATTTATTAATATATCCACTATCGTGCAGGAAGTCTGCGAGCAGATCTCAGAGCATATGAAAAAGGAAAATGTCAGCTTTGAAACTGATATCGAGCCCATGATCTATCTTGATATGAATGCCCAAAGGTTAAAGCTTGCGCTTTCAAATCTTATTGTCAACAGCGTGAAGTACAATTCCAAAGATGATAAACGTTGTAAGGTAAGTCTGCACCGTGTTGATAAAACCATTGAAATAACCGTTGAAGATAACGGTGACGGAATAGACAGCGAAACTGCGGAAAGAGCAAAAAAGCCGTTCGGCTGTTTCAAAGAATATGACAGACGTGAATTTCTTGGTATCGCAGTGGCAAATAAATGCTGCGAATTTTTCGGCGGAAAGCTTGATATAAGCTCTGAAAAGGGGGAGTTCACCTGTGCAAAAATGATCTTCCCTGAGTCTGAGAAAAAAATTCCCGATGTTTTTCGCTCAAATCCCTTTCCAATACCGCCGAACCCATATGACGATATAAATTCAATATTTTCCAAAGCATTTGATATATAACTGTCGCATGAAGTTTGTGCGGCAGTTTTTTATGCCATTTCGGGCAAAATAAAAGAGCCGAACTGCTGTGTTCGGCTCTTTCTGTCAAGGTATATTATTTACTTTTTCTTTCTGAGAGCAACTACTGCCATACCGAGAGCGGCTGCGCCTGCGAAAGTTGCGGCAGCTGCGCCAGTGTTAGGGTTAGCTGTGCTTGAAGAAGATACCTTGTTTGAAGTTGACGAAGACTTGCTGCTTGAAACGGCAGAGCTTGCGTCTGATGAATCAGATGAAGAATTTGAGGAATCATCTGAATTGCTTGTTGTGTCGGAGGAAACATCTGATGAATTGTCAGAAGAAACGTCTGATGAGTTGTCGGAAGATGTATCAGAGCTGTCATCATCGTTGTTTATATCATAATCAATTCCCATTTTATCAAAGTAATCTTTAGCCGCAGTATTTTCATTTACAACGAATCTGATACCCATGTTTTTAAGTATATCTACATCAAGACCTGCGAAATTAGTTATATGATCTGGAACGGCTATTCTGACATTTACTGTTCCAACGTAAAATGAATGAACTGAACCATCGTATCCGGCACCGCCACCTGCTAAAAAATGGTCATCGTTAAATGATTCCCATGAAAAAGATTCATATCCAAAAACTTTTACAGGCAGTCCATTGATTTCTTCTGGAATTTTTACATTAGATTCGTATCCAACATAACCTGTAACAGCATAGCAATCACCATTTTCATCGGAAAATGGCCATTCTGCTTCGCTAGAGCATTTGTAATAAAGCCAACCGTCTTCTGTGAGCTGATTTTGCTCTAAATCATATAATACATATGGCTCATCTTCATATCCTTCTACTCCTGAATAATCTAATATTACACAATTATGATTATTATTCTTTATTGTTTCAATAGAATCTTTGCATACATTAAGTATCTTTGACGGCAGTTCATCGCCAGTTTTAAAATCTTTGCCGTTTACATACATTGGAACGCCTTCAACATCATCAACCTCGTCCTCAGTTGGCAAATCAGGCATACTTGTTACATTTGTATCTGCTGCTGAAACAGCAAATGCTGTGCTGAAAGCCATTGCGGCAGCACAAAATCCTGCTAATAATCTCTTCGTCTTTACTTTCATACCTATACTCCTTTATTTTATGTGATTCGGCAGAATATTTTAGCATAAAATATTCTTAGCGGAAAATCCGCTAAAATGCAGCGCAAAAACACTTTGCACTTTTTACCCTATTTAATATTATAGCGGATAATCCGCTAAATGTCAATAAAAAATTACATAATGATATATAATAAACTTAACAAAGTAAATAACAAATTTTTAGTTACATTTACCAAAAAAGGAGCGGCTATGTACATCAGAATAAGAAATCTGCGTGAGGACGCAGATATGACGCAGGCGGAGATAGCAAAAATACTCTATTGCAGTCAGCGTGTTTACAGCAATTACGAAAGAGGGGAGCTTGATATCCCGACGGAGATCCTTATCAAACTCGCCAATTTTCATAATGTTTCCGTTGATTATATCCTCAACCGCACTGACAAAAAAGAAACCAACAGATAAAAAAAGAGCTGCCATTTCGGACAGCTCTTTGTCTATACTAATGATAGATTAAGCAAGTTCAGCAAAGTACTTGATTGTTCTTACCATCTGTGATGTGTAAGAATTCTCGTTGTCGTACCAAGAAACTACCTGTACCTCATAGAGGTCGTCAGCGATCTTTGATACCATTGTCTGAGTAGCATCAAACAGTGAACCATATCTCATGCCGATAACGTCAGAAGAAACGATTGGATCTGTGTTGTAGCCGAATGACTCAGATGAAGCAGCCTTCATAGCAGCGTTGATGCCGTCAACTGTAACGTCAGCACCCTTAACAACTGCTGTAAGGATTGTTGTAGAACCTGTTGGAACAGGAACTCTCTGTGCAGAACCGATGAGCTTGCCGTTGAGCTCAGGAATTACAAGACCGATAGCCTTAGCAGCACCTGTTGAGTTAGGAACGATGTTAGCTGCGCCTGCTCTTGCTCTTCTGAGGTCGCCCTTTCTGTGAGGACCGTCAAGGATCATCTGGTCGCCTGTGTAAGCGTGGATTGTTGACATGATACCGCTCTGGATAGGAGCATAATCATTAAGTGCCTTAGCCATAGGTGCAAGGCAGTTTGTTGTGCATGAAGCAGCAGAAATGATTGTATCGTCAGCTGTAAGTGTATCCTCGTTTACTGAGAAAACGATTGTCTTAAGGTCGCTGCCTGCAGGAGCAGAGATAACAACCTTCTTAGCACCAGCGTCGATGTGAGCCTGGCTCTTTGCCTTTGAGCAATAGAAACCTGTGCACTCGAGAACAACGTCTACACCGATCTCGCCCCATGGGAGTTCAGCTGCGTTAGCCATTGCATAGATCTTAAGAGTCTTGCCGTCAACTGTGATTGTACCAGCTTCGTCATCAGCCTCTACTGTGTGAAGATTTTCACCGATCTTTCCGCAGTATCCGCCCTGAGCGGTATCATACTTAAGAAGATCTGCAAGCATTGAAGGCTTAGTAAGATCGTTGATAGCAACTACCTCATAACCTTCTGCACCGAACATCTGTCTGAATGCAAGACGTCCGATACGTCCAAAACCATTAATTGCGACTTTAACTGCCATAATTAATTTACCTCCTAAAAAAATTTCTGATACTATTATACACCATTGCTGCAAAGATTTCAAGTGCTTTTCCAAAAAACTTATATTTTTTTTAGTTTCTGATTACTTTTTTTACAATGGCGGAATAAAATCAGCTGATTTTACCAAATTAAAAATAAACATTGGAAATTTATGCGCGCACGCATAAATTTATTTGCTGAACTTCCTTACAGCGTCTATCGTGCGTTCTATATCCTCGTCTGAGTGAGCGTTGGACACGAACATAGCCTCGAATTGTGACGGTGCTGTGTAGATGCCATCTGAAAGCATATGGCGGTAGTATCGAGCATAGCTTTCTGTATCGCAGGCTTTTGACTCATCATAGCTTACTACCTTTTCGCTGTTGAAAAATACAGTCAGCAGCGAGCCGCAGCGGTTCACATTAAGACCTGCGTCAGTCATAGCCTTTTCGAGCCTTGCCGCCTTTTCATCAAGCTTAGTGTAGAAATCTGGAACAGCCTCGATCTGTCTTATGGTTTCTATTCCCGCAGCAACGGCACATGGGTTTCCCGAAAGAGTTCCTGCCTGATATACCGAACCGAGTGGGGCAATGCATTCCATTATCTCACGTTTTCCGCCGTAAGCCGCAAGAGGCATTCCGCCGCCGACTATCTTTCCCAGAGTAGTGAGGTCAGGTGTAACACCGAAAAGCTCCTGCGCACCGCCTGCCGACAGACGAAATCCCGTTATAACTTCGTCAAATATAAGCATTGCGCCGTACTTTTCCGTTATTTCTCTCAGAAATCTGAGAAAGCCTTTTTTCGGCGGTACAACACCCATATTTGCAGCACAAGGCTCAACTATAAGTGCGGCGATATCATTGCCGTACTCATTAAAAAGCTTTTCTACCGAATCTTCGTCATTGTATTTGGCAAGCAGCGTGTCCTTCGTACAGCCTTCCGTAACTCCTGCTCCCGATGGGATAGAATGAGTCATAAGTCCCGAACCTGCCTTTACAAGCAGTCCGTCAGAATGGCCGTGATAGCAGCCCTCGAACTTGATTATCTTATCCCTGCCTGTAAAACCTCTTGCCGCCCTGACAGCACTCATTACAGCCTCAGTACCTGAATTTACAAGTCTGAGCATTTCCATTGACGGAAAATGTGCCTGAATTATCTCCGCAAGAGTTATCTCACCCTTGTGGCAAGCGCCGAAAGTAAGTCCAGAATCGCAGGCAGCCTTTACTGCGTCTGTAACAGGCTTGAAAGAGTGACCTAGAATATTCGGTCCCCATGAGCATACATAGTCTATAAATTCGTTTCCGTCCTCGTCATATATCCTTGAACCCGACGCACTTTTTATAAACAGCGGTACAGTTCCGACATTTCTGCAGGCTCTTACAGGACTGTTTACTCCGCCGGGCATAAATTTGCAGGCTTTCTTATAAAGTTCTTCTGATCTCTCAGTACGGATATTCATTGCTTTAAGCCTCCTCTTTCAGCCATTTTGCAGCGTCAAGTGCATGATAAGTGATAATTATATCAGCACCGGCACGTTTTATCGCAATAAGGTTTTCCATAACGATACGCTTTTCATCTATCCAGCCAAGCTGTGCGGCTGCTTTGACCATGGCATATTCTCCGCTGACATTGTATGCCGCAAGTGGCAGATCAAAACTTTCTCTTGCCGCCTTTACTATGTCAAGATAAGCAAGTGCAGGCTTGACCATGACCATATCCGCACCCTCGTCAATATCATCTGCTATCTCTCTCAGAGCCTCTCTGCCGTTTGCAGGATCCATCTGATAGGTCTTTCTGTCACCGAAACTCGGCGCAGATTCCGCTGCGTCACGGAAAGGTGAGTAGTACCCCGACGCAAATTTTGCACTGTAAGCCATTATAGCTGTGTCGGTAAATCCATTTTCATCAAGAGCCTGCCTTATCGCTGCAACACGTCCGTCCATCATATCCGACGGAGCGATTATATCCGCTCCAGCCTTAGTAAGGCTCACAGCCATTTTGCAGAGCAGCGGCAATGTTTCATCATTGAGTATCTTGTCGCCGCATATCATGCCGCAGTGACCATGACTAGTGTATTCGCAAAGGCATACGTCAGCTATTATCAGCAGCTTAGGATAATGCTCCTTGATGTATCTTACAGCATTCTGCGTTATGCCGTTGTCATTGTATGCCTCGCTGGCAGTTTCGTCCTTATGAGCAGGTATCCCGAAAATAAGTATGCCCGATATACCGCTCTCATCTATCTCAGGAAGGATCTCTTCAAGTCTGTCTATTGAATACTGATATACTCCCGGCATAGAGTCAACAGGCTTTTTTATGTCCTGTCCCTCAGCCACGAATATAGGGTAAATAAATTCTGACGGACAAAGCTTAGTTTCCCGAACCATTCTTCTCATCTGCGGATTTACTCTTAAACGTCTGAATCTTCGCATTTTACTTCCTCCAGTATCTTATCAACTATCCCCTCGGTGTTGCTGACCTCAGGTATAAGGCATTTCTCAATGCCGAATTGTTTCAGCTGCTTTGCAGTCACTTCTCCGATAGCCACTGCTTTGGTGTGTTCAGAAATACTGCCGCCCGAACCGAAAAAGCTCCTTGCAGCGCCTGCACTTGTGAAAATTATATAGTCTGCTGATATGTCCTCGCCGCCGCCGTATACAGGCTCATAGGTGTCTATGTCATCAAACTGTATGCCTTTCTGTTTCAAAGGCTCTGTCAGCGCAGGAGAACCCTCCTTTGAACGTAGTATAAGCACTTTATCGTCAGCATTCACCGCCGATGCAACAGCGTTCCCTAAAGCCGCTGATGTGTACTTTTCGGGGATAAGGTCGGCAAAAATGCCTGACTCTTCAAGCTTTGCGGCAGTACCGCTGCCGATAACGGCGAATTTTATATTGCTGAGCCGTCTTATATCAATGCGTTTTGCTCTCAGCTTTTTCAGAAAATATTCTGCACCCTTAGGACTGGAAAGTACTATCCAGCTGTAATTTTCTATGTTGGCAAAAGCCTTGTATATATCCTCCCTGTAAAGCTCTTTAGTGTGGAAATCACCTGTTCTGAAAGCGTGTGACCCAAGAGTGTTAAGTGCGGAAACTATTTTAACGGAAGTTTCGGGTGCAGCTGCTACCGCCGCAGATATTCCGCTTAGAGGAGGCTTAAAAGTTGCGCTGAAGTCAAAAGCCGCTGTTTCGCCCACAACTATGACGGCAGGAGCCTCGATACCCGCTTTTTCTGTTTCGGAGCAGATATTTCCCAGATCGGAGCGAACTACTCTCTGCTGCGGAGTACCGCCTTTAGATATAACGGCGGCAGGAGTATCTGCTGACATTCCGCCCTCTGTAAGTCCTGCTGCTATCTCAGGCAGTTTCCTAAGTCCCATAAGGAATATCAGAGTGCCTTTGCATTTTGCATAGTGGGACATATTTTCAGGCAGCATATCTTCTGACGTATGCCCTGTTATAACGTGAAAACTTCTTGCTGTATCTCTGTGGGTGACAGGTATGCCGGCAAGCTCAGGCACAGCTACCGACGAGGTTATCCCAGGTACAACGGAAAATGGGATATCGTTCTCTTTCAAAGCGATTATCTCTTCACCGCCACGTCCGAAAACAAAAGGATCGCCGCCTTTAAGTCGTACAACTATCCTGCCCTCAGCCGCCTTTTGGACTAGCAGAGAATTTATCTCTTCCTGTGAGCTTGAATGTTTTCCTGCACGTTTTCCTACGCATATCTTCTCAGTACCTTTGCGGCAGAAGTCCATCAGACGCTTGTCGATAAGACTGTCATACACAACAACGTCACATTCTTTTAAGCATCTCTTTCCACGCAGAGTGATAAGATCAAAGTCACCGCAGCCTGCGCCGACCAGAATAACTCTTCCGATATCTGTGTTTTCCGTATTTATTACATCTTTGCTCATAGCTTTGCTGTCAGCTCCTTTACAAGCTTTAGTCTGTCTTTTACTGCCGCTCTGCCTTCGGTATATTTAACGCATCTGTCGGAAACTCTGACGAATATATCATCATCTCTTACTTCGCTGAATACCCCAACAGGCACGGTGCAGTCCGCACCGAGAAGTCTTACCGCTTCACGTTCTGCTTCAAAGCTGAGCATAGTATTCCTGTCTGAGATCTCAGCAGTAAGTTCAGCCGCCTTGCTGCCAACAGCACATTCTATGGCTATTATGCCCTGACAAGGCGCAGGGAGAAATCTGTCATAGTCATATATCTCAGTTTCAAATCCGTCAAGACTTATGCCAAGCCTTTCTATGCCTGCGGCACAAAGTATAATGCCGTCATATTCTCCGCTTTCAAGTTTTCTAAGCCGTGTGTCAACATTTCCCCGTATACCCGAAAAAACGGCTTTAGGATATATCTTTGAAAAATTTATCTGCCTGCGCTGACTTCCTGTGCCGACAGTAAATATTTCATCTGCCGAAAAATGCCTGCCTTTAGGGGTTATGAGCATATCTCTGTAATTTCCCCTCGGCAGTACGCCAGATATCTCCAGACCGTCAGCAAGTTCAGCAGGGAGATCCTTTGCGCTGTGTACAGCTGCGTCGATTTCTCCCTTGCATAAAGCGTCCTCTATCTCTCCGACAAATACACCCTTTCCGCCTATCTTGTCAAGCGGCTTGCTGAGTATCTTGTCGCCTTTGGTAGTAAATCTGACGATCTCCGTTTCTGCATCAGGAAAAGCAGCTTTCAAAGCTTTCTGATACATATAAGTCTGCGCCATAGCAAGGGGACTTGTTCGTGTTCCTATTCTTATTTTCATTTGCTGAACTGCTCCTTGATTTCCTGTATAAATTTATATAGTTCCTGTTTATCCGGCGGATATTCCTTTGAAAGACAATATTGCAAAACTGAGCTTAAAACAGATTTTCTGTCCGCCTCTTCGCTGAACATTTCCCTTACATAAGGTCTGATATCGCCCATAAGACAGCATATATCCGCAAACCTTTCGTCTGCTATACCCTCTATCTGCTTCCTTAAATATGAGGCAAGCAGCGGGCTTTTTCCGCTTGTGGAAATACCTACTGTGATATCTCCGTTCTGCACAAGGGCAGGAAAGTAGAATGTACAGCTTTCCGGTATATCCACCGCATTGCACATAATATTTCGCTCTTTGCACAGTTTTGATATATGTATATTCGTCTTTGTATCATCGGTTGCCGCAATAACAAAAAAAGCGTCCGCAATATCTTCGTCCGCATATTCTCTTTTAATAAGCGAAAGTCCCTGTATATCTCTTATCTCCTGACATATCTCAGGTGCGATAACTGTTATATCAGGCTTGAAAGGCATAAGCTTTTCTATCTTTCTCAATGCGACCTGTCCGCCGCCGATAATAACACAGCGCATATTTTCAATATTTATAAAAAAAGGAAAGTAAGGCATCTATTCATCTCCGAAATCATCTATAACATTAAGTACCTGCTCAAAAGCGTCAAATGACAGCTCGCTTTTAAGTCTGTAAAAAAGCTCTACCGCCGTTTTTGCCGCAAGCTTTTCAGCCTTGAAATTTGGCATAAAGCTATGGAATGCAAGCTGCTTTTTCAGCTCGTCAAGCTCTTCGCTTATTATTTCTTTTGACTGCTCCACACTGTCCGTCTTATGTGCATTGTTTTCTGCCGCAAGCTTTTCAAAATGATCTATCCCTATCAGCTGATTATTTTCATAATCACTTAATTTAGGATCAATGTCCTTTGGTACAGCAAGATCGATAAACAGCCTTTTTCTGATGTCTGAAAGCAGATCACCAAACTCCCTTGCAGTCAGCGTGTAATGTGGACTTGACGTAGCAGATATAAGACAGTCACATTCTCCGCAGTAATGATACCTTTCCTCATACGGCACTATCTTCAGTGCAGGACTGTTGGGATAAAAGCTGATATCATTTTTGTGTGAACGTGTGGTAACTATAACTTTTACATTTTTATATGACAGCAGATTTTTAAGAAGTATCGAACCTATCTTTCCGCTTGAACCTATGAGCATGACCGTAGGTGTTTCACATACTCTTGCAGCCTGTTTTGCGGCAAGAGTGGCGGTGGAAACAGAAGTCCTTGACAAGTCTGTCTGCGTCTTGACCTTTTTAGCGGCAGCAATGGCAGACTGAAAAATAAGGTTCATTTCAGCACTTAGCTTTATGCGCTCTTTAGAGAAAGCATATGCATTCTTTACCTGCCCCAGTATCTCGTCCTCGCCTATGACCATGGATTCTATGCCGCAGCATACCTTGAACAGATGCTTTAATGCACCCTCACCGCTGTAAAGCATAGCCTTGTAGCGAAGCATATCTTTCAGTTCACTTTTGGTGTATCCGCTGATATCTTTCATATCACAGAGCATATCTATGCCGTCCTCAATGCTGCCTTTGAAATATATCTCAGTTCTGTTGCAGGTGCAAAGCAGAACAGGATCTTTCTCACAGCATAATAATATCAGTTTTTCACGTTCTTCCTCCGAAAAGGTGAAAAGGCTGCGGAATGTTTCATCGCACAGCTTGTAATTTATACTTACACAGTTTATATATGATGTGTTTTCTGCGGAGCAAGGCTCATTAACATTCTTTGACTTCTTCAAAAATTTCGCCGTCCGATCGTTATTTTTTAGTTCCTAGTAAACCTCTATGTTTTATGATATCACATATTAAAATAAATGTCAATCGAAAGACCTGACCGCCTTTAGTTCATAAATAATGTATTAAAATTTACATCAGGTCTTGAAAAAATATCAGCTGTATGTTATAATACCTTATTATGCAGATGTGGGAACAGCGGGTTTTCAATGTCTTTCTCTGCAATGTCTGCACTAATATTTGAAAACAGAAACGGAGGAGTGTCTGTGTTCAGCTGAAAGGTTTTCAGCCGAATATACGGGCGATCATATGACAGGCTGCAGAAGAGTTGCTGCAATTCAGGATATTTCGGGTTTGGGAAGATGCTCACTTACAGTGGTTATCCCTGTGCTGTCTGCAATGGGTATACAGGTATGTCCTGTTCCTACTGCGGTGTTATCTGCACATACAGGTTACAGCGAATTTGTGATGAGGGATCTTACCGATTTTATGAAACCTGCGCTGGAGCATTACAGACGTATGAATACTGAGTTCGATTGTATTTACAGCGGTTTTCTTGCGTCAAGTGAACAGATAGACCATTGTCTTGAATTCTTTGCGGCTTATCCCGACGCATTGAAAGTGGTCGATCCTGTTATGGGTGATGACGGCAAGGCTTATGCCACTTATACAGATGAACTTTGCGGCAGAATGGGTGAGCTTGTTGCTGTGGCTGATATCATAACTCCTAACCTTACCGAGGCTGCAATACTTCTTAAAGAACCTTATCCTATCGGAACGATAACGACTTCACAGGCAAAATCATGGCTTGTAAGACTTTCCGAGCAGGGCGCAAGGATAGTCGTTATCACCAGCGTTAATCTTGCTGACGGCGGTATGCATACCATAGGCTATGACAAGGGCAACAACAGCTTCTGGAAGATAAAGAATGATTATGTTCCCGCACATTATTCAGGAACAGGGGATATGTTCACAAGCGTCCTTACAGGTTCTGTGCTTAAAGGGGACAGCCTGCCTATCGCAATGAACAGAGCAACTGCCTTTACAGAGCTTAACGTAAAAACCACTTACAGCTATCAGAAACATTGGACAGAGGGACTTATGCTTGAAAGTCAGCTGCCGTGGCTTACAGGCTATCAGGAGCTTGGAGATTACACGAATCTGTAATGCGGCTTATTATGATTATGGAAACAGGTGCAGCTTATGTATAAACTGAATATAGTTCTTGTAGAACCGCAGATACCACAGAATACAGGGAATATTTCAAGGACCTGTGCCGTAACGGGTGCGGTGCTTCATCTTGTAAAGCCTTATGGCTTTGAGATATCGGATAAAAAGCTGAAACGTGCAGGTCTTGACTACTGGGACAAGCTTGAAATATACGAGTACGAAAATATGGACGAGTTCTTTGAAAAGAACAGCGGTGAGTTCTACTATTTCACCACTAAAGGGAGAAATGTACACTCAGATGCAAATTATCCCGCAGATAAGGACGTTTACATAGTTTTCGGACGTGAGGATAAAGGACTTCCCGAAAAGCTGCTGTACGATAATCCAGACAGCTGTGTCAGGATACCGATGAGGAACGACCTCAGAAGTCTTAACCTCTCGAACTCTGTGGCAATAGCCGTTTATGAGGTGCTGAGGCAGTGGGATTACCCAGACCTCGGCAGGGAAGGCAAGCTTACGCAGTATACATGGGACGAATAAGATACATAAAATAAAATTTTTAGGAGGATAATTATGCCAAAAATCAAATTTCTGACCGACTCCGCAAGTGATATTTCTTTTGAAAATGAGAAAAAGCTGGATATACAGATAATGCCTTTTAAGGTAGCCATGGGCGAAAAAAGCTATACCAGCAGAATAGACTTTGATAATGAAGAATTTTATGAGATGATAGAGGGTTATGACGGTATCCCAACAACTTCTCAGATAACAGCTTATGAGTATGTTGAGATGTTCAAGGAGCTTTATTATAACGATTATACAGACGTAATAAACGTGACCATAAACGGCAACGGCTCTGCAACATATAACAATGCCGTTATGGCTGCGCAGCAGTTCTTTGAGGAGATACCTGACGCAAAGGGCGAGTTCAATATCTATAATATAGATTCCGGAAACTATACCGGCGCTTACGGCTATCCGGTGGTTCAGGGTGCTATCAAGGCTCAGCGTGGCGTTCCTGCCAATGAGATAGTTGATTATATTCAGGACTGGATAGATAACTGCGTTATTTTCTTTGCACCATATTCTCTGAAATATGCAAAGAAGTCGGGAAGAATACCGTCCGCTGCGGCTTTTGTGGGAGAAGTAATGGGACTCCGTCCGATAATGAGGATTCAGGAAGGTTCTATCACTACCGAAACAAAGGTTAGAGGCGATAAGGCTATCGTGCCTAAGATACTTGACCTCTGCGTTAATGAAATGATCCCTAAAACACCTTACTGCATAGTTTACGGAAATGATGAATCTGTCCGTGACGAAATGGCACAGGCTATGACAAAGAAAATGGGATATCCCCCTGAGGACTGCTATCAGATAGGAGCTGCTATCACCATCAACGCAGGTCCTAAGGTAACAGGAGTTATCTTCAAATCACAGCACAGAAGATAATATCATATGATCTGAGATACCTGTCCCGTACCGCAAAGGTGCGGGATTTTTTATGCATACTTTTGCAGTGCGAAAAAAATATGTAAAAAAGCTTGATTTTTTCGGCAGTATATTATATAATATATTGTAAGGTTGTTAAATTTGTAACAACAGATATTTTTATCGGGATCTCCCCGAAATTTTATTATGAGAGGATGTCTTTAAAATGGCAGGTTTAAACAAGGTTACTGTTGATGACATTAATGTAAAGGGCAAGAGAGTCCTCGTAAGAGTTGACTTCAACGTTCCGCTCAAGGACGGCGTAATTACTAACGATAACAGAATTACAGCAGCTCTTCCAACTATCAAGAAGCTGGTTGCTGACGGAGGAAAGGTAGTTCTTTGCTCACATCTGGGCAAGCCTAAGAATGGTCCTGAGGCTAAGTTCTCACTGGCTCCTGCTGCTGCAAGACTTGCAGAGCTTCTTCCTGAAACAAAGGTTACTTTCGCAGCTGACGATACAGTAGTAGGCGACAATGCTAAGGCGGCTGTTGCAGCTATGGCTGACGGCGATATCGTTGTTCTCGAGAACACAAGATTCAGAGGCGCAGAGGAAACAAAGAACGGCGAAGGTTTCGCTAAGGAACTCGCTGATCTCGTTGACGGTGAAGTATTCGTAATGGACGCTTTCGGTTCTGCTCACAGAGCACACGCTTCAACAGCAGGCGTTACAAAGTTCGTTAAGGAAACAGCTGTCGGCTACCTCATGCAGAAGGAGATCAACTATCTCGGAAATGCAGTTGAAACACCTGTAAGACCATTCGTTGCTATCCTCGGCGGTGCAAAGGTTGCAGATAAGCTCAACGTTATCTCAAACCTCCTTGAGAAGTGCGATACACTTATCATCGGCGGTGGTATGGCTTATACATTCCTTAAGGCACAGGGCAAGGAAGTTGGTCTTTCACTGGTTGACGATACAAAGATCGACTACTGCAAGGAAATGATGGAAAAGGCTGAAAAGCTCGGCAAGAAGCTTCTTCTCCCTATCGATACAACAGTTGCAGCAGGTTTCCCTGATCCGATCGACGCTCCTATCGAAGTTGAAGTTGTTGATTCCGATAAGATCCCTGCTGATAAGGAAGGTCTTGACATTGGTACAAAGACACAGGCTCTCTTCGGCGATGCAGTTAAGTCCGCTAAGACAGTAGTTTGGAACGGACCTATGGGCGTATTCGAGAACCCAACACTTGCAGCAGGTACGATCGCTGTTGCTAAGGCTCTTGCTGAAACAGACGCTACAACAATTATCGGCGGCGGCGACTCAGCAGCTGCTGTTATCCAGCTCGGTTTCGCTGACAAGATGAGCCACATCTCAACAGGCGGCGGAGCTTCACTCGAATACCTCGAGGGCAAGGTTCTCCCAGGTATCGACGTTATTGCTGACAAGTAATATATTTTTCCGCTTTAGCTAAAGCTTGGGCAGGCATTGATTTGCCTGCCCTTTTTTATACATGATTTTAAACCGAAACGTGGTGAATTATCAATAATGTTGGATATGCTTACTATCCTTTCAGCCGACAGCGAAGAAAATGCATTGGAGAATACAGCGTTTTCAGGCTTTCTGCACGGAGCGCAGGCTAAGGTCGGAGTTGTGCTGCTCATTGTGGGAATGCTGATAATATATTTTGGCATAAAGGTGCTGAGAGGTTATAAATTCCTGCCTGAGCATGAACAGAATATCCCGAAAGAGGATAACTATGTGCCTGCCGAGGCAAAAGTGCTGCAAAAGAAGAAAACAGAAATGCCTGATTTCAACGGCAGCGGTACAGTCCAGTTCGTCGAGTGGAAGATAGGCTATGAAGTGGACGGCGAAAAGTATACTCAGATAATACCCGATGACGGCTATGAAAAGGGACAGATACTAAAAATAAAGTACGATCCCGACGCTCCGCAGGAGTATTATCTCGATAACGGTACGCTTACCGATGATGCAGAACAGGACGAACAACAGGAAAATGAAAAGAGTTCGGACAAGAACTTCAACGGCTATGTTTTTGAAGGAATAGGTCTGCTCGTGGCTGTCGTGGGAGTTATGCTGATACTGTAAATACATAGTGTTTGTCTGCTTTCTGATGTTGACAAAGCAGGCTTATTAGTGTATAATATTGATGTCAAAGTTTATTCTTGAAATTTATAATAAAGGAGTTTTTACTATGAAAAAATCTGTAAGAAAAGCAATTATTGCAGGTAACTGGAAAATGAATAAGACAAGACCTGAGGCTAAGGAGCTTCTCGAGGCTATCAAGCCGCTGGTAGCTAACGCTGACGGCAAGGTAGAGGTTATTGCCTGCGTACCTTTCACAAACCTTGAAACAGCTGTAAATGCAACAGCAGGTTCAAATGTAAAGATCGGTGCAGAGAACGTTCACTTTGAGAAGAGCGGCGCTTTCACAGGCGAGATCTCAGCTGATATGCTCGTTGAGGTAGGCGTTGAGTACGTTGTTATCGGTCACTCCGAGAGAAGACAGTATTTCGGCGAAACAGACGAAACAGTAAACAAGAGAACAAAGGCTGCTCTTGCTGCCGGTCTTAAGCCTATCGTTTGCGTAGGCGAGCTTCTTTGGGAGCGTGAGTGCGATATCACAGAGGAAGTTATCGCAAGACAGATCAAGCTTGACTTCTTCGGTGTTTCTGCTGAGGATATCAAGAAGTGCGTAGTAGCTTACGAGCCGGTATGGGCTATCGGTACAGGCAAGACAGCAACAGCAGATCAGGCTGAGGAAGTTTGCGCATTCATCAGAGCAACACTCGCTAAGATCTATGACGAGGCAACAGCTGAGGCAGTTACTATCCAGTACGGCGGATCAATGAACGCTAAGAACTGTGCAGAACTTCTTTCTAAGGAGAACGTAGACGGCGGTCTTATCGGCGGCGCATCACTCAAGGCTGACGATTTCAATACTATCGTACAGGCTGCTGTTGAGGGCTAATATAATATCAAAATAAAAAAACGTTCCGCAGGGGCGGCTGCGGCTGTCCCTGTATTTATTATAGGAAGAAAATATATAAAAGGTGCAAAGTCAGGGACGTGTTTCATATTTGACTTGCACTCATATAATGCTTTCATTTATCTTTCGGCGAATATCCTAAACTCAGTACAGTTGTTATAAAATATAGATCAGAGATACTGTAATCAGATAGAAAGTGAACAGATCTTGCCAGTTGGTGAGATCACAACCGAAAGGAGTACAACTATGAAAAAACTACTCGTTCTTGCATTATGTATTTGTCAGGTCTTTGCATTCACTGCCTGTGGAAGTGAAGAAAATACTGACTCTTCACAGAGTACGGCAGAGTCATCAGAAAATCAGCAGATTGAAACACCAACAAATGATATACAGGTGAACAGCGTAACTATTAGAATGGATTCTACAAATCTTCATGAGGGTGTAGAATTTAATGACAGCGAACTGCTGGCAAAAACTTCTGAGTTCTATAAGTCTGTTATGGAAAACGGCAATGTTATCCAACCAGATTCTCGTGAATCGGTTGCGGGCGGAGATTGGCTTATAATTGACATTCCAGATGCACCGCAGATCAGTTTTGAATCGGGAGAATCTGATATTGTAAGGATAGGAACTGATTATTATTCTGTTCCCGATGAAGAAACGGAATACAAGCAGTATGTTATCAGTTTCCTTGAAGCCGGCGGTTATTGGGGCGATTCAGCTATGGCTGATGATATTTCGGATAGTTCCAATGATGAATCTGCTTTTGACAGTATTACAGTCTATATGGACAGCACCAACCTTGGTTATGGTGTAGAGTTTACGGACAGTGAGATCTTGGACAGGACTGCTGAATTCTGTAAATATATCGAGGAAAACGCACAGAAAGCCGAGCCTAATTCGCAGAAAGCCGATAAAGGCGGAGATTGGCTAAAGATCGAGCTTTCTAACGGCTCTGTAATATATTTTGAAAGTTCTGTATCTGACTATGTTCGGTTCAACAAAGAGTATTATCATATTGAAGATAATTACAAGCAGGACGTTATTGATTATCTGTCCCGAAACGGTTATCGGGAATGAATTTGAAAATTTGAAAGGAAAATAAATTATGTCTAAAAAACCAGTAGCGCTTATTATTATGGACGGTTTTGGCTATAATCACAGCAGCTATGGCAATGCCATAAGAGCAGCTAAAACTCCAAATCTTGACAGACTTCTTGCGAATTATCCGCATACACTTATTGGTGCGAGCGGAATGGACGTTGGTCTGCCTGAGGGACAGATGGGTAACTCAGAGGTAGGTCATACAAATATCGGCGCAGGAAGGATCGTTTATCAGGAGCTTACAAGAATAACAAAGTCCATCAAGGACGGAGATTTCTTCTCTAACGAGGCTTTCACAGCAGCTGTTGAAAACTGTAAGAAGAACGGCAGCGCACTTCACCTGTTCGGACTTCTTTCAAACGGCGGTGTTCACTCACATAATTCACACCTTTACGGTCTGCTGGAGCTTGCTAAGAAGGCAGGACTTGAAAAGGTATACGTTCACTGCTTCATGGACGGAAGAGATGTTCCTCCGACAAGCGGTGCAGATTTCGTAGCTGAGCTTGAAGCTAAAATGGCTGAGATCGGCGTAGGTAAGATAGCTTCCGTAATGGGACGTTATTATGCAATGGACAGAGATAACCGTTGGGAGCGTGTTGAAAAGGCATATGCTGCAATGGCTTACGGCGAGGGCAACAAGGCTGACAGCGCAGTTCAGGCTATCAAGGATTCCTACGCAGCAGAAGTTACAGACGAATTCGTTGTTCCTACTGTTATCGACGAGAACGGAAAGATCTCTGCTAACGACAGCGTTATCTTCTTCAACTTCCGTCCTGACAGAGCAAGAGAGATCACAAGAACTTTCGTTGATGATGATTTCAAGGGCTTTGAGAGAAGAAACGGCAGATTCCCTGTTTACTATGTATGCATGACTCAGTATGACGCAACAATGCCTAACGTTGACATTGCTTTCCGTCCTACAAGCCTTGTAAATACATTCGGCGAGTACGTTGCAAAGAACGGACTTTCACAGCTGAGAATCGCTGAAACAGAAAAGTATGCTCACGTTACATTCTTCTTCAACGGCGGTGTTGAAGCTCCGTTTGAGAATGAGGACAGAGCGCTTATCAACTCACCTAAGGTCGCAACATATGACCTCCAGCCTGAAATGAGCGCATATCTTGTATGCGACGAGGTACTTAAGAGAATAGAGTCAGATAAGTATGACGTTATTATCCTTAACTATGCTAACTGCGATATGGTAGGACATACAGGTGTGTTCGAGGCAGCTGTACAGGCTGTTGAGGCTGTTGACGAGTGTGTTGGAAAGACTGTTGACGCTGTTCTTGCTAAGGGCGGAGTTGCTCTTATCACAGCTGACCACGGTAATGCCGACAAGATGATGGAAGAGGACGGCTCACCATTCACAGCTCATACAACTAACCTTGTTCCGCTCATCATTGCAGGCGCAGGAAATGTTGAGATCAGACAGGGCGGCGTTCTTGCTGACCTTTCACCAACAATGCTTAAGATCCTTGATCTCAAGCAGCCTGAAGAGATGACAGGAGAGTCTATCATTAAGTAATAAAAGCATCTGAATTTTTATCAGACGACCGTACTTGTGCTGCGGCCGTCTGATTTTTTATAGTTTTGTGAAAATTCGGGAAATCGGTTGCAATTCGCAAAAGAATGTTGTATAATAATTAAAAGTGTATTATTATGTGTTTAATGTATGGCTGAAGCTGTACAGGATCGGGAAAGGTATGTAATGAATGGATAACAAAAACGATTTCAATTTTTCATTCAATGAAGACGGTCTGCGTCTTTCAGATGATGATTTCACAGGCTCTGTAAAGGCTGCGAAAAAAGATACATCTTCGCCGAAAGAGAACGAAAAAACAGGCAGCAAAAAGGAAGATATGGCTAAAGCAATCGCAAGATCTATGGCTGCCGCAGCAGGGAACTCCTCGGAGCAGAATGCTCAGTCTGAGGGTGTTACTGACTTTTCGGACTATTTCGAGCCGCAGGATACGGTAGCATATTCTTCTGTGAAAACGGCTGAAAGAAGTGCAGAAAGAAAAAGCGGATCATCTGCAAAGAAAAAGACTTCTGCAAATTCAGCTAAAAGCGGAAAAAACAGCAAGAATCCAAGCAAGAAAAAAGGCAAAAAGAAGAAAAAATCTTCCGCAGGAAAGAAAGCTGCTATCATTCTTTCTGCCTGCGTAGTCGTTATGTGCGCAGGAGCAGGCGGACTTTACCTTGCAGGACTTAATGCTTATAAGGGAGTTTTTTTGGACAATACATATATCAACGGCATAGATGTGAGCGGCATGACACAGGCTGACGCAGCAAAGGCTGTTGAGGCGGCATCAGATATCCCTAAGAGCGTTGTCATCACCAAAAAGGACGGCAGCACTATCTCCATAAAAATGGAGGATATCGGCTATAAGGACAGCACAAAGGAAAAAGTCACAGAGTTCTATAAACAGCAGGATCATTATTCATGGCTGTCATCAAAGTTCAATGAAACTGAATATAAGATAGACCATTCTTTCAAGTATGATAAAAAATCCCTTGAGGGAATACTCAAAAGAAAGGTCGTTGACGCTCAGACCACAATAACTCCTGAGGACGCTTATATAAAGGAAACTGAGGACGGCAGCGGTGTGTTCACTATCGTCAATGAGGTCAACGGCGATAAGGTCGATACTGACAAGATAGATGTGCTTTACAAGTACGTTGAGTCTGCTCTTGACGAGGATACTTTTGAGATAAACATTTCGGGTGTTGACTGCTACGAAAAGGCTAAGGTAACTGCGGCTGACCTGCAGGAGGACTGCGATCATCTCAATAACCTCAGCAATATTGAGCTTACATTTGATTTCAACTATACGACAGAAGTCCTTGAAGGCTCTGAGATAATGGACTGGATCGAATTTGACGCAGACGATCCTGCTGAGGGTTATACCGTCGATAAGGACAAGGCAATGACCTATGTCGAAAAACTTGCTGACAAGTACGATACTTTCGGCAAGGACAGAACTTTCAAGACTACCAACAGAGGTACTATCACAATGCCGCAGGGCGACGGCTGTTACGGCTGGTGGATAGATCAGGAAAAGACAAGAGATCTTATCTGCGAGCTTATCGAGGCAGGCGAGTCTGCCGAAACTGAGCCTGTTTACTATGTAAATCCGTATTCGTCATATACATATACCTGCGATCCTGACTGGAGAACAGCTGATACAGATTACAGCAATACATATTTTGAAGTTGACCTGTCTGCTCAGCATATGTGGTATTATGAAAACGGTGTTGTTAAAATGGAAAGCGACATAGTTTCGGGCTATCCGAGCGAATCGAGAAATACCCCTGCGGGAGTTTATAAGCTCTGGCTCAAGGAGAGAGGAAAAACTCTGACAGGAAGTTCCGACGGAAAATCCTATTCTTCATATGTTGAATACTGGAACAATATCAGTACCATAAGCATAGGTTTCCACGATGCATCATGGCAGAACGGTGTGTTCGGCGGAGAGAAATATAAGTCAAGCACATGGGGTTCTCACGGCTGTATAAATCTGCCGTTCGACAAGGCGAAGTACATCTATGAAAACTGTGCCGAAGGTACACCTGTGTTCGCATACTGGTCATAAATCAAAGGCTGTATTCATTTCGGTGGATACAGCTTTTTTACGCCCGAAATGCTTGAGTAAATTTTGCTATAATTAAGCATACATTTTTACTAATTTATATTTAGTAATAAATTGTTGAAGTGTAAAAATGCCGAAAAATGTGGGGAAATGTTTTCGATTACACTGATTTGTGACTAGGATATGAATATGGTTAAAAGTAAATTCGATTGTTAATAGTCTACGAACATTTGACAAATTGTGCAGTAAAATGTATAATAATATACAAGAAAAGGGGTTATTCGTGGAAAAAATAGAACTCCTATTTTGTATCGGAAAAACGATAAATTTATTTATGAAGGGGATTTAGAAATGAAAACTAATGAAAGACAAACATCAGCTAAGAAAAAACTGATACCTGCTGTCGCAATGCTTACCGCATCAGCCGTAATGCTGACAACCGCTACATATGCATGGTTTACAATGAATAGATCAGCACAGGTTGAGGGACTTCAGATGTCAGCAACAACAAGTAGTTCACTTGAAATTTCACTTGGAGAACTCGATTCTGTTACAAATCCTGCAAAGGATAGTACTACTTGGACAAGAAAGATTGCTGTTAGTGATTTTTATAAGGAAATTGGAAAACTTAAGCCTGCTTCTTCTGCAACTGGTAATGTACTTTATCATGTTGACGAAACTGGAGTTTATGCCGGTGGTACAAAGGTTGCTGATGATACAGATGTAGAGGCGGTAAAAACTAATAATACTGCTAAGCTTACCCCTGGAAAAGCAACAGGTAAAATTGCACAGTTGACAGAAGATCGGGATTGCGGATATTTTATTGATGTTCCTATGTGGATCAGATCGAGTAATAAGACAGCAAGTACAGTTTATTGTACTGTTTCAATTGTAGATGGTGAAAATGCTGATACAACTGCTACTGGAACTGATCTTTTAAAGGCTGTTCGTGTTGCAATTATTCCTGTAAATAAGGGTAATGATTCTGTAGCATTGACAGGCTCAGCTACTATGACTGGTGCAGCTAGTGATTTAACAGCAAATACATCAGATGCAGGTACAACAACTATCTTTGGTTTAAATAGTGATACCTATAATTCTAAAGTCTTGAATGCAGTAGGCAAGTACTCAGCTACTGGTACTACAATTGCTGCACCAACTGTTAAGGATGCTAATGACGGTACATCAGATTATATAACTGCAAAAAATGAAGCGGTATTTGAACTTCCAGCAGCAACAGAGTCTACTTATGGTGTAGAGAGTTTTATAGTAAGAGTATGGATTGAAGGCGAAAGTGAATATTGTTCAGACCTTACAGCTAATCAGGATTGGAATATCAATTTTGATTTCTCACTTGATCAGAGAACTGGTGTATAAATCTAAACTAAATACAACAAAAACGCCGACCAAAATCGGCGTTTTTTGGAATTTAAAGCTTTTTTGAATATTAACAAATACGGCGGTTGCTTTGCATTAAATGGAAAATCAGCCGCCGCTTTTTCTTGACTTTTATATACGTTTATTGTATAATATTATTAAGTATTATGTGGTTTTAAGGACTATTTTGACGAATTGAGGAGGGCGGCTTGATATGATCGAAAATAACGGCTTTTCTACCGTTGACGGCGTTCGTGCTATTGAACTGCTGTACCGCCCCATAAAGAATGTTGACGATAATGATACATCTTTCTATCAGACCGAATTAAGGCTTAACGGACCTCAGCTCGGCGTACTTCTCCCTAAGGATTTTATCCCCGTGGCGGAGCTTTCCGAACAATGTATCAGTATTTTCAAACTCGCTTTTGTTCAGCTTTTGCAGGCAATAAATAAATTCAAAAGCCGTGATATCGACTTTTCGTGGATATCTGTCTATATGCCTGTCAGATTTCTCCGCCGTGATGACTGCGTTAAAACCGTTACAGACCTGTGCGGCAAGCTTGACGTTATGAGCAAGAAAATATGCTTTGAGATATCTGACAACCTGCTTTTGGAAACCGACGGCTCAGCCGCTGAAAATATCAATGCGCTGAGGGATAAAGGCTTTCACTTTTTGCTGAACAGCTTTGGCGGCGATAACTGCAATATGATAAAAATGGCTGATTTCAATGTCGATTTCGTTATGCTCAGTTCGTCAGTGATAAAAACTCTCGGCAGTAATGAAAGAGCGGACAGCTGTGTGCGCTCACTTATCAATTTTGTAAACGATCTTGGGGCAGAACCTGTTGCGGCTGAGATATTTGAAAACTCACAGCGCAGTCAGCTTTCGGAATATCAATGCCTTTACTACACAGGCGACAGTGCAGGAAAATGCATTGCTGAGAGATATATGCGCAGGCGCAGTAATCAGAACTCTGATTTTTAATTAAAAACTAATTTTACAGGAGATACAATTTTGGAAGAAAAAGTTATCGAAAGGGACGAGCGCAATAAAGTCGTAGACGTGCTTGAACTGCGAAGAACGGCGAAAGAGGCTAAACGCTATACCGTTATAATGCGTGTCTTCGGGATACTTGTTATTATTCTGATAGCAGTTGTGGCGGCGGCATATGCGGTATCATATTTCTATGACAAGTACGGCAGCTTTACAGTTAAGATCAATAAATACGATATGATAGATCAGGGACTTACTCTGTCGGAAACTCCCGACTATGAGCGTTCAAACGCAAGACTTAATGCGGATATAGTTTATGATATGACAAATATCAGCGGAGAGGATCTTCCTGATAATATTGATATGGTCAACGGAAGTCATAATGGCGAAAGCTATATTGCCTATACTTTTTACCTGATAAATTCGGGTAAGGATACTCTTACATACGACAGCGAAATGACTATCGAAAATGTCACAAACAATGTTGACGAGGCGATAAGAGTAGCGCTTTATGTGAACGGCGAAAAAACAGTTTACGGCAAAACAAAATCCAACGGTACAGGCAAAGAATCCGACTGTGATTCAGAGTTTGCATCGTCCACAAAAGTTATGACTTCAAGACGTGAAAAGTTTGCTCCGGGGGATAAAGATAAATTTACCGTTGTTATCTGGCTTGAGGGAAACGATCCCGACTGTCTGGATAATATAATCGGCGGAACAATGAAACTTGGAATGGACTTTAAAATTGTAGAGGGAACCTGATCAAAAAATAAGAAATTGAGGTAAGAAAAATGAAAAAAACTTTAAAAATCGGATTTAACGTCATAGCATGGATCGTCCTTGTGCTTGCACTTATCGTGACGATACTTGTATTTTCGTCAGACAGGAATAACGGTGTGGCGAACATCTTCGGCTATATTCCGCTGACGGTAGAGTCTGACTCTATGAAACCGACATTCAAAAAGGACGATCTCATAATCGTCAAGGAGATAGACGATATCAACAGCCTTAAAAAGGGCGACGTTATCACTTTCTGGACAATAGATATCGTTGAGGGACAGAAAGTAAAAAATACCCACCGTATCGTTGAAGTCGTAGAAGAAAACGGCACAAAGAGTTTCGTTACACGAGGCGATGCAAACGATGCAAACGATAGCTATAACGTGTATGCCAGCGACATAATCGGTCAGTGGACAAACGCAAAGCTGGGCGGATTCGGCAAGGTGATGAGTTTCCTGCGTACAAAGACAGGCTTCTTTATCTGCATACTTATCCCTATCGCACTTTTCTTCCTGTTCGAGCTTTATAAGCTGATCGTTACGATTGTAGAGATCAAGCGCCCTGTTATCACGGAAAGTGACGAGGAAGAGATCAAAAGACGTGCTGTCGAGGAATATCTTGCCGAGCAGAAGAAAAAAGAGGAAGAAAATTCGCAGCAGAACGATACTGAAAACAAAGATTAAAAAGATCAAGTTGATATATTGCTGATGATTGGATCAGGAGAATGTTATGAACGGATTTCTGAAATGGTTTTTTGTGTTTATATCTGAAATGCTTGGAGGTTTCGGTCTTATCTTCAAGGGTTTGTGGAATGGCATAAAACAGATTTTTAATATTAAGGAATACATAAAAATATTCAAGAATTACTCCACCGAATTTGGTGTGCTGGGCTGGATACTGGCTGTTATTGCAGTAGTGGTAGTTGTGGCTATCTTTGCTCTTATTGTTTTTATGATAGTGCTTGCTGTGAGAAAGTATCTGAGATTCAGACATTCGATCGTCAGCAACGAAGATCTTATTGAAGAGATCGCTGATCTCCAGCATAAGGTCATAAAAATGACTAAGGAAAAGGACGATATCATGGCGATGAAAGTCGCTCAGATGGGTCTGCCGAACAGAACGGGTGAGGCTCTTGCTCTTGCCGGCGGTGCTGTGTATGATGAGAATGGCGAACCTGATGCGGCAGGCGGCGAGGGTGCTGTTACATCTGACGGCGTTATCCAGACTGCGGATCACAGATTTTCAAAGCTTATCGAAGTGGATACATTCTATGCCGATTATACTCCGCCTGAGTATGACAACGAGATAACACTCAGCGGCATATGCGAGGCATACAGAAATTTTGCCTGCTCAAGAATGCATCTGTATTATGATATCAAAACTATCAGACTTTTCATTGCAGGTATGGCATCTACAAAGCTGATTATCCTGCAAGGTATTTCCGGTACAGGTAAAACATCGTTGCCGTATTCTTTCGGTAAGTTCCTGCAAAACGATACGACCATAGCGTCGGTTCAGCCATCATGGCGTGACAGAACGGAACTTTTCGGTTACTTCAACGAATTTACCAAGAACTTCAATGAAACGGAAGTCCTCAAGAGAATATATTCCTCAAGCTTTAATAATGATATCAACCTCATTCTTCTCGATGAAATGAACATCGCAAGAATTGAGTATTACTTTGCGGAAATGCTCTCCATACTCGAAATGCCTAATGCGGATGAGTGGAAACTTGACCTTGTGCCGAGCGTTTGGAGTACAGACCCGATACATCTTGATAAAGGTAAGCTTTGCATTCCGCAGAATATATGGTATATCGGTACTGCGAATAACGACGATTCTACATTCGCTATTTCAGATAAGGTATATGACCGTGCTCAGCCGATCAACCTTGACGCTAAGGGAATTGCCTTTGACGCACCTGATACACCGCCTATAAATTTGGGTTACGATCATCTTAACGATCTGTTCCAACAGGCATTTAAGGCATATCCTGTTTCGCAGGAAAACCTTAAAAAGATACAGCAGCTTGACCTTTGGGTAATCGAAAAGCTGCGTGTGGCTTTCGGTAACCGTATCCTTAAACAGATGAACCTGTTTGTGCCTGTATACGTTGCCTGCGGCGGAGAAGAGATTGACGGTATCGATTATGTGCTTGCCACTAAGATATTCAGAAAGTTTGAATCTCTTAACCTTGCAATGCTCAGAGATGAGCTTAAAGAGCTTTGCGTTTACATTCAGAAATCTTTTGGTAAGAACTCTATGAAGGAATCTATCGAATATCTTGAAAGACTGCAGAAGCTCTATTGATCCATAAAAAATATGAAGAGGAGGGAATAAGTTGAACGCATACAAAGACTGGTATGATAATTTTATGAAGTCTGTGGAAATGCTGGAAACTGACGAACAGTTCAACGCCGTTTATTCCCTCCTCCTTTCAGGTAAAAATACCTTTGCCTTTAACCGAAAGATAATGGAAAAAGCTATCGACGTTTCATGGGTAGAGGCAATAGAAAACGGACTTCCGCACCTTGATAATGTTTTGCGAAATCCTAGAAAAACCATTGAAGATGTGGAAGAGATCGTTCCTATCGCTCTTTCGAGAAAGATAACTGTTGAATCTGTAAAGCACCTTGCGCAGCATACAGACCTTATACAGGATATCGACAAGAAAACGGGAAAGATCACTCCGTCAAAGATACTTAATATCCATAAAGAAGAAAGTCTTATGACTTACGAAAATAAGTTTGTTAATACTCTTGTTGACAGACTTTTCGTTTTTATTAACATAAGATATCAGAAACTTTTGCAGGTGGCAAGGGACGAGGAAGTCTATACTTTCGATTATGAAGCCTCAGTAGATAACGAGGCTGGCAGAAAAATGAACATAAGTCTGAAAGTAGAAACTGCTGACAGTCTTGAAACAGCCAACGATATGGGTTTTACTGTTTGGGACAGGGTGGAGAAGATAAAGAAAGCTATCGAGGGTTATAAAGGCTCCATACTTTGTACCACTCTTGGAAACACCTATATCAGACCGCCTGTTATGCGTACAAATGCCATAATGAAAAACGTGGACCTCAAAGCCTGCCTTGTTCTGTGGCAGTACATAGAGGGATATGATAAAGTCGGCTATGAGATAAATATTTCCAATACAGCAAAGAAACCCGACAAGAATTATGTAGATGATATCTATAAGCTGGCAGCAATGAATTTTCTGTTGCTGAGGACATATACGAATAAGGGGGCTGAGTCAGCGGTTGAGCTGAAAACTCAGAGGAGCAAGACCATTGCACCTAAATTCCTGAGAAAATTTGAAAAAGAGGATTCCGATAGGTATGATGTTTCCTACTACGGCAATGGACTTGAAAGTCTGAGCCGTGATGCGGATAATATGCCTGATAATGTCAGAGAGATCGCAGGGGAACTTAATCGGATAATTGAAATAGAAACTCAGTTCTTCAAGGACGAGGAAAACAGGCGTATTGCCGAAGAAAAAGCTCGTGCTGAGGCTGAGAGAAAGCGCATCGAGGCTGAGAATGCACGTCTTGAACGTGAGCGTATCGAGCGTGAGATGCAGGAAGAAAGAGAACGTATCCAGCGTGAAAAGGAAGAGGAAGAACGCAGGGTGCAGGAAATGCTTGCTAAAAAGCGTGCTGAGCAGGAGGCTAGAGAGAAAGCCGAGCGTGAGGAACGTGAACGTCTTGAAAGAGAAGAGCAGGAGCGTATCGCTGAACAGCTCCGACATGAAGAGGAAGAAAGACAGCGCCGCTTAGAGGAAGAGCGCCAGCTTGCTGAACAGCAGAGGATAAGGGAAGATAAGGTAACTATAAGAAATGAACTTGCTGCTGCACAGGAAGAATTTGTTGCTGATGAAGTTCAGAAGAATGATGAGCAGGAAGAGCCTGTTCAGACAGAAGAGCTTGCTCAGGAAGAGGAAACTCCCGCATTTGAAGAGATCGAAAGTCCTGAGGTCGCTGCACAAAAGGCAAAGGAAAAACAACAGCAGATTGAGATTGAAAGACGTGAAAGAGAACGTGCTGATAAGCTCAGAGCAGATCGTGCAAGGATCGAAAGCAAGGATTTCTCGGAAATTTACAGAGAGTATTCCAAAAATCCTTTCCATATGCTCAGAAGAGGTACAAAAGCACTCCTTGCCAATGTATTCGGTATTATACCTGAGGATACGGATAATCCTGATCTTATAAAGAAGCTTGCAGAGATCAAGGCAGAAAAGCTGAAAAAAGAACAGGAAAAGCAGCATGAACGTGAAATGGAGCGGCTGTACGCAAAGTATTCACCTATGCTGAAATATAAGATAAAACGTCAGATAGATTTTATGAAGTTCAAGCGCAAAAAGCGTAAGAACAACAAGAAAAATCCAAAGCCGTATATTCCTGTACAGCGTACACCGCAGGAACAGGCTGCTATTGATAATGAAATGAAACAGCTTTACAAGAAGTATCATGTAAGCACAGTTCAGAGAATAGCAAGATATTTCAAGGAAAGAGCTGAGGCGAGAAGTCTTAAGTAGGGAGGTAGTCAAGATCGCTGATCTATTCAATCGTCTGAAAAAAATCATAAGCATACTTGCAGGTATCCTGCTTGCGGTGCTATTGATATTTGTTGTGTATGTCGCAATGTGTAACTATCAGGGAAAGCCTGCTAAAGTATTTGGGCGCAGCGTTGCGAGAGTGCTTACGGGCAGTATGGAGCCTTCGATACATGAGGGTGACTATGTTATCATAAAAAGCGTTGATACAGATAAGCTGAAAACAGGGGATATAATAACGTTTTACTCTGAGGACAGCGAAATATACGGAATGCTGAATACACATAGGATAGTTGGTGTAAATGAAAACGGCGAATTTATTACCAAAGGCGATGCGAATACCTATGAGGACAGCACAGCTGTAAAGAAAGAAAATGTCGTTGGCATATACAGCGGCAAATCGGCTTTTCTGAAATGGATAAATTCTTTTGCGTCGGGGAAAAAGCTGCTTATGGTGGCGGTGATAATCCCTATGCTGTGTATATCGGTGTATGAGGTCATCACCATACGCAGAATAAGGTTTGAAAGCAGGGACAGTTCACAGGAAGATGCTGACGAGGAAAAGGAAAAGCTTATCCGTGAGGCTATCGAAAAAGAAAAGCAAAAGCTCTATGAAGAAAACTATATAGAAAAAATATCAGAAAAGGAGGCGGGAGAAGATGAATCAAGAGAAAATAATGAAGGCTAAAATGGTAACGGCTTTTATTATGTTCTTTGCCGCTCTCGCAGGACTTTTCGTGATGATAGGTCTTTATGTTGATAAATCCAAAGAGGTGCAGGATACATACAAGGCGAAATATAAGCAGAATCTTGAAGAGGCAGTAGATGAGATAGATACCTACCTTAAAGACGAAAAGGACTTTGAGATAAGGTATAATATGATGATCTCAGATCTTGGCGCAGCAAGAAATATGGTGTTCCTTATAGACGGTTATACCGATGAACAGAAAACCATAAACGAACTGCATTACTGCTATGTGAAATATCCTGAGCAGATGAAAGACAAGCTGAAAGATACGAAAACTGCTCTGACGGATATAATCAAAGATCTGGATAAAGGATATGACGAGGCAGACGAGATAGTAGAGTCTGTCGATAAACTGGGAAACTGATCTTCAGAATACTTATAGATAAGGATGGTATTTTATGAACGAGAAAAGGCAGCTGAAAAAAGAAATAAAGAAGTGCAAGCAGACTATTGAAGAGATCGAAAGAAAAAGATCACGTTCTCAGTCGGCGCTTGTGCAGGCTATCCTTTTGCAGGAAGAGCCTAATGAAAACGATGTTGAATGGTTCAACAAGTATACAGGTGAGATAACCGCCTGCAGAAACCATATGATAGAATTGCAGAAAAAGCTTGACTCAATGGTCTGATATTTTTAGACGGATGATCTGAAATTGAATGCTTTGTTATAAGAAAACACATTGCTGATAATGAGAATAAAATTTTATCATAATATCAATGATCTTAATAAAGGTCTGTGCAGAACATATCCTGTGCAGACCTTATTTTATTGCTGAAATGTGCAATTTGCGCAATTATTAAAAAAATGCTGAAAAACACTTGACAATTCGAAAAATTTATGCTAACATAACATTGTTATCTACATAACAGCGTTATGCAAGTCGTGCGTAACTGTAAAGAATTTGGACTATTTTGATTATAAGTTAGCTATATCTAACTTATATAAAGACTATCAAGGGGGCTATTTTATGTATCTTGAAGTAAAGGATCTGAAGAAAAGCTATGGTAAGGATTCAAGTTATATTCAGGTGTTGAAAGGGATATCAACAGGTGTTGAAAAGGGTCAGATGTGCGTTATACAGGGAACTTCCGGTTCGGGAAAATCCACGCTGCTCAACTGTATCGGCGGACTTGATACTATGGATTTAGGTTCGGTCAAGGTTGACGGCAAGGAGATATTCGGACTTGATCCCGATAAGCTTTCCGATTACCGCAGAGATAATCTCGGATTTATTTTTCAGTTTTATAACCTTGTGCCAAACCTTACGGTGAGGGAGAATATTCAGGTTTGTGAATATCTTGCGGAAGATCCTCTTGATATGGACGAACTTCTTGATACTCTGGGACTTACCGAACATCAGAACAAGTTCCCGTCACAGCTTTCGGGCGGTCAGCAGCAGAGATGTGCCATTGCGAGAGCGCTTATAAAAAATCCTAAGCTTTTGCTTTGTGACGAACCGACAGGTGCGTTGGATTCAAAAACTTCCAGAGATATTCTTATCCTGCTGGAAAAGATAAATGAGAAATATGGAACGACCATGCTTATCGTTACTCACAATAATTCAATAAAAAATATGGTGCATAAAGTTATAATCGTCAAGGACGGACTTATCAAAAAAGATTATGAAAACGAAAGCAGAGTACCTGCCGCAGAGCTGGAGGATCTATAATGAATAAGGTTTTAAGAAAGCGTCTGCCCCGTGATCTCAAAAGCAATTTCATGCGCTATCTTGCGCTTACTTTGCTCATAGTTATGGGTATGTATATCGTGATCAGCGTTGTCGGTGCGGCAGACAGTATTATCGACGGAACAGATGAAAAATGTATTTCAAACAAATGTGAGGACGGCGAGTTCAGCGTATTTATACCTCTGACGGACGATCAGATCGCTAAGATAGAAAAGAAAGGCTGCACACTTGAAAAAGAGTTCAGCATGGATATAGATATCAAGGACGGAAAAACTCTGAGGGTAATGGAAAAACGTCAGAAGGTAAATCTGATAGATCTTGATGAAGGCAGACTTGCTGATAAAAAAGGCGAAATGGTTATCGAAAAGCGTTTCGCTGAGGTCAATGGATATAAAGTCGGCGACAGTATAACTGTCAGCGGCAGCGAACTTGAAATAGTCGGTATCGGAAGTGTTCCCGATTATGATCTTCCTGTAAAAAATATAGCAGATACAGCGGCTGAAAGCGAGGGTTTCGGACTTGCTTTTGTCGATGATTCACAGTATACCGAAATGTGTGAAAACAATTCACAGGCGGCAGAGGAGTATACATATGCATATCTTCTGAATGGCAAGCTCAGCGATGAAAAGTTGAAATCAATGATAAAGGATTTTTCCTTTGACTACAATGCGGTCGAAGATAAATTCTTTCAGGAAACTATCGAAGATACCATAGGAAAGAAAGATGACCTGCTTGAGGGCATAGCAGACCTCAGATCAGGAGCGGAAGAGCTTAATGACGGCATAAAAGAGCTTGATGAAAACAGCTCAGAGCTTACCGACGGAGCAGAGGAGATATTTGACGGATTTATCTCACAGGCAAACTCATCACTTGCGGCAATGGGTGTAAACAAGACGCTCAAAGCCGATAATTATGGAAAGACACTTGATGAACTTTACAGCCAGACAAAAAGCGAAGATATAAAATCACTTAAAACCTCACTGGACGGCATAAAGGAGTACCTTGACGGAACAAAGGAGTATGCAGACGGCGTAAAAGACGCTGCTGACGGCTCAAAAGAACTCTATGACGGTGTAACAGATCTCGATAAGGAAACAAATGATGTTATCGACGAGCTTTTCGATTATGAAATAGATAATCTCACTACATTTATCAAGGCGGAGGATAATCCGAGAATAAAGGGTGCGGCTGCTGACGTGCTTATACATAAGCAGGCCGGTATAGTTGCAGGCGTAATAGTAATGATACTTTTCACATACGTTATTTCAGTATTCGTTATACATCAGATACAGAAAGAAAGCAGCGTTATCGGAGCAATGTATGCGCTTGGCGTAAAAAAACGTGACCTTTTAAAGCATTATATAACTCTGCCGACTGTAATATGTTTCATAGGCGGAATTATAGGTACACTTGTGGCTATGACGCCGATAGGTGTGCAGTATCAGATGCAGGACAGCTATAATTATTTCTCGATACCAAAAATAAGCACATCAATACCTCCGTATCTGCTTGTTTACAGTATTATAATGCCGCCTGTTGTTTCGGCAATAGTCAACTATCTTGTTATAAATAAACGTCTGTCACAGACAGCGCTCTCACTTATAAAGGACGAACAGAAAGTGACCGATGTAAAGAAGATAAACCTTAAAAGTAAGAATTTTATAACTACTTTCAAGATCAGACAAATGATAAGAGAGGCAAGAACAGGACTTACAGTTGTCTTTGCTATGCTCATCTCACTGCTGATATTTATGATAGGTCTTAACTGCTATGTGCTTTGCGATAATGTCAAGAAGGAAACCAAAGCGGATACTAAGTATGAATATATGTACACTCTGAAATATCCTGAAAAGGAAGTCCCAGAGGGCGGAGAAGCTGTATATACAAAGTCACTTTCCAAAACATATCTTGATTATACTCTTGACGTTATGATAATGGGAATCGATGATAACAACAAATATTTCGACTGCGAAACTGTCAGCGGAAAGTCAAGCATAGTTATGAGCAAATCTGTTCAGCAGAAATATGGACTGTCAGTAGGTGATAAACTTATACTGACCGACAGTGCAAATGAAATGGACTATGCTTTCACAATCAACGGCATTGCAGATTATTCCGCAGGACTTACTGTTTTTATGGATATAGACAGTATGCGTGAGCTGTTCGGACAGGACGATGATTATTACAATGCTGTCCTTTCTGACAAGGAACTTGATATTGACAGCGGAAGGATCTATTCTATCACGACCAAAGATGATATCAACCGCACAGCAGACGTTTTCCTTGAACTTCTTATGCCGCTGGTGCAGATGCTTACGAGTGTGGCTGTTGTGATTTTCTTTGTGGTAATGTACCTTATGATGAACGTTATGATAGACCGAGCAGGATTCGGAATATCGCTGATAAAAATATTCGGATTCAGAGTAAAGGAAATAAGAAAGCTTTATCTCAACGGCAATATGTATATCGTTGCTATCGGAGCGGTAATATGCATACCTCTGTCAAAGCTTATTGCCGATCTTATATACCCTTGGATGATCGCAAACACAAGCTGCGGAATGAATATGAAATTCCCATGGTATTTGTATGCGGGTATATTTGCAGGCATAATGGTGATATACTTGATTATAAACGCTCTGCTTGTAAACAAACTCAAAAAGGTTTCACCTGTTGAGGTGCTTAAAAACAGAGAATAAACATAATATCTTAAAATTTGATTAATTAAACATCTGCATTGTTCGGGTAATACCGAGCGGTGCAGATGATTTTTTGAATGCAAAGAAATATATGTAGAATTTCGATGATAATTATGGAATGATAAAAGATAATTTTGAAAGCTTTGCATATCCAGAATAAATGAACTTTGAGCTTTCGGCATAGTTAATAAAAAAGTTATCGTCTATTTATATAAACAAACTAACAATTAGGAATAAACAATAAAATTAACTTATATAAATATACAAACATAACAAAATTCAATTAATCTGCAGTGATAAACTTGACATATGCAGCGTATATATGGTATTATATTATTATAAGTTATAACAATATGAAAAATTATTCTAATTTTATTGTTTGCTTGTAAATACGAAATTAACTTAATTAACTAACAGAAAGACGTGTTTATATTATGCCGATATTCAAAATCGAAGCTGAAAATGGTGAGAATTGCTTTTCGGGAGTAGTGTCATTTATCATAACAGAAAAAAGCTCAGAACAGCTTATGGCTTTCAGCAAGAATATGATAAGCGATTATGAGCGCAGAGTTTTTTCTTCTTTTGACAATGAGGAAAGAAAAAAGAGCTACCTTATGGGCAGGATATCTGCAAAATCCGCTGTGGGTGAGTTTGAAAATGAACTTGATCCTAAATCTGTGTCGATAGTAAACGACGTGTTCGGCAAACCTCTTATAGTCGGGGCGGATAAGTATAACGTAAGCATATCTCATACTGAATCACTCGGTGCGGCGGCAGTCTTTGATCTGAGATTTCCTGTTTGTCTGGGCGTTGAAAAGTTTGATCCACGCAATATGGAAATGGAGAAAAGTATGCTCACATTCCGTGAAAAAATGATGCTTGATTTCTCCTCATTTATAAATGAGCAGGACGTTATCCTGACCGTCCTATGGACAGCAAAGGAGGCCCTCGGAAAGCTTCTCGGTACTGGTCTTAAGGCAGAAAAGGACGTTCTTGAAATATCGGAAGTTATTGAAAATGACGGCTGTTTCACCTGTAAGTTCAGCAATTTCAGCCAATTCAAATCATTTTCATGGCGCAGCAGCGGCTATGTCTGCACATTGATCTATTCTGAGGAATACAATATCGAGATAACCGAAAGCGGCGAGAATAACTATGACCTTAAGGAGTATTGCAGTTATCTGCTTTCATCGCAGGATAAATCTATTGCCAGCGGTCAGCCAATATATCATAACCTTTACAGTATGATGTAAACAAATTAAAATAATAATTTTCCCATAACATATTAACATATAAAAAGATCCCCGATTCTGTTGAACGAGGATCTTTTTATTATTCAGTTTTAAGTTAGTTTATTGATCGTTGCCTGCACCGACAGTAGATGAGTCTTTTTCATCAGCCTTTATGCTGTCCTGTGTGCTTTCTTCGGACTTTTCGTCGGTGTCATATTTTATCGGCTCAGTTTCAAGTCCCGGATCATTTGACTCTTCACATCTCTGAGTGATATCATCAACTATACGCTTGAATACCACAAAGCTCTTATCGTAATTCTCCTGTGACTCTTCAAGTGAAAGATCCATAGTCTTTGCGGGATATCTGATTGACATATGCACATCGTTCGGCATATATTCATACTTTAGTTCGTCTGCCATTACTCTTGAATTAAAGCTGAATCCAAGCTCGTCAATATATTTGTTTCCTGGGAAATCTTCGCCAAGCGTAGGATCCATAAGGTTTTTATATTCCTCATCCGTGTTGGAATCGGTTATAACTATCATAGCGTCGCCTGCCTGCAGTTGAGCAAAAAACTTTGAAGAGTTTGCGTTTGCTGTCTGATAATCGCTGTTAGGACTGAGCGGCACACTTATTACTGAAACGTGGACGTATCCGTTATCATCGGTATCGTCTGTGTACTTTTCAAAAAACTCTTCCAGCTCTTTGTCACGCTGTGCAAGTCCGTTGTCAGCTATCATCAATATAGTCAGGTCGGGACGTTCTCTCTTTATTTCGCTGTAAGTTATAAAGATCACCACAGCTGCAATAAATGACATGAATATTATCATGTATTTGTAATGATACCAGAAATTTGATATCCAAGCCATACCTTTGAGCTTTGTTTTTTCTTCATGCTCCTCTTTGATAGTGGACTGAGATTCATCAATAACGCCGTTTTTCAGCTGAAGCAGTTCCAGCCTTTCCTGAGCGATACGCTTTTCACGTTCCTTCTCACGCTGACGTTCAAGCTTCTTTTCATTTTCAGCCTGCTCTCTGAGCTTTTCCTCTTCAGCAAGTCGGCGAGAACGCTCTTCCTCAGCAAGCTTTTTTTCGTATTCATAATCGTCATCAGGAATAAGATTCTGATTTTCGATATTATTTTTATCGGACATATCCAAGACCTTTCAATGCAAAAATGTTTAAGGCAAATCCGCTATGTGTGCCTCGTGCGGTGTTGCCTTTATATTTATGGGTATAATATATTATGATTAGATAGTATACATCACATATATTAACTCCGTATTAACAAATAAAAAGCTATATTTTTATACAGAATGACTATATACTTTTGTGGATACATTATGTATAATGAATTAAAGAATATATCAGGAGATGATAAAATGCTTGAAAACGTAAAACAGAAAAAGACTAAAAAATCAGATGTTCAGCAGACTATCGAGGCGCTGCGCTGTGAGCTTTCCGAACTTGAAAATGTTATCAAGGAAAGAAAGCTGCCTGTCATAATCACCTTTGACGGCTGGTCATGTTCAGGCAAAGGTTCTCAGATAGCCAAACTCATTAAATACCTTGATCCGAGATTTTTCAGAGTGGTATCTTTCCGTGCGCCCAGTGCGTCTGAAAAGAGAAAACCGTGGATGACAAGGTACTGGGAGGCTCTGCCTAAAAAAGGAGAACTTCTCTTTCTGGACAGGAGCTGGTATCGTGACACTGTAAATGCATATATGCTCGGTGAGATAGATAAGCACCAATGCAAACAGAGGATAGCCGATATAAAAACCTTTGAACGTCAGCTTACAGACGACGGCTGTCTTATAATAAAATTCTTCCTGCATATCACAAAGAGCGAGCAGGAAGAAAGGCTTGAAAAGCTTGCTGATTCCAGCATAACCTCATGGAGAGTTGAAAAGTCAGACAGTTTTAATCACGATCACTATGACAAATATCTAAAGCATTATGATAAAATGATATCCGAAACCAATACCGCCAATGCAGTATGGCATATCATTCCTGCAAATGATAAAACGACTGCACAGCTGACTGTGCTTGATACAGTTGTTAATGCCATAAAGTGCGCCTGTGCAGCGGCGGAGAAAAATGCTCCTTATTATGAAAAATCCGAACTTCCTCTGTCAGATAATATCCCACAAAAATTCAAAACGGAAAGCACTCAGAAACTTGCTGAGATAGATATGGATAAGTCAATAGATGATGAAACCTATGAAAAGCAGCTGAAAAAATGGCAGGATAAGCTTTTTGAACTGCAGAATATCTGCTATCAGAAAAAGATACCTGTTATCGTAGCTTACGAGGGTTGGGACGCAGGCGGCAAGGGCGGAAATATCAAAAGGCTTGCCTCTGCACTTGATCCGAGAGGTTATGAAGTCCACCCCATAGCTGCACCCGAACCGTCTGAGCTTGCAAGACATTATCTGTGGCGCTTCTGGACAAGGCTTGAAAATGACGGTCACTTTACTATCTTTGACAGAACGTGGTACGGCAGAGTAATGGTAGAGCCTATCGAAAAGATAACTCCGCAGAAACGTGCCGATATGGCTTATCAGGAGATAAACGAGTTTGAAAAACAGCTAAGCGATTGGGGCGCTGTAATAGTCAAGTTCTGGATAAACATTGATAAAGATGAGCAGTACCGCAGATTTAAGGAGCGTGAGAATACTCCGTCCAAACGCTGGAAGATAACCGATGAGGATTGGCGTAACAGAGAAAAATGGGACGAGTATGAAAAGGCAGTAGACCGAATGATAGAAAAGACCTCTACCGAATTTGCACCGTGGACTGTTATAGAGGGCAACGATAAGAAATATGCCCGCATCAAGGCACTTAAAACGATCGCAAAAAGTATTTCAAAGAAACTTGAAGAACAAGCAAAATAAGCATAAAAAATCCGCTGACTTAACTGACAGCGGATTTTTCTGTATCTTCTGTATCTGATAAAATTATTTCTTTGAAATAAGTGCAAGTGTATCTCTTGCGATAAGAAGTTCTTCATTTGTTGGGATAACGTAAACCTTTGTCTTGGAATCGTCAGTTGAGATCTCCTTGCAGATACCTCTGCAAAGATTCTTTTCAGCGTCGATAGAAATTCCGAGAACATCAAGATTTGAGCAGGCAGCAGCTCTTACTTCAGGAGCATTTTCACCGATACCGCCTGTGAAGATAACAGCGTCAACACCGTTCATTGCAGCTGCATATGAGCCGATGAACTTCTTGATCTGATAAGCGAAGATCTCGCTTACGATGAGTGCTCTCTCATTTCCGTCCTGTGCAGCAGCCTGAATATCTCTGTTGTCAGAACCGATTCCTGAAAGTCCGAGGAAGCCTGACTTCTTGTTCATGTATTCTGTCATCTGGTCAGGAGTAAATCCCATTTTCTTCTCAACGTAGTCAACAGCAGAAGGGTCAACTGAACCGCATCTTGTACCCATTACCAGACCGTCAAGAGGAGTAAATCCCATTGATGTATCAACAGACTTGCCGCCGTTGATAGCTGTGATAGAAGAACCGTTGCCGAGGTGGCATGAAACTATCTTAAGTTCTTCAATAGGCTTGCCCATGATCTTTGCAAGCTCGCCTGAAACATATCTGTGTGATGTGCCATGGAAACCGTACTTTCTTACATGGAGATCGGTATAGCACTCATATGGAAGACCATAGAGATAAGCCTTTCTAGGCATTGTTGAATGGAAAGCTGTATCGAATACAACAGCCTGTGGAGTACCCTCTGGAAGTACAGCCTTGCAAGCTCTGAGAGCCAGTGCGTGTGGGTGGTTATGTACAGGAGCAAGTTCTGCGAGATTGTCGATATCGTCGATGACCTGATCTGTAACGAGGCAGGTCTCCTTGAATTCCTCAGCGCCCTGCACTATTCTGTGACCTACTGCGGAGATCTCAGACATAGAGTCGATCACCTTTGTTTCACCTGTTGTAAGGACCTCAACGAGCTTTTCAAAAGCCTCTGTGTGAGTAGGGAAGTTGCAGTCAGCCTCAAGGTGTCTGCCGTCGCCTGTCTTAGCGCTTACATGACCGTCTACGCCGATACGGTCGCAGTTACCCTTTGCGATAACGGACTCGTCCGTCATATCGAGGAGCTGATACTTAAGTGAAGATGAACCTGCGTTTACTACTAAAATTTTCATTGGAAATTATCTCCTTCCGAAAAAGATTGTGGTATAATGGACTTGACTTTAAGTCCATAATATCATATACTAATAGTATATCAGTATTTTAAAGAAATTTCAAGTGCGTTTGACTTAAATATACATATTGCACAATTTTATAGTGAATGTTTTTATCTTTCGTAATATTTTAACTTATATTCAGGGAGGCATATATGCTGACAGCAGGCATTGTGGCTGAGTACAATCCTTTTCATAACGGTCATAAATATCAGATAATGCAGACAAGAAAAGCAGGGGCAACTCATATCGTTTCGGTGATGAGCGGCTGTTCTGTTCAGCGTGGCGATATAGCTGTTTTCAATAAGTATTACAGAGCGCAGAAAGCGGTGGAAAACGGAGCTGATCTTGTTATAGAGCTGCCTGCGCCTTATTCATGCTCAAACGGGGAAGTCTTTGCCAGAGCGGCAGTTCAGCTCCTTGCAGGACTGGGCGAGGGGACTGTGGATATGATATCTTTCGGCTGTGAGAATGAGGATATAAGTCAGCTTGAACAGGCTGCAAAACTTTCAGCTGAACTTGAAGAGTCTGATGAAGTAAAAAAACTGCTTTCAGCGGGAGCGTCATATCCTCTTGCAGTTGCAAAAGCTGCGGAAAAGGCAGGCTTGGGGGAGATCTTTTCAAAGCCGAATAATGTGCTTGCGGTAGAGTATATAAAAGCCGTTAACGATCTTGCGGAGTGGATAAAACCGAACTGTGTAAAAAGATCAGGCAGCGACCATGACAGCCATACAGCTGAAAATTCAATGGCCAGTGCGTCTTATATAAGAAGTCTGCTATGCAATTCAGAAAATGCGGGCGGATTTATGCCTTATGTTCCTGAAAGTACGGTCTATGATATCCGCTGTGCTGACAGGATATTTCTATATAAGATACTTACAGCCGACAGAGATGAGCTTTCTCTGCTGCCCGATATGAACGAAAATATGATAAACCGATTTATGGCTGTCCGTGAGAATTGCACCTCTGCGGCTGATTTCTGTCAGAAATTCAAGAGCCGTAATATTACAATGGCAAGGGTAAGAAGAATGTTGTTACACCTTGTTCTCGGTGTGAGGTGCGAAGATATAAAGCCTGTGCCTTACGGCAGGATATTGGCGTTTAATAAAAGAGGAACAGAAATACTTTCAAAAGCGTCCAACAGAACGCTGACCTATGATACATCTCTCAGCAGACTTGAAAATCTGTCTGAGCATAGCCGCAGGATATGTTCGCTGGAGCTTAAAGCGTCTGCATTGCAGCAAATGTGCATCAATAGCCAAAATACAGAACGCATAAATGATTATAAGAAAAAAATAAAAATAATAGGATAATGGAGGCATTGAAATGAAGTTTATGAGCCGTGCTGCTGCATTTACAACAGCCTTGTTAGTGTGTATGTCCTCAGTGTATGCTGTGGATATAGGGGAAAATGCTGAGCCTAAAACTCTGGATATCTCTTTTTCACAGGGAAATATGAGCTATTCTATTGAGCAGGCTGAAAAACCCTTGAAAGAAATGCGCCTGTCGGAAGAAAATACAGGTGCGGATAATTCTCAGACTGATGAATCTGAGCTACCCTCAGCATTTGATCTCAGAAACAGCAATACTGTAACGCCTGTAAAAAATCAGCAGTCAACACAGTCCTGCTGGGCATTTTCAGCTATCGCTTGTGCAGAGCAAAACCTTGTTTCACAGGGACTTGCCAACAGCACTGTTGACCTTTCTGAATCTGCACTGACATGGTTCGGTCAGAATACAGCCATAGGCAGCAATGAGGGAACAAAGGTCGATGATCCGTATCAGAACGGCGGTAACTGGATAACGGCTGCCCTTGCAATGTCGAGATTTTCAGGTGTTGAGTATGAGGACGATGCACCTTTCCTTGACGGAACGGCAGAGAATGCAAAACTGTCTGACCGGCAGCGTGATGTGTGTGAATATCATCTGAGATCGGCTCAGAACATTCCTAAAGAAAATACAGCAGATATAAAAGCTGCGGTAATGAATAACGGCGGAGTATCGGTATCGTATTTTACCAATGAAAAATATTTTTCTGCCGATAATGAAAGCTATTACTGCCCAAACAGCAGTATGATAAATCATTCTGTCACTATCATAGGCTGGGACGATGATTACAGCAGAGAGAATTTCTCAGAGGATAACCGCCCCGAAAATAACGGCGCATGGCTCGTCAAAGGCTCATGGGGAGGATTTTCACAGGACGGCTGCTACTACATCTCTTATGAAGAGCCTGAAATGAAATATTTCTGCACCTATGAAATGGAAGAGAACAGCAATGCCGACAATGTTTATACATATACGAACGGCACTAATATGGTGCTTGCCTATGCTGAAAATTCTATAACAGGTGCAAATGTGTTCACAGCAGAAAAGGAAGAAACACTGTCCGAAGTATCGTTCTTTCTTATGAACACCAAAGGCGAAAATGTTGACTATAAGATATCTGTTTACAGATCGCCAAACAGCTCCGCCCCTCAGAGCGGAGAGAGAATATCACAAATGAGCGGCAGTGTATGCCGTGACGGATTTTACACCGTTAAAACCGAAAATGATCCGAAACTTAAAGCAGGAGAAAAATTTTCTGTCGTGCTGACCCTTGAATACAGCGGAACATACAGCTATATTCTCTGCGAGGGCGGCGGTACATCGCAAAGCGGCAGCGGAGAAAGCTTTGTTTCCACAGGCGGAAAGTGGTACGACTGCAAAACTTCGGGATATAATAACATTTATATAAATGCCTATACTTCCGATGTATCTGAACCAGATAAGGACGGCTTGAAAGAACTTGCCGACTCATATTCCGAAACCGCAGGAATGGCTAAGAGCAGAAATAAAGCGCTTAAAACAGCCGCAAATAAAAATGCCTCTGTGTCAGATGTAAGAAACAGCCGTCTGCTTTTAAATTCAGCAGCAGAGAAAAAAGAAAGTCGTAAAACCATTTCCACAGCGGAAGAATGGAACGAATTTGCCGAAAGCGTTGCAGAGGGCAATACATATAAAGGGAAAATAGTATATCTTGAAAATGATATAGATTTTACTGATTGTGATTTTGTTCCTGCCGGCAGTGATGACAATGCGTTTGAAGGATATTTTGACGGAAACGGATATATGCTCAGCTCCATAGAATGTGTAAATACTGACGGCACAGCAAGCGTTTTTCCGCTTATAACAAGTAATTCAGTTGTAAGCGACCTTACTGTTAAAGACAGTTTTTTTACAGGAAAAAATGTCGGTGCAATAGTCGGAAAAGCAGAGGATTCCTATATTTTACACTGTGGATTTAATGGAAATATCACTGCAGAAGAGCAAAGCGGTCTTATTGCGGCTCAGCTTATAAACTCCACAGCAGACAGCTGTTACGGCAATTCAAAATCTGACGACAGCGAAGAAAAATTGTTCGGCTTGGCTGAAAATTCCTTTGTGTCAAATTCGTATGCTGATGATACAAAGGAAACCGCATATATGCTGAATACTGTTGGCGGAGAGCAATATGACAGTGGAGATTGGTGCTTTGACGAGATACCAAAGGCTGCAAATTACGGCAAAGAGCCTGTTCATAAGATAACTTTCAATGTAAATGACGATATTTATTTGTCTTATTCAGACTCACAGGGCAAGGCAGAATTTCCGCAGGTAAAAGCGGATGACGGATATAAGTTCCGCTGGTATCTTGATGATGAGCAGATAAGCGAAAATAATATTTTCACCGCCGATACAACAGTAACCGCAAAGGCTGTAAAGGCTGAAAGCTTTACAATAACATATAAGCTCAACGGTGGTGTCAACAGCGAAGATAACCCTGTTGAAGTAAACGAGGGTGATACAGTTGAACTTGCCGCTCCCGAAAGAGAGGGTTATGTATTTGCAGGCTGGTATGCTGACAGCGAATTTACTTCTGAACCAATAGAGGTACTTTCCGATATATCGCAGGATAACGTGCTTTATGCAAAGTGGGAAAAGCAGACTTTTACAGTAACATACCTTGATAATTTCGGAAATACTGTAAAAACTCAGACCGTAAATTACGGCGAAAATGCCGAAGAACCTGCCGCACCATATGTCAAAGGACTTAAGTTCGACCATTGGGAGGGCAGCTCTGAGAATATTACTGAGGACACTGTAATATCTGCCGTTTATAATGTAGTGTCAGTTGACCTTTCTGAATGTACAGTCGATAATTTTGAAGAATGTACCTATGACGGTACAGCCAAAACGCAGGAAAACCTTGAGGTTTCATACGGCTCTGCAAAACTTAAAGCAGGGGAGCATTACAGCATATCCTATGTAAATAATGTTTCAGCAGGAACAGCCTATGCTGTCATAAAAGGAACGGGCAGCTGCAAGGGTGTAAAGACAGTAACATTCAAGATAGAGCCTAAAACTGCCGAAAATGTGAAGCTTGGCTATGTCAACACAAGATACTTTACAGGCAGCGAGATACGTCCGTCTTTAGATGTATATATGGACGGCAAAAAAATGACTTACAGCAAGGATTATTATTTCACTTATACTGACAACATCAACGCAGGCGTAGGTCATATAAATGTAAACTTCAAAGGAAATTATAAGGGGACTGTTGTCAAGGATTTCAACATTCTCCCGAAAAGATCAGATGAGCTTACATATTCCGAAATGGGCAGCTATGTATATGAGGGCAAGACAATAGAAGTTCTGCCTGATATATATAATGGTGATGTCAGAGTTCAGGAGGGTACTGACTTTGATGTTGAGTATATCAACAATGACTATACGGGACTTGCCATAGCAAAAATAACCTTCAAGGGGAATTACAGTGGAATAAGACTTGCTTACTACACTATTTATCCGCAAAGACCGGAGGATCTTAAAGTTGAAAAGATCGGCAACAGTTCGCTGACCGTATCATGGAATGAGATCGACGGCGCATTCGGATACCGCATCGAGTACAGCGATAATGAAAATTTCCGAAACAGCAGATATAAGACTGTTGTCGGAAAAGATAAAACATCATATACATTGAGCGGGCTTAACATGGGCAGTACATATTATGTCCGTCTGACAGCCTATACTCAGATAAACGAACGTATAAAGGCTTTTGGAAAAGCGTCAGAAGCCGTTGTTGCAGAACTTTAAAAGTTTATTGAAGTAAATCAATTACTTTAATATTCATAATAAAGCTATTGGCAAAATTGATTATATGTGTTATAATATTAAAAGCAATACTTAGATCAGAAAGGCTGGTATAGATTTATGAGAGCTGTTGTTACAGTTATTGGTAAGGATACAGTAGGTATCCTCGCAAAGGTAAGCACAAAGTGCGCTGAATTTAATGCAAACGTTGAGGAAGTTACTCAGTCAATACTTCAGGAGCTTTTTGCTATGATAATGGTAGTTGATATATCTAAGCTCAATTCGGATTTTGCATCTTTGTCTGATGCTCTTACCGAGCTTGGCGACAGTATGGGCGTTAAGATCCATACAATGCATGAGGATATATTCAACTGTATGCACCATATTTAATGAGAGGACTTCTGACAGATGATAAATACATATGACGTACTTGAAACCATTCGTATGATTCAGGACGAATGTCTTGATATCCGTACAATAACAATGGGTATCTCGCTCCTTGACTGTATCGACAGCGATATAGATAAGGCTTGCGAAAAGGTATATAACAAGATCACAACAAAGGCTGCACGTCTTGTCGAAGTAGGTGAGCAGATCGAAAAGGAACTTGGCATACCGATCATTAACAAGAGAATTTCCGTTACACCTATCGCTATAATCTCTGCTGCCTGCAAATGTTCACCTGTGAAATTTGCACACGCAATGGACGATGCTGCAAAGGCTGTTGGCGTAAACCTTATCGGAGGATATTCCGCACTTGTGCCTAAGGGATTTTCTGACGGAGATATCGAGCTTATAAAGTCTATCCCACAGGCTCTTGCAGAAACCGAAAGAGTATGTTCTTCCGTAAATATCGGTTCAACTAAAACTGGCATCAACCTCGACGCTGTAAAAATGATGGGCGGCATTATCAAAGAATGTGCTGAAAAGACCATTGATTCTGCTTGTTTCGGTGCAGCAAAGCTCGTTGTATTCTGTAATGCAGTTGAGGATAACCCGTTTATGGCAGGTGCTTTCCACGGTGTTGGCGAACCTGAGTGCATGATAAATGTCGGCGTATCAGGTCCTGGAGTTGTAAGAGCAGCTCTTGCAAAGTATCCTGACGCTGATATCACTAAGATCTCTGACGTTATCAAGGATATCTCATTCAAGATAACAAGAGTAGGTCAGCTTGTAGGAACTATCGCTTCTGAAAGGCTCGGCGTACCATTCGGTATCGTTGACCTTTCACTTGCTCCGACTCCTGCTGTCGGCGACTCTGTTGCACATATCCTTGAGGAGATCGGACTTGAAAAGTGCGGTACTCACGGAACTACCGCTACACTTGCTCTCCTTAATGACGCAGTTAAGAAGGGCGGAGTAATGGCTTGCTCAAGAATAGGCGGACTTTCAGGCGCATTTATCCCTGTTTCTGAGGACGCAGGAATGATAGACGCTGCAAAGAGCGGTACGCTCTGTATCGAAAAGCTTGAAGCTATGACAGCTGTATGCTCAGTTGGTCTTGATATGATCGTTGTTCCTGGTGATACTCCTGCCGATACACTTTCAGCTATCATCGCTGACGAGGCTGCTATCGGTATGGTAAACTGCAAGACAACGGCAGTAAGAGTTATCCCTGCTATCGGCAAGGAAGTCGGTGAAGAACTTGACTGGGGCGGACTTTTCGGCTGCGGACCTGTAATGCCGCTTAAGAAAGAATCTGCAAGCAAATTCATCAATCGTGGCGGACAGATCCCTGCACCGCTGCATTCACTTAAAAACTGATATCACATTTTCACAGGGGAGGAACATATTCGTTTCTCCCCGATTTTTTAGAATTGAGGAATCATATGAAGCTTAATATTTATGCGGACTTTACATATAAGATATCCTTTGAGGAAAGACTGCTGCTGATAAAGAACAGCGGCTTTGACGGAATCATGCTGGGATTCTCCGAAGGATTGAAATATACTCAGTATGAAACTGCCGATAAATTCGGACTGGAGATTGAAAATGTTCATTCTCCATTTGACAGAATGAATGCACTGTGGAATATCTGTGATGTAAGTGAGTATATTCTCGACCGTACTCTTGAATGTATAGACATATGCGGGAAAAATGGTATCAGAAAAATGGTCATACACCCCACAGACGGTATAAAGCCTTTTGAACCCACAAAATTTGGTTTTGTGAACTTTAGTAAGCTTGTCGATCATGCTGAGAAAAGGGGAGTGGATCTTCTTTTTGAAAATATACAAATGCCGCAGTTCCTTGATACCATATTCAATGAGTTCGGTGAGAGCGAGCGTGTGAGATTTTGCTATGATATAGGTCACGAAAATTGTTTCTCAAAAGGCACAGACTGCCTGAGCAAATTTTCTGACAAACTGAGCGGACTTCATATCCACGATAATGACGGCTTGACCGACGGACATCTTATACCCTATGACGGAAATATAGATTATAGTGCGTTTCTCCATAAGCTTGCAGCTGTGGATTACAGCGGAGCAATGTCGCTGGAGCTGTATATGGGAAAATCAAATCTGTATGATGAAACCACATATGAAACCTTTGTCAGCGAGGCTGCAAAAGCAGGCAGATTTTTAACTCAGCAGTATGAACTTATAAAAAAAGAGGTGTAATGCTATGAACAGACTGATTATGGATATGCATACCCACAGCAGCTTTTCCCCCGATGCTGCGGACAGCGCTGAACTTATGTATAAACGTGCAAGTGAGATAGGCTTGTCTTACTATGCCTTGACGGATCACTGCGACTGCAACTTCTGGTATCCTGTGGAGCATTATAAAAGGGATAATATACCTCAGGACGATATGATGATGTACGGCAGCGGAAAATATTCCATTGATAGCATTACTGAGCAGAAAAGGCTCAAAGAACATCTTAAAAGCAAACTTAACGGTGTGAAAATAATCATCGGCATAGAGCTTGGTCAGCCTTTGCAGGATATAGAAAATGCCGAAACTATTGCCTCTGACAAGGATCTGGATTTTATAATCGGTTCTCATCATCAGAACAGAGGAGAAAATGATTTTTACTACCTTAAATATGACTCTATGACTAAAGCTGAGATATACAAACTCCTTGATGACTATTTTGAACAAATGCTTGAAATGTGCAAATGGGGAAAGTTTGATGTTCTCGGTCATCTTACCTATCCGCTGAGATATATCTGCGGCGAATATGGAATAGATATAGACCTCTCTTCATATGATGAAATCATAAGAGAAATATTCAAGACTATCATCAATAACGTCAAGGGAATTGAGATAAACACTTCCGGCTTAAGACAAAAATACGGAAAGACCTTCCCTGATGAAAAATATGTCCGCCTGTATAAAGAACTTGGCGGCGAGATAATCACTGTGGGTTCAGATGCGCACTGCGTAAAAGACCTCGGAAAAGGTATCTCAGAAGGTATAGAGCTTGCTGAAACTGCGGGCTTTAAATATCTTGCCTGCTTTGAAAAGCATAAGCCTGAATTTATAAAAATATAACAGCAAGCCGTTCGGAGGATATATCCGAGCGGCTTTTTACAGCTTTTGCTTAGACTAAAGCTGTGACTTTATTCTGTTGAGCGCACTTTTTTCAAGTCTTGATACTTGCGCCTGCGAAATGCCTATCTGCTTGGCAACTTCCACCTGCGTCCTGCCTTGAAAAAAGCGCAGGTAAAGTATATTTTTCTCTCTCGGCAGAAGATTGCTTATGGCTTCTTTAACTGTAAGCTCGTCCAGCCAGCTTTTGTCATCATCATTATCTCCCACCTGATCGAGAATGTATAATGCGTCCCCGGCGTCAGAGTAAACAGGTTCGTAAAGGGAAACAGGGTCCGTTACCGATTCGATAGCTGTAACAACATCAGCACGTTTTTCACCAATGATCTCTGCTATCTGATCTACTGTGGGTTCGCATTGATGCTGACAGATATATGCCTCCTTAGCCTGCATAGCCTTGTACGCAAGATCACGGAGAGAGCGGCTTACACGCATAGGGCGGTAATCACGCAGAAATCTTTTCACCTCTCCCGATATCATTGGCACAGCATAGGTCGAAAATTTTACATCTAATGATGTGTCAAAATTGTCTATCGCCTTGATAAGACCGATAACTCCCACCTGAAAAAGATCGTCGGGGGAGTCGCTCCGCCCTGTGAATTTCTGAAGTACGCTGAGGACTAATCTCAGATTGCAGTTTATAAGTTCTTCTCTTGCTGCCCTGTCTCCACTGTGAGCCTTTTTAAGCAGTTCGATCTTTTCCGATTCCTTGATAGTTTTCAGATCATTGGTATTTATGCCGCTGATCTCTACTTTATTATATTGCATATCAACACCTGCACAATTAACTTTTTTTAGTGCGTCATATCTTTTCTGTCGGTTTGATTTGTTTAATATAATTATTGCCTGCCATATCTCATAGTATGCAGAAAAAATTCTGGTATCATATTCCACATAACTTAAAAATGCAAATTAATGGATAATGGCGCAATGTTCGACATTTATTAAATTACTTTAAACCGCCGAATATAAAACAGTAAACTAAAAAAGTATTAGCTGTTAATAATCGGATAAATCATTGATAATCCGGTTTGAATTTGCTATAATCAAATTATAAGTATAGTAAAACATATCCAAGGAGCGAGAATAATGTTCTCAGAATATACTATCCTGATCGCTCAGGATTATGACGGACAGTACAGAAATCTGGAAAATCAGCTTATAGATTTCGGATTTCTGGTTTCTTTGTGCAAAAACAAAACTGTTGATATACAGGTAGATATCATGCATCTGAAACCGTCGATCGTTGTGTTTGACGGCAATAAGCTTGGTGTTTCCGAGGTGCGGAAAATCGTAAGTGACGTTCGTGGCGAAAAACATTTTCCGATATTGTACAATATATATACATACGAGGATAATGAGGTGATCGAGCAGCTGACCGGAATAGGCGTTGACATAAGTGTTCCGTCACCGTATAATTGTTCGACCATTGCCTGCCATATGAAATATCTCTGCGAGAATGCCCCGCTTGACGCAGCAGGCTTTAAAACAGTAGTCCGTTCGGAAATATATGAAATACTTAAAGAATTCAGACTGTTTTCTTCACGCAGCGGCTGTTCATATATTATAGATTCTGTAATGTATCTTCTGTTTGAACGCAGCAGAAGGGTAAATATGCAGGGCGTAGTCTATCCCCATACCGCAGAGCATTACGGTGTGACCGCTGCAAGAGTTGAAAGAAGCATAAGGCTTGCCATACAAAGTATGTGGAAGAATGCTCCCGACTATGTGAGAAAGAAGTATTTTCCCGAATGCTTTGCAATGGATAAAAAGCCAACAAATTCTGAGTTTATATTGAACATATCAGACTGCCTCTATATAAAATATCGAGAGTATTTTGATAAATATTACAGAGAAAACGGTAATTAGACAAGCTGCAATGGGAATATGATATCATAAGCGGTATCTCCGCAAAATTATTTGATTTGCAGGTGATTTGTTATGATATGCAGCTTTTCCAGTCTGAGAAATAAAGAGATAGTCAATATCAAAACAGGACTTAAGATCGGATATGCCGATGATATAGAACTGGATACATCGAACAGCAACGTAGTTTCCATAATCGTATACGGCAGATCAAGGGCTTTCGGCATAATGGGCAGAGATGAGGATATAGTTATAAAGTGCAGTAATATAAGTCTTATAGGCGAGGATACTATTCTTGTGAACTTTGATGATGCAAAATGCACAAAAAATATAAGCTGTAAGATCGACGATTTGTTAAAATAAATTTCTGTAAGCTCTTGAAATATCGGTGAAAGTATGATATAATATTAAAGCAATTCGCACGGACGGCTTTTGCTGTTGGTCCCTGATAAAGTTCAGGGTGAAAGCAAGTCAAGACGTCCGGAGGATAAGTAAACCGCATAAGCGGAAATAAAACCAAACAGGAGGTTACTACAATGGGAGTAGTATCAATGAAGCAGCTTCTTGAAGCTGGCGTACACTTTGGTCACCAGACAAGAAGATGGAACCCGAAAATGGCACCATACATTTTCACAGAAAGAAACGGAATTTACATCATCGATCTTCAGAAGACAGTTAAGAAGCTTGAAGAAGCTTATATGTTCATTCGTGAAGTATCAGCTAACGGCGGCGAAGTTCTCTTCGTAGGTACAAAGAAGCAGGCTGGCGATTCTGTTAAGGAAGAAGCCCTCAGAGCTAATGCACACTATGTAAACGCTAGATGGCTCGGCGGTATGATGACAAACTTCAAGACTATCGAACAGAGAATAAAGAGACTTGAGCAGCTCCACGCTATGGAAGAGGACGGCACATTCGACCTTCTCCCTAAGAAGGAAGTTACAAAGCTCAAGCTTGAAATTGAAAAGCTCGAGAAGTTCCTCGGCGGTATCAAGAACATGAAGAAGCTCCCTGGCGCACTTTTTGTTGTTGACCCAAGAAAGGAAAAGATCGCAGTAGCTGAGGCTAAGAAGCTCGGTATCCCAGTTGTAGCTATCGTAGATACAAACTGTGATCCTGACGATGTTGACTATGTTATCCCTGGTAACGACGACGCTATCAGAGCAGTAAAGCTCATCGCTGGCTGCATGGCTAACGCAATCATCGAAGGCAGACAGGGCGAAGACGCTGAGGCTTCCGCTGAAGAAGCAGAAAAGGTTGAAGAGACCGAAGAAACTGCTGAGTAATAAGAACTTTTCAAGGCAGGCAATTAAAAATATTTGTCTGCCTTATCTTGATTAAGTATACGATTTGGAGGAATATAAAATGGGTAAGGTATCCGTACAGGAAATTAAGGAACTTATGACAGCTACCGGCGTTGGTATGATGGACTGCAAGAAGGCTCTTGTAGAGGCTGACGGCGATATGGATAAGGCTATTGAAACACTCAGAGAAAAGGGACTCGCTACTCAGGCTAAGAAGAGCGGCAGAGCTGCTGCTGAGGGTATGGTAGCTGCTGTTGTAAACGGCGAAGTTGGCGTACTCGTTGAAGTAAACACAGAAACAGACTTTGCAGCTAACACAGATGACTTCAAGTCATTCGTTTCAGCTGTTGCTAATACGATCATCGAGGCTGATCCAGCTGATGTTGACGCTCTTAAGGCAACAAAGATCAGCGGCGGTTCAGCTACTGTTGACGAGGCTCTTACAGAACTCGCAGGCATGAAGATCAGAGAGAACATCGTTATCCGTCGTTTCGTAAGACTCGAAGGAAAGCTTGCTTCATACGTTCATAACGGCGGAAGCATCGGCGTACTCGTTAAGATGGATACAGACCTTGCTGCTGACGCTGTTGCAGCTATCGGTAAGGACGTAGCTATGCAGTCTGCTGCTCTTAACCCAGCATATCTTGATCGTTCACAGGTTCCTGCTGAGGTTCTTGAGAAGGAGAAGGAGATCATGCTCGCTCAGATGTCAGAAGATCCTAAGATGGCTAACAAGCCTGAGCAGGTAAAGGCTAAGATCGTTGAGGGTAAGGTTGGAAAGTACTATAAGGAAAACTGCCTCCTCGAGCAGGCATTCGTTAAGGATGATAAGCTTTCAGTTCAGGGTTATGTTGACGCAGAGGCTAAGAAGCTTGGCGGCACTATCACGATCGCTGACGTTGTACGTTTTGAGCGTGGCGAAGGCATTGAGAAGAAGGAAGACAATTTCGCTGACGAGATCGCTTCAATGATCAAGTAATTTTTGCAATATTTAAGCGGCAGGTGTAAAAGCCTGCCGCTTTTTTCTATATGGAAAGCAAAATGTCTTTAGGCAAGTATGCTGCCTGCGCACCGTCTTTGAGAAGAAGTATCTGCCCTGCGTAAGCAGAACTGAAAATATCTCTCGGCGGAATGACGAAAATGTCCTTGCCCTGTTCAAGAGCGTGTGAAACTGTGTTTAACGCACCGCTGTGTCGTGATGCCTGTATAACTAAAACTGCTTCTGATAAGGCGGATATCATTCGGTTGCGTATTTTAAAATATTCGGGTTTAGGAGGGGATAGCGGCGGAAATTCCGAGATAACAGCTCCGTTTGCTGAAATAATTTCTTTTAGTTCTCCCTTGCCGTGAGGATAATCAAAATCTATGCCGCAGCCAAGTACAGCAACAGTTTTTCCACCGTTTTCAACGGCAGCATGGTGGGCGGCTGTATCTATACCGTTTGCAAATCCGCTTATGACAGATATGCCTTGCTTTGCAAATTCAGCAGAAAAATGTTCAGCCACTTTTAATGAGTATGAGTCAGCTTTTCTTGCACCAACTATTGAGATGCCTTTTACTGCGGGAATTTTTCCTTTGCAGAAAATGACTATTGGCGGACAGCTTATTTCAGCGAGCTGATGCGGAAAATCCTCGCTGCCCAGTGAAATAATATCTATCCCGTTCTGATAACAGTAGTCCGCAAGCTCATATGCATAATGCATTCTGAAATTTTCCGCACGTTCACGAATAAAAGGCGGAAGATCATATGTCTTGTCTTTCAGAACTTTTTCAAGCAGTTCATCACTACTTTCATAATGACAGTATAACTCATGAAAATAACTGCTTGCAGGAGGAAAGATCATAGCAAGCGCCAGCATAGCAATGTCAATTCTTTTTGGCATTTTTCATCACCGCCTTATGCGTTTTAGTTTTCTTTTATTGTATCATATTTTTTTATGAAATACAACTAATTTTTTGCACCGCTTTGTTAAAATCAAGTAATGCTATTGCAAATCAAGCGGCTCTATGATATAATTATTGTGAAGTAAATTATTAATATTTGAATATGGAGGCTTGAACAAATGATTAGAACTACCGATCTTAGCGGCGAATGGAAATTGTTCCTTGACAAGGAGTACAATGACGTTATACCTGCTTTTAATGATACCATAGATCTTCCTAATACAACTTCAAATGCTAAAAAAGGAGAGTATAATGACAAAAGGGAAGAGGGTTTTCTTACCGATACTTATCTTTTTGAAGGTTATGCATGGTTTTCTAAAAGCTATGATTTTTCAGCACATACAAGTGAAAACTGCAAATATTTGAAGCTTTTCTTAGAAAGAACAAGGATCACTCAGCTTTATATTGACGGAAAAAAGATCGGCAGACAGGAAAGCCTTTGCTCGCCTCATATATATGACCTTTCCGACTATATCGGCAGCGGAGTTCATGAGATCACTGTCTGCGTTGCAAATGTCGGCTATAAAACAAAGGGCGGTCATCTTACCTCGCCTGATACTCAGACAAACTGGAACGGTATAACAGGCAGGATCGAAATGATCGAGTATGCTCAGGCGTACTGCGAAAATATAATGATCTATGCAGATGTTGAGAAAAAGACTTTCAATGTCAAGGCTGATGTTGTGGGCGCAGAAAACGGTATGGTTACTATCAGCGCTGAAAGCTTTAACAGCGATACAGTACATACACCCGAAACTCAGACATTTGCTTTCAGCGGCGGAAAGATAAACGCTGTTTATAAAATGGGCAAAGATTGCCTGCTTTGGAGCGAACATACCCCTGCACTTTATAAGCTGAAACTCGATGTGAACGGCGACAGCGAAACTGTTATCGCAGGTATGCGTGAGTTCAAGACAGACGGCTGTAAGTTCCTTATAAACGGAAAGAAAACTTTCCTCAGAGGAAAGCATGACGGTATGATCTTCCCGAAAACATCTTTCGCTCCATGTACAGTTGATGAGTGGCTGAGAGTGATGAAGATATCAAAGTCATTCGGTATGAACCATTACAGATTCCATACCTGCTGTCCTCCTGAGGCTGCATTTATCGCTGCGGATATGCTGGGTATCTATATGGAACCGCAGTTGCCTTTCTGGGGAACTATCTATGTTGAGGGCGAAGAAGGCTATAACAAAGAAGAACTTGACTTTCTCACCTCTGAGGGCTTTGCTATCCTTAAAGCGTTCGGCAACCACCCTTCGTTCTGCATGATGTCAATGGGCAACGAGCTTTGGGGTTCAAAGGAAACGCTTAACGATATTATCGGCGGTTATAAGGCTTTCGATAACAGACATCTGTATACACAGGGTTCAAATAACTTCCAGTGGTTCCCGAATGTTATTGAAAATGATGATTTCTTTGTTGGCGTAAGACTTGCTAAGGACAGACTTATAAGAGGTTCTTATGCAATGTGTGACGCTCCTCTCGGTCATATACAGACAGACAAGCCTGCCGCAGATCACGATTATGACAGCATAATCAGACCTGTTAAAAAGGCTCAGTCTGCAGAATGTGCGGCTGACGGCACAGTTCAGATACAGTACGGCACTACAATGAAAACTGTTAAAGCCAGCGAGGCTGACGCAGACTTTATCCCTAATGTACCGATAGTTACCCATGAGATCGGTCAGTACGAAACATATCCTGATTTCAGAGAAATTGAAAAATACACAGGCTCACTCAAAGCAAGAAACTTTGAAGTTTTCAGAGAAAGACTTGACGCAAAGGGACTTCTTCCGCTTGCACAGGATTATTTTGAGTGTTCAGGAAAGCTTGCAAGAGCCTGCTATAAAGAGGAAATGGAGGCTGTTTTCCGTTCACGTCTGCTAGGCGGTTTCCAGATACTCGATATTCAGGATTTCAGCGGTCAGGGTACTGCTCTTGTCGGTATGCTCGACGCATTTATGGATAATAAGGGTATCATTACTGATAAAGAATGGCGTGAGTTCTGCAATGATATAGTTCTTCTCGGAAGATTCGATAAGTATACCTATACCCTCGGCGAGAATTTCAAGGCGCATATTGAAGCTGTAAATTACAGCGATAAGAGCATAAACGACTCTGTTCTCGAATGGTCTGTTTCCTATGCGGACGGCGAAGTTATCGACAGCGGAAAGGCTGAGATATCAGAAAAAGCTGATGAGAACTATACCGATATCTGCGATATCAGCGTAAAACTCCCTGCTGCTGCGAAGTCAAATAAGCTTGTGTTTAAGATCGCACTTAGCGGCACTGAGATATGCAATACCTATGAACTGGAGCTTATACCTGATGTGAAGAGCGTTGAGCTTAACGGCGCATATATCTTTGAAAGCGTTAATGACGAGGCTGAAAAGCTCCTTAAGGACGGCAAAACTGTTCTTATCGTTCCTGATCTCAGCAAGCTTGAAAATTCTATCGAGGGATTCTACTGTCAGGATTTCTGGTGCTATCATATGTTTGCGATAATTTCAAGAATGATGGAAAAGCCTGAGCCTGTGGGTACAATGGGACTTCTCATTGACAATAAGCACCCTGCTCTTGCAGAGTTCCCAAGTGAAAAATATTCTACCCCTGTATGGTGGGATATCGTTCAGAATTCACGTTCTGAAATACTTGACGACAATGCCGAGGGCAAAAATGTCATCGTCCGTACTATCGACAACTTTGAAAGAAACCATAATCTTGCCCTGCTTTATGAGTATGAAAAGGACGGAGGAAAGGTCGTTGTGTGCAACTGTGACTTTGAAGCTCTTTCCAAAACTGCCGAGGGCAGACTGTTCATAAAGTCGGTTGTGGATTATGTCAAAAAATAAAAGAATATAAATTACGAATTGTTGTCTTGCACAAAACTTAGCTGCGTATTTTGTGTGCTGTAACAAAAGTACATGGTGTGGCCAGCTAAAATATGTACTTTACTAAAAAAATATGTTATAATTATTTTATATCCAAGCTGAAAAGGGTGAATTGATTATGGCAGAAGCAAAAAAAGTAAGAGTATATAAATATAAAAATATTGCCGCAGCACTTGCCGCAGTTCTGCTGATATGCGTTGCTTTATCCACGCACGGAAACGTTACGTCAGCGTCAGATAAAACTGTTAAAAACGATACTTCGTCATCTGTTGCAGATAAAAGATCTGATAAGAAAAATGACAGTACCGCAGACAAGAGCGTAAAAAAACTTACCGGCAATTATAAATATGATGAACTGAAAAACGGTACGGCTCTGAACAGCGGCAGACTTCTGCTGGTAGATTCAGACCACCCGTTTACAGGTGAAGCGTCAGATCAGGACGGTGTGTACGGATATCTTTTTGATACCGCTCAAAATCAGATAATGTATGCCTCCAGCACACTTATAAACGGCGACAGACAGACTCTTGAAAGCTTTAATAAGCTGGGCGTTGATTTCAGTTCAAGTACAGGACTTAAAACACTTATGGTATCCCAGCTGATACCACAGTCCGATGATGATTCCTCAAAGTATGATGAAGCGTACACAGGCACTTGTATTGACCTTATGATATACGATACAGCCGCAGGAACTTTTTCAAATTTCAATACTGAGGGAGATTACAGCTGGATAAAGGATAACTGCAGCAAATATGGTTTTATTATGCGCAGCGGCAGCAGGTTAAGATATGTTGGAAAACCTTATGCCGAATATATGAAGAACAATGATCTGTCATTTGAAGATTTTCTTGAAAAGGTAAAGGATTATTCTTTTGAATCACCGCTGTTCTTTACTGCTGATGATGAAACGAACTATGCTGTGTATTATACAAAGGCGGCGCTTGAAAGCACTACATCTAAAGTGCCAGTGCCTCTGCGTGATGATAATACCGAGTATCACTATGATATTTCGGGCAATAATTATGACGGCTATGTTGTTAGCGTAGATCTGTCTGATGAAACACCTGTGAATAATACTCAGGCGGCAGATCAGACCGAAAGCTCTCAGCAGGAAACCGCCTGATATTTCAGATGAAATGTGAGGAAAGTATTATGTTGAAGGAAACTATTGAACTTAAAGTTGATTATGAAAAGGCAGGCGTTTCGTCCGAAGGTTGCAAGCCTGTTCTTGACTGCTATTACAGCACTCTTACTGAAGAGATAGGCAGAAAAAAGCACCGTGCAATGATAATCTGTCCGGGCGGCGGATATGATTACTGCTCAGAGCGTGAGGCTGAACCTATCGCATTCCGCTTTATTGCGTACGGAATAAGCTGCTTTGTGCTGAGATATACCTGTCAGAGAATGTTCCCGACAGACGCTCTTGAATGTGCGGCTGCTATAAAGTATGTGAGAGATAATGCTGAAAAATTTGATATAGACCCTGATAAAATTATTGTCGCAGGCTTTTCAGCAGGCGGACATCTTGCCGCTACTGTTTCAAATCTGTGGCAGAGCGAGATACTCACAAAACCTCTCGGCTGTAAGCCTGAGGACATAAAGGTCAACGGTTCACTGCTCAGCTATGCCGTTCTTACGTCAGATCCTGAGTATACACACGAGGGTTCGATACTCAATCTTATCGGCGAAAAGCGTGACCCAGAACTGAGAAAGTTCCTTGCTATGGAAGACAGAGTATCAGAGTCAACACCGCCGACTTTCCTATGGCATTGTGCTGATGACGGCTGTGTAAGAGTGGAAAATTCACTTTTCTATATGACTTCGCTTTCAAAAAATCATATACCGTTTGAGGCTCATATCTATGAGCATGGCGGACATGGACTTGCACTTTGCGATGATACCACCGCAACATGGGAGGGTCATTATCAGCCTGTTGCAGCTAAGTGGGTAGATTCCGCAATAGCTTGGGTACTCAGACTGTAAGGATAATACGGCTGTATAAATTGAATATGTTTTCAGAATGCATATCAAAGCTTGATAGTTTTGATGTGCATTTTTATTAAAATCGAACCATAGCGCAGTGTTTTGCATAAAATAAAGCATATCAGATACAGGAGGTATGTTTTATGTGTGATATCAGCGAAAAATATTTTTTGGGAGCAATGACTCAGTATGGATTTTCAACGGAGTTCGGAAAGCTTATCGAGGACAGCAGTTATTTTACTTACATTCTCAAAGGCGGAGCAGGAACGGGAAAATCCTCTCTTATGAAAAAGGTTGCGGCACATTTTGAACCGAACGAGGACGTAGTGAGATTTTACTGTTCCTCTGACCCCGATTCCCTTGACGCAGTTGTGCTAAAAGGTTCAAAGGTCATTATCGTTGACGGAACTTCTCCGCACGTTTTTGATCCGATATACCCAGGCGCTTGTCAGAAGATAATCAACTTAGGTGAAAACTGGGACGAAGAAAAACTGAAAGCCGCTAAAGATGATATAATTGCTGTTACCGACAAAAATAAGTCTATGCTTGCAAGAGCAAAGCGCTTTTCAACTGCTCTTTCAAATGTCTGCGGTGATACTTATTTCTGCGCACTTTCAGCGGTAGATAAAGATAAACTCGATGGCTTTACCGAAAGATTTATAAAAAAGATACTCACCAAAAAGGGTTCGGGCAGTGGAAAAAAGGATATCCGCCAGCTGACAGCGTTGACAGAGCATGGCTGCCTGACACAGACGGATACTCTTGAAAATTACCTTGATGTCTATAAGCTGAATGATGAGTATTTCGCCTGCTCTCACCTTATTATCGAGGCGGTTTCAGCCGAGGCGGCAAGACGAGGTTTTGATGTAATTATCTGCCCGTCCCATGCCTTTAATAATAACGTGTTTGAGCATATGCTTATACCTGAACTTGGCGTGGCTGTGGTATCATCAACTCCGCTTACACAGCTGAAATACGAGAGTGTAAAGCCTGTTAACCTTGCAAGGTTTTATTCAAAGGATACTCTCGACAAGTATAAGCAAAGACTGCGCCTGAATAAAGCGGCTGTGAAAAGCCTTAGCGAAGAGGTGTACAGTACGATAAAAACTGCAAAGGCGATACACGATGAGATCGAGAAATATTATATCGGCGCAATGGACTTTGACAGTATAAATGCTGTCTGCGGAAAGATGATAGAGGAGATCGAAGCGAGAAAATGAGTGTAAGCATAATATCTGAGTGCGTTATGACAATATTATAAAATAATAAGATCGGCCTGCCGCCAAAGCCCCTGCTGAACGGCAGGTTGATTTTTTTGCCTGTATAATGCTGTAAAGATGTAAGAGGTGCTTGAAAAATGTATAGCTGTGTGGTATAATATATCTTGAAATAATATGTATTGAGGTTCTGTTTATGAAAAAATGGAAGATAAATAAATGTGACGATGATAAGGTAAAGGAATTTTTAGCTAAGTGTGATATAAATAAGCTTGCTCTTGAGGTGCTTTCAGCCAGAGGGTATAACGACTTTCAGCAGATAGTCGATTTCTTTACCGATGATGAGCTTGCCGATCCTTTTGAGATAAAGGATATGGATAAGGCGGCTGAGATAATAAATAAAGCTGTTGATTCTTATGATCTTATTTGTATATACGGAGATTACGACTGCGACGGTGTTACTTCCACAACTATACTTTTTAACTACCTTGAAAGTATGGGCGCAAATGTAATGTACTATATACCTGAGCGTGAGGATGGCTACGGAATGAATATCAAAGCTGTCGAAATGCTTGCAGAGCAGGGTGTAAAACTTATCGTTACAGTAGATAACGGAATTTCCGCTATTGAGGAGGCAAAAAGGATAGCTGAACTTGATATGCAGCTTGTTATAACCGATCACCACCAGCCCGGTGCGGAACTTCCGCAGGCTGCGGCAATAGTAAATCCTCATAGAGCCGACTGCGGATCTTCTTACAAAGACCTTTGCGGTGCAGGGGTAGCCTTTAAGCTTTGTGCCGCACTTGACGGCGGCAGCTATGACGCTGTTACAGAGCAGTATTCTGATATATGCGCCATAGGTACCGTTGCCGATATCGTTCCGCTTAATGGAGAAAACAGGACAATAGTGAAAAATGGTCTAAGATATCTTGCCAATACTGAATCTGTGGGACTTGATACACTTCTTGACAAAGCCAAGATAGACAGAAAAAATATAACCTCGACCAATGTTGCATTCCGTATAGCTCCCGTTATCAATGCCTCAGGTAGATTTGGCTCGCCGATCACTGCGGTGAAAGCACTGCTCTCCGAGGACGAAGAGGACGCAGACAGCTATGTTACCACAATACTGAACCTCAATGCACAGCGTAAACAGACCGAAACTGAAATTATGACTGATATAGTCAATCATATAAATGCTCACCCAGATGTGCTGGATCACCGTGTGCTTGTGCTTGCAGGACATGGCTGGCACCACGGAGTTATCGGAATAGTTGCGGCGAAGATACTCGACTATTTCGGAAAGCCTGCTATTATAATTTCCATTGAGGATAACGGCGAGGCGAGAGGTTCTGCAAGATCTGTGAAAGGCTTTAATATTTTTGAATGTTTGACTTATTGTAAGGACGTTCTTGAAAAGTATGGCGGACATGAATGTGCAGGCGGACTTTCACTTAAAGAAGAAAATATTCCTGCCTTTATAAATCTTGTGTATGAGTTTTCCGCTAAGTTTGAAAAAGCTCCGACAGCGGTCATTACAGCCGATAAGCTGCTTGCACCGGAGGATATAAACGTCGAGAGCGTTAAGGGACTTTCGGTGCTTGAACCAACAGGAGCGGAAAATCCTCAGCCTGTTTTTGCCATACTTCGTGCAGCGGTAAGAGGTATCACTCCGCTTTCGCAGGGCAAGCATACCAAGATAGATTTTACTTACGGCGGAGTAAAGGCGCAGGCTTTGATGTTCGGGCAAAATCCAGAAAAGCTCTGCTTTAATATCGGCGACAATATCGATATGCTAGTAAATCTTGAAATAAACTCTTTCTCAGGACGTGAATCTGTTGCAGTAAAGGTCATAGATCACAGGTTGAGCGGAGTAAAGCAGGAAAGATATTTTGCCGCTAAAGATACATATGAAAAGCTTATGCGTGGAGAAGAACTTCCCAAAAGCTTTGTGCGAAAGATAATACCGACCCGTGAAGAGCTGGTCGCAGTTTATAAATATATAAGCAGCGTCAGACAGACAAGCATAGACGATCTGTTTATGCGATTGACAAGCGACAGTATGAATTACTGCAAGCTGCATATCTGTACTGATATTTTTACTGATAAGGAGCTTATAGAGTTTAAGCCATCATCAGGCAGGATAAAGCTGCTGCCTGTTTCAAAGCGTGTGGATCTTGAAGATTCCGAAACGCTTGTAAAATTAAGATCAATGTTGTGAAAGGCGGAATAATTATGACTCAGACAAATCAACCAACAAATCTATCATCAGCTGCTGAAGACAAAAAGCTGTCGTCATCTGTAAATGTTCCGGGCTTTCCCGTACCTGTACCGAATTATATCATCGAGGCAAGCAAGACGATATATACTATCGACACTATAATCCAGAAGATACTTGACAGCGAAAAGCAATACGACCTATCCAAAATAGTTTCAGCTTATGAGCTTGCCGAAAGATATCATCACGATCAGAAAAGAGAATCAGGCGAACCATATATATCACACCCTCTTGCAGTAGCATATATACTACTTGAACTGGGTATGGATACTGATACGATATGTGCGGCACTGCTTCACGATGTTGTTGAAGATACAGAGTGTACACTTGAGATCCTCCAGAAAAAATTCGGCTCTGACGTGGCAATGCTCGTAAACGGTGTTACAAAGCTGGGCAAGGTGGAGATATTCACAAAGGAAGAGCAGAAAGCGGAGAATATAAGAAAAATACTGCTTGCCATGAGCGAGGATATAAGAGTTATCATAATCAAGCTTGCCGACAGACTGCATAATATGCGTACTCTTAATTTCTGCCGTGAGGAAAAGAGAAGAACTATCGCACACGAAACTATGAATATCTATGCGCCGATAGCTCACAGATTAGGTATACGTTCTATCAAGGACGAGTTTGAAGACCTTGCCTTTTTCTATCTTGACCCATATGCCTATGAGGATATCGAAGAGCAAATGGCTATGCGTAAGGAGAGCAGGGAAGCCCTTGTTGAAAGCATAAAGGCTAAGATATCTGAAAGACTTGCTAAGGATTTTGACCCTATCCCAACTATCGAGGGACGAGTAAAGAGCAATTACGGAATCTATAAAAAAGTTTACAGGGACGGAAAGGAAATAGATCAGATCTATGACAGATATGCCGTTCGTATAATCGTTAATACAGTTACAGAGTGCTATAATGTGCTGGGTATTATCCATGATATGTTCAAGCCTATACCGAACCGTTTCAAGGATTATATCTCTACACCTAAAGCAAATATGTATCAATCGCTGCATACTACCGTTATAGGCAGAGTTGGCATACCTTTTGAGGTACAGATAAGAACATGGGATATGCACCGAACAGCAGAGTATGGTATCGCCGCTCACTGGAAGTATAAAGAGGGTGTTCGCAGCAACTCAAAGGACGATAACAGACTTGCGTGGATAAGACAGATAATCGAATCACAGCAGGAATCGAACGATGTTGAGGAAATAGTAAGGGCTATCAAAAATGACCTTGCTCCTGAGGACGTTTTTGCGTTCACGCCAAAGGGCGATATGATAACGCTCCCTGCCGGTTCAACAGTAATAGATTTTGCCTACGCTATCCATACGCAGGTAGGTCATAAGATGTGCGGCGCAAAGGCTGACAAGAAAATGGTGTCTTATGATTATCAGATCAAAACAGGCGAGATAATCGAGATACTTACTACCAACGTTGAGGGACATGGTCCAAGCCGTTCGTGGCTCAATATCGCAAAGACAAATGAAGCCAAGTCAAAGATCAGATCGTGGTTCAAGAAAGAACGCCGTGAGGAAAATATCTTTGAGGGTAGAAATGCTCTTGAACGTGAATTCAGACGTAATATGATAAGAGTTCCTGAGGACGAGCTTGAAGAGTTCCTGCGGCTTGATATGAAACGTCATAACTGCGAGACGCTTGACGATTTCTTTGCCGCTATCGGCTACGGCGGAGTGCAGTTATCTAAGCTTATGCAAAGGCTTAAAGCTGAGTATAATAAAAAATACGGCGAAAAGGCTGAGGAAGTCCCTGCTGAACAGCCAAAGACGGTCAAGTCATCATCGGGCGTTATCGTGGACGGCATAAATGACTGCGTGGTCAAATTTGCCCAGTGCTGTAATCCGCTCCCAGGCGACGAGATAGTCGGATTTATCACAAGAGGTCATGGTATCTCCGTTCATAAAAAGGACTGCATAAATTATCAGAGCCAGAAAGACGACCCGAATAATGCCGACAGATGGGTAAAGGTAAACTGGGAAAAGACCAGCGGAAAGGCCGACACAAAGTATTTCAAGGCTACTCTTGAAATAGTTGCAGTGGACAGAATCGGACTGCTGGCAGACGTTTCCACAGCACTTGCCATGATAAATGTATTTATTTATGAATCATCATCAAGAGAACTTAAAAACAGCAATGCTCTGCTTACGGTAACTGTAAGCGTAGCGGGCATGGAACAGCTGAATACAGTAATATCAAAGCTTCAGAAGATTAAGAATGTTATCTCAGTTGAGAGAAGCGGAAAGTAGGAGCAAAATGAGAATTTTTAAATTGAAACCTCTCAGTGTATGCGAAACGAACAGCTATATCGTTGCAAGCGAAAAGAATAACGCTGTGCTGATAGACGCACCGTCGGACGCTAATTATATTATGGAACAGCTGGATTTTTACGGCGTAACGCTGAAGAAAATTTTCCTTACACATGGTCATTTCGATCATGTGGGCGCAGTTGCAGATCTTGTTGACAAGACTGGCTGCGAGGTATATATTCATGTGTTTGACAAGCCAAAGCTTACTGATGATAATGGTACGCTTGTAAATCTTTTCAGAATAAGAGGTCACAGAAAGTATACAGGCGACGTTATAACATTTACTGAGAATGATGTGCTAACGCTGGACGAGCTGGAGTTCGATGTTCTCGAAACCCCAGGACATACAAGCGGCTCGGTCTGCTTTATATGCGGAAACAATATTTTCACAGGCGATACACTTTTCGCACGTTCCATAGGAAGAACAGATATGCCCGACGGCAGCTATCAGTCCATAGTAAAATCTCTTGCGAAAATTGCAGATCTGGGCGGAAATCTTAACGTCTATCCGGGACATATGTGTACCACTACACTGGATGAGGAAAGACGGCTGAATCCATATCTGAGCAATTACTAAGGCGGTGCCGAATGACTTTAATTTTCAGCGGTAATGACTATAAATACGAGCTTGAGGGAGTAATGAAGCTTTTTATTCCCGCAACTCTTTTCACACACGTTTTTTCTGATAAAATAGAAACAGAGGACGATTTTGCTTTTATAAGAGAGAAAAATTATAAGAACTTTGTTTTGCTGTATGTTATATGCAGCTATAAGGGCAGAATTTGCCGCAAAGTCAGAAGAATAACTGACAGAAATGAGATCCTCAGTTGTGACAAGGAATTATACTTGTCACAATTACTGTATAAAGCTATGTCGGAGCTGACAGGCATAGTCCCTAAGTGGGGAGTTATTACAGGCATACGGCCTGTTAAGCGGGTGAATGATATGCTTAACAAGGGCAGGAGCAAGGAAGAGATATTTGACGCAATGGAAGAAAAATATCTTTGCAGCCGTGAAAAGTGTGACATAGCGTATGAAACCGCTCTCACACAAAAGAAGGTTCTTGACACGCTTGATCCTAAAAGTTTCAGCTTGTATATATCTATCCCATTTTGCCCTTCGAGATGTTCATATTGTTCTTTCGTGTCCCAGTCGGTGGAAAGCTGTTTAAAGATAATTCCTGAATATATCGAACACCTTTGCAGAGAAATTAAATATACGGGCGAACTTGTAAAAAGAATAGGACTAAAGCTCAATACGGTATATTTCGGCGGAGGAACGCCTACCACATTGACAGCCGAACAGCTTGAACTGCTTATGAAAACTATTGAAGATTCATTCGATATGTCGGGCGTGGCAGAATATACGGTTGAGGCAGGACGACCTGATACTATAACAGAAGAAAAGCTGAGAACTCTTAAGCTTAATGGCTGTACAAGAGTGTCTATAAATCCGCAGACGCTTAACGATGAAGTTCTTAAAGCAATGGGGCGCAGACATACCGTAAAAGAGTTTTATGACAGCTTTGAACTTGCAAGAAAAATAGGGTTTGATTCTATAAATACCGACGTTATTGCAGGACTTTCAAAGGATACTATCGAAAGCTTTAAATTTACAATAGACAAGCTTATAGAACTTGCACCAGAAAATCTTACTGTACATACCCTGTCGATAAAGCGTGCGGCACGTCTTAATCATGGCGATAAGAGCGAACTTGAAAATCCTGCTGACAGAATGGTGGAATATGCTACTAAAATGCTCATGGGCAACGAATATAAGCCTTATTATCTGTACCGACAGAAAAATATGGTGGGAAACCTTGAAAATATCGGCTGGTGCAGGCAGGGCTTTGAGAGCCTGTATAATATATACATTATGGAAGAGGTACAGACGATACTTGCAATGGGCGCAGGTGCGTCAACTAAGCTTGTATCTCTTGATCCACGCAGGTTGGAGAGAGTGTTTAATTACAAATTCCCACTTGAATATGACAAGCACTTTGATCTTATGATATCACGCAAAAAGGGAATTGAGGATTTTTATGCTTAAAAAGAATGAGATTGTAGAACTGACAATAACAGATATAACAAATGAAGGCAACGGTGTTGGAAGATATGAAAACACCGCTGTTTTCGTACCAATGACAGCGGTCGGAGATGTTATAAAGTGTCAGATAGTAAAGGTGAAGAGCAGCTATTGCTACGGCATAATCAAGGAGATCATTACTCCCTCTGATAAGAGGAAGGAGCCTGACTGTCCTGTATATAAGCAGTGCGGAGGATGTTCATTCAGGCATATGGATTATGAAGAGGAAAGCAGGATAAAGCAGAATTTTATAGCTGCATCTTTTGAACGCATAGGCAAAATTACTGCACACTATGATGATTTTGTTCCCTGTGAGAACATTTATTCTTACCGCAATAAAGCTCAGTATCCTGTGGCAAACAGCAATGGAAAAGTGGTATGCGGCTTTTACGCAAAGCGTTCTCATAGGGTAATAGAATATCTTGACTGTAAGCTGCAGCCGAAGATATTTTCAGATATTCTGGCTGATATACTTGATTATGTGAATAAGAGAAAGATAAAAGCTTATGATGAGATAAGTCTTACAGGTCTGCTAAGACATATTTATTTAAGACGTGGAGAACACAGCGGCGAGATAATGGTCTGTCTTGTGGTGACAAGCTTTAAGAACAGCGATAAATTCTGTGACCTTGTGAAGATACTTACTGAAAAATATTCCGATATAAAAACAGTTGTGCTTAATAAGAACAGCAAAAATACTAATGTTATAATGGGTAAAGAATGCATAGCAATATACGGCAGCGGAAGAATCACAGACATTATGTGCGGCAACAAAATAGAGATCTCGCCACTTTCATTTTATCAGGTGAATACTGTTCAGGCTGAGAAGCTTTACAGCATAGCGGAGAAGTATGCACAGCTGGATAAAGATGATGTACTTCTTGATCTTTACTGTGGCGCAGGAACGATAGGCCTGTCAATGTGCAGAAACGTAAAGAAGCTTGTGGGCGTAGAGATAATTCCCGAAGCCATAGAAAATGCTAAAGCAAACGCTGAGATGAACGGCATATATAATGCTGAATTCATATGCGGAGACGCAGGAGATATTGCAAAAATACTTTACGACAGGGGAGAGCGCCCCAGAGTAATAATAGCTGATCCGGCGAGAAAAGGCTGCGACAGACAGAGCCTTGAATATATGGCGAAGATGTCGCCTGACAGAATAGTAATGATATCCTGCAATCACTCCACAGCAGCACGTGACTGTGCGATACTAGGTGAACTTGGTTACAAAACAGAGAAAGTTTGCGGTGTTGATCTGTTTCCGGGGACGTGCCATGTCGAGTGCGTGGTAATGTTGACAAAGGAATCTTGATCCTATGCGTGCCAGCGTTTTTTGAAATAAACATATACCTGTGTTTTGGCTTAATTGAGAGGATGATTCGTTTGGATCTTATATATAAAAAAGGAACGATAGAAGATATAGATCTACTGACCAAAACAAGAATAGAAGTTTTGCGGGCAGCTAATAAACTATCGTCTGATATTGATATGTATGAAGTAGAAAGGGCTTCTTATGAGTATTATAGACAAGCCTTTCTTAATGACTCTCACACCGCTTATTTGGTTTTTGATGGCAATAAATTTGTTGGTGCAGGTGGAGTTAGTTATTACCAAGTTATGCCTACCTATCATAATCCAAGTGGAAAGAAAGCATATATTATGAATATATATACTAGTCCTTCATATCGCAGAAATGGTATTGCCACAAAGACGCTGACATTACTAGTTGAAGATGCAAAGAGAAGAGGTATCAATGCTATTTCTCTTGAAGCGACAGAAATAGGCAAACCTTTATATGATAAGTTCGGATTTGTGCAAATGAAGAATGAAATGGAGTATATTGAAATTTAGCAAATAGAGATTCACTCTATTTGCTTACACGAGTAATAGGTCAAGTTAAGGTTTTAGTCAGTTCAATCTGCCAGTTTAAGTGCATAAATAGGTACTCCGCCATTGATTTGTACAATAGAATTGAGTATGTTTTTTCGTTGAACAACCAAGCCATGTTGAGTGCGTGATAATGCTTACTAAGGTACAGACCAGATAGTCTAAAAATCTTGAGAATATAACCAAACTGGTATAAAATCACTTAATATGGGTGCGAAACAGAAATAAATTGTAACATGGGTAAATCAAGCTTTTCACTGGCTCGATTTACCCTATTTTGATTTAAAAAGTGCGTTTGATATAACCCAGAAAATTACCGTTCACCGCCAATAACCTACCGTTCACCGGAAATCTATTGAAAAACAAATCGATTTATGTTATAATTTAACATGAATCGATTTGTTATTTTTGGAAGTAAACGATGCTTTGCTGTTTTAATTACTTTTGGTTTCTCAGATAACAATGATTTTTAACTGAAAAAATATATAAATAAAAAAACAACTTATAATTAAGAAATTAAAGGGGGTGGTAAATTTGCTTTTGCATAGATAGTGCCGTTACTCAGAATATATGGGCATGGTGCTAATTAATAATGTGATCTAAGAACAATTAAATGACAAACAAAATGGAGGTTTTAAATTATGTCTATTAAAAAGAGAATAGCAGCTATAGGTGCTGCTGCAGTTATGGTGATGTCTATGTCAGCTATAGGAGCAAGTGCTTCCTATGCAAAAAGCTATACTTTATATAATGTGGATCGTTATGGCAAATGTGATGGTAAAAAAAATATTACAAGTGCAACATTAGGTGGAAAGATTGGTGAATTGCACTGGTATTGGACCGGAAGTAAAGGTTATTCTAAGTGTACATCAGATGGATATAAACATTTTGCGGTAGTAAAAGGAAAGTCCGTTTCAACGTCTGATGATGTTGGAGCGACTAAGACGGCAACAACTGACAAAGTTAAACCTAAAAGTGATAAATCAATTTATTTTGGCGGTACAGTATTGACCTAATTATTCAAAGTAACTTTTTTATTAGTTGAATAGTTACAATTTTAATTTGACAATAACTGAATTAAAATTGCATTGACTTCAATTGTTTGACTATATGACAGTTAATTTCTGTATGTTTCGCACGGTAAACATACAGAAATTAATGCTTTATAAAAAGTAAAAACATATTATGTTTTTTATGGGGTGAAAATATGAAAAGAAAAAATCTTAATAAGGTACTAATTGTTATTTCGGCTATTCTTTTAGTTTTTGCTGTTATTTCTTTGATATGGTACATAAGATATGCAATACTATTCAAACCATTGCTCAACAATACTAAACTTGAACAAGATAAAGATGATCATAATTCTTATTCATTGCACTTCACGGGTGAAAGCTTTAGTAATTGGGCGACGCTTACTCTTAGTGTACCTTCATTTTTATCTTTTTCAGGAAATATCTGTATTTCTCAAGACTTGATGGTTGATTGTGATGATCAATTGGACGATATTAAATATGATATTCTAATGTTATATTGGCCGAAAATTAAAGATGATAATAATGAAATAATATGGCAAGTGATGGAGTATGATAGCGATGGAGAATTAAGTGATAAAGGTTGTACGATCATAACAGATGATCGTCTGAATCTGATCGAGGAAACTCCAATATTAAATTCATACCTAAATTACGAGGAATGTAAAGACAGAATGCAATTCTACTATGATAATTACCTTATAGGCACATTTGGCGAAGATTATTTTAATAAGTAATTAGCATATAACACTTCCGACAAAAGGAGTTAACAGTTAAATGAAAATAAAACATTTTCTTTCATTTGTATTGGTGTTCTTTGGAATACTGCTAGTGGGGGAATTTTACATAAAGGATCAAACGGAAAGACTTTACCATTCCGGCTCACTTTTGGTCATAGATACACCAAAAGTAGTAGACGGTGACAGCATAAAAGAAATTACTGATGAGATGTATGATATCTGCAAAAGGAATGATGTTAAACTGTATATCGTCAATGAAAGCAATCCCAGTCTGATAACTACCGATATTTCAGTCTATTGCTTTGACAACTCAGAACAGTTCTTTGCAGATACAACAGGTGTCGCTCCTAAAAGTATTAAGAGCGTCATATCGGGAAAACTTAATATATCATACAAAGATGTGGAGGACATAGACTATATTGATATAAGCACAAGTTTTCTTCTTCTTGGTGACGATATATCAGTCGATAAAGCATATAACGAAATAGGCGACTCATACGATATCATCAATCAGATGCTTCACGAATATAATGATTATCTCATAAAAAGAATAGTTTTCCTAGCAATATTCTCCGGAGTAATAGTGTTGATACTTGGAGCTTTTCAATCTGTAAACAGCAAAAGGACAGCTGCAATAAAAGAAATAATGGGATATTCTTCAGCTGAATTTATACTGAAAAAGTTTCTGACAGACTTTTTGTTATTTGCAGTATACTTTGTTGTTTCAATTATTGTTTTGAGAAGAGTATCTTCCATTGGTGAATGCTATAAGGAGATAAGTATACTTTTTATTTCCATAGTATTAGCCGACCTGATACCTTATTTTATGCTTTTGCATCTTGATATAAACTCTACTATCAAAGGCAAAAACAACCGAGCAAAGATATTGTTGTTTGGATATATCATAAATATCCCTATCGTACTTGTATGCATTGTTTCAGTTTCAGCTTTTTTCAATTCGCTGAACAATAGTATGACTTTTTTGAAAGCTGAAAAGTTTTATTCGGACAGCAATGCTGTACTGGCTAACTTAGATGTTGATTTCTTTGGTGATGATCCGATAGAAGCACATGATAAATACAGACAATATAATGAAGAAATATATAGAAAATATTATGACAAAGCAGTTATGATTTCCAACATTGATTTTGATAATGATTTCGTTTCAGATATTATTTATGTCAATTCAAACGGAAAGCAAATGATATTTGATATGCTGCCAAAAATAAAGGAGTACAGCTGTAACAGTGATTACACCATTTTCCGCAGTCAGAATTCTTCCTGTACAATAGACGATGTTCTTGGAGTTATATCTACAGCGGACTTTGACAGTGACTATGACCCTAGTGCTGCTCTGTTCTCTTATGATGAATATGAACTGCCGTTTAAATACAGCATAGTAGGTATCAATCAAAGCGTTGATTCAAGTTTTGAAAAAGTAAACGATCCTGTACTGATAATTAATAACACACGCCCCGCATTATCCGAAGGGGAGTATGTTGTTAATAAAGGCGATATATATAATACTATTATGTATGAGTTCACAGATGACGATATAGAAGCTATCAGCAGGGATTATGATTTCAACAGTGTGATGATAACAAAAGTCAGTGAGCAGTTCAATTACAGCTGGCATTACAATAAAACGGAACTTTTATTATTTGCGATGTTCTCCTGCGGAATAATATTCTTTGAGATCAGCATACTGATATTCATAATCAGGAATGATTTTATTATAAACGGAGTTGAGCTGTGTCTATATAAACTGCATGGATATTCAATGATCGAAAGGTTCTCCATTGAATGGGTCGCATCGTTGAGTACGATAGTGATTGAAACGATCATACTGGCTGTTCTCTCCTGCAAATATGAGTTTATCAGCAATTATTTATCGTGCAGATATATAATTATAGTGGGTTCAGCATTATTGCTGTTTGAAACTGTATTCATTTTTTACAGATCTATCAAATTTGAAAAAGATAATATATGTAGAATACTGAAGGGTGGTGCTATTTAATGATAAAAGTCAGCAAGCTGTATAAGTCCTTTAATGATAAACCATTATTTGAGGATATATCCTTTGAGATACCTGACAATTCAATGGTGGCTATAACGGGTAAAAGCGGTTCTGGAAAAACGACCTTACTTAACATAATTGGAGCGATCGAGCCATATGATTCCGGCGATGTAGTGATCGACGATATTGATCTTTCAAGAAAATATAATAAGCTGGAGCTGTTCAGAAAAAAGATAGGCTTTTTGTTCCAGAATTTCGCTCTGATCGAAAATTTGACTGTATATGATAATCTGGATATAGTAAAAAAGAAATATCGGAATGATATCTCTTTGGACGAATGTCTGGAACGTGTGGGATTGGAAGATAAAAAGGACAGTAAAATATATACCTTATCGGGCGGTCAGCAGCAGAGAGTTGCATTGGCTCGGCTTATGCTGAAAAAATGTGATATAGTATTGGCAGATGAGCCTACCGGTTCGCTGGATCCGATAAACAGGGATATTATAATGAATATCCTTACCTCAATACATAAACAAGGCAAAACAGTAATAATCGTTACTCACGATCAAAATGTGGCACAGCAGTGCGAGAGCGTTATAGAAATATGCGATGGAGGAATAATTGCATAAGGTGCGGCTGTGTCAACATATGATATTTTTGCTGCAAAAAAATAATCCCCACCATTGGAGATATTCCAATAGTGGGGATTTAATTATAGTTAGTTATTCAATATTCACTCTTTATTTCAAACATTCCGAATCCTTGTGAGTTGCGTGAACCTAGTCCAAGCGGCTTTCCATGACCCATTTTATAAAGCCGTTCGCTTTCTTAGGTACACTTGTTTTCGATGTCTTCGATATCCTTGTTGTATTTTTATTTTTACAGACAAGAATACATGGGAGTTTTGGAGCAGAACTGCGAGCTGACAGAATATTGTTGAAGTATCTTTTGCTCCGCTGATAATATATCCAAATATTTTTTTTACAGCCTCACCGCTGTTTTATTTTCACCAATAAGCTGTGCTGTTCTTTCTCTGAATGCACCTGCCTAAGTAGTTCCCGGGATAACAGTGGTGTTGTACAAAGTGAAAGATATTTGTAATCAGGCGCAGAAGTTTTATTTCCGTACTGAAGTTCCGTAGCATAGCTTCTGATCGAAAGCGTACTTTTCAGCGTGAGTGATATGCTGATAATTGTAAGCAAAATGCCGATAAAATCTCTCCAGTACGTTTCCCATACATTTTGTCGGCCTTTTCGATGCAGTCAGATTCAGCATTGTTTATAAACCCTATGGCAGTCGTACGCTTTTTTTCAGTTTTTATTGAATTTACACGCTTAATAAGATAATCAAAATTCTTTGCCTGAGAGTTCATCATTGATAATCTGCCGACAAATGCAGGGTTAAATATCCACTTGACATCATTAAATTTTTTATCAGCATAATCAAGCGCTGTTATACGCATTTTTTCAATGGTATCGTTTGTATTTATAAGTTCGCTTAATGCACTGACAGCAGAAGTGTCAGACAAGTCCGAAAGTTTAGGCACAGCTGTACCAAGCTTTAAAAGCTCTTCTTTTGTGCAGAATTTTATTACGCCAAATCCTTCATTATGCCTTTCACCTATGGTGATATATTTAGTGGTTTGCTGTTTTAATGTACCGCATATTACGCTGCCTTTTTTGAACCCTCTTATGTGCGAACGTTTATATCTGCCAGCTGAAACATATCCCATAACAGTTGTGTAACCGAGCGATGAATGGGTCATATCAGCATCAAGACCGAGTGCGCTTGCAAGAACATTTGCGTCCGTAGAAAATGCAGCATTATCTTCACGGAAAATATATCTGATCTCCTTGCTGCCCTTTGCTTTTCCGAGAACTGTCGGCGCAGGCTGTAAAAAAAATAGCGGCATTTGCAGATACTGTTGAAACCAATCATATCAACATTTTGTTAGTAGACTCGACAGCAACTTATGGCGAGGCTGATTCGGCCGTTACACTCTCGGAACAGATTAATAATAAAATTTACATATTATTATCATAAAATCCAATAATTTATTAAATGTTTCATATATCATTAATATAATAGTATGCAAAATGTGAGATTGTTTACATTTAGAAGGAATTATAGTCAAATGGAAATTTAGATAAAATTTTTGACTATAGAATATAAGGGGAGATCATATATATGAAATGTTCAAAATGTGCTCGTACGATCCCGAATGACAGTTTGTTTTGTGAATTCTGCGGAAATCGCATTAATGAGCTTGATAGTACTGATCATTCAGAAAAAACTAAATATAATGATACATATAGTGGAGAAACGACAGACGATAAAACAGTTCCGGATAATACAAAAGTGTGTGCCACACTTTCAAAACCAAAACACGTTTCAAAATATAAGACTGCTGCAGTGGTATCATCTGTAATATGTGCTGCAACACTTGTCACCTGCGCTGTTGTATTGATCTCTAATATGCAAAAAAACAAAGAGGTACACACTAATTCAGATGTCAGTACATCGGTATCTTCGCATATAGAAACCATATCGGCTGTGTCTGACGAAACTTCTTCGGAAATTACTGTTTCTGAAACATCGTCAGACAGTCTCTCTGTTGACAGTGGAACTGACTCAAATTTACGATCCTCATTTGAAACATCTGATGATGGTTGGAAACAGGCATATATGGATAAGGCGTGGGAGATTGCTCCGGAGCAGCTTGAGGGTTATCCGTATTTTTGCAAGTATGTGCTGTTTGATATAGACCAAAATGGTATTCCGGAAATGTACATCGAAGGATCAGGCGGCGGTGGAATAGCTGCGAGAGGTTTGTATACATACAGCAATGGTGAGATCATTACGATCTATGATAAAAATGACACCGATGATTCTATTTTTCTCTTACAGCTGGGATATTCTCTGAATGGGGACAAGGGAATTTATGTTGCTAATGCCAATGATCCCGAATTTTCCCAAAAGTATTATCTTATAGATAATAAACTTGTTCAGCAGAATGATAAGATCAATTCAGATGATATTGCCGCATTAACTTCAAACGATAAAATTACCGCATCGGATATAGGTCAATTAGCAGAAATGCTTTCTATTGCACCTCCAAAGGGATATGAATGGAAAAAAGCTTATGTTCAAAAAATAAAAAATGATTATCCTTACTGCAAGAGTTTTGACTCAGTCAATGCTCCATATGAACTTATTTATATAAATGATGATGATATACCTGAATTGCTGATATATGACTTCAAAGATGATATGGACTATGAAAATAACATACACCTTTTTACTTATGCAGACGGAGAAGTAAAAGTCATATCAGAAGGATTCAGCAACGGAGTAAACGGTGAAAATGCTTTTTACGGATATGTTGAACGGAAGAACATATTTATGACCTCAGATTTTAGTGCAGGACATAACCGAGATATAAATATTGTAAAGACAGATGATAACTGGATAAGTAATTCGTTGTATAAATTGCAAAGCCAATTTTATATCCAAGCAGACGGATATAAAACAGACTACTATATTGACAGCAGCAAAGTTTCAGAGAATGAGTATAATGCACTGTTGGATGAATATCCGCTTTCGGGACCTGCCTATGGATTTGATAATGTAATAGATATTTGTAAAAAAATATATGAGCTTTAAGATCGGAGAAAGAAAATATGAAGTGTTTAAAATGTGATCATACAATACCTGATGATAGTGTGTTCTGTGAGTTCTGTGGATCTAAGGTAGATGCACAAAACACTTATGAAGAAAGCAGCGTTAAAAAAATATATTGCAGACAATGCGGAAAAGAAGTTATGTCTGATAGTGTGTTCTGCGAATTTTGCGGCAGTCAGATCGAAGTGCCTAATGATCCTGTTTATCAGGAAGAAATTTATTCAAGTTCTGATCTTGATAAGGCTGAACAGTCCGAAGATCATGCCGAACAACTATTATATGAGCCGACTCCACAGGAACATAAAGAAGATGAAAATACATCTGCAAAATCATCAAATACTTTTAAGATAATAACGGCAGTTTCATGTATGGTATGCGTTGCTGCGATATGTATATCTTTACTGTTAATGTTATTTTCAAAGCCAAATGATAAAGATATAAAAACAGAAAAGGAAGCCGCAGTAATGATATCTTCTGCAGAAACCTCAGTACAGAGTTCATCGGTCACAACTTCTGCTCTTCCGCTCAAAGACGAAGATCTTAACACACAGCCGGAAACAACAGCACTTACCACTGCACCGACAGAAACTACTACCAAAAAAGAAAGTAAAGTTTCTGCAAATGAAGAGCTTTCTCTTGTTGATCTTTATACGAAATTTAATTATATGAACAGCAGTTCTCTCAGAGAATATATAGGTGATGATTATTATGTTACTACCAGAACGAGATATGACGGAACAGAAGTAACAGGTATCACCAGTGATACATATTTCAAGAATATTCTCGTGTTCCCTCCTGACAGCAATTATTATGATGAGGACACATTGGCTGAAATGTTTGAAGATACAGACAACGGTTTTATTTTTGTGGCTGAAGCATTTGAAGGCGGTCTGATAGGCGATAATTCAAAGGTCGGCGATACCTATAAATATATGTCAAGTCATGTAGATTGTATAGCCGGAGTACGAAATAGTGGCTATTCAGCATCGATCGTTGATAATGAACTTGTAAATCTGTATTTTGACGTATCAGGATATGAGTTCTCCGATGAAGAGTATGATCCGAATCCGTTTGTTGATCTAAGCCATACTGATAAAAAATGTATAGGTGCTTCGATCGGTTATGCTTATGGAGAACCGCCATATTTTGACTGTACCATTAAAAATTCAGACGGTAATGCGTGGATAAGAAATGTTCCAAATGCTGATGATAGTGAAAGCGCACGTTTGTGGATGGTTAAAGACGGAGATGATATAGAGATAGTTGGTTATGACGCAGATAGTGCTTTATTAGTTGAACTGAATGGTGAAGAATGGTATGAAGTTGGATATTACGGAGCAACTAATTCAGAAGGCGAAACTGTCAGAAAGATCGGATATATTGAAACCAAGTACGTTAATACTAAATGATTATAGGAGAGCTAAAAATGATATGTAAAATATGCGGTAATGAAACAAACGGTGATGCGAAGTTTTGCAATTACTGTGGCAGTCCATTAGAACAACTGAATGAAACAAGCAGGCAGAAAAAATTTTGCAGAAAATGCGGTAATGAGTTATCAGATAATTCAATGTTTTGCAGAAGATGTGGTGAAAGAGTAGTAACGACAGATGATCATTCTTGTGAAAACGACTCCATAACTGCTCAATTAAATTCAAATGTTGTTTTAGGGCAGTCGGCTGCAGTTAAAAAGAAGAGTTCAAAGAAAATAATATTCACAGCTGCAGCAATTATAGGTGCAGCTATCATAGTAATAGCAGTAATGTTTTTTACGAAGCTTACACAAAGAGATGATAAAAAGATAGTAAACGCTTTTGAAAATACTTTTGGTGCGGAAAACTATAAGTGTACATTGACATGCTATCCGATAGATGATGATGGATTTGACCCTGACGAAAAACATATAGCATATATTGAAAAATGTTATGACAAATCGAAAAAGAGTGATCAATACTATTTTGATTCATACTATGTAGATTCAGATCAAGAATCTGCTCATTACAAAACTGCATACATTGCCGGAGAATTATATGCATATGATACATACACAAAAAAATTTGTTTATGTAGATTCACAAAACGATGAATCCAGAAAAAATTCAAAAAAAGTAATGGAAAAAGGTCTGTATTCCATAATTACTACCAGAAATAATTTCTTAAATGATTATTTGTTATATGATGATATCTTCTTTCAGCAGAAGTATATTTTATCATCTAATGCAGTTCCTGCTTTAGAAAAGATCCTTGAAAAGTACTTTGAAGAGGGAAAGAGTGACTGTATAAAAGAATATACAAAAGATGGTGATAAATATTCATTTAAAGTTGACTATTCCAAACTGATAAAGACAGTTGATGTTGATTATGGCAAACAGGTCAAAAAAAGCGTTATAGATATATTTTCACATTTTGAAGATTCGGAAAAAATAAAATACACTTTAAATGTTGATTTTACAATAAAAAATAATTATGTTGAAAAGCTTGATATCACATCCGTAGGGGAGCTTAACAATTATTATGCAAAGTTCGGTAAATGGTCATATAAGTTTGAATCTGTAAATAAGCTGAATTCGGAAAACAGTAAGATCGATAAGATAAAAATCATAACTAATGAAGAAATAAGGCTTGGCGAATTAAAAACAGCTAACGCAAATGCAAAGATTGCATACAACGCATTGCAGGGGGTTTTGGCAGATTGGGAAACACAAGGAGCGAATATAGACGATATAAAAATTGATTTGTTAAACAATATTTCTTTTCACACATATGAAGATTATGATGAATATTATAAGTATAATTATTCATATGATGAAGATGACGAATATGATAACGATGACAATGATAACTATTCATACGAAAAAAGCTATATCATAAATGAAGTTAATGATGCAATAAAAGATGATGTAAACGGATATGTATATATCGGAACGTATGATGATAATGGAAAAATTTTATTTTATGTACAGTTTAGTAAAAAGATAGACAACAATGTTGTCGGTTTAAGAAATCCTGTTCCTTCAAAAGAAACGATAATTGGTCAATATCCAAATCCCAACACAGATGATAAAATTTACACTTGGGGAAAATATAATAATTAACGTACAGCTTTTGAAATAAACAAAAATTGTTAGACACATTTGCTGAATTCTATAAAAAGTAATCGAAAAGATGAGATTAAAAAGCGTTTGTCAAAATGGCAAGCGCTTACTTTTTATACCCAAAATCATTAACAATGCAAATGGATATTCTTTGTGGACTTTAGCGATATCATAATTCGATCAATAGCATAAGCTTGCTGATCGGTGAAATAGACAGTGGCAATGATCTACTTTGTTGTTCTTATCTATTGAATAAAAAAACAAAATATGATATAATATACTTGCATTTAACAATTTCATGTAAAAGTCGGTGATTCTTTTTGAAAATAGAAACAAAAGTAGAATATTGGGAAAATAAACTGCTCGACCTCGGAAAACGAAACAGAATGATAAATTGCCCTCTGCCTAAAACAGGCAAACGTGTTTCACGTTCCAGTATAATGATAGAGATACCTGAGATCCAAGAATTATGGGATACTGTTCTGAACGTTGAAAAAGGTATAGAATTTCCTGTTGACCTGAATACTTATGTTGAAGGCAATGAAGATGATGAAGAAAGGCTCGCCCAAAATACCACGTTTATTAACGGATATAAAACAGATCAATCAGTAACAGATACCTGTAAAACCCTTTTGGCTATGAAAAGAAAATCAAGAGAATTTATGGACAACAAGGGTATGAATGCCCTTTATCTTGCATTTGGCTTTTTAGATTGGAAAGACAATGGTCAGACCGGTCAGCAGCTGCGTTCACCGCTTGTTCTTGTTCCTGTGTCTATCACGCAGGAGAGTATTGCTGATCCTTTTTTTATATCAAAAACCGATGAGGAGCCTATTGGAAACACTCCTCTCCAGCAGAAGTTACTTAGTGAATTCAACATAAATATTCCGGTATTTGATGAAAATGATGATCTGCAAACTTATTTTGATAAAGTAGAACATGAATGCAGACCTTTGGGCTGGACAGTAGATCGTAATTCTGTACAGCTGACTATGCTGAGTTATTTGAAAATGGCAATGTATCATGATATTGCCATTCATAAGGACATTATAAGATCGCATCCGATAATACGAACTTTAAATGGAGAAACAAATCAGCTTGATCATAATGAATTTGTGGATGTTGGTTCAATAGATCATGACGCAGAAGAACCACGCACAGTTTATTCGGTCGTTGATGCAGATTCAAGTCAGCAGGATGCTATAACGCTTGCAAAGTCAGGGGCAAGCTTTGTTCTGCAAGGACCTCCGGGAACAGGAAAAAGCCAGACCATAACAAATATCATTGCGGAATTGTTAGGTCAGGGAAAGAAAGTGCTTTTTGTTTCAGAAAAAATGGCTGCGCTTGATGTTGTTTACAGAAGGTTAGTTTCATCGGGATTGGGTGACTTTTGTCTGACTCTTCATAACCCTGATGCTAAGAGAAAAGAGATAATGGAACAGTTAGCCGTATCCGTTAAGCTGTCAGAAAGTAAAGTCAAATTCAAAAATGAAGCTTTTGAGAAGCTTGAATCACTGAAAATAGTGCGGGAAAGTTTAAATAAGTATGTTGCACAGCTTCACACAGAAGTAGAACCTCTTGGTGAAACTATATTTAAGGTCAATGGATATATATCGAAGTTCGATGATTATCCTGATATTGATTTTGTGCAGAAAAACGCAGGAGAAATGTCGTCTTCTGATCTGGCAGTAAACAGAGCGGCGTTAAGCGAGTATATAAGGATCGTTGCAAAAAGCGGATATCAGCACGATAATCCATGGCTTGGCAGTAATGTTAAGGATGTGAATCATCTTTTTCGTCAGAAGTTTTTTGCATATTCTGAAAAGCTGTTGCCATATTTAATTAATGGTGCAGAAATGCTTAATGATGTCAGTATATTTATCAGTAACGGATACGATGATCTTAACTATAAGGGAGGAAAAGAATTTGAGAATATCCTGAAGTTAGCTTTAAAGTCACCAAATGTACCTTATAGTTGGCTTTCTATCGATGTTAATGCAACAAAGAAAAGGCTCTATCAGATCGAGGCGGATATCAGACAAAGGAATAATAGTGAAGAATCACTGCCAAGTGTTCGTAATATCATAAACAAGCTTACTTTCGGCGGTTCAAAAATGTTTGAGTATATAATGTCAGATAATGACAGCGAGCTTGATATCGTTCTTAAACAGTTTAACGATGATTATACAAATTTATCTTCTTTGTTATCTAATGAAGAAGAGAGTATAGTATCGTATAATAAATCTGATGTTGTTTATTCCATGCAGCATTATAAAGATATCCTTGACAAGCTGAGAGCTGAAAAAAATGAAAAAGCAGAAATTGAAAAAAATATCAGCGATCTCACAGACGATAAAGCACGTCAGAATATTATTCTTGATGAATTCAGAAATAAAAGCAAGAACGCAGATGAACTTGTAACAGTATCTTATAAAGAAGAAATACTTGATCTTGATATTTCATTACTTAAGGTGAGATTTAACGATAATTATAGATCATTGCTGAGATCTTTTAATTCGCAGTATCGCAAAGACTGCGAATTGTTAAGAAGCTATTCCAGAACAAATGAACGTTCAAAATATAAGATGATAGTTGAATTGCTGGAAAAGATATCTGACGCACAGCAGAAGAGATCTGAACTTGAAGATCAGGATAAGATTGTCCGTAAAATATCCGAACAGCTCGATGAATTGCAGAATAAGCTTAAAGAACTAAATGATACTATACATGATCTCAATAATGAATATCCACTATCCAAACAGAAGTATAAGGGATCATATGATCTGTTTGTGACAAAAACACAGCAGTTGATATCACATTATGAAGATCATTTAAAGCAAGTATCAGATAATATTTCAATATCATTTGCAGCATTATCCGAAACCCTTAATGATACAATAACTGAAAACAGTGATATAAAAGATATTGCGAACAAGTTGGAGTGGATCGATGCCTTTTTATCAGCAGCTAAAGCTCACAATGCCTCTGAAAGCTTTATGAAAATGACAGCTGCCGCTGTTCCCGAACATCTTAGATCAGTTGAAAAAATGCTTGAAAAAGTTTCAGTATGGAATCATGAGTTTAATGATATGACAGCCTTTTTCATGAGTCAGTTTGATGAAGAACGTCAGAAGACCTTTACTGAACTTCCTGTCGAAAAGCTTGCACAGGCTGTTGCTGATTGTCGTGATAATTTCAATAAACTTGAAAATCTTATTGATCATAATAATGCTGTACAGGTCATAGAAAAGCATGGACTTTCACAGTTCATTGATATTATTGAGGATATGGAGCTTGACAGTTCTGAAATACTTCCGTGCTATGAAAAGTGTTTTTACAGATCGTGGCTTGATAATGTGATACCACGTTTTGATCAGATCAATATGTTCCGTCATGACAGACAAGAAGAAAAAATCAAAGAATTTAAAGAACTCGATATTACACATCTTAAAATTTCACAGGTCATATTGAAAGGTCAGCTTATTGAGCGGCTGCCTAATCTTAATTTTTCTGGTGCCGGTGACGAAGCTGCAATATTGAAACGTGAACTTAACAAAAGAAGCCGTCTTATGCCGATAAGAAAGCTGATAGCAGCTATTCCTTCGTTATTACCTGCACTAAAACCCTGTATGATGATGTCGCCTTTGTCGGTAAGTACATATTTTGGCAATGCAGATTTTGGCTTTGACACAGTTATTTTTGACGAGGCTTCACAGGTCCGTACCGAAGAAGCTGTCTGCTCTATATTCAGAGCTAAACAGGTCATAATAGCCGGTGATAGCAAACAGCTTCCGCCGACAGATTTCTTCAGTTCATCAGCGTTAGGTCCTGACGAATTATATGATGATGACGAAGGGATCAACGATGCCGGTGCTTATGAATCACTTTTGGACGAAGCAGCAATTTTGCCGTCACAAACGCTGTTATGGCATTACAGAAGTAAGCATGAACATCTTATCGCATTTTCAAACTATAAGATATATCAGAAAAGTCTTATCACTTTTCCGTCTGCAATAAAGAAAGCTCCTGATCTGGGTGTTGAATATATATACTTATCGGACGGTGTTTATGAAAGAGGCGGAAAAGGCGGAAACTTAAAGGAAGCTGAAAAGATATGCAGTCTTTTGGTCGAGCATTTCACTGATCATCCGAAAAGAAGTATCGGTATTATTGCGTTCGGTGCAAAGCAGCAGACCATAATAGAAAACGAGGTTCTGAAGCTTAGACGGGAACATCCGGAATTTGAAGAATATTTTAGGGATAATCGTGATGAGCCTTTGTTTATCAGAAATCTTGAATCTGTACAGGGCGATGAACGTGATACGATCATTTTCAGCATAGGATATGGAAAAGATCAGAATGGTAAATTCCTTATGAATTTCGGACCATTAAGCCGTGAGGGCGGAGAACGCAGACTTAATGTTGCCGTAACAAGAGCAAGATATAATCTAAAGCTTGTTGGTTCTATCCTGCCGTCGGATATAAAAACAGACAGGATATCAGCCGTTGGTCCAAGCCTTTTAAGAGATTATATTGATTTTGCTATACATGGTGAAAGTGTTCTCAAATCCGAATTGCAGGTCGAAGAGAATGTTTGGTTTGATTCTCCTTTTGAAGAATCGGTCTATAACTTCCTGACATCGCAGGGATTTAAAGTTGCGACACAGGTCGGATGTTCGGGATATCGTATTGATTTGGCAGTATATCATCCAAATTACGAGGGCAGATTTGCTATCGGTATTGAATGTGACGGTGCGGCATACCATTCTGCAAGAACCGCCCGTGAACGTGACCGCCTCAGACAAACAGTACTTGAAAATATGGGGTGGAAAATTTATCGTATATGGTCAACGGATTGGATCAAAGATGCTGTTTCAGAGAAAAAACGTTTGATCGATGCGATCAATATTTCAATAATGAATTACAGCGAACCAACTATGAATATTCCCCCTGAAAAGGACATAAAAACAGAATATATTGATATAACAGAGAAAACCGAAACGGAAATACAGATCGAGCAGAAGAAAAATTATCGTTCTGCCTATGCCGGATGTAAACCGCAGGAAATTCCAAGTTATGAGTATGAGGTTACTTTGCTGAAGATCCTGGAAGATGGTTATGGAAGCAGGCAAATTGATAACCTTATCAGAGATGCAGCAAATTTGGGATATGATTGGCATCGTGTGGGAAGGATAATCAGAGAAAAGTTTATCACTGCAATATACACGCTTGTCAGAAAGCAAAAGGTTGAAGTAAATGGGGACGAAGTGAAACTTTTGCAAGATACGAAATCGGGAAAATAGAAAAATTAACAATGAAACTATAATATAATAACGAACTGGCTTCGCAATTTAAGTGGAGTCAGTTTTTGTTGTTTAGCTGAATATATTTATGATCATATTTCACTATGAGTTTTAAGCTCAATTATAAAAGTTGCTTAATATATTGTAGAAAAATTAACTTATCACGTTGTTAATATATTTGCAAATACAAGACACGATCATAGCTATTTTCAGATCTTGTATTGTTATAAAATCTTAAAATTTAACAGCAATAGATAAAATATTACACTTTTATAAAATTATCCTTGACATTAATGGAACAATATGTTATTATAATTAATGCTGATTTTGACTAATTTAAGCGTGATATATTGGATTTATTAGTCAATGAAAATCAGCACAGATCTTAAACACTGACAATAAGGAGAAAAGTAATGAATATTTGCGGTAATGCATTGCGTAACTTAAAAGTTTTTATAAAAACTAATAATATCGCTTTTGTGATTTTGGTCATAGGCATGATTACCTCAGTTATTACATTTGTTTACACTTTTGTAAGGATAGATTATTATAATGCAATAACCAGCACAGCCGAAACTGACTTGTCGGAAATAGTTATGTCAAAAGATACAGATATAACACTTTCACCTGAAATTTCAGAACGGCTGGCTGCTTACTGCAGCAATAATGATTTTATAAAATATGTATATGCAAATATATCAGTAACAGGCAATGAGGATTTTGATGAATACTCATATCTTATATGTGATCTGTCTGATAACAATAATTATTTTGCTGATTTGCTGAACACAAATATAATGTATAGTGGAAAATGGTTCAGTAATGACGAACTGAAAGAAAGTTCACCCGTTTGTGTACTGAGCGGAATGAATTATTCGGAAATATCAGAGGTGTTTTGCGGCAGTACAGAACTTAATGTGGTGGGCATTATGAACGAAAGCAGTCCAACGTGCGGTTATGTCCCTTTGAGTACAGTGGAAAAAAACAATATACCGGTTTCGTATATTACATTTAAGACAGCGTCTTCAAATATGACATATGCTATGCTTGAAGCCTTTGTAAATGACATCTCCGACAGCTTTCCTGAATTTAAAGTACAATCAGAACTGAGCAAAAAAGCAGACGACAAAGCAGGTGTGTTTGACAGCGAAAATACAGCAATGCTTTGTATGGGTATCATAGCGTCTGTTAATGTAGCGTATCTGTATATATACGTTCTTAAAAGAAAGCTGAAAATAATATATGTATACAAATTGTCCGGAGTGAAGAACAGTACTATACTGGCGGTTTTCATTGCGGAGTTTATGATGATAATTATTTCGGCTTTTTTAGCGGCAGTATTGCTCTTCCAGTTCTGTATTTATCCTGTAATAAGTGAAAGGGATATAGCTTTTGCTTTAGGTCTGTCATTAAAGCACTATGTTGCGTCAGCTTTGTCCATGCTGATAATTTTTATGATAACAGTTTGTCCTGTGGCAGTTTATTACATAAAAAAGAATACTGTTGAAATCTTTAAAAGCATACGATAGGGGGGTATAAGATGTATTTGAAAAAAAGTATTATTCATCTTAAACGCCGTCCGATCATCACCTTTATTATAATTTTAATGTATACCATAGCTATACTTTTGTGTGTAAATATTTTCGAGAGAATAGATGGTTATTTTACAAAAACAAATATTGCGAAACCGTTCTGCGGGGAAAATTCCTATTATGTCGCTAACACCGTGGAGTATGAGCATTACATAGAAGAACAAAGTCAAAAGATAACTGATAAATATGTAACACCTCTGCTGGACGCTTACAATAACGGAGAAATATCAGACGAAGACGAATATCGTAAAAAGCGTGCAGAAGCTATGGAAAAATCAGATCATGAAATAGAAGCCTTGAAAACAAAGCAAAAAAGTATTTCTAATCTTTCGTATATAACTTCAGACTGTTTTATCTCAGAAACAAATATCGTGCTGCGTGATACAGATATGCCATTGCTGCTTATGTCAGATGATTATGCAGCTGTCAGCAATATGAAAGTGATTTCAGGAAAATGGTTTGATCCTGATACAGATAGCGGCGAACTTCAGCTGATCGCATTTGAAGGCTTTGGATATAGTATAGGCGATAAAGTAAAAATGAATTATCAAACAGTAACATATACAGCGGAAAACGGTATATATAACCTGAATTACGGCGACGGAATCGTTGGAACGGTAGTTGGCATCGTAAAGAATGACGGCTTTTTAAATCTTGAAAGCTGCTGCGAAAACAATGGTGCGGCAGACGGAGTAAGTGAAACCCTTGACGATTATATTTCACCTAACAGTTATACAGGTGTTATTGGTTTATACGATGCGGATAATGTACTGCTGAAAGATATTGAACTTAACGATAAACCTCATATAATAACACTCGATAATGACATTACAGATGCACAGTACAAAGAATATCTTAAATATCTTTCTGATAACAATTATTATTCTATGTCTATGAAAAATTGTTATGACAACACATACGCTGAAGAACTTAAAAATATGCAAAATGATATAGTTTTTATCATTATGGCAGCTGTTATCTGTTTGATAGGCGTAATAGGAGTTACAGCGTTAAGTTATATTCAGGATATCAAAACATATGCAGTATATTATATAAATGGTATGCCTTGGCGTAAAAGTTTGCTTATATCAAATCTCGGAAATATATGTATGACGGCGGTGGCTTTGATATTGTTTGCGGCAGAAAGGATAATATCAGGCTCAATAAGATATTCAGCTGACTGTAAAGAGGCAAAAGAGGTATCTGATTCTTTAGGAATACCATACGATCAGCTGAAAGAACCATTTAGTACATATATCAGTTTCAACACCAGATCGTTTGCTTTTGTAATTATCTTTATTGTCATTACTATAATTTTAGCTGCGGTGATACCATATTTTACACTAAGAAAAACCGATCCAAAGGAATTGCTGCAAAAGGAGTAACAAATGATAACATTAAAAAACATCGTAAAGATATATAACATCAAAAAGCCTAATGAATTCGAGGCTCTGCATGGAGTTTCTGCGGAGATAAAGGACGGTGAAATGGTCGCTGTTATAGGCAAATCAGGTGCAGGCAAATCCACTTTGCTGCATATACTGGCGTGTATAGACAGCTATCAGAGTGGTGAATATACCCTTGACGGAACACTTGTGAAAGACCTTTCAGAAAATCAGTATGCAAAGATCAGAAATGAAAAACTAGGTATGGTAATGCAGGATTTTGCATTGATAGATGATTTTACTGTAATAGAAAATGTAATGATACCATTGGATTTTTCAAAGAAAAAAGTGAAAAATAAAAAGGAAAAAGCTCTGTCTGCGCTAAGAGCAGCAGGCATTGCGGAGCTTGCAAAAAAGCCATGCAATAAACTTTCAGGCGGACAAAAACAGCGTGTTGCCATAGCAAGGGCTATCGTCAACGAGCCTGCGATAATTTTAGCTGACGAACCCACAGGAGCGCTTGACAACAAAACTTCTGAGGAGATCTTGAACTTATTTAAAGAGCTGAACAAGCAGGGGAGTACGATAATAATAGTTACACATGATCTGAAAGTTGCTCAGCAATGCAATAGGATCATTGAAATTTCAGACGGAAAAATCATAAATTAAAATAGAAACTATCCGCTGTCGGCATTTTCTGCTGACAGCGGATTTGTTATAGTTCGTCAAGGTGAATTTTTATTTATGCTTATAGTATTTAATTGTAGTCAGTTAATTAGTTTGTATTTTGAAACATATGTCACATTTCGACAAAATTACACAGAAAATTTATCCATTGAGAAGTATTGACAAAATAAATATTTGTTGTAAAATTATAATATAAGTATTTTTAGGAGGTATTAGAATGAAAAAACGAATAGTAAGTCTGTTTACAAGTTTACTAATTGTTTTCAGTTTGACAGTAACAATGCCATTGAGTATTGTTACTAATGCAGCAATAACAGTATTTTCACAAACTGATAGTAGATGGGCTGGACACTATTATGGATATAGTGATACCGCATGTACGCAACATGCTACGATTAGTACTGGAGGTTGTGGAATTTTATCATATGTAAATGCAGTTTATTATTTAAATGGTTCTTTTATTGAGCCAACATTTTTAGCAGATTGGTCTGTAAAAAATGGATACAGAGTCAATGGTGTAGGTACAAGTTTAGGATTATATAAAGCTTTTGCAAATTCATGTGGTGGAACATATGGGATTACGTATAATGGTTCTTCAAGTTCATATTCAACATTAAGAAACCATCTTCAAGCAGGTGACGTAGCAATAGGAAGTGCGCCAGGTCATCTTATGGCTATTGTCGACTATGATAGTTCAACTGGAAAGTTTCTCATTTTAGATTCTTATAAATCTTCAAACAGATATACGTATGCAAATGGTTATACTTGGCAAACGGAAAGTTCGTGTAAGTCTACTCACAAATTGCAATTTTCTGACTTCCAATTCATTAAATCGAATAGTAAACCACTTCCCGGAAAATCAACAATAAGTGTTAAAACTGGTACATCATATAAAAGTACAATATTCAATTGGACAAGTTCAAGTAATACAAATGTATACTCAATTAAAATATGGAAAAATGGCACTTGCTTTAAAGAAAATACTACTGCAGGAACGAGTTGGAGTGTGGTTCTTCCAGAAGGAACATATGAGGCATATGTTGATTCGTGTAATGATGCAGGATACACCTGCAGTAATACTGTTAAGTTTACCATCGAAAAAGGCAATCCTGTTCCGGGCAATACAACTGTATCTGTTGCTGTAGGAACAAACTATACTCCTACACAAATTTCTTGGTTAAAAACAGCAAATACCGACGAATATGATGTTAAGATATGGAAAGGCACAGCTCAAAAGGGTGAAGCGTATAAGATCCTTTGGGGTGAAAAAGGAACAAGTTGCCTTGTAAATTTGCCTTCTGGCTATTATGAAGCTTATGTTGACAGCAGAAATAGCTATGAATGCAGTATGAGTACAAATATTATTAAATTTACTATTACAGATGGAAAGTATTTGGATATAGGTGATGATTTTTACGCTTCATTACTTATATACAAGAACTGGCTTAATGTTACTAATGTAGATGGTTCAATATCTGTGCAGAAAAGTGAAAATGCTTCGGCAAGACAGATATGGTTTTTTGACAGACAAAGTGATGGTTCGTATCTTATAAAGAACTGTGCTGATGGAAGTTATTTGGATTCCTGCAGTCCCAATGGTGGATTGGCTCAATCAAAAAAATATAGTGGGTCAAATACGCAAAAATGGTATATTTTCGGAAGATGGTCCGGAGAGTATTACTTCAAACCCAAGAGTGTAAACATTGTGCTTGATGTAAATGGTAATATCACTGCAGGTGATAAAGTACAGGTTTGTGATTTAAATTATAGTGATTCACAAAAATTTGCTATATACAAACTTGATAGTTATATACTCCCATCAAAAGTCAATTTAAACTCTAATTCTGCAACTATAGAAGTTGGAACAACAAAGTCATTAACAGCAACAATTTCACCGACAAATTCAACAAATAAAACAATTGTGTGGTCTACTAGTGATTCTTCTATTGCAACAGTAAATGGTGGCACTGTAACTGGTAAAAAGGCAGGAACAGTCACAATTACAGCAAAAACAACTAACGGATTAACAGCAAACGCACAAATAAAGGTTGTTGCAGGACATACGTTTGGTTCTTGGTCTATTACAAAATCTGCTACTTGCACAGAAACTGGATCACAGAAAAGAACTTGCAGTGTTTGTGGAAAGACAGAAACACAAAGCATTGATAAAACTGGGCATAAAGCTGTGATCGACAAAGCTGTGACAGCAACTTGCACAACAGACGGCAAAACAGAAGGTTCACATTGCTCTGTTTGTGGTGCAGTTATTAAAGCACAAACTAAGATATCTGCAACGGGTCATAAATCATCTGATTGGATAATTGATAAACCTGCAACAGAAGTAACAGCAGGTTCCAAGCATAAGGAATGTACAGTTTGCAAAACTGTTCTTGAAACTGAAAATATTCCTGCAACTGGAATAAATATGGAGTTGTGTGATATAGCTTTAACATCAACGTCACAATTTTTCCGTGGCACAAGAATAAAACCTGTTGTCACTGTTAAAAACGGTGCGGAAACATTAAAAATCGGAACAGACTATAAGGCTGTATATTCAAATAACCTCTCTGTTGGCACAGCTACCGTTACTATTATTGGTATTGGTAAGTACACGGGCAGTGTGACTAAAACATATGATATAATTCAACGTTCTATAAATAACTGTGATGTCATGCTTGATTCTGACATTTACAGCTTCAACGGTACAAGAATCAAGCCGTCCGTAAAGGTATATTGCAACGGCACAGAAATGTATAACGGCAACTATACTGTTGCATACAGCAATAACCTCTCCGCAGGCACAGCAACAATTACCCTCACAGGTAAGAAAAATCTCAAGGGTACAGTTACTAAGACATTCAAGATCAATCCTAGAAATATCGCTAACTGCACTATAAGCCTTACCAAAAATTCAGCTAACAAATATCAGCCGAACGTAGCCGTAAAGATAGGTTCAAACACTATCTATAACGGCAATTATACTGTAAAGTACGTTACATCATCTGACAAAAAGACCGTCAAGGTAACACTCACAGGCAAGGGCAACCTCGCAGGTACAGTTACTAAAACTTACACAGTAGCTTAAGTTTACTTATTTCAAAACCTAAAAGATCAACAGCCCCGACTTGTATATATCGTATAAGTCGGGGCTGTTTGCCGTTAAGAATATATTTTAAATAGTGTGAAACTCAAAGTCCCTTTATATCATTGCCAAGTGCCTCAAAATGCTTTGTCATTACTTCGTAGAGCTTTTGAACATCACTTTTTTCAATAGCCTTTATCATCTCTTTGTGATGCCGCTGAGAAATGTTGAGCGAGCTGTGCGTCCTTTTGATCTTATATAATTCCTCATCTGACACATCATTGATCGCATTCACAAGAAGCTTTGACAGCCTGTTTTTGGAGCAGTTTATAAGCTCAAGATGAAACAAAAAGTCATTTCTTGCATATTCCATACTGTCGGAAAAGCTTTTGCTCATAGCTGAATAGTATTTTTTTAAATTCTGTATGTTCTCCAAAGTGCAGTTTTTTACTATATTTTCACATGAACTCAGTTCAAGGGACTTTCTGACATCAAGTATCTCATTCAAACTGAAATCATTATATATAATAGCGTCTTTGACACGTTCTGTTATTTCTTCTTTTCCGGGTTTGGTGATATAACAGCCTTGTCCCTTTCTGATCTCAACTATGCCCTTTTCATTCAGTAATTTCAATGATTCTCTTATTACATTTCTGCTTACGCCGTAGTTGGCAGACATATATCTTTCAGAAGGCAGTTTGTCGTAAATATTAAGTTCGCCAGCCTTTATTTTATCTTCTATCTGCTGTGCGATCTGTCGGTATAATGATTGACTCATTTTAAATCCCTCCAATCCTTACTTTATGATATAACAATAAAAGGATAATGTCAAGAATTTAAAGGTAAGTGAAAGATCATTTTGTAGATATGCACATCTGGTACTACCGCTTTTTGTATATATTTATGCTAAAACAAGAAAATATCTAGTGTTTAAGGCATATATAACATAAGACGCCTGATTTGTGGTAGTACCACAAATATTGACTTTGCTGAGCTGCTTACTGTACAAATTGTTGATGTACCGTGTAAATAAGACACTTATGTTTGTTAAATGTTACGATTGACAACTTGAACATTATCGTGTATACTTATAGACAAGATAAGACGTGGTACTACCACAGAAAAACAATAAGATATCTGCAAATAGCAAGGGAGCTATGCTGAAGAGCATTTCGCCTTTGCTATTTTTTTTGCAGAAAGAAAGCGCAGTAAAGGTGATGCCGATGGTAATACTCGATCAAGTGGCGGTTATGGCTCTGCTGATAATGATCGGTTTTTTGTGCAGACATTTCAATATAATATCTGATGAAGCGAACGATAAGCTTTCGGGGTTTGTTATTAATATAGTAAACCCCGCAATGATATTGCAGGCATATCAGATAAAATTTGATATGAACAAACTGCATGGATTGGCTGTGACATTTGGATTATCGGTTTTGTCTTACGTTCTTGCTATTATAGTATCTGCATTATTTGCAAAAACTGATGAAGCCGATACGAGCATCGAAAAGTTTTCGATAGTGTATTCAAATTGTGGATTTATGGGAATACCGCTTATCAATGGTCTGTATGGATCAGACGGAGTATTTTACCTCACAGGTTATCTTACAGCTTTTAACCTTATGGTATGGACTCACGGTGTTGCAACTGTCTGCGGCAAGATAAAAAAAGAAGATCTTAAAAACATCTTGCTTTCCCCGACGCTTATAGCAACGCTCATAGGAATAATCCTTTTCGTTTGCAGACTGAGTTTTCCAAAGGTGATATATACCACAGTTGGTTACGTCGCAGAAATGAATACCCCGCTAGCAATGATAATATCAGGCGTTACAGTTTATTCCACCGATTTCAGACAGGCTTGTAAAAACAGAAAGATCTATAAGACCTGTGCAGCAAAACTTCTAATAGTACCGCTGACAGTTATGCTGGTCTTTACGTTTATCCCTTGCTCAGCACAGCTGAAAAATATAGTCATTATTGCAACGGCTTGTCCCACCGCAGTAACAGGATTTATCTTAGCAATGAAATACAAAAAAGATTATATGTATTCATCGCAGATATTTACAATTTCAACATTAGTATCTTTAGCAACACTTCCGCTGATAAAACTTATATGTCAGGGAATAGTCAAATAACATAAATTGAGGAGTGTGTGTATTATGAAAAACAAGACAATAGTTGAGCTTAAGAACATACATAAGTCGTTCGGAGAGAATCATGTGCTTAAAGGTGTTGACCTTTCCGTTGAGAAAGGAGAGGTAGTCGTTATCCTCGGTCCTTCCGGTTCAGGTAAGACCACACTGCTCAGGACGATCAACTTCCTTGACAGTGCCGATGAAGGAACTATCAGGATCAACGAATGCAGCGTTGACTGTAAGAAGCATAAGAAGAGGGAAGTTATCGAACTCAGAAGACATACCGCAATGGTGTTCCAGAATTACAACCTCTTCAAAAACAAGACTATTCTTCAGAACATCACAATGGGTATGGTAAAGGTAAGAAAAGTACCGTCCGATACAGCAAAGAAATATGCTTTAAAGCTGCTTGACGATGTGGGACTGAAAGATAAGTGCAACGATTATCCGATACAGCTTTCGGGTGGTCAGCAGCAGAGAGTAGGTATTTGCAGAGCGCTGAGCCTTAACCCTGACGTTATACTTCTTGACGAACCGACATCAGCCCTTGACCCTGAGCTGGTAGGAGATATCCTCCAGATCATCAAGGCAGTTGCAAAGACAGGTATTACAATGATCGTTGTTACACATGAGATCGCATTTGCAAGGGAAGTTGCTTCAAGAGTTATCTTTATGGAGGGCGGCAACATTGTTGAACAGGGAGCGCCGGAGGAGATTCTTGTAAATCCTCAGGAGGAAAGAACAAAAACATTCCTTTCAAGAATAACCAATCCGAACAGCGGCATTGATGAAGAGTCGCAGCGGAATTATGAAGAAAGATTTGCAACCAATTTCTAAGGAGGTAATTTAAAAATGAAGGACATTTTTGATCTGAGCGGCAAGATCGCAATAGTGACAGGAGCATCATCAGGCATCGGATTTGAATATGCAAAGGCGCTTGCCTCAAAAGGAGCAGATGTGGTCATCGTTGCAAGACGTGCTGACAGACTTGCTGAAAATGCAAAAGTTATCGAGAAATATGGGGTAAAATGTGTGCCGATCACCTGTGATCTTGCAGATGAAGATGACATTAAAAAGGTGGTAGACACAGTTATAAGTGATTTCGGAAAGATCGATATTCTTGTGAACAATGCAGGAATTTGTATTGAAAAACCTTGTGAAGAGTATGACACCGAGTCATGGGACAAGGTGCTGGACGTAAACCTGAAAGCAGTTTTCCTTATGACAAGAGAAGTCGGAAAGCATATGATAAGCCGCAAGTACGGCAAGATCATCAGTACATCATCAATGTACGGCAAGGTTGCAAACATAAATGCTACTGAGGTCAGCTATCACGCTTCAAAGGCGGGAGTTATCGGACTTACCAAAGCACTGGGAAGTGAATGGGCAAAGTACAATATCACGGTAAACTCTATTGCACCCGGATATTTTGCAACAGAGATCCTGACCGAATGTTTGAAAGATGAAGCCTTTGTTGACTGGATCGGCAGACGTTCGCCTATGAGAAGAATGGGCAATATGGAAGAACTTGACGGCGCAGTTATCTTTCTTGCGTCAGACGCTTCAAGGTATATTACAGGACATACGCTGTCAGTAGACGGCGGCTGGACTGCGGTATAGAAAATATATGATCTTATTTGTAATGGAGGAATTTAAAATGAAAAACAAACTCAGAAACTTTATCTCACTATCACTCGTACTCTCAATGGGAACAGGTATGCTTACAGCGTGCGGAAACTCAGACGGATCCTCATCTACAAAAACGACATCAGACGGAACAGAGGTAAGAACCATTCAGGTCGCACTTTGCAGCGGTCAGCCGCCTTATACATATGCCGATGAGAACGGTGACTATACAGGCTACGATACAGAAACACTCAAGCTGGTAGATGAACTTCTTCCGCAGTATGAATTTGAATATTCTATGGTCGATCAGGATACAGGTCTTGTCGGCACTCAGAACGGTAAATATCAGATGACATCATGCTCATACCTCAGAACAGATGCCAGAGCAGAAACATACCTCTTATCCGATCCTATCTGCTACTACCTGTGCAATCTGATCGTTCCTGAAAACAGCGATATCAATGGCGTTGAAGATCTTGACGGAAAGACACTCAGCCCATTCACCAAGACAGACGGACTTTATGCGATCTATCAGGATCTCTGTGCAAAGTACCCTGACATCGACATCAAGCTTGCAGATACATCATCGTATGTTGATATTTCCGACAGACTTATCGGAACAAACGAGGGCAGATGGGACGCTACTATCATCGGCGGTTCTTCCTACTATGCACTTGAAGACGAGCTTGGATTTAAGATGAAGGTCCTTGACTACGTTGCAGGACGTGACTCAGTTTACCTCATCAATAAGGACGAAAAGCAGCTTCAGGAGGATATCAACGGTGCGATCGCACAGCTCCGTGAAGAAGGAAAGCTGTCTGAACTCAGCGAACAGTGGCTCGGCGAAGATGTATTTGCCGCTGCTGAAAAGCTTGGTCTTGAATAATAGTCATAATAATCTCCATATAAGCGGAACGGTGCGGTATATGCCGCACCTGCTGCTTATAAAAAACGAAAGGAATGGTATCTATGAAGGAAGGCTTTGAGATCATAAAAAATTCATTTCCAAAGATCGTGGAACAGATACCTGTTACACTTGAAATGTTTATCATTTTTGTAGCGCTGGCATTTTTGCTTTCCGTGCCCTTTGCAATAGTGAGAGTAAAGAAAAAGGGTATATTCTACCCGATCGTTTCGCTCATTGTTTCATTCTTCAGAGGTACGCCGATGACAGTACAGATCTTTTTGGTGTTCTTTGGTATACCGGTAGTAATGGAAAATTTCGATGTGAATGCAAACCTATGGAACCCGATAGTTTTTCCGATAATAGCGCTCGGACTTAATCAGGCTTGTTATTACTGTGAAGCATGGCGAAGCGCATATCTGTCCATTGATAAGGGACAGCTTGAGGCAGGCGAAAGTATCGGCTTTGGAACAGTACAAAACTTTATGTTCGTTATCGTTCCACAGTGTCTGAGAATAGCGATGCCGAATATGAAAAACCTTACCACAGAGGGACTTAAATCCACCGCTCTTGCTTTTTCAATAGGTGTTGTAGATATTATGGGAAAAGCTCATGAACTTTGCGCCGTACATTTCGGATTGGGTTCAACATGGATATATATTACAGCCTCAGTTATATACTGGGTAATAGATATCATTGTTGAGATAGTGTTTACTGTTATAGCAAAGGCTAACAGCAAGGGCTTTGAAATGATCGGTGCTGATAAGAAAAAGAATAATAAAAAGATCGCAGCACAGGCTGCTTAAATACAGAGGTGATCGGTTATGACATTTGATTTTGATTTTGCGTTAAGCATCATTATTCCAATAGCGAAAAAAATACCTATGACAATGTATCTGACAATCATATCAATGTTCTGGGCATTGGCTCTCGGCTGTGTTTTCGCATATGTTCAGACAAAAAATATACCTGTATTAAAGCAGATCATTATAGGCATATGTTCCTTTATCAAGGGTGTGCCGCTGATCGTACAGCTGTTTTTCTGCTATGTATCACTTCCGTATGCATTGGTAAAGCTGAATTTTCTCCCGTTCTGTAATTTTGATCTGAGAGATCCGCCGTTTACAGCTATCGCAGTGATCGCCTTGTCGCTCAACTATTCAGCTTATATGTGTGACGTGGTAATGACATCATTTGCTGCGGTAGACGCAAAGCAAATGGAGGCAGGAGCTTCCATAGGCATGAGCGCATTTGCAACACTAAGAACAGTAATAATCCCGCAGGCAGCAATTATTTCACTGCCGAATATGTCCAACTACTTTATGGCAATGCTCAAAGCCACAAGTATGGTGTATATGGTAGCGGTAACAGAAATGCTTGGTGAGGCGAGAAGCGTTGCGGCAGAAACATTTCAGTTCTTTGAGGCATATATAGTTGCAGCTGCATTGTACTGGATACTTTGTATCGTTGTAGAAAAACTTCTCAAGATAATGGAAAAGAAACTTTCAAAGTTCCTGCCGTCAGCGGCATAATAACATAAGTAATAAAATTTTGTTGAAAGGAAAGATCGGGATATGAAACCATATTCAAAACGAATGGAGGCTGTGCCTGCGTCAAAGATCAGAAAAATATTCAATATGGTTTTGGAGGATAAGGATATCATAAGTTTTGCAGTCGGCGAACCTGATTTTGATACTCCTTCCAATATAGTGAAAGCTGCAGTTGATAAGCTGGAGCATGGAGCGACCAGATATGGTGCAAACGTAGGACTGCTTGAACTCAGAGAGGCTGCGGCAAAGAAGTTCTCAGAAGAAAGAGGATTGGCTCTGACAACTGAAAATGTTATGATAACCGCAGGCGCTATGCAGGGAATATATATGACTATGCAGGCGATTTTGGAGGAGGGTGACGAAATAATTATTGGTTCACCATATTTCTCAAACTATGCAGCTCAGGCAGCAATGTGCGGAGCAAAGCTGGTCACAGTCGATCTTTCTGAAGAAAACGGATTTATACTCACTCCTCAGCTGCTGGAATCTGCGATCACACCGAAAACAAAAATGGTGCTTTTGAATTCGCCTTCCAATCCGCTTGGCAGCGTTATAGACAAACAAACCTTGTCCGAACTGGCAGAGGTGATAAAAAAGTATGATCTGTATGTCATAAGTGATGAGGTGTACCGTGACTTTATTTATGATGATGACGTAAAGCCGTATTCAATAGGCGCTTTTGAGGGCATGGCAGAACGTACAATTACCATAGACAGCTTTTCAAAATCATATGCAATGACAGGCTGGCGAATAGGTATCGTCTGTGCAAATGAAGAGCTTATCAGATTGATGACCAAAATGCAGGAGGGAATGGTCGCCTGCGTTAATACCGCATTGCAGTACGGCGCTCTTGAAGCGCTCACAGGTCCGCAGGATGATAAAAAACATATGATATCTGTATATAAAAAGCGGAGAGATCTTCTTTGCAGCGGAATAAATAACATAGACGGTCTAAGCTGCCGTGTCCCGCAGGGTGCATTTTATCTGTTCGTAAATATCAAGGATACAGGACTTAGCTCAGAGGAGTTTGCTGTCAGACTTATCAAAGAGGCAAAGGTCGCAGTTATCCCGGGCGACGGCTTTGGCAGCGCAGGAGAAGGGTATGTTAGATTATCCTATGTTATTTCCGAGGACGATATCAAAAAGGCTCTGATCCGTATTGAAAAGTTTGTAAAAGATCTTAAAGCAGGGTGAGCTCAATGAAAATTCTGATTACTGATTATCCCGAAACTATAAAAAGGGATACAACTCTTGAAGAAAAGATCATAAAAGAAGGTCTTCCCGATGCAGAGATAATCAAATATGTTTATGACGGCGACAAGCAAAAGCTTATCGAAGTAATGTCCGATTGTGCCGCTGTCAAAACTGCATTCGTTATGATAGATAAGGAGATCATGGACAGCTGTCCAAAGCTTGAATGTATCTCTTTTAATTCCTCTGGATATAACTTTGTTGATCTTGAATATGCAGACAGCAAGGGTATAGGCGTAACAGCTATCGGAGAGTATTGTACAGACGAGGTCGCAGATCATACCATGGCTCTGCTGCTTTCGCTAAACAGAGGAATAAAAAGATACATACATCTTATAGACAGCGAAAAGCTCTGGCAATACAAGGCGGTGAGCGATCTTCCCTCACTAAAGGGAAAAAATCTTGCGGTTATGGGTTTTGGCAAGATAGGAAGAGCGGTTGCACAGCGTGCAAAGGCATTCGGAATGAATATCATGGCATATGATCCCTATGTAAATAAGGATATCATAACTCAGCTTGGAGCGCAGCCTGCGGAACTTGAAGATGTTTTTGAAAAAGCAGACGTTATTTCAAATCATATGCTCCAGACCGAGAAAAATGTAAACTTCTATAACAGTGGATTTTTCGGTAGCCTAAAGAAAAGACCTTTGTTTATAAATGTTGCAAGGGGAGGCTGCGTTGACGAAGCTGCACTGCTTACCGCTTTGAAAAATGATATGATAAGCGGAGCAGGTCTTGATGTGTTCAAATCGGAAGACCCCGACCTTGAAAATAATCCTTTTGCAGGTATGGATAATGTAATAATAACTCCTCACGCAGCTTTTTATTCAAACGAATCGCTGGTAAGACTTCAGGAGATATCCAGCAGAAATCTTGTGTTCTATCTGAAAAAGGAATATGACAAGGTGAACAGGATAGTTAATAATGTAAAGAAACCATAATGAGAAGGTGAATAGCAATGCCAACAGGAACAATTTTCAATATCCAGAAATGTTCTATTCATGACGGACCGGGAATAAGAACGCTTGTATTTTTCAAGGGCTGTCCTCTGCGATGCAAATGGTGTGCAAACCCTGAATCTCAGAGCTTTGCGCCGCAGATAATGAATATGTATTCAAGATGTGTTTCCTGCATGATGTGTATTGACGTGTGCGAAAAGAAATGTATTTACAGATCTGACAGCGGAAGATATGAGATCAATTACAGCTTGTGCGATGGCTGCGGAAAATGTGCCGAGGTTTGTTTTGCAGAAGCGAGAACACTTATGGGCAGGAAGATCACCGTTCAGGAACTTTTTGAAGAGATAAAAAAGGATCAGGGATTTTTCAACCGTTCGGGCGGCGGAGTTACATTTTCTGGCGGCGAACCCCTTATGCAGCCAGAATTTCTTAAAGAGATAGCTAAGCTTTGCAAAGAGAATGGTATAAAAACAGCAATGGAAAGCTGCGGCTGCGGTGATATTGAAAAATTCAGGCAAGCTATGAAGTATATAGATTTTATGTATTTTGATGTTAAGCATATGGATCCTGAGATACATAAAAAGCTCACAGGTATGAGCAATGAAATGATATTGAAAAATCTCAAAGGCATAAACGATATGGGAACAACAGAGATCGTAATACGAACACCTGTTATCCCAGGTTATAATGACAGTGAGGACAATATCATTGCCACAGCTGAAATGTTGAACGATCTTAATATGGTAAAGGGCTATGAACTCCTTGCCTATCATAATCTCGGCGAGAATAAATATGACGCACTGGGAAGGAAGTATGAACTTCATAATGTAGAAAAGCCGTCGGCAGAGTTTATGAACAGGCTTGTGGACAAGGCTAATTCAGTATTGAGAAATAAAAAATGTTTCTATGAATCATTATTTTAGGAGGTATTATCAATGTTGACCAAACGTATTGAAAATCTGAAGTCTGAACTTCGTGGAACAAAACCATCTATCTGTATCGAGCGTGCAAGACTTGTAACAGAGTTTTATCAGAAATGCACTTTTGAAAGCACCTTTTCAAGAAGAGCGCATCTGCTTGAATACCTTCTGAAAAATATGACCATATATATCCGTGATGATGAGCTTATTGTCGGAAATCATTCCAGCAGATACAGAGCCTGCCCTGTTTATCCTGAGGTAGGTTCAAAGTGGATACTTGAGGATATGCATACATTCGATACAAGAACCACAGATCCTCTTGTCTTTGATGAAAATGATAAGATAGAGCTTAAGAAGATACTTGAAAAATGGAATGGATCTAGTTTTCAGGAAATCGTAAACTCCAAGCTTTCAGCAGATGCACTTGAGGCTGTTGACGCAGGCGTAATTACTATCGGTTCGAGAAACGTTCCGACTGCGTCACACGTTGCAGCATTTACAAAGCTGTTTTCAGTAGGTCTTAACGGTATCATAAAGCAGTGCCGTGAACAGATCGCAGCCATTGATGTTGTGGATAATGAGATACAGCAGAAAAAGGATCTGTGGGAGTCAATGATAATCTCCTGTCAGGCTGTTATAGACTTTGCAGGAAGATATGCTGATCTTGCCGAGAAAATGGCAGCCGAATGCAGTGATGAACAGAGAAAGTCAGAGCTGCTTACTATTGCTGAAAACTGCCGTACAGTTCCTGCTGAACCGCCAAAGAATTTCTGGCAGGCAGCACAGTTCTTCTGGTTTACACATCTCTGCTATCAGATCGAATCCAATGGTCATAATCACAGTTTCGGACGTTTTGACCAGTATATGTATCCGTTCTATAAAAAGGATATCGAGGACGGTACAATGACCGATGATAAGATCGAGGAGATCATTGAAAACCTGTGGATAAATATTACATCTATCTTTGAACTCCGTGACCATGTAGAATCAGAGGCGTATGCAGGCTATCCTATGTGGATAAACCTTACTATCGGAGGAATAGACAAAAAGGGAAGAGATGCCTGCAACGAACTTACATATCTTGTCCTTGACGCAACTGAGAACGTTCAGACAACTATGCCTGCTATCTCATTCAGATACAATAAAAAGGAAGATTATAAGTATATAAGAAAGGCTCTTGAACTTACAAAGAAAGGACTGGGGCAGCCTGCTTTCTTCAACGATGATGTTAATATCCCGCTGACTATCTCCCACGGAGCAACTATAAAGGAAGCAAGAGAATACGCTATCGTAGGCTGTGTTGAACCTGCTGTTCCTGAATACTGTGATTTCCGTCCTGTTGCAGGCTTTGTAAACTTCCTTAAGATATTTGAACTTACTATCCATAACGGATATGATCCCATTGCAAAGAAACAGATCGGACTTAAAACAGGCGATATATCTGAATTTACCTGCATGGACGATATCCTCGCAGCATACAAGAAACAGATACAGTATTTCATCAAGATGCACCTCAACAGCTATAATATGGTATCAAGTATGCATACAGAGATATTCCCAGAGATCTTTGCATCAAGCATCGTAAACGGAACGATCGAAAGCGGAAAGACTTTGCAGGCAGGCGGAGCTAAGTTCAGCTATACAGGAACATTCGTAACAGGTGTTGCAAATGCGGCAGACTCACTTGCAGCTATCGAAGAGATCATATTCAATAAGAAAATGATGTCGTTTTCCGAAATGATGCAGCTTTTGGACAGCAACTGGGAGGGCAAGGAGAATTACAGACTGCTTTTCAAGAACAAAGCGCCTAAGTACGGCAATAATATCGATATGGTAGATAACTATGCAAACTGGCTTATTGAAGTGTTTGCAGATGAACTTCCAAAGTACAGGGACAGCCGTAACGGAATGTATACTCTCATCAATCTGTCACAGTCGTATAATATCTGGCAGGGCAGACGTTCAGGTGCAACACCAGACGGCAGACGTGCATTTGATCCTCTGGCAGATAACGCTTCTCCTACTGTCGGCTACGATCAGAACGGTCCGACATCAGCTGTAATGTCTGTTGCAAAGATAGACCAGCTGCTTGTTAATTCTGGTACACTGCTCAATCAGAAATTTGACCCTGCTATCATAAAGGGTGAAAAGGGATATGAGATACTCGACACTGTTATAAAAACATATTTTGATAACAATGGTGAGCATATCCAGATCAACGTTGTAGATGTTGATACACTGAGAAAAGCGCAGAAAGAACCTGATAAGTACCGCAACCTTATGGTAAGAGTAGCAGGCTATTCAGCATACTTTGTTGAACTGGATAAAGCAGTTCAGGAAAATATCATCAATCGTACAACTCATACAGGTTTATAAAAACAAAAATATCAGGTTTCTGCGTTCTTGCGGAAACCTGATATTGATTAACAGAAAGAAAGTGTAAAATGTTCAATGCAGACTTTTTCCGCAGAAAGACAGTTATAGTCTTTCTTGCAAGCATTGTGGCTTTGCTGTGGGGCAGTGCATATCCGTGTGTGAAGATCGGGTATAAACTTTTCAGCGTTGCGCAGGACAGCCTGTCATCAAAGATACTCTACGCAGGCATAAGATTTTCCATAGCGGGAGTTATAGCGCTGATACTTTCAGCAGTAATGAACAAAAAGCTTATATTCCCCACAAAACAAAGTTCCGTATATATTATCCTGCTGGCATTTTTTCAAACGTTTTTGCAGTACATACTTTTCTATGTAGGGATTTTTCATACAGCAGGTGTAAAAAGTGCTATATTGATAAGTACAAGCTATGTTGTATTTATGGTAGTTCTGAGTCTGATATTTTTCAGAAATGAAAAGCTCGATATGAAAAAATCCATAGGCTGTATTCTGGGGATAGGCGGTGCTGTAATAGCTCTGACAGCTGACGGAGGGATAGATTTCAGCTTTTCTTTCAGCAATGAGGGATGTATAATGTTATCATCGCTTTTCTTTGCGGCAGGCAGTGTTATAAGCAAAAAAGTTCCGTCTGAAATAGATTCCGTTTCCCTTAACGGATGGCAGCTTTTACTGGGCGGTATCACACTTACTATCGTCGGACTGGCAGGCGGCGGAACTGTAACTCCGTCAGGAGCGTCAGCGTGGCTTATGATGTTTTATCTTGCAGTAATATCATCTTTTGGATTTGTAATATGGATGCTGCTTTTAAGATATAACCCAACAGAAGAGATAACGGTTTTCAATCTGCTTGTGCCGATAATCGGAACAATTTTATCTGGTATCGTACTTGGTGAAGAATTTGCGAACTTATCCAACATAGCTGCCCTGATATGTGTTTGTATCGGTATCTATGTAGTAAACAGCAAGAAAAAACAAGCAGCAGGAAAGGAATGAATATAATGAAGTATGATTTTGACAGTGTCATTGACAGACATAATACTTGCTCAATGAAATATGACAGTGACATAAAGCTTGGCAGTTCAACTACGCCTATGTGGGTAGCAGATATGGATTTCAGATCTCCGCCTGCCGTATGTGAAGCTGTACGCAAGTCAGCAGAGTTTGGCATTTTCGGATATTGCCAGCCTGATGATGAATACTATAATGCTGTTATCGACTGGTACGCAAAGCATTTTGACTGGAAAATAGAAAAAGAATGGATAGTCGTAACACAGGGAGTAGTTGCAGCATTAGCAGCAGCTGTCGAGGCTTTTACAGAACGTGGCGACAAAATAATGATACAAAGACCAGTATATTATCCGTTCACAAATGTTATCGAGCAAAATGGCAGAAATGTTGTAAATAGTTCTCTTATCCTGTCAGACGGAATATACAGAATGGATTTTGATGATATCGAGCGTAAAATACGTTCTGAAAAGGTGAAGATGTTTTTCCTGTGCAGTCCGCATAATCCTGTGGGCAGAGTATGGAGCATATGCGAACTTAAAAAGATCGCTGAGATCTGCCTTAGAAACAATGTTATACTTGTGTCCGATGAGATACATTCTGATTTCGTCTTTGAGGGCAGACATTTTCCTATGATGAATGTTGATGAGAGAGTTAAAAATATTCTTGTCACCTGTACAGCACCAAGTAAGACATTTAATCTTGCAGGACTTCAGACATCTAACATTATTATTTCAAATCCTTCACTGAGATCAAAATTTAAAAATGTGCTTAACAGAACAAGCCACAAGCTTTTAAACTGTATGGGTATAACAGCGCTTAAAGCTGCATATTTGCAGAGTGAGCCGTGGCTTAATGAATTAAAGATATATCTTGCAGAAAATATCAGAATTTTCAAAGACTATCTTGAAAAGAATATGCCTTTGCTGCATCTGATCGCTCCGCAGGGTACATATCTGCTGTGGGTAGATTGCAGGGAACTGGGTATGACAGCGTCAGAACTTGATAAATTTATGAAAGAAAAAGCTAAACTCTGGCTTGACGGAGGAGAAATGTTCGGTGCAGAGGGCGAAGGCTTTGAAAGATTTAATATAGCTTGTCCAAGAAGTGTTCTTCTGAAAGCGCTTGAAGATCTTAAATCAGCCTATGATGAGGTGGCATATGATTGACTTTACTTTTAATAACCCGACAAAGGTTTACTTTGGAGAAAATGCGGCAGAAAAGCATCTAAAAAATGCTCTGAGTACATATGGAAAAAGGATACTTATGTGTTATGGCGGCGGTTCAATAAAACACTGCGGCATATATGATGATATAATGGCTATTCTGAAAAGCGCAGGCTGCAGCGTAACGGAGTTTTCGGGAATAATGGCAAATCCGACATACAGAAAAGTTACCGAAGGTGCAGCACTTGCGAAAAGCAAAAATATAGACCTTATACTTGCCGTAGGAGGTGGTTCTGTAATGGACTGTGCAAAAGCGATATCCATAGCGACAGTGTATGATGGCGATTGGTGGCAGGACTATTTTATAAATGCAGGCAAATTTAATTTTACCCCTATACCTGTTGGCGCTGTTGTCACAGTAACTGGAACAGGTTCTGAACTCAATGGAGATTCAATAATCACAAATGAGGAAAGCAGAATAAAAACAGGGCATAATTATATTGAATGTAACCCTGCTTTTGCAATTATTGACCCGTGCTATACATATTCAGTACCGCCATATCAAACTGCAAGCGGCGGATTTGATATATTGAGCCACATTATGGAGATATATTTCAGCGAAGATGACAATGATAATATTTCCGATGATATTTCAGAAGCTCTTATGAGAAGTGTTATAAAAAATCTTCCTATTGCAATAAAAGATCCATATAATTATACTGCAAGAAGCAATCTTTCATGGGCATCATCACTTGCCCTCAGCGGACTTATCAGACTTGGAAAAAAGTGCGACTTTGAAGTTCATCAGATAGAACATCAGCTTGCGGCATATACAGATTGTGTACACGGAGCGGGACTTGCAGTGATACACCCTGTATATTACAGACACATTTATAAAAGCGCAGTTAAGAGATTTGTAAGGTTTGCAAAGAACGTGTGGAAAATAGATCATAATGGCTTAACTGATGAAGCTGCGGCTCTGGCAGGAATAGATGCACTAGAAGATTTTATAAGAAAAATAGGACTTCCGCTGACTATATCCGAGCTTATCGGAGAAAAAGCGGTTGACTTTAAAACAGTTGCTGAATCCTGTAATATTTCGTCGGGCAGCTATAAGAGAATGACAGCTGATGAAATATACGATATTTTGATGCAGTGCAATGGTTAGCTGAAAAGAATATGATATGACAAAAAAGCTCCCAACCGCTGGGAGCTTTTAATTATGCATAAGTTCGCAATACTACAAAACAAAAAAAGACCTCAGCTTTACAGCTTCAGTCTAATTTGTGGAATAATTTTCCCGTTTGATCTTACGCTCTCTCTACCTTACCGGAACGGAGGCATCTTGAACAAGCGTAGATATGACAAGGAGAACCGTTTACTACTGCCTTAACTCTCTTTACGTTAGGCTTCCAGGTTCTGTTTGATCTTCTGTGAGAGTGAGAAACCTTAATTCCGAAAGTAACACCCTTACCGCAAATTTCGCATTTTGCCATTTCAGGTTGCACCTCCTTTACATACAATAACTTAAATCACAATATTTAATATTATAGCATACATTTTTTGAAAATGCAACCCCTTTTGCAAAAAAAAATACAAAATTACAGAAAAAATTTATTTTCGTCAAAATTATAAAAACTATGCCTGTACTCTTGAAATCTGTTTAGAAATGTTGTATAATTAAAACTGTATAAATTCATTCGCAAATGACTATAATCCATACGGCTGACCTTAATAATTGTCGGCTGTTATTAAAGGAAAGGAAACGTAAAATGACGCAGGAAATGCTACTTCAGATCGGTTCACGTTTGATAGTTCTGTTTATGTGCATACCGATCCACGAATTTGCACACGCATGGGCTGCCACAAAAATGGGTGATGATACCCCAAGATATCAGGGCAGATTAACTCTTAATCCATTTGCACATCTTGATCCGCTGGGATCTATCGGTATTCTCTTTTGCGGTTTTGGCTGGGGAAAACCTGTTCAGGTAAATCCGATACGTTTCAAAAAGTATCGCAAGGGTATGGCTATCACAGCTGCGGCAGGTCCGATATCCAATCTTATCTGCGCTTTTGTCGGTATGATAATATATAAGGTACTCTATGGTGCATATTTTAGCAGCGGAGCAGAGGTGCTGTACTGGCTTACATTGATATCAAAGTATATCGTTGTTATCAATATCGGACTTGCAGTATTTAACCTTATACCTGTCGCACCGCTTGACGGCGAAAAGATACTGTCTTATTTTACAGGTCCGAAATTCAATGCATTTATGTATAAGTATCATCAGTATATTTCAATCGGTTTTCTCATACTGCTTTTTGTCGGCGCTCTCAGCGGTCCGATAGCATATCTCCAGTCAGGATTTTTCTGGATAATGGATAAATTGACTTTCTGGGTAGACCCGATAGTAAATATGATCTTCTGAAAGGAATAGGATAAATGACATCAGCTCGGTTTAAGCTGGATATGTTTGAAGGACCTCTTGATCTTCTTCTGCATCTTATCAGCAAGCATAAACTGAATATTTATGATATAGAAATAGCTGTGCTGCTTGAACAGTACCTCGATTATCTCGCTAATCTTGACCATGAGGACTATGAGGACGCTGCGGATTTTCTTGAAATGGCAGCAAGGCTTATCTATATAAAGACCTGTTCACTTCTCCCGCAGGACGAAGAAGCTCATGAACTGAAAAAAGAACTTGAGGGAAGAATAATCGAATATTCGCTTTGCAAAAAAGCTGCTCAGGGACTTGCTGAAAATTATGTGGGCGGAGATGTCTTTGTGCGGTCACCGATAAAATTTCCTGTAAATAAAACCTTTACTGGTGAGCGTGACCCAGAAACACTTCGTGCAGCAATGCTCGGTATCTCCGAAAAAGCAAGAACGGCAAAGCCGCTGAAAGCTAATGTTTTTCAGCCTATTGTTTCTCATAAAATAGTATCGGTCACATCAAAAATCATTTTTATTCTGAAAAAGCTTTATACTGTCGGTGAGTTTGAAATGGATAAACTTTATGACGGCATAAAGGGAAAAAGTGAAAGAGTAGCAACTTTTCTTGCTGTCCTTGAACTTACGAAATCGGGCAGGATATTTTTAAATGATGATAATACGATGATCCGTATGAATTCCATTAGTCATAACAGAAGAAATGCAAAGGTCACATCTGAATATGAGCCGGTCGAAGAACAGCCGACGGTTCAGAATGCTAGTACACAGTCAGAAGCTGTCCCTCTTGAAGAGCTTGATACTTCAAATAGTTTACATAATGAAATTGAATCGGTGAGTACAGCTGAATATGTACAGACTTCTGAAATTGCAACAAGTTATAAGCCTGCCAAGCCTAAAAAGCATTATGCTACGGCAAAAATAGCAGCTGTTGAATGTACAGCACCTATAACAGTACATTCAGATGTTTATTCTCCTGTTGGCGATATTTCAGAAGAACAGGAAGATGAAGTTTTTGAAAAATCTGAAACGGCTGAAAATGAAGTTACTGAGATAGGTGAATATACTGAGGAAACTCCTGACAATTCTGATATTACAGAACCTATTGAAAAAGTTGAGGAAAACAATATGAATGATGTTGATGAGGCTTTGATCGAAGAGCTGGAATTGCTCTCAAAACTGCCTGTGGAAGATATTAGACCTGTTTTCAAACCTAATTATAAAGGTTATATACATTATTACTGGGGATATTCTCCGGAGGGTGATAATGTACAGGGCAACTATTGGAAATACGGACTTTACAGATATTGATAATTTATGAAAGACGTGGTTAGAATATGACTAATGAACAGCTTGTTTGCGCTGTTGAGGCTATACTTTTTGCCAGCGGAGATCCCGTTGAACCTGACAGACTTTGCGCTGCCTGCGGCTGCGGAATAAGCAGGATAGAAGAAGCAATCGAGACGCTTAAAGAAAGATATGAAAACAGCGCAATAGACCTTCTTACGCTGAATGGCAGCTATCAGTTTGCCACAAAGAAGGAATATTCGCAGTATATAAAAAATGCCCTTGAAATAAAACGTAATTCTGCATTGTCACCAGCCGCAATGGAGGCTTTGGCAATAGTAGCATATAACCAGCCTGTAACAAAAGGCTTTGTTGAAAGCGTAAGAGGTGTGGATTCATCGGGCGTTGTAAATTCTCTTGTGGATAAAGGCTTGCTTGCGGAGGCAGGCAGACTTGATCTCCCAGGCAGACCTATCGCATATGAAACTACGGATAATTTTCTTCGTGCTTTCAAGCTTTCCAGCTTAAAAGACCTCCCCGAACTGCCTGAGCAGACAGGTCAGATAACAATGGAAGAGGTTATCGAGAGCGCTGAGAACGATCCCGATAATCCTATAAATCGTGAAAGCGAAAAAGACTAAATATTAAAGGTAATGATTACAGAAATGAGGCGGTGAAAATAGTAGTATTATGGATATTGCTGGGGCTTATTGCCCTTATAGTAGTGCTGCTGCATTTTTCTGTAAGTGTGTATATTAAAGGCGGAGCTGACGGCGAGTTTGTTATAAAAGTCAGATATTTCGGATTTCAGATCTACCCAAGACCGCCTAAAGAAAAAAGAAAACCGAAGAAAAAGCGTCGCAAAAAGAAAGCAAGAAAAAATGTTAAAGAAAAAGATACTTTTACATTTGATGACGCAGGAGATTTTGCTGATGATCTTGAGCAGGAATTGAATGTTCCGCAAACTCAGGCTGATGATATTATCGAAAGCACAGAGCAGATCAATACAGAAAGATATGATAATGCATATGAAACAAAATCGTCAGTCAATGAAGATAAGGCGGACATAAAGAAAGAGCTTACGGAAACAGTTCCGCAGGTTTCTGTAACAAAGGAAAAAGATGATGTAAAAGAAACACAGAAACCAGTTGTGACAAAAAGCTCTGACTCAAAAGATAAGAAAGATAAAAAAGAAAAGAAAAAAATCAAAAAGGCTGAAAAGTCAAAAAAAGAAAAATCAGGCGGAAAGCTTGATGAGATAAAGGCGAAATATAAGCTTATAAAGCCGTATATCCCGCTCGGCTGGAAATCAGTTAAAAAGCTGCTTAAAACTATACGTTTTACCGGTGTGCGCATCAACGTTGTCACAGGCAAGGAGGACGCATATGAGAGTGCAATGTTCTACGGAAAGATACAGGCAGCGTTGTTTAATCTTCTTGCAGTAATTTCGGGGATATTTACGGTTAAAATAAAAGAGGCAAATGTAAACTGCGTTTTCAATGAAAAGAAGTTTGAAGCGCAGGGAGAAACTTTCATAAGAGTGCGCCCAAGTACACTTATCCATATTGCAGTATGTACAGGCGTGAATTTCCTTATTATTTTTATGTCTGAAAGGAAAAAGACTAAAAATAAAAGTAAGAAAAAATCTTTGAACAAGAATTCAGATAACAGCGAAAAGATCAGCGACAGCGGCAAAGCCGCATGATAATTAACAGGAAAGGTTGTTGAATATGAACGAAAACACAAAAATCGAGGGACTTGTAAAAACCGCTCTTGAAAAAGTCCACGAGCTTGCAGAATGTGAAACTGTTGTAGGAAAGCCGATCGTTACAGCGGACGGTACTACAATTATCCCTGTGTCAAAAATATCCGTAGGCTTTGCATCAGGCGGATCTGACCTGCCGACAAAAACGACTAAGGAAACATTTGGCGGAGGTTCAGGCGGAGGAGTAACTATTACTCCTGTTGCTTTTATTGCAGTATATCAGGGTGAAGCAAAGCTTCTGCAGCTCACAGCTAATGCACCTAAGGAAAATGCTGTAATAGATATGGTGCCACAGGTAATTGATAAAATAACATCTTTTATTGACAAGAAAAAAGATTCTTCTGACAATGCTGAAGAATTTTAGATCCTGTTACGGCGACATGATTTTCCATTGAATTATTTTTCTGAGAAAGCATAAACTACCCTTAAAAACAAGGGAAGTGTTTATGTGAATATTTTCAGAAAAATAATATGCCTGTCTGCGGCTTTCTGTTTTGCTGCTGTAATGGTCTATGTGAACACTGCGGAGGTTTATGCAGAGGATCTCAGCAGTATCAGTGCCAAAAGTGCAATAGTTTATGCCCCTGAAACAGGGGATATACTGTTTGAAAAAAATGCTTACGAGAAGCTGCCAATGGCAAGCACAACTAAAATAATGTCTGCGCTCATAGTGCTAGAACAGGACGATATCGACGAGAAATTTGTTGTTGATTCACAGGCGATACAGACAGAAGGCTCTTCAATGGGGCTTAAAGAGGGCGACAAAGTTTCCCTGCGTGATCTGGCTTGCGGAATGTTGCTGCCAAGCGGAAATGATGCCGCTAATGCTGCTGCCGTAATGGTTGCAGGAGATGTTGAAAGCTTTGTTGATATAATGAATCAACGTGCAGAAATTTATGGCTTGGTCAATACTCATTTTGTAACTCCATCGGGTCTTGATGATCACACAGATGAGCATTATTCAACAGCCTATGATATGGCTCTGCTTGCGTCAGAGGCTATGAAAAACCAAGCGTTCAGAGATATCTGCGGACGATCGTCTATAAAACTGAATTTCGGTGATCCGCCATTTGACCGTTGGCTTACTAACTCTAATAAGCTGCTTAAAAGGAGCGACGATATAACAGGCGTTAAGACTGGTTTTACGGATAAAGCGGGAAGATGCCTAGTGTCAGCCTGCAAGCGCAATGGGACGGAACTTATATGCGTGACCTTGAATGCGCCTGATGATTGGAACGACCATATGAAACTTTATGACAGGACATTTGACTTCTTATCAGAACAGCGTATCGATTCTCCATTTGAGGGTATTGAAATCGATGTGGCAGGCGGTGCATCTGATAAGGTCAGGTGTATTACTGAAAGCACTTCGGCAGTTTTGCTTAACAGCAGAGCATCTGAAGTAACGTATAAGGTTTATGTTTCAAGATTCCTTTATGCTCCAGTAGAAAAGAATGATGAAGTCGGCAGGGTAGAGTATTATTATAATGACAGAAAAATTTCAGAAAAGCCGATTCTTGCTGCTGAAAGCGTGGAGTTCAGCCATACTGATGCAGAGCCGTCGGTGCTTGAACATTATTGGTCAAAATTCAAAAGCTTGTTTGAATGTGGATAGTTAAGTTAAAATGCGGTGATCTTAGCCGCATACATAAAAGGAGAAGTTATGGAAAAAGTAAGAATACAGAAAATAATTGCAGAAAGCGGTATGTGTTCCAGAAGAAAAGCTGAGGAATTTATCGCAGCCGGAAAAGTTAAAGTTAATGGTCATCCATGCAGTCTGGGCGACAAAGCGATTCCAGGCAAAGACCTTATTACCGTTGACGGAAACAAGATCTTAGTTGCAAAGCGCAGAAATCTATATTACATCATGCTCCACAAGCCAAGAGGATATGTAACGACTATGAATGATGAGCTTGACAGAAAGTGCGTTACCGAGCTGCTTTCTGATTTTCCTGAAAGAGTTTATCCAGTGGGAAGACTGGATAAGAACTCAGAAGGTCTGCTGCTGCTCACAAATGACGGTAATTTTGCAAATGATATCATGCATCCGTCAAAGCATGTTTCAAAAACATATCGTGTTACAGTACGTCCTGACATAAATGATGAACAGCTTGTACAGCTTGCGTCTGGTGTTGTTATCGACGGCAGAAAAACAGCTGAATGTTCCGTAGTTGTATTGGACAAGCAGCCTGGTAGAGTAGTCCTTCAGATGACGATACATGAGGGCAGAAACAGACAGATCAGAAAAATGTGTGAGGCAGTAGGACTTGAAGTCGCAAGACTTAAACGTACAGCTATCGGTCCGTTAAAGCTTGGTATGCTCCAACCCGGAGAATACAGAGAGCTTAAACCTGACGAACTCAGAGCTATAAGAACAGCAATTTCAAAATAATTAAAGGGAGCATTTCGCTAATTGAAATGCTCCCTTTTGTCTGCGCTAAATTTTGATCTCTGACAGAACTTCTCCGACTTTTTCGTGTATGACCAGATCAGCCTGACTGTCCATAGGCGTAGCGTCACGGTTTATAAGCACAAGATTTCTTCCTCTGAAATATCTCACCATACCTGCCGCAGGGTACACCGTAAGTGATGTGCCTGCAATGATAAGTGTATCACAATTCTCTATCTGTTTTACAGCCTCGGTAACTGTGTTGTTGTCAAGTCCCTCTTCATAAAGCACCACATCAGGCTTTATCACACCTCCGCAGGAGCAGGTCGGTATACCCTCTGAATTCAGGATATCCTCAGCAGTATAAAATCTTCCACATTCCATGCAGTAGTTTCTCAGCACCGAACCATGGAGTTCCAATACATTCTGACTTCCTGCCGCCTGATGAAGTCCGTCTATGTTCTGAGTGATAACTGCGCTTAAAATGCCTTTCTTCTCCATTTCAGCAAGCTTTAAATGTGCCTTATTAGGCTTAGCGGAAAGGCAAAGCATCTTATCACGATAAAATCTGTAAAACTCATCTGTTTTCTTCATAAAGAATGTGTGGCTGAGTATCTCTTCGGGCGGATAATCATATTTCTGATTATATAAACCATCAACAGAGCGAAAGTCAGGAATACCACTCTCCGTTGAAACTCCTGCACCGCCGAAAAATACTATCCTTTTTGAACTGTTTACGATCTCCTGCAAAGTCATAGTTTTCCCTCCAGTATTATGTGACAGAGTAATTTTTTTCTGTGTGCCTTTTCTATGCACCTTGACTTTTATTTGTGATTTTTCCTGCAAGGCGGTGTCACGGATAAGTTTTGTATCAAATGACCGCAGCTTTTTGTCATACAGTACATATTTAGTACAGGTCTTTCTTGTGTTTTGTCTTATATAGCCGCTGGCTTCTTTAAAGCTGTCCGTGTTCAGCATTATGCGTCCGCTGAATTTGTCATAAACCGTATACCGCTTTGAGTATCCGAAATCTATCGAATCATCAATATACATTGTGATAATCATACTATGGTAATGATCCCAGTATGAATCTGCCCCCGTTTCAAGTTATATTCCTGATATTACCCCTACAAATATTTTATCACTATGCAAATATGTTGTCAAGCTGTTGATTTCGACAAAAATCTACATATAAAAACGCACAGGTCCATTTGAAAAGCTTTCCTGTGCGTTTTTATATTTTATTTTACCATTACCATGACCACAGGGGAGAAACTGCCGACTTTTTTCTCGCCATTAAGTACATAAGCACCTCTTACTTTAACAAATCTCAGACAGGTTTTAGGAAGTCCGCTTACTGTGCAGGAAGTATCCTTAACTTCTGTGAGCTTTGTAAAGCTGCCTTCTTTTCCTGTTGAAGAAATGTATATCTCATAAGATGAAATACCGTTCAGTGCTTTCCATGAAGCGCTTATGCTTCCGCTTTTAGTCGATGACGCAGTCATAGTAGTTTTTGCGGGAAGAGTTTTTTCTGAAAGCGTACTTGAATATGAACCGAATACAGACTTTCCGTCATAGAGTCTGTAAGCTCTGACTTTGTATTTGTATACAGTTCCGCCGGAAAGCTTGCTGTCAACGAATTTCAATGCAGATGTTGTTCTGATCTTATCCCATTTTGCAGTTGAACTGTTGTATCTGTAAACTTCATATCCGTCAGCACCGCTTACAGCTGACCATGATATTCTTAACTCATTATCAAGCACAACTGTTGTTTTAAGATTTTTGACCTGTGCAGGAATGATCCTGAAAGTAACAGTCTTGCTGCCTGTGTAATAGCCTTTTCCTGTAAGCTTTACAGTGGCAGTTCCTGTACTTACATTGTTTGAGTAAGCCACATTGTAGTCATTTGTGCTGCTGAGTTTTTTGCCGTCAAGGGTTATTGTTACAGCAGGTTTGTGAGCAGAACCATTGTATGTTCTGTCAGGGATAGATGTAGCCGAAGCTTTGGAGATAGGTGTAGTTACTTTAACGTTACAGGTAGCAACCTTTCCGCCTGTTGTAGTGGCGGATATTTTTGCAGTACCTAAAGCTTTAGCGGTTATCTTGCCGTCCTTTACCGTTGCAACGGAAGTGTTTGATGATTTCCAGACTACCGAATCTGTGATCGTTCCTGTTACATTGCCTGTCATAGCAGCTTTTATAGTCTTAGATGAACCCTTTGCAACTGAGCATGATGATGTGTCAAGCTTGACAGACTTTGCAGGATTTACGCTTATCTGTATTGTCTTTGAAGATGTGTTGCCGAATTTATCTACAGCTGTTGCTTTTATCTTGTATGTGCCTGCAATGCCGTTGTGATTTGCAAGAAGTACGCTGTAAGATGCGGTAGAACCGCTGAGTTTTGCCGTATAAGTTTTCTTGTATGAACTGCCGCTGACAGGCGTTACTTCAAATGTGACCTTGCTTATGCCGCCGACATCTACTGCCTTTGTGCTTACATCAAATCCCTTTGCATTGATATTTTCTGCTTTTAGAGATGAAATAACAGGGGAGTCTGCGTCAATGTATTTCTTTACTGATTTTGCAATATAATTTCCTGCGGCATCATATGCTGTAAAAGCAACTGTGTATGTTCCGCTTGTACCGCCAAAATCAGCTATTTTAAGAACATATTTAAAGTTGGAAGAAGGGTTTGTGTAAGTTTTATATGTAGTAGTTCCGCTTGGAACTGTAATGCCTACCTTTACTTTGGAAACAGCCTTGTTGTCTGTTATGCTTGCTGATGCAGTAAATCCGCTTGATGTAACCGAGCTTGCTGCCATGTTGGATATTACAGGAGCAGTCTTGTCAGCCTCTTCAGCAGGAGCTGTTCCTGGGAGCGACTGTGCCTTGCCGTCAATATAGAGTCTGTAATAATAGTGTCTGTCTTTGATAAGTTTTCTGTTTACTACTGTATATACTGTTCTGTCATCACCTGTGCCTGATGACCATTTGTAATTCTGCTCGATTATTGTGACTTCATCGCCTGAACAGCTTTTTACGATAGCAACGTGTGAATAATCCTTATCCTGCATTATATCACCAGGCTGAGGAGTTTCTACCGCACGGAGTTCAACATTCTTTCCCCAGCAGTAAACGTCAGGCTTATCATCTATAATGTTTATGTTGTATACTGTTACGCCGAACAGCTCGCTGTAAAAACGTGATACATATCCTGCACAGCTGTATTCGCCGACATCTGAGTATGTAGTCACATACATTGCGTCAATGCCATAAAAGCTGTCAACTACCTGACCTTCATGATCTACCGTAATAGTTTTTTCAGTGTAACCGGCAGCAGAAGCAGTCAATGAAACTGATCTGTCAAGCATACTGCCGCATGACATACCAGACATGAATATAGAAATTATCAGAAAAAATATAATAAGTACCGTAACTTTTGCTGTCTGCCTGTGCTGTATGTTCATAGTGGCTGTTCCTCCTTGATTTATTTATAACCAAAAATATTTTGTGAAGATGAAGAATTTGGTTAAATATATACATATTTTAATACGATAGTTTTAGAATATCACAAAGGTTACAAAATGACAACAGATTTTCTCCCTGTTCTCCTATTTGCACTAAAACATTCTGCATTTTGCACAATTAAAAAGGAAATATATTCCCAAAACCGCCTAGATGCGAGATTTTGTGACGTTTTTAATTTGTTTTAACTTTGTAACTTTTTAAACTTTGACGGAGAAAAACTGCAAATATAATCGTTTAAGCTGGATAAAATAACGTTTAACAAAAAGTTTGTGCATTTCAGAGAAAATTTTTTAAGGTATTTACAAAATCAAATATTTTGTGCTATAATAAATAAGTATGCAATCAAAAAGATCTTAATTTACAGAAAGGAAGCTGACAATGGCAGGCAAGACTACCAAAAAAGAATACGGCAATGAGGATATAGAACTGCTGAAAGGCGCTGACCGAGTAAGAAAGCGTCCGGCAGTAATTTTTGGCTCAGACGGCATAGACGGCTGCCAGCATTCGGTATTTGAGATACTCTCCAACTCCATTGACGAGGCGAGAGATGGTCATGGCAGCAAGATAATCGTTACACAGTATAACGATAACTCTATTGAAGTCGAGGACTTCGGAAGAGGCTGTCCCGTAGACTATAATCAGCGTGAAAAAAGATATAACTGGGAGCTTGTTTACTGTGAACTTTACGCAGGCGGCAAGTATAATAATAACAGCGGCGAAAACTATGAATATTCTCTCGGACTTAACGGACTGGGCGCTTGTGCTACTCAGTATTCATCTGAGTATATGGACGTTGAGGTATACCGTGACGGATATAAATACGATCTTCACTTTGAAAAGGGCGCAAACGTAGGCGGACTGAAAAAGGAAGAGATAAAGAGCAAGAAAACAGGTACAAAAACACGCTGGCGTCCTGACCTTGAAGTTTTTACCGATATAAATATACATCGTGAGTTCTTTGAAGACGTCATGAAAAAGCAGGCTGTGGTAAACCCCGGCATTTCATTTGTACTCAGGATCCAGCGTAAGAATAATTCTTTTGAAGAACAGACTTTTTACTATGAAAACGGTATTGCCGATTACGTTAAGGAAATAGCAGGAGAAGATTCCCTTACTTCTGTTCAGTATTTCACAGGCGACAGAAAGGGACGTGACAGAGAGGATAAGGACAATTATAAGGTAAAGCTCTCCGTTGCATTTACTTTTTCAAATAAAGTGAAGCAGATAGAATATTTCCATAACTCAAGCTTTCTTGAGCATGGCGGTTCACCGGAGGACGCTGTAAAATCAGCTTTTGTTTCACAGATAAATGCTTATCTGAAAAACAATAATAAATATAATAAAAATGAAAAGCCTATAACTTTTCAGGATGTAGAAGATTGTCTGGTGCTTGTTTCAAGTTCATTTTCTACACAGACTTCTTATGCTAACCAGACTAAAAAAGCTATAACAAATAAATTTATCAAGGAATGTATGACTGAGTTCCTTAAGCATAACCTTGAAATTTACTTTATCGAAAATCCTGATGAAGCCATAAAGATAGCTGAACAGGTGCTTGTAAATAAGAGAAGCCGTGAAAGTGCTGAAAGCTCACGTCTTAACCTTAAAAAGAAATTGCAGGGTACTATCGATCTGTCTAATCAGGTACAGAAGTTCGTTGACTGCCGTTCTAAGGACCTTTCAAAGAGAGAGCTTTATATAGTGGAGGGCGACTCGGCTCTCGGCTCTGTAAAGCTTGCTAGAGATGCGGAGTTTCAGGCTGTTATCCCTGTTAGAGGAAAGATACTGAACTGTCTTAAAGCCGACTATGATAAAATCTTTAAAAATGAGATAATCACAGACCTTATAAAGGTGCTTGGCTGCGGAGTTGAGGTAAATACTGGCAAGAAAAAAGATCTTTCACAGTTCAGCCTTGATAACCTGCGTTGGAATAAGATAGTTATATGTACCGATGCGGACGTTGACGGTTTTCAGATAAGAACACTTATACTGACTATGCTTTACAGGCTTACTCCTACACTTATAGAGAAGGGCTATGTCTATATTGCAGAGTCACCGCTCTTTGAGATAACAACAAAGGATAAGACTTATTTTGCCTATGACGAGCCTGAAAAGGATAAGATACTTAAAATGATAGGTAATAAGAGCTTTACTCTCCAGCGTTCAAAAGGACTTGGTGAGAACGAAGCCGAAATGATGAGCCTTACAACAATGAATCCTGAAACCAGAAGACTTATAAAGGTAAATCCTGATGATGTTGAGCAGACCCAGTGGATGTTCAATATGCTGTTGGGCGATGATCTTGCAGGCAGAAAGGAATTTATCACAAATAACGGTGCAGACTATCTCGAAATGGCGGATATTTCTTAACCCCATAGACATAAAAATCTGAGAAAGGAAAAATCTTATGGCAAGAAAAAAAGCAGAGCCTAAAAAGCCTGCCGCCCATAAGATCGACGCTTATATAGAAGGCGCAGGTCTTGTGGCTGAAGAAAAAATCACTCAGACTCTTGAAAAAAACTATATGCCGTATGCAATGAGCGTAATTGTTTCAAGAGCTTTCCCTGAGATCGACGGCTTTAAGCCTTCACATAGAAAATTGCTTTATACAATGTATAAGATGGGACTTCTGAACGGCAAACTTACAAAGTGCGCAAACATTGTCGGAGCGACCATGCGTCTTAATCCACACGGCGACGGTGCGATATATGAAACTCTTGTAAGACTGTCCAGAGGCAATGAGGCGCTTTTGCATCCGTATATCCTTAGTAAAGGTAACTTTGGTAAAGCCTATTCAAGAGATATGGCATATGCTGCATCAAGATATACTGAGGCAAAGCTTGAACCAATCTGTGAAGAGCTTTTTAAGGATATAGATAAGGAAACAGTCGATTTTGTTCCTAACTATGACAATACAATGCAGGAACCTACGCTTTTCCCTGCAAGCTTTCCGACTATTCTTGTAAATGCAAACGTCGGCATCGGCGTGTCAATGGCGTCTGCGGTATGCCCGTTTAATCTCAGCGAGGTTTGTGAAACAGCCATTGCAATAATGAAAAATCCGGATCATAACGTGCTGGATACACTTAAAGGACCTGATTTCCCGGGCGGAGGTTATCTCCTTTATGATGAAGAGGAGCTTGACAAGATATACCGCACAGGCAGAGGCTCTGTAAAGCTCAGAGCAAAATATCGTTATGATGCGTCAGAACGTTGTCTGGAGATACTTGAAATTCCTGCGACCACTACCGTTGAAGCCATAATCGAAAAAATAATCGCTCTTATCAAGGCAGGCAAGATAAGAGAAATATCCTATCTGCGTGACGAAACGGATATCAATGGTCTTAAAATAGGTATAGATCTTAAAAAGGGAACAGATCCGGACAAGCTTATGCAGAAGCTTTATAAGCTTACACCACTTCAGGACAGCTATTCATGCAACTTCAATATCCTTGTGCATGGCTATCCAAAGGTAATGGGAGTTTATCAGATACTTGATGAGTGGATAAAGTTCAGAATGGATTGTGTCAGAAGAAGAGTAAGCTTTGATCTCAAAAAGAAAAAAGAAAAGCTCCATTTACTTAAAGGCCTTGGAAAAATACTTCTCGATATCGACAAGGCTATAAGAATTATCAGAGAAACTGAGGAAGAGGCAGAGGTAGTGCCAAACCTTATGATCGGTTTCGGAATAGATGAGATACAGGCAGAATATGTGGCTGAGATCAAGCTGCGCCATCTCAACAGAGAGTATATTCTTAAAAGAACCGCAGAAACCGATAAGCTTGAAAGTGAGATCGCCGACCTTGAAGAAACTCTTGGCAGCGACAGAAAGATAAAGAATATCATTATAGCTGAGCTTAAAGATGTTATTAAAAAATATGGACAGGAAAGAAAGACCCAGTTCTTCTATAGAACAGATATTGAAGATATAGATGTTGAGGAAGAGATCGAAGATTATCCGTGCAGATTTTTCCTGTCACAAAGCGGATATTTTAAAAAGTGTACAATGCAGTCGCTTAGAATGGCAAGCGATCAAAAACTTAAAGAAGGCGATGTTATGTCGCAGGAAATAGAGTCGTCAAATAAGGCTGAACTTCTCTTCTTCTCAGACAAGGCTAACGTCTATAAGACAAAAGCATCGCAGTTCAAAAATACCAAAGCGAGCGATCTCGGAGATTATATCCCTGCTGTTCTCTGCTTTGACAGCGGCGAGGGAGTAAAGGCTCTGATAGAAACCGCTGATTATTCCGGATATCTTATATTTATCTACGATAACGGAAAAGCAGCCAAAGTTCCTCTTAACGCTTATGAAACAAAAACAAACCGCAAGAAGCTTACAAATGCTTATTCAGATAAGGCTGCACTTACAGCGGTCATATTCGTTAAGGAAAATGCAGAGATAATGCTGAGGACTTCAAACGGCAGAGCAATGATATTTGATACAGCTCTTCTTATGCCGAAAGCAACAAGAAATACTGTGGGCGTTCAGGTAATGACTCTGAAAGCCAAATCTGCTTTTGTGGAAAAGGCTTATCTTGTAGATACTAATGAAACAGCAGATCTGAAAAAATTCAGAAGCAAGACTATACCTGTTGCAGGCTGCCTTGCAAAGGATCTTGAAGACCCCGATCAGATGACATTTTAACAAAATAAGACGTTCGGAAAATCGCTTATCCGAACGTCTTAATTTTTTATGCATTAATTAAATAATTACTTCCAGAGTTTCTCCGGGTAAACTCCGTCTTCAATAAGCTTTGCAATAGCATTCTTAACGCTTGGCTTATCCTCAGCATAAGTTACGCCGAACCATTTGTCATTGCTTTCAAGAAGCTCACAGGTCGCTTCACCATGCTTTATCATATAATCTATGCCCTCAGGCAGGAGAAATTCAGCCTTTATGTTGTTCTGATTCTTCTTAAGAAATTCTACAAAAAGCTCGTTTATTCTGTCAATGAACTTAACAGGGCAACCCCACATATTCATAGATACATAACAGTTCTCGCTGAGTTCGTTGCTCTCATTCTCACCCGAATAAACCTTTCCGTCAGCTTCACGGCGGATATTGTATGTTTCAACAACGTCCTCAAGCATATTATTCTCGTCGATCTTGCATACGCCTCTGTTTACTGAACCAAAATCACTGAGAGTGTTTTTAAGAACAAAACCGGCCATAGCAAGGCTTATCTTATCATCATCGTGATCTTCAACAAGAAAATCATGAAGCTTTACAAAAGCTTCTTTGCCATAGAAGTCGTCAGCGTTTATAACAGCAAAAGGCTCGTTTACAACGCCCTTGCAGCAGCATACTGCATGACCATGTCCCCAAGGCTTTACTCTGTCCTCAGGAAGTGAAAAACCTTCAGGCAGACAAGTAAGCTCCTGATAAACATAATCCACCTTGACATACTTTGAGATCCTGTTGCCGATCATCTCATCAAAAGCCTTTCTTATGTCCTCTCTGATAATGAAAACAACTTTGTCAAATCCAGCCTCAACAGCATCGTAAATAGAGTAATCCATAATGATCTCGCCATTAGGTCCGAATGGCTCAAGCTGCTTTATACCGCCTTTGAAACGGCTGCCAAGACCTGCTGCCATGATAACCAATGTACATCCCATAATTCTGATCTCCAATCCTATTATTATTTTGTTCGTAAATTTTCCTTTGATTGTGAACAAATGTTTAATTTTGTCATAGGTTAATTATCTCATATTTCTGCTAATTTGTCAATACTGATTACGTTTTCAGAAATGTAAACATACTCTTAATATTATGAAAGATTGTACATAAAATAATAAAACTAAACAGTTGACAAATGTTAAGTAATGTACTATAATGATTATCAGCATAAAATATGCCATTATTATATTAGAAACGGAGGCAGTCCGAATGTGTGTATCACATCGGTTCGGACGTTGATATATGGCTAAAACAGCATTGATAACAGGAGCAAGTTCTGGAATAGGAAGCGCTATTGCAGAACAGCTGAGCAACAGAGGTTTTAAAGTTATCCTTTGTGCAAGGCGTGAGGAAAGACTTCTGGAGGTCGCTGAAAAGCTTAACGGCGAAAGCAGAGTAATAGTATGTGATCTTTCAAAAGTGAGCGAATGTGAAAGACTTTATAATGAGGTAAAGGACGAGCGTATCTCTGTACTTGTGAACTGCGCAGGTTTTGGTAAGCTTGGAATGTTTGTCAATATTCCGCTTGAAAGCGAGATAGATATGATAAATACAAATGTTACAGCTCTGCATACGCTTACTAAGCTGTTCATTAAAGACTTTGTAAAAGCCGACAGGGGATATATACTTAATGTTGCATCGTCGGCAGGACTTATGCCTGGCGGACCGCTTATGGCAACATATTATGCCACAAAGGCTTATGTGACAAGCCTTACCAGCTCTATATACGGAGAACTTCAGAAAATGCATTCAAACGTGCATATATCTGCCCTCTGCCCAGGACCGGTTGATACAGAATTCAATGATGTGGCACAGTGCAATTTTGCAATAAGGGGCATAACAGCGGAGTTTTGTGCAAGAGCTGCCGTTGACGGTATGTTCTCCCGTGAACTTATAATCATACCTGAGAAGAAAATGCGCTTTGTTGCAGGCGGTTCAAAATTCGTTCCGAGAAAGGTCCTTGTCAGACTTGCATCAGGCGTTCAGAGCAAAAAGTTAAAATAACAAAGTTTAATTACTAAATATAGTTTCAAATATTTATATGCGCCTTGGTATTTTCTCTGTTATTTATAATTTTTGATGTTCAAAATTGTTAAATGTGAATAAGAAAACGTTATCACATTTGTTAAATTAGTCGATTGAAATTTTAAGCAAAATAAAGTATAATACAAGTAACAATTTAAGAAAGGAAGTTTTTATAATGAAACTTAAGAAGATTTTTGCAGGCATGGCTGCTTCAGCTATTGCAATGACTGCTTTTGCTATGTCTACATCAGCTGTTGAACTTGGCGAAGGTGAGAAGGAAACTGATAAATTTAACCTTATTATGATCACAACAGATATCCCTTGCGAAGTTAATGACAATGATGAGGCTGTTGTTGATGGCAACGTTGTTACATGTAAGGATGTTACACTTAAGATGGCAGGAAATGAGTATCAGCTCGCTGTTGCTCCTCATAAGTCTGATGCTAATTATCTTACGTTCCAGCTCATCAATACATACAACAATAAGCTTGACACATTTGATTATGTTATCCCTGGCGAGGGCGATACAATGGAGATCGACTTCACAATCGAAGGTCTTGGCGGCACAGCAGGTAATGCTGGTATCGCATTCCAGACAAATACAACATGGAACTTCCGTAACTGCTATGGTGATGCAAGCCCAGCAACATTCCCAAATGCAACAGTAGGTGTTCAGGGTGCTGCTTATGGTTTTGATACAGCCGTTGACTGCAAGGATACAGAAGTTAATGGTGACGGTACATATTCTATCTCTATCGCTACAAGCGGTGTTATCAACAGTGAGATCCAGAAGTTTGATGACGGTACAGAGAGAAACGGCGACGCTCTTAAGTGGGCTATGAACAAGAGCTATGAGCCACAGGCTGCTGATACTTCTTCTTCAAACGCAGGCAAGGATAACTCTTCCTCAAATGCAGGTAAGGATAATTCTTCCTCAACAGCTGGTAAGGACAGCTCTTCAAAGAGCAGCTCTACATCATCTAAGGCTGGCACAACAGGCACACAGAAGGGTACAACTTCAACATCAGCTGCTGCAACAAGCTCAAAGGCTTCTGACAACACAAATGCAAGCACAGGCGCATCAGCAGGTATTGCTCTTGCAGGTCTTGCACTTGCAGGCGCAGCAATCGTTGTAGCTAAGAGAAAGTAATTAAGTAATATAATTACTGCTGTTAAAAAATAACTAAGGGACTTCCGATAGGAGGTCCCTTTTTTGTGGCGTGTATAGAAAATCAAAAAATGTGTAAAATATACTAGACAAATCAAAATAAATATTGTATAATAATTTTATAGTATCGTTTTAGTGATATTAACTTTTTTATGTGATTGGATGAGGTATTTTTTATGCGAGTAATTACCGGTATGTGCAGAGGAAAAAAACTGAAAACTCTTGAAAATATGGATACCCGTCCGACTACCGATATGGTGAAAGAGGCTATTTTTTCTGCTATCCAGTTTGACGTTGCAGGTTCAAATGTACTTGACCTTTTTGCAGGCAGCGGTCAGCTTGGTATCGAGGCACTCAGCAGGGGTGCAAGCCATTGCGTGTTTGTAGACAAAAATCCTGCAGCAGTTGCTGTTGTAAAAGAAAATATAATGTCCTGTCATCTTAATAATTCTTCACGAGTGCTTAATATGGATAGTATCGAGTACCTCAAAGTCGCTAAAAGTGGTCTGGATATAGCTTTGCTTGATCCTCCGTATAATAATGGATTGATCGAAACGGCTCTGCCTTTGCTTGATCCAAAGCTGAACGAGGGTGCGATAGTTGTCTGTGAGCATGAAAAGGAACTTCAGCTGCCAGAAACAGTTGGCAGATTGGTTCTCCACAAACGATACAAATACGGTAAAATTGCAGTGACAATTTATAAAATACCATCAAAGGATGAGTAATTAATGAGAATAGCTGTTTGTCCGGGCAGTTTTGACCCGGTAACTCTTGGACATCTTGATATTATAAATCGTGCCTCAAAGCTTTTTGATAAAGTCATTGTACTTGTTTCTTTTAATAAAAGTAAGAATACAGCAAGTTTTACATCACGGGAACGTATGGAAATGATAATGGCTGTCACACAACATCTTGACAATGTTGTGGTTGATTGTTATGACGGATTGCTTGCTGACTATCTAAAAATGTCAAATGCAACTGCCATTGTTAAAGGATTGCGAGCAGTGTCGGATTTTGAATATGAATTTCAGATGGCGCTTGCAAATAAAAAGCTTTATAATGATGCCGAAACTGTGTTTCTGACTACAACGGGCGAGAATATGTTCCTTTCTTCAAGCGTTGTTAAGGAGATAGCAAGCTTCGGAGGGGATATTGACGGATTTGTTCCGCCTGAAATTCTTCAAACGATCAAAAACAGACTTTATAAGCCTGAGTAAATTAAATTTTAAATTATAAATCAGATCATGAAAGGACGTAATAATATGAGTGAAGCAAAAGAAAAGAGAGAATACGAAAAGTTTCTTGAAGAATTAGATGAGATCGTGGATACAGCATCTACTGTTCCATTTGCAAATAAAAAAATGATCGACGCTGACCAGATACATGAACTGGTTGACAGAGTTCGTCTTAACATTCCTGACGAGATCAAGCGTGCAAATGATATGGCTAGAGAAAAGGAAGCTATCCTTTCTGATGCAAATAAGGAAGCTGACAATATAATCAGTCAGGCAAGACAGCAGGCTGACGAGCTTCTTAAAGAGGCTAAGGCACAGGCAGATCAGCTTGTTTCTCAGCAGGAGATCATCGGCAGAGCAAATGAATATGCAAAGGCTCAGGCTCAGAGAGCTGACGAAGAAGCTGCCGCTATCCTTAATCAGGCAAGAGAAAAGGAGATCGCTATCAGAGAGGCTATGGTAGAGAATATCAATTCTGCACTTTCAGAAGCTAGTGCAGTTCTCCAGAAGAACCTTGATGCTGTAAACAGCACAAAGGAAGCTATTTCGAGAATAGGTCAGTAATTTTTACTGCGAAAACCAAATATATGTTTAAAGGCGAAAATGATCGATTCATTTCCGCCTTTTTTCTTAATTTTTAACTTTTGGTATTGACAAAGCATAATAATATATGTATAATTAGTTCATAAATATATTACAATTATTTTATATTGTAAGAAAGAGGAACATATATGAAGAGCATAATTATGAAGAAAGCTCTGCCTGCCGCTGTCTGCACAGCTTGTGTTTGCTTTAATGTGATAACATCGAGCGGTGTTGATCTCAGACAGTTCAGAGATTATGATGACGATGAAATGATCTCCGTTATTGTAAAGGTCGATGGAGATCCTGTCCTTGCAGCAGCTGCCGCAGAGGATTATGGTATAGATTATCTTAATACAGACGATGCAAAGGACGCTGAAAAGGACCTCGAAAAAGTCCAGTCACAGGCTGAATGTTATATCGAGGGCTTTTATCCCGACCTTGAAACTGAATACAGCTATACCTCTGTACTCAATGGATTTTCCTGCGAAATTCCTGAAAGTATTGTAGAGGATATCGAAAAGTGTCCTCAGGTAGTCAGTGTTGAAAAGGTTCATAGCTACCGTAAACCTCAGCTTTATAGATCATATGAAATGAACGGTGCTGATAAGTATTATGAAAGTACAGGTTCATATGGTGAGGGCGAAACTATTGCGGTGCTTGATACTGAACTTGATGTAACTCATCCTATGTTTGCACCTATCGATGATAAAGATGTTCAGTTCACAGAGAATGACATAGCCGCCTTTGCCGGATCAGATGAACTTAATGCAGATTTTGACCCTGAAAAGGTCTATGTAAGCAGTAAACTTCCGTTCGTATATAGCTATACAAATGATGATCCGTACAGCGTTGCAGATGAAAATGCTTATCACGGAACTCATGTCAGCGGTATCGCAGCAGGAAATAAAACTATTGATGAAGCAGGCAGAGAAATTTCAGGTGTTGCTCCTGATGCACAAATAGTTTTCATGGATATATTCTCATATGATGAATCGACAGACGACTATCTTGCCGATGATGCAACTATTGCGGCTGCCGTTGAAGATGCTGTAAAACTCAATGTTTCTGTTATAAATCTCAGCCTTGGATCAGATACGGAAAGCTATCAGGGTTCTGTCCTTGATGAGGCTTTTGAGCTTGCAGATAATGCAGGAGTAACTGTATGTGCTGCGGCAGGAAATGAGGCTGACGGCTATCTGACAGCCGGTCAAAACAAGCCAGAGAACGTTGATACTTCAACTGTAAATATGCCGTCGGTATATAACTCTGTTATATCAGTAGCCTCAGCAGACAATATCTATGCGTCTACAAAGCGTTTTGAGTTGTCTGATGGAAGTCTGATAGATTATATTGAGGCTGGAAGCTTTGCGTATGATCTTGATGAACTTGACGATGCAGAGTATGTTTACTGTGGATATGGCAGCTCTGAGGACTTTGAAGATCTTGATTTGGAGAATAAGATCGCTCTTTGCGACAGGGGAGAGGTAGGCTTTGAAGAGAAGTTTTTCAATGCCATTCTATCTGGTGCGGCTGGTCTTATAATTTGTGACAATATTGATGAACCCCTTTTGGATATAAGCAGCTATCAGATCTCAGCTGCGTTTATTTCAAAAGCAGACGGTGATAAGCTTAAAGCGCTGAAAAAGAAAACTATCTCTTATATTGATGGGTGGGGAGATATGGTATCTACTACATCATCAATAAGCAGCTTTTCATCATGGGGAGTCAGCGAAGATCTGAAACTTAAACCTGAAATAACAGGTCTTGGCGGTAATGTTACGTCAGCAGGATATAACGGTGAGTATTGTTCCTTAAGCGGAACTTCTATGGCTACTCCTTATCTTGCAGGCTGCTGCGCTCTTGTAAATGAGTATCTTAAGGAGAGCGGTTCAGATTTGCAGGGAGCGGAGAAAAATCAATATATTAAAAATCTGCTCATGAATTCTGCAAAGCTGTATAAGGACGATAATGGACTTTATATCACACCTAGAAGACAGGGTGCAGGTTTTGTAAGCCTTTCAAATCTTCTTGATGATAAAGTAATTCTTACAGGTGACAGCGGCGAAGCTAAGATCGAGCTGTATGATAAAATAAATGACAGCTTTGATATGAATGTCAACATAAAGAACATAAGCGGTGACACTGTTAAGTTTAAAAATGCTGAACTCGTTCTGACTACCGACGACGTTGGCAATTCTGAAGAGGGTACTGTAATATCCGGAGCAGTTGCTCTTGACTGCACAGCTGATCTGTCATCTCTTAAAACTATTGGCGCAGGCGAAAGCTTAACTGAAAATATCCATGTTGAACTTGATCCGTCACAGCTTGAAGAAATAGCTTCTGTATTTACAAACGGTTTCTTTATTGACGGATATATTCTGCTCAGCGGTGCGAAAAACTGCTGTGATATTTCCATACCTCTCACTGGTTTCAGAGGTGACTGGACGAAAGTTCCGATCTTTGATGAAAATATGTTCTCTGAAAATTCCGTATTAGGTTCTAATTTTGCAGGCACATACATAGGCAATTATCAGACCATAGCAGGACTTTCATTGTCACAGCTCGCTAAAATAATGAAAGATGCAGAAGGTATGTCTATGGAGGAGCTGATTGACGGCATCAGTACTACTTTTGAGGGAGTAGTTCAGAATTTCTATCTCTCACCTAATGAAGATTATATCGGTGATGTTATCAACTACAATTTGAGCAATCTCCGTGAAGCGTATGTAAGCGGCGTAAATATATATGATAAGAGCGGAAATGAGATATTTGCCGATGAAATGTCACCTATGCTTTATGACAGACAATCACAGTTCAATATGTACACATATGTTCCGACAGATATTGCAGACGGAGAATATGTTGGCGAGATATCAGGCTATATAAATTATCCCGGTGCAGAACAGGATCCTCAGAAGCTTACTTTTGATTTTACTGTGGATAATACAGTTCCTAAGATCAATTCTGCTAAACTGTCAGAAGAGAACGGCAGAAAATATGTCACACTTAATGTAAGTGATGATAATATAGAGGGCATCTATGTTCTTGGAAACGGAACAGGCGGAACTGCGGATAAGTATGATCCTGATGATCCGTCAAAGTGCGGATATGATATCGAAACACTTGAACAAACGCTTCAACTTATCTCATTGCTGACTAACAGCGGAGAATCGGACTTCGGTGCTGGTTCGGTAGATATGAAATCTATTATTCCTATAACTCAGTATATTTCTGCTGATTCGGAGAGCAAGGAAGAGTATAAGATAGATTTTCTTGATATTATTCCTGCTGATAAAAATTCTGACGGTACTATGAGTGTAAAATATGATGTTACAGACCTTGAATCTTTCAGCATTTCTGTAATGGATAAGGCTTATAATACAGCTGTCTATGCAGGCGGAGCGCCGGTCGTAGGAGCACTTAAAACTCCTAAGGCTGTCAAGGCAGGAGAAAAACTTGAACTTACTGTTCCTGATGTTGACTCAAATTCAGATAGCAAGTGTTTCTGGCAGATAAGCTTTGACGGAAACAACTGGCAGACTTTTGATCCAGAACAGGTCATGACATCTGAATATAATGGCGCATTTATCAGATATTATGCTGAGAATGAGTTCGGTATAGGTTTCAGCAATGCTGTTAAAATAACCGTAAAGGGTTCAGGTGATAATAAAAACAACGGCGGCATAAAGCCAAACGCTAACGGCAATAAAAATGTTAATTCAGCACCAAGCGAAAACCCTAAAACAGGTACAGCAGCTGCGCTTTATATATCAGCAGCCGCTTTCGGTACAGCTGTGGCTACCGTAAAAGGTAAAAGAAAGAAGAAAAACAGCAAGTAAAAAATAAGGATAAAAGAATCACAGCGGCAGTTTGAAAATTGCCGCTGTTTTTATGTAAAGCCGCAGAATATGCAGACACAATAAAACAAAATAAAGAATATCGGTTTTTGTTTGTATCTGCATAACTGCGGCTCGTTAAGGGAAAACTATTTCATCATCATAGAAATTCCGTCTACTACATCGCCCATTGCATGAAGAGCTTTGCCTGTTCTGCTTTTGAGCATACGCTTATCTCTGGAACTTGCAGTCGTCATAGCGTAAGCAACTGTGCCTGCTGCAATTCCCATTGATATCCCTGTTATAATAGGCTTCATTTTCAAGTTAATCACTTCCTTTCGATATTATTATCGCACGGCAGCCGACTAAAATACAAGGATAATGACGGAAGAAATCTTGGTTCAGATAAACTTAATCATAAATTTTATCCGTTCAGAATATTTATGATATGCACAAAACAATTTAATAGTTTATCTCTAAAACGTTTCAGTATAACAAAATTCATATAAAAAATACTATTTAACACTTTACAACTCATGCAAATTGGAGTATAATATATTCATATAGATTTGAAAAGTTTTATTTTTTAAAAGGGATTATAGAATTAAGGAGAAGATGATATTTATGGGTATGACGATGACTCAGAAAATCCTGGCTGCTCATGCCGGTCTTGACGAGGTAAAGGCTGGTCAGCTGATAATGGCTGATCTTGATCTTGTTCTCGGAAATGACGTAACAACACCGGTTGCTATAAATGAGTTCAATAAGTCCGGATTTACAGGAATATTTGATAACACTAAGGTTACAATGGTAATGGACCATTTCACACCTAATAAGGATATCAAGGCTGCGGCTCAGTGCAAACAGTGCAGGGAGTTTGCTTCTAAGTATGATATCAAGCATTATTATGATGTAGGAGATATGGGAATCGAACACGCTCTTCTCCCTGAAAAAGGTCTGGTAGTTCCAGGCGACTGCGTTATCGGTGCTGACTCTCATACCTGTACATACGGCGCTCTCGGTGCTTTCTCAACAGGCGTAGGCTCAACAGATATGTGTGCAGGTATGGCTAAGGGTAAGGATTGGTTCAGAGTTCCTTCTGCTATAAAGTTCAACATAGTAGGCAAGCTGCCTAAGTACAGCGCTGCTAAGGACGTTATCCTTCATATAATCGGAATGATCGGCGTTGACGGTGCGCTTTATAAGTCTATGGAATTCTCAGGAGAAGGTCTTATAAATCTGACTATGGAAGACAGACTTTGTATGGCTAATATGGCTATCGAGGCTGGCGCTAAGAACGGTATCTTTGCTGTGGATCAGGTTACATATGATTACCTTAAGGATAAGACGGACAGAGAGTTCCGTGTATATGAGGCTGATCCTGACGCTGAATATGATGAAGAGTATACTATTGATCTTTCTCAGATCAAGCCGACAGTTGCTTTCCCTCATCTTCCTGAGAACGCAAGAACATTTGACGATATCCCTAATATCAAAATAGATCAGGTTGTCATCGGTTCATGTACAAACGGAAGAATAGAAGACCTGAGATGCGCTGCTGAGATACTTAAGGGCAAAAAGATCGCTAAGCATGTAAGATGCATAGTGATCCCGGCAACTCAGAAGATCTATCTTACAGCAATGAAGGAAGGTCTGCTTGAAACATTCATCAATGCTGGCTGTGTTGTTTCAACACCGACATGCGGTCCATGTCTTGGGGGACACATGGGAATTCTGGCAGCGGGCGAAAAGGCTGTTGCGACCACAAACCGTAACTTTGTGGGAAGAATGGGACATACTGAATCAGAAGTTTATCTCGCATCACCATATGTAGCAGCGGCTTCCGCAATAGCAGGAAAGATCGCTCAGCCTTCTGAAGTAGTATAACTTTTACATAAAAATAAAATATGACGTAGGGGTACATCATTAAATAGAATTATCAATTATTGTTTTACTTGAATGGTTATATTCGGAGGAAAATAAATGAAGGATTATCTCAGAGATGTGCTGTATGATGTCATACTTAGCATTGTAACCAAAAAATTTGGTACATCGCTTAACGACAGCCAGAAGGAAGAAAAGGCTGAAGAATTTATCAGCGAACTGCATGAAAATAATTTTCTTATTGTTGAAAAAACACAGCTGCTGATAAATAAAATTGGTTTCAATAATTTTTATACCACACAGGTCAACGGAAAATCTGTGTATGCTTTGGCAAAGGAAGGTATGTTCCATAAGGTCAAAGTCTGCTGGTTTATTACCCGCAGTAAGGATAATGTTGACGGAAAATATCTTGAGCAGATATATGATGAACTGTCAAAACAGGCTAACGGTGATAATATTTTTGAATCCAAGGAATATAAAAGAGGCTAATTTTGAAAGGAGTTTTCATAATGAAGGCTTGCGGAAAAGTACATAAATACGGAGATAATGTTGATACCGACGTTATTATTCCTGCCAGATATCTTAACACTGCAAATATGCAGGAGCTTGCAAAGCATTGTATGGAGGATATAGATGCTGACTTTGCGAAAAATGTCAAAGAGGGCGACATCATGGTAGCGAAGGCAAACTTTGGCTGCGGCTCGTCAAGAGAACACGCACCGGCTTCTATTAAGGCAAGCGGAATCTCATGCGTTATCGCAAAATCTTTTGCAAGAATTTTCTTCAGAAATGCTATCAATATCGGACTTCCGATCATTGAGTGTGAAGAAGCTGCTGAAAAGATCGAAAATGGCGATGAAGTTGAGATCGACTTTGACAGCGGTCTTATAACAAATAAGACAAAGAACGAAACTTATAAGGGACAGTCTTTCCCTGAGTTTCTGATAAATATTATCAATGCAAACGGACTTCTCAATTCGCTTAAGGATTGATAGTCTGCAAAAATAACAAGGAATGCAAAGCCGCAGAGAACAATATCCCTGCGGTTTTTTTATAAAATGTAAAATATAGACAGATAAGGAGATGCTAATGAGAAAACTAAATCTTAAACTGATGAATTTTGTAATGCTGACGCTGGCTGGTATCATTAATGCTGTGGGTGTAACACTGTTTTTAGCACCCGTAAAATTGTTCGACAGCGGAATTTCAGGAACAGCCTTTTTGCTTGATATGATAACGCCGCCATACCTTATAATGAGTATGTTTCTTATTATTTTGAATGTGCCATTCTATATTCTTGGCGGTAAAAAACTTGGCTGGGATTTCATAATTTATTCCCTTTATGCTATCGGCATATATTCACTTGCCGCACTGCTTTTTAGAAATGTCCTTCCAATAGATTTCTCAGGAGGCTCACCTTTTACAGGAGAAGATAAGCTGCTTTCAGCCATATTCGGCGGACTTCTTTCGGGTATCGGCAGCGGAACAGTAATAAGATTTGGCGGAGCGATCGACGGAGTTGAAGTAATGGCAGTGCTGTTTTCTAAAAAAATCGGCTGTTCTGTCGGAACTTTTGTAATGGCATATAATATTTTACTTTATACAGTTTCTGCATTTATATTCCATAGCTGGCTTATCCCGCTTTATTCAATAATTACATATGCGGTAGGAATCAAAGCAGTTGACTTTGTAGTTGAAGGTCTTGATAAGGCAAAAGCGGTTATGATTATCACAAGAGCGGACAGCGAACTTCCTATGCTGCTGACGGAAACTCTTGGCAGAGGTGCAACAGTTTATAAGGCAGGAGGAGTTTATTCTGGTGAAGAAAAGCTTGTTATCTATGTGGTTGTAAACCGATTTGAGATCGGAAAGGTCAAGAAGATCGTAGAAACCGCTGATTCAGATGCATTTGCCTCAGTTACCGACGTTTCAGAAACCGTCGGAGGAATTTCGACAGGATTTAAAAAAGTGTAATATTTTGGACAGGTGATCGCACGATCATCTGTCTTTTTTATGCTTAATAATGGATATAAATAACTATCCGTTATGCTGTACAGGTATATGATCGTATGTACTTATATAATTCATAAAAAATTTATAATACAAAAAGCAGTTATACTAGCTTAAATTACAATTCAGTTACAATATATATTGGATAATCGCATATCAGTAATACATATATGTAGTCAGTAAATTCTATCCATATCATTGTGACTAAAAAAAGCAGCCTGTTTTCGCTGTTTTGACTATTGACGATGTCTATGAAAATATGCTATAATTTTATTTGCAAAAGGTAACAAAATGTAATATTTATATATTCAAAAGTTACAATACCCGTAACTTTTTATTGCTTACAAGAATTAAAATGTATTAACTAAATATCCGCAAAGGAGGATCTGAAATGAAATTAAGAGTAAATAAAGCAGCATTATCACTTTCAACAGCATTCCTAATGGTATCATCAGTTGTATCTGTGGCAACTTCCGCTGCCGGTACAAATGAAATAAAGCTGTCAGCTGATAAAACATTTGCTCAGGCTGGTGATAAGATAGAACTTACTGTCAGCTATTCACCTGACGATGTCGGTGTGGCTGGTGTGACGCTTATTCTTCATTACGATCCTCAGAAAACAGCTGTGTATGTCCCGACAGATGATGAAATGGATACTGATTTTGACCTTGGCGGTGAATTTTCAGTAATTACTAACTATGCAGCATCGGAAAGTACGGTTAAAATTGTCGGAGCAAAGCTTGGCGGCGGAAATGTAACAGAGGGAACTCCTGTTGCCCGTGCTGAATTTACTGTTCTTGACGGCGCACAGGGTGACATTGATTTCTGGGTAGAGGCTGAAACTATGGTAGCTGAAACTGATGACGGCTATGATTCAGCTGCATATTCCGCACCATCAAAAAGCTCGCCATTCACAATAGAAGCTCCCATTCAGACTACGACCGTTACAGCAGCATCTACCGAAGCTGTCACAACTACAAAAGCCACAACTACCACCACAACTGCTACGGAAAAGTCAACAACTACCTCAAAAACAACTTCTGCGGAAACTACAACTACCACTTCGATTACAACAACTACTCAGCCAGTAACTTCTGAAACCACTGCCGAAACTACTGCTCAGACAACATCTTCTTATACAGAGCCGTTGTTCTCATATGTGCAGGGAGAAAATGATTTTGAAAGTGAAGAGGCACTGCAGTTCTCTGCAAGACTTTCAGATTATATCACCGATTATACACAGAACTATGATGTAAGATTTAATTTCAACACCACAGGAAATGTAAGCGGTGCAGTTGGTACGCTTGTTAATGGCGAATGGGATTCCAATTATTATGAAAGCTTTGGTGTAAACAGCGATCATTGGACGCTTTATAATGTCGATCCAAATACAACTGCAGATCTTATTTATATGCAGGTCTATTACCTTAAGGCAAATGCCCAGCTGGATATAACATCTGTTGAGGTAGTTCCTTCGGATACTTTCGATACACCTGCTGAGATATCCACAACAGCTGTAACAACAGAGTCAGCAGCACAGCCTGCAGAATCCAATGAGCCAACGCAGACAACAACTACCGACCATGCAGAAACTGTTACATCATATGAACAGACTACCAGTGAGTCTGAGAATACTATTGCATCTGAACCTGCCGTAACAGAAACAGCAGCCGCCCCACAGGAAACTTCTTCTGACAGTCAAACAGTTACAGAGCCGGAGAAATCTGAAATGGAGTCAGGCGCAGTGACCTCAGCTCCTGAAATGTCTGAAAGCTCAGCCGATAGTTCCTCATCAGTTCAGACTGAACAGACCAAAGCGCAGGAGATAATTGATGCAGTAGACAGTGCGGCAGAGAAAGCATCATCACCAAGCAGTGAAAATCCAAAAACAGGATCTTCCGCAGGAAAAACAGTAATGAATATTTTCACTATTGCCGCAATAGCTGAGATAGCGTTCTCACTTTTTGCTATGATATTCAATAAAGTAAATAAGAAAGACTAAAAATTAGGACAAGCGTATGTGAATATTACGCTTGTCCTTTTCGCTTTTATAAAAGGGGAGCAATAAACCGCATAATACGTCCGATAAAGCTTTTTTTCGCCTGTATCAGCACTTCGTCAGTATCTTTCATAAGATGAGATATTGTAAATAGTTCGTCAAAATCTTTTTTCAGCTGTTCACAAGCTTCACATTTATACATAAGCACACCACATTCAAAATGAAGATACAAGCTTCTAAGATCAAGATTAGCCGAACCAACATAAGCAAACTTCCCGTCACAGAGAATGTTTTTAGCATGGATAAATCCCGGATCATATTCATAAACCTTTATGCCTTTTTCGATCATAGGAATATAATTCTGCCTTGTTATCGTGTGTACAAATCGCTTGTCTGGCGTAAGCGGTGTAATTATCCTGACATCTATCCCACGTTCAGCCGCCCTCCAAAGTGCAGAGGTTATGTTTTCGTCGGGAACAAGATATGGTGTGGTTATATATATGCTCTTCTCCGCCGAGTTTATCATATTTAAAAATACCGTTTCAGAATAGCCAATACTTCTGGTAGGATAATCACCGAACGGCATACATACACCAAACTCATTATTGTTGTTTTGATTATTTTTATACGGAGTAATATGATCCTCAGCTTTAAGATCACCGCCGTTTAAATTCCACATCTGAATAAACATATCCGCAAAGCTTTCAGCAGCCTGACCTTCAAAAAATATGCCAGTGTCTTTCCAGTATCCGTATGGAGATATTCGGTTTATATATTCATCTGCAATATTAGCACCGCAAGTAAGCGCAGTCCTGCCGTCACAAACTACTATCTTTCTGTGGTCACGATAATTTACCGCAGGGGTTATTTTAGGCGCAAAGCTATTGTGACGTCTGCACTCTATACCGAAACTTTTAAGCTTTTTCGGATATTTGTAAGGCAGCAGGCATATTGTTCCTATATCGTCGATCAGTATATATATCTTTACTCCCTCTGCGGCTTTGCGTTTTAGTATTTCAAGAACTTCTCCCCACATTGCACCTTTTGCAATAATAAAAAATTCGATAAAAATATATTTTTCGGCTGACTCAAGCATATTTCTCAGCTTTATGAGAATATCCATTCCGTCAGATAAATATTCACAAGCGGTGTTGTCGTAAATACCGAACCCGCCTTTTTTGGCAACAGCAGAAAACTGCATTGCATACTTTGCAGGTATTTTATCTTTTATATCTATACAGCCTTCGGCGGTAAGAGGATGATCCTTTGTGTATTCTTTTATCTTTCTGATAATTTTCCCTCTTCCAAACAGAAAATACAGCGGAAGAAATATTACAGGCAGAGCCATTATCCCGATTATCCACCCTGTCTTAGTGGGATAGTGTTCAGGGTAAGATGCGATTTTCAGCGCAGTAAAAAGAGCAGTGAAAAACAGAACATATCTGAAAATAACAAATGCATAATATGCACAACAAAAACAAGCCAGTATCAATCCCAGTTGTATCAGCGCCAGCGCACCTGTCAGAAGCGCACGAAATAAGTATAGATTTATAAAGTGTGTTATTTTTATCTTGCGGTTTTCCTGTTTCATTTATGTTCAGTCCTTTTATATAAATTTTAAGAATTATGCCTTATATGTGCTGATTGACAATTCTGAATGTATTTGATATAATAATTAAAAGGTCATATCAGAATTATAAGGAAGTGTGAGTATGAATTGTCCTAAGTGCGGCAAACCTGTTGGCGACCATGATGCATTATGCGGCAACTGCGGAGCGGAACTGTTCATTGATACGGCTCTTGCCGATAAGATTTTTGAAAAGAAAGAAAGCCTTGAAGATTCAGGCAGTAAAAAATCTAAACGTGAAAAATCGGAAAAGCTTGACAAGTTAAAAAATAAGGTTACAGGTAAAAAGCTGAAGTTTATCCTTATAGCAGCTGCGGTTATCGTGCTGATAGTCGTTGTGGTTGTAATTGTGGTTTCACTCAGTAAAGGTGAGGGCGAAAAGCTTGCTCAGAGAACATCTGATTTTATCGGTGCTGACTTTGATACCGCAGAAAAAAAGCTTAACGGAAAATTCAAAAAGGATTCCGCCTATAGAGGTCTTACAAATGTTATAGATTACAGCCGTGTGGCAGAGTCAGATAAAAGCGTTAAGGTAGACGGCGTAACATATCCCGAATGGTCTGTTACAGTTACTCTTGACGAACAGGAAAGAATACTCACAGTTAAATATACCAACTTTGATCTCATAAAAAGCGATATCAAAGGCTATAAAAAAGACCATACTGTAAATCTCGACAAATTTCAAAAAGGTGCGTCACTAAAAAATGTTGAAACCGAGCTTGATATGGATTATTACAGCGTGACCTATACCAAAGACAGCGTGTCATATGGTTACAGATACTGGTATGAAAATGACAGCGGTGATGTGCAGCCTGTCGTTCTGAGCGTAAATTTTGATACCGACGGCAAATTCGTTTCATACTCGTCGATATTATTGTATCACCAATATATGTAATTATGCATAATATAAATAAAAATACGAAAGCGGTTGGATTCAGCCGCTTTCGTATTTTTTTCGCAGAGTTTGCAAAGCCTTTTTCTCAATTCGTGAAACATATGAGCGTGATATGTCAAGCTTTGCCGCAACTTCACGCTGCGTCAGGGGAATACCATTGTACAATCCGTATCTCATGGAGATTATCTGACGTTCTCTGTCATCAAGATATTCTGTTATAAATTTATACAGCTGCTCTGATTTTATCATCAATTCTATTTTATCACCCAGATCAGCTCCGTCTGAAATTATATCTATCAGACGAAGGCTGTTACCATCCTTATCTGATTCAACAGGTTCATCAAAGTACATATCAGATGCACTCTTTTTAAGCGCACGAAAATGCATGAGGATCTCGTTCTCCACACATCTGCTCCCATAAGTAGCAAATCTGCACCCCTTCTTATAGTCGAACGTTGAAACAGCCTTTATCAGACCGATAGTACCGATAGAGATCAGATCATCCTGCTCAGAGGCAGCGGAGTAGTATTTTTTTATAATGTGAGCAACAAGACGAAGATTGTGTTCGATAAGCTTATCTCTCGCTCCTTTGTCACCGTCGGCCATTTTTTCAAAACATTCACGTTCTTCCTTGGCTGAAAGGGGTTTTGGAAAAACGCTTGTGTTGTCAAAATGCAGTGCAAAGAATAAAAAGTTTGAGCTTAGAAAATTAAGCAAAGTTATCAGCATAAAAATACCGCCCTTCATATCTTTGTCGGGGCTTGCAGCGCCCCCGCCTATGGCTTCGGAAACGCCGCTTTCTGACCCCGATTAATTTTATGCCGCAATCTGCAAGTCCTATGCATTTTGCCCCTTTTTGCGTTCTTAAAATAATCTTAAGTGATTCTTAATTGTGTTGACACTTATAATGTAAGATGATATAATTAATTTAACTTAAAGAAAGGGAGAACGATAAATGAAACTAAAGAATATCAATCGTGGACTTGTTCTTGGCGGAGTATTGATAGTCGGCACAGTATGCTATGTCGTATATGGCAACCATGCCTTTAAAAAGAATATTCCGGATATAGAAAAAACAGCTGAACAGTCCATAACAGCAATGGCTGAATCCAACATTGGTGAGCTGAAAGATAATTATGGACGCTGGAGAGGTTTTGTGGGTAGTTATATGACCGATTATCGGAATCAGAATGATTACTCGATCAAAAAGTCAGATATTATCAGCGAGATACAGTCGGAATATGGCTTCGGTGAAAATATTGGCACTATCACAGCTGCACAGGCTGAGATCACAGACATAAGCGTTTCAAAAAGCGGAAAAACGGGCGCAACAGTTAATGTAGGCTATTCCATGTACTTTGAATATTCCGGCAGCGCACCTGTTGCTCTTACTTTTAATGGTATCACTTATCTTGACGATAATTATGAGTATGATGAATATGGCAATGAAATACCTACCGAATATGACGGAAGCTATGCTGAAACTATTTCGGGCAATGCCGAGCTTTATATGATAAAAGAAAGTGACGGCTGGAAAATTGCGTCTATGAATGACTATCATGGATATAGTTCATCCGTAAGAAAACTTGACGATACTGAAACTGATAGTGAGTCATCAGATTCCGAAGTAACTTCGGAAATATCCTCAGAAAAGGCAGAGGAGGCAGACAGTGTTGGAGAATAATGTAATACTTAGTATAAAGGGACTTAACAAAACGCTTGGCAAAAAGCATATACTTCACGATATTGATATGGAATGTTACGGCGGCGAAGTGTTCGGCTTTTTAGGTCCTAACGGAGCAGGAAAAACCACCACCATAAAAATTGCAGTAGGTCTTTTGAATATTGACGAGGGTACTATTGAAATATGCGGCTATGATGTTTCAAAGAAGTTTGAGCAGGCAATGGCAAACGTCGGCGGCATTGTCGAAAATCCTGAAATGTATAAATATCTGACAGGCAGGGAGAACCTCAGACAATATGCTCGAATGAGAGGAGTCGAAGATGAAAAGCGTATCGACGAAGTAGTAAATCTTGTTAAGCTTTCCAATAGGATAGATGAGAAGGTTTCAAAGTATTCTCTCGGTATGCGTCAGAGATTGGGAGTAGCGCAGGCACTTCTTCATAAACCTAAGCTGCTTGTCCTCGATGAACCTACTAATGGTCTTGATCCGCAGGGCATAAAGGAACTTCGTGATGTGCTGAAGCATATTGCTCATAATGACGGCGTTTGCGTGGTAGTATCATCACACCTTATGAGTGAAATGGAGCTTATGTGCGACCGTGTGGGCATCATAGCAAACGGAAAAATGATCGGTACATATTCTATGGAGGAACTTACCTCCCGCTCAAACGGCAGCGCAGCAGAATATATCATTGAAACAGACAACGCTGCAAAAGCGTCAGAACTTCTTTCAGAGCTGTTCCCATGCAGAGTGTCAGAAAATAATGATCTTGTTATCAGCGTGAATATTGAAAACGAACGTGAAGAAATTTCAAGGATCAATGCGAAGCTTATAAACAGCGGATTTAAGCTTTATACCGTCCACCGCACTGAGAACAAAAAGCTTGAAGATGTATTTATTGAACTTACAGGTAATAAGGAAGGAGATGGTCAGATTGGTTAGATTTTTCGGACTTGTCCATAACGAGTATATAAAGATACTGAAAAAAATATCTACCAAAGTTATGATAGCCATTGTTCTTTTAACTGCCGTAGGACTTTCTTTCATAATGATGCTTATGAACAGAACAGGTATGAGTGAATCTGATTTCTATTATGACACGAGCAACTATGCAGAGGATTATCAGAATCAGATAGATTGGTATGAACAGACTAAGCCTGAGGGATATGAAAAACAGGTCGGAATATATAAGTTTATGCTTAATAATAAAATAGGCTATGATGATTGGCGTCAGGATCTGATAACTGATATTATGAATATTGATAATATCAGCAATGGTGATGTAAACACTGCGCTTGCAGCACTTAAAGACAGCGACTGGAAAGGCTACTGCAAGGTGATGCTGAAAAATGCTGCAACTGACGGCGACAAGTGGGAGTATGCATATCGTCTTGAAAAGGATATAGGATATACAGAAGAGTTTGATAAGCAGTCTGAAATAATCAGAACCGTAAACGCTGCAAAAACATCACTGTCATATAGCGATGCGGGAGATTCAGCCGAAAAAACAGCAGCAACTAATGAAATACTCATAGGCACATATCAGCTTGAAAATGGTGTGTATGATAATACTGCTGAAATGTCAAGTCTTGAAAATCTTGATCCGTCTAAAAAGTTCGGATTCTGGAATGTGTATATGATGACTCCTTACCTCGTAACAGTAATTGGTATGGTGATGATCGTAATTGCGGGAGGTTCAGTCGCCTCTGAATTTAATCAAGGTACTATCAAATTCCTGCTTATAAATCCAGTAAAGCGTTGGAAGATACTTATGTCAAAGTATTTCTCTGTTATAAGTCTTGGATATATTCTTCTTGTCCTCTTATTCCTTATCTGTATACCGATAGTCGGCCTGATAATAGGCTTTGACGGAATATCAACACCGTATCTTACAGTAGAAAACGGAAACATAGTTTCTATAAATTCATTTGCTGTTGCAGCAAGGTCATATCTGGTTTCGAGTATCGAAATGGTTGTAATGGCAACACTTGCGTTTGCGGTGTCATCACTTATCCGCAGCAGTGCACTGGCTATCGGTCTGAGCGTTTTCCTTATGTTTGCAGGTGAAACAATAACAACTATACTCGCACAGCTGGGACAGGATTGGGCAAGATACCTTATTTTTGCAAATACAGATCTTCTCTCGATTTCACAGGGTTCATCAATGTTCCCGCAGCATTCTCTGACATTTGCAATAGGTGTTATTATAGCATATATGACAGTGTTCATTCTTACAGCATGGGACGGATTTACAAAACGTTCGGTATAATATCATAAAAATAAAAGTCATTTCCGAGTGCATCTCAGAAATGACTTTTTTATTATACTATTTAGTTAAGTATCCATACCTGAAGAGGATTTTCGGGTTCAAATGCAGTTGCTGAAACACTTCCGCCCTTTGAATTTGTAAGTACCTTTTCATAATCACTGGATTCAGTAGTGATAACAAATCTTCTGTTTCCAAGTCCATGAAAACGGAACTGAGCAGGTTCACCGTCAATTTTAAGATAATCGTATCCCTTGCATGACGCATTAACATATCCGCCGTCAGCTATCTTAAATCCGACAGTACCATTGTCGCTGAAACAAACCTGTAATTTCTGTTCTGATTCCTTATCAGGCTTTTCAAGAGAAATTCCTTTAGGTGAAACTGTCATGACCAGACCGGTAGCTTCGTTTTTGAAAGTGTAAAGCTTTTTGTCTACAACATAATTTCCCTTGTCAGATGTACAGTCGTTATAAAATTTAAGCAGTACAGCCATAACGTTCTGCTGTGTTACAGGAAGAGTATTCTTTGCTGTATCGTCAAATGCACGGGGATCGAGATGAGTTATCGTGTCATAGAATTTTCCTGCGTATTTTATAAGCTTGCCTAAAGCTTCACCAACATTGTCTTTTTCATAGTACTTGCTCAGACGTTTGTCATAAGACTGTGCTGTGTGCTTAGCACAGGTAGTCGTAACGTGTCTTTCAAGAGCAAAGTGTACATTGTTTGTCTTTTCCTGATATTTCATATTCGCAACGTGAACTGTGCAGCCCATATCTGAAATAAAATGAATAGCTCTTCCAAGGTATGTCATGGCCTTTTCAGTGTTGCCGCTTTTATAGTATGAAACAGCCGCTGTGTAGTTAGTCGTAAAAAGCGTTCTTGCACTTGGCATAAAATCTCCAAGTCTGTTCTTGTAGTAGCCGTTTACTTCGGGAAGCTCCTTGCCCTTTGAATTTATGCAGGAATAGTAGTGCTTTCCGGGACCTTTATCAATATCTCCCTCTTTGTCAGGCGCTTTTGAGCCTTCAAAAAGCTGCGTGTGCCAATCTTTATAAAAAGCGGCAGGTCTGAGCTTTTTCTCCTTTTCAAGCAAAACGAGAGCCTTTTTTGTAATGTCCTCATGGGTTATACCGCTCCATGCATAGGCTTTTCTTATGCCGAATTTTAAGTAAAGCCCCGTAACAGCGGCAGCAAGTGCCAGTTCTTTTTTCATAGATCCAAATCCTTTTCTATATCATAATTATTATTTTACCGATCTTTTAGCAGTATTCTTTTTCTTGCTTTTCTTTCTGACGGAATATCCGAAACTGCCGAGTTTTCTGCCGAGTGCAAAATATTCACCGTGTGCATAAGCAATAAGCTTTGCCTTGTCAAGACAAAGTCTGCCTTTATCATCAAGAAGTTCCTTTGCTGCGTCTATTCCAACAATATCAGCAATAAACATATCATGAGTACCAAGCTTGACGATATCACGGACTTTGCATTCTATGTTTACAGGACATTCTGCGATAAGCGGAGCAGATACATTAATGCTTTCTTCTGTATGCAAACCCGTTTCTTTAAACTTGTCTATCTTTGCACCGGTTTTTACACCGCAGTAATCTACTGCCCTTACCAGTTCTTCCGTCGGAAGATTTATTACAAAGCAGCCACTCTTTTTTATAAGCTCGTAAGAAAAACGCTCCGGTCTTACCGAGATGTAAGTAACAGGAGGCTGTGTGTTAAGAATACCTGTCCAGGCAACTGTAAAAACATTTTCTTTCCCCTCATATCCGCAGCTTACAAGCGTCGGCGGCAGGGGAGAGGTTATAACGCTGCCTTTCCAATGTTCTTTTGTGTATTTAGTAAAGGACATATTATGCCTCCTGAGAAAATCCATATACTTTCTTATATATCTTATCGTAATCCTTGTACAGCAGCTGAACTGTATTTTCAAGAAAATAATAGTGCTTGATGTAAGGTATGAGCAGCACAAGCAGCAGAACCCCTAAAGGTATAAGCACCAATGTCTGCGTTATAGCTACCGCAGTAAGAACACCAACTGTACATAACGCAAAAAGCACCGTTACAATAAGATGTATCAAACGCTCATGCTGAAAAAATCTTATCTTTTCTGTGTGGTAATCAAGCAGCTGCTTAAAATCACAGTTTTCGTTTTCAAGACACGACAGAATATATTTTCTGTATTCTGTAAGATATTTAGTCATTCTGCGTCAGCTCCTCCGAAAGATCAAGAGGTATCGCATCTATAATTTCAAGATCTTTAAGCTTTGTTTTAAATTCCTGCTTGTTTTTCAGCTCATCAGCAGCAGAACGTGCAATAGTATTTGAAAGCAGCCTGTCTGCAATCCTGTAATTTGATGCAACTTTTGAAAAGAAACTCTTGTTATTTTTCCTGTTCCTTTTATGTTTTTTATTGCCGCTGAAAAGTATAGCCATTGCAACTGAGGCAGAAGCTGCTGCAATTACTTTTTCAGGTTTGCTGTTTAAAATAACGTTACACTTGCTCATTCTATACATTTCAGTCCTTTCAGAAGATGTTACATTTAATTATTATACTACATATTACGCTGAATTTCAAGTAGTAAAATGCATAATATCAGCGCAAATGAGCAGGCGCATTATACGTCTGCTCATATTTCAATGTAATCTTTAAGTTCTGACAACAGTTTATGAGTCATTCCGTCTGCATATAATAATTCCAACGGATCAGAAAATTCATGAATCTGTTCACGCAGAGCGACAATATTTTCAGCAAGCTTGATGTCGATAAGCAGTTTTTGTGATATCTCGTCAGCGTCAGCCGTATTGATATTAACCGCTTGTCTTACCGGTTCAGACGGTTGTTCAGCAGTTGTCTGTGCTGTATGCGTCTGTTCCTCTTCATTTGTGTTATCCTCTGGTTCTTCATACGGCTCTTCATATGGCTGCTCTGTTTCGTCGGGCTGAGAAATATCAGTAATGTCTTTGTAGTCTTCATCAGATACATAAAGATACTCTTTTAAAAGTTCAAGAGTAGCATCGCCGATACCTGATATTTCTGTCAGAAGATCCATATTGTATATTACACCAATATCACTGCGGTAATCGAGTATCTTGTTGGCTGTAACATCGCCTATGCCTTTTATCGCTATAAGCTGTTCATATGTAATTTTATTGATATCAGCAGGGAATGTGAACTCCTCTTCGCTTTCAGAATTTTCATCATTACTATTAGTTTCTGATGATAGTTCAGCTGAACTGCTGTGCGATGTTCTGATCGAAGTTGTTTTTGTTGCCGATGAGCTGCTTTTCTTTTTAGTGTCCGAAGAGCTGTCACTTAAACTGCTTTGTGGGATATCATTGCTGTTATAAATATATACCTCACGGCTTTTATAGTTTTCTATAATTACCGAAACAACAGCTGTAACAGATATTAGAACAATAAGAATGATATAAATTCCTTTGTCGCTAAGAAATTCTTTGATCTTGTTTTTCATTTTATGAATGGTTTATCTCAAGCATATTATTGACCTTGTCGATCATTTCTGCAAGCTTTGCCCTGTTATATTCTTCTCTTGGATCATAGCAGAGCATTCCTCTGAGAGGAGTATCCTTGAACATAGATATTGCCATATCTTTCGATGCCTCGCCAAGTCCGTCACCATTTATGGAGAGCATAGAATTACAGAAGCTTTCCACAAATTCGCCGAATACTTCTTTTCCCTCATCACATGACATTATATCACCAACAGTGTTGTTAAAATCAAATTTCAGAGGAAGTCTTACGTCAGAATTAACATATACCGACTTGCTTGATCTAATATCCTTTGAAGATGCACCGATAAGTATTTCAAATTCACCATATTCAACAAACCAATCAGAAATGGCAGGCTCATAATATGCAAATGACTTTTTATTCAGGTGGAATACTACTTTTTTAGTTTCTCCCGCCTTTAAGAATACTTTTTCAAAACCTTTGAGTTCTTTTATAGGTCTTATAACCGAGGACTGCTTGTCGCTGACATAAAGCTGAACTATCTCCATACCGTCAGTTTCACCTGTATTTGTTATATCACAGGACACTGTAAGAGTCTTATTTTCATCTATCTCCTCTGATGAAATGCTCATATTGCTGTACTCAAATGTTGTGTATGATAAACCAAATCCAAATGGGAACAGCGTTTCCATCTGTTTCTTTTCATAATATCTGTAACCAACGAATATTCCCTCACTGTAATGCACATCATCACCTTTTCCCGGGAAATTCAGATAAGACGGATTATCTTCAAGCTTGATAGGGAAAGTTTCAGCAAGCTTTCCGCTCGGATTGACTTTGCCGAACAGAATGTCGCAAACCGCTCCGCCGACAGCCTGTCCGCCAAGATAAACTTCCAGTATACCCTTTACATCATCTACAAACGGCATTTCAACAGGTGCGCCATTATGAAGTACGATAACGATATTAGGGTTTACTTTCCTTATTTCGTCTATAAGTTCAAGCTGACAGTTCGGCATTCTTAAATGTTGTCTGTCAAAACCTTCTGACTCAAATGCGTCAGGAAGTCCAGCTAAAATAATAACCTTATCATTGCGCTTTGCACATTCAACTGCCTCATCAAGCAATGCTTTATTCGTAGCGTCTTTGTCTGTTACATATCCCTGAGCATATTCAACATCACAGTATTCCTTAACTGCTTCGAGTGCAGATGTAGTTTTGAATGAGTTTATATGCGAACTTCCTCCGCCCTGATATCTTGGATTTTCAGCAAAATAACCTATAAAACAGATCTTATCGTTTTTATTAAGCGGAAGTATATGTTCATCATTTTTCAAAAGTACAGAGCATTGTGAAGATATCTTTCTTGCAAGTTCATGCTGCTTTTCCATGTTCCATTCAGTTTTTGTACTGTTTTCGTCTGCTCGGTCGATAAGCGCAAGAATCCTTTCAACGCACTTATCGAGTTCGTCCATAGAAAGTTCGCCGTTCTGTACGGCTTCGACTATAAGCTTGTCATTCTTTCCGAAACTAGCGGGCATTTCAAGGTCAAGTCCTGCCTTAACAGCCTCAACTCTGTCATCAACTGCACCCCAGTCGCTGACAACAAGTCCGTTAAATCCCCATTTATCTCTGAGCACATCTGTGAGCAGCATTTTATTCTGTGATGAATGTACTCCGTTTATCCTGTTATATGAACACATGACAGTCCATGGCTTTGCTTTGATAACTGCGTTCTCGAATGCCGCAAGATATATTTCGTGAAGTGTGCGTTCATCAATCTTTTCGTCAACTGTAAGCCGCCTTGTTTCCTGATTGTTTGCAGCAAAATGTTTCAAAGAAGTGCCGATACCTTTGCTCTGAACGCCTTTGATATGTGCAGCTGCCATTTCAGATGCAAGATACGGATCTTCTGAAAAATATTCAAAGTTTCTTCCGCATAACGGTGAACGCTTGATATTGCAGCCCGGTCCAAGAATAACTGAAACATTTTCAGCTCTGCATTCCTCACCGAGAGCTTTTCCCATACTTTCAATAAGAATCCTGTCAAAGGAGCATGCAAGAGCGCTGGCAGTAGGAAAACATACAGCTTTTATTGCCTCATTCGGATTTTCAGATCCTTCAACGTTTTTTCTTAATCCATGAGGTCCGTCAGATACCATTATCTGAGGAATATCAAGTCTTTCGATCGCCTTTGTGTGCCAGAAATCAGCACCCGAACAAAGTGATGCCTTTTCTTCCAACGTAAGTTCATTAAGAATTTTCTTTATATTCATTGAATTTACCTCCTGCTTCTGATTTATTTGCTAGTATGATTTTAACATAAAATCGTTTACAAATCCACATATTTTGTGAGAATTTTACATATTGTTAATGATGATCTGCTCTAAAGCTGCTATAAAATCTTTATCCTGCTGAGGGGTACGTTTTGACGGTCCTTTAAGCTTTTTTCCACTGTTCCTTAGCTTTTTGGCAGTGTGACGTGAAAGCAGCAGACCGTCGATATTGTCATTGGTAAATACAAGTCCGTTCTGATTTAGTACGAAAGCACTTTTAGCAAGGCACATTGCAGCAAGGCCATAATCCTGTGTGACTGCAATATCTGCTTTGCCTATCATATTTACTAATTTGAAATCTGCACTGTCAGCACCAGTTCCTACGACTATTATTTCAGCATCTGTCCTATTGAAAATGTGGGCACTGTCGCATACTATAACGCATCTTATGCCGTATTTCTCCGCTGTTTTGATAGCTGCATCTATAACAGGGCAGCCGTCGGCATCTATGTATAATTTCATATTTCCTGTTTGCCCTCAATGTAAAATGTTGATTCCATGTCTGCAATATGTACTGCTAAGGCGAGAGGGTACATTTCCAAGGCACGTCCTATGGTATTTGTATTTTCTTCTCCAGAAAAGCCCATGTGCCAGCGTATAGCCATAGCCTCTTCACGAGTAAGTCGCATATAACTGCTGACTATGTAAACAGATTTTTCACCATGACCATATGGCAGCATATCGTGATATTCATAATAAGGTACTTTTTCCCACACACCCTGCTCGTTTTTTGCATTACGATAGCTGACTCTGTATAAGTTGACCTTGCATATATCATGTAAAAGTGAAGATATAGCTATACTTTCATCTGGAAAATTAAGTCCGTATTCTTCTATTACCCTTGTGCGTTCAAGGTAATCTTTAAGGCATTCATAAACGTGCAGGCTGTGTTCACATAACCCGCCCTCGTATGCTCCATGATATCTTGTGGATGCAGGTGCTGTAAAAAAATCGCTGCTTTCGCTTAAAAGGTATTTAAGCAGTTTTTCTGAACCCGGTCTTGTAATGTGTTCCTGATATATCTGTACAAATTTCTCTTTATTATCTGTTATATTTGACATATAGAACCTCCTGTATGTAAAACTGTATTGGCTATTATCACTAATATTATAAGTAAGTATATCACACTTTTAGACATAAGAAAAGTATTTTTTATAAATTTTTACGACCTCTATTGATTTTAAGCAGGATTTGTGTTATTATTTGAATATGAGCAGATAAATTTTCATAGCGGTCCTGTATATAAAGGATCATAGGTTTGTTTGAATATTAGTTTTATTATATAAATTTTGAATATTAGTTTGATTATATAAATAAAATGTTTATGGCTTTAAGCCGGTCGAAAGGAGCTGTTTTTTATGTGCGGCATAGTAGGTTATGTTGGAAAAAGAGAATGTACAGAAGTGCTGCTTGACTCTCTTGCCAAGCTTGAATACAGAGGATATGATTCAGCAGGCATTGCTGTTATGGAAAATGGAGAGATAAAAACTCAGAAATCAAAGGGTAAGATATCAGATCTTATTGCAAAAATGGACGCAGAAGGCAGATTAAGCGGTCACTGCGGAATAGGTCATACAAGGTGGGCTACTCATGGCGAGCCTTCGGATATCAACTCTCACCCGCATGGTAATGCTAATGTGACTATCGTTCATAATGGTATTATCGAAAATTATAAGAAAATAAAAGAATTTCTTGAGAAAAAGGGTTACACATTTGAGAGCCAGACAGATACCGAAACTGTTGCAAAGCTTCTTGATTGTTTCTATGAAGGTAATCCGCTTTCTACTATACAGAGAGTTCTGGACGAGATCGAGGGTTCATATGCTTTGGGTATAATGTTCAGAGATTATCCAAACAGGATATATGCTGTAAGAAAAGATTCTCCGCTTATAGTTGCAGTTGGTGAAGATGAAGCGTTTATTGCCTCTGACGTTCCTGCTATCCTCAAATATACAAAGAATTATTATCTTCTTGAACAGGACGAGATAGCTGTGCTTGATAACGGCAAGGTCGAATTTTATGATGACCACGGAGCACCTGTGAAGAAGCAGATGCTTGTTGCTGATTTTGATGAAGAGGCTGCAAAGAAGGGTAATTTCCCTCACTATATGATAAAGGAAATTCATGAACAGCCAACAGCTGTAAGAACAACTATCACTCCTAGAATCGCAGATGGTATGCCATGTCTTGAAGAATGTGGTATGACATATGAAAGACTTAGAAATTACAACAACATATTTGTTGTTGCCTGCGGTACAGCTATGCACGCAGGTCTTGTGGGCAAGTATGTTATTGAAAAGATAGCGAGAGTGCCTGTTACAGTTGATGTGGCATCTGAATTCAGATATCGTGATCCGATACTGACAGACAAGGATCTTGTTATACTTGTATCGCAGTCAGGTGAAACCGCCGATACTCTTGAAGCTCTCAGACTTGCAAAGAAGAATAAAGCTGATACGCTTGCAATAGTTAATGTAAAGGGTTCATCCATTGCAAGAACTGCTGATATGGTTATCTATACACACGCTGGTCCTGAGATATCAGTTGCATCGACCAAGGCATATATGGTTCAGCTTTCTGTTTTCTATCTGATAGCATTTTCACTTGCTTATGCTGTCGGAAAGATCACAAAGGACGAATGTATCAGACTTACATCTGAACTGCAGAATGTTCCTTATGTAATTGAAGAGATCCTTAAAAAACCTGATGAATGTCAGTATGTTGCATCACAGCTTGTAAATTCAGAAAACCTCCTTTATATCGGAAGAGGTCTTGACTATGCTCTTTCAATGGAAGGTTCACTGAAACTTAAAGAGATATCATATATCCATTCAGAGTCATATGCAGCCGGTGAGCTTAAGCATGGTACTATCTCACTAGTTACAGACGGTATGCCTGTTATTGCAGTAGCAACACAGCGTGATCTTTTTGATAAGACAGTAAGTAACGTAAAGGAAGTCAAGGCAAGAGGAGCTTATGTTGTTCTTGTTACACATGAAGGAAAACAGGTAGATAAAGACGTAGCAGATTATAAAATAGGTCTGCCGACTATTGATGATCTTCTTATGCCTATGACTGCTGTTGTTCCGCTCCAGCTTATTGCATATTATACATCTGTACTCAGAGGAAACGATGTTGATAAGCCGAGAAACCTTGCAAAATCAGTTACAGTAGAATAATTTATTTCAAGCAGACAGCACAGTCAATGTGGCTGTCTGTTTGTGTAAAACAGCAATATTCAGAAATGGAGATATGAAATGAGTATAGTAGGAAAGTATAAGGCATATGTTTTTGATTTTGATCTGACTCTTGCAGATTCATCTAAGGGAATATTGATATGCTTTAAGCATACTCTTGAAAAGTTTGGTTATGAGATACCTGACGACAGAACGATATACAATACCATTGGTCTTACGCTTGTAGACGCTTTTGATGTACTGACAGGCATAGAGAATAATCCTCAGCGTGAGGATATGCGCAAGGAGTATGTACATAAAGCCGATGAAGTTATGGTTAAATACACATACTTCTATGATGATACGATCGCTATTATGCAGGTGCTGCAGCACGCAGGAAAGAAAGTAGGTATAGTTTCCACAAAGTTCCGTTACAGGATAGAAGACACATTTTCTGTTCAGGCAAATTCACATCCATATGATGAGATAATAGGCGGAGAAGATGTAAAGAATGCAAAGCCTGATCCGCAGGGACTTAATGAAATGATAAAGCGTCTTAATCTTGATAAGAGCGATGTTCTTTACATTGGTGACAGCTATATAGATGCAGAAACTGCGTTAAATGCAGGTGTTGATTTTGCAGGTGTTACAACTGGTTCTACAGACAGGAAGAATTTTAAGGAATATCCTCATGTTTATATAGGCAGCAGCCTGCTTGACATATTTAACAGCTGACAGTGCTATATGTTAAGCGTAGGTAAAAACAATTTTAAAATATTATGAAAAAAGCTTGCTTATTTGTAATAGAAATGGTATAATATAATTTGACTAATTATGCAGTCTGTATTATGAAAAATGAAAGGATCTGCTGAAAATGATAAAGAGTATGACCGGTTTCGGCCGTGAACATATTGTGGCAAACGGACGTGAAATAATCGTCGAGATACGTTCCGTTAATCACAGATATTACGAATTTACATCGAGAACACCAAGAGCCTACGGATACCTTGATGAAAAGCTTAAGAGCTTTCTTAAAAGCGGTATCTCCAGAGGAAAGGTCGAGGCTTCGGTTTCGATATATAATCAGGAGGGTACTGACGCCGAGATCGAGCTTAACAAGCCTGTTGCAATGGGTTATCTTAACGCTCTGAGAAATGCCGCTGACGACCTTGATCTTGATGATGATCTTGTGCTTTCAAACATTATAAGACTGCCTGATGTGTTTACTGTTGTGAAGAAAACAGAGGACGAAGAGGTCATATGGAATGAAGTAAAAGCTGTTGCTCAGGTAGCTCTGGACAGATTTGTTAGTATGCGTGTCACAGAGGGTGAAAAGATGTATGATGATATTAGCGGCAGACTTGATTATATCGAGAAAACTGTCGGCGAGATAGAAGAGCATCAGCCGTCCGTTTCACAGGCATACAGCGAAAGACTTTATGCAAAGATCATGGAAACACTCGGTCAGGCAGAACTTGATAATATCGATAAGCAGAGAGTGCTGACTGAGGTTGCAGTATTTGCCGACAAGGTTGCTATCGATGAAGAAACGGTAAGACTTAGAAGTCATATTGCTCAGTTCCGTGATCTTATAAATTCGGAAGAGCCTGTCGGAAGAAAACTTGATTTTCTTGTGCAGGAAGTCAATCGTGAGGTCAATACTATCGGATCAAAGGCTAATGATCTTACTATTACAAAGAAGGTAGTAGATCTTAAGGCTGAGATCGAAAAGATCAGAGAACAGATTCAGAATATAGAATAGTGCGGAGGAAATGCAATGCAGCTGATAAATATCGGTTTTGGTAATATGGTTTCCTCAGCAAGAGTTATCGCAATAGTTGCCCCAGATTCTGCGCCCATAAAGAGGATCATACAGGACGCAAAGGATAAGGGAACGCTTATTGATGCGACTTATGGACGACGTACAAGAACAGTTATTGTTATGGACAGCGACCATGTTGTTTTGTCTGCCGTTGCTCCGGAAACTATTGGCGGAAGAGCATCGGATGATGAAAAAGATTATCAGGAGGGTGAAGCTAATGAACAATAATGCCAAGCTGTTTGTTATCTCGGCTCCGTCAGGCTGCGGAAAGGGAACCATACTCGCAGAAGTTTTTAAGAACAGAGATGTGTATTATTCAGTTTCCTGTACCACCAGAAAGCCTCGTGAGGGTGAGATAGACGGAGTTCATTATCATTTTATAAAGAATGACCAGTTTGAGAAAATGGCTCAGAATAATGAGTTCCTTGAATATGCAGGTTATGCAGATCATTACTATGGAACACCGCTTGAAACTGTAAAGGGCAATCTGGAGCAGGGAAGAGATGTTGTACTTGAGATCGAAACCAAGGGAGCATTTCAGGTGAAAAAGGCAATGCCTGAAGCCGTGCTTATGTTTATTCTTCCGCCGTCTATAAAAGAGATAGACAGAAGACTTCATAAGAGAGGTACTGAGGAAGAATCTGTTATTCAGAAAAGACTCAGCGAAGCCGTTGGTGAGATAAAACAGGCTGACAAGTATGATTATGTCATTATGAATGACGAACTTGAAAAGGCTGTTGAAGATTTTAATATAGTATTTAATTCAGCAAAAGCTGAAGATGATAAAGCTGATAAATTCAAATCAGATAGAGAAGAAACAAAGAAATTAATCGGAGAGGTGCTTGAAAATGCTTAGACCGGCAATATGTCAGATTTTAAAGAACAATGAGAGCTACTATTCACTTGTTATCGCAGTAGCAAAAAGAGCGAGAGAGATAACTGAAGAGGCTTTTGAAAATGAGATATCACTTGATGAAAAGCCTGTTAAGACAGCAGTAGATGAGTTTGCCGCTGGCGAATATAAGATCATAGAAGACCCAAGCCTCAGAGGCTGATTTTTACGGAGGGATAAGCTATGCGGGGTCCATTTACAGTTGCAAAAATCGCTGTAAGCAGCGCCGCATACAGCTTTGATGCCGAATACAGCTATATCGTTCCAAGCGAACTAAATGATAAGATATCATGCGGTGTCAGAGTTATCGTTCCATTCGGCAAGGGTAACAGACACGTTATAGGGTTTGTTACAAGGACGTATCTTGATTCAGCTTATAACGAGAAAATAAAGCCTGTTTTTTCAGTAATAGACGAGGAAAGCCTTCTTACTGAGGAAATGATGAATATAATTTTCTGGCTTAAAGAGCATACATTCTGTACTTTCTTTGATGCGTACAAGTCTGTTGTTCCGACGGGATTTTCATATAGCTTTTCTCAGCATTATAAACTGGTCAATACTTATATCGACCTTGATACGCTGGATGAAAACGAAAGAAATATAATTGAGTTTATGCAGGTTTCTAAAAATCAGCGTGAACTTGATAATTTTCTTGATACCAAAAATGATACAAGGAAAAAGAAACTTGTAGAGGGACTTATAGATAAAGGCTATATTGAGGTAGTCGATAATCTTAAGCGTAAAGTTGGGGACGAAAGCGTAAAAATGGTACAGCTTTCAGAAAAATTCCTTAACGAACGTGAAAAGTTTGCTTTTACACCTAAACAGTCTTTAGTAATAAAGCTGTTGGAGGACTGCGGAAGCGCATCTGTAAAAGAGGTGTGTTATATGACAAACTGTACCCCTACTATTGTAAAGCGCTTGTGTGATAAGAAGATTTTACACGCTTTTAAGTATGATGTTATGAGAAATGCTGTCAGTGATATATCGCAGCATCAGGATCCTGATGATATCGTACTTAATGATGAACAGCAGAAAGCATATAATGGCATCTTTGATTTGGTAAAGGCACAAAAGCCTGCTGGGGCATTGCTGTATGGTGTTACGGGAAGCGGAAAAACTTCTGTTTTTATTAAACTTATAGATTCTGTGGTCAAAATGGGCAAGACAGCTATTCTGCTTGTTCCTGAGATATCTCTCACTCCACAGACAGTCAGTAAGTTTAAATCGTTTTTTGGAGATAAGATCGCTCTGCTTCATTCCTCACTGTCGCTTGGACAGCGAACAGACGAATTTAAAAGGATAAAAAATGGTGATGCACGGATAGTTATCGGTACAAGAAGTGCGGTGTTTGCACCTGTATCAGACCTCGGCATCATAATTATGGACGAGGAGGGTGAACAGTCCTATAAATCGGACTCATCTCCAAGGTATCATGCAAGAGATGTTGCTATCCAAAGATGCGGTTATAATGACTGTGTGCTGCTTATGGCATCAGCTACGCCATCTCTTGAAACATTTTATTATGCAAAGAATAACCGTTTTAATCTGTTTGAATTGAAACATAGGTTTTCTGATGTTTCATTGCCTGAGGTCGAGATCGTTGATATGCTGAATGAGGCTGCACAGGGCAATGACAGTCTGCTCAGCCGACGGCTTGCGGATAAGATAACAGAAACACTTGAGAAAAATGAACAGGTTATCCTGCTGCTTAACAGACGAGGGTTTACAACTTATATAAGCTGTACAGAATGCAGACAGCCTGTTGTGTGTCCTAACTGTAATATACCGCTGACGTATCATAAAAAGAATGACAGATTTATGTGTCATTATTGTGGCTATACTATGGATAATCACAGTGTTTGTCCGTCATGTGGTTCAGATAAGCTTAAAGCAGGCGGAGTAGGTACACAGCGTGTTGAGGACGAGATTGCAAGATTGTTCCCACAGGCAAGGATTCTTCGTATGGACGCAGATACTACTACATCACGATATTCTTATGAGGAAAATTTCAAGGCATTTGGAAATCATGAGTATGACATTATGCTCGGTACACAGATGATAGCCAAAGGATTAAATTTTCCGGAAGTTACTCTCGTTGGTGTAATATCGCTTGATAAGTCGCTTTTTACAGGTGATTTTAAAAGTTATGAAAGAACTTTTTCATTGCTCACACAAGTCGTAGGAAGAAGCGGCAGGGGTGAGAAGTCCGGTACAGCTCTTGTACAGACTTTTGTTCCGGATCACTATGTACTTAATCTTGCTGCACAGCAGAATTATGATGAGTTCTATGATGAAGAGATAGCTCTAAGACAGGCGTTGATCTATCCGCCGTTCTGCGATATCTGTGTGTTGGGATTTTCTGCCCCTATGGAGAGCAAGGTTATTGCTGCATCAAACTGGGTCACAAATCTCATCGGGCAGTATATAAGAAACAATAAAATAACATTTCCGCTCCGTGCAATAGGTCCATCACCCTGCACTTTGGAAATTATAAATAATAAATACAGGTACAGACTGATACTTAAATCAAAGAATACAAAGGATTTCCGTTCGATGATAAAATTTGTGCTTAATGAATTTTACAAGAACACTGATTTCAGGACTGTACATATTCATGCCGACATAAACGGCGATATAGGTTTATAAGAAAGTATAAGAAAGGACAGGAATTATTAATGGCAGTAAGAAATATACTGAATAAAAATGATGAAATTCTGCATAAGGTTTGCAAGCCTGTTGATAAATTTGATGAGAAACTGTGGACTTGGCTTGATGACATGGCTCAGACTCTTGCTAAAGCACAGGGTGTTGGTCTTGCAGCACCACAGGTGGCGATAGTCAGACGTTTCTGCATCATTGATGTTGGTGACGGAATTGTTCATGAGCTTATCAACCCTGAGATAACATGGGAATCTGAAGAAAAGCAGAGAGTTGTTGAGGGTTGTTTGTCTTGCCCAGGTGAATGGGGATATGTTACACGTCCTATGAAAGTAAAATTCAAGGCACAGGACAGACATGGCGAGTGGTATGAAATGGACGCAGAAGGACTTTTCGCACAGGCAGTTTGCCATGAACTTGCACACCTTGACGGTCATCTTTTTACTGAGATCGTTGAAGAATTTGTTGAGGTCGATGAATAAATGAATTTAATTTATATGGGAACACCTGATTTTGCAGTTCCTACATTAAAAAGGCTCTATGAAGATGGTCATAATGTGCAGGCAGTCTTTACACAGCCTGATAAACCGAAGGGCAGAGGATATAAACTCACTCCGCCGCCTGTAAAGGTGCTTGCCTTGTCACATGATACTCCTGTTTATCAGCCGGAGAGCCTGAAGAAAAACGGCGAGGAGTATATTAAGATAATTGAGGATCTTAAACCTGACTGCATAGTTGTTGCAGCATACGGAAAACTGCTGCCTAAAGCTGTACTTGATATTCCAAAGTATGGCTGTGTAAATGTTCATGGCTCACTGCTTCCGAAGTACAGAGGTGCAGGTCCTATACAATGGGCTGTATTGAATGATGAGGAAAAGACAGGCATAACAACAATGCTTATGGCAGAGGGACTTGACACAGGTGATATGCTGATTCAAAGAGAAACAGCCATAGGTGAGAATGAAACAGCTGCTGAACTTTTTGACAGATTAGCCGAAATGGGTGCAGATGTACTTGCTGAAACTCTTGAAAAGTTGGAAAAGGGCGAGATAACCCCAGTTCCGCAGGACGAAAAGCTGTCAAGTTATGCACCAATGCTTTCAAAAGACCTTTGTGCAATAGATTTTAATAACAACGTTAGAAATATCCATAAGCAGATATGCGGATTATCTGATTGGCCTTGTGCAGTTACAATGCTTAATGGTAAAAGGCTAAAGGTTTATAAATCAGAGATCGTATCATATAAGCCTTGCGGCAAAGCGGCAGGAACGTTTGTCGGAAACAAAGAATTTTTGGTAGCTTGTTCAGACGGTGTTATCAGGTTTACTGAGATACAGGCAGAGGGTTCAAAGCGAATGAAAGCTGAAGATTATCTCAGAGGAAAACCTGTTGCTGAGGGTACGATTTTAGGATAAATATCAGCTGTAAAGACTATTTACTTTACAGCTATGGAGGTAGCTAATTGGGAAATTCCAGGAAATTTGTTGTGAAACTTCTTACAAGTATAGATGATAACAGCTCATACTCAAATATCCTGCTTGACGAAGCTTTAAAAAGAAGCAGTCTTACACCGCAGGATAAGAAGTTTGCTACTGCACTGTTTTATGGTGTGCTTGAGAGAAGATATACTCTTGACGAGATAATAAAGAGTTTATCTCAAAATCCTAAAAATCTGATAAATCATACTGTCAGAAATATACTGCGTACGGGCCTTTATCAGCTGAAATATATGGATTCGGTACCAGATTCAGCTGCCGTTGATGAGGCTGTAAAGCTTGCTAAAAAGAACAGAAATCCTGCTATTCCAGGGTTCGTCAATGCAATGCTCAGAGCTTTTATCAGAAATGATAAAAAACTTCCTCAGGGTAATAATGATATTGAAAATCTTGCTATTGAATATTCATGTCCAGTGTGGCTAGTTGAAAAATGGGATAGTGAATACGGCAGGCAAATGACGATCAATATGTTAAGCAGTTCACTCGGACGTGCGCCTACTGTTGTAAAGGTGAATACATTGACAGATGATTTTAATGATACTCTTGATGTGCTATTGGCTGACGGTGCGACTTTTGAACGAAACAGTATGGTGAAAAATTCACTTAATGTTTGTTTTGCAGGCGGCGCTGAAGAAACAACTGCATACAAAGAGGGAAGATTTCATGTTCAGGATCTTTCAAGTCAGCTTTGCTGTGCAGCACTTGATCCGCAAGAGGGGGATACAGTATTGGATCTTTGCTCTGCTCCAGGCGGTAAGACATTTACGATAGCCGAACTTATGAATAATAAGGGAAAAGTAATGGCTTTTGATCTTCATGCTAATCGTGTGCGGCTTATCAAATCTGGTGCAGAACGTTTAGGTTTAGATATTGTTGAAGCTTCTGTCAACAATGCAAAAGAGTTTAACAATGATCTTCCAATGGCTGACAGAGTGCTTTGTGATGTTCCATGTTCTGGACTGGGTGTTATAAGACGTAAGCCTGAAATAAAATATAAAGACCCAGCTGAGTTTGAGCGTTTGCCTGATATTCAATATAAAATACTTGACACTTCATCGACATACGTTAAAGTCGGCGGCACACTGGTATATTCCACTTGTACTCTTTCAAGGGCGGAAAATGATAATGTTGCTGATAAGTTTTTAGAGGAACATAGTGAATTTGAGCCTGCTCCACTTGGTTCTGTATTTAGTGTAAATTCTGACAAGTGCAGAATTTCTATTACACCTGCTGAGTATAATTCTGACGGATTTTTTATAGCAAAATTCGTCCGTCGGAGGTGACATATGCTTATATATAATGATGGTAAAATTGATATTTTAAGTCTTTTGCCAAATGAACTTGAAGAACAGCTTTTAGCACTTGGAGAGAAAAAATTTCGTGCTAAACAGATCTTTAACTGGCTGCACGTAAAAAGAGTGCAAAGTTTTGATGATATGACTAATCTTTCTGTACAATTACGAAACCTGCTGAAAGAAAAATTTTGTCTAAAATCACTATTTATAGCAAAAAGACTTGAATCTAATACCGATAATACTGTAAAATATCTATATAGATTAAATGACGGCAATCATATAGAATCTGTAATAATGGAATACAGCTATGGCAATACGATCTGTGTGTCAACTCAGGTCGGCTGTAAAATGGGCTGCAGGTTCTGTGCCTCAACTATTGCAGGCTATAAAAGAAGCCTTACGGCGTCTGAGATCTTACTTCAAATATATGAATCTGAACGTGACAGCGGTCGAAAGATCTCAGGTGTGGTGCTTATGGGAATAGGCGAACCGCTTGACAATTTTGAAAATGTTGTTGACTTTTTAAGGCTGCTTTCTGATGAAAACGGAACGAATATGTCATTGCGGCACGTTTCTGTATCGACCTGCGGAATCGTTCCACGGATATATGAACTTGCTGAACTTAAGCTTGGCATAACGCTTTCTATTTCACTTCACGCTTCAAATAATCAGGCTAGAAGTGAGATCATGCCGATAAATGACAGGTATGATATAAATGAGCTTCTGACTGCTTGCAGACATTATTTTAAAGTCACAGGCAGAAGGATATCTTTTGAATATGCTTTGATCGACGGGCATAACGATTCAAGGAAAGATGCAGAAGAACTTGCAGATCTGCTGAAGAATTTTGTCTGTCATGTAAATATAATCCCAGTTAATAAGATAAAGGAACGCAATTACCGTTCTGACAGAAAATCTGCCAACAGATTCCGACAGTATCTTGAGGATCTTGGCATAAATGCTACGGTGAGAAGGACGCTTGGTGCAGATATTGACGCAGCCTGTGGTCAGCTCAGACGTGAGTATGAGATTTAATTGAATCAAAGAAGGGTGGTGAGCTGTTTGTTTTTGGCATCGGCTACTGATATAGGCAAAAGAAGAAGTGAAAATCAGGACAGAGTCCGTGCAGAATTTCTTGACGAAAATACTGCTGTTGCAGTTGTCTGCGACGGAATGGGCGGTGCAGCGTCTGGCGGCGTTGCAAGTCAGGTCGCTATTGACGCTTTTATGCAAAGGATACATGAAAATTTCCGTAAGGATATGAATGTAAATTCCATTAGGAATATGCTGATGAATGCTGTGCATTTTGCCAATACTATCGTGTATGAAAAAAGCCGTGAAGATATCGACAAAAACGGTATGGGTACGACTTGCGTAGCGGTATTGGTTATCGAAAAGAGCATTTATGCAGTAAATGTCGGCGACAGCCGTGCATATCTTATGGACGATGACGGAATAAGACAGATCACTACCGATCACACATATGTGGAAATGCTCCGCAGAAGCGGTCAGATCACAGACGAAGAAGCAGAAAATCACCCTATGAAAAATGTTATCACTAAGGCGGTGGGAGTTGAACCTGACGTTGAAGTGGATTACTTTGAAATTGAGGAAAAAGAAAACTTCTCTGTTCTGCTTTGTTCGGACGGATTGTCGGGCTACTGTGACGAACAGCTTATCTACGATACTGTGTTTGGAAATAATCTGGATGATGCGGTAGCTTCGCTTATAGATCATTCAAACGAAATGGGCGGACGTGATAATATTTCAGCCGCTGTTATAGCAAATTAAGTAAACAATTAATATATAGGAGTTGAATAAAATGGATTCTAACATCGGTAAGAAGCTTGACGGCAGATATGAAATCACAGAACTTATCGGCGTTGGCGGTATGGCTGATGTCTATAAGGCTAATGACGTAATGGAAAACCGTACAGTTGCTGTTAAAATTCTTAAACCTGAATTCTCTCAGAATGAAGAGTTTCTGAGAAGATTCAGAAATGAGAGCAAGGCTATTGCTGTGCTTTCACACCCTAACATCGTAAAAATATATGACGTAGGATTTACTGACGAGATTCAGTTTATCGTTATGGAGTATATTGACGGTATTACTCTTAAAGAATTTATTGAACAGCAGGGAGTACTCAAGTGGAAAGATGCTCTGCATTTTGTGACACAGATACTCAGAGCGCTTCAGCACGCACATGATAAGGGTATTGTACACAGAGATATCAAGCCGCAGAATATCATGCTCTTTACTGATGGCACTATAAAGGTAATGGACTTTGGTATTGCAAGATTTTCAAGGATCGACGGCAAGACCCTTTCCGATAAGACTATCGGATCAGTTCATTATATTTCACCTGAACAGGCAAGAGGTGATATGACTGATGAGCGTTCAGATATCTATTCAGTAGGCGTAATGCTTTATGAAATGCTTACTGGCAGAAAGCCTTTTGACGGTGAAAACCCTGTTGCTATCGCTCTGAAACATATGCAGGAAACGGCTGTAAGTCCTAGAGAGATCATGCCTTCTATACCTGAGGCACTTGAAGAGATCGTGATCCATGCAATGAAAAGAGATCCTGCAAGACGTTATCAGTCAGCAGCTGAGATGATAAGAGATATCGACACATTCAAGCTCAATCAGTCAGTTGTATTCGGTTATAAGGATGCAGCACCGAGCGTGTATGAACCGCCTGTTGAACATATCAACGATCAGTATGATGATTATGATGACCAGTATGACGATGATGATATTTCAGATGATGAAGATGAGGACGATGAAGAGGACGAAAAGAAGCGTTCATATGTTGTTCCGATACTTCTTGCTGTAACAGTAGCAGTTGTAATTATTGCAGCGTTTGTTATCGGCTGGGTAGTAATTAAGTCATTTGCAGGAAACGGCAGTATCCATACAGGAACAGTTACTCTTCCTAACTTTGTCGGAAAGAATATTGTTCAGGTCGAGCAGGACTGGAAGGATAAGCTTAAGTTTGATCTTGTAAATGAATATAATGACGAGTATGATGAGGGTATCATATTCTGGCAGAGCCAGTCAGCAGGTAAGTCAGTTAAGGAAGGCTATACTCTTACGATCAAGGTATCTAAGGGTAAGCAGATGACTATAATCCCTGATATGAATGGTTCAGAGTCTGAGGTCGCTCAGAGTGAACTTAAAGCAGCAGGCTTTACAGTAGTTCTGAGAACTATGTTTGATGATTCAGTAGCAGAAGGCCTTGTTATCAAGACAGAGCCAGCAGCAGGCAAGGAATATCCTGTCGGCGGTTCTGTAACAGTTTTTGTAAGTAAGGGCCCTGTTGATACTAAGGTAAAGGTTCCTGGCGTTGTTGGTATGACTAAGGAAAAGGCTATTGCAGCACTTAAGGAGAATAAGCTCACACCTAAGGTCGAAGAAATCGCACACGAGGGTGATAAGGGCAAGGTTGTTGACCAGTCTATTGATAAGGGCGAAAAGGTAGACAGAGATACAGAAGTAACGATCTATGTTTCAACAGGTGAAACTGATCCGGTTGACCTGACGATCGCACTTCCGATGCCGACTGGTATCCACGGTTCATATTCTATCGAAGTCTACAAGAATGGAAACGTTGCTTATACCCAGCCTATTGCTAGTGGTGAAACAGTTGCGGGAAGCACAGTAAATATTGATATCACAGGTAAGAAGAAAGAAACTCTTACAATTTCTATCAGAAATAATGAAACAGGAAGAACTGTAAACTACGCAGTATATGACATCGACTATGATGAAAAGACTGTAAAGCTTAATGGTTCACTGAATGAGTCAGGACTTCTTGATATCACACCAACTACCACAACTACTACAACCGAAGAAACTACCACAACAACTACTACAACTACAACACAGGCTCCTGTTGAACCGCCACAGACGGAAAATACAGATGAGCAGCAGTAAGTGTGAGTTATGAATGGTATAATAACGAAAGCAATCGGAGGTCTCTACACAGTAGAAGCCTCCGAAGGCATTTATGAATGTAAAGCAAGGGGCATTTTCCGTAAAAAACAGATCTCACCTGTATGCGGTGATAATGTTGAAATACTGATCGAAAAAGACGGCTCTTGTGTGATAAATGAGATATATCCGAGAAAATCAGTACTTATACGGCCACCGCTGGCTAATCTTGATATACTTGGATTTGTGTGTGCTACCTGTGAGCCTAAGCCTAATCTTCTTCTGCTCGATAAGTTTATAGTTATTGCTGAATACAAAAAAATCACTCCTATAATTGTTTTTACTAAGATAGATAAACAGAGCAGTAAGGAATATTCTGATATATACAAAAAGGCTGGGATTCAGGTATACGAAGTTGATAATTTAAGCGGTGACGGCGCACAGGCTGTAAAGGCTGCGCTGCAAGGTAAACTTTCAGCATTTACGGGAAATACGGGAGTAGGGAAGTCCTCGCTTTTGAACAATATGTTCCCTCAACTGGAGCTTGCTACGAATGAGATAAGTAAGAAGCTTGGAAGAGGTAAACATACTACAAGGCACGTTGAGCTTTATAAGCTTGACGGCGGCGGATACATTGCTGATACGCCAGGTTTTTCATCTTTTGATACAAACCGCTATGATATTATTTTCAAAGATGAGCTTGCAGATTGTTTCATAGAATTCAGAGATTATACAGACAAATGTAAATTTCCGAATTGCAGTCACACAAAAGAAAAGGGCTGTGCAGTTATCAATGCTGTCAAAGAAGGAAAAATAGCACAGTCACGCTTTGACAGTTATGCTGAGATGTATGAGCAGGCAAAGCAGCTGAAAGAGTGGGAGTTTAAGAATGAGTAAAAACTGCATTATCTTTGCAGGCGGAGAACCTGTCAGCAGAAAGATGATCTATTCATATCTTCCTAAAGAGCCATATGTGATATGCGCTGATAAGGGTTGGGAGCTTGCGGATAAAAATGATATAAAGCCTGATCTGGTGATCGGTGATTTTGATTCGTCGCTAAAGCCTGAAAATGAACCGACCAAGGTTTATCCGGTTGAAAAAGATGATACAGATCTAATGCTCGCCATAAAGGAGGGCATTGCGCTTGGTTATAATGATTTTACGATTTTTGGCGCAACAGGCGGAAGATTTGACCATATGATAGGAAATATCCAAAGCCTTGCGTATCTGCTCGAACATAATTGTGTCGGAAGAATAATATCAGACAGCGAACGTATACAGCTGCTTTCACCCGGAAAATATAATATTTATCCGATAAAAGATTTTTCACTTTCCCTTGCCGCCTATTCTGAAATAGTCGGAGGGCTGAGCATAAAGGGTGCTAAATATGAAGTAGATGATTGCGTTCTCACCAATAACTTTCCGCTTGGTATATCAAATAAAATTACGGCAGATCATGCTGAAATTGAGTTTAATAAGGGTGTTTTGCTGGTAATACAGTCTGATCTATGCACCAAATTCTGAAGAATGAATATTATGTACTATAACTTATATGGAGGTTTTACTTATGAAAGTTGTAGTTGTAAAAAGCCCTAAGGCTCTGTCAGGAATTCTCAGAATGATTTTTAAGATAAAACGTGATACAGAATAAAAATTTTCAATTGATCTTGTCCGCAGGATAGTTTTCCTGCGGATGTTTTATTTTGTAAAAAGCCTGAAAAATAGGGCATCTGTCATTGACAAAACACACTGTAAATGATATAATAATATAGATTGTAAAATGTATTTTTGTATGTTTTATGATAATAATTATTGTGAGGTGGTGTGCGCTGTGTCAACTATGATAAAGAATAATGTTAAGCTTCCTGAATACAGCGTGCTTATGTCTGTATATGCAGGAGAAAAGCCGGAATTTTTGAGAGCAAGTATTCAAAGCATGATGGATCAGACATATCTTACAAATGACTTTGTATTAGTTTGTGACGGAAATCTTACAACTGAGCTGGATAGTGTTGTTACTGAGTTTGAGGATAACTATGAGTGTTTTCATCCGCTGCGTATGTCTAAAAAAGTTGGTACTGGAAAATGTGCCAATGCAGGAATTGATAAATGCGTAAACGAATATATCGTTAAGATGGATTCTGATGATGTTGCATTGCCTAACAGATGCGAGGTTTCGCTTTACACAATGGCTAAACACCCTGAAATAGATATACTTGGTGCATATATTGAAGAGTTTGACAGCGAAGAAGGCAGCTTTATTGCAGTCAGAAAAACACCTTTGAGTCATAAGGAGATAAAAAAATATTCAAAGCGCAGAAATCCGTTTAATAATCAGACTCTTGTTTATAAGAAATCTTTAGCAAAAAAATGCGGAGGATATTCTGATATAAAACGCTGTGAGGATTATGATTTTGTTGTCAGAATGCTTGCGGCAGGCGCAAGAGGAAGAAATCTTGGACGTGTGCTTGTTCGTTACAGAGTTACAAAAGGCAATTATGAACGCAGAAAGAACTGGGCAAACACAAAATCATTTATAAACGTTCGCTGGAGGATATACCGTTCCGGCTATTCAAAGCTTAGTGATTTTCTTATACCATGCCTAGGACAGCTTGTAATATTCCTGCTGCCTGCATCAATGACAGGAAAGATATATAAGAGGTTTTTACGAGGCTGATGAATAAGATTTCAATAGTATTAAAGCAATATTTCAAGTCTGCCTTACAGAAAACCTTGTTGCCTTTTTATTATAGCTTGTATAAAAACAAACCTGTAAAAAAGAACTATGTAATATTGGCTGATTCAAACTGTGATAGCACACCTGACAGCATGATATGCATGAAAGAATGTTTGAAAAGCAATGGTTATGATGTATCAGAAATGTATCTTGATTTTTCCGGTCATGGCTTGAAAAGCATTATGAAATATATGCTGGACTTTATGAAAGAATATGCAGTCGCAGAAGCTGTGTTTATATGCAATTATTTTGTACCTGTGACATCATGCAAAAAACGTAAGGAAACGACTGTTGTACAGTTGTGGCATGGTGCAGGCTGCTTAAAAAAGTTTGGCTATGATAGTGCAGATGATATCTCTGTACACTATAAAGGCAGTGTTACAAAAAACATAGATCTTATTACGGTAAGCAGCCCTGAGTGTGTTAAGCCATTTAGTTCAGCATTTAGATTAAATGACGATACTGTAAAGCCTATGGGAATAAGCAGAACAGATACGTTTTTTGAAGCTGATTTTAAACAGCGCTGTATAGATGAGTTCTATGAAGATTATCCACAGTATAAGGGTAAGAGAATTATTCTTTATGCACCAACTTTTCGTGGAAATGCATCGGGAGCGTATTGCGTAGGTCAGGAATATGCAGCACAGCTTCAAAATAAGCTTGGTGATGATTATGCTGTTCTGATAAAGATGCACCCAAGACTAAAAAGTGATCTTACTAACTGTAATATTGAAACTAACAGGCTTTTTCCTGTGGTAGATCTGCTGATAACCGATTATTCTTCATTGGTGTTTGAATATTCGCTTTTTGGTAAACCGCTTTTACTTTTTTGTCCCGATTATGAGGAGTATAGTAAAAGCAGAAGTTTTTATCTTGATTTTGAAAATGAAATGCCGGCTAAGATCATAACTGACGGAGAAAAACTTGCTGTTGAGGTAATCAATTCACTTGAAAATTACGATCAAAAAAAGATGCAGGCATTTGCTGATAAATATATGTCCTCCTGTGACGGACACTCCAGCAGCAGGATACTTGAATATATACGGAGATGATAAAAATAGATAATAAAAAAAGTAAGGACAGCAGTTTGGGAATTACTGAAATAATTTCCGAACATAAAGGTAAATTCAAACAAATTGCACTTTTGTCCGTAAATGAACTTAAGAAAAAATATAAGGGAGCAGCTCTTGGTCCGCTTTGGGCGGTTATCAAGCCGTCATTTACATTATTTATACTTTGGTTCGCTTTTGCGATCGGTCTCAGAGGTTCAAGTGATGTAATTTTTATGGGTGAAAAGTATAAACGTTTTGTGTTTATGCTGACAGGTTATGTACCTTGGTTTTATATTTCTGAAATGATCGTCGGCGGTTCAAGGTCGATTCGCAGTAATAAGCAATTCGTTACAAAACTGAGTTTCCCTGTTTCAAATATTATGACATTTACATCATTAGCGTCTTTGTATATCCATATTATGCTTTGCGTGATAATGTATATTATTCTTATTTGTATGGGATATGCTCCGAGCATATATAATTTGCAGTATTTTTACTACTGTGCAATGATGTTCTTGTTCTTCCTTGTGCTTTCTTGGGCAACTGCACCGCTCAGTGCATTCAGCAAGGACTTTGAAAACCTTGTAAACTCTATAATTACAGGACTTTTCTGGCTTTCAGGCATTTTCTGGAGTACATATGATCTTTCACAGCCATGGCTGAAAAAAATCATGTACTTTAATCCTGTAAACTATTTTGTCAACGGATACAGAAAATCTTTCCTTACTGACACTTTTATTTTCGACAGCAATTATACTACCGAAACTGTTGTGTTCTACGCAGAGTTTATTGCACTCATTTTTGTGGGATCGCATTTTTATAAGAAATTCAGAAAAATTCTGCCTGATGTACTGTAAAGCAATTTGAAAGGACGGAAGTTGGTTAATGGAAAAACAACCAATTATAGAGTTTAAAGACGTAAAAAAAGAATATCTGCTTTACAAGAATGAAAAGCAGAGATTTAAAGCTATATTCACTAAAAACAAAGGTGTAAAAAGACACAGCGCTCTTAAAGGCATTAGTTTTAAAATTTATCCTGGAGAATCTGTTGGCATAATTGGTAAGAACGGCGCAGGAAAGTCTACCATATTGAAAATGATAACAGGTGTATCTTTTCCTACTGACGGTGAAGTCATTGTCAGAGGAAAGGTTGCAGCTCTCCTTGAACTTACAGCAGGTTTTTCACCAGATATGACGGGTATGGAGAACATATACCTGAAAGGATATCTTCTCGGTCTTACTGATGAGGAGATAAAAGAGATCGAACCTAATATAATTGAATTTGCTGATCTTGGAGAGTATATCGACCAGCCTGTGAGAACATACTCAAGCGGTATGAAAATGCGTTTGGGATTTGCTATAAATATCAATATCAGACCTGATATACTTGTAGTAGACGAAGCACTCAGCGTCGGAGATGCAGAATTTAAGAAGAAGTGCCGTCAGAAGATCAATGACCTTATTGAATCGGGAGTTACTGTGCTTTTTGTTTCTCATTCAAAAGACGCAGTGCAGGAAACCTGTTCCAGAGCAATATTTTTGAAAGACGGTATGGTCAAGGTAGATGGAACTGTTGAAGAGGCTTTTGAAGAATACAGCAAAAAGCCTGCTCCGAAAAAATAAGTAATTTTTTAAAAGGAGGGCAGCCGATGACAAAGAACTTGCAGACGGAGGAGCGTTCGGTGCGCATTATCAATACTCCGTCAGATGAAGTCAGGAAAAGCTTTTTTTACGTTCAGGAAACAGGATATATAAAGCTTGGCGATAGTAAAGCTACTCAGAGAGAAAATCTCAATTCATTTCTGATCGTTTTTGTTCTTGGCGGCACAGGCTCTCTTGAATATGACGGAAGGCATTATAATCTGCGGGAAGGTCAGGCTTTTTTTATTGACTGTTCCAAAAAGCATAGTTATCGCAGCAGCAAGGACAACCCTTGGGAGATATTATGGGTGCATTTTAATGGTGCAACTTCTAAAGAGTATTTTAATGTATTCTATCAGAAATCAGCGGCTGTTTTTGTGCCTGAAAATTCATTCTCTATGGAAAATATACTGAGAAATATTATCGAGCTTAATGACGCAGCAACTGCGAACTGCGCAATACGTTCGTCATTATTGATAGTTTCTTTGCTTACAGACATACTTGAAAGCACCTGTATCAGCAAAGAGGCTGTACCTGAAACCGCTAAGGCTGTTAAGAGATATCTTAACAGCAACTTTACAGACAAGATCACCCTTGAACAGCTTTCTGCTCAGTTTTTTATGTCAAAGTATCATTTGGAACGTGAATTTAAAAAATGCTGCGGTATAACTATTTTTGAGTACATAAACACCAAACGTATAACGCTTGCTAAACGTTTGCTTAGATTTACTGATAAAACCATTGATGAGATCTCCGCTGCCTGCGGATTTTCTGATCAGAGCTATTTCAATCGTCAGTTTAAAAAAGCAGAGGGAATGACAGGCACTGCCTTTCGCAAAATGTGGAGAAATTAAATATTTATAAAAAATGCACGTTGAGTCAAACTCAGCGTGCATTTTGTGGTTTTGTTGTTAATCGAGTTTGCCAAAAGTAAACTCTCCATTTTCAAAGATCAGATAGCTGTGATCCGAATTTTCTTTTGGTATTGAAACTGATCCGGGATTTATATATGTGTATTTTCCGCAGTCTTTTATAACAGGAACGTGTGTGTGTCCATGTAAAAGAATATCACCGTCAGAAATCGGCGGCAGATTTTCGCAGTTGAACTTATGACCATGAGTAGCAAAAATAGTTTTTCCGTCTGCATAAATAAGTGCATATTCAGCCAGAACAGGGAAGTTCAGAACCATCTGATCTACTTCTGTGTCGCAGTTTCCCCTGACGCAGAGTATCTTGTCTGACAAAGGGTTAAGCATAGCAATAACTTCTTTAGGTGCATATTCTGTCGGTAAATCGTTTCTAGGACCATGGTAAAGAATATCACCAAGCAAAATAAGTTTTTCTGCTCCGCTTGCATTAAATGCCTCAAGCATTTTTCTGCACCAGTATGCAGAGCCGTGAATGTCAGATGCAATAAATAATTTCATTTTTATCTTCCTTTTTGTAAGTTATTATTTGTGCTGAGCCGCATATTCCGCCCTGACAGCGTTATAGAACTGGCAGCCCTTATCCTTTTTAAAAGCTTTTATCATTCGTATATAAAGCTGCTGACGTGTTGCAGCGCTTTCAAACAGCTCACTGATAGTTTTTAACTCATCATCTGAGCATTGACCAGCAAGCAGCTCAGCGAGCCTAGGGGATATCTCACCGCTGAAAATTTTCTCCTCGTCTTTGGCAGCTGCATTTTTTTCTCTTTTAGCCGCTTTGGATCTGTTCTTTTTCTTTGCAGGCAACTTCTCATCTTTGTCAATGCTTTTTATTTCTTCTGACGATTTAGCTTGTAAATCAGGGCTTTCAATAATATCTGTTTTTGGGCTTTCTGTATTGTAGAGATCTTTGAGTTTCAGATACATTGGACGCAGAATTTTGTATAGATCTGTTGCCTGTTGCTTAAAGCTTTTGGCAAGAAGATTATGAAATTCTTCCTTCGTTGAAGATGCAGGCAGCAGCTGAGATATTGTATCTATATCTTCTTTAGAGCAATCCGTTTTGGATAAGATCTCATCAAGCTTACTTCTGTAATCAGTAGCTTCTACGGCAGTTATCTTTTCATCAGTTAATATGATCTCAGAATTTTCAGCTTTATCTGTTGTATCAGGTTTTTCAGTTGGTGCTGTTAAATAAACTTCCTCTGCTGAAACGTTATTATCCTCAGAAGCATTTATCATAATGCTGTCATTTTCTGTGCCATCAAGTACAGCTGTATCATTATTTTCTTCTGTTGATAATACAACTTCCGTTTTGATAGGTTCAACTTCCACAGGCTCAGAATTTGTAGTATTGTCGCTTTCAACAGAAAGCACGGGTTCAGTATTTTCTTCTGATATTTCGATCTGTATTTGATTTTCAGTATCAGCTTGTATTTTTTTCTTGTCACCTGAATAATTAATAGCCGCTGAAATTGTGCGGGTCCTGTAAACTACACAATTCGGTGACGATATGTATTTACCATGCCAGAAGTCGTGAAGAAAATCAAAGCCTTTGTCGTTTGAAATAACGAAAATATGGCTGTAAACACCTTTTCCAACAAGATAACCAAGAAGTGTGGAAAGCTGAAAATCAAGTGCGTTTTTTCCGCCTACATTTACTTTAAAGTATTCAATATCAGCCTTTGAGCAAAGTACTTTCTGATGCATTTCAAAGCTGATAGTATCTGAGTTTTCGCTGTAAAATATAATGACGCTGTCTGTTTCATCAAGGCTGTCAATACCAGTAAGACCTTTTGATTTTACATTTTCAAAATCTACCAAATAGGTTTTCATTACATCAATTCCTTTCATTTACTATTTGCGTGATTTTCTCTTTTTGTAGATCACTACACTTGTAGTTATTATTACTGCGGCTGCTGCACAACACGCAACTGTAAGCATTACCACAGCTTTTACGTCTGTTTGTTTCTCTATGACTGTATAACTGTATTTTTTACTCTGTAAGCTTTCATCAACAACATCTGCGATAACTTTGTGTCCCTCTGCATTGGGGTGAATATCAAAATTCTTTATAGTTGTCAGCTCACCGCATTTTCCTTTAAAAGTAGGGGCAACATCTATAACAGTATATTGAGGTATTCCGTTCGTTTCAGAATTTTCCTTTATGATATCGTTAAGTTTTCCGATTTTTTCGTTTGAAAAGTCAACCAGAAAAGAAAGCTTATCGAAATATTCAAGTGGATTGTAGAGCGTTTGAATAAATATTTCGCCATTGGTTCTTTTGCGTATATCCATAACGATCTGTTTCAAATTCGGCTCAAAGTTATCAAGTGCCGCATCAACATCATCACCAATGCTTCCGATAGAATCAATGGCTGAGAAAAGCCCCATTATTCCTGTATCACTGTCAAAATTCTCAGATAGAAATTCTGTGAAAATCTCTAATATATCATTTCCACCAATAGAAATGACAACAGCGTCGCTGCCTTTAAGATCCTTATCAAATTCACCATTGTCGATATGTTCAAGAAGTTCTGCAGAAGTATCTCCAGATACAGCGACATTCAGCATTTCATGCCCACAGCTGTCCTTTAATGCGTCTGTATACTTATCTTTCAGTATATTTGAATATGACTGGCAGTTGTAATTGTCAGTGGAAGTGTACCCCTCAAGTCCATAACCTGCAGCTATTGAGTCCCCCATGAATACAAGCTTTGGAGGCTGACTTACCTTATGTTCTACTTCTACGTCTTTTTTCATGCACGAAGTCATTGAGATCGCTGCAGCAGCGGCTGTAAGAAATGCAATAAATCGTTTCATGGTTCTCATTCCCCCATTCTATATTTATTATATTGTACCACATTTTATAATATTGTACAACTGTTTTTTCGCTTTTTTCAAGATACGGAATGAAATTATTTTATTATATGAAAAGTCATGTTTCAATATCAAAATATTTATTACAAAAAATCATTTGTATGTAGGAAAATGTGCCAATTAATAGATTGTTTCTTGACTTTTTTGCCGTGTTGTGATATTATATAATAAAAAAATATGAAATTTGTAAATTTACTTGTTAGTTATATATTTGATCTGGAGGGTGAGTTTTGTGACGGATTTTTATTATCCTGTGCTTAGTGATGAATATAATCTGCCTATGTATGTTTTAGGAGCAGGTGCAAGAGATCGTGAATGGCATTTTATAAGAGATGACGGCTATCCGAGTTATCAGATTATTTATTGTACAAGGGGTTCAGGCGTTCTGAAGCTGGGCGAAGAAACGTATAATATAGGTGCGGGTGACGCTTTTTATCTTCCTCCTAAAGTTCCGCATGAATATTACCCTGTGGGGGATATCTGGGAAACTCATTGGATAACCTTTGACGGCAGGGAATTTCCTCAGCTGCTGGAACATATACGCCTTGATAAAGCTAAGGTCTTTCATATAAATGATCTCAATGCAGTTGACGCTATTTTTAAGAAGATAGTATATCTTATGAAAACTAACTACTATTATTGCGGTCATCAGTGTTCTGCATATCTTTATCAGTTCCTTATTGAGCTTAACAGAGTAGTAAATCTGCAGAACGGCAGTCAGGATAGTCAGAAGCTTAATCAGCTCCAGCCTGTAATCGACTATATAAATAATAATTATCAGAAAGAACTTACACTTGTTGAACTTGCTGAACTTATAGACCTTTCACCACAGTATCTTTGTCGATTGTTTAAGGAGTGCCTTAATCTCAGACCATTTGAGTTCCTTGCAAGAAAACGTATACAGCAGGCGAAAATGCTGCTTTTGGAGGATAAGCTTAACATAAACGAGATAGCAGCAAAGGTCGGATATAATGACTGCAGCTACTTTTGCGCAGTATTTAAAAAGCATGAAATGCTTTCACCGGCAGAGTTCCGTTCACTTCATAAAAAAGCAGGTATGTAAAAATATTAAACGCACATTAAAAATAGCAGCATCTGTATTGTGATGCTGCTATTAGTTTTTTATTCAATAGTTCCGCCGCCGACAACATATTCGCCGTCATAGAAAACTACTGCTTGACCCTTTGAGATAGCCTTGTGTGGTGTTTTGAATTCAACACGAACTCGGTTATCATCAAGAGGATAAACACAGCAAGGAACGTCCTGCTGATGATATCTAGTCTGAGCAGTACATTCGATCGGTTCAGTCAGTTTGTCAAACGGTATAAAGTTCACATCAGATGCTGTAAGACTGATGCTGAAAACTTCGTCCTTAGTTCCCATAACAAGTTTATTACTGTTGATGTCCTTGTTTATCACAAAAAGCGGTTCAGAATATGAAACACCAATTCCACGTCGCTGACCAACAGTGTAGTTTATAAGTCCCTTGTGCTTGCCAAGTACACTTCCGTCGGATAAAACTATATCACCGTCAGGCTGTTCACCTGCACGTTCTGTAATGAACTTTGCATAATCTCCGTCAGGAATAAAGCATATATCCTGAGAATCAGGCTTGTCAGCATTCACAAGTGAGTTTTCTTCTGCTATGCTGCGTATCTTATCTTTGTTCATTTCGCCGACAGGGAAGAGCGTACGTTTCAGCTGCTCCTGTGTCATTCCGTAAAGTACATAGCTCTGATCTTTCATTCTGTCGCCAGAACGCTTTAAAAGCCAGCGCTGTGAATTTTCATCAAACTCTTTTGTTACATAATGACCGGTTGCAATGTGGTCATAGCCAAGAAGCAATGCCCTGTCAAGAAATTTTCCGAACTTTAAATGCTTGTTGCATTCTATGCAGGGATTTGGTGTTGCACCATGGAGATAGGTATCCACAAAATTGTCGATAACATATTCCTTGAAATCACTTGAAAAGTTGAATACATGAAAATCTATACCGAGTTTAAGCGCAACCAGTCTTGCATCCTCAACATCATTCAGCGAACAGCAGGTGCGGCTGCGTTCAAGTCCGATATCTTCATTGTTGTAAAGGTGCATAGTTGCACCCGCAACGTCATATCCCTCATCAAGTAGCAATTTAACAGAAACTGAGCTGTCAACACCGCCGCTCATTGCAACAAGAACTCTATCAGACATTGCAATTTTCACAGTCAGGAGCAGTATTCTTTCCTACAAATGGAGTTGGATCAATGCCCTGTCTGGTGTAGTAGTCAGAAATAGCAGCTTTCATTGCCTGCTCAGCAAGTACTGAGCAGTGAAGCTTTGCTGGCGGAAGTCCGTCAAGAGCCTCAACAACTGCCTTGTTTGTAAGCTTAAGAGCATCTTCGAGCTTCTTGCCCTTAATCATTTCAGTAGCGATAGAAGATGTGGCAACAGCAGCTCCGCAGCCGAATGTCTTGAACTTAACATCTGTAATAATGCCGTTATCTACCTTGATGTACATTTTCATTATATCGCCGCACTTAGCGTTACCTACTTCGCCTATTCCGTCAGCGTCTTCGATCTCGCCGACATTTCTTGGATTTGCGAAATGATCCATAACCTTTTCACTGTATATCATAGTTAAAACCTCCTGTTATATTATTCTAATGTATAGTCCTCAATATTCTCGGTTCTGCATATTCTTTCCCAGAGAGGGGACATCTTTCTAAGTTTCTTTACGATACCAGGGATAACGCTGAGTATATAATCAACGTCTTCATCTGTATTTTCTTCGCTTATAGAAAGTCTGAGTGAACCATGAGCGATCTCATGAGGAAGTCCGATCGCAAGCAGAACGTGTGACGGATCAAGCGAACCGCTTGTGCAAGCTGAACCTGAAGATGCAGCTATACCATTTATATCAAGTGTAAGCAGCAGGCTTTCACCTTCGATTCCTCTGAAAGAAATGTTTACATTTCCCGCAAGACGCTGATCTCTGTCACCATTGAGTCTTGTCTGAGGAACTTTGAGTATGCCGTCAATAAGCTTTTCACGCATAGCCTTGATCTTCTTGTTCTTTTCTTCGATACCTGTTGTTGCATCAGTTATAGCAACACCGAGAGCAACGATAGACGGAACATTTTCTGTACCGGCTCTCTTGTTTCTCTCCTGAGCGCCGCCGTAAATAAGATTTGGAAGATTGATACCTGTGCGGCAATAAAGTGCGCCTACGCCCTTTGGAGCGTGGATCTTATGGCCTGAAAGTGACAGCATATCAATATTCATTTCCTTAACATTGATGTCAATATGGCCAACAGCCTGAACGGCGTCAGTGTGGAAAAGCACACCATGCTTTTTGCAGATAGCACCGATCTCAGCTATCGGCATGATAGTGCCGATCTCGTTGTTTGCAAACATTATTGTTACAAGGCAGGTGTCCTCACGGATAGCGTCTTCGACCTGCTGTGCAGTTATAAGTCCATTTTCATCAACAGGTAGATATGTTACCTCATAGCCAAGCTTTTCGAGGTAGTCACAGGTGTGAAGAACAGCATGATGCTCAAATACAGTTGTGATAATGTGCTTCTTGCCTTTTTTCGCACCAAGTGCAGCTGCACCTCTGATTGCCCAGTTGTCGGCCTCTGAACCGCCGCTGGTGAAGTAGATCTCATTAACACGCTGTGCGCCGAGTGCATCGGCAACCTGCTGACGTGCTGCCAGAACTGCCTTTGCAGCATCCATTCCGAGAGTATATATGCTGGAGGGATTGCCATACTGCTCTGTGAAATATGGCAATGCTGCTGCAAGTGCTTTATCTGAAACTCTTGTGGTTGCGGAGTTATCCGCATAAACAAAACGCTTATTCAATTAAATCATACCTTTCATATATAATTTGTACAAGTATATTATATACCTTTTTACTAGGAATTGCAAGGGGTAAAATCATAATTTGTAAATTTAATATTTTATACATATGTTAGTGAAAGGCAAGCCCCAGCAATGTGTAAGTTACTACTTGAATTGTTTTGAACCCATAACGGCTAATGCGTCGCAGCGTTCGTTTTCGGGGTGACCTGCATGACCTTTGATCCAGATAAATTGAACTTTGTGGATATCAAGGAGATCTAACAGCTTGCTCCATAGATCTGAGTTGAGAGCAGGCTTTTTATCGCTCTTTATCCAGTTGTTGCTTTTCCATTTCACAGCCCAGCCTTTTGTCACTGCGTCTATTATATATTTTGAATCACTGTAAAGCGTTACCTCGCATGGTTCTTTTAAAGCCGATAGTCCTGTGATAACAGCGGTAAGTTCCATTCTGTTGTTTGTTGTTTCGGGTTCACCGCCCCATAATTCCTTGGTATTGTCTTTATACCTTAATATAACTCCATAACCGCCAGGTCCCGGATTGCCCGAACAAGCGCCGTCGGTAAATATCTCTATCTTTTTCATTGACAAAATAAATTCTCCGTTCCAATTATTTCAGAATATATTATACTACATTTTTTGCTTTTTTTCAAGCCTTATTCTTTACGTAAATGAAAAAAGCTGTATTGTCGCTGTGTTCAGAAAGTTCAGATGTCAAATGCTTTTGTTTAATCATAAATTTATTTCTGAAGCTGATTATTGTAATATAATTAGCACAATATTGCTCTGATATTGCAGCAGTTTCAAACTTACAGCTTAGTGATTATTATAGCTGTTTTGGTATATAAAAAAAATAAACTATATAATTTTTTTAGCTAACGTACAAATTTTAAACGTTTAACTTGTTAATTTTGTACAAAAGCATCAATTTGCTTTGTGTAATTTGAGAATTGACATCGTTTACATTATGTAATATAATTTAAAAGTAATAAACGTATACGAACTTGTTTTGGATGCATTTATAAAGCTAAATTTTTGACCTAATTTATTTTAAACAAGTTAATATTTTGAAAGGTATGTGATTGCTATGACCAAAATTAAAAGAGCACTTGCACTTGCAGTTTCTGTTGCCTCAGTTATGGGCGTTTGTTCCTGCGGCGGTTCGACAGGTGATTCAAGCTCAAAGGTTACAACTGTAAAGAAAGTAGAAGTTCAGGATACAAAAGAGATCGAAGATATTCCTGATGATGCTCAGAAAAATATCAAGTGGATGGGTACATACGATCTTAACCCTAACGAGAGAAAGGGCGAAGATAAGTCAGTTGAAATGACTCTGTTTAATAATAAAGGTGGTACAGTTGAATATATTCAGGTAACTGATTCTGAAAAGTTCGATAAGCTTGCCAGTGCTATTATGTCACAGAAAGACGTTCCGGATATATTCAAGTATGAGTGGATGGCTTTCCCTGCACAGGTACTTAAAGATATGTATCAGCCTGTTGACGATATAGTTAATTTTGATGATCCGCTTTGGGTTGATGTTAAGGATAATGCAGATCAGTTCGTTCTTAACGGAAAGCACTATGTTGCGCCTATCAGCTTTACAGTAGGTACTGTAATGATGTACGATCATGCTCTTATTGAAGCTAATGGTCTTTCCGATCCTTATGAAGAATATCTTGACGGCAACTGGAACTGGGATACATGGCAGGATATCATGCAGGAATTCTGCGACGGTGCAGCTGCCGATACTGAGAGATATGGTATCAACGGTTGGTTCCAGACTCAGATCATTCAGCAGACAGGCAAAACAATGGTCAACTATGACGGCAATACATTCACTTCAAACCTTAATGACCCTGACATCGAACGTGCTGAAAATATGCTCTACGATATAGGCAAGAAGGGTCTTGTTTACGGTGACTGGACAGGTAACGCTAAGAAGGCTCTTAAGGACGGAAATATTCTGTTCTATTGCATGGGTACATGGGCTATGACAGGCAATAATGGTCCTTCTGAAGGTGATGACTGGAGAATCGTACCAGTTCCTTCTGATCCTAACTCAGAAGAAAAGTATATGACAGCTGATATGCTCGCTTATATGTGGGTAAGAGGTTCAACAGCTAAGGAAGCTGTTAAGACATGGTATGAGTGCTGCCGTATGGCTAATACTGATGAGCAGTATAAGGAAAATGGTAAGGAAAAATTCCTTAATGCAAATCCTAACTGGACAGAAGAAATGTATCAGGTATTTCAGGACGCATCTTCAAACGAAAATAAGATGGTATTTGACTATGGCTACGGTATCTCATCAACACTTTCTGACGACAATGCTTCAGAAGACGGCAGCTGCGTAACAAGAAAGCTGTATGAATATACAAATAAGAGCGATGATTCAGGAAAGCAGTATTCATGGTCAGAGCTTCGTCAGTCATATTCTGCAACTGTTGATTCAGAGCTTAAATCTCTTAATCAGTCAGTAGCTGATTATATTGCAAAGAATAAATAATCATTCATAAAATATTAATTGTGTTTAAAGGCAATATCATGCTTTTGTAGGATATTGCCTTTAATAATAACGTATCTAATTAAAATTTTAAATCAGAAAGGCGGAAAATTCATATGAAGAATTATAAGAAGTATATTGCCACACTTCTTGCAGTAGGAATTGTTTTTGGAACAGTTGGCTGCGGCAGTTCTGCTGACAGCAGCTCGTCAAAAAAAGATGATGACAGCTTTGAGGCAACAGAAAATGTTGAAGTAGCTGATGCAGAGGCTATCGAGGCTATCCCTGATGGTGTTGACGGAACAATACTTTATCTTGGTGTTCAGGATCTTAATCCAACAAGAGGAAATCCTGAGAAGAGTACAGAGCTTACACTTTTTGAGTCAAAGGGCGGTTCGATCCAGTATTCTCAGACATCTCAGTTTGAAAGATTTGATAAGCTCGCAGATGCTATTATGTCAAACAAGGACGTTCCGGATATCGTTAACTATGAGTGGCTTTCTTTCCCTGCTCAGGTCGTTAAGGATATGTACCAGCCAATAGATGAACTTGTTGATTTCGATCAGCCTCTTTGGAGCGGTGTAAAATCCACAGCAGATCAGTTTGTACTTGGCGGTAAGCATTACGTTGCACCATTGACTTTCGTGGCATCATCAATGCTTTGCTATGATACAGACGTTATTGAGGCTGAGGGACTTGATGATCCATATGAGATGTATCTTGAAGGTACATGGGATTGGAATGCTTTTGAAGATATTATGAGCGAATATGTCAGCGGTGCTGAAGCAGGTACTGACAGATATGGTATCAATGGTTTCTTCAGACAGCATTTTATTCAGCAGACAGGCAAAAATATGGTAAATTACAATCAGGAAACAGGTGAGTTTGAATCAAACCTTAAAGACCCTGATATTGAAAAGGGTGAGAATGCACTTTATGAAATGATGAAGAGCAATCTTATTTACACTGATTGGGTAGGTTCTGCAAGAGATGCATTCAAGAAGGGCTGTCTGTTCTATGCTATGGGTGACTGGGCATATACAGGTACAAATACTCCTAAGGACGGAGAAAACTGGGCAATAGTTCCTCATCCGCAGTATCCTGATAATCCGCAGAAGATCACTACATCTGATATGAAAGCATTTATGTGGGTAAGAGGATCCACTAAACCTGAAGCTGTAAAGTGCTGGTTCGAGTGTTACAGATCTGCATATTCAGATCCACAGTATCTTGAAACTAATAAGCAGAAGTTTATGGAGAACAATCCTAACTGGACAGATGAGATGTATCAGGTTAAAATGGATGTTCAGTCTGACGAATATCATATGATATTTGACTATGCTTTTGGTGTATCATCAATGCTCGGCGATCCTAATTCCTTTGACGGCAATATCTGTCTTACTGACGCTCTGTATAATTACTCTTCACAGATAGTAGAAGATTCTCAGATGACCTGGGCACAGGTAAGAGAAAAATATTCTGCAACAGTAGATTCAGAAATAAAAACTCTTAACGAAAGCATAAAGAAATTCAACAGCGACAATGCATAAATAAAAATAACCGGCAGGGAAGTCATTCTGAAATGCTCCCTGTCGGTTTTAATTTTATATTTTATGCATCCATATCTGTTCTGACATTCTTTATAAATTCACCAACGTATTCAGGAGAATTTACGCCATGTTCAGCTATGATATTAACAACTGCGCTTCCCATGATCGCACCGTCACAGTATGCAGCCATTTTTTTAGCCTGTTTACCGTCAGAAATACCGAAACCAATGCATGACGGACAGTAGCTGCCATTCTTGAGAGGTTCAAGAAGATAATCAAAATCAGTATTGATCTCTTTTCTTGTGCCTGTAACACCGAGCGATGATACGATATAAAGAAATCCTTTTGCCTCAGATGCTATCATCTTTATTCTCTCATGAGATGTTGGAGCAACAAGATATATGCTGTAAACTCCGTACTTATCTGCAACGTCCTGAATTTCGTCACGCTCTTCAAAAGGAAGATCAGGAACTATTACACCGTCGATCTCACATTCGTTACAAAGCTTAAAGAACTTTTCAGTGCCAAACTTAAAAAGTGTATTAAGATACATCATAAGAAGTATCGGCTTGTCTGTCTTAGTTCTAAGGCTTTTAACAAGGTCAAATATCTTATCAAGGTTCGTACCATTGCTGAGTGAACGCTTGGAAGCTTTCTGAATTGTCGGACCTTCTGCGATAGGATCTGAGAACGGAACACCTATCTCAACTATATCAGCTCCATTATCGAACATTTCAAGTACACATTTTTCGCTTGTTGCCATATCAGGATCACCTGCTGTGAGGAAAGTAACAAGCGCTTTTTTATTCTGCTTTTTCAGTTTTTCAAAGCAGATATCGATTCTATTCTTCATCTAATTTCACTCCTCTGTATCTTGCAATAGCGTAAACGTCCTTATCGCCTCGTCCTGAGATGTTTATAACAAGTATCTGATCTTTGTTCATTTCAGGTATGATCTTTAATGCAGCTGCAACTGCGTGAGAAGATTCTATTGCAGGGATAATACCCTCAGTCTTTGAAAGATATTCAAATGCGCTTACAGCCTCTTCGTCAGTGATACTGAGATAATCAGCCCTGCCGATCTCCTTAAGATATGCGTGTTCAGGACCTACGCCTGGGTAGTCAAGACCTGCTGAAATAGAATAAACAGGATCGATCTGACCATATTCATTCTGCAGGAACAATGACTTCATACCATGGAAAATACCAAGTGTACCCTTTGCCATAGTTGCTGCGTGGTCAGGTGTATCAACACCTCTTCCTGCTGCTTCAGCGCCGACAAGTCTGACACCTTCATCACCAATAAAGTCATAGAAAGCGCCCATAGCGTTTGAGCCGCCTCCCACACACGCTACGACACAGTCAGGAAGTCTGCCTTCCTTTTCGATCATCTGTGCTTTGATCTCTTCACTGATGATCTTCTGGAAATCTCTAACCATAGTTGGATATGGGTGAGGACCCATTACAGAACCTATGCAGTAGAAAGTAGTGTCGATATTTGAACACCAATCTCTGAATGCCTCATTTATCGCATCTTTAAGTGTTGCAGTACCGCTGTCAACACCTGTTACCTTAGCGCCGAGCAGGTTCATTCTGTATACGTTGAGTGACTGTCTTTCCATATCGGTTGCACCCATGTATACCTCACACTCAAGCCCCATAAGTGCGCATACCGTAGCAGTAGCAACACCATGCTGACCTGCACCTGTTTCAGCAATTATTCTTTTCTTGCCCATTTTCTTAGCAAGAAGAAGCTGTCCGAGAACGTTATTTATCTTGTGCGCACCTGTGTGGTTAAGATCTTCACGCTTTAAATAGATCTTAGGTCCGCCGAGATCCTTAGTCATTTTCTCAGCATAGTAAAGCATAGATGGTCTGTTTGCGTAATCACGATAAAGCTTTTTCAATTCTTCTTTGAACTCTTCATCGTCTTTATATTTATTGTAAGCCTCTTCAAGCTCCTGTACGGCAGTCATTACTGTTTCAGGTATATACTGTCCGCCGAACTCACCGAAGCGTCCTGTTTTATTCATTGTGATCCTTCTTTCATATTTATTTTTGTTATACGCCTTCCCGTAAAGCTGAAAGCGTTGCGCCTATATTTCCGCTTCTCATAAGTGTTTCACCTATAAGCACTGCGTCTGCGCCAAGTGAACGTACCTTTTTCATATCGGCATTATCCTTTATGCCGCTTTCAGATACAAGAACAGAATGTTCACCGATTATTTCTTTCAGGCGGCCTGTGGTTTCAAGATCAACTTCAAATGTATAAAGATTTCGGTTGTTTATACCCAGCATATCAGGCTTGAAAGCAGTTGTCTTTGCATATTCTTCCTCATTATGGACTTCCACTAAACACTCCAGACCGAGCGTATGTGCAAGTTCGGAATATTCTTTCATTTGTTCAGGTGAAAGAATTGCTGCTATTAAAAGAACTGCATTTGCACCGAGTTTTTTTGCCTCATATATCTGATATTCATCTATTATGAAATCTTTCCTGAGAATAGGTATACTCACGTTTTTTCTTATCTCAGAGAGAAAAGCCGAGCTGCCCTGAAAGTAATATTCTTCTGTAAGGCATGATATAGCATTTGCACCATGCTCCTCATATTCACAAGCTATTTTAACAGGATGAAAATCAGCGCATATAAGTCCTTTTGACGGTGAAGCTTTTTTTACTTCGCTTACCACCGAAAGCGTATCTTTCTTTATAGCTTTTGAAAAAGAAAGAGAAGGGAAGTCTGCCTGTGCAGCCATTGCCTTGATATCATCTCTTGAAACAGCCGATATTTCACGTTCAAGCTGTTCCTTGCGTCTGTCAACGATTTTGTCAAGTATCATTTTTTCACCGTTATTCTTTGTTTGTAAAGCTTATAAGCTCATTAAGTTTTTCAAGTGCTTTTCCGCTGTCGATCGACTCTTCAGCAAGTCTGATACCATCTTCAATAGTATCAGCTTTTCCGGTAATGTAAAGAGCGCATCCTGAATTAAGTACAACGATATCTCTCTTAGCGTCTTTGATTTTGCCTTCAAGAATACCTTTTGTTATTTCGGCATTTTCGTTCGCATTTCCGCCAACGATATCTGATTTCTTAGCTCTTCTCAGACCAAATTCTTCAGGAGAGATCTCATACTTGATTATCTTTCCGTCACGGATCTCGCAAACAGTCGTAGAATCAGATATGGATATCTCATCAAGTCCGTCATTTCCGTATACAAGCATGGCTCTCTTTATACCAAGGTTCATCAATACCTTTGCCATTATTTCAAGTATCTGAGGATCATAAACACCGAGTATCATGTAATCTGCTTTTGCAGGATTAGCAAGTGGGCCGAGTATATTAAATACAGTTCTTATTCCGATCTGTGCTCTGGCAGGTCCGACAAATCTCATTGCTGAGTGATATGACTGAGCGAAAAGGAATGAAATTCCGCAGTTTTTAATACACTCTTCCGCCTGAGCAGGTGTTGACGCTATCTTAACGCCGAGAGCCTCTAAAACATCTGCTGCTCCGCTTTTTGAAGATACACTTCTGTTGCCGTGTTTTGCAACAGTCTGTCCTGCACCTGAGATTACAAATGAAGATGTAGTAGAAATATTGAAGCTGTTTACAAGATCTCCGCCTGTGCCAACTATATCAAGAGAATCTGAGCAGTTTACCTTAGCCATTTTCTCTCTCATTACCTTAGCAAAACCTGTGATCTCTTCGATCTTTTCACCTTTCATTCTGAGTGCTGTAAGCAGGCAGGCTGTCTGAGCAGTAGTTGCTCTGTCTGACATGATTATGTCCATTGCCTTGTAAGCTTCATCTTCTGTAAGGTCGATTCCGTCAGCAGCTTTTTTCAGATAAGGCTTAAGCTCAACTCTCTCATTATCAGGAAGTGCAGCAGCCTTTGATTTTGTTGTCTTGATACCTGCGATATCATTGAGAAAATTCTCTATTATAATAGTACCTACTTCTGTAAGTATTGACTCAGGGTGGAACTGAACTCCGTATGTCGGATGTTCTCTGTGTCTTAAAGCCATTATCTGAGCCTGATCGTCTGTTGCGATAACAGAAAGGCAGCTTGGAAGTGTAACGCTGTCAACTATAAGAGAATGATATCTTGCAGCTTTTATAGTATCTTTCAGTCCGCTGAAAAGTGGATTTGCTGTGTTGAGGAAAATTTCCGTCTGTTTTCCGTGCAGCTGTTTTTTAGCGTGGATTATCTTACCGCCAAAAGCTTCCGCAATGGACTGATGTCCAAGGCAAACGCCAAGTATAGGGATCTTACCGCTGAAATGTCTTATCGCCTCAACAGATATTCCTGCGTCCTTAGGGTAGCATGGACCCGGAGAAACGATGATAGCCTGCGGTGCCATTTTTTCGATCTCTTCTATTGTTATTTCGTCGTTTCTGACTACTGTTATATCACTGTTAAGTACGCCGATAGCTTGATAGAGGTTATAGGTAAAGCTGTCATAATTGTCTATTAAAAGAATCATTGCTTTTTCCTCCTTATTATCAGATGTATTTGTCAAGGAACGTTTTATCATCAAAATAATTTATTCCGATAGCATTTCTTACCTGAGCGAGAGTTTCATTTGAAACCTCAACAGCTCTTTCTGTGCCTTTCTTAAGCATTTCAAGAAGAGCGCCTTTGTCCTTAGCATATTCTTCACGGCGCTGTCTGATAGGTTCAAGCATCTGCTGCATTACGCTGTTAAGGAACTTCTTGCACTTCATATCGCCCAAGCCGCCTCTCTCATAATGCTCTTTCATCTCTGCAAGATTTTTATAATCAGGCATGAAGTTTGCAAAATCATCATCTGTTGAGAATGCTTCAAGGTAAATGAAAACAGGGTTGTTCTCTGTATGACCTGGGTCAGAAACATTTATATGAAGCGGATCGGTGTACATTGACATTATCTTCTGCTTGAGTGTTTTTGCGTCATCTTTGAGATAAATGCAGTTGCCGAGAGATTTACTCATTTTTGCATTGCCGTCTGTTCCGACAAGACGCTTGCAAGCACTGTTTGAGGAAAGGATAGCTTCCGGTTCAACAAGTATACCTTCACCATAAATACGGTTGAAGTTAGAAACGATCTCTCTTGTCTGCTCGATCATAGGCAGTTGGTCATCGCCAACTGGAACATATCTTGCCTTAAAAGCTGTTATATCGGCAGCCTGGCTTATAGGATATGTCATAAATCCAACAGGAAGGCTTCTTTCAAAGTTACGCATCTTTATTTCAGCCTTAACTGTGGGGTTCCTTTCAAGTCTTGAAACTGTAACGAGATTTGAATAGAACATAGGAAGTTCTGTAAGTGCAGGAACGTGTGACTGTACAAAGATAGTAGTTTTATCAGGCTCTAATCCTGCTGCGAGATAGTCCAGAGTAACTTCAAGAATATTATCTCTTATCTTTCCGGGATTGTCTGCATTGTCGGTCAGTGCCTGAAGGTCTGCGATCATAACGAACTGATCGTATTCTCCTGTGTTCTGAAGTTCAACTCTCTTTCTGAGTGAACCAACATAATGTCCGAGGTGAAGAGAACCTGTCGGTCTGTCACCTGTAAGTATTATTTTCTTTTCTGTGTTTGCTGAATTTGACATAATTAAAACTCCTTATAATCTGCTTGCTTCTTTTACTGCGTTAATAACTGCAAGAGCTTTGTTGCATGATTCCATATATTCATTTTCACCGACCGAGTCAGCAACGACTCCGCCGCCTGCCTGTACATAGGCTTTATTGTTTTTGAAAAGTACTGTTCTTATAGCGATGCAGGTATCTATTGATCCGTCAAAAGCCAGATAGCCGACTGTGCCGCCATAAAGACCTCTTTTGGTTGTTTCAAGTTCATCAATGATCTCCATAGCTCTGACTTTAGGTGCTCCCGAAAGTGTTCCTGCTGGAAGAACTGCCATAAGTGCGTCAAGAGGCTTTTTATCATCTCTCAGCTCACCTTTGACGTTGGATACTATATGCATTACCGTTGAGTATCTTTCTATTACCATAAAGTCTGTGACTTTTACACTGCCGAACTTTGAAACTTTTCCGATATCATTTCTTCCCAAGTCAACGAGCATTGTGTGTTCGGCTCTTTCCTTAGGGTCGTTTATAAGCTGCTGCTCATTTTTGATATCCTCATCCTGAGTTTCGCCTCTTTTAATAGTACCTGCGATAGGTCTTGTAACGACTGTTCCGTTCTCGACGCTTACGAGCATTTCCGGTGAAGCACCTGCAACTGCATAGTCATTATGTTTAAAATAGTACAGATATGGAGAAGGGTTAGTTGAACGAAGCATTCTGTAAACATCAAAGCTGTCAGGCGGATTGTCGATCTCAAATCTCTGTGAAGGAACTACCTGGAATATATCTCCGTCCTTGATATATTCTTTTGCCTTTTCCACGTTGGCGAGATACTGTTCCTTAGTTATATTTGATTTAACTGTGATATCAGCTGTTGCTGTTTTTGGAGCTTTTATTACAGGCTTGTAATTTCTCAGTATCTGAACTATCTCTTCACTTATCTTCTCGCATTCAGCATATTTCTTTTCAAAATCATCACTTTTATTAATGTTAAGAATTATTACTGCTTTATTTGAAAGATGATCGTAAGCAACGATTTTTTCAAAAAGATGAAGATCAGCATCGGGGAGATTAAGATCATCATTTGGTATGTTTGTCAGAGTTTTCTCAAAATATCTGACCATATCATATGTGAAAAATCCCATCAGACCGCCTGTAAGCTTAGGGTAATTATTAAATCTTGGCGATTTGTGTGCGTCTATAATTTTTGAAAGATAATCTATCGGATTATCAACTTCTGTTGTTTCAATTACCTCACCATTTGATTTCATGGTGATAACATGGTCTTTAAGAATGATCTCTGCTGTCGGATCAATGCCGACGTATGAATATCTGCCCCATTTGTCTTTATTATCAACAGATTCCAGTATGAAACAATTATCATACGTCTCATGCAGACAGTTAAAAAGCTGAATCGGTGTGTATGAATCCATCAGCAGTTCATAAAAAACAGGAACTGTTTCATAATCCTCAAAATATTTTTTTACAGTTTCCATTGACGGGTAAAGCATAACAACTACCTCCTGATAAATTTTAAGCCGAAATGGGGAAAGAACTTATTTCAGACAATAAAAAAAGTCCTATGCCACATAACCTGATAGTTATGGGACGATAGAACCGTGGTGCCACCCAATTTCCCGATAAGAAGACTTATCGGCTCACAGATACGCATTTCGTAAAGAAAATCAATATCCTGTCACACTAACGTAGGAAACACGGCGAGTGATACTTATATAAAATACTTTCACACTGCTCCTCACAAATCCATTCACCGAAAGACTTTGTACTGTTTTGCACCAAACAACAGCTCTCTGAAACTCATTCACAACGGCTACTTACTTTTGTTCATCGGATTTCTTATATTCACTTTAATGCTATTATATTCTCTTTTTAGTAATTTGTCAATAGCTTTTACAGAATTATTTAACGCACGTCGATTAATTTTTTGTTAATAGATTAATTACTAGTGTTATAATATTGTGAAATGTTTTTGTCAATAATACTATGATTCTGATAATATTGCAGATAAATTTACATAAAAAATGAAACATAAAATAGTAAAACTATTGCAATTATGTTTGAATTAGTGTATAATAATTTTATAATAATTTTTTGTGAATATGAACAGAGAGGATAAATTATGAAACTGTATACCAACAGACGTTACGCAACTATTGCTTTTTACGCTGTGATAGTCATTGCGATAAATGTCCTTCTGGTGCTTGCGCTGTTTAAGCTTCCTTCTATCGTAAATACACTTATGGGATTTTTATCTGTGCTTAGTCCTGTTATTTGGGGACTTGTTATCGCATTTCTTATGAATCCTATAATGGTAAAGATAGAAAAGCTTTGTAAACGTGCCTTCAGCAAAAGCAAAAAGGAGCAGAGCGGAAAACTTTTGAGAGCCTGTTCTGTAACGCTGTCATCTATTGTCTTTTTGGGCATTGTTATAGGCTTGATAGCGATAGTAATACCTGAGCTTATTAATTCGATAATAGATATTTTCAACAACGCATCTACTATTGCAGGAAATGTGCAGGGTTGGATAAATAAGATCTTCCGCAACTATCCTGATATAGAAGCGGCTGCAACAAGTGTTCTCAAGGATTTCAATACTAATATCGGAGCAATAATCGAAAGAATTCAGCCTATGCTTGAAAACATACTTACAGGCGCATGGGGTGTAGTTACCGTTGTAAAAGACTTTTTGCTTGGTTTTATCGTATCTATTTATATGCTTTGCAGTAAAGAAAAACTGCTTGCGCAGATAAAAAAGATAATTATTTCTATTACCAGAAAAAAGAACTGCGAAAGGATAATGAATTTCAGTTCTGAAGCAAATAAAATATTCTCAGGTTTTATCACAGGTAAGATCATTGACTCTATTATCATAGGCTTGCTTTGTTTTATAGGTATGACAATAATGGATATGCCATACAATATAATGATAAGCGTATTGATAGGTGTTACAAATATTATTCCTTTCTTCGGTCCGTTCATCGGAGCAATACCGTCTGCGCTTCTTATATTGCTTATCGAACCAAAGAAAATGATATTTTTCCTTATATTTATTCTGATACTTCAGCAGTTTGACGGAAATATACTTGGTCCTAAGATACTTGGCGATTCAACGGGACTTCCGGGGTTCTGGGTGCTTATATCGCTGCTTGTATTCGGAGGAATGTTCGGCTTTGTTGGTATGGTTCTGGCTGTACCTGCATTTGCACTTCTGTATAGTTTCTCAAGAAGCTATGTTGAAGAAAAATTACGCAAAAAGAAACTGCCTGTTGAAACTTCATTCTATATGAATGATATAGAGCATTTGTATAAAAAGCCAAAGGAAAGAGTTCCGCTGACACCGGATCAGTTAAATGATCTTGATATCCCTTCGATCGACGATGTTAATGAAGCAAATGATCTTGACATTGAAGACGAATCTGATGATGAATAGATTTTAGGTAATTCAGATTTTTCACTATCCTGCCAAGCCATAGCAGGGTAGTGAAATTTTTTTTGTGTGCTTTTTTGAAAAAAGTATTGACATTCTGATCTATATATGCTATAATCATATTGTTGTGAATTTAATAACTGTGGAGAAGTCGCCTAGCCCGGTTTATGGCGCACGACTGGAACTCGTGTATGGGTTAATAGCTCATCGAGGGTTCGAATCCCTCCTTCTCCGCCATTTAAACAGTCTTCAACAGCAGTTGAGGGCTGTTATTTTTTTGTTTGGAGTTTCTGCTTTATGTCTTATAATAAAAAAAGCAATATTATGTGGGCATTGTCTTTTATTATCATAATAATTATTTGTCTTTTTTGTATCTTTAGGTCAAATAGTGATGCAGTTCATGTAGAAGTGTATGTTGACGGCGAGTTAGTAAAGGTTATTTATGATATAAATGGTGATGAGTCTAAGTATAAAATATCGAATAAGTTTGGTGAAAATATGATCGTGTATGGCAATGGCGCTGTCTGGATGAAAACATCAGACTGCAGTAATCAGGTATGTGTTAATTTCGGAAAAATAAAAAGTTCGGGTCAGAGTATTATTTGTGCGCCGCATAAGCTGGTCGTAATACTTGTCGGTGAAGATGATAGTATTGATGCGGTTCAGTAGGAGAAAAAATGAAGATATCTGTTAAAGAAATTGCACTAATGGCTGTGCTTACGGCAGTTTCTCTCACTATATTTGTTATTGAAGCACAGTTTCCGCTTCCTGTTATGGCAGGGATAAAACTTGGTCTTTCCAATATAGTTACACTTTTAGCAATGCTTTTTATAGGCAGACGTGATGCAGGAATAATACTTGCTATGCGTATAGTATTGGCGACGGCTTTTTATGGTACTTTTGTAAGCTTTGTTTTTTCAGTAACAGGCGGTGTATTTGCTTTCGCCGTAATGGCATTGACTGTAAACAGACTTGACAAGCATAAGATATGGGTAGTTTCGGTTTTAGGCGGAATTTTTCATAATATTGGTCAGCTGACCGCAGCTTGCTTTATTACTGGTCAGTCTGCTGTGTTTGGTATTGCTCCTTATCTGATAATAAGCGGAATAGTAACAGGTTTCTTTACAGGTATCTGTACACAAAGATTATGGTTTTCGCCGTTGCGGAATGCTGCGGAGAAATTTGTTAAAAAAGTATAATATACGTTTGATCTTCAACAAATAACATTGTGTTAAAACAGGAATTCTACTTGCATTTGTGCGAAATATGTGGTATAATTAATTGTTATTATGAGATGCTGTATCTAGTTGCGCATTGCATTTCGAGGAGGCTTTTGGTTTTGCGAATACTTGGAATTGATCCTGGCTATGCTATTGTCGGCTATGGAGTGCTAGATTTTTCCCACGGTAATTTTAATGTTGTCGATTTTGGGGCGATCACTACCAAAGCCGGAATGAACTTTCAGTCAAGATTAAAAGCTATCTACCTTGATATGTGTGAGATAGTGGAAACTTACAAGCCTGATGAAATGGGCATAGAAAAACTTTTTTTCAACACCAACGAAAAAACTGCTATTGATGTTGCTCAGGCAAGGGGAGTTACAATGCTGCCCGCAATAATGCATGGTATACCAATATATGAATATACACCGCTTCAGGTAAAGTGTTCGATCGTTGGTTATGGAAGAGCAGAAAAAAAGCAGGTCCAGGAAATGACAAGAACAATGCTTGGACTTAAAAGCATAATAAAACCTGATGATACAGCGGACGCTGTCGCTATTGCTATTACTCATGGACTTTCTGTCAATACAAGAAAGATAATGGGCAAGACGGGCGGACAGCTTTAAATCAGAAATAGGTGATATAATGATATATTCAGTAAGAGGAAAGCTTATTCATACAGATAATGAGCTTGCTGTTGTTGAATGCGGCGGAGTAGGTTATGGCTGCCGTACAACATTTTATACATTACAGAAAATTGCAGGGCAGGAAGAGGTAATGCTCTATACTCATCTTGCTGTCAGGGAAGATGCTGCTGAACTGTTTGGTTTCAGTTCACAGGAAGAGCTTAAGTGTTTCAAAATGCTTATTACTGTTTCGGGAGTAGGTCCGAAAGCTGCAATATCTATTCTTTCAGCAAATACGCCGTCACAGTTTGCGCTTGCAGTTGCTACCGGGGATTCAAAAAGCCTGACTAAATGCAAAGGAATAGGTGCAAAAACTGCACAGCGTATTGTACTTGAACTTAAAGATAAGGTAGCTAAGGATAATGCTATATCAGTACGAAACAGCGAAAGCATAACACCTGTTGCAGTGAGCGGAAGCAATGTCGATGAAGCTGTTACCGCACTTGTTGTTCTTGGTTATACAGAGGGAGAGGCTATGCAGGTCATATCCAAACTTGATCCTGAATTGTCAGTTGAAGAACTTATAAAGCAGTCGCTTCGTGGACTTGCAGGAAAAATGTTCAGATAAGACTATTAACATTTATGATATTTTATGAATATAACAAAGGAGAGGCTGTTAAATGATTGAAAAGGGAGATTTTGAGTTTGAACGTGTAGTTACTCCCAAAGAAACTAATCAGGAAACTACCGACGATTTTGAAGTCAGCCTCAGACCGCAGACTCTCAGTGAGTATATAGGTCAGGATAAAGTCAAGGAGAATATGAAGATATATATTCAGGCAGCTAAAAACAGAGGCGACAGCCTTGACCATGTTTTGCTGTATGGACCTCCGGGACTTGGAAAAACAACACTTTCAAATATTATTGCTCATGAAATGGGCGTAAATTTAAGGACTACATCAGGTCCTGCTATTGAAAAACCGGGTGATCTGGCTGCACTGCTTACAAATCTTGAAAAGGGAGATGTGCTTTTTATTGATGAGATACACCGTCTTTCAAGACAGGTAGAAGAGGTTTTATATCCTGCGCTTGAAGATTTTGCACTGGATATTATTATGGGCAAAGGCCCTGCCGCAAGATCTATAAGAATAGAACTTAATAAATTTACTCTTATAGGTGCAACAACACGTTCAGGTCAGCTTTCATCACCTTTGAGAGATCGTTTTGGTATCATTCAGCACCTTGAACTGTATACTGTGGAACAGCTGGCAGATATTGTTAAGCGTTCTGCCGTTCTGCTTGGAGTACCTTGTGACAGGAGCGGTGCAGAGGAGATAGCAAGCCGTTCAAGAGGAACTCCGAGAATTGCTAATAGATATCTTAAACGTGTGCGTGACTTTGCGGATATAGAGGGAAATGGAAGAATAACTAAGGATATAGCTAAGCTTGCTCTTATTCGCATGGAAGTAGATAATCTTGGACTTGATACGCTGGATAAGCGTTATCTTACAATGATAATCAAGGGTTATAACGGCGGACCTGTCGGTTTGGCTACGCTTGCTGCAGCTATTGGTGAAGAGGCTATAACTCTTGAAAATGAGTGCGAACCGTATCTTATGCAACTGGGCTTTATTTCAAAAACTCCACGAGGAAGATGTGCAACTCAGCTTGCCTACGATCATCTTGGATTTTTAAAGGACGGACAAACGCATCTTTAGATCTCAATGCTATAATTTATATAAATTGCTAGAAGGAGAATTACGATAATGGGTAGATTATTCGGTACTGACGGAGCGAGAGGGGTAGCAATTACAGAGCTTACCTGCGAACTCGCTATGAAAATCGGCAGAGCTGCCGCATTGGTTTTAACAAAGGAAACAAAGCATAAAGCTAAGATAATTATAGGAAAAGATACGAGAATATCCGGTGATATCCTTGAATCAGCACTTATTGCAGGTATTTGTTCAGTTGGCGCAGACGCACATATTCTTGGCGTAGTTCCTACTCCTGCGGTAGCAATGCTGGTAAAAAAATATGAGGCTGACGCAGGCGTTATGATATCCGCTTCACATAATTCAGTTGAGTTTAACGGAATAAAGCTGTTTTCAGGCAGCGGTTTCAAGCTTTCAGATGAGATCGAAAACGAGATCGAAGAACTTATTCTCGACAGACCTGAAGAAATGGATAAGGCTCTATGTGAAGGTTCTGAAGTCGGAAGAATTTATTATGAGAAAGATGCCGTATGGGATTACATCAGATACATAATGAAAACAGTAGACGCTGATTTTAAGGGAATTAAAGTATGTATAGATTGCGCTAACGGCTCTTCAAGCGTATGCGCTCAGAAGATTTTTGAAGGACTTGGCGCAAAATGCATTATGATACATGATAAGCCTGACGGAACGAATATCAACGAAAACTGCGGTTCAACGCATATGGAAAGCTTGAAAAAAGCTGTTGTTGAGAACAAGTGCAATGTTGGTCTTGCCTTTGACGGCGACGCTGACAGATGTCTTGCGGTAGATGAAAATGGTGAGCTTATTGACGGTGATAAGCTTCTTGCGATATTCTCCGATTTTATGAAAAATGAGGGTACTCTTGCAAGCAACACCTGCGTTGTAACAGTAATGACTAATCTTGGATTTTTCAAGTTCGCTAAGGCAAATGGTATCGTTGCAACAACTACTAAGGTAGGCGACAGATATGTTCTTGAAGAGATGCAGAAAGGCGGATATAATATCGGCGGTGAGCAGTCAGGTCATATTATTCTCCTTGACCATGCCAATACAGGTGATGGAGAACTAACGGGAACAAAGCTGCTTTCAATAATGACTAAGACAGGTAAAAAAGCAAGCGAGCTTGCTTCATGTATGGAATGTTATCCGCAGATACTTGTAAATGTAAAAATAACTCCTGATAAAAAGGGTATGTGGGATAAGTGCAAAAAAGTAACCGATGCTATAAAGATGTATGAAGAAAAGCTTGGTGACGAAGGCAGGATACTTGTTCGTGAATCGGGTACAGAACCGCTTGTGCGAGTAATGATAGAGGGTAAAAGAACAGGTATAATCACAGAGTATGCTTATAAGATAGCTGAACTTGTAGAGAAAATGTGAGCTGTACGTCAAAATCAGAGGTAATTAATTTGAAGATCTGTGTAGTAAATGGTCAGAATCATAAAGGTTCGACATACCATATAGGTAAAATGCTTGCTGATAAGCTTGGCGGTGAGGTAAAAGAATTTTTTCTTCCAAAGGATTTTGGTGAGTTCTGCTGCGGCTGTACAAACTGCTTCCTAAAGGGTGAGGATAAATGTCCGCATTATGACAAATTAAAACCTTTGACAAATGCTGTTGATGAGGCAGATGTTATTATTCTCACGTCTCCTGTCTATGTTTATCATTGCACAGGTTCGATGAAAGCATGGCTGGATCATTACGGCTGGCGGTGGATAGTACACCGTCCTGAAGAAAAAATGTTTTCAAAGAAAGCCGTAGTTATTTCAACAGCAGCAGGTGCAGGAATGAGATCTACTAATAAAGATATGGCTGACAGCTTGTCGTTCTGGGGAATCCCTGCAATATATAATATCGGATTCGGTATTCATGCAGTAAACTGGCAGGGCGTATCTGAGAAGATGCGGGCAAAAATAGAACGAAAAACAGATAGGATAGCTTCTAAGATAAAAAGTTCAGATTTCAAACCTAAGGTAAGCCTTAAAGGCTGGCTGTACTTTACTGTTTTTCATTTTGCTAATAAAAAAGGTTGGAATCCTGCTGATAGTGAATATTGGAAAGCAAAAGGCTGGACAGAGAATAAAAGGCCTTGGAAAAAGTAGTATTTAAGCAATCTAGACAATAAAAAATATTAATTAAGGACTAAAATCATGAGAGTTGCAGAAAACTGGAAAGACTATAAAATAATAGATACATCCAGCGGTGATAAGCTGGAAAGCTGGGGCGGCAAGATACTTGTAAGACCTGACCCGCAGATAATCTGGAAATCTCCAAAGCGTTCTGATATGTGGGGAAAGGCTGACGGAGTGTATCATCGTTCCTCAAAAGGCGGCGGAGAGTGGGAGTATAGAAAAAGACTTCCCGAAAGCTGGAATATAGGATATGGTGATCTGAAATTTATTATCAGACCAACAGGATTTAAGCACACTGGTCTGTTCCCTGAACAGGCTGTCAACTGGGACTTTATGGCTGATAAGATCAGAAATGCGGGACGTGAGATAAAGGTTCTCAATCTCTTCGCATATACGGGTGGAGCTACTCTTGCCTGTGCTGAGGCTGGGGCAAGTGTTTCACACGTTGATGCATCAAAAGGCATGGTGCAATGGGCGAGGGAAAACGCAGCTGCATCGGGACTTTCCGATAAGCCTATACGCTGGCTTGTAGATGATTGTGAAAAGTTCGTAAGACGTGAGATAAAGCGTGGAAAAACTTATGATGCAATAGTTATGGATCCACCGAGTTATGGACGTGGTCCGGGCGGAGAGGTCTGGAAGCTTGAGGACTGTGTTTATGACCTTGTTAAGACCTGTGCCGGTGTACTTAGTGATGATCCGCTGTTTTTCTTGCTTAACAGCTATACAACAGGACTTTCGCCATCTGTAATGGCATATATACTCAATGATGTTCTTGGAACACGTTTTGGCGGAAAGGTAACAGCTGATGAGATAGGACTGCCTGTCGAGGCTACCGGCGGAGTATTGCCTTGCGGTTCGACTGCAATATGGCAGAAGTAATAAACTATGCGTGATGATGTATTTCTTAACGAGCCGTGGCTGAAATGGGCAATAGAGATACAAAGTATTGCTCAGAATGGACTGACATATTGCAAAGATATTTTTGATAAAGAACGCTATGAACGACTTAGGGAAATATCTGCTGAAATGATCAGTACAAAAACAGAGATACCCAAAGACAAGGTGAAAGTGCTTTTCTGCAATGAAAAAGGATATCAGACACCTAAAATCGATACCCGTGCAGTTATTTTTAAAGATTATAAGATATTGCTTGTTCGGGAAAACAACGGCAAATGGTCTTTGCCTGGAGGTTGGTGTGATGTTCTCGAATCGATAGGTTCTAATACAGTAAAAGAAGTTCGGGAAGAAGCAGGAATAGATGCTGAGCCTGTTAGTATAATTGCAGTGCAGGACAGAAACAAACATAATACACCGCCGTATGCATATGGCGTCTGCAAAATTTTTGTTTTATGCAATGCTGTTGGCGGAGCTTTTAAACAAAATTCTGAAACAACAGAGGCGAGATATTTCCCGATAGACAATATTCCTGAACTTGCACAGGAAAAGTGTAATATTGAGCAGATTCAGATGTGCTTTGAAGCAAGTAAAAGTGATAATTGGAAAACGATGTTTGATTAGCGGACTCGATATTTAATGTATGTCACTTATGAAATAAAAATATCTGATGTTTAAATTAACTTTATAAATATGTAGTATATAATGGGAGGCAGCAAAAATGGGAATTGATTTTAAAGATATCAAGAAGAAACTGGAGCAGGCAGAGGATAAAATACCTGATGATGTAAAGAAAAAGGCTAAGGACCTTGCTACGAAAGAGAATATTGAAAAGGTAAAGGACAAGCTTGAAGATATATTTGATAAAGATAAAAAGGATAAAAAATAATGGATAATTTTATCGAGATAAAGGATCTGCATTTTTCATATGTCAATGAAATTGAAGAACCGCCTGTAAAGACGGAGGTCCTTAAAGGTGTAACGCTGAACATAAAAAAAGGTGAGTTTGTGGCAGTCCTCGGTCATAACGGTTCGGGAAAATCCACACTGGCAAAATGTATAAATGCAATAAATCTTCCTGAGTCGGGAGCAGTATATGTTGACGGCATGGATACAATAGATGAAGAAAATCTTCTGCCTATAAGACAGAGAGTGGGTATGGTTTTTCAGAATCCTGATAATCAGATAGTTGCGACTATCGTTGAGGAGGACGTTGCTTTTGCTCTTGAAAATATGGGGATAGAGCCTGCTGAGATAAGGCAGAGAGTTGATGAGGCATTAAAGACTGTCGGTATGTATGAATACAGAATGCACGCACCTCATAAGCTTTCCGGCGGACAAAAGCAGCGTGTTGCTATTGCAGGAATAATTGCAATGCGTCCTGATTGTATTTTGTTGGATGAACCAACAGCTATGCTTGATCCTCACGGCAGAGAAGAGGTAATGAAAACTATAAAAGCACTCAATAAGCAGGGTGTAACGATCGTACTTATCACTCATTATATGGAAGAGGCTGCACAGGCTGAGCGAGTAGTAGTTATTGACGGCGGAGAGGTCATAATGGATAATGTTCCTAAAAAGATCTTTTCACAGGTAGAAACCATGAAAAATCTAGGACTTGATGTTCCTCAGGTAACGGAACTTGCATGGGAGCTGAAGAAAGCAGGCTGTGATATATCTACTGAAATAATTACAGAAGACGAGTGTGTGGAAAAGCTTTATGAAATGCTAAAGTAAAATGAGTTGAGGTAACAACAATGGCAGTAATTAAAACAGAGAATTTGTCATATGTCTACGGTGAGGGTACTCCATTCAGAAAAGTTGCAGTAGACAATGTTAATATAGAAATAGAACAAGGCGAAATGGTCGGTATTATCGGTCATACAGGTTCGGGAAAGTCTACGCTCATACAGCATTTTAACGGACTTCTGAAACCGACAAGCGGAGCGGTCTATATAGATGGTGAAAAGCTGTGGGACGATAAATCAAAGCTAAGACCTGTCAGATTTAAAGTCGGACTTGTTTTCCAGTATCCTGAGTATCAGCTTTTTGAAGAAAATTGCTATAAGGATATAGCTTTCGGTCCTAAAAATATGGGACTTTCAGATCAGGAGATCGACAGACGTGTAAAGAAAACCGCTAAAATGGTAGGACTTTCGCCTGAGATACTTGATAAGTCACCGTTTGAGCTTTCGGGAGGTCAGAAACGCCGTGTTGCTATTGCAGGCGTTATGGCAATGGAACCAAAGGTCCTTATACTTGATGAGCCTGCATCAGGACTTGATCCAAAGGGAAGGGAACAGATACTTGGTCTGATAAGAGAGTATCATCAGCAGACTAAGAACACAGTATTGCTGGTTTCTCACTCAATGGAGGATATAGCAAAAAACGTTTCCAAAATACTTGTTATGAATGAATCAAAGCTTTTCTGCTATGACGATACTGTAAAGGTATTTCATCGTGCAGATGAACTTACAGCTATGGGACTTGCAGTGCCGCAGATAACAAGAGTTATAAACAGACTTAAATCTATGGGAATAGATATTAAAGATGACGTTTATACAGTTGGATATGCAAAGAAAATACTGCTGGATATGCTCGGCAGATAAAAGTAGTAAGACCCTTGACCGTACTTATGGCAGGGAGTAAGTAAAATGAACATATAGATTTTGGAGGAATATACCTTGATAAAGGATATTACTATTGGACAGTATTTTCCGGGCAGCTCGGTAATACACAGAATGGACGCACGAGTAAAAATATTGCTTACAGCGGTGTTTATAGTTATGCTTTTTATGGCTGACCATCTTGCCGGACTTGGCGTCGGAATAATATTTACGGTATTGATCTTTCTGATATCAAAGATACCGGGAAAAATGATGCTCAAAAGCTTGAAGCCTATTGTGCCTATTATAATTTTCACAGCAATACTCAATCTGTTTTTTATCAGAACAGGTGATCCATATTTTGCGTGGAAATTTATAAAAATAACTGATGACGGTGTAAATACAGCTGTGTTTATGGTAGTCAGAATACTTTGCCTTATTGCAGGAACATCACTTCTGACATATACTACGTCACCGATAGATCTTACTGACGCAATAGAAAGACTGCTGTCGCCTTTGAAAAAGATAAAAGTACCTGTTCATGAACTTGCAATGATGATGACCATTGCTTTGAGATTCATTCCTACGCTTATTGAGGAAACGGATAAAATAATGTCTGCTCAGAAAGCAAGAGGTGCGAATATGGAAGACGGTTCTCTTATTCAGAAAGCGAAAGCACTTATACCTGTTTTGATACCGCTCTTTGTTGCATCATTCAGACACGCAGAAGAACTTGCTCTTGCTATGGAATGCCGTTGCTATCACGGTGGAGAAGGCAGAACAAGAATGAAACAGCTGAAAATGAGTATAGTTGATCTATGGGGCGGTTTATTCTGTATAGTATTCCTTGCAGCGGTCATAGTAATAAATATAATTTTATAAGGAGAGTCTGGTAATGGGAAATATGTTTAAAGACATGAGCCAGGACGAAAGGCTTGACTCGCTTGAGAGCAAAGTCCGCAGACTAGAGAGAAAACTGAATGGAGGAAATGCTGTGTCAAAACTCATAAATGATCTTGTCGGTAAGGATTGTGTGATCGACGGCAATGGCTTTTACGGCAGTAAATGCACAGTTGCCGATGCTGATGATGAATGGGTGAAGCTTATTTTTCATGAGAAGAAAAATGATGTTACACGCATTGTAAGGATAGATTCGATAGAAAAAATAACTCTTGATTAAAAATCGGAGATCTGTAATAAATGAAATATTTTAAATTAACCATTGCTTATGACGGTACAGCTTATCATGGCTGGCAGCGTCAGAACAATGCAATTACTGTGCAGGAGGTTTTTGAGAAAGCAATATTTGACCTTATAGGTAAAAATGTTGTTGTGCAGGGCTGTTCAAGAACTGACGCAGGTGTTCACGCAAGGGAATATGTTCTGAGTTTTGAGCTTGATTCTACTATAAACTGCAGAGGACTTCAATTTGGTCTTAATTCAAGACTTCCTGAGGACATTGCAGTTAAAAAGTGTGAAGAGGTCAACAGCGATTTCCATGCCAGATACTGCTGCAAAGGTAAGGAATATGAATACATAGTTCATAACAGCGAGATAAAAGATCCGTTTTTAAAGAACACCGCTTACCGCAGCTGGTATCCGATAGACGCTGAAAAACTTGATGCTGCCGCAAAAGATTTTGTGGGTATGCATGATTTCAAAGCGATGTGTTCAACTGACTGCACAAAAGAAAACACAGTCAGAACAATATATTATTTTAATGTTAGACGTGACGGAGATCTTGTTATTTTCAATGTTTCCGGTGATGGATTTTTGTATAATATGGTCAGGATTATGGTGGGGACGCTGCTTTTTATCAATGAGGGAAAAATCGGAGAGAATGATATTCCGAAAATACTGGAGTCAAAGGATAGAACAAAAGCAGGAAAGACAGTACCGCCTCAGGGTCTGTACCTGAACAAAGTATTTTATAATGAGGGAAATGACGGATTTGAGCGAAAATAAAGATAATAAAGATAAAAAAATCGGGAAATTCAATTCAAACAGAAAAAACAGAAAGTTTCAAAAAGAACTGAGATCAGCAGGAAAAGTTGAGAAAAGCTTTCAGGTAGTGACTGAAAAAGAATTTGTACGCAAGGAAGAATGGAACTCAGCCGATGAACCTATGCCCGATATAACACTCAGAGATCTTGAAAGACTTGAAAAGCGTAAGCGCAGGGAAGAACGCAGAAAGTTGCTTTCCGAAGAGGCTGACAGAGAGAACAATATAGAGATAACAACTCCGTCAGATGAGATACCTGAGGAAGAGGAAGCGCCGCATATTACAGTAAATCATAATGATGATCCTGAAGCTGAGCAGAAGAAAAAAGAAAAGGAAAACGTTACTGATATAAGAGCTGCACGTCAGCATGAAAAGAATAAAAAGCGCATTAAAAATGCAGCAATACTTGTATTAGTAGCGGCTTTTGGAGTATCAGTATATGCGTTCAGAGATCAGTGGGTACCTAAACTTGAAGGCATACTTGACAAACCTCATGAAACCATAGTTAATGACGGTAAGGTGGAAAAAGGAAACTTTCCTATAACCTTTGATGAGGGTGCTGTCAGCAAGATAGCAGGTATCGAAAATTCTCTTGCCGCACTTGACAAAAATCATCTTGTAGTATATGATGAAAATGGCAATGAAGAAAATTCTTTTAATCATAACTATGCTGATCCTGTGCTGAAAATTGCAAAGAAAAGAATGCTTGTCTATGATGCAGGCGGAAATTCTTTTATGGTCGTAAACAGAAAAAATGAGATGTTCAGCAAATCAGCTGAAAACAGGATACTTATGGCTGATATAGCTGATAACAGCAACGTTGCTGTTGTAACGCAGGATGAAAAATATGCAGGTGTACTGACGGTATATGATTCAAACGGCAGCGAAATATATCAGTGGTCAAGCAGTGCAAGAATACTGAGTATGAATTTCAGCGAGGACGGCAACAGTTGTTTTGTAACTACGTTCACTTCAAAAAACGGTGAGATACGTTCAATAGTAAGACATCTGAAATTTGATTCAACAGAAGAAAAAATGAAGAGCGAGCCTATTGATATCCTTGCCCTTGATGCAGTAAGAAATGACAATGGTGATTACTGGGTAGTTGGTGATACTGCTTTTGTAAAGCTGGACAGTCAGGGGAATATTATATTTGAATGTGAGTACAAAAGCGAACTGGTAGACTATGCACTTACAGATGAGTGTGCCGCAATAACTATGGACGGTATCAAGAGAAATTCAACAGAGCTTATGCTGTTTGATTCTGACTCAGATAAAAAAGAGGCTGATAAAGTTATTTATACTGATGACGGAGAGCCGAGAAGTGTTGGAATATATAATGGCAAGGTCATTCTTTTAAAGGATAAAATGGTCGAGGCATATGATTTCTCTGGAAATCTTCTGGCGACAGCAGATGTTTCATCTGAGTATTTTGACTTTACATTCTTTAATGAAAATGTGTACTTTATAGATTATCGTGAGATAAATAAAATTTCATTCAGCACTTGATCTATAAGGAGGGGACAATGGTTTATTACCTTGACGCAGCTGTTATCGTAATTATGGCGGTGACCTGTGCAATAGGATATTACAGAGGCTTTTTCAGATATATAATCTGTATGCTTGGAACGATAACTGCGGCGCTGATAGCTTTTGGTGTTTCGTCAGCTTTAGCAGTACCTGTATACGAAAGATATTTGGAAGAACCGGCAACATCTATGGTAAGTTCTGCACTTGAAGACATTGATATAGATAATATTATCAAGTCGCAGCTTGAACAGCAAGGACTTGACGGATATCTTAACGATGATGATATAGATAGAGCTTTAGATGCAGGAGGAGATATCGGCAGCAATCTGAGTGACATTTTAAAACAAAATGGTGCAGCTGATGAACTTGCCGATAATGTAAATAAAAATTTGTCAGCGTATTTTGATAACGAACTTGTTTCAGATGTGAAAAAGCAGTATAATGAGAGCGGATTAGGTGAGCTGATATCTATTGAAAATATAGATACGCAGGAATTTAATAAAGCTGTGCAAATACTGTGTTCAGGAAATACTGAGCAGGCTGCTGAGTATATAACAGATACAGCGATCAAGCCAATGTTGGTGAATTTATCAAGAATAGTGATATTTATTATTTCTTTCATAATCATTGAACTTGTGATTAAACTGATACTTGTTATATCAGGTGTGTTCACAAAATTACCGCCGATAAATGCTGCAAATCGTTTTGGAGGTTTGGCATTGGGAGCAGCTAAAGGATTGCTGTATATATCCATAATAGCGTTTGGACTATGCATAGCAGTGAATGCAACTAACAACAGCCTTGAAATATTGAATGCAGATATATGTGACAGAACCTATCTGTTTAAATACTTTTTTGATTTTTTCTATAAGTAAGTATAAGATAAAATGAATCAGTAAGGAAAGGAGCATCAGACCATGATAATGTGTTCAAGATGTAAAAAAAGACCCGCAGTAGTCTTTATCTCATCAACAAATCCAAATGATCCTAAAAAAACTATTAAAAACGAGGGATTATGTCTGACCTGTGCAAGAGAAATGAAAATACCTCAGGTGGAAGATTATATAAAACAAATGGGTATTTCAGAGGAGGAGCTGCAGGCAATGTCCGACTCACTTAACGATCTTGCAGAAGGCGAAGACTTTGAACTTGGCGGCAGCGGAACTATGCCAAGCTTCCTTGGAAATCTTTTCGGCGGTGACGGTGCATTAAGCAATTTTGCAAATGCACTTACAAATCCTGAAAAGAATAAACAGGGTGACACACAGCAGAGTACAGACGGCAAAGCCAATAAGAAAGGCAAAAAGCTTAAATTTCTGAATAACTATTGTACCAATCTGACACAAAAAGCCCGTGAAGGCAAAATGGATAATGTCATTGGCAGAGATAAAGAGATCTCAAGAGTTATTCATATCCTTTCACGCCGTCAGAAGAACAATCCATGCCTTATAGGTGAACCTGGTGTTGGTAAAACAGCAATTGCAGAGGGTATTGCTCAGAAGATCGTAAGTGGTGATGTTCCGTTTCATCTGAAAGACAAAGAGATATATCTCCTTGATCTGACATCACTTGTTGCTGGAACACAGTTCAGAGGACAGTTTGAAAGCAGATGCAAAGGTCTTGTTGAAGAGGTGAAGGAGCAGGGCAACATAATCCTGTTTATTGACGAGGTCCATACTCTTGTGGGTACCGGTGATTCTGAGGGAACTATGAATGCCGCTAATATCCTCAAGCCGTCACTTTCACGAGGCGAGATACAGGTAATTGGTGCAACTACTTTCAAAGAATACAGAAAATATATCGAAAAAGATTCTGCACTTGAAAGAAGATTTCAGCCTGTTACAGTAACTGAACCTACTGTGGAAGATACTGTAACTGTATTAGATGGTATAAAACAGTATTATGAGAACTACCACAGAGTTCATATTGATGATAAAGTACTGAGAAAATGCGCTGTTCTTTCAGAACGTTATATCAATGACAGATTTTTGCCTGACAAGGCGATAGACCTTCTTGATGAAGCTTGTGCCTGCACAAGCATTAGAACACCGGAAATAGCCGAATTTGATTCTCTAAATGATGAGCTGAAAAAACATGAAAAGCTTGTTGACGATTATGAAAGCAGCGAAAATCCTGATTATGAGATACTTGCAACTGAAAAAGCAGAGATACTCAGAATTCAGAACAGACTCAAAGAAGTTGAGGATATACTTAAAAACGTTTATGTAACTGACGATGATCTTTCTAAGGTTATTGAACTTTGGACAGGCATTCCTGCAAACAAGATAGCAAAGAGTGATTATGATAAGATCAAGAATCTCAGCACAGCGCTGTCAGCAAGAGTTATCGGTCAGCAGGAAGCTGTCGATCAGGTAGCAAGAGCGGTCAAGCGTACAAGAGTTCAGCTTTCAAAGCGCCGCAGACCTGCATCATTTATTTTCGTAGGTCCGACAGGTGTTGGAAAGACGGAGCTTGTAAAGGTCCTTGGTGAGGAGCTGTTTGATTCTACTGAGCCTATCATCAGAGTTGATATGTCTGAGTTTATGGAAAAGCACTCGGTATCGAAGCTTATCGGTTCACCTCCGGGATATGTTGGTTTTGACGAGGCTGGTCAGCTTACGGAAAAGGTTCGCCGCCGTCCATATTCTGTTGTTCTTTTTGATGAGATCGAAAAGGCTCACCCTGACGTAATGAATATCATGCTTCAGATACTTGATGAAGGTAAGATAAACGATTCACAGGGCAGAACGGTTTCTTTTGAGAATACGGTTATCGTTATGACATCAAATGCCGGTTCAACTGACAAGGATACCGGTGTCGGATTTAATAAGACATCAAATGAGATAGCACACGATAAAGCAATGAAAGCACTTCGTGAATTTCTTCGTCCTGAATTTCTCGGCAGAATTGATGAGATCGTTGTGTTCAATCAGCTTACGGAAGAAAATTATGCTTCTATCGCAGGCTTGATGCTTGATGAAATGAGATCACCGCTTGAAGAGAAGAACATCACTTTGAAATATGACGATAAGGCTCTTAAGCTTATTGCTAAGAAGTCATATAATCAGAAGCTTGGAGCAAGAGATATCAGACGTGTTATCCGCAGTGAGATCGAGGACAAGATCGCAGAACTTATTATCGAAGGCGGAGAGAATTCTGTATCAGGAATTTCAATTTCCGCAAATGGTGACGATCTTGTAGTAAATTCAATTTAATAGCAAAACAAAAAAGCGAAGTCCTTTAGAGGAGCGCCGATAAAGAAGTATTTAAGATTTTAAGATGAGGTTGCGTAACCAAGCGGTTACGCAGCCTTTCTCTTTTTGTCATACTTCATACTGTCAGCGACCGCAGTCGATACTGCGACATCGAAGCGATAATAAATGTCGATCTGCTGTGTGCGGTGACCGCTACTCTTATCAGGAGCATGAACAACAATTTTTTCGATAAGCTCATGCATGATCTCAGGAGTAAGCTCCGTGATATGCTCATACTTCTGCACCACGCTGATGAATGCGGTCACATCGGAGGACTTCTGCTCTGCCGTTTCGATGTAGCTGGTCAGCTCGCTAACGCTTGCTCTCAATTTCTTCTGCTCATCCTCATATCCTGCTGACATCACAGAAAAGCGTTCATCAGAAATCTTGCCCGATACGTTATCTTCATAAAGTCGTGTGAAAAGCCTGTCCAGTTCAACAATACGCTTTTCAGCCTGTTTCATGGCTTTCTTTGCTTTGGAAAGCTCAGAGGACTGCTTCTGAACGGAATTATCCATCGCTGCCTGCACAAACTCGTCCTCATGCTCCTTAACCCTGACAAGTAGTTTATTCAGGTCGTTCAACACGATCTCATTCAGTACAACAGTTCTGATGAAGTGCGCGGAACAAGCGTCCTTGTCTGAGGAATATGTGGAACACTTCAAATGCTCCTGATCGGCGGTCAGACTTGTCGCTCGGCACAGATACATCTTCTTTCCGCAGTCCGCACAGTAGACCATACCTGAAAATGGATTGACTTCCTCATGTTTGGTGGGACGGCGTTTATTCTTGCGAAGCTCCTGCACCAGATCAAACTCCTGCTGAGTTACGATCGGCTCATGAGTGTTCTCAAAGATGAGCCATTCTTCCTGTGGATTTCTCACGGTCTTCTTGTTTTTGTAGGACTTCTTATGTGTTCTGAAGTTGACCGTGTGACCGATGTATTCAGGACGGTCAAGAATGTGGCTGATGGTTTTTCCGCTCCAGCGATGCAGCTTAGCGTTCTTGTGACCATTATCCCTACCATGTGACAGAGCGTAGGCTGTAGGAGTCGGGATACCTTCCTGCGTGAGAATGCGGGCAATCTGCGCCGGACCGTAGCCCTCAATACAGAGCTTGAATATCCTGCGGACAACCTCAGCAGCTTCATCATCAACGAGCCACATATTTTTGTCAGCTTCGGACTTTTTATAGCCATAAATCGGGAGAGATAAAGGCTTACCTGACTGCCCCTTAGCCTTGAAAACGGCTCTGATCTTCTTACTCGTATCACGGGCGTACCAGTCATTAAAAATATTTTTGAAAGCCATCAGCTCATTTTCAGACTTTAAGGTATCCACGCCATCATTGATAGCGATATAGCGGACATCATAATCGGGAAATATGATCTCGATGTATTCGCCTGTTTTCAAATAATCACGACCGAGGCGGCTCAAATCCTTAGTGATTACTATTCCGACATTTCCGGCTACTACATCTGCCATCATAAACTTGAAGCCGTCACGCTCAAATGTTGTTCCCGAAACTCCGTCATCTACATAAAACACGGGATTGCTGAAACCATTATCCTCAGCGAACTTCTTGAGGATAGCCTTCTGGTTGGTGATGCTATTGCTCTCATCCTGTAACATATCGTCCTGTGAAAGACGACAATATAATGCTGTAATCTTGCCTGTCATAATTTACCTCTCTTTCCGACAGATACAGCAAGCTATGTTATCATTATAGCGCGCACCGAAAATAAATACAATGCGCCGATATTCCAAAGTTACACAGCCTGCTTCTCGGGTTCTTGTCCGGATTCACCAAGGAAATCCTCACACTCACGGATTATGAGCCGTTTCAGAATATCCGAAAGGCTTGCCTTTGAAGCAGGGTTAAATACGGTCTTGACCGTATACAGCGTATGTCCGATCTTGTACTCGGACACAGTTTCTGTTGCCGTATTTTCTACGGCAGTATAATCTTTATTATTCATAGCGAACTTTCTCCTTTGCTTGTCTATTTCTACGCATATAGAGTGAGGGCTCCGCTTTCTCTTTCTTACCCTCGTTTTGTTGTTGCCTTATACTTTTCTGATAGCTGTGCGGAACGGCATTGCTACCGTCCATTATCACAGCTATTATTGTTGTTGGACTATCAGTCCTTGAAAGACTTCTCATCAAAGAAAGATGTCTGCCCGATAAGTTCGGAATTATCACTGTCCTGAGCTGTATCTGTATCGCTCTCAGCAATGCCATCTTGTCTGAGCTTTGCAAGCTGTTCAGGGTGCTTGGTAATAAGCTCAAAAAGTCCCTGCTCATCACAGCCAAGTGCGTCCCTGATCTTAGCGAGCTGGATAGCATTCAGCTTCGCATTAATCTTCTCGATCTCAGCCTTGTCGCTCTCGATACGGTCAAGCACCGCCTGACGCTTGCTCAGGAGTTTCTTTGTCTGCTGTTCGTAGGTAAGCATACCGCCACCTCCTTCCGTTCAGTTATCTCCTTGTTCTGAGGACTTGTCCTCATACATCAATTATAGCGCGCAACACAGCCATTTGTCCAGCCGCAATTGCGCATGAACTTTTAGTGAAATTTCATTTTTCCCCAGTGCAATTTGTCTGGATAAGAATTAGAGCAGCCTCTTTTGAGACTGCTCCAATTCTATTATACATTGATATACACTATTCTAAATGCCGAAGAATTGCATAGTACATTTCCTCTTTCTTTTTACCGATTCCGTATGGTTCCCATTTTTGATATGGAACAGGAACATCTAAATTGAATTGATCATGAAATCCATTATTTCGAGTGCCTACATACACAGGTTCCGTAAATCTCAATTTCTTATTACGGTATTGATCACCTGTAATATCAATCACCGTTTTATTTTCAGTTTCTAACCATGTGTGACTTTCAGAGTTATCCCAACCATACCCATATGATCCAGAAACATAAAAAGTTATAATCCCATTCTCATATAAATAACGCTGAAGCAAATCACTTGCAAATCCACAGCATCCTTCAGGAAAACGAAGCATATTGGAATAAGTTATGTCACCTGCTTCAATTGCAGTTTCTATAGCTTTACGAAACAAAAGCGCAATACTATATAAGTCCATAAACAATTTGCACACCCTTTCATTTGCCATATGTATTTTACACTAATATTATAGGATTTTTCATTTAAAAAGTCAACCGTATTTTGAATACTTTATTTGCCACTCTTCTAATCATTAGCCACAATAGCTTTGAATAAGAATTTTTGATTTAGATTATAGTGATAGAAGCATCGTGTTTATTGGCACAACGCACAGAAATTCGGTGTTGAATTTAGGCATAAGGGAGAACCACCATGAACAAAGTGTAAACTTTTGCAAAAATCAGGTGCAAATCATCAAAATCCTCGGTTGTATAGTGGAGGGTGTTTTGGCCGTGGCGGTCGCAGCCTTCTACATATCATTACCAATAAAAAAAGGCTATCGTTAAGTATCGCCGAAATAATCTCTGTTATGCACAAATATCCTGTCGCATATTATCCGAAGTTTTCAGCGGAGATACTTAACGATACGGCTCAGAATTTGGTATTGATATATGAGGAGATATTTTCACCATACTGCCGCCCAAGTTGCGCCGAAACTGCGCCGTACTATTTTACAATAATATCGTCGGCAGAAGTGAGGGCATCACGGCGGAGCGTGAGCGATATGCCACCGTCCGAAGCGGCGGCATAATAGAGATAAAGTCGCTGAAGCTCCAATTCTCGCAATAACAGCGAGAAAACCGCCGAAAGGCGGTAAAAGCCGTGCTGATTTAAAATCGGCACTCTCAATTCGCAAGCACGGTGATATGCGCCACGTTTCGGAGAAACGGGACTTTAGCACGATGCTTGTCAGGGGAAAATTCCCCTAAGACCCCTAAATAAAAAAGACCGCTGATGCGGTCAGGAACGAAAGGAAAGATTTATGACAAAAGCAGAGAAAAACTACAAGCGTGACTATGGTTACAAGGACAGCGAGGAACTTGCTCTCAACTACACCTGTGACGGTATGCGTGAGGAACTTGACGGAGTGCTTGAAAAGGTCAGTCCCGATGAGCTTACCGCAGACGAGCAGGAGTATCTAAACGAACGGGATCAGTGCCGTAATCATACGCTGAATATCCGCTTCAACGATACGGAGTGGGAGCATATTTGCAGGCAGGCGGAGCTTCTTCATGTGAAGAAGTCGAGTTATGTGAGGGAATGTGCGAAAGCTCGCTATGTTCTGATAGGGCGATATGAACGGCATTATCGGGGCGGTCAGAGCCTTATCCACCAACGTGAATCAGATTGCCCGACGAGCCAATAAAACGGGCAGAATTTACGATGATGATATTATGTATCGTCTATAATAAATTAGACAGAAAACATTTAGCCATGGTATAATAGAAAAAAAGGAGGAAAATAAAATGGCA
>NZ_CAKSNX010000003.1 GCF_934476685.1 uncultured Ruminococcus sp.
AGTTCAGCATAGGTATAGTTTTCGAGGTCGGCATAGGTCGTATCACCGTGTCCGTAGTCTGCTAGATAGAGATACAGATCATATCTTCCGCCGAGATAGTCTGTGTCTGAGCCGCTTATGGTCATATCCCAAGACTGCGAACATACTGCCCCAAGCTCTATATCGTCAGACAGGCTTGTAGACTGCGCTGTACTTGACGCTGACATTATCCTCTCACCTGTTATGACGCTGTCAGCGCTCTCCAGCCACAGTCTAAATGTGCGGCAGTAGGATCCTATGCGGTCGGAAACCCCAGCGTTTTTTACCGCATACATCAGATCACCTCTGTTCCCGAATATGCATAAAGTTTCAGGGTAAGCACACGGCACAGCCGCCTCTTCTTATCCCAGCCCCAGTGTTCGTATGCGGGGTCTTCCGCCCTCACCATTCTTGTGACACGTTCAAACTCCTCGTTCAGATACGTCATAGGGAAAAACATATTCTCTAAGCTGAGGATATATCTGTTTATATCTGCTACCTCCGCAGGTTTGAGATTTGCCCATTCTATCTGAATGACCGTCCGCATACCCTTTATGTCGCCTACAAAATTACAGGTCGATGATATCCCTGCATTGTCGGAAAGTATCTTCTCATTGGTAATGCTGAATGAAGTGGGAACGGCTATCTCAGTATCTCCGAAAAGTAAATTCTGCTCCATATACTATATTCCCGCCTTTCATATCAGCGGTGACTTGCCGTTAAGCTTAGTCAGCTGATTAATGTCCTCTATCACCGTCTTGCTCAGTACACGGCTGCCTATGGTAAGATTGATATTGACAGGCTGTTTTGCTGTCCTGTCGGTGCTGTCAAGAGAAAAATATTCCGCAAGAGCGGAAAGTACAGCATATCTCACTGCATCGCTGCCGCTGTCGGGAACAGATGATCTGACCGCCGAACGCTGTATCACGGAGGATACTTCTATACCCCTGTTGGCGCTGTTTGCACTGCTTATAGCCGACCTTACCATATCAGCTGAGGCTTGTGCAGCGGCGGCACTTTCGGCAGTTATTCCGAGAGCATATCCTTCACCTGCATATCCGCCAAGGGTCTTGAATATCCTTGACGGGGAATGCGAATCCTGCGCTTCTCTCGCCGTGTCGATAGCGTCCTGTATCATCTGACGAACGGTATCGTTAATGCGTGAAGATCCGTTTTTTATGCCCTCAGCGTAACCCTCCGCCGCATGATCGCCCAGCATTTGATATGCTATGCGCATATCATCACCGTTGTTTTCCGGCAGGTCTATCAGGTCATCGAGGAGCTGAGCGGAATCGTCCAGCATTTTCCCCATACTTCTGTCAACATAGTCATTCATCTCATCGAAAATGCCCTTGCTCTTGACTGAATACTTGTGCAGTTCCTCGTCAGACATATCAACGAACGCTTTTGCATAGCCTGCGCCCTTAGGACCCATTTCTTCAAGATTGTTGTAAAAATCCTGCGAGATAATGCCGTCTGCGACCTTTTTCTTCAGCTTTCCGAGATTATTCTCCCATTCGGTAAAGCCGTTTATGTTATCGTCAAGATTTGCGATAAGCGTTTCTTTCGTGACATCTGACTTTCCGCAGAACTCGTCGAGCAGATCCATTTGGTCAAAAACAAGGTCATGCTCTGCCTCATAAGCGGTCTGATATTTTTCGCAGACCTCCTGAATGCTTGTGAGTGTATCGTCAGACATATTGGCTATGTACTGTGATGCGTCGCCGAAACCCTCCGCAAATTCCGCCTGTGCTGTTTTTGCGTCTGAAATAGCGGCTCTGACAGTTTCAAGATCTTCGGCTGCCGTTCTGCTTGCTGCACCAAGTTCTGCAACGGAAAGGTTCAGAGCCACCATTTCGTCCGAATTGATGTCAATGCCCTCCGCCTTTGCCTCGTTGCGTCTTTTTACAGCCTCAGCATAGGCTTTCTCAGCCTCTTCGGCATTTCGTGTGGCTTCCGCAAGGCTGTCCTGCACCTGCGCACCTGTATCCATTTGCGCATAAGCGTCCACCATTTTTTCAACGATATCCTTATTATTTTTCAGCGACCCTGTCTGACTGTCGAGGGATAGGTTAAGCCCCTTTATATCATCGTTTAGCTGAGATACTATGTTCTGCATTTCGGCTTTTTCCGCTGTACTCTTGCTTTCAAGGCTGTTGAGTTCAAAAAGCCTGTCTTTGAGCGTTTTGTAACTGTCCGCCTGCTTTTTTGCGTCGCTTATATTGCCGCTCATTTCGTCATGGAGCTTGCCTATGCTGTCGCACAGCTTATCCGCCCTCTCACGGATACCATACACCTCAGCACTCAGATATTCAAAGCTTTCTGCCGTTTCGTTGACTTTCAGCGGGTCCCACACTTCGGTAATAAGATAAGCTAATCCCTGACCTGCAAGATAAGCCGCCCCGATAGCCGCAGCGGACTTAACAGCAAGCAAGGTCTGTTTTTCAAGCTCGATATTTACAAGCTTTTCCTTGACCGCAAGTGCAGCTGCGTGGACGTTCATAGTCATAAATTCTTTGTTTATGCCTGCGAATTTAGATACAGCCACAAAAGCCGCTGCGGAAACGGCAAGGGTATCAAGCACCTGTTTAAGCGCATCAGCCGCCTGTGCTGACATTCCCATTTTTTCTGTAAAGGAATAGTACAGGCTGTCTACCTGTTCGCCTGCCGTTTCAAACATTCGCTTTACATTGCCGAAAAACGTTCCCGCCGTATCTGTAAGAGCGCCGAAAGCCTTTCCTGCGTCACCGCCTGCCGTCATAACTCCGAGGAAGTTTTTCGCCGCTGCCTTCATCGAACCGAAAGAGCCTGAGAATGTTGTGCTTGCCTCTTTTGCAGTCGTGCCTGTTATGTCAAGCTCGCCCTGAATATCATGGATAGCGTTGTAAACATCGCTCAGACTTGAAATATCATACTTATGTCCCGACAGTTTTTCAGCGTCGGCAAGCAGACGTTCCATTTCCTCCTTTGTGCCGCCGTAGCCAAGCTTGAGGTTGTCGAGCATTGTGTAGTTCTGCTTTGCAAAACCCTGATACGCATTCTGTATCGACTGCATATCTGTGCCGAACTTGTTGGCATTATCGGACATATCGATCATAGCCATATCCGCTACTTTCGCAGCCTGCTTTGTATCACCGCTCAGCGAACTCAGCAGACTTGCGGAAAAGCTCGTCACGTTCTCCATATACTCATTCGCACTCAGACCTGCCGTCCTATATGCCTCCTGAGCATTCTTCTTTACTGTATCAGCGTGCTTTTTAAAGAGCGTTTCCACTCCGCCCAAAGACTGTTCAAGGGCAGCGCCCTCACTGAAAGAGCTTTTAATTATCTTCCCCACAGCGGTGGTCAGACCTGCGGCGGCAACAGCCCTTTTTATATTGTCCGCAAGAGATCTTCCCGTTTCCTTGCCTGTCTTTTCGCCCTCTTCCGGCAGGTCGCCGAAAAGCTGTCTGATACGTTCCGTTATCCCTTCCGATACGGGTATGATCTGCACATATGCGTCCGCAAGCTTAGTGCCTTCTGCCATTTATCCCTCACCTCCGAGCAGTTTTCTTCGTTCCTTTTCAAAATCTTCGGCTGTATAAAAGCCTTCGATATCGTTCTTATCCTTACTTTCGGCGAACAGCTTTTCCGCAAGAGGCTGCGGCATATTCCTGCCGTTCGCTCCGTCTTTTGTCTTAGCCCATTTCAGCCATGCCAGCTTGTCATATATCATTACCGCAAGCATTTCGGTAAGAGTATATTTCTGCCCCGCAGCAGCCATTTTACAACGGCTGTCCTGCTTCAAACCCATAAAAAAAGCCGCTGCTGTTTTAAGCGGCAGCGACTTATAATCATACACCCGATAGACCTCTGCGAAATCACAGATCAAAGCGTCCTCATCGGCAGATATCATATGGGCAAGTCCGCAGACAGCCCTCAGACGTTTTTTGAACGGTCATTCCGGTCGCTGCCCGAAAGGCTGAGTATATCGGAAAGTTCCCTGAACATAGCGTTCTTCGGAACTCTTCCTGTTTCCATGTTCCTACAATGCTTTTTTAGCAAGGCTGTCTGTTCTTCTCCCAGCAGCAGTTTAAGCACACGGACTGCTGCACTGTAATGCCCGCTGCTGATATCTACAATAGCCTCCAGCACCTCCCAGTCATCAAGTGCGCTTTCCTCTATGGTGAATTCAAAACCGCTCGCTGTCTTTCCGCTGATATCTGCCATATTGTTCTACCTCCTGTTATTCCTTTTCTGCTGTTTCCGATGCAGGTGACGCAGATCTAAGGTGGATATACTCATAGTGTGAGTTGCCCTTACTGTCATTTGTGGCTGTCAAAGTCACCGCATAACCTACGGCATCTGTGTCATTATATTTTATCTCGCCGAGAGATGTAATGGTCGCACAAGGCACTACTATACGTTTCAGCACTCCGCCTTTAAGGATAAGGTCGAATACATATACTGCCTCTTCGTCTGAGCCTCCGTTTACTGCTACGGCAATATCGCTTTCGTCCGCCGTAACGTTCTCTTCACCGTAGACGGCTTTTATCACCTCTGCGTTGAGCGTTTCTATTAGAGTGAGTGAAAATGTATCCGCACCTGCTGTGAGCATATTAAGGACAACATCTCCGCCCCATGCAGATACCTTGTTGTTAGACTGATCGCTGTTATTGGAAAGTCCGTCCTCAGAGCAGTATCCGAGGCACTTGAACTTTGCGTCAAGCTCATCAGTCGCATTGGTCGGGAGAGCAGTGCCTTTCGGCGCTCTGAATACTGCTCCGCCTACTTTCGGCTTGCCCGCAGTTACGTTGTCCGCACTGTTTGTTCCATTGGTTGCCATGATATTTCCTCCTATTCATAATATACTATATCAAACACCGCCTGATAGCGGTATCTTTTGGTTTCTGTATCCGTATAATTATAGTCGCTGTTGAGCCTGCATCTGCTTACAGCGTCAAGCACCACGCTGTCACGCATAAGTTCTTTTACCTCTGCATTGAGCAGTGCCGACCTGTAAAGACCCTCTCCATAGGACTGCACAGCTATAACAGCCGACTGTATCATATTGCTTTCCGATGAGCCTATCTTGTCGATAAGCACATATTCTTTCGGCGGCTCTTTAGGCTCTTCCATATACGCAGGCACGGACAGCCTTTCGTTAAGATAGGTACAGATAAACTCTTCTATTATCATTTGCCGCACACCGCCTTTATGAGAGTGTTGTTCTGTTTAGCGTCCTTTCTCGCTCTGTATGTGACGGCTTTTATGCTTGCGTTGGCTCGCTTTTTTCCTTTTATGGACGATACTTCATAGCCGTCGCCAAGGCTTCCTGCGGCTTTTTCGGCAAACTCACGGCATATGGCTTCCGCCTCATCAGATCTGAGCATCTGCCTTACGCCTTCTTTGTTCAGCACTATCATCGCTTTAGCCATAGCGTTCCACCTTTACTTTCTTGTTCCAGCTAAGGGGGATATTCTCTTCTATGCCCTCTGTCGGGAAACCTATGGTGCGGAATTTTCCGCCGAAAAATTCCACCTCTGTGTTTACCCAGCTGTGTGTATCGCCTTTGGGTATCGCAAGGGTGTATGCTATGCGTTTCCCCGAAAGGTTAAGCTCGTTCACCACCTCGTCAGCGGACGGCGCGCCGATAAGCACATTATCCACTGTGACTATCTCGTCATAATATGTGGGACGGTTAAAGCCGTCTGTGCCGTTCTGAGTTTTGACGTGCAGCTTGACAGGTATGCCTTTAATTATGGTTTTCATTTGTTTCGTACACCTCCAATGCGCCCCAGCGCTGTCTGAGTATGCCCAGATCTTTTAGTTCGTTTTTCAGAAAATACAAACTCTGACCGCTGTTGAGATAGGTCATCGAAACGGAATATCCCATAGCAGACTGTGAAGCCTGTACAGCAGGCGGAGAAGTATCCGCCGCACTGTCCAGCGCTCTTATAACAGACTTTATGACCGTTTCCTTTACCACAGCAGCGTAGTCCTCATTCTCTGCCGCCTTTGCGTCGATATCCACACCGTAACGTTCTGCCGTCACTCTCAGCTTTGCGGAAGCTGTTAGGAGAAAGCTTACGGCAATGTCCTGCTCTCTAGCCGTAAGCTGCCGACCGAAAGCGATGATATCATTTACATCTGCATATGAGCTGCGGTAACCCATAGCTTATCCCTCGCCCTTTTTCACAGCTGCAAAAGCCTTTGGATCAAGTACCGCAAAGCCGATATATGCCTCTGTACGGAGGTATACCTCGTTATGTCCCGCAAGGTCACGTCCCGTATTGTCAGGGTCGCCGTAACGGATAACTTCCAGAGGGAGCGACTTAGCATAGCCCCATTTGAAAGCCTTGACGAAATCACCGACTATTGCAGCGTCACCGTTATCGTTAAAGCTTATAGTCGAGTTTACATCACAGGCTGTGCCGTTAAGGCTGCCCGGGTTTGCACCGAGAGCAAACTCAGGGTACTGCTTTACACCGTTGACCTTGAGCTTTGCCATTGCCGCCGCAAATTCACGGGAGAACGCAAAGCCTGTGCATTCGTAGTCCCCAAGCATCGCAACTGCATCTTCAAGACCACTTTCGGGGTCTGCCTCTGTGAAGGTAACGGAAGCGCTGTTGTCTGCTACCGCCTTGTCGATATAGTTCTTGTCGAGGGCAGCTACTACCGTCTTTGTTCTCGGATTAAGTCCGTGGAAACCGAGGATATCTATTGCACGGGCGAACTTGACTGCTGCACCCTCGGCAAAAGCCTTGATAACTTCCAGCTTCTTTTCGTCTGTGCCGTAGATGAACTCGTCTGAAAATCTTGCGCCGTATTCGATCTTTACAGGGCGCATAGTCACCTTGCCGAGAGCAGCCTTTCCCGCTGTCTTTTTCTCGGATTCGCCCACTACTGCCGCTTCATCGTCCATAGAAAAAGTGAAGTAGTCGTTGCCGTTGAATGAAACAGGTGTCTGTCCGCAAAGCTTTGCAAGGGTGGAATGTCCCTTTACCTTTGAAAAGATCTCCGTAACTGTTTCGGGTTCAAGAAGTGTGCCTCTCTGAATAGTGTTTTCTCCTGCCATGATTATTCTCCTTTCAGTTTTTCAAGTGTTTTTCTCAGCGCAGCGTCTGTGCTGTTCTTTGCAGGCGGTGTTTCTGGGTCAAAGTTCGGTGCTGCGTTCTTCGGCGCTAAAAACTTTGAGAGCCTTTCTGCGTCCTCACGGATAGCCTTTTCATCATCACCGCTTATCCTGTCGGACAGTTCAAAAGGTATGCCGAATTCGTGTGCAGCTTTCAGTTTAAGATTACTGTTTTCGTATGCCTTGTTCTTTGTGGTGAGGTCTGATATGGTGTTTTTAAGCTCACCTGTCTTTGCCGCAAGGTCATCAGGGGATATGTACCCCTCAAACTGCTTTGTGACAGATTCAGTGACCGCCTTTGTGTTCTCTTCTATCCTCGCAGTGATAAGACTGTCGAGAGCTTCCTGCGATGTGATAGGTTCAAATTCTTCTGCCATAATATCATTCCTTTCTAATATCAATAGCTTATCTTCTGCTTTTTCTTTTCCTTTGCGTTAGCGCAAGCCCAGTGAGCAAGCACCGCCGATTCCAACAGGCTGACATCAGCGCCCTCCATTATGGAGCTGTACCCGAATCCGCCGCCCGAACCTATTGCCCTGTGTTCGCAGTTTGACACAGCCTGCTCTAATGACGGCTGACCGCTGTGACATATCCTCCCTGCGAACAGGTTCTGTTCAAACTGCGCTGACGCTTCTATGACCTCTGCCACCTTAGGCAGCACAGCTTTGCATTTTACACCTGCGTTTTTCATATCCGCTTCAAGCAGAGCCTGACCGTTCGCACCGTCTATAATGACCTGCCTTGCGTGAGGATTGCGCAGATATGCCACTATCCAGCTGTTGCCCTCTCTCACAGGGCGGCAGTCGATAGCCTCGACAAATATCTTTTCGTCAGCCGTTTTTACAGCGGCAGAAAGGGAAACATTTGAGGTGTGCTTTGCATATTTAACGCCGAAAAAGATATTGGGTACGGCAGCTATTACAGGCTTTGTTTCAAGTCTGCACCGCTGCCATTCTTCACGGCTGATAGCAGACTTCTGATTATAACGCAGCCATAAGCCAAGACGCTGGATATTATCATCTGTCTGATCCTTGCCCAGCTCCGAGCGGACAGCTCTTTCCGAGAGGATAGTTCCGAGGGACGGATTTGTTTCGTACCACAGTTCGGGATCGTGTGCGTCCGACATTTCGGGTACGCTCCATTCCGCCCAGCCGCTGTCAACGTTAGTACCGCTAAGCGTATCACGGCGGTACTGATAGAAAACAGTTCCCGAAGAAACGGCAGTGGGCGGAGTGCCGCACATAAGCGTCTGAGGGTTTGCGGAATCGGTGACAACGTATTTCAAAGCGCTCTCCTGATCGGCTGTGTATTCCTGCGCCTCGTCAATGATAAGCAGGTCATAGCCCTCACCAAGTCCGCCCTTGCTGGAGCGTGTACGGAAGTTTATTATCCCGTCCCCGTCAAGCCATTCGATACGTTCAAGACCGAACTGTTTGGTGGTCTTGAAGTGGTCTTTTTCCGTGTAACCGCCCTTTGTGAGCCGTTCTATGACCTTTTCCCATGCGTTGTGAGAAGTGGTCGTTCTGTGTGCCGTATAAAGAACACGTTCGCCGTGGGTAAGTCCCCGCAGCGCCCGCATTATAAGTATCTCGGATTTTCCGTTTCGTCTTGGAACGGAGTAACCATACTTCATGTGCGTCCACAGTCCGTCATCGTTCACCGCCATAATGTCATAGATCTGTATTTCCTGCCATTCCTGAGCAGTCCTGCCTGTGCTGTTATACAGCTCTACCGCCTCATTGCCTTTGGTCTGCTTATAAGGCAGCACAAAAGACGTGGTGGGGGTCTGCCTGCCGATTCTCTTATCCTCAATAGCGGATTACCTCCTTTTTAGGGTATAAAAAAAGTACCTTAACGGTACTTTGCACCATAAGGGTGCTTTGATTTGATATTTGGGTATAAAAAAGCACCCTGCCGCAGCAGAGCGCTTAATGAACTGTTATAAACTTAATACCATACTGTGGTGATCTCGTTAGGTATCTGAGCCTTTGACGTAAGTATCTTTTCAAGTTCAGAACGAACATGTGATACATACATTTTTTTGCCGAACTCATAATCCGAAAACCGAACTTTTTTGATTTCAAAGCTTTTCGTATCTACCACGACATGACCGACTTTGTCACTCATTTCGGGTGTATAGTCGCATGAGATCTCATCATCTTTCATCACAATATTAAATAGTTTCAACATACTCGTTCACTTCCTTACTCACAGTATTTTGCATAATCATATTTTCTCGAAGCTTTTATATGAGCCTCGCTTTGTGTCAAACCTTTTTCCATATATCTTAGTTCTGCGTATTCATGTTTTAGCAGCACCATATCCTGCTCTTTGAAACTTCCGTTTATCAATCTTTGCCACGATTGCGCCATGTCATAATCGGGGTCAAAGCGTTTTCTGCCGTCTATTAGATCATGTTCTTTTATAAAAACGTGTTCCTTTATCTTATCAAGCTTATCTTTAGCAATTCCCGTAGCCTGAGAAATTCTAGCTGTATCGGTTTTCATGTGTCGTACTGATTCATAGTACTGAATGGCATGTTGTTCAGCTTTTCTGCTCGTTGGATTGAGTGCACCACTGATTACTACTGACTTTATTATACCACTTTCCGCCGTCTTGTCAAGCTTTTTCAGCACTTCCTTTTCCTTAGCGAAAGCCTGTTCGGGAGTGAGCCGCATGACCTGCTTTGTGGTGGTTATCTTGCTGCCGTCAGCCTTGTCATTGAAGCTTATGCGGTCATATGTCCCTGCACGCTCATTGACATAAATTATCTCACAGCTGCACCGCTTATGCCTGCGCCAGACATCTTTCGGTACGTTCGGATATACATATTTGCCTGCAAGCTTAGCGCACCATTCACAGCAGCCGCTATGATCGGTGCGGATAACATAGACTTGCAATCCTGCCTTGCTGCGAAAGTCTGCATTTGCTCTGATATAGTCGGTGAAAATAGAACCGTTTATGTTCTCGACTGACGCTGTGAACTCGCTTAGTGCCGCTTTGTCGGTAAGATCCTTTTGAGCCGTTATTTTCGCAAGATTTTCTATTCTCTCGGAGGGGAAGTCTGCTCTTTGCGGCTTTATGCCTATGCCTGCCGCCTTATCAAGTTGTTTTTGGACATTCTCAGCCACGGAGTTTATAAGTTCGTAGTTATCGCCGAAGATATCTCCGAGTATCTCAGTGAGCATTTCTTCTTCGACGAATGACTTTGGACTTTCAACTATGCTTTTCTCAAAGGCTTTTTTTAGCACAGCTCCTGTTGCCTGTGTGAAAGCATCTACATCAGCGAAGGTCGCATTACCGCTTTCAAGCTTTTTTATAATACTCTGTAAATGCTTGTCGCTCTTTGAAAGCTTGATAAGTTCATTCTTTATTTTGTCTGAAAGCACACTCATTTGCCGTCACTCTCTATTCCTGTGAGAGCCTTTATGTTTCTTGCTCCCAAATAATCGGGGACAGCTTGGTTTATTTTTAGTATAGCATCGCCCACACCCGAAAGTGCAGATGCGTCCGGTTCAAATATAGGCAGCCACAAAGGTTTTACATCACTGAAAGCCTGCCTGTCGTATGTATACTTGTCACGGACGCAGGCAGAAAGATATCCTATGTTGAGCAGTCCGCTGCCGAAGGTCCTCTGAGCCTTTCGTGCGGTAAGTCTGAGGTTTTCGTGACTTGCTTTTATTGCCTCAACGCTTGAGGGATTCTCCGAAGAAAAACCGAGATCGTCAAGTGTCAAGCCCGTTTCCCCTGCGAACAGACTTGCGATAGTTCTCAGCTGTTCATTATATGGTGTCATGCTCTGCTGCTGGAACTGTCCCAGAACAGGTCTGTCGCCGTCCTCGTCCTTTTCAAAGCTGAGGAAAGATGAGATAGTCGCCATGCGGTTGTTAAATTCCGCTTCTTCTGACAGCCCAAGCACATACTTCTGCGGGAAGCTGTAAAACTCCGCTGAAACCTCTGACCTTTTCAGTGTGCGCAGAGCGGTCTGTGTATATGACATACAGGCTCTTGAAATACGGCTGTGACCGAAAGGACGCTTTGCGTCGGGACGATTTATCAGCGGCACGAGCAGAGCATATGGCGCAGCATTCAATATGCTGTCGGTAAGCCTGCCCGATCTGTAAATATCCGTTCTTCCTGCGACAAAATATGCTTCAACAGCTGCCTGACTGTTATCATCACGTTCAAGCACCGCATAGCCTTCCGTAAGCATATTTGTTACAGGGTCGATAATTCCGGTTGCATTTGCGCCGTCAATTACCTGCAAGCGTGGGTAGCCTGAGCTGTCCGCATGGATATACGCAAAACTGCATGATGATATAAGAGCAGACAGCACCGCCGAATCAATAAAGATATCACGGTTATTGCCTGCGAATATCTCGTTGAAGTTAAATTCGTCATTGGCGAACTCATCAAACTGGATACGATCCGCAAGAGTGTCCACCGCCTTAGCACACCAGCCGAGAACACCGCTGAGATAACGAAACCGTTCGGGCATTATGCTTGACATATCCTGCACAGAGTTTTTCATTTCATAGTATTTATATCTTACATTTACCCTTGTCTGCTTTGTATCAAGCTTGCGGCGCAGGTATTCAATGCCTTTATAGTCAGCCATAGTTTTCCTTTCTTTTACATCAGAATAAAATTTTGCGAGAAATATACGCAATCAACACGTGAACTCGAAAATAGGCTCATGAGGGGGGGAATGCCCTCCATTCAGCTGAAGATCCTCACAGCTTTGTCAGCAGCGGGCTTTTTCCGTTCAAAGGTTCTTCCAATCGAAAGTCTGAGGCAAGAGCCGATTTGAAACAGTTTCTATCTTCTGGTCAAAGACCTGCTTCTGAACCAGCTTGTCAGACTTTTGCCTGTTGCAGCACCAGTGTGCCAGCTGGAGGTTTTCCAAAGCTGAGGGGTGTCCGCCTTTGGCAATAGGAATGATATGATCTATGCAGGCGGAAAGCGGGTGAGGATATTTCAGTGAGAAGTCCACAGGCTTGCCGCATATTCCGCAGACCGTCTGGGTGGCATATATTTTCTTCTTGTTGATACGGAACTGTGTCTGGTGCGTACCGCTCCGATCGGGTCTGTTGTTTGGCAATGTCGTCACCTCTTTTATTTATGTGCTATGCGCCGTCGAAAAATCACCGCATGGGGTAAAATCAAAGCGGGGATAATTCATAGGCGGGGTCAATTTTCATATACGGTCGATATAACATGGGTGGGGATTTTTTTGTCCGCCCCTCGTTTTCCTAAACGCAAAAGACACCCCGACTGGAGTGCCTTTCACGAAAATATTAAGGAGCATATCTGAAATGGTGGTGCAGGCTTTGAGTATCTCCCTCTGAGCCTGCATACGGAGCTTTCGCTCCGTCGGAACAACTTTTATGGAGGTTCCGCATGGTTTGTCTTTGCCTTTTCGGCTAGTATAATGATATCACAGATCATAACTGCATTTCACTGCACTTTACTGCACTCTTCAGGCAATGCAATGTTTTTCAATGCCTCTCCGTGTATCTTATATATCGTTCTCGGAGAATAATTCATCTCTTCTGCAATGCCCTTAACATACTCTCCTGTGCGCTCGTCAAATCGGCTCTCCCAGCGCTGATAGAGCAGGTATCTGCGCTCCAGTACCTCTCGCTGTGCGGCATTTGGTACGCTGTCGATAACGCTCTCTATCTCGAATCGCTTTGCTATAAGCACATCTGCAAGCTCCCGCTGTCTGCGCTCGTAGTCCGCTATATCTGCGATGGTGCTTGACATTCCGTCATCGGCTGTGCTGTGGCTTGCGCCTGAGCCGTCATAGGATATGCCCTTGTACTCCAGCTGCGACCGCAGCTTGCTGACCTTTGCGCTGATGATATTAATGCGGCGCTCTATTTTGTACGCTTGGTTAAGATATTCTTTTGGGGTCATTCGCTGTCACCGTCCATTCTTGCACCGCAGTTAGGGCAGTAATTAAAAAATGCTAAATAGCCTTCGGTTTCAAAAGCATGTCCGCACAGCGAGCATATATGTACCCCGCTGTGTTCTTGCCATTCGCCATGTTTGATCTCCTGCACGTCTGCGGTAGGTTCGTCGTCGACTAGTTCACACAGATCATGATAAAGTTCCTCTGTGGTCTTGCCCCAATTAAATATACTGTCTGTTTGCGAGTCGATAGAATCCTTTAGCTTCTCAGCGTCAATATATCTTGCCATTATCTTACCTCCTCAATAATTCTCCCGCAGACGGGGCAGAAGTTAAAGCTTACTTCTTCGCCCTCTGCGGAAAGCTTTTCTTTCCATTCTGTTATTCCTGCGCAGTATTCACAGCCTGCATATTCCGCTCTGACTGCACCGTTATGCTTTGTTATCATCTCGTTGCAGAGGATAAGCTCCAGAGCCTGCAATGCGTATGTAAGCTTTTCTTCTCTGCCTTGCGCCTTGTTGATATTACTGACAAGCATTTGTCCTCTGCGGATATTTTCCTGCATTCGACAGGCTTGTACAAAAAATCTGCTGTGCATCTCCTTGCTGTGGAGATACTCTCGCTTGTATTCAGCCTGCTTGTCCTCGCAGATCTCTTTCGACCAGCCGTCGTGCCTGTTTTTGTATCCAAGCTTTGATAACTGTGAAAAATATTTGTACTCCTCAGCAGGATAGCCGTCATAGATAAGCCTGCCGTCTATCGCCATATCTTCATACCGTGCGAACTCTTCTTCGGACATTCTGTCAAAATCTATTTTTATAGTATCATCTCCTTTGCGGAGGGTCGTGGTGGGTTTCGGGCATTTTTAAAGAACTCTTTCTTTTTATATATATTTTTTTATTTTTCTAATGCGAAAGGTTAGAAAACCCCTCAAACCCACCACAAAAGACTAAACCCTCCACTCAGACCTGCTCGTCAAGAGCAAGCCCTGCATAGTAATTGTATTTTCTGCCTTTCACTTTTTCAAATCTTTTGGCTATCTCCAGTCCGAACTTAGTGTTCGACATCTTATATTCATTTCCGCTCTCTGCCCACCTCAGATATGCGGCATACAGTGCGCTCGACTGTACGCTCAGACCCTTGCCGACAGTACATCTGTCCTCAACGAAAGCAGAGATAACGTCCATTTCACGGCGGTACTCCCTGACCTCTTCGAGGACGGCACAGGGCATTTTAAGTCCCTCTTTCTGCCACAGCAGACAGCCTTCCACTGCCCAGCGGAATATGCCCGTAAGCTCCGCCGAAAGCTTGTATTTCAGCCTGCGGTCTATCTTTTCTTCGGGTATCTGCACGGTGAACGGTATCATATGTATCCTGCGCCATATGCCTGTATCTGTGCCTCTGATAATCGGCTTGTGGTTGGTCGCCATCCACAGCTTGAACTCAGGCTTGAACTCGAACTCGTCGCCGTAGAGCTTTCTCGCCGTAACGGTATCGTCACCTGTAAGCTGTTTTAAAAGTCCCTCGTTTATGCGCACTCCCTCGTTAGGCTCAACTGAGGTCACAAGCCTTGCGCCTTTAAGCCTTGCGATATCGCTGTTAATGGCTGTACTCTGATTGCTGCGCACCATTATCGTTTCGGGCTGGATATTTGCGGCATAGTCGCCGAAAATGGCTCTGATGATATCTATGAAAGTTGACTTGCCGTTGCGCCCTGTGCCGTACAGGAAGAATGCGCACTGCTCGGCGGTAGAGCCTGTGAGAGAATACCCCACAGCTTTCTGAACGTATCTGATAAGGTCCTTGTCCCCTCTGAAAATATCGTCAAGGAAAGCAAGCCAGCGGGGGCAGTCTGCGTTCTCCGAATACTCCACCGCCGTTATTTTCGTCAGATAGCTTTTCGGATCGTGAGGGGAAAGTCCGCCGTTTTTAAGGTCTATCACTCCGCCGGGGGTATTCAGTACAGACTTGAACCTGTCCATCTGAGAGGGCAGAACAGGGACATGGTGCATTACCTCGTTAAGCATAGCGTTCTTAGACTTGTTTGAACGGCAGGACTTCATATGCTTTTCAAAAGCCTTTGACATCTCCGTTCCCTCGTCCTCGTCAAGCTGAGCGTAGACCTTTGCCTCAGCCGCCATACAAGCCACAGCCTTGTCCGCAAGGCGCTTGACCGTACCTGTCATATCGGTACACCACTTTCTGCCGTCATACCACAGCCAGCGCTTGTCCGTATAGCAGTATCTCACCTTATCCCCGAAAAGGTCGGTAAAACGCATTGCATTGCCCGTATCATCGAAAGAATAAAGCTTTGTCCTGCCGTCCTTGTCCTCTTCCTGCTTTGCACCGAGAGATATCCCCTCGGACTTGTCTTTGTTACGCTTGAAATTCACCGAAAGATCTCCTGCTGTCCCAACTGTCTTCGGTGAATATACCTGCGTGCAGTCTGCGATAGCTTTCTGAATAGTGAGTGCGCCGTAGGTCGAACCCGACTGAGGTCTGTCCCACTTTTCACGCATAAGTCCCGAAGAGCGGAATATCACGTCCATTTTGTCAGCGTCACAGCCTGTCCAGAATGCAAGCATCGAGCAGAGCGCCATATCCGCCTCAGACTGAGAAGTGTATCCTGCGGTGCTTCCGCCGTAAAGGGAAACGAACTTTCCGCCGTTCTTTGCCCCTGCCGCCGCACGGACTATCTCGTCTGCGGTTTCAAGGCACACCGTTCTGACGGGTGCAGCCTGCGGCTCTTTTCCTCCGCCGATATATTTCTCATGGAGAGGTTTTATCACCTCGGTACACTCTGCAATGCCACCATATTCAGAGCAGGATATGCCTGTCATAACGAAAAATCTTCCGTCCTCATACATCTCCACATTGCCCCTGCGCCTGCCCTGTTTCGGGAGCGTTCCCCTGCATATGATATGTATGCCTTTTCCCGACTGAGATATCTCGGCATAGCTTTGCAGGGTGGAGATAAACTCGGAAATGATATTGCCGTCCTCACCCCTGCGGTATGCCTCAAGCTCTTCCTCTGCGCCGTCAATATCCACCCCGAAATATGGGCAGTTACCGAACATAAAGCCTATTCCCGAATACTTTGCCGACTCTCTTACGGCGGTATCGAAATCCGTCCAAGTCGATGGATTGTTGGACATTGCCCCTGCGCCTGTCAGCGAATCAACGGGAACTTTCCTCATCTTCCCCCTCTCCTCATCGGGAACAGCCTTCCAGCATATCCAGTTCGGCAGGAGTTTAAGTTCCTGCGGTATTTTTTCGTACATTAAACATCACCTTTAAAATGGTACGCCGTCATCTGAAAGCACTTCTTCAAAGTCGTCAAGTGAGCCTATGGCAGAGTTCGCATACTGCTGAGTATTCGCAAAACCTGTCTGCTGAGTGTTTGCAAAGCTGTCTGACTTCGGCGCAGAGGACTTGAACTTATGACGGCACTCAGGGTGCTTTGTGGGGCTGACAAAATTAATGCGTTCCTGCGGCTCTCCGTTTCTGTAATCAGGGTTTGATTCGTGTTTGAGGTTGACCCTTATGCACTTGTTCAGCAGGTCGGTGCAGTATGCTTTTAGGCTGTCATACTCCTTGCCGTCGGGGAGCTGCGCCGCCTTGCCCATTGCCATAAGCTGCGCAAAGTTGTACCCCTCAACCTGCATATCGTTCTCGTTCGGCTCGTGCTTTTTCCATATGGTGTGGAACAGGCAGGCATTGCCGTACTTCTGCCCCTGCACGTCATTTCTGATGACCAGCGTGAAGTTAAGTCTCATTGAACCTTTCTTCGTTGTGCGTTCCTCTATGGCTGCTATGATGCATTCGTAATCGCCCTCAGGCTTGATACCGTTCTGATAAGCTTCTGATTGATTTGACTTAAATCCCATTTTTTATTCCTCCGTTACTAATTTTACTGCGTCCTCTGCCGAGCGGCATATGCCTGCTACTGCTCCGCACTCACGCATTTTTGTTATGAACTTCTTCTGTTCAGGACGAATCCGCCCCGACTTTGTTTTGACCTCGATAAAGACAGCTTTGCCGTCCTTATGCCGCACACCGAACAGGTCCGAGAAACCTTTCGGCACTCCTGTGGTGAAATATCTGCCGTCAACAGTTTTCCCCTCGCCTACGTTCACACGAAAGATAGTGCAGTAAGGCGAAACCGCACAGCGTATCTCGTTCTGTATACTGTGTTCTTCTGTCAACCGATAAGCCCCCTTTGCCTTGCGATATGATATGCCCAGCCTGCCTTGTATCCGTGGTTTTTCGCATACTGCAAAAGCTCAGGATAGGTGTGACAGTCGGCAGGCGAACTGAAATCAAGCTTGAATCCCTCTACCTTTACAAGCCCTACGCTGCTGTCAGTTTCAAGCTTTCTTTCAGCTGAGGGGAACTCGTATCCGCAGTGAGGGCAGTATGCTTTCTTCCCCGCAGGCGGTGCAGAAAAGGTAAAGAAACATTCGGGGCATTGCTTCACCTTGTCGCTATGTTCCTGCTTTTTATGGGCGGTTTTCGGTTTTTTCTCTAAGCTCCATTCACGGTCGTCATCGGGCATACCGTGCCTTGCATAGTTGCCCACATGGTCGATTATGACGGCTCTTTTGTTGGGACGATAACGCATACATCTCATAGCCTGCTGAATGTAAAGGGTAAGGCTCTTTGTGGGTCGCAGAAGTATTGCGCACTCGCAGTCGGGAACGTCAAAGCCCTCTGAGATAAGGTCAACGTTGCACAGCACCGTTATGTCGCCCCTGCGGAAAGCGCCGATTATGCTGTCACGCTCTGCCTTTGGGGTAGAGCCGTCAATGTGCGCCGCCTTTATGCCGTTTTCGTTGAAAACCTCCGCCGTCCGCTGAGAATGTCTGACGGAAGCGCAATAACACACAGCCTTTTTGCCGAAAGCAAGCTGCTTGTAATACTTTATGACATCACCGAAAACAGTGTTTTTCACCATGGCTTTCTCTATATCCGCCGCCATATATTCGCCGTGTGAAACGTGAAGTCCCGTAAGGTCGGCAACGTCAGGGGCATAGTAATCATAAGGCGCAAGGCAGTTATGCTCGATAAGCCACTTTGCGGACACTCCGATGATAAGCTTGTCATTAACATCTCCCAGACCGTCACCGTTAAGGCGGACAGGTGTCGCAGTAACGCCCACCCTCGGCACATCTGAGAAGTATTCGTATATCCGCTTGTATGACTGAGCAAGGCTGTGATGATTTTCGTCCGTTATGATAAGGGCAGGTTTGGCAAGCTTTTTCAGACGTCTTGTAATGGTCTGCACCATACCTACCTCGCAGAGTTTCATATCAACTCCCCAGCGGATAAAGGTCTTTTTTATCTGCTCCACAAGCTCTCTGCGATGGACGAGGAAAAGCACTCTCTTGCCGTTAAAGGTCGTCCGTCTTGCCATTTCCGCCACGATGCAGGACTTTCCGCCGCCGCAGGGCAGGACGATACAGGGTGCTTTATATCCTGCCCGCCAAGCCTGCCGAACCTGCTCCACAAGGTCATTCTGATACGCTCTTAGCTGCATCTGACTTCTCCGCCTTTACACGTTTCAGCACGCACTTCATACATAGCTGCTTGCCGTAATTATTCACCGAACCGTCTATGATCTGCTGTACTGTGCGCTTGCCGTCTGAAGTTATGACTTTTCCGCACTCTGAACAGATATGCTCGTCAGCAAGGTGATAGTATGTTCTCAGCGCTTCATCAACAAGCTTCAGATCGTTGCTTATATACACGCTGTCAAACAGCCCGATAGGACTTTTGCAGGTGTCCGTGCCGTCCGTCTGAGTAGCGAAAAGATACTTGCCGTCAACCACAACAGTTTTCAGCACAGTTGTGAACATACCCTCAACAGTTATCTTTTCATCAAGCAGCTTGCCGATAGTTTTAGCTTTCTGTCTGCCATCGTCCCCTGTATCAAGGTGATTGAGAAAATACACGATAACGTCCTCCGGAAGCATTTCAACGCTTCTTACAAGCTCCCAGAAATTCTTTGCAATGTCGGTAAACTTCTGAAAACCAGTTTCCTTTGCACGGCGCATAAACTCATTCACCATAAGATACTGGCTGTCGTCAACTGCTATGGACTTCGCCGTCTGAGTTTTCATAAAACGCTCTATCTCTCCGTAATTGTCAGTATGTATCACCGATTTGAACTGTGTGCGGAACGGAAGCTGTTTTCCGTTCACATTTACAAGAGCAAGTTCGTCCTCCTTAAAATTTCTCAGGGAAGCAGATTTGCCACTTCCTGAAAATCCTAATACAAGTATTGCAAGTCCCATTCTCTTTTCCTCCTTACTTTATTATCAGCGACTTTGTTCTGCCAAGTGTAACGTTCGGTATGCTGCCCCCTGCCTGCAGGAACTTTTTTACCTCAGTCTTTGCTATTTCGGGGGCTTTGTATCTCAGCAGTTCGTCATGGTTATTTTCCGCCCACTCGATAAAGGCTTTCTCGTCCGCTATCATCGCAGATTCGGCATTGTTCCTCAGAGTTATCTTCGCCATAGGACGTTCTATCTTCGTGAGGTTCACCCTCTGCATACAGTTCATAAGATACGCTTTCAGGCTTTCGGCACGTTTTGACTTCTGCTCCCTGCGCTTTTTGAGAACGTCCTCTTCCGTTTTGAGCATATCCGCTTCGGCTTTGAGCGTCTTGATATACACCGCAACATTTTCCGCCTTGTCCGCAAGATCGATCTCGATACCCTCAAGAGTATCGAACCAAGCCTGTTCTGCGTCAGCCCGCTGTTCGTCAGTAAGCTCTGTGTTCTCCGTCATATCTTCAAGGCTGTCAAAAAGCAGCTGAAAATCATTGGCTATCTCGTAAAGTTTCATATGTCAGCACCTCTCCAGTTTATTTGTTATTATATCTGCAAGCTGTCTTGCTTTCTGTGTAAAAAGCCCGTAATTTCCGCTGTCACTGTGTTCGGAAACGAAAGCGCAAAGTCTGTTCACGCTGTCAACAGCGGTGGAAAGATAAGCCTTGAAGACAGCTTTATCGTCCTGTGCAGGAGCAGTATCAGCCTTCCCCGCAAGCTTTTTTTCATACTCAGCCTTAGTATTTTCAAGTTCCGTTTTCAGCTGTGCAAGCTTTTCCTGCTTGTCCTTTTCAGCCTGCTCGGCTTTCTGCAAAAGCTCTCTGCGGTCTTTAAGGCTGTCCTCTTCAAGCTTTGAATATTTCTCCGACCAGTCAAGATCAACACGCCGCATAGCGTCTTTGAGGTTTGCCACCTCTTTGCTGTCCGTTTCCACAGCCACCTCGATAGGACGGCTTTCAAGATCCTTTATCTCGGCTTCAAGCTGTGTTACCTTTCTTTTCATTTCAAGCACCTTTTTATCCGCCATAAAGACCTGATGACTTGCCTCTGCATTCGACTCCATGGCTCTGTCACGCTCGTTCTGCAAAATATCTATTTTTGCTTTGAGTTCCTTGACAGTAGTGTTTTCAAGGTCGGTGTTCTCGGTCATTTGTGTACGTTCGTCCTCGGAAAGTTTGGAAAGCAGAGTAAGTTTTTTAACTCCGATCTGTAACCTCGAGGTTACAAAATCCTGTGGCAGATTTTCAGCAATCGAAATGTACCTGTATACATTCATCTTTGAAAACCCTGTTTCCTGCTCGCAGTAATTCCCGAAATCCGAATATCCCAGCTCCTTGTAAAGCCTGCTGTCCCTCATTTCCTTAAAGCCCATACACATATCGTAAAGGCTCTGCTGCGCAAGCTGAGCCGAGGTCTTTATCCTGCGGTCAAGCTCCTGCGCTTTTATGTAATCTGCTGATAGTTCGTTCACGCTGTTTTACGCTCCTTTCGTTTCTCAGCAAATACCCTGTCAAGATACTGCTGATACTTCTTTTCAAAGTTCTTTATCTTCTGCGGCTTGTCCTCACCGCCGTTATGTACCACGTTGTTTCTATATCCTCTGCACTGCACGATACCGCCATACTTGCTCACCTCAACAGTATAGTAAGGCTTGTCAGGCTCAGACACTTTCCGCAGAAACATTATGCTGAGTTTTCCCATAGCGTGACGTTCTGCATATCCGCCCACGCAATGCTCCAATATCCTGCCCTCGTCCTCTATCTCCTGCAAACTGTGGGGCTGTCTGATAAGCAAGCCGTCTGCCGAAAATTCAAGGCTGACACGCTCCGCAAGCCTGCTTGTGAAGTTCTGCAAAACAAGCTCGTCATGCTCGTAATTGATCATTTTAGTGAGCCTGTTGTGCATTGTCCAGAAGTCGTGGGGCAACGCTATCATTGTATCGTGAATGTTGTATTTAAGCGTTTTACATTGATCGAGATAGTCGCCGTAATCAAGTGGTCTTATCTCCTGCTCATTTATGTATCGTGCCAGTCTTTGCGGTGTAAGACCTGTTGTCTTTACAAGACGTTCAAGGGTGCCGTGTTCGTCCTTGAAGATCTTTGCGATATACAGGATATCTTCGGGTTTCAGTTTCGGATATTCCTCACGATAGTCAAGATATTGTTCCCAGAGGCATTCATTGCCTTTGAGCGTCTTGAACTCTGTCCTGTTTAAGCCAAGCATTTTCAGCAGGTCATTGCTTTTCCAGTTTATACGCTGAGAAAGCAGAAACTTTTCCTGATATCCCCACCAGCCTGTGTAAGCCACATCTGTCACATCATAACCCTGCTTCATAAGATACTCAAGGTTAGGGTGCTTGCAGCATGCGTGCAGATAGCACATAAGCATATTGCCGTGATAAAGCTGATACTGACTATACCGCATATCTGATTCGTCTATGGCTTTGATATTCAGTACCGAATAGGAATCATCATAGTTATATCCCATACAGCTTTTGTAAAAGACAGGCTCACGAAAATCGGTGCGCACGGACCAGTTAACGCCGTTGTCACTGCCGTATCTCACAGAGCCGTCTTTAGCAAAGACATAGCGCTGTCGCTCCACGATCTCACCCTTTGAATATCTGTGAAAGCAGCGTGCGAAAAGTTCAGCACCTCTTGTGAGGAACACCACATAATTTTCAGCGCCCTTGCCTTTCATTTTTTTCAAGAGTTCTTCACTCACCGCAGGGAAGCAATAGATAAGAGCCTCTTTTCTCGCCTTTTTCATACTGTCACCTCAGAAGTCCAGCAAGCTGTCGAGGGACAGGCTGACAGGCGGTCTTACAGTTTCTTCATCGTCCGAGCCGTCACCTAAGTCGATAGTCATATTGAAATGAACGTCCGCACCCTTGAAGTAAAAGCTTACGGCTCTGCGGTAGACCTCGATATCTGAGATACTTCCGCCTGCGCCCTTGACAGCATTTTCAACGCATTGGGCAAAGGTCCTGTCCGTCTGCAATACAGCTTGGGCAAATTCCTCATTCTGCTCACAGAAAGTTTTGAGAGCGTCAAGGGTAGGCTTTGCAACTGCCTTTGCACGGCTGCCCAGCTTTGCAGCTGACAGCTCCTGCGACAACTTGTCCTGAGCTTTCTTTGCGTTAATGTTCATTGCTGTCACCATCTTTCAGTTCTTCAAGTTTACACCTTGTGCTGAATATTTTTCCGTATACCTCACCGATATCAAAGGCTCTCTGCTCTTGCGGTGACATTCCTTCATAGATAGTAAGTATATCTGTGCAGGCTTCGTCAGCGGTATCATACGCTTGACAAATCTGCTCTTTTGTGCTATCATCAAGGTGTGCTAAAATTTTTTTCGTATCGCCAAGCGATACCTCCGAGCTTGTATCTGTTACCGCAGGTGCAGGCTCGTTTTCTTTTATGTACTCAGTTAAATACACAACACAATGATGTTGTTTGCCATAAAGTGGGCAGCCACAGCAAGTGATAGTGTCACCATTGCAGTGATCCACCGCCTTTTCAAACTCCTCTTTCGTTATCATTATTATCACTCCTTAAATCTTTGGAACAGGCTCAACGCTGATATAGCGGTCGCCGTTGTAATCGAACTTCACTATTCTCTGCAAACCTTTGTCACTGAGCATTTTCTCAGCCTGCTTTACTCCGTCCTCGAACTGTTTGTGTGTCTTGAAGAACTTGCAGCTACGGCAGTATTCCTCTGTGGGTGTTACGTTCAGCACTCCGCACTCAGGCTTTTTCTTGCCCGTCAGAAACGTGCAGAAATGCATTGAAAGTGTGTTGCGTGGCGGTTTAACATTAGTGTTCATCATTATCGCTCCTATCTGTATTATCATTATCCTTATCGTCCTTCGAGCCTGCGAAAAATGCTATTACGGCTGCTGCGGTGACGACTATCATTCCCGCTATAAGTACGATGTCCATTTTCTTATTCCTCCTTATACATCTTTCCTCTGACGGCATATGTGATCTCTCCGTATGAATGTGACAGCTTGTCCGTCAGTTGGTCACGCTCCTGTTTTAGCTGCTCATTTTCCGCCGCAAGCCGCTTGCGCTCGTTCTGGTCTGCCTCGTACTTAAGATTATCGTACACCCAGCATACCCACAGAAGCAGCACTGATATTATCAGCATTGCCAGGAAAAATGCGCTGTCGCTCAGTATCATGGGGTTCAGCTCCTTTCAAGTTTCAAGGGCAAGCGCCCTCAGTTTTTTCAGACGTTTTTCATAATCGTCTATGTCAATGCCCCAGACCTTGTATGCGATCCTTGTGTTTATAGAGTGGGGCAGCCATGACTTAACGCCCTGCTTTGCCATTTCTTCCTTGACCGCTCTCTTGATCTTGATAGTCTGCGTTTCGCCTGTGCCGAACAGCTCCTTGATATCCGCATTGGTTATTTCGGGCTTCTCATAGTATAGGCGTACCGCAGTTTCGATATTTGGGGATCTCATTTAGTTTACCTCCTTCACTGACGCTATATGTTCACCTGTGCGGCATTCATAGCCTGCCTTGCGAAGTGCGTCTATTGTACTGTGCGCTGATACGCTGACTACTCGTGTTTCGCTATACTCAGTCGTGAACTCGATCTGATATGTTTTGGTCATTTTCTCACCCTCTCTCCATACTCACTTATTAAGATCAATACCAAGCAGCTTATCAGTTGTGACATTAAGTATCTCTGCGAACTTATTCAGTGCGCTTAAAGGCATATCTCCTTTATCTTCCCAGTTATAGAAAGTCTTTCTCTCAATGCCTGCTTTTGATGTCAGCTCGCAAAGCGGAATACGCTTTCTTGCGCATTCTGCACGAATGTTATTAAACACCTCTGCCATATTCTCACCTCACTTCATTCATTAAAAAGGTTATTAAAGCTGTCAGGGAAAACAAAAGTCCCAGAAGTTCAAACAGCTTTATTACAAGTTTTAAAATACTTTTTCTGCTTTCTCTCATATCTTGACAAATGGTCAGCCGTATGATATACTGAACAGTACAGCGGAGCTTTTCGCTCCGCCTGCACTATTTTAGTGCTTCTATCAGAATAATTATCCAGCCTACCAGCGAAATTATCCTGATCAAGAGTTTTTCGATTTCCTCCACGATCTCGGAAAACTCTTTTATTTTGTCTTTAAGCTTGACCATTTGTGTTCACCTCCGTTCTATGTGTATATTATAACACGTTATGTGTAAGTAGTCAATGCATTTTCATTAAAAACATACACGAAATATGTAACTAAAATTTGTGCAATATGTACACTATTTGTGTAACTATTTATACTTGACTTTTTGCACAAAATGTGTTATTATTTACACAAAGGGTGAACATTATATAGGAGGTTCATTATGAATTTACCTGAAAAAATAAAAGAAGCAAGAAAAAAAGCAGGTCTTTCTCAGAAAGAACTTGCTCAGAAATTAGATATGAATTTAAGGACATATGGCTCTTATGAACGTGGTGAACGTGATGTAAGTACAGCTATACTCTTAAAAATATGTAAAACACTCAATATTTCATCTGATTATCTTCTGGGACGTAATGAAAATAATCATACCGAAACCGCTGTGGAATCAAATATAGGCGCTGTACTTCCACAGGATAAAATACGAATGATCCCTGTGTATGAAAGCGTTTCGGCAGGGTTCGGAGCGTATGCGGACGATTATATAACCGAATATATACCATTGTATATCGTTAATGATGAGGAAGCCGAAAATACTATGTGTATCGTAGTTACAGGCGACAGTATGTATCCTAAAATAGAAAACGGAGATAAAATACAGGTGCTGCGTCAAGACTGGGCGGAAAACGGACAGGTAGTCGTTGCTCTTATCGACGGCGAGAACGGTGTTGTCAAAAAAATAGAATATGATGATGATATAATACGTCTTATCTCTTTCAACCCTGAATATCAGCCAAGAGAATTTTCGGGTGCTGACCGTGAGCGCATAAGGATACTCGGAGTAGTCAAAACCATTATCAAAACATTGTAAGCATAAAAAAATCCCCGCCAGTACCGCAAATACTGACAGGAATAAAATAACAAGATTTCTCCCGTTACTTACAAATATATTATATCACTAAATTCGAGTAATGTAAAGTTTTGCAATAAAAAGTTTATATATGTCGAAATTAGTGACATTTAGGAGGAATTTTTGTGGGATATATTATTGCTTTGATAGCGATAATGTTCGTTATGGTGCTTTTCTTCAAGTTCTGGTTTATAGCTTTGCCGATAGCTGCTATATTAATTATCGCATTTATTGTGCTGAGAAGGCAAAATAAAAACAAACCGATGAGTAAGATAGATACAGTTGAAAAGACAAATGACAAAGTTATTAGTTACAATGAACCAACAGCACCAAAGCCAAAGAAAAAGCAGTCTGTCCCTAACAGATATGTTGTTATAGACCTTGAAACAACAGGGCTTAACCCACAGTATGACTATATCACAGAATTTGGAGCGGTGCTTGTTGAAAACTTTGAAATAATTGATACATTCGAGCAGCTTGTCAAGCCTAAGAAAAGAATACCCGAAGAAGTCGAAGATCTCACAGGGATAACAAATGAAATGGTCTCGGACGCACCAAGTATAAATATCGTGCTTCCGAAGTTCTTGAAATTTATCGGAAACGATATACTTGTAGGACATTACATAGAATTTGACAGTCAGTTTATTTCGGCAGCTTGTCAGCGTTTTAATCTGCCATACAAGAATAAAGTATGTGATACGCTGGAGCTTTCTCAACAGGTGTTTCCGAAACTTGAAAATCACAAGCTGAGTACGCTATGCAGAATGCTTAATGTCACCAATGACTCTGCCCACCGTGCATTGCCTGATGTGTTGGCAACTCAGCAGGTATTTGAAAAGCTGAGTAAAAAAGCAATGCCAACGATACATAATCATGCAAAATTCACGTTGAAAAAGAACAGCTATAACGTTCGCTACTCGGCAAAGACCAAAGCCATACAGCAGCTCCAAGAACTGCTTCTGGATATTACCGACGATAATATTCTGACCGATGATGAAGTTATGGAACTGAAAGATTGGCTTGAAAGCAATGACGAGTATTGTAATGACTATCCGTTCGACAAGCTGAAACGAATAATCGAAAACGCTTTGGAGGACGGCATATTGGAGCAATCTGAACTTGATGAAATGCTTGAGGTTTTCAATGATATCTGCAAGCCTAAGTTCGACAAAGACGTTTCGCCAGACGAGCTTATAGACCTTAATGGTAAGGTGCTTGTATTTACAGGTGAGTGTCAGCTCGGAGATATAAGTGAGATAACGCCCATATATGAAGATATGGGGGCAATCATAAGAAAAGCCGTAAGCGGCAAGACCGACTATCTTGTAATAGGTGCTTTTGGCAGTCCTGATTGGTCATACGGCAATTACGGCTCTGAGGTATTAAAAGCAAGGGAACTTCAAGAAGCAGGCAAGAAAGTAAAGATCATCAACGAGAATGATTTTCTTTCGGTTATATATAGTTGAGCTGACGTTTAGCAGCTTGCAAATTAGGTGGACAAAATAAATGTACAAAACCATAAAATCCAAAGCCTTTGAGCTTGTGAACCACAACAAAATATTTGAAGTGATGATAATAATACTCATTGTCATAAACACATCTTCCGTTGTGGCGGAAACGTTTCAGCTGCCCGATAATGTCAAAGGCATTATGTCAGTGATCGAAACTATATCAGTCATTATATTTACTTTTGAATACATATTAAGAGTATGGACAGCGGACACTTTAAAGCCTGAGCTTTCACCTGTAAAAGCAAGACTAAAATATGTTTTCAGCTTTATGGCTGTAATTGACTTGCTGGCGATAATGCCGTTTTACCTGCCTATGCTGATACCTATCGACCTGCGGGCGCTGAGGACACTCAGGCTTGTGCGGCTGCTCAGGCTGTTTAAGATCAATCGCTATACCAAAGCACTGTCAACTATCGCTGAGGTTTTTAAACGCAAGGCATCTCAGCTGATATCATCGCTGCTTGTGGTGGGATTGCTTATGCTGATAGCTGCACTTATAATGTACAACATTGAACACGAAGCACAGCCCGAAACCTTTACGAACGTTTTTCAGGCACTGTGGTGGAGCGTAGCCACATTGACAACAGTAGGGTATGGTGACATATACCCTGTGACGATAGCAGGAAAGGTGCTTAGTACAATAATCGCCCTGCTGGGTATCGGTCTTGTTGCTGTGCCGACAGGTATTATCACAGCGGGATTTTCAGAGGTCATTGACAAAGACGATGACAAAGATAAAAAATATTGTCCTTATTGCGGACATAAGATCGACTAATAAAAAAAGTCCTCCGAGCGTTGACAGCACTCAGAGGACATATGAACCGATGTTGACAGTATCGGCTCAGTTAAAATTCACACCCCAACCAGCTAAGAAAGGGCGAATTCTGCCCTTTTATTATAACATAACATTTTGTTGATGTCAACAAAACGATAAGATATGATAGGAGGAAATACAATGCCAATTTACAAAATGACGGACAAAAGCGGGAAGAACATCAAGAAAGACGGTCTGCAAAAATACCGTGTGCGTATCAACTACACCGATGCTCTCGGAAAGCAGCACCAGTTGGATCGTGTGACTTATGGAGCAGAGGCGGCTAAACAGCTGGAAATGCAGCTGATCCATTCGGTGAAGATCGAACAGCCTGCGCAGCGAATGTCAGTCGGTCAGCTTTACAGTGAATATCTTACCGCCAAAAAGCATGAGGTAAGAGAATCGACTCTTGAAAAAACTCAGACAATACTTTCTCAGCACGTTGTACCGATATTGTCGGACATAAAGCTGGACAAGCTTAATATACCTGTACTTGAAAATTGGAAAAGGAATATTGAAGATAAAGGACTCAGTATTCGCATGAGGAAGAATATCTACGGCGAGTTCAGAGCAATGCTGAATTACGCTGTTAAAATGGAGTATATACAGACTAACCCGCTGCTAAAAGTCGGCAATTTTAAAGCACCTATGGAGTTGCACAAAGAAATGCTTTTTTATACTCCTGAGGAATTTCATAAATTCATCACAGCCGCAAGAGAGTATTGTGAGAAGTCGGAAGCAAACGGCTCTCTGTACGATTGGAATTACTATGTTTTCTTCTGCACAGCTTTTTATATGGGTATGAGAAAAGGTGAGATCTATGCTTTGCAATGGACCGATATCAAAGGCGACAATATAAGCATTACGAAAAGCATAAGCCAAAAGCTGAAAGGGGAGGACAGGGTAACACCGCCCAAAAATCATAGTTCCGTTCGTACCATCGAAATACCCGAACCGCTTATAGAGGTGCTGAACAAGCATAGAGAGCGTTGTATGAGGCTTGACGGATTCCGTGAAAGTCAGTACATATGCGGAGGTGAACGCCCCATAAGGGACACCACAGTGCAGCATATGAACGAAAAATTTTCTTCTGCCGCAGCCGTAAAGCGTATTCGCATACACGATTTTAGGCACAGTCATGCTTCACTGTTGGCGAATGAGGGGATAAATATTCAGGAGGTAGCAAGACGTCTTGGACATTCAAATGTCGAAATCACACTCAAAACATACGCTCACCTTTATCCGAGAGAATCGGAACGTGCGATAGGTGTGCTTAACGGTGTAAAGTTATAAATCCACAAATCCGTGTAAAAAACGTGTACAAAAATAAAAGACCGCCTAAATAAGCAGTCTTTTAAAATCATGGTCGAGGCGACAGGACTTGAACCTGCGGCATCTTGGTCCCAAACCAAGCACTCTACCAAACTGAGTTACGCCTCGATTTTTATTATTTATTTTTCTCTGTCGTTTCTCTCATCTGACAGCTTAATTATTATAGCACACACAACCCGTTTTGTCAACACTTTTTTATCACTTCTACTTTTTCAACAAATTAATTCAAAATACCGCTGTTTTTATATACATTTACCACACATTCAGCGGTATTCTGATATAATTCGCTTTCAAAAAAATTGATTATTGATCCTTTTTCCTTTTAAAAACTACTGCCGTCAGAGCCGGACAGCATACATTTCCCTCTTCAAGATTGCCGTTCATTCTGCCGTTTTCGTCAAGGCAGCGGTAAAAACGTCCCCACGGAAGATTGAAATACTTATTCTCCGTATGCGGATTGAGTGCGACAACATAACATTCGTTCTCGTCCTCAAGCTTATATACAACAAAATTCCAGTCGCCGCTGTCAAGAAATTCAAGATGTGCGTCAACGTCGCCCTTAGTGCTGAGCCTGAACAAATGGCTGCTCTTTCTCAGCTTTATAAGCGCCTTGTAGAAATCGAAAACTTCCTTGTATTCCTGCTTTCTGCCCCACTTTATCGCATTGGTGAAATCCGGAGCATTATAGCTATTTTGGCTGTATATGTTCACCTCATCTGGAGTTTCTCCCTCTTCAAGCGCCCTCGGCTTTGTTCTGAGGAAATCCTGTCCCAGCTGAATAAAAGGCATTCCCTGCGAAAGTATAACTATGGCAGCCGCAAGCTTATCCATACGCACTCTCGATTTTTCAGTATAGTTCTTCGCCGATATCTGAAGCTTATCCCACAGCGTGTGATTATCGTGCGCCTCGCAGTAGTTCACAGTCTGAGTAGGTTCAAATGCCCAGCAAGCCTCAGGCACATCTTTAAGCTGATGATGAGGAACAGAACCTGCTATACCTCTTCTGAGGAATGACGCAGCGTTCTTGTTTCCGCTGACATATCCCATATCATATGGGTTGAACGTTCCGCCCTTTATAGCGTCACGGATATTATCGTTGAACAGACCTACCCTGCCGAACTGATAGGAATTCCACTTATAAGCCAGCTTATCAGCAGCCAGCGGAGATTCGCCTCCTGTCCAGCCCTCGCCGTACATAAGCAGCTCAGGGTCAAGCTTATTGAGTTCATCTCTTATAATGTTCACAGTTTCGATATCGTGCAGAGCCATAAGGTCAAATCTGAAACCGTCCACCTTATATTCCGTTGCCCAGAATTTCAGCGAATCTATTATAAATTTTCTCATCATCAGATGATCCGACGCAGTTTCATTTCCGCAGCCCGAACCATTTGAAAATGATCCGTCATTCCATACTCTGTGATAATATCCGGGGAAAGCCTTTTCAAAAGATGACTCCTCCGTAAAATAGGTATGGTTGTAGACCACGTCCATTATAACGCCTATACCGTTCTTATGCAGCGTCATGACCAGCTGCTTGAACTCATTTATCCTGCATTTCGGGTCTTCGGGATCTGTCGAATATGATCCCTCAAGGCAGTTGAAATTCTTCGGGTCATATCCCCAGTTGTACTGCGCCTTGTCGGGTCTGCTCTCATCAACGGTAGCATAATCCTCCACAGGCAGCAGATGAACGTGTGTGATGCCAAGCTCTTTTAAATGGTCAAGGCAGGTTTCGATGCCTTTGTTCCTTGTCCTGCTCTCACAAAATCCCAAATATTTTCCTCTGTGTTCAGGACAGACTCCCGAACTCGGATCTATGGAGAAATCCCTTACATGGCACTCATATACCACCGCCTCGCAGGCATTTGCACATTTTGGTCTTTTAACTCTGTCCCAGCCGTTAGGGTCGGTAGTTTTGAAGTCCACTACCGCTCCCCTGTCGCCGTTTACACCGCAGGCTTTCGCATAGATATCAATGGTTTCGTATCTTCTTTTTCCGTTGTCAAATTCATATGTGAAGGTGTAGAACTCGCCGTCGCAGTTTCTGAACAGCTCCACATACCATACGCCCTTATCCAATCTTTCAAGCGGCAGCGTTTCGATCTTGTTATCTCCCTTGCCGTCAAGATAAAGATTAAGATATACCCCCGACGCATATGGCGACCAGGTCTTGAAAAGCGTCCTGTCCTCCAGAATAGTTGCCCCTAAGTCATTTCCGTCATAGTAGAATTCTCTGTCTATTTGTCCGATGTTTAATTTATCCACAAAGGGACCTCCCGATAATAAAATTTCCTGCAGGATACGCTGTTCTATATGCTCTCGCCGATCATCTCGCCCTGCTTTACCTTAGTTTCATAACCCTCGGCTGTATTTTTCAGCAGATCAGAGCATACTCTGACCTTATCCTTTTCAAGGAGCAGCACGATAGTAGAACCGCCGAATTCAAAAAATCCCTTTTCCTCACCTCTTTTTACCTTATGAGGACCGAAAGGATAGTTATTCGAGATCTTGCCCACCATAAGTGCGCCGACCTCCATTTGAATGATATCCCCGAAATTGTCAGTTCTGAGCATACAGTAGCTTCTTGAATTTTCCTTATATACAGGTATATATCTGTTCACAACAGGGTTTACGGTATGCAGAAAACCGCTGATAAAGCGGTCATGGCTCTTCACGCCGTTTGCAGGATAGCAGTATCTATGATAGTCGTCCACCGAAAGTCTGATTATCAAAGCCGTACCGCCCATATATTTAGCGGCAAGCTTTTTATCCCTGAGCAGGCTCTCCACACTGTAAACCGAGTTTTTTATTACAAATATGTTTGAATTTGTAATGCTGTAAGCCGATATCTTTCCGTCAGCAGGAGATATGAGCATGGTATCGTCCTTGGTCACAAATCTTCTGCCGGGCTTGATCTTTCTTGTGAAAAAGTCATTGAACGATCGGTAATTGCACTGTTCGTAATCAAAAAGATCAATATTGTTCTTCTCTGCAAAATCCACGCTGAACCCTGCTGAGATCCTGCTGTTAAGTATATGTCTTGCACACTTTGAAAAAACAGGCAGGGATAGGAATTTCATAAGCGCTCTGCCTGCTGACGAACCGTAAGCGTCCGCAAGAAATTTATCCTGCGCTGTTGTAACGCTGTACTCTCCGTCCATTCTGTCACGATATTTCATATGACCGCCCTCTTTTCTTATATAGATCTATATAATATGATTGACTTTAAGATAGCCGAGGAAAATAAGCACACCCATTGTGAAAAGGATCAGTACGCCCTTCATTGAAAGCTTCTTTACATTTATCCTCAGTATGAAAAGGATAGAAATAAGTATCATAAAGGACTGGAAAACATATGGGAACACATTTACAGGTATATTATGCTTGCCCAGATACAGCAGCGGAAGAATGATCGCTACCGTTGTAACAGGCAATCCCTGATATTCCTTTCGGTTCTCGGTGGTTTCACGCTGTCTTTCCTCTTCCATAACGTTAAAGTAGCCAAGTCTTATTACAGCGCAAAGCACTATCATTATGGCTGATACTACTCTCAGCGGATAGACTGACGGATACTGATAGCCTATGACCGCAGGGAAAACGCCGAAGCACACCAGATCGCAGAGCGAATCTATCTGTATGCCGAAAACTTTTTCATGCTCGGTGCGGTTTTTCATACTTCTTGCGATCTTTCCGTCAAAGAGGTCGCATATTCCCGAAAGGAGAAGGCAGAGAAACGCTACCGACTCGTGATGTTCAAAGACCTGTGTGATACCGAACACCGATGATGCAAGTCCGATATATGTAAGTATAACAGAATAATTATAAAATCCTATCATTTGGCTCATTCCTTTTCATTGATAACCTTATTGTTTTCTTCATTTGATCCATTCGCATCGGCGAATTTCTTATCATTTCTGAGGACGATAATATGCGCTGCAAGCGTCACTATCGCACCTGCGATAAGCACAGCATAAAAGCTTATGCCTCTGCTGAGCAGAAGTGCAGGCTTTACCAGATCGTCGCCGAAGATGTTTCCGAACATCACCATAAAGCTGCCCTCGGTAACTCCTGCTGCGCCAGGCAGCGGCAGCATATCCACCGCCACATTTATCATAGTCTGGAGAGCAAGTATCTCCAGCAGGCTGTGTCCGCTCAGTCCATAGGCTTTATAAACCACCCATGTAACTGCGATAAGCGACAATCGCTGCACTATGGTTATAAGGAAAATATTCACTATGGTATGTATATTTTCCTTTATATATTCCGAACCCATTATATATGTATCGCAGATACGCATTATCTTTGAAACATATTTTTCATTGTTTTTAGGCTTGACTATCCTCCAGCCTGTAAGGAGATTCACTATTTTTATACCTGCTTTTCTCGCCCACAGCGGTTTAAAGAAGATAAACGCAAGGGCTGCGATAAACAGGATATTAAGAATAAATCCCAATATGAGCAGCCAGCCTAGCCTTCCAACATTATCCTTTACGAAACCGTAATTGAATATGAGGAAACCCAGTCCCAGCAGAACAAGCACAGCCTTATACGCAATGGTTATGAGCAGCATTATCAGCGTAGAAAAGCCGATCTTTATGCCGTCCTTTTTCATATAGTACATCTGTGCAGGCTGTCCGCCCGAAGAAGATGGTGTTATATAGCTGAAAAAGAAGCCTATAAAGGAATATTTCAGACATCTGAGAAAGTAAGTTTTCTGCCCTAGTATCCTCAGCATATAGTGTATGATCGCAGATTCGCCTGCGACAAACATAAACGCAAGGACAAGTCCTGCACCAAGCCAACGAACGTCAGCCATATGCAGGTCTGACAGGATCTCAGAAAATTCCTGTCCCGAAAACAGCAGTCTGAAAGTCAGCCAGAATATTACTGCGATAAACAGGAAATTCAGCAGATATTTCAGATTTTTCTTTATATTTTTAATGTTTTGTCACTCCAATCCGCATTGTGCGGAATTTTTCCGACAGCGTTTTTATTTTATATTTTTCTTTTTATTTGTATTTTTTGCCGCTGTCAATTCTGAACAAGCTTAAACTATCCAAGAAACGGCTGCCATATAGCAGAGGTTCACAACAAGCTGGATAATAGTAAATCTTGTTACCACCTGTGTATCAGACCAGCCTTTATTCTTTCTTTCGTGGTCGTGGATAGGTGTACGGATATTATCCATAAATTTCTTCATACCGAGGAAACGTCTGAAAGAAAGCTTGAGAAGTCCAAGACCGCCATCGATTATAATAACGATGCACATAGGGATAAAGCTGAGCGGTGCGGCTGAATTGAGGAAGAGTATTGCAAGGAACACTCCGAGCGCTCTTGAACCGGCGTCACCCATAAGCATTTTGCTTGGCGAGCAGTTGAACCAGAGGTATGCTGCCAGTGTGGCAAACATAATATAAGGTGACATTGCGCCGAAAACGCTTTTTGCAAAGCCTGTCATAAGGAGCATGACCGCAAGCACAGCCATTACAAGGGAGCTGCAAAGTCCGTCAACGCCGTCAGAGCAGTTAGTAACATTGATAGCAGTCCACACAAGCACGCCTGCGAGGATAATAAACAGAGCCGCAGGGATATGGACGCTTTCAACGCCGAACAGCAGGATACGGATATCCGAGCCGTTATAATGATAGTAAGTGAAAGCCACCGCAAGGGATATCACGAGGTCGCAAAGACCTTTTTTCACATTGCCCCATGGTTTTTCGGCAGCGTCATCGAAATAGCCTGTGAGCATAGCGCCGTAGATACAGGCAAGATATATAACGCTTTCGATCTCCAGCGGGATAAACAGAGCCGCACACAGGGTAAAAGTTGTCATAAACAGCAATCCGCAGCCTCTTGGCTTACCCTCGGAAAGCGCACCGTTGACAGCAAACTGTCTGCCCTGATCTTTAGGGAGGATACCTTTAAGGTGTTTCAGCACCAGAAATGTAAGAGCGAACGAGCAGAAAATCATCAGCAGCAGAAACAGCGCATAGCTCTTTGACAAGCCGAGTACATACGAGCCGTTAGCGAAGTCCGAATACTTTTCAGACAACTCACGTTCACACAACCACTTATAAACCATCTTCATCTTCCTTTACTGATTTTTAAATATACTATTATATTATACAACATAATCATTTAAAATGCAAATTAATCTATATGTCAAATTGCACAAAAATCCTCGGGCGGATGGCTCTATTCGGGACGCTCGACAAGCTCGCTGTCTGATGTGTGGTCTTTTACTTTGTGCTCGGAAGAAACCGAGATATGTCTTTTACTGAAAGTCCTCGCCGGACGGGCGACCTCACCGGTCGGGGTAATTCGGGACACTCGCAAGCTCGCTGTCTGGTCCTCGGGCGGACGGCTCAGTTCGGGACGCTCGGCAAGCTCGCTGTCTGTTGTGGGAACTTTTTATTTTGTGCTCGGAAGAAACCGAGATATGACTTTTACTTAAACCCACTTTGATGAGGTCTTGTTTTAGCTCTTTTCGGTTTGATGCGGTCTAATAATGATTTTTCTCAACGTTTCCGTAGGGGCGACCTGTGGTCGCCAGTTCACACCAACTCCGACTTCATTAAACTCTTATCTCACTTTTCAATTCCTGCACACAAATCATAAACACCGAACAAAGAAAAAAAGCAATCACAAACTATCAAACGCACAAAGCAAAGCAGTCGATCAAGCCCTGCGATAGAGGGCTGCCCCTTACTCGCCTTACGCACAAACTTCCCCGCAAGGGCTTGCCCCTTGCGCTGTCCTCGGGCGGACGGCTCGGTTCAGGACACTCGCAAGCTCGCTGTCGGCGGTGCGGTGCTTTTATTTAAAATTCTCTATTGACCCGAACACATCAGCAACTCCACAGCCACACCTAAATCATGCAGACATAAAAAAATATCCGATACCATTACTGATATCGGATATTGCCTCATCTGCCTGAGATTTGGCGCGGATTGAGAGATTTGAACTCTCGCGCCCCTTTCGAGACCTACTCCCTTAGCAGGGGAGCCCCTTCACCACTTGGGTAAATCCGCAAAAGTATGAGATATAAAAATTGCGGAATCAAATCCGCAAGAAAAATATTGGCGGACAGGGTGGGATTCGAACCCACGGTACGTTGCCGTATCACCGGTTTTCAAGACCGGCTCCTTAAACCACTCGGACACCTGTCCAATATTTATATCTGTTTTATTTTCTGTCGTTTGTGTTTCTCACCTGACGACTTAATTATTTTAGCACATTTTTATTCATTTGTCAAGCGTTTTTCGAGATTTTTTCAAAAAAATTTTCCTATGCTGTTCAAACACCGAAATTTCGGGAAATGGTGCGGATATTTTTTGCTTTTTATCCTTACGCTCCCCTGTTTTCACCTGTGTTTATTAAATAAAAAAATTACGCTGTCAGCGTATGACAAAAATAACCTGCTGTGATATAATCAACATATACAGATATCAATTTTACAGGAGGAATACATATGAAAAAAATTTCAGCTTTGATACTCTCGGTAATAATTTCGATCTGCACTATGACTTCCTGCGGCAGCGAAAATGACACAGTATCAAGCAAGGTCACAACATCTTATTCAGCGCCCGAAACCACCATAGCAGACAGCTCAGAGGACGATGAAGAAATCCCTCAGCAGGAGCAAGATCCCTTTAAGACAGAAGTTCTTAGCAAGCTTAATGCCGCCAAAGAAAAGCTGGACGCTTTTGATTTTGACGAAGAAAACGTTAAAGACGGTATTTCAGGAACTATCACTGCCGTCTGCACAATAACTATTGATGATACTTCAACAGAAATGTTATGCACTTTCTATCCGTCAGATGACAACAAGATATACCGCACATCATTGAAATACAACGATATGCTGGCTTGTCTGAGCGAATTTTATACTGACGAAACTTACACACAGTTCAAATCCGACTCTGAGATAGCAGCCATTGACAGGAGCAATATCAAAAAGATGCTTTATGCCGGTGCGGTCATGGACATAGAAAATCTGAATGATGATATAATCTATGAGATATACGACAGTCTTAATATGAGCCTTGAAACATACAGAGCGACAGGATCGCCGCTGATAAATTCAGAATATATCACCGCAAGTTTCAACAACAATGCTTACACGCTCCTCGTAGCCGATGATGTTGACCTCATGCTGTCATTGGAGGTAGAGGACATTGGTCATTTCAATCAATCGGCGAGCAAATTTGACAAGCCGAACTGGTATGGTCTTGAAGTCTGAAATATAAAACAAATATCCCGATTTTACAAAGTGAAACGTAAAATCGGGATATATTTTTGTCTAATAACAGTTTATGTTAAATTAAGCCTTCATAGCCTCTTCAACAGCAACTGCGCAAGCAACTGTTGCACCAACCATTGGGTTGTTGCCCATGCCGATAAGACCCATCATCTCTACGTGTGCAGGAACTGATGAAGAACCGGCAAACTGAGCGTCGCTGTGCATTCTTCCCATTGTATCTGTCATACCGTAAGAAGCAGGACCGGCAGCCATGTTATCTGGGTGGAGTGTACGTCCTGTACCGCCGCCTGAAGCTACTGAGAAGTACTTCTTGCCAGCATCGATTCTTTCCTTCTTATATGTACCTGCAACAGGGTGCTGGAATCTTGTTGGGTTTGTTGAGTTACCTGTGATAGAAACGTCAACATTTTCCTTCCACATGATAGCAACGCCTTCTGTTACGTCGTTAGCGCCGTAGCAGTTTACCTTTGCTCTGAGGCCTTCTGAGTATGCCTTACGGAATACTTCCTTAACCTCACCTGTGTAGTAATCCATCTCTGTTTCAACATATGTAAAGCCGTTGATTCTTGCGATGATCTGAGCAGCGTCCTTGCCAAGACCGTTAAGGATAACTCTCAGAGGCTTCTTTCTTACCTTGTTTGCCTTTTCAGCAATACCGATAGCGCCCTCAGCAGCAGCGAATGACTCGTGACCTGCCAGGAATGCGAAACACTCTGTTTCCTCTTCAAGAAGCATCTTGCCGAGGTTACCGTGACCAAGACCAACCTTTCTCTGGTCAGCTACTGATCCAGGGATACAGAAAGCCTGAAGGCCCTCACCGATAGCAGCAGCAGCGTCAGCAGCTCTTGTGCAGCCCTTCTTGATTGCGATAGCGCAGCCTACTGTGTAAGCCCACTTAGCGTTCTCGAAGCAGATAGGCTGAATGCCTTCAACGAGCTTGTAAATGTCAAGACCCTTAGCCTTACATACATCAGCGCATTCCTCGATCGTCTTGATATCGTACTTAGCAAGAACATCGAGAATCTGCTTTTCTCTTCTCTCATATGATTCAAATAAAGCCATCGTACTAATCCTCCTTATTCTTTTCTTGGGTCAACGATCTTAACAGCGTCAGCTACTCTGCCGTACTGGCCCTGAGCCTTTTCAAATGCTGTGTTAGCGTCGTCGCCTGCCTTGATGAAGTCCATCATCTTGCCGAAGTTTACAAACTTATAGCCGATGATCTCATTGTCTTCATTAAGAGCAATACCTGTAACATAACCGTCTGTCATTTCCAGGTAACGTGGTCCCTTTGCAAGAGTACCGTACATAGTACCGACCTGTGAACGGAGTCCCTTACCGAGGTCCTCAAGACCAGCGCCTACTACAAGACCGCCCTCAGAAAAAGCACTCTGTGAACGTCCGTAAACGATCTGGAGGAAAAGCTCTCTCATTGCTGTGTTGATAGCGTCACACACGAGGTCAGTGTTAAGAGCTTCAAGAATAGTTCTTCCAGGGAGGATCTCAGCTGCCATAGCTGCTGAATGTGTCATACCGGAACATCCGATAGTTTCTACCAGAGCCTCCTGAATTACGCCTTCCTTTACGTTAAGTGTAAGCTTGCATGTACCCTGCTGAGGTGCACACCAGCCGATACCGTGTGTAAAGCCTGAGATATCCTTGATTTCCTTAGCCTTCACCCATTTAGCTTCCTCCGGGATAGGAGCAGCGCCGTGAGCAACGCCCTGTGCGATAGGGCACATTGTTTCAACTTCGTGAGAATAAACCATTATTTACATAACTCCTCTCAAGTAATATAGTATAGTTTGTAACATACACATCAATGCATTTACATACAAATATATTATAAACCATATTCCGCTTTTTTTCAAGTCATTTCGCAGTATTTTAATATATTTTACATATTTAATCAAATTTGATTTCCGACTATTGCCGTTGTTTATGGGACTTCACAAGAAATAAGGGATCGGAAAATGCCTGAGCATACGGCTCTGCACTCTCCGATCCCTTATTCACCTTATCATAATTCTATAACAAATATGATTATAAGCTTTATCCCCAGTAGGATCTCCAAACGTTGAAATAACCCCACGGAATTTTGAAAGTATATGCGATCTTGCTGCTGTTTGTATAGTAGCTTCTGTTGCACCAGTAATAAACGTTATAGTCGTTCTTGATGTTCTTGTATGTTGTCTTTCCGTAAACTGCGCCCCATACTGCAAGCTTTACCTTCTTAGGAACTCTTGAATATGTTGCACCATCTCTTGTAAGACCTGCACTTGACATAAATCCGCCGCTGTTATAGATAACAGACTGGATATTTGAATAGTTTCTGTAATATGGCGCCCAGAGTGAATTTTTTGAATACTTTGCGGCAACGTAACGGTTTGCAACGCAGTCTGCAACGTAAACGATAGGCTTATCCCAGATATCGCTGTTTATCTGACCTACCTCGTGATAAACGATACGGCACATAGCTTCCCAGCCGCCCTTATCGTAGTTCATTCTTGCAGTCTTGAGTTTCTGAACTGAGGAATATGCAGAATACTTGTTGCCTGCATAAACTGCTCTTACTCTGAAAGAATACTCTGTTGTTCTCTTAAGATTCTTTACAGTTGCGCTTGCGGCAGTTGTTGAAGCACACTTTTTCCAGTTCTTATACTGACCGCCCTTGATGTAAAGCTCATAGCTCTTAGCGCCTGATGTCTTTTTCCAGTTTACAATAAGAGTATTAGTCTGCTTATTGTATGGGTGGTTAGCTGTGCTTTCATATGTCTTTTCCGCAACGAATGACGGAACTGCATATGCTGCAGCGCTTGCTCCCATTTCAGAAATGCCTGACATAACTGTAAGCACTACCATTGCCATTATAAGCATAAGCGTTCTTTTCAATGTACTGATACCTGTTGTATTCTGTGAATAACTCATTAGATCTGACACGATCCGATCTGATATTTTTCCGACCGAACCTGCCGTTTCACACCCTTTCGTTGATTTTGCCGCAGCGCAGTGAACGCATAGGCTTTAAGATTATTTTACTGTGTCGTTCCTTCGTGTCTAAACTGTACCATTTTGTAACCGCAAAAGCTAGGTTTGCATTTTAATTATTACAAGTCGGTAACAAATTACTACGTTATTGTAACACACTTAATCGATTTTGTCAAGCACAGCAAAATAAATTAAGGCATTTTGCACAAATAAAACAGAAACAAACGTACAATAGTCATAAAAAAACAGCCTTTTGCATAAGAATTTAACGTACAAGTCGGATAGAGAGCCGAAACAAATTACAGAGAAAAGTAACAAAAATCATAAAAAGAAAAAATAAAATTCGGAAAGGAAGATCATAAACCATGACCAGATATCTGCCAGAGGGAAAAATTTTTAATTCAGCCGAAAACAGGTACTATCTTCAAAGCGAAAAAAATATGCTGGAGGCACAGCTCCACGGGCTTATTCTTGAGGGACACGCCGTACTCTGCGACGCTGAACACAATCTGATAGTTGAGCTGCCTTTCGGGCGGGGCATCATTCCACGCTGCGAGGGGGCGATAGGCATTGATGACGGTTCGACCCGTGACATTGCTCTTCTGTCGAGGGTGAACAAGACCGTATGTTTTAAAGTCATGAAGATAAACCACACATCTTCCGGAGAAACGGAATGCATACTTTCACGCAGGCAGGCGCAGGAAGAATGTATGCGAAATCACGTTTCAAAGCTTACCAGCGGAGATATTATCCCTGCGAAAGTCACGCATTTAGAGCCTTTCGGCTGTTTTGTTGACATCGGCTGCGGTATCCCCTCCCTTATACCCATAGACGCAATTTCGGTTTCAAGGATATCTCACCCCAACGATCGTTTTTTCAACGGGCAGGATATTTACGCAGTAGTAAAAAGTGCTGACGACAACAGGATATGCCTTTCGCACAAAGAACTTCTCGGCACATGGAAAGAGAATGCCGCCATGTTCTCAGCAGGCGAAACCGTAGGCGGAGTTGTGCGCTCGGTCGAGCCTTACGGTATATTCATAGAGCTTGCGCCCAATCTTGCAGGACTTGCCGAGCCGAGAGAAAACGTCCGTGTGGGGCAGGCTGCAAGCGTATACATAAAGGCGCTTATCCCCGAAAAAATGAAAGTCAAGCTTATAATAGTAGATGTTTTTGAAAACGGCTGTTTCCCCTCAAAGATCAATTATTTCATCAATTCGGGCAGGATAGAAAAGTGGGTATATTCCACCGAGCAAAGCGACAAAAGCATTATTTCAGAATTCGTGTAGTACATATTTTTGTACGCAAAACGGACTGCCGCAGCTGAACAGCAGTCCGTTTTATTGTACTCGCAGCAAAAAAGGCGGACCATTACGATCCGCCTTTTTCTTATATTACAGAATAAATTATCCCATTACAACAACAATGTTTGTCTGCGCTGTCATCTTGCACTCGCATACAAAATTGCCGTCAACAGCCTCGCCGTTTACAGTCATTGACTTAACGCCGCTCTGAACGTGGTCTGGGTTCTGAATGTCGATAGAAAGGTGCTTGCCTCTGAAGTTCTTTTCGATCTTAAAACCGTCCCACTCGTGAGGGATAGATGGGCTGATAACAAGACCGTCAGCGTTTGGACGCATACCGCAGATACCCTCTACGCAGCCTACCATTACAGTTGAACCTGTACCTGTGAGCCAATGAACGTGTGAACGTCCGGCGTATGGTGAACGTGTTGACTCAGTGAACTGACCATGAACGTATGGCTCAAGGATTCTTACTTCTGCCTTATCGTTCATGCTTGCAGGAGCTGATTCAAGGAAGTACTCGAAAGCTCTGTCGCCGTGACCGAGAAGTGATTCAGCAAGGATAGCCCAGCCCTGTGTCTGTGAGAAGATACCGCCGTTTTCCTTTGTATCAGGGTTGAAGATGTGCATGAGCGCACCGTCAAAGTAGTGATCTACATAAGGAGGCTCCATGATCTTAACACCGTAAGGTGTGTTAAGGATCTCGTGAACGCTCTCCATAGCTGTTTCAGCCTGCTCCTTTGAAGCAAAGCCTGAAATTACAGACCATGACTGTGGGTTGAGCCACATAGAAGCCTCAGGATCGTTCTTTGCGCCTACTACAACGCCGTCCTCACGGATACCTCTGATAAATCTGTCATCGTCCCAGCAGTCAGCAAGGCTCTTGCCAAGCTCTGCCTGTACCTTTTCGATGTATGCAACATACTCAGTGTCATTTCTTTCCTGAGCATAGCCCTTGATAACGCTCATAGCGTAGTAAAGCTGGAATGCAACGAATGTTGACTCGCCCTTCTTGCCCATTCTCAGGCAGTCGTTCCAGTCAGCGTGAAGACCGGCAGGCATTGCGTGTGCGCCAAGTCTTTCCATTGAGAATCTGATAGCGTTCTTGAGGTGATCGTAAACAGTATCCTCACCGTTGTTAGCGTAAACGATGACCTTATCGAGGAATTCCTTGTTGCCGCTTTCGCCGATGTACTTAACGATAGTCGGGAAGAGCCAGAGAGCGTCGTCTGCTCTGTAACATGGGTGACCTGTTTCCTTAGCGTAAACAGAGTTCTCATCGTTCTCGTCAGGGCAGTTCTCGTGACCTGCGTTGTGGTCGAACTTAACGAGTGGGAGTCCGCCGCCGTTGTCTACCTGTGCAGAGAGCATGAACTCGATCTTCTCTCTTGCAAGCTCAGGATTGATGTGGATGATACCCTGAATATCCTGAACAGTATCTCTGTAACCGTAGCCGTTTCTCAGACCGCAGTAGATGAATGAAGCAGCTCTTGACCAGATGAAAGTAATGAAGCACTGATAAGCGTTCCATACGTCTACCATGTTATTGAACTCATCAGAAGGAGTTTCTACCTGGAAGTTGTTGAGCTGACCATGCCAGTAATCAACAAGCTCCTTGATCTCAGCGTCTACCTTGCCTGCTGCATCGTACTCAGCGAGTATCTCATCAGCAACAGTAGGGTTCTTCTGACCGAGGATATAGATAAGTTCCTTTGTTTCGCCCGGAGCGAGCATGATCTCAGACTGGAGAGCGCCGCAGGCATTTGAGTTGTAGTTGCACTTGTTGTCGCAGAATCCTCTTTCAACAGCGATCGGGTTGCCGTAATCTCTGTAAGGTCCGATAAAGCTGTCGAGGTTTCCGTTGTAAGCTGAAACAGGAGCGCCTACGCAGCCGAAGAATCTTTCTCTCCAGTTAGAGCCGTTAGCGTCCTTGCCGCTGTTCTCGTTGATGTGCTGAACGATCTTGTTGCCTTCAAATGAAGTTCTTGTGATGAACAGTGTGTACTGAAGGTTTACCTGATCCTGCTCATAGTTGTTCTCGTTAGTGAACTCGATGAAACCGAAAGAAGAAAGGTTTCTGTATCTGTCAGAGTTATTTGTTACCTTAACTCTCCATACTTCATATGTCTTGTTGAGCGGTACATAATATGTAAGCTCTGTCTTTACTTCAGCATACTCGGAAGTGATAGTTGTATAAGCTGTACCGTGGCGGCACTCTGTCTTATACTGATCCAGAGGCTTGCCGACAGGCTGCCATGTACATGACCAGTAATCCTTTGTATCGTTGTCACGGATATAAACATATCTGCCCGGGAGTCCGATATTTGAGTTGAAACGATATCTTGCGATACGTCCGTTAGCGCCGCTCTTAACGAAGCTGTATCCGCCGCCGTTGTTTGAAACGATAGCGCCGTACTCAGGTGATCCGAGGTAGTTAGCCCAAGGTGCTGGGGTGTCCGGTCTGGTAATAACATATTCTTTGTTTTTCAGGTCAAAATAACCATACTGCATATTATATTACGCTCCTTTTTAATATAGTTTAGGGTAGTTTTCAGCCCAAAAGTCTGTAAACGTTCCCAATTATTTTTCTCATTACTTTCATAACGATTATATTAATAATAGCATACAACAAATAATTTTACAAGGGGGTACAGGCGAAATTTTTCAATTTTCCGAAAAAACTTTTTCGTGATTATTGAATTTTGAAACTAAAACGTTTTAGATATTAACTGCGTTTTATGTAAAAAATGTACAAAACAGCATTTCAAGTTCCGTCATATCGGTCAATAGACAAATTTTACAGTATATGCTATACTTGTTTTAACAGGAAAATTATAACTACAAAAAGATAAGGAGCTGATACTATGAAAAATGCAGGAAACATTATGCTGGCTATATGCGCCTCAGCCGTACTTCTCTCAGCCTGTGCGGAAAACGGCACACAGTCGCAGGCAGAAAACACATCTTCAAAGACCGAAACGACCACCACAGCAGCAACAGAAGCGGCTGAAAGCAAAACCGATATATCCGCTACTGATACAGAGAAAAATGAAAAAGTCTACTATATCCAGCACGGTCCGAGTGATCCTGCTGACGATTCAAAGAAGTGGGTAATATCCGATGAGGATACTGTCGGAAAGATAGACGAATGGTTTGAAAACATTTCTGCAAAGCTTGATGAATACACTCTTGAAGAGCCTGAGGACACTTCCGACTACTCAAACTCAACTGACTGGTATGCGGTAAGCACCGACGAAACAAGAAATGACGAAAATTATTTCACCATTGACCTTACATACCGTCAGTATACCGATGAACAGGCTGAGTCGATAAAGGGTACAAATGCATACTTCAACTTCTCATACAGGCTTGAAAATTATTTTATCCCCGAGGAAGATCTATCTGATATCTACACTATCATAACAGGCGAAACGCTCGAACCTGCTGAATAAAAAATCACTCCGCCGTTGGTCGATACCTTCGGCGGAGTTTTTTTCTGTATTGCTGTATTTAACTATATTTTATCAGGTCTTTACGCCTGCGAACTGCGTCTGATAAAGCTTATAGTAGCAGCCCTTTCGCGCAAGCAGTTCTTCGTGGTTTCCTGCTTCGGCTACCCTGCCGTCATCTATGACCACGATCTTGTCTGCATCTCTGATAGTGGAAAGTCTGTGCGCTATGATAAGGCTGGTGCGGTTTTTCATCAGCGCTACCATTGCCGACTGGATATGCATTTCCGTTCTTGTATCAACGCTTGAAGTAGCCTCGTCAAGAATAAGTATCTTCGGGTCGGCAAGCACCGCTCTTGCTATGGAGAGCAGCTGTCTTTGTCCCTGCGAAAGGTTTGAACCGCCCTCGGAAAGCTGTGTATCATAGCCGTCCGGCAGACGTTCAATAAACTCGTCCGCATTTGCAAAGGCTGCGGCATTCTTTATCTCTTCACGAGTTGCGTCCTCCCTGCCGTAGCGGATATTTTCCTCTATGCTGTCGGAGAAAAGGACTGTGTCCTGCAAAACTATTGCGATAGCTTTTCTCAGCTTGTCTTTCGGTATATCGTAAATGCTTTCGCCGTCTATGGTTATCTCACCCGAATCTATATTATAAAATCTTGTGAGAAGATTTACGATAGTGGTCTTTCCCGAACCCGTTGCGCCGACTATGGCTATTTTCTGTCCTGCCTTAACGTCAAGGTCAAGTCCTTTAAGCACCGGCTTTTCTGGAACATAGCTGAAATTTATGCTGCTGAAATTTATATCTCCACGAACGTTCTGCGTTTCAAAATCAGCCTTGCCGTTATCCTCTTCCCTGTCAGCCTCCATAACGTCAAAGATACGCTCTGCACCTGCTATGGCAGTCTGAATGTTCGCATACTGGTTGGCGATTTCGTTGATAGGACGTGAGAACTGCTTTGAATACAGTATGAATGCCTGAATAGTACCAATGGTGATAGAACCCTTTATAGCGAGCCAGCCGCCGAATGCGGCAATAAGGATAAAGCCGAGGTTGGATATTACGTTCATGCATGGTCCCATTACTCCGCCGAATATCTGCGCTTTTATAGCACAGGTCTTTAACTCGTCGGACATTCCTCTGAATCGGTCGATAGAATCCTGCTCCTTGTTGTATGCCACAACAGTTTTATAGCCGACTACCATTTCCTCAACATGACCGTTGAGCTGACCTAAAAGTATCTGCTGCTTTACAAAATACTTTTTCATATACTTTGTCAGAAATCCCGAAACCGCAATAGTCAGGAAAATAGTTGACAATGATATGAGCGTAAGCAGCGGCGAGTATATCATCATTATTATCAGCGAACCGATTATGGTAAGCACACCCGATATGAGCGAACCGATAGACTGTGAAATAGTTGTAGAGATATTTTCCACGTCATTTGTCATTCGGCTCATTATATCGCCGTGGCGGTGAGTATCGAGATACTTTATCGGCAGGCGGACAAGGTTTTCAAAGAGGTCGTGACGCATGGTCTTTACTGTGAACTGTGAAAGCTTTGCGGAGAACAGCGCCTGCATATAGGTGAAAACAGATGACGCTGCATACACTATGCCAAGTATGACAAGTGTCTTTCCCATACCTGCAAAATCGACCTCTGCACCGTTTTTATCTATTTTTATAAAGTCCAGCGCTTTCTGCTGAAGTGACGGAGCGGCAAGTCCGAGAACGGTTATGATAAGCATAACGCCTATCAGTCCGAAAAACAGATACTTGTTCTTTCCGATATAAGCTATAAGCTTTTTGAGCGTTGCCTTTGCGTCCTTTGGCTTTTCAGCTGTCAATATCGCTCCGTGCGGACCGCCCGGTCCTTTTTTCGGTCCTCCCGGACCCATTGGTGGCATTGGGGGCATTACGCTTCACCTCCTGTGGTTTTTACCTGCGAATTGTAGATATCCTTATAGACTTCGCAGCTTTCAAGTAATTTTTCATGACTGTCGCAGCCGACAAGCTTTCCATGATCCAGCACGGCTATCCTGTCACAGTTCTTTACGCTGGCTATACGCTGTGCAATGGTTATAAATGTCGTTCCTGCAAGGGATTCATGGAGCTGTTTCTGCAGCTTTGCTTCTGTGCCTAAGTCGAGTGCAGAAGTTGAGTCGTCAAAAATGATTATCTCAGGCTTTTTAAGCACCGCTCTAGATATGGAAAGTCTTTGCTTCTGACCGCCAGAAAGCGACGCACCCTTTTCAGCTATCACGCTGTCATAAGCGTCGGGCATTTTTGAGATGAACTCGTCCGCCTGTGCGATCTCTGCGGCGGCTTTCACCTCGTCGGCTGATGCGCTTTCATCGCCCCACTTTATATTGTCTGCGGCAGTACCCGAAAACAGCTCGCTCTTCTGGAGGACTATGCCTATCTTATCTCTCAGTTCATGAGTGTTAAGATCCTTTACGTTCACTCCGTCAACAAGGACTTCGCCCTCTGTACAGTCATAAAATCTTGGTATCAGATTTACAAGCGAGGTCTTTCCAGAACCTGTTGCACCGAGGATAGCTATGTTCTCGCCCTTTCTGATATCAAGATCAAACCCGCTTATAACAGGTCTGCCCTTTGTATCGGGATAGCTGAAAGATACATTTCTGAATGTTACCGTACCCTTTGTACCCTTTGTGCCGTTGTCAAGGCTGACAGTTCCGTCCTTTACGGCAGGCTCGGTTTCAAGGACTTCGTTTATTCTTCTTACAGACGCCATTGCTCTCGACACGGTCTGGAACATCATCGACATCATCATTACGCCCTGAAGTATTCTTGTGAGATATGTAATAGCAGCCATTATCTCGCCGATCTTCATTTCCTGCGCCTGAGCCTGAAAACCGCCGATGATGATAACAGCCACCACCGAAATGTTCATTACCAGCATAAGCACAGGCTGGAGTATAGCCATAAGCTTCTGTACTTTCAGATTTGATTTCATAAGATCGCAGTTTGCTTTGTTGAAACGCTCCGACTCATAGTCCTCACGGACATATGCTTTTACAACTCTTGCGCCTGTTACATTTTCCTGCACGACTGAGTTTACATTATCAAGACGTTTCGCAACGATAGTGTAATAAGGGTCGGCTTTTTTCAGTACGATAAGCATTACCGCTATTTCGATAGGCAGCGCACAGACTATGATAAGTCCGAAATGCACGTCAAGCGTAAGCATCATGATTATTCCGCCTATGAACATCAGCGAATCCCTCACCAGCATTCTCAGGCAGAAATCTATTACCTGCTGTATAGCTGTGATATCGGTAGTAAGCCTTGTTACAAGCGAACCTGTGGTGAATTTATCCGTCTGTTCAAAGGAAAGTCCCATTACCTTTGAAAAAACGTCAACTCGCAGATCCCTTGAAAAGCTCTGCGATGCAACACCGCTGAATGCGGACGCTGCGATTCCGCACGCTCCGCCGAATACAAGCAGCAGCATCATAAGCACACCTGTTCGTATGATAACGCTCATATTCTGCGCCAGAACTCCGTCGTCAACTATCTGCGACATAAGCTTAGGCTGGAGCAGATCCATCAAAACTTCACCCACCATTGTCAGCGGAGCAAGCAGCGCAAAGAGCGCATAGGGTTTAAGGTATTTTAACAGTTTCAATCATTCATCGTCCTTTCGGATCATATTTTTTACGGTTCAGACTCCGTTCTCGACCATATTGGTCAGCATCTTTTTCAGCAGCCTGCACATATATTCCTGCTCATCATCGGACAGACCTTCAAGCATCATATCTTCCGTTTCTCTGGATTTTTGCTTTATAAGGTCGTTGAGCTGTCTGCCCTTATCGGTAAGATACACCCTTACCTGCCGCATATCCTCCGAATCGTTCCTGCGGACAACAAGACCTTCCTGCTCCATTTTCACAACTGCGGCAGATATCGACGGCGCAGTAAGATGCGTCAGCTTTGAAAGCTGCAGCTGTGTGATGCCGTCACTGCGTTCAAGATGAAAAAGTATATGCCTGCTGCCCTTTGAAACACCTCTGCCTGTGGTGAACTTATCTATCCCCGCAGATACATTGATATCAAAAAGCCTGCTCAGGTCATTTATATACATTGACGGCTTTGCGTCCTCCTTAGTGAGAAGATGCTTTGCACGCTCCTTCATCGCCTGCTTGTCAAGACATTTATCTCTGTGATCTCTCAAACCATTCACCTCATCTTTCTAATTAATTAGTTTTCTAACTAATTATATCAGCCTGCTGTGACCATTTTAAGCACAATTTTATGAATTTTTTATTTCAGACAAAAAGAAAGCCGCACATCAGCCATAAAGCTTTTGTGCGGCTCAATAAATATCTTTAATTACTGAATATCTTCATAGAGATCCTTTTCACGATCGGCTCTCTCAAAATCTATCTTTCCCGAATTTACATTTGCGTTAAGAACCTTGACGGCTATCTTATCTCCCACACGATATTCCTTGCCTGTGCTGAAATTTTTCAGATAAGTCATTCCGTCAGACTCATAAAATCCCTCGCCGAGATTATCCGTATGGAGAAGTCCCTCGCAGGTATTTGGCAGCATAACGAAAAGTCCGAAATCCGTTACCGAGCTTATAACGCCCTCAAAAGTTTCCCCTATCTTTTCAAGCATATATTCAGCCTTATAGCAGTCCTCACAGCTGCGCTCCACCTGCATAGCTTTCAGCTCAGTTTCAGAGGACTGATCCGCAGAGGCATAGACGAACTTATTGAACTTCGTGCGGCATTCCTCAGCCGTCATTCCATTCAGAAAAGCTGACATTATCCTATGGATAGTGAGGTCGGGGTAACGTCTTATAGGTGACGTGAAATGTGCATAGTCATCAAGGACAAGTCCGAAATGTCCCAGCGGTTCTGTATCATACCTCGCCTTTGACATACTTCTCAGCACAACATTGTTCATTATCATCTCGATAGGCGTATCCTTTGTTTTTTCAAGTATTGCAGCCATATCAGACGGCTTTGCATCGTCGCCCAGAACATACTGAACGTTAAGGTTCGCAAGTATCTCTTTAAGTCCCTCCAGCTTTTCGGCAGTAGGCGGCTCATGGACTCTGTACACAAAAGGCAGCTCGTTTTCAAGACCAAACCTAGCAGCACACTCATTTGCCGCAAGCATAAAGTCCTCTATCATCTCTTCGCTCTCGCCCCTTGTTCTCGCATAAACTCCCACGCAGATATCACGCTCGTCTATGGCAAGCTTGCTTTCGGCAGTTTCAAGCTGCGGAGCGCCTCTCGACAGCTTTTTCGCTTTCAGTATATCCGCAAGCTCTTTCATCAGCGGTATGCAGTCCATTACCTCGGCATACTTTTCGCAATTTTCCTTTGAGTTATAGCCTGCAAGAAGATCGTTTATTTCAGAATAAACACCCTTTACCCTTGAACGGATAACGGATTTTGCAAACTTATAATCAACGATATTTCCGTTTTTATCAAAATTGCAAAGGCAGGAAAAAGCAAGTCTGTCCTCCTGCGGATTAAGCGAACATATGCCGTTTGAAAGCTCCTTCGGCAGCATCGGTATTACCCTGTTTGCATAATAAACACTTGTACCTCTTGAAAAAGCCTCGTTATCAAGCTGCGATCTCGGGGTAACATAATATGAAACGTCTGCGATATGAACTCCCAGCAGATAACCGTTTTCAGTCTTTTCAACAGATATAGCGTCATCTATATCCTTTGTGTCCGCTCCGTCAATGGTGAAAATAGGCTTGTCCCTAAGATCAAGTCTGTTCGGCAGCTCTGCGGCTATCTTTCCGTAGTCCGAAACATTTTTCGCTTCATATATGACCTCAGGGGGAAATGCAGGGGTAAGTCCGTTGACTTCAAGTATTCCCATTGCGCAGACCGCAGCTTTCATAGAACTTCCGTAGCAAGAAACGATAGAACATTTATGCTCGCTGTGGCGGTCCCCTCTTTCGGTTATCTCAGCCATTACCTTGTCGCCCTCGTGCAGTTCAAGTCCCATAGGGTTTTCAAATCTCAGAGCGTATTTTGAAAGAGTATCCGGCATTATTTTAAGCTCGCCGAACTCGCTGACTATCTCGCCGGTAAACTTGTTGAACTTCTCTTCCGCTATCCTTACTACCTCGCCCTCTGGAGAATCTCCCCTTGACTCGGTAAGTCTTACAAGCACGATATCCTTAGGCATTGCGCCATGCAGTCTTTTGCCTGGGATAAATATTTCCTCTCCGGTATCAACATTTTTTACAAATCCGAAGCTTTTATGAAGTCTTGTGACCTCACATTTTTTCAGCTTTTTAAGATCCACAAGGGTAAAGCCGTACTTGCTTTCGATTATCTCGCCCTTTGCTTTCATTTTGTCCACAGTGCGGACGAATTTATCAAAATCGAATTTCTTGTTTCTGCAAGCCTTTGTAAGCTCCTTGAACGTCACAGGCTTTTTACCCGACGCTTTGAGCTTGTTATATATCATTTTTCTGTAATCAGTTTTCACAGGCATCTGCCTCCATTCCCATTTAATATAGTATATCTAAAATTCTTCCTGTCTGTATTCCAGTGCAGTATATTTATCCTTAAAAACAAAACCGCATTTTTCAGCTATCCTGCGGGACATTTCATTTCTTGCGTCCCAATGAGGTCTTGCGCCACGTCTTACGCATTCCAGCAGAAAGGCTGCGGCGCATATCTTTGCCAGACCTTTTCTGCGGTATTCAGGCGCAGTAGCTACCTCTATCTCAAAGCCTTTGCTGTAATAGGTATAGCATGAACAGCCGCTTAATATCTCGCCGTTCTTTGTCATAACATATCCGAAGGCTTTATGAGAGAACTCCCACCAGTCCTTAAAATTGGACACAAATGCAGCCGACCAGTCATTTTCCTTTGCTTTATTATAGTATGCCTCGTTAATAAGTTCAAGCCTGCATTCGGCAAGGTCTGAAATTTTTTCCTTTATCTCTTCAAGCTTTTTGGTATCGAACCCGTCTTTCGGGGCGGACATATGATATCTGTCTGTAACAAAAAGCCTGCTGTCCTCTTTCAGAAGTGCGTCAGTCCATTCCTTGTTCTGCGGAACATACACCGCATTCTTATTATTCCTGCCCAGTATGACAGCCTCTTTCGCAAAGTTCTCATCACCCGCACAGAAATAAAAATCCCCCGAAACTATAACTGCGCTGTTCGGCACATCTATATTATCGCTGTAAGCGTCGCCGTATATCCCCTCGAAATAAGTTGAAAGCACCGAATCGTCAAAGCTTTCAAAAAGCGGTACAAGTCTTTCCGCAATACCGTTCGCACAATACATTTTCACACTCTCCTTACCTTTTCTATACTCTTTTATACTAAAAATTCACTCTGCCGTGACCTGTTTATTACAATGAAAAAGCCCTGCTTATGCAGGGCCTCTTATTACTTTGCCATGATCTGATGTACTATGCTTACACCTAATGTTACCACAAAAAGAATGATAGCACAAACTCTTGTAAGTCGGTTAAGCTTAGCGTCACGAGTGTTTCCTGTATTCTTGCCGTAGAAAGAATCATTATAACCGCCGCCGATAGCAGATGTAAGACCCTGCTCCTTGGATTCCTGAACAAGTACGACCAAAATAATAACTATGCTTGCAAGTGCCAGAAGAACTCCGGCTGCAATCTCAATACCTGACATATTAAATGCTCCTCCAAAAAATAATCATTTTGAACATTATATCATACTTTTTCCAAAATTGCAAGGGCTATTTGCGATTTTTACGATTTTTTATTCAAAAAGCTCCCCGCAAAGAACTGCGGAGAGCTTTCGACAGACAGATCAGATCTCAAAGTTTTTTGTAACTGTGCTTCTGAGGTTATTTTTACCTGTGATAGTAACAGCTATAACGCCATCTGAAACTTCTGAATAAGTTACTGTATAATTTCCCTTGTATATGCTTACGCCCTTATAATCTACTGCAACGATAGGTTCGGCAGGATTATCAGGATTTGAAGTGATAGTCACATTGCAGTTAAGGATCGACCTTGCGTTGATAGTAAAGGTTTTTGTTACGCTGCCTGAAAGGTCATTCTTACCTGTAACAACTACTGTTGCTGTGCCTGCTGACAGGTTATTTTTGTATGTAACAGTATAATCGTCGCTTGGAAGTGTCTTTCCGCCGCATTTTACCTTTACTGACGGCTTTATTCTTTCGCCTGTAAAGAACTGCTTTGTACTTGGAAGTTCAACAGTACAATTCTTTATAGAACGAGCCTTGATCTCAAAAGTCTTTGTTACATTGCCCTTTAGGTTATTTTTGCCTGTGACAATAACAGTTGCTGTGCCTGCTCTTACATTATTTTCATATGAAACTTCATAATCATTAGAAGTAAGAGTCTTATTGCCTACCTTTACTGATACACCGGGAGCAACAGCCTTGCCGTTGAAATATACGCTTGAAGAGGAAAGTGAAACATCGCAGTTTACAATAGATCTTGGATTGATCGTGTACTCTGCCTCAGCATAGCCCTCATAATCACCAATACCCTTGATAAATACATTTGCGTCGCCAGCCTCTGTGCTTCCGTCATAGGTAACAGTATAATCTTTTCCGGCTGTGAGCTTTTCGCCGTCCATTTTAACGGTTACAGCAGGCTTGAATATTCCGCCGTTATAAGTGTATGAATACTTTGAAAGTGTAACTTCTGCATCTGAGATAGGACGCTTTACATCAACTTCTTCCTCATAAGTGTCGCCGCAGTATGCGCAGATATGTGATACCTTACCGAGCTTGTCGCCCTTTGAATATTCAAGTATAATGTCCTCATAAGCATGAGAAGTTTTTCCGATAGGGGTAATATCAGTTCTGTCGCCGCAGTCTAAGCAGCGTCTTGAAGCAATACCGTTCTGCTTGCAGGTCGGGAACTTGTCCAGTACCCAATAATCTGTATAACGATGTCCTCTTGCAGGAAGAACTTCTTCGTAGGAATAACCGCAATCGCAAACATATTGACGAATTCCTTCATCTTCACAGCCTAATCCGTCTGTATCGGAACACCAGAAAACGTGATCATCTAACAATGCATAATAATTATCAGTTGAAATATTTCCGATTTCATCAGTAGGGATAACAGTATTTCCTGTTACATATGCTGTATACTTAGCGTTATTGATCTGTCCGAACTGAACATTAAATCCGTATATACATATGTCTCTGTTATGAGCATCAGTTCCATAGTTGAGAGTACCATTTATCTCATCTGCAGATACTTTTATGGTATATACTCCATTTTCTTCAGTATAATCACAATCGGTTACAGGCTCTCCATTCGCAAAAGAGAGAATATTTGAATTATCTGAACTAGATACATCTCCAAATGAAAACAGAGTGAAAGTACCTGTGTCATATACACTGTTGCCGTTATCATCTATGCCCCATTCAGCTCCATTTGTATCTATAACAAATGTAACTGTTATATCACTCAGATCATCAGAGGCAGTTGTAAATTGATTCCATGCACCATTCCACATAGAACCAGTATCTACATTTTCTGCTTTTCCATTTTTTCCGCTCCACATAGAATTATAAAGATTATCTTTGATCGGTTCTTCTGAATACCATGAATTTTCATGTTTTTGAGGACGATTAGATCCTGAATCTACCGCTGAATCATCATCAGGATATGAGGAATCAGGATATGACGAATCAGGTTCATCATATGAAGAATCATTCGAGCTTGAAGAACTATCTGATGGTGACGGATCAGGTATATCAGGAACTGCCGAAGGATTGAGTACTACTTCAAGCAATTCAAGAGAAGCTACATCTGGCGTCCAATTCTGAAGCCATAGCTGAGCATAAGTATCATCATCTTTAAAGAAACCATCTTCATTAAATAGAACGGTTTCATAGATGCCATCGGAAATTTTTGTGAATGTACACTCTTTGACAGGTTCAGGAATTCCATCGCCATTACTGTCAATAGGATTACCATTTTTGTCGTAATTGTATGGTAAAAAACACCAATCATGCATATTCCATCCAAGCACATCACTATTTGTGGCTAGTCCGCCACCAAGCCATACTTCATTATTTATTGCCTGCTGTGCAATATCTTCATCAACAGAAACAATAAACTTTACACTTGTAATTCCTGTAACATCGGATATTGAATCAAATTCACAGTTCTCCAATTTTCCCTTAGCATCAAAAAGATTTACAACTTCGCCGCTTGCTACCTTAATATGATAATTTGACAGCACCGTTTCTTCCGCAGCAGCAGGGACGGCGGACAGCATAGAGAATGCCATTGCCGCAGCTGACAGCCCTGCCAGCAGCTTTGATTTTTTCATATCTAATACCTCCTATAAATACGCACTTCATATGCGCTTTATTTTTTGCAGATGAGAAATGTATAATATTTATAACTTTTTACAAATAAACCTTGTACATTAATCTCATCTTTAGTGTTATTTTACAACTTTTTCTGCCATTTGTCAATAACATTTTCTTATTTTTTACACATTTAATTATTTTTTCTGCGTTTTTTATTCAAAAATATATAATTATTTATTAAATCCCATTTTAATATTACCTCTTGACAAATACCCTGTGGGGGTATATAATAGATGCAGATACCCCAGAGGGGTATCTTGACCCCACAGGGGTATTTTTATCCCAGAGGGGTATCTTGACCGCACATTATTTAAAGATATCTATTTTCAGACAGGAGGAATATTAATGAGCGAAAATACTAATAATATACAGAAATGCGGCTGCTGTGATAATGAATGTCAGCGCTGCAAGCACACTCCAAGAGATGAACAGACTCTAAGAAGTCTGCAAAACAGGCTGAACCGCATTATCGGTCAGCTCAACGGCATAAAAAATATGCTGGACGACAACCGCTACTGCGGTGATATCCTTATTCAGACCGCTGCGGCTGAAAGTGCGCTGCAGAATTTCGGCTACCTTATTTTTAAGGAGCATATGAACACCTGCGTTGTTGAGGAGATACAAAACGGCAACTCGGAGATAATCGACGAGGCTGTGGAGCTTATGAGAAAGCTTAAATAGCCAAAGTCTTACATATATCAGATCACAGAAAGGACAATGTTAGTTATGGCATCTGAAAAATTTTCGGTAACAGGCATGACCTGTGCGGCTTGTCAGGCTCACGTTGAAAAAGCCGTCAGAGCAGTTGACGGCGTTAAGGAAGTCAGCGTCAGCCTGCTCACAAATTCTATGACCGTGGATTTTGATGACCCTGCGGACAATGAAAAGATATGTTCGGCTGTTTCAAAGGCAGGCTACGGAGCTTCCCCTGCGGACGGCAGAACTAAAAGATCGGCTCACCCAGATCTTGAAAACCATGAGCTGCCTTTACTTAAACGCAGGCTCATAGCCTCTCTTGTACTGCTCATTCCACTTATGTATGTTTCAATGGGCGCAGTGATGTGGGGTTGGAAAGTTCCTGCATTTTTATCAGAAAACCCGCTTGCTGTGGGACTTTATCAGCTGATACTTTCGGCACTTGTAATGATAATAAATCAGAAATTCTTTATCAGCGGTTTTAAGGGACTGAAAAACCGTGCGCCGAATATGGACACTCTTGTGGCTATGGGCAGCTCGGCAGCTTTTATCTACTCAGTCTGGAAACTCTTTGAAATGACAGCTTTTGCTGTGGACGGAAATATAAAAATGGCGGCTCATCATCTCCACGGACTTTATTTTGAGTCAGCCGCTATGATACTCGCCCTCATAACTGTGGGCAAAACACTTGAGTCTGTCAGCAAGGGCAGAACGACAAACGCTGTAAAAGCACTTATGGATCTTGCTCCAAAGACCGCCGCAGTTATCCGTGACGGAAAGGAAGTAAGGATACCTGCGGAAGATCTTCAGAGTGGCGAAACATTTATCGTCAGACCGGGCGAAAGCTTTCCTGCGGACGGAATAGTTCTTTCGGGAGAAAGTGCCGTAGACGAATCTGCCCTCACAGGTGAAAGCATACCTGTTGACAAGGCTGAGGGCGACAAGGTAAGCGCTGCGTCAATAAACAGAAACGGCGCTCTTACCTGTCAGGCAACAAATGTCAGCGGAAACACCACACTTGATAAGATAATAGAAATGGTCGAGAATGCAGCTGCCACAAAAGCACCTATCGCCAAAACAGCTGACAAGGTATCAGGCATATTCGTTCCGACAGTTATAATCATTGCCCTCATAACAGGCACTGCATGGCTCATTTCGGGACAGACATTCGGCTACGCTCTTGCAAGAGCAATAAGCGTTCTTGTTATCAGCTGCCCTTGTGCGCTGGGACTTGCAACACCTGTGGCTATAATGGTGGGCAGCGGACAGGGTGCAAAGCACGGAGTTCTCTTTAAAACAGCCTCCGCCCTTGAAGCGGCAGGAAAAACAGATATCGTTATCCTTGACAAAACGGGAACTGTAACAGAGGGCAAGCCTTTGGTAACGGATATTATCCCTGCGGCAGGAACAAATGAAGATACACTTCTCAAAACCGCTTTCGCTCTTGAGGACAAGTCCGAACACCCTCTTGCAAAGGCAGTAATGCTCAAAGCTGAGGAAACAGGAATATCATACGAACCTGCTGAAAGCTTTACCGCTCTTCCGGGCAGCGGTGTAAAGGGCATAATAAACGGCAGACAGGCTCTCGGCGGAAACGCAGCAGTTATGGAAAAGAACGGACTGCTTACAGATGAGATGAAAGCTCTGGGCGAAAAGCTTTCGGGAGAGGGAAAAACTCCTCTTTACTTTGCCCTTGACGGAAAGCCGTTGGGCATAATCGCTGCGGCGGACGTTGTGAAGGCTGACAGCAAGGCTGCTGTGGAGCAGTTCAGAAAAATGGGTATCGAGGTAGTTATGCTTACAGGTGACAACGCAAGGACGGCTGCGGCTGTCGGCGGACAGGTCGGCATAACAAACATAATCTCAGACGTTCTTCCGCAGGAAAAGGAAGCCGTTGTAGCAAAGCTTTCTGAACACGGCAAAACAGCAATGGTCGGCGACGGAATAAATGACGCACCTGCCCTCACAAGAGCGGATACAGGAATAGCTATCGGTGCGGGAGCAGACGTTGCGGTAGAGGCTGCGGACGTTGTGCTTATAAACTCAAAGCTGACTGACGCTGCGGCGGCGGTAAGGCTTTCGAGAAAGACGCTTAAAAACATACACGAAAACCTGTTCTGGGCATTCTTCTACAACTGCATAGGTATTCCGCTTGCGGCAGGTCTGTTCATACCGATACTGGGCTGGGAGCTTAACCCTATGTTCGGTGCTGCAGCAATGAGCCTTTCAAGCTTCTGCGTAGTAACAAACGCTCTGAGGATAAATCTTTTCGATCCATGCCGTTCGGGAAAGGACAAGCCGCTTGCAGGCAAACACAAGGTTATTCTGCCGAAAAAACTTTTCAGCAATAACGATAGATCAAATTCAAACAAAACGGAGGTAAACGCAATGACAAAAACTCTTGAAGTTAAAGGAATGATGTGTCAGCACTGTGTGGATCACGTCAGAAAAAATCTTGAAGCTATCGACGGTGTACGCAGCGCAGATGTAAGCCTTGAAAACAACAATGCTGTTATCACTTTTGATAAAGAGGTAGACGAAGATCTTATCAAGGATATCGTGGCTGAGGCAGGATACACACCGGGAGATTTCAGCTGATATCATGACAGATAACTAAAAAGCAAAGAAAACGACAGACCATTTACGATCTGTCGTTTTTTATTATGACTATTAAATTTTATGATTTATTCTGTTTTGCAACAACGCTTTCGCCGCAGTAGATCTCACGAAGCTTTGGCTTTTCGATCTTGCCTGTGGGGTTTCTCGGAACGTCTGCAAAGATGATCTTATGAGGTCTTTTATATCTCGGCAGTTTCTGACAGAAGGCATTTATATCCTCCTCAGAACATTCGCAGCCTTCCTTTATGGAAATTATCGCAGCCGCTATCTCGCCAAGTCTTTTATCAGGAAGACCGATAACCGCAACGTCCTTTACGGCAGGATGACTTCTCAAAAAGTCCTCTATCTGTACAGGGTAGAGATTTTCTCCGCCGCTGATGATAACGTCCTTTTTACGGTCAACGAGATAGATAAATCCGTCCTCGTCCTCCTGCGCCATATCCCCTGTAAAGAGCCAGCCGTCTTTCAGAGTTTCGGCGGTCGCCTTTTCATCTCTGTAATAACAGGTCATAACACCTGGACCTTTAACGCAAAGCTCGCCAACATCGCCCTTGTTGACAACGTTTCCGTTCTCGTCGCATATCTTTACTTCCCAGCCGAAACCTGCTTTACCGATAGCGCCGACCTTATCTATATTGTCTACGCCGAGGTGGACGCAGCCTGGTCCGATAGACTCGCTGAGTCCGTAGTTGGTATCATATTTATGATTCGGGAAGAGCTTTTTCCATCTTGCGATAAGTGACGGCGGAACAGGCTGTGCGCCTATATGCATCAATCTCCACTGGTCAAGCTGATAATCTGCAAGATTGATCTCTCCCCTGTCAACTGCGTCAAGGATATCCTGCGCCCAAGGAACGAGCAGCCATACGATTGTACATTTTTCCTGTGAAACAGCCTCGATTATGGTCTTTGGCTTTACACCTTTGAGTATAACAGCCTTGCCGCCTGTATACAAGCTGCCGAACCAGTGCATCTTTGCGCCTGTATGATAAAGCGGCGGGATACAAAGGAAAACGTCATCAATAGTCTGACCGTGGTGATTCTGCTCCACACGACAGGCATGAACAAGGCTCTCGTGGTTATGTAAAATAGCTTTCGGGAAACCTGTTGTACCCGAAGAGAAGTAGATAGCCGCATTATCCTTATCGGTAAGCTTTATATCTGGATTCCTGCTGGAGTAATTGACAGCGAGCCTGTCATAATGCTCAGCAAAGGTAGGACATCCCTCACCGACATAGAAAAGCAGTCTGTTGCGGCTTATATCCTCAGCTATCTCCTCTATTCTGCCGATAAACTCCTGACCGAACACAAGAACATCGACTTCCGCAAGGTCAACGCAGTATTTTATCTCGTCTGCGGTATATCTGAAATTAAGAGGAACGGCAAGTGCGCCTGCTTTGAGGATACCGAAATATATCGGCAGCCATTCAAGGCAGTTCATCAGCAGTATGCCCACCTTATCGCCCTTTTTCACTCCTCTTGACAGGAGCATATTAGCAAATCTGTTAGCCTTTTCGTTAAAAACGTGCCATGTTATCTCACGTCTGTACGGATAGTCGGGATTAGGCTCGATAAGCTCATATTCCTTCCATGTCACCCTGCGTTTCTCCCTTATTTCGGGGTTAAGCTCTACAAGGCTCACTCTATCGCCGTACAGTTCGGCATTTCTTTCCAAAAATTCAGTAATAGGCATTATTACAAATCCTTTCGTAATTAAAAGTGCAAAAGCGTCAAAGCTTAAAAGCATAAAAGCAATTACTTAATATTTTAGCATATAAACGACAAAAAGTAAAGCAAAACGCCCTGCCGTTTTAAACAAAAAACAACAGAGCGATTAATGCATTATGACTAAACGATCTATCAGAGTCCCTTAGCCTTTGAAAGCGTTATACCGTTATCACCCAGCGGTATCTGATGATCCAGACCTACGAACTTGCCGCTTTCCTGCCACAGGACTTCCTTGACAAAATCGTATTTCTCTTCGTCCCATGTCACAAAATCGTCAAGCACAAGTCCGCCTGTGTCACCTGAGTTTGCGTTGAAGCACCAGAACGTGTGGTTGAGGTGATATGTCTTTATCAGCTTTTTCATACACTTCATCCATTTAAGGTTAGGATCTTTCATAAATCCGCCCCATTCGCCGATAAGCAGAGGAGCTGTGTTATCCTTATGGATATAGAGCCAGTTATCTTCCCAGCAGTCCTTTACAAGACTGTTGTAATCGTAGCCGTCCTTGAACCAAGGCTGCTCATATACTGTCGGGCCGTAGTCATGCGGTGAATACACCAGCTTATCCTGATACTTTCCGAGATCAAGAGGATAGTCCTTTACACCTCTCAGATTTCCGCCCCACCAGTTGAAGTAGTAATCACCTGAATCAGTTGATGAAAAATCTCCGTTCTTCTTTATGTTCTTTGGATATATCTCTATACCCTCTACCATTATAAGTACATTCGGATTTTTATTAAGAACTTTCTTTGCCGCAGTTTCAGCAACATACTTCCAGTTGTTTGCGTCCTTTGAATCGTTCCATATTGCGGCAGAATCTCCCTCGTTCGGCTTGCCGTGAGGTTCATTTTTCAGATCGTATGCAATGATAGTATCATTATCCTTGTATCGGTCAGCCATCCATTCGAGAGCCGCATAATAATCCTTTACCGAGACCTTATCCGTATACCACAGATTTACAGTATGACCTGAGGCATTTGTTTCTGCAGAATGTATATCAGGCATTACCTTTATGCCGTTTTCCTCAGCAAGCTTAAGGAAATAGTCGAATATCTCAAGAGAATTCATTGAATTAAGGTCTGTGTTGTAAGCATTATTATAGTTTGCCTGAGGATATTCCCCATTCGCCCACTGGTTGATAAGTTCCGCAGACATAGGCACACGGATAAGGTTAAATCCGTGATCTGCTATTGCTTCAGCAGAGGATACAAGCTCACTGTTCCACAATCCGTCAAAGGTATTTGTACCTGTATTATAGCCGAACCAGTTTACTCCCGTCAGCCATATCTGCTTGCCGTCCTTATCCAGTATCTTGTTTCCGTCTGTATGCAGCCAGTCGTCGCCCTGCTTAGCCTTTGAAGTTCTTTTCAACAGTTCGGAAACATCAGCAGTCTTTTCACTATTGCTGTTCTGGTCATTTCCGTTGTTTCCTGTGTTCTGAGCTACCTTGCCCTTTTTGATCGTACACTCAACGCCGTTGAACTTTGCAGACTTGATGTTCAGATCCTTGCCTGTTCCGATATTGCAGCCGAAAGTAACGCTTGCGCTCTTTGCCACCGCTCCGTTATAGTCAACATTGGTTATCGTCAGTTTATTGCCGCTTACCTTATAATTTCCGTTCCAGCCCTCGCAGGATCTAAGATCATCGACTTCAAGTTCAAGCGTCCAGCTGTCCACAGCGCTGTCGGTATAGTTTGTCACACCCATTTCAAGACCGCACATTTTCTTGTCGCCGTCCTCCCAGCCATTGCCTGCCGAGTAGGTGAAAACAAATCCGTCCTTTACCTCATCCTCTTCCTTTTCAGCTTCGGAACTTTCATCAGCCTCAGACTCTTCCTCCTCCGAGCTGTCCTCCTCAGCCTCGCTCTCCTCTCCCGAGCTTTCGTCAGCCACGCTGCCCTGTGAAATAGAAGTATCCGCCGCAGCTGAACTGCTGTCATTCTTATCATCTCCGCCTTTAAGGCTTACGATAATAAGTGCAGCCGCCAGAGCGCATATCACCGCACCCATACCGATAAAACCGAACAATATCCCTTTGTTCAGCTTTGGTTTCTGCGGCTTTCCGCCCTGAGGATCTGCATTATTCTGATTTATATTTTCTATATCGTTTCCCATAGCTGCCCTCCTATAATTAATTAAATTAATTATACCATAAAACAAATAAAAAAGCAAGCAAAATAACACTTATGCCGCAAAAAAGGAGCCGGAAGAGATATCCGACTCCTTATAAGGATTATTCAGTTTCAGATCATCAGATATTCTTAAACTGTGTAGTTAAGGGTTACTGTGTCCTTAAGGTTCGACTTGCCTGTAACAGTTACCTTTACTGTACCGTTTGTGTTAGCTGAATACTTTACAGTATAGTTTCCGCTGTAAAGCTTTGTACCGTTGCAGTATACCTCAACAACTGGCTTTTCCGGATTTGCAGGATCTGCCACAAGTTCAACTGTGCAGTTCTTTATGCTTCTTGGCAGTATCTTGAATGTTCTTACAGCTGTACCCTTAAGGTTTTTCTTACCTGTGATAGTTACAGTTGCTGTACCTGATGAAAGGTTGTTCTTGTACTCTACTGTGTAGTTTCCGCTGTAAAGATCCATACCGTTGCAGCTGATCTTTACAGAAGGCTTTATTCTTGAACCGCTGAAATAAGCAGATGTTGTGCCGAGTGTGATATCGCAGTTTCCTACTGAACGCTGGATTATCTGATAAGCCTTTACAGTTGAACCGGCAAGGTTGTTCTTACCTGTTATTGTTACCTTAGCTGTACCTACCATAAGGTTGTCTGTATAGCTGAGTGTGTAGTTGCTTGGATCAACTACCTTGTCGCCGATCTTTACTGTAACCGCCGGCTTAACTCTTGTGCCTCTGAAATAGCTGCTGTTGTAAGCAAGTGTTACTGTGCAGTTATTGAGTGTTCTTGCTGCGATAGTAAAGTTCTTTGTAACTGAGCCTGTATAGCTGCCCTTACCTGTAATAACGATCTGTGCAGTACCTGCCTTGATGTTATTCTTGTATTCATATGTGTAATCTGTGCCTGCTGTAAGAGTCTTGCTGCCGCTCTTAACTGTGAATGAAGGCTTTATCTCCTCGCCTGTATAGCCTGCGCCTGTGGAAGATATAGTTACTGTGCAGTCTGAGATCTTTGTGGAAGTTGAAGTTTCAACGATAGCATAGATGATCTCTTTGATAGTTGCTGAACCGCCCTCGGCTGAAACGCAAAGCTGTACAGCGTTGTAGAGAGCTGATGCAGGCTTTGAGCCGTGTGTGCTCTGATATGATGCTTCGTATGCTGCAACGATATCCTTATAGCTGTAATAAGCCACGCCGTTTTCTGCAATAGTAGGAGTTACCTTGCACCATACCTTCCATGAGCTGTCCTGAAGAATGAGTGTCGGAGCGGAGGCTGCTGTATACTTAACAGCGATATAGCCCTTTGTGCTCATATTCGGAAAGTCAAATCTTACGCCCGATGTAGCGTTATAGCCTGAGATATTTGATGTTGTGTTTGAAATTGTTGTACACTTAGCCTTTGAGAGGTCAGGTACTTTAACGATCTCAGGAAGTTCTGTCTTTGTGCTGTTGTATGTTGAGATAAGCTTGTTTACAACAGCCTCAGACTGGCTGTACCATGTGCAGCTGCTTCTGTTGAGATATCCGTGTGACTCACCGTTTGAGGTGTAGTTTATAACGTTGTTATCCCAAAGCACACATGAGATGCCAAGTTTCTTTGCGCAGGCTGCATAATGCTCTGCCCACTTTACTCTTTCAGAAAGGTTGTTCTTGTTTGAGGAGCTGAACTCACCGATACAAACAGGAATGCCCTTTGAAATGAATACGTTGCTTATGTTCTTGAATATAGCTTCAAGCTCACTTCTCATAGCGTCTGTGTATGTACTTGTGCTGCCTGAGCCTGTGTTCATTGTGAAGTTATATGGTGAATATGCGTGGATCGAAACGATAAGATTATCGTCATCAGGAAGTTCAAGTGCGCTCATTGCCGCATACTCCATAGAAGCCGCATATGTCGGTACCATAAGCGCTCTGTTGGAGTTGTTTCCGCCTGTTGATCTTACTGTGCTTACAAAGTCAGCGTTCAGCTTGTTGACAACAGCTCTCATAGCATCGTCGCCGCCGTCCCACTCGTGTGAACCGCTGTAATTTCTAGGCTCGTTCATACCCTCGAAAACAAGGTGCTTGTCATAATCCTCGAAACGTGTTGCGATCTGCTTCCAAACTATTTTCAGTTCCTTGCTTGCAGCAGAATAGTTAGCGTCTGTCGGTCTGTTCCACTCATCGTGATGCGAGTTGAGGATAACGTACATTCCGTCGTCGATACAGTAGTCAACGACCTCCTGAACTCTCTCAAACCATACCTCGTCAATAGTATAATTGCTGTCCATATGCTTGTACCAGGTCACAGGTATTCTCACGCAGTTGAATCCCTTAGCCTTTACAGCGTCGATCATAGCCTTAGTGGTCTTAGGATTTCCCCATGATGTTTCTGTGTCAAGTCCGGAAGAACCTTTTGAATCCAGTGAGTTTCCGAGGTTCCAGCCGATACCCATATCGGAACATATCTCGGCGGCTGTATAATCCGAAATATCGTTATTTGCCGCTTCGGCGGTCATAGCCGCAGCAGATACAGTACCTGCTGCCACAGCGCCTGCCATAAGCAGACCGCAAAGCTTTTTGGTATACTTTTTCATATCCTTACCAACCTTTCTTTTTAATCCCGCAGAACTGCCGCAGGCTTTAGTATATAAATATTTTAACATATTCCAGTTAAGATATCAATAGGACATATAAACATTAATACCAGTTTATATTTAGTTAATTTACACAACTTCCCCGACTAAAATTACAGTATATTAAACAACAATAGAATATTAAAGATATTTTTTCAGTATGTCGATAGTTTCGCTTTTACTGTATGTAAGATCGGACTCTATAAGATAATTGATGTAATCTTTAAAAGCATTGAGGATACTTTTCTCTCTGATATTTACAAAAGTCATATTCTGCGGTTCGTTCTTTGCAGGGGAAACTTTCAGCAGCTCAGATGTGCCGTGCATATGAAATCCTTTTTCATAGCTGCAAAGCTCAGGCTTTAGTATCCTGTATCTGAAAACATCACTTTCCGCAAGATATATCATATTTCTGAGAATACTCTTTCTGTCCTCTAAAGCCGGTCTTTCATAAAGCACATCTGGGACTTCTGCAATAAGACCCGTTTCCATAAACTCTTTCAGACCTGCCTCGCTGAAAATATCTATAACGCTGCGGCTTATAGCTGCGCTTTTAAATTCGCCCATTTTCGCAAGAAACGTTCCCTCTATCTCCTTAGGCATTCTCATATATTTTCTCATTATATCATCAGGACTTGCGAAAACCATACATGGCTGATAATAATAGATATAATCAAGGGTATTAAGCTCATAGTAATAATCTATCAGCGATTTAAAGCCATCCACAGGGTAAAGGAACGCATGGGAACGTGATTCAAGTACCTCAGCTTTCTGACGATAAAGCTTTACCGCCGCCTCGTTGCTGCAGAAAACTCCCTCGTTGAACTTATTATCCAGCTTGATAAAGAAATGATCCGTGATTATCGTATCACTGAGCAGCGCACCCTGACTGAAACAGCCTGCCGCATTATCATAGTAATACTGCGGAATATATTTCTGTTTCAGCGAGGACATCTTACAGACATATTTCAGAATATCAAGGTTATATTCATTGGCGCAGGATTCACTGCAGTTGTTATCCATACAGAAAATATGCTTTACATACCCGCTGCCCTCATCTGTACAGACGTTGAATATTATCTCATTGAGCATAGCCGAAGGCTGCGCAATGAAAAGAACATCTCCGCCCTCCAGCCTTTCTTTCATAAGCAAGGTCGAAATGTTCTTTAAAAGTGCAAGATGCTCGTTGACCACCATGACCTCCGGCAGCTCTTCAAGCTCGTCCTCCTCCGTCATATGATAATCAAGCAGCACTTTGTTCTGCTCATTTTCAGAAAGGTATGAGATAACGTCAGACACCTTGTTTCGTCTTTCAAAAACGTCCTCTCCCATAAGACCTATCCTGTATTTTTTCAGCAGATCGCTGTACTCGTCAGATGTCAGCATAAGTGCCTCGGATATACTTTCAAGCGTCTGCTCGTTTTTCAGCTTTCTCTGACCGCTGAGTATTTTATGCAGAGTGGCTCTGTCCATTCCGAACATTTCCGCCGCAGATTTTATTGTAAGATTTCTTCTTTTGATGTAATGCTCCAGCTGTTTTCCGAATTTTATCATCAGTTTTCTATCCTTCCCTACGATTTTTTATAGGAACTCGTTCCTTTTATATTCTCTTGCATAGAGATCAAGAAGTTCGGGCAGCTTTACAAAAAGCTCCGCAGGACTGTTTATATTATGCTCCTCCGTGCTTACCGCTTTCCCGTTCACATAAAGGGTATCCCTGTATGTGATCTCATTTTTTACTGTTCTGACTCTGAAATAATATCCGCTGTTTTTATAGCAGATCTCCTCCAAGATGACTTGCTGTTTAAGTAAATAAGCTATATAATCGCAAAGCCGTCTGGCATCGTCATAATCACGAATTTTCATTTTGACTTTCACCCGATCAATATAAATATGCATTTTGTTTCATATATATTATACTATTTGTACACAAATTTGTCAAGAATTTTCGTTTAATGCATATTTTTATCAATCCGATAGGATCAATGCACAAGTTCAGAGGCTGCCACAAAGCAGAATGTCAGCATAAACGATATGCTCAATACCCCGTTAAGGTTCATAAGGATAATGCATACGGCTGACATAAAAATGAAAACCGCTTTTATTATATCGCAGGCTGGGCTGTCATCAAGTATTATCTTCAGCACTCTTCCGCCGTCAAAGTATCCGAACGGCAGCAGATTGAACACTCCGAGCAGCATATTTATCCCGAAAAACAGGTCTGCTCCGTACAGCATATACCACACCAAAGCGCAGATAAAATTCACTCCGCAGCCTGCCAACAGGATAATAATGTCCTGATTTTTGGACATCATTTTCCCGACCGACGGTCTTATCCTTATACCGCCGCCGTAAAGGATTATGCTCTGCGGCTTATTCGCAAACAGGAACATAAACATAAGATGCCCCATTTCATGGAGCGCACAGCAAAGCAGAGCGGTAAAAATATTTTCCGTCTGCGCACCGCCGCACACAAAAAGCAGCGCAATAACCGCAAAAAAGCTGAACGATACCCCTAGTTCTATTCCCTTTATCTTTATTCCAAACAAAATTATCACCCGTAAACTATATGCTTACGGGCGAAAAATATGAAATCTTTACTTGAATTTTCAGAGCATCTTTTTAAGATACTGTCCTGTATATGACTGCTCGCAGGCTGCGATCTCTTCAGGCGTACCTGTGCATACTATCGTTCCGCCCCCGCTGCCGCCCTCAGGACCGAGGTCGATTATATGGTCTGCCGTCTTGATAACGTCCAGATTATGCTCGATAACAAGCACAGTATTTCCTGTGTCAACAAGCTTTTGCAGCACCTCGATAAGTTTGTGTACATCAGCCGTATGAAGTCCTGTTGTCGGTTCGTCAAGAATGTATATCGTCTTGCCTGTCGCCCTCTTTGAAAGCTCTGTGGCAAGCTTTACTCTCTGAGCCTCGCCGCCCGAAAGTGTTGTTGCAGGCTGACCTATCTTTACATAGCCGAGTCCGACTTCAAACAAGGTCTGGAGCTTGCGCTGTATCTTCGGGTGGTTCGCAAAGAACTCTACTCCCTCTTCAACTGTCATTTCAAGCACATCATATATCGACTTGCCCTTATACTTTATCTCCAGCGTTTCTCTGTTGTATCTCATTCCGCCGCAGACTTCGCATGGGACATAAACGTCAGGCAGAAAATGCATTTCTATTTTCAGTATGCCGTCGCCCTCGCAGGCTTCACAGCGTCCGCCTTTGATATTGAACGAAAATCTTCCTGCGCCGTAGCCTTTCATCTTAGCTTCCTGCGTCTGTGCAAAAAGCTCTCTTATATCAGTGAAAACGCCTGTATATGTGGCAGGGTTTGAACGTGGGGTCCTGCCTATCGGCGACTGGTCTATATCTATGACCTTATCGAGATTTTCAAGTCCCAGCATTTTCTTGAACTCGCCCGGACGTGTTTTCGCTCTATTGAGTTTTCCTGCGAGATTTTTGTATATTATCTCATTAACAAGTGAGGATTTTCCCGAACCCGAAACACCTGTAACGCAGGTGAACGTACCCAGCGGTATATCAACGTCAACATTTTTCAGATTGTTCTGCTTTGCGCCTCTTACAGAAAGGAACTTTCCGCTGCCCTTTCGTCTTTCCGTCGGCACAGGTATCTTGCGCTTTCCGCTGAGATACTGTCCCGTTATGGAACGTTCGCAGGCTTTTATCTCCTCAACCGTTCCCGCTGCAACTACTTCTCCGCCGTGTATGCCCGCTCCTGGACCGATATCTACGATATAATCCGCCGCATACATGGTATCCTCGTCATGCTCAACGACTATCAGCGTATTTCCGAGGTCACGCAGTCTTTTCAGCGTTGCGATAAGCTTATCGTTGTCACGCTGATGAAGTCCGATAGACGGTTCGTCGAGGATATAAAGCACTCCCACAAGTGAAGAACCTATCTGGGTGGCAAGTCTTATACGCTGGCTCTCTCCGCCCGAAAGCGTTCCTGCGGAACGTGAAAGAGTGAGGTATTCAAGTCCTACGCTCTGCAAAAATCCCAGTCTGTCATTTATCTCCTTTATAATGCGTTCGCCTATCATTTTATCCCTGTTTGAAAGCTCCAGATCCTTAAAGAACTTTATAGCCTCCGTAACTGAAAGGTCGGTAAGCTCCGCTATATTAAGTCCGCCGACAGTAACGCTGAGGCTTTCCTTTTTAAGTCTTTTTCCATGGCAAGACGGACAGTTTTCGTCAGACATACTAGCCTCGATATCCGCCTTTGACCAATCGCTGTTCGACTCCTTATAACGTCTTTCAAGGTTTGGGATAACGCCCTCAAATTCCGCTTCATATTCAGCCTTATAGAATTTCGATCCTCTGCTGAGTTTAAGCTTCTGTCCCTGAGTTCCGTAAAGGAAGATATCCACAGCGTCCTGATCGAGATCCTTTACAGGCACGTCAAGAGGTATGCCGTAAGTCTTTGATATCGCCTTGAAATACATCATTGCAATAGAACCCTCGTCAAGGGAATTCCAGCCGCTTGCCTTTATCGCACCCTGCATAATGGAAAGTTCCTTATTGGGTATGACCATATCGGGGTCGACTTTCTTGAATACTCCAAGACCTGTACATTTTTCACAAGCTCCGTAAGGATTGTTGAAAGAGAACATTCTCGGTGTAAGCTCCTCAATGGAAACTCCGTGTTCGGGGCAGGCATAATTCTGGGAGAACATCATCTCTTCCCCGCCGATAACGTCAACGTTCACAAGTCCGCCAGTAAGCGATGAAACCGTTTCGATACTGTCCGTCAGACGTGATTTTATGCTGTCCTTTATAACAAGTCTGTCCACAACTATCTCAATGGTATGCTTTTTGTTTTTTTCAATATTTATCTCTTCGGAAAGATCGTATGTTATCCCGTCAACTCTCGCTCTAACATATCCCGACTTTCTCGCCTGTTCAAGTTCCTTGACGTGAGTACCCTTTCTGCCCCTTACTATCGGTGCAAGGAGCTGTATCTTTGTACCCTCTTCAAGTGACATTATCTGATCGACTATCTGATCTATTGTCTGCTGTTTTATCTCTCTTCCGCAGACAGGACAATGCGGAACGCCTATCCTTGCGTAAAGCAGTCGAAGATAGTCATATATCTCCGTAACAGTACCGACGGTAGAACGTGGGTTTTTGGAAGTTGTTTTCTGATCTATGGATATCGCAGGGGAAAGTCCCTCTATGCTCTCCACGTCAGGCTTATCCATCTGACCTAAGAACATTCTTGCATAGGAAGAAAGCGATTCAACATATCTTCTCTGACCGTCTGCATATATGGTATCAAAGGCAAGGGAAGATTTTCCCGAACCCGAAAGGCCTGTCATTACCACAAGCTTATCTCTGGGAATGGTTATATCTATATTTTTAAGATTATGTTCCTTTGCGCCTTTGATAACTATTTCATTTATCGGCATCTTTTACTCTCCTTTTTTGTATTTTCCGTCATTTCTTTTCACCTTTCAGCTCCGCTATCTTATCACGGAGGAATGCGGCGTGTTCAAATTCAAGCAGCTTTGCAGCCTCTTTCATTTCCTTTGTCAGCTTGTCTATAAGCTGTGCAGTTTCCTGCTTTGTCAGCTTGCTTTTCTGCCTTGCCGAATACTCCACTTCTTCCTTTGTGGATATCTCGATAACGTCCCTTATCTCCTTGACGATCGTCTTAGGCACTATTCCATGCTCTTCGTTGAACTTCATCTGTATTGCACGGCGGCGCTCCGTTTCGGTTATTGCGCTCTCCATAGAACGTGTTACGGTATCTGCATACATTATTACCGAACCGCCTGCGTTTCTTGCGGCTCTTCCTATGGTCTGTATCAATGCGCTTTCCGAACGCAGGAAGCCCTCCTTATCTGCGTCAAGTATTGCCACAAGAGATACCTCAGGCAGGTCAAGTCCCTCTCTCAGCAGGTTTATTCCCACCAGCACGTCAAACTCGCCCAGTCGCAGATCTCTTATTATCTCCATACGCTCGATAGTGTCTATATCGTGGTGCATATATCTTACCTTTATATCGAAATTTTTCAGATAAGCAGTAAGATCTTCCGCCATTTTCTTTGTAAGCGTAGTAACAAGCACACGCTCGTTTTTCTCTATCCTCTGATTTATTTCGCTGAGCAGATCCTCTATCTGTCCCTCTGACGGGCGGACGGATATGAGCGGATCGAGAAGTCCTGTCGGCCGTATTACCTGCTCAACTATCTGCTCTGATTTTTCCTTTTCGATAGGTCCCGGGGTAGCGGAAACGAATATAGCCTGATTGATATGGCTGTAAAACTCATCGAATTTAAGCGGTCTGTTGTCCAGCGCAGAGGGCAGTCTGAAACCGTAGTCCACAAGCGTCTGCTTTCTCGCCCTGTCGCCTGCATACATTCCCCTTACCTGCGGCAGAGAAACGTGGGACTCGTCCACCATAAGCAGAAAATCTTCAGGCATAAAGTCAAGCAGCGTGAACGGCACAGCCCCTTTCGGACGTCTTGCCAGCACTCTCGAATAGTTCTCTATGCCGCTGCAGAAGCCTATCTCCTCCAGCATTTCTATATCATGATTTGTACGCTGTGCGATACGCTGCGCCTCGATAAGCATATCGTTATCCTTGAAATACTTTATACGCTCGTCAAGCTCTTCCTTTATCTCTTCGATAGCGTCACGCATCTTCTCCTTGCCTACGATATAATGTGAGGCTGGGAATATTACAGCGTGGCTGAGGGTGGAAAGCACCTCTCCCGTCAGCACATTTATCTCGCATATCCTGTCTATCTCATCGCCGAAAAATTCAACTCTTACGGCGGTATCTGTGGAGTTTGCAGGGAAGATCTCCACCACATCTCCTCTTACTCTGAACTTGTTTCTGACAAAATTTATGTCGTTTCGCTCGTACTGTATTCCCACAAGCTCCGCCACAAGCTGATCCCTTGATTTCTCCATACCCTTTCGCACGGATACCATCATTGATTTATATTCCTGCGGATCACCGAGAGAATATATGCAGGACACGCTGGCAACGATAATAACGTCACGTCTTTCCGCAATGGCTGAGGTAGCGGAATGGCGCAGCTTGTCTATCTCATCATTTACCGAGCTGTCTTTTTCTATATAAACGTCCTTGCTCGGCACATATGCCTCCGGCTGGTAGTAGTCATAGTAACTGACAAAATACTCCACCGCATTGTTCGGGAAGAACTCCTTAAACTCTGAGCAGAGCTGAGCCGCAAGTATTTTATTATGCGCAAGCACAAGGGTAGGTCTGTTTAAACGCTGGATAACGTTCGCCATTGTAAAGGTCTTGCCTGAGCCTGTTACACCCATAAGTGTCTGCTCCTTCATACCGCTTTCAACGCCCTTTACGAGAGCGTCCACCGCCTCAGGCTGATCTCCCGAAAGCTTATAATCTGATACCAGCTGAAATCTGTCCATAGCAATACCATACCTTTCTCACAAACGGTTCAGTTATCGAACAATAGTTTCTATAATTATATCACAAATATTTTTTAATGTAAAGTGCTTTCGGCAATTTTGTGTTTATGCCGAAAAACAGCTTGCAAAGCCGCCGTCTATGATATATAATTATAATAAAACATAATTATAAAGGAAAAATAAAATATGAAAGAATTTATCATCAACAAAAATGACTCAGGTCAGCGTGTGGACAAGTTTCTTACAAAGGCTGTTCCTGCCCTGCCAAAAAATCTGCTTTACAAATATATACGGCTCAAACGCATAAAGGTCAACGGAAAGCGCTGCGAGATCTCCACAAGGCTCAATGAAAATGATGTAATGCAGCTTTATATAAATGATGAATTTTTCGGTGAAAGCAATGAAAACAGCGGCAGACCTGCTTTTCTCTCCGCTCCTGCAAGCCTTAATATTGTATACGAGGACGAAAATATTATACTCTGCGATAAAAAGTGCGGACTTGTAGTTCATGAGGACGAAAGCGGCGGTGCGGACACGCTCATCAACCGCATACAGCATTATCTTTACGATAAGGGTGAATATGACCCTGCGCAGGAAAGATCCTTTGCCCCTGCGCTTTGCAACAGGATAGACAGGAACACCTGCGGAATAGTTATCTGCGCAAAGAATGCGGAAAGCCTGCGCATACTCAATCAGAAGGTAAAGGACAGAGAGATGGAGAAAAATTATCTCTGCGTTACAGTCGGCATACCACAGAAAAAATCCGCCGAGCTGAAAGCATATCATCAGCGCAACGAGCAGACCAAAACGGTAAAGATATCCGACCGAAAAACTCCCGACAACAAGACGATGATAACAAGATACAAGGTCATTGCTGAAAACATGGCAGAAAACCTTGCTCTCCTTGAAGTGGAGCTTGTGACAGGCAGGACGCATCAGATAAGGGCGCATCTTGCCTATGAGGGCTACCCTCTTCTTGGAGACGGAAAATACGGCATAAACAAGATAAACCGTGCATACAATGTAAAAACGCAGGCACTCTGCTCGTACAAGCTTACTTTCAGATTTACCACCGACGCAGGAATTCTGAGCTACCTTGACGGCAAAAGTTTTCAGGTAAACGACGTCTGGTTCAGGGACAAGTTCTTCGGGAAATAAGAAACACACAGAAAAATATACAAAATCCGTGTCAACAATTTGTAAAATATGCACCTGTAAAGTCGATATTTGTGTAAAAATGTTAAAAAAGCTTGCATTTGTAGAAAATTTATGTTATAATTAATGCATTATATGTCATGCGGACCATACTGTTCAACATATCGGAGGTTTTACTATGATTGGAGATTTACATTGTCACACAACCCTTTCCGACGGTTCTCTTGGAATAGAAGAGGTCATCGTGCAGGCTAAGCGCATGGGTCTTGATTTTCTTGCCATAACCGATCACGACACCCTTTCATCATACAGCCGAGCGCAGATACTTGGCGACCGTTACGGCGTAAAGGTGATACCTGCGGTAGAGCTTTCAGCGTGGGACAAAAAGCGCAACTCAAAGGTGCATATTCTCTGCTACGCTCCTCAGAAGCCTGACAGACTGGAGGGACTGTGCCTTAAATCATGCTCCATAAGAACAGAATGTGCAAAGGATATGATCGAAAAGGTAATGGAGAGATATCCTATCCCTAAGGACGCTGTAAAACATTACACAAAAGGTTCAAAGAGCATATACAAGCAGCATATAATGAGAGCGCTGGTGAACTACGGATATGCCACCGAGCTTTACGGATATGTGAACGATAAGCTTTTCTCATACCCTAACGGCGAATGTCTTGTGACGAGAGAATATCCCGATGTGAACTTTGTGCTTGATCTTATACACTCTTCAAAGGGCGTTGCAGTTATGGCCCACCCCCATATGTTCAACAATATCGAGCTTATGCATGAGCTTACCGAGGCTGGAAAGCTGGACGGAATAGAGGCTTATCACTACTCTGCTACGCCGATACAGCAGAGAGCGCTTGAACAGTTCGCAAAGGACAATGACCTTATCGTAACAGGCGGTTCTGACTTTCATGGTCTTTACAACAGCACCATGACTCACATAGGCAGCAACTTTACTGACGAGGAAAATCTTGACAAGCTTTTTAAACTTATTCATATAAATTCACAGAAAGCTAATAAAAATACTGTTAAATCAGAAAATTAATATAGTATAATTAATAGGAACATTGCTTAGTCGGTGTTCCTATAATTATGTAAAACTACATGAGAGGAATGTTAAAAATATGACAGTAATGGAAAAATCACTTATGAAGCATAAGGAATGGAAAGGCAAGATCGAGGTCTGCTCCAGAACTCACATCAACAATGCTGAGGATCTTACAATGGCTTATACTCCCGGCGTTGCACAGCCTTGTCTTGAAATACAGAAAGATCCCGATCTTTCATATGAGCTGACAAGACGTGCAAATCTTGTGGCAGTCATCACAGACGGTTCTGCCGTTCTCGGTCTTGGAAATATCGGCGGTCTGGCAGGTATGCCTGTTATGGAGGGCAAATGCGCTCTTTTCAAGGAATTTGCTGACGTTGACGCTTTCCCGCTCTGCATAAAGTCAAATGACGTTGATGAGATCGTAAACACTATCGCTATGATCTCAGACAGCTTTGGCGGAATAAACCTTGAAGATATCGCCGCTCCGAGATGCTTTGAGATAGAAGCAAAGCTTAAAGAAAAAGTAGATATCCCTGTATTCCATGATGACCAGCACGGTACTGCTATCGTTGTTGGTGCTGCTCTTATGAATGCCTGCAAGGTCGCAGGAAAGAAGATAGAGGATATCACAGTCGTTATAAACGGTGCAGGTGCAGCCGGCTGTGCTATCGGAAAGCTGCTGCTCTCACTTAACGTCGGAAACCTTATCATGGTAGACAGAGAGGGTATAATCTGCGAGGGTGACGATTACCTTAACGAGGCTCACGCTGAAATGGCTCTTGTAACAAACAAGAACAAGCTCCACGGCTCACTTGCAGACGCACTCAAGGGTGCGGACGCTTTTGTCGGCGTTTCAAAGCCCGGTCTTGTAACAGCAGATATGGTCAAGTCGATGAACGACAAGGCTATCCTTTTCGCAATGGCTAACCCGACACCTGAGATAATGCCTGACGAGGCAAAGGCAGCAGGCGCATTTATCGTAGGCACAGGACGTTCAGACTTCCCGAACCAGATAAACAACGTTGTTGCTTTCCCCGGAATTTTCAAGGGTGCGCTGGCTGTAAGAGCGTCTGACATCAATGAAGAGATGAAGATGGCTGCGGCAAAGGCTATCGCAAGCTGCGTTCCTGATGACAAGCTCTGCGCTGACTTTATTCTTCCTAACGCTTTCGACAGAGCTATTCCTGAGGCTGTGGCAAAGGCTGTTGCTGATGCGGCAAGAAAAACAGGCTGCGCAAGGATCTAACAAGAATTTGATTTAAAAATAAATACTGAAAGGAGTTTTACATATGAAAACTATTTCCTATACTCCGAAAGGAGTCTGTTCCAGAAAGATCGACATTGAAGTCGAGGGCGATGTTATAAAGAGCGTAAAGTTCACAGGCGGCTGTAACGGAAACACACAGGGTATTGCAAAGCTCTGTGAGGGTATGAAGGTACAGGACGTTATCGCAAGACTTGAAGGTCTTAACTGCAACGGCAGAGGCACATCATGTCCTGACCAGCTGGCAAAGGCTCTTAAAGCAAACATCTGATAAACAGATTAAACAGATAAAATTCGATTTACAGACAAAAAGGACGGGTTCAGATGCACCCGTCCTTTATTTTATCATTTTTAGTTAGATCAGTCAGACATAAATTTTTTGTTGAAATCATTCAGCGGTATAGGTCTTTCAAAGAGATATCCCTGCGCCTTGGTATAACCGCTTTCGCTAAGTATCTTAGCCTGATCCTCGGTTTCAACGCCCTCGAAAATAACATCTTTCTGCGCCGTTTCTATAAGCTTGCACATATTTGAAACATAGCTGCGTTCCATTTTATTCTGCGCTATATTGTCGATAAATGACTTATCTATCTTGACTATATCCACAGGGGCTTTCATAAGAACGCTGAGTGTAGAATAACCTATTCCGAAATCATCTATGCTTATCATAAAGCCATAGCTGCGCAGTTTGTCCATTACATTGAACAGTGCCGCAGTATCTCCCGAAAAGCTCGACTCGGTTATTTCAAGCTCCACAAGTGACGGATCAACGTCATATTTCTGAGCTGTGCTTATGATATTCTTGGCAAAATCAGGTCTGAATATATGCTTCTGAGAAAAATTCACCGACAGCGGCAGCAGCTTTTTGTTCTGCTTTTTCCACTTTTCAAGCGTACTCAGAGCCTCTTCAAAAATGAAAAAGTCAAGCTCGTCTATATACCCTACCTTTTCAAGCACAGGTATGAACTCGAACGGCATTTTATAGCTGCCGTCCTTGTTGCGCCATCTGGCAAGGGTCTCCGCTCCGATTATAGTTCTGTCCACAAGGTTGAACTTAGGCTGGAGGAACATTTCTATCTCCCTGTTGTCGATAGCAGGGTGCAGCTCGCTGCATATAGACTGTTCATATGCTCGCTGAGTTCTCATTCTGCCAGAATATATTCCGTATATAACGCTGCTGTTGTTCTTGACGCTTCTTCTTGCAAGGTTTGCATTGTCGATAGCAACGTTTACATCAATAAGCGTATCGGTGACAACATATATTCCGCAGGATATCCTTATATCACTGGCAGGATATTTTATCTTCTGCTTATTTGTAAATTCGATATTTCTCTTCTCTATACTGGAAATAAGTTCTTCACGGGTATTCGCTTTATACAGACCGATGAAAAAGTCCGAATAGATACGGCAGCCCAGCACATTCGTATCAAGATCCAAAACACATTCCGCCAGATCTTTCAGCATATCATTGCCCGCCTGAAAACCAAAGTTTTCGTTGACATAGGAAAATTCGTTTATATCCGAATAGACAAAGCCGTAAACGCAGTTGTGGTCGGGACTGTTCAAGACCTCTTCCGCCTTTTTAACAAAGGTATGCCTGTTGAGCAGACCTGTAAGGCTGTCCGTTTCAAGCAGGTAGGTTATGTATTTTGAATCTTTGTCTATTTTCTTTTTAAGTGATTTCAAATGCTGTATGCAGGCAAGCCTGCCGAACACCTTTACGACCTTGTTCTGTTCATTTTCAAAGCTTACACAGGCAGCATTATACCATGTATAATCATCGTCATAGGCTTTTGTTCTCACTTCAAAGCTGCCACGTCTTGCCGACTCAAGGAATTTCTTGTATTCAGTAATAAACTTATCATACTCCTTAGGGTGAACAAACTCCCTCGGACGATCGCTGGCAAGATAATTTTCGATACAGTTCTGATCGTTGACCATATATCTGCTGAGCGTAGTCGTAAGGCGCATACTGTCATTTTCAACGTCATATTCAAAATACAGCTCATCGGTATTATCGGCTATGACCTTGAACTTCTCTATCTCAACGCTGAGTTCATTGCACAGTCTGATATCATTTGTGATGTCCATAACAACTGTATAGAACAGCGGCAGACCGTTGGAATGTTTATAGAGGTTTCCATATATCCTGAACCACTTATAAGTTCCGTCCGTCTGCTGACGCTTGAGCTCAAAATCCAGCGAGCCGTTATTTTCGGCGCATATACAGACCTTTTTATAAAGTCCCTCAAAGCTTTCCTCGTCCATCAACGATCTGAAAGAGCTGCCCGCAAGGTTCTTGTCGCTCTCCATCATATTGAGGAACTCGTCATTTGTCTTGAATATAGAAAGATCCCCGTTTTTTATTTCAAGGATAACAACTCCGCCCGGGACGGCTGAAATAAGCGCATCAAGTTCAGACTGGGAGCTGTTATACTTTGATATTAAATTCATATGCTCTGTATAGTCTGTAATAAGTATCCTCGCCTTACCTATCCCGTCCTCTTCAAACGGAAAACCATAGCAAAGAACAGTAATGACAGAGCCGTCTTTTTTTATGAGCGGATGCTGTATAAGCACAGGCTTCATACCGTCAGTTGACTTACTGACAAGCCCCTTATACTTAGCAAGAAGCTCTTCAGGGATAAAATCAAAAAGATTTACCTTTCCGTCATCAATATCCTGTTGGTCATATCCCGAAATAAGCATAAATCCGTCATTGGCGCTGTAAACCACACCACCTTTAGACATATCTGCGAAATATTCGCCGTAAACAACAGATTTGACTTTATCCACGTTTCTCACCTCATGGATATTATACCATATTATCAAATACACGTCAAGTATTAACATCTATTTTATATAAATAACACAAAAAGTACACCTATATTTTATGAATTAATTAATATTAAAATACTGACTTACTGACACAAAATATATACTTTGGGACATAAAAATATCCGATACCGCTGACGATATCGGATACTTTATTATTTTACTGTTTTTACTTTGCTGCGAACTGTGAATTATAAAGTTCAGCATAAAATCCGTTCTTTGCCATAAGCTGAGCGTGGTCACCCTGCTCGATTATTTTTCCTGCCTTCATAACGATGATGTTGTCAGCTTCTTTGATAGTAGAAAGTCTGTGGGCGATGATAAAGCAGGTCCTGCCCTCCATCATCTTCGTGAACGCTCTCTGTACCAATATTTCCGTACGGGTATCTATTGATGAGGTAGCCTCGTCAAGGATAAGCATAGGCGGCAGAGAAAGCATTACTCTTGCTATACAGAGCAGCTGTTTCTGACCTGCGGAAATAGTGCTGAACTCATCTGATATGATCGTATCATATCCCTGCGGCAGACGCTTTATAAAGCCGTGGCAGTGCGCAGATTTTGCTGCGGCGATGATCTCTTCATCGGTAGCGTCAGGCTTGCCGTATGCGATATTCTCACGGATAGTGCCTGTTTTGAGCCATGTTTCCTGAAGAACCATACCGTACATCGAACGCATTGAACCCCTTGTGCAGTCCTTTATCGGCGTTCCGCTTATCTTTATCTCACCGCTGTCTGCGTCATAAAATCTCATAAGAAGATTTATCATCGTAGTTTTTCCGCAGCCTGTCGGTCCTACGATAGCTGTTCTTTCGCCCGGCTTAACATGGAGGTTAAAGTCCTCGATAAGCTTTACCTTATGGTTATAGCTGAAATAAACGTGGTCGATATCCACTGTTCCGTCAACGGTTTCAAGCTTAACTGCGTCAGCGCTGTCCGGTATCTCCTCAGTTTCCTCGATTATGTCAAAGACACGTCTTGCGGAGGCGAATGCGCTCTGAAGTTCTGTGATAACACCCGATATTTCGTTGAACGGCTTTGTATACTGGTTCGCATAGGTGAGGAAGCAGGAAAGATTACCTACTGTAAATCCGCCTCCTGCGATTACTGAAAGCGCACCGATAATGCCGACAGAAGTATAAACAAGTCCGTTTACAAATCTTGTGCATGGGTTTGTCAATGATGAGAAGAACACAGCCTTTACGCCAACGTCCTGCAGTTTGAGGTTGACTTCTTCAAATCTCTCCTCCGCCTCCTGCTCATAGCCGAAAGCGGCAACGGTTTTCTGATTGCCTGTCATTTCCTCAACAAGGCTGGTCATATCTCCTCTTGCAACCGACTGTATATGGAAGAGATCAAATGTGTTCTTAGCGATAAATCTTGCCACGAACAGAGAAAGCGGAGTAAGGATAACAACTATCAGCGAGATCTTGACGTTTATGGAGAGCATAAAACCAAGTGTACCGAAAATTGTACAAATTCCCGTAAAGAACTGAGCAAATCCCATAAGCAGACCGTCAGAGATCTGATCTATATCTGTAATGATACGGCTGATTATATCGCCGTGAGGGTGTGAGTCGATATAGGAAAGCGGCAGCTTATTGAGCTTTGAATAAGCAAGGTTTCTTATATCTCTTGTTACGTTGTAAGTTATTTTGTTTGTGCAAAGGGACATGAGCCACTGAGAAATGCCTGTTATCGCAACCATTATGCAGAGTTTTACAAGTATAGGCACAAGTCCGTCAAAATCTACTTTTCCTTTTTCGATAATAAGATCGACGCCCTGACCTGTAAGGATAGGCGCATAGAGTGTTGAAGCTACCGTTATAACTGCAAAGACCATTGACAGCACAAACAGCCACATATAAGGCTTTGCAAACTTCACTAATGTTTTAAGCACAGGCTTGCTCTGAGTATTCTGAGCGTTTTTTATTTTAGCCAATGTCCTGCACCTCCTTTTCTGAAAGCTGCGACAGGCAAATTTCTTTATAGACCTCGCAGGACTTGTAAAGTTCTCTGTGAGTGCCTATGCCCGCTATCTTTCCGTCGTCCATAACGACGATCTTGTCAGCATTTTTGATAGACGATATTCTCTGCGAAACGATGAATACTGTCATACCCTGAGTCTTTTCCGCAATAGCTTTTCTGAGAGCTGCGTCTGTTGCAAGGTCGAGAGCTGAGGCTGAATCGTCCATTATGAGTATTTCAGGATTTCCTGCCAGCGCTCTTGCAATAGTAAGTCTTTGACGCTGACCGCCCGAAAGGTTTTTACCGTCCTGAAGTATCATTTCATCAAGCTGTGAAGGCTTTTCCTTTACAAAGTCAGCCGCCTGCGCAATATCAAGCACACGCCAGATCTCTTCGTCCGAGGCGTTCTTGTCACGCCATTTCATATTATCTCTGATAGTACCCTTGAAAAGCACCGCCTTCTGAGGGACTATGCCTATCTTTCCTCTGAGCTGTTTCAGCGGATACTTTCTTACGTCAGTTCCGTCCACAAGCACGCTGCCCTTTGTACTGTCATAAAATCTTGGGATAAGATTGATAACGGAAGTTTTACCAGAACCTGTACCGCCGATTATGCCGACAGTTTCTCCTCTTTCAGCGGTAAAGGATATTCCCTCCAGCGCATTTTCATCCGAGGACTGATATGAAAAATCAACGTTCTTAAACTCAACGCATGGTGCGCTTTCGTTCATTTCCACCTGAGTATTCCCCTCATCGGAGATAGATGTCTTTATATCAAAAACATCGTTTATACGGCAGGCAGAAGCCTGCATCTTTGTTATGTTTGTAACGAGTATAGCCATTGCCAACAGGGCAAGAAGTATCTGATTCATATAATTGATAAGTGCGATGACCTCGCCCTGTGTGATAGAGCCGCCGAAAACAGCCTTTCCTCCGCACCATATGATCGCTGCGATAGCAAGGTTTACGATAACGTATGTCATCGGGTTCATAAGAGCGTTGATACGTCCTGCGTTTATCTGGAGCGCAGTAAGCTTGTCCGTGTTATCTCTGAAATTCTTTTCCTCATCGTCCTGACGGGAAAAAGCTCTTATAACTCTTGAACCTGTAAGAGTTTCGCTGGTCATAAGATTTGTGCGGTCAAGTGTTTTCTGTATGGTCTTGAAACGTGGTATGGTTATGCTCATTATCTTATAGATAACAAAAGCAAGGCACGGTGCAATAACAAGAAAGATCAGCGTAAGCTTTACCGATATTGTAAACGACATGATTATCGAACCGATAACGATAAAAGGCGAACGCAGCAGCAATCGGAGAAGTATATTTACGCCCGACTGAGCGGTGTTTATATCCGCAGTCATTCTTGTAACGAGGGTGTGGCTGCCTGCTTTGTCTATTTCAGCATATGAAAGCGTATTTATATGCTTGAACAGATCACGTCTGAGGGCAGTTCCGAAACCGAGGGACGCTTTCGCCGCAAAGAACTGTGCCGTCAGCGAGCAGCTTAATCCCAGCACTCCCAGCAGGACCATTACTCCGCCCATTTTCCATATATAGGTCTTTTCGCCGTTCTTTATGCCTATGTCGATTATGTTCGCCATGACGATAGGCACAGCAAGCTCAAAGCAAGCCTCGATAAGCTTGAAAAGCGGACCTATGATACTTTCCTTCTTGTAATTTTTCAGATACCTGAAAAGCTTAAACATACACATACTTCCTTTTCGATTTTACAAATAAAAATACTTATAAATACATAGCTATTTTTTATTTTATCATTTTTTGCATTAGTTTTCTTGTCCAAACAATTAATATACATAAAATAAAAAGCGAACGGCTCATATAAAACCGTTCGCTGTGATAAATATTATCTTCGTTTTAAATTTTCTTAAAAGCTTTAGCCTTTCTCACCTTTACTTTTGCGCCTGAACAAACCGATGAACCTTGACCACAAGCTTTTTTTTTTAACGGGAGCGTCTGCCCCTTTATCAGCGTCAGCTGTCTTTTCCGCAGCTGTGCTTTCCTGCTTTTCATTTTTCGCAGGCTTAGACTGTGCTATTGGTGCGTTTGCGTAAGCCTCAGCAAAAAGACGTTTCTGAGCGTCTATCTCCACACCCTCAGGCTGCTGCTTGATATAAGTTCCGTCCGGCTGCTGCACTCTTGCTTTTACGTTGTCTGTCATCTGAGTTTCAAAAAGGTCGAGTATACGCTTTTTGATATCCTCATCAAACACAGGTGCTGCCACCTCGACACGTCTTGTGGTATTTCTTGTCATATAGTCGGCAGATGAGATATAAACGCTTTTTCTCACACCCTCGCCGAAAATATAGATTCTTGCGTGTTCAAGATATCTTCCTACGATAGAGCGAATCGTTACATTTTCCGTAACGCCCTCAACTCCAGCCACAAGACAGGAAATTCCTCTGATGACCATTTCCACCTTAACACCGGCCTGTGAACACTCGATGATCTTGTCGATAAGCACCTTATCGGTGAGAGAATTCAGCTTTGCGCCAACATATCCCTCGCCGCCTGCTTTCGCAATGGCTATCTCCTTATCCATCATTTCAATGACCCTGTTTTGCAGGCAATGCGGTGCAACTAATAGCAGCTTGCTGTTTTCCACAAGCTCGCCCATGGAAAGAGTTCTGAAAACCTCCTGTGCATCGTCGGCTATCTCCTTATTCGATGTCATAAGGCAGAGGTCGGTATAAAGTCCTGCGGTCTTTTCGTTGTAGTTACCCGTACCTATCTGAACGGTATACTTTACACCGCTTTCTGTTTTTCTCGTGATAAGGCAAAGCTTTGAATGAACTTTGAGTCCCTGCGGACCGTACATTACACGGCAGCCGGATTCTTCAAGCTGCTTTGACCAGCCGATATTGTTCTCTTCATCAAATCTTGCACGAAGTTCTACCAGCACAACGACTTCCTTGCCGTTTTCGGCAGCTGCGCAAAGTGCTTTGACTACCTTTGAATTTTTAGCCACACGGTACAGCGTCATTTTTATCGAAACAACGCTTTCGTCCTTTGCAGCCTCGTTCAAAAGTCTTATGAACGGCTGTATGGATTCATATGGGTATGAAAGGAATATATCCTTTTTATCTATCTGATCTATCATAGGCAGACTATCGTCCACCATTCTCGAACGCTGAGGTTCTTGTGGTGTAAAGAACAGATTTTTCTTGTCCTTTGCCTTGTCGAACACTGAGAATACATAAGAGAAGTCCAGCGGCGCTTTCTCAACAAAGACCTGCTTATGCGAAAGATCAAGTCTGTCGCAAAGCTCTTTCAGCATATGATCCGATATCTGCTTTGAAAGCTGCATTCTTACAGGGCAGAGTCTTTTTCTCTTATTGATAAGCACAGACATATTCTGTCTGAAATCAAGTTCGTTGTCAAAGCCCTCGTCAACATCTATATCCGCATTTCTTGTGATGCGCATAAGCGCTTTTTCTTCTATTTTGTACCCCTCAAATGCCTTGTCGGCAAAATGAGATATAACGTCCTCCGCCAGCACAAAGCTTATCACTCCGTCATCATTTTCAGGCAGGAATATAACACGCTTGAACTTTTCGCTGCAGCTTATAAGTCCCAGTGTTACACCCGATTTTGAGGACAGCCTTGCCACAGTATAAATACTCTTGTTGGGCAGGAACGGGAACGGGTGACGCTTGTCTATGATAAGTGCGCTCAAAAACGGCTTTATCTCATAGGCATAGTAAGCCTCAAGGAACTCATGCTGTTCTTTTGAAAGTGATTTTACCGAGCGGTAGTATATCCCATCATTCTCCAGTGCCTTTGATATAGTCTTAAAGCTTTCGTCCTTGACGGAAATAAGCTCTCTCACCCTTGCATATATAGCCGCAAGCTGTTCCGACGGACGCATCTGGGATTTATTATCCTTATGCGAATCGTCCACCAGTGAAGCGTCATAAAGCGAACCCACACGCACCATAAAAAACTCATCGAGATTGCTTGCGTAGATAGACTGGAAAAGCAGTCTTTCAAGGAGCGGTACGCTTTCGTCACGAGCCTCCTCCAGCACTCTTTCATTAAATTTTAGCCATGACAATTCTCTGTTGTCATAAACCTTGTTTTTCATGGCAGTTTTCTCCTTTATTTTGTGTTTTTCTAACTTTTCCTCATAAAAAATGCCGTAAATATGAAAATATAAAGACATTATTAATTTATACTAATTATATAGTATTTATGTCGGATTGTCAATAAAACAGCTGTAAAAACTTCGTAATTATCGTATATTATATTTTACATTCTTTTTATTCATTCTTCCCAGTCGAGGGAGCGGCTGACAGCCTTTTTCCAGCCGTTTATAAGCTTTTCACGCTTTGCGTTATCCATATCGGAAATAAATTCACGGAAGCCTTTTGATACTCCGTTGAGTTCTTCACGGCTCTTCCACATTCCGCAGTAAAGTCCTGCAAGAAAAGCTGCGCCCATGGCGGTCGATTCCACATTTTCAGGCCGTATAAGACTTCTGCCGAGGATATTCGCCTGAAATTCCATAAGGAAATCGTTCTGTGACGCTCCGCCGTCTACCTTTATAAGATTAAGCGAATCGGTATCCTCCTCCATGACCTTGATAACGTCAGCGGTCTGATATGCCACAGCCTCCAGTGCCGCACGGACGATATGCGCTTTAGACGCACCTCTCGTCAGACCGAACAGCGCTCCCCTTGCGGCGGTGTTCCAATAAGGCGTTCCAAGTCCAACAAAGGCAGGCACAAAATATACTCCTGCCGTATCGGGAACGCTCCTTGCAAGAGCCTCCGTTTCGGCGGCGGTCTTTATGATACCAAGCTCATCTCTAAGCCATTTTACAACTGCGCCCGACACGAAAACAGAGCCTTCGAGGGCATATGTGACCTTTCCGTCTATGCCCCACGCAATAGTGGTCAGAAGTCCATGCTTGCTCTGAACAGGCTTTTCACCTGTGTTCATAAGCAGAAATCCGCCTGTGCCGTAGGTGTTCTTTACATCGCCTTTGAGGAAACAGCATTGACCGAACAACGCTGCCTGCTGATCTCCTGCACAACCGCATATCGGTATCTCCGCACCGAAAAAGCTTTTATCAGTTACACCAAAATCTCCAGACGAATTTCTGACCTGCGGCAGGACCGACTGCGGTATACCGAGCAGACCTAGTATCTCCCTATCCCATTCGAGAGTATGGATATTGAACAGCATGGTTCTTGACGCATTGGAATAGTCCGTTGCGTGTACCTTTCCGCCTGTCAGCCGCCATATGAGCCATGTATCTACCGTTCCGAACAGCAGCTCTCCCCTTTCAGCCTTTTCCCTTGCTTCGGGGACATTATCAAGTATCCACCTTATTTTTGTTGCGGAAAAGTAAGGGTCGATGAGCAGTCCTGTCTTACTCTGAAAGAATTTTGAAAGTCCCTGCTCTTCAAGTCTGCGGCAGTAGTCGGCGGTACGTCTGCACTGCCACACGACAGCGTTGTAAACAGGCTTTCCCGTGTTCTTATCCCACATTATAACAGTTTCACGCTGATTTGCTATGCCTATGGCGGCAATTTCGGACACACTGCCGCCTAATTTCTCTATGTATTCGATACATTCCTTTGCCGACTGGAGCTGAGATGAAAATATCTGTTCGGGGTCATGCTCCACCCAGCCGCCTTTGGGGAATATCTGAGGATATTCTTTCTGCGCAGAGCATATTTTTGTGCCGCTGCGGTCAAATATTACCGCTCTTGAAGAAGTTGTTCCCTGATCCAGTGAAAGAATGTATTTTTTGTCTTTTGAAATTTTTCCATTTACCATATATGCCTTTTGACCTCCCTGCAAATTATTATCGTTCTGAAACCTAACATTATAATACTACTAAAATTTGCTCTTGTCAAATACTATTTTTTGTGATATACTAACATAAGCGAGGTGAGAATGTGGAAGATATTGAGTACTACTACCATCATTTCCCCAGACTTGAAACTGAAAGGCTTATTCTTCGCAAGCTGACGGCTTACGATGTGCATGATATAAAAAAATACTCGGCTGATGACAGGCTCTACACCTATTGGGGCAGGCGTATGAGCTATAAGGAGCGTGACCCGTCGGAAATGTTCCGAACGGTGCGTAAGGACAAGCAGCCCGACTGCATACGCTGGGGCATCGAGGTCAAAAGCACCCACGAGATAATCGGAGAAATAAACCTTTTCAATATCCAGAACAGCCGAATGGGGGAAATCGGCTACCGTATCGCTTTCGGCAGGCAGGGCAGAGGCTACTGCTCCGAGGGAGTTAAAAGGATAATAAAATTCTGCTTTGAAGATACATCTCTCCAGCGGCTGGAGCTGAGGGCGATGTCTGCAAACGAGGCATCGAACAGGGTCGCTGTCAAATGCGGCTTTATAAAAGAGGGTACGATAAGGCAGGGTAAATTTGTACATATGTATGCAAATTATAATCTCTACGGTCTGCTGAGGTCGGATCTTTATCCGAATGAAGAGCCGCAGGATACAAAAGATCTATACAAGTCCAAAAAAGTGTACATTTTACAAGGCAAGCAGTTCTGACTGAAGGTAAGCTAAGGAGCTAAACAGATTTATGGCAAAGGTAAAAACTTCATATGTATGCGCAAACTGCGGATACGAAACAAGCAAATGGAACGGAAAATGTCCCAACTGCGGCGAATGGAACACCCTTGAGGAGGTAGAAGTCGCAGTAAAAAGCGCCTCAAAGGCTCGTGCAGGGACGATAAAAGATATATCGGACAACATAGTCAATGTCTGTTCCGTTGACGCAAGTTACAATGAGATAAGATATGCGACAGGGTTAAAGGAGCTTGACAGAGTTCTCGGCGGAGGACTTGTCAAAGGCTCGCTGGTGCTTCTCGGCGGTGAACCGGGCATAGGAAAATCAACTATGCTGCTCCAGATATGCCAGAGCATGGGTGACGACCATACAATATTATATGTATCGGGAGAGGAATCCATAAGGCAGATAAAGCTCCGTGCGGACAGGCTTGGCGTAAACAGCGAAAATCTCTATCTTCTTGCAGAAAATGACTGCGAAAAGATATGCGCCGCCATTGTAAAGGAAAAGCCTGAGATAGTCATAATCGACTCGATACAGACAATGAGCATTTCAGAGATAAGCTCTGCGCAGGGTTCTATCACGCAGGTGAGAGAATGTACTAACCTGTTTATGCACACGGCAAAATCTGAGGAAGTGCCTATGTTCATCGTAGGTCACGTCAACAAGGACGGCGCTATCGCAGGTCCAAAGGTAATGGAACATATTGTGGACTGCGTACTTTATTTTGAGGGACAGCGAAATCTCAGCTACCGTATTTTAAGGGCGGTCAAAAACAGATTCGGCTCGACCAATGAGATAGGCGTTTTTGAAATGGCTGATTCGGGACTTATGGAGGTGGAAAACCCCTCGATGATGATGCTTGAAGGCAGACCGACAAACGTTTCGGGAACCTGCGTTGCCTGCATAATGGAGGGTTCACGTCCTATCATGGCGGAGGTTCAGGCGCTGGTTTCAAAAAGCAGCTTTTCTGCCCCACGACGCACCGCCACAGGCATAGATTATTACAGAATGGCGATAATCATTGCAGTACTTGAAAAACGGCTTGGATATTTCTTCGGCGGACTTGACGTTTACATAAATATCGTAGGCGGATTGAAGCTAGACGATACTGCGGCGGATCTTTCCGTTGCGCTCGCACTGTTTTCAAGTCTTACGGATAAGGTAGTCAGCGACAAGACCATTGCTTTCGGAGAGATAGGTCTTGGCGGCGAACTGCGCACTATCTCACACGCTGAACAGCGTATCGCCGAGGCGGAAAGAATGGGATTTGAAAAATGCATCCTCCCCGCCCACGCTCTGAAAGCTATTGATGTAAACAGATATAACATTAAAATAGTAGGCGTAAGGTCAATAAAAGACGCTTTTAAGGAAATATAGCATAAATAAATGTAAAACTTTTGTGAACTTTGTTGGTATTCTTGACTTTTGAAATGAAATATGTTATGCTATTAAAGCCGCATGTTTACGGTTTGAAAGTCCGTTTTTAACGGCACCGTGCGCAGCGAGTTTTATAAAAAGGCAGGTGCATATATAATGTACGCAGTAATTGAAACAGGCGGAAAGCAGTATCAGGTCAAGGCAGGCGACGAAGTTTTCATCGAAAAGCTCGACGTAAACGCTGATGACGCTGTAACTTTCGACAAGGTCATGGTCGTTGGATCAGATGACGGTATCAAGGTTGGCGCTCCATATGTTGACGGCGCAACAGTATCCGCAAAGGTTCTCAAGAACGGCAAGGCTAAGAAGATCTCAGTTTTCACTTATAAGCCAAAGAAGGGCGAGAAGACAAAGATCGGTCACAGACAGCCTTACACAAAGGTAGTTATCGAAGCTATCAACGCATAATGATTCGTGCTGATTTTTTCAGAAATTCAAGGGATATGCTCACTGGGTTTTCAGTAAAAGGCCACGCAGGTATGGCTGACTTCGGGTCGGACGTATGCTGTGCAAGCGTTTCGTCAGCTGTTATGATGACGGCTAACACCATTACCGAGATATACAAGCTTACGGCTGAGGTCACGGTTGATGAGAACGAGATCGCTTTAAGGCTCGGCAGCGATGAAAATGGGGACGGCGACAGACTTATTTTAGGACTGCTCACTCACCTCGATCTGCTGTGCGATGAATTTCCGGGACATATCAAGTTAAGAGTCAACGCTGCCTGACAAGGCTGCGAAGCTCGGTTAATTACATTTATGGAGGTGTAATTGTAATGATAAAGATTTCTATGCAGTTTTTCGCTCATAAGAAAGGTATGGGTTCTACAAAGAACGGACGTGACTCTGAGTCAAAAAGACTTGGCGTAAAGAGAGCTGACGGTCAGTTCGTACTCGCAGGCAACATCCTCGTTCGCCAGAGAGGTACACACATCCATCCGGGCGAGAACGTTAAGCGTGGTTCAGACGACACACTCTTCGCTACCAGCGATGGTGTTGTAAGATTTGAAAGACTTGGTAAAGACCGTAAGAAGGTTTCAGTTTATCCACAGGCTTAATTTTGTAACATATGACCCTGAGCCTTAGGCTTGGGGTTTTTTGTTAAGTGGGGGAAAATGGGGTATAATATGAACGAGAGTTTCCGTATTCACTCATCATTTGCATATAAATTCCTCAGTTTCGGCATCGTTGTCGGTGTGCTTACGCTGACGCTTTTTCTGTTCAAGCATTTTACCGGATATAATGATGTTACCTATGTGGGCGATTTTTCAGACTGCCATGTAAAAGTGGAGAGAACATATTATAATGAACATTATTATTATAATGTGGCGGTCGAATGTAAAGAGCTTGACAATTATTCAAAGTCTTTTCGATGCAGCAAGCGTTATTATAAAGACTTTTTGGACTACAACGGAAAGAATGTTGAGCTGAGCTTTTATAAGACAGACAGCGGCATTATTTTCCCTGTACACAAGCTTCACGCTGATGAACATGAGGCTGAGATCGAATACAGGCATATAGATCCGCCGACTTTATGGTATTACCTATATACTGTTGGTGCAATTTTATCTGTGGCATTTATCACTATGGGACTTAAAGCGAACCACACGGCTGCGAACTATAAAAATACCCCTGAGATAAAAAAGCCTACCGCTGAACAAAAGGAAATGTGTGATGAGATAGACAGGATACTGGCTGAGGACAAATACGGAAAATACAAAAACAAAACTTACAAATGATATTATTTACTGACAGGGAGGTTTGAAATATGTTTGTCGATTCCGCAAAAATATACATCAAAGCAGGTGACGGCGGCGACGGAGCTGTTTCCTTTCACCGTGAAAAATACGTTGCGGCAGGCGGACCAGACGGCGGCGACGGCGGCAAAGGCGGAGATATCGTTTTTCAGGTTGACGATAATATTTCCAACCTTATAGATTTCCGCTACAAGAAAAAATACACCGCTGAAAAGGGACAGAACGGCTCTTCAAAGAATTCTTTCGGCAAGAGCGCCCCTGACCTTGTTATCAAAGTTCCGAGAGGAACGGTCATAAAGGAAGTTTCCAGCGGCAGGATACTGGCGGATATGTCGGGGGACGAACCTGTTATCGTTGCCCACGGCGGAAAGGGCGGCAGAGGAAATGCTCACTTTGCCACACCGACAAGACAGATACCTAAATTCGCAAAGCCGGGTTTCAAGGGCGATGAGTATGAAGTTCAGCTCGAACTCAAGCTTATTGCTGACGTCGGACTTGTGGGATTCCCGAATGTGGGAAAATCCACGCTTATTTCGGTAGTTTCTGCTGCAAAGCCTAAGATCGCAAACTACCACTTCACTACCCTTACACCTGTGCTGGGCGTTGTCAAGATAGATGACGGAAAATCCTTTGTTATGGCGGATATTCCAGGACTTATCGAGGGTGCAAGCGAGGGCATCGGTCTTGGTCATGAATTTTTAAGACACGTTGAACGCTGCCGTCTTATCGTTCATGTGGTAGATGTTTCAGGTATCGAGGGAAGAGATCCTGTGGAGGACTTTGAAACTATCAACAAGGAGCTTTCCAGCTTCTCGGAAGAGCTTGCAAACGCTCCGCAGATAGTTGCTGCAAACAAGTCCGATATGGCAACACCTGAGCAGATCGCTGCGTTCAGGGAATATATCGAAAAGCAGGGACTTCCATTCTATGAGATATCTGCGGCTACTACAATGGGTACGAAAGAGCTTACTTTCGGCATATGGGAGGAGCTTGAAAAGCTTCCGCCTGTCAAGAGGTTTGAGGCTCAGCCGCTTACTAAGGAAGAGCTTGACGCAAAGCTGCTCACGAATAAGGACTTCTCCGTTACTGTGGAGGATAATGTTTATTTCGTCGAGGCAGACTGGCTATATGATATCCTCAGAACGGCAAATATGGACGACTATTCATCACTTCAGTATTTCCAGAACGTGCTTGTTTCAAGCGGCATAATCGCAAAGCTTGAAGAAATGGGAATAAACGAAGGCGATACGGTTGCGATTTTCGACTTTGAATTTGAATATATAAGATAAGGAATGTGACAAATGACAGATCGTGAAGCTAATCAGTACTCCCCTCTTGCGCTGGCTTTTTTAGGGGATTCTGTATACGAACAAAAGGTCAGGGAAAGGCTGATACTTTCAGCAAATATGCCTGCCAATGCACTGCACAAGCTGGCTGTTAAAAGAGTGTGTGCAGAGTATCAATCGGTCTGTATGCTTAAAATATTAGACAGCGGTATCCTGTCTGAACAGGAAACGGACGTGTTCAAGCGTGGACGCAACACAAAGATGAACGCTCCGAAACATTCTACTGTTGTGGAATACAGAAATGCCACGGGGCTGGAGTGTCTGTTCGGATATCTCTATCTGACAGGCAGGTATGACAGGATAGACGAGCTGTTTGAAATATGCTGGAACATTGAAGAGAACTGACTTCAATACAGCGGAAATTTTCAATACGGATATGACATAAGTATTTAATAAGGAGTGAATTTCGATGTCAGGACATTCAAAATGGGAAAATATCAGAAGAAAAAAGGGTGCTACCGACGCTGCAAGAGCAAAGGTATTCACAAAGATCGGACGTGAGATCGCAGTCGTAGTTAAAATGGGCGGTCCTGATCCTTCAGGAAACGCAAAGCTGAGAGATCTTATCGCCAAAGCAAAGGCTAACAACGTTCCTAACGATAATATCGACAGGATCATCAAGAAGGCAGCAGGCGACGGAGATAAGAACAACTACGAGTCAATGGTGTATGAAGGCTACGGTCCAAGCGGAGTTGCCGTTATCGTTGAGTGTCTTACAGACAATAAGAACAGAACAGCAGGCGATATCCGTCACTATTTCGACAAGTTCGGCGGAAATATGGGTACATCAGGCTGCGTATCATTCATGTTCTCAGACGTTGGAACAGTAGTTGCAGAAAACAACGGCGCTGACGAGGACAAGATCATGGAGGACTGCTTTGAGGCAGGCGCAGACGACTTCAACATTGAGGACGACGTTATCGAGATCTCATGCGCTCCTAACAGCGTTTCAGCAGTAAGAGAGGCTCTTGAGGGAATGGGTTACAAGGTACTTTCAGCAGAGGCTGAGAAAGTTCCTTCAAACTACACAACTATCGAGGACGAAGATGCGATAAAGAAGATGGGACTTCTCCTTGAGCATCTTGAGGACAATGATGACGTTCAGAACGTTTACCACAACTGGGAGAATATGCCTATTGAGGACGAAGAGGACTAATTTCATTTAACATATGATATTTTACAAATATTAGATAAAAACGACCGCCTTGGGTGATATTCCCAAGGCGGTCGTTTTTGTGACATACATCTATAAATACTAATTTCAATCAACGCCTTGACGGCGACATACTGATTATACCATATTTTAATTTGATTATCAAGCAAAAATATGCACAAAAATTAATATATACATTTATAAATACTAGAACGCAAAAACTATTGACAAATATAAACAAAGATGTTATACTATTGATAATCCCTTTTAATTTACAGACTGCATTAAATACTGTTTTCTGCAATTATCATTTATTTGCTGTTACAGTCCCTTGTGCAGTCTGTTTTTATTGCAAAAATTCTCCTATTCAAATTCACCAATAGATAGTTGGCATATTTGTGCAAAAAAGAGAAATTCAGTTTTCTTATTTCGGCTATGCTTAAACGTTTTATTGGATAATGTTTGTAAAAGCCCCTGTTTCCGTACTTTTGGAGCATTAGGTATAGTTTTCTGTCTATCTTAATGTACTTTTTGTGTACATTGACAAATTTATTAAATTAGTGTAAAATTAATTTATAGATTTAAGTGCTGTATTTATGATTCAGTATGATAATTGATTATATATATAAACATAAATGAATAGACAGATTTGAAGTATGGGAGATAACTACATGAAGAAAGTATTCAAGATAATGGCATTCGCTGCCGCAGCCGCCTGTACGGCGATTTTTTATGCTTACTGTGCGCCGCCCGTTTCGGCAGATTACACAGTAGGTGCGGTGGGTGATGTTTATAATGTCAGCGATTTCGGAGCTTACGGCAATGACAAAAAAGACGATACTGCCGCTATACAAGCCGCTCTGGATATGGCTAAAGACGCTAATGGAAAGATAACCGTTGATATCCCCGCAGGAACTTACTATGTGAACAGCAGACTGCTGATATACTCCAACACCACTCTCCGGCTTGATGAGAAAACGGTCATGAGAAGAACAAATAATCTCGATTATATCCTCGTCAGCGGTGAGGACGCTCCACAGCGTCAGAAGGACAGACTGCTCTCACATGATATCACTATCGACGGCGGCACATGGGACGGCACTCCAAGCACCACAAAGGAATCAAAAGGCGTTATAAAGATATACAACTCTGACAAAGTTGTTTTCACAAATGCTGTTGTGACAAATATATGCGGAACACATTTTGTGCTTTTTGACGGAGTAAGCGATCTCACTGTAAAGGACTGTGAGTTCTCTAACTTCATCGACTACACCAACACTGAGGAAGTATACCGCACTCAGGTTTTCGCCAATCTGAATTACTGGTCATGCGAGGCTCTGCATATTGATTTTCTCGATAAAAGCTCCTCGCTCCTCAACGGCAGACCATATATCCCCTGCAAGAACGTTACAGTTTCAGGCTGTACATTTAAAAATCTGACTTCGGGACTTGGCACACACCACGTTTTCGATTATATGAGTCAGGACAATATTTCCGTATACGACAATTACTTTGAAAACTGCACATATGACTGCATAAATGCGGCAAGTTTCAGGAACTTCAAATGCTATAACAACAAGGCTGTGAAGTGCGGCGGATTTCTTGTGGCAAGACGTGTTGACGGCACAGTTTACTCAAACACAGCGTCACTTGTGAAAAATCCCACAGGAAAATATTATGATAAGGGAAAATTCAGCGGCTCTCCTTTCTTCTACGGAACGGAGATCTCAAATAAATCTAATCTGACCTTCAAAAACAACACCATAAACGGTGCAAGCTCCCACGGAATATACGTTAAAAGCTCAAATGTAACGCTTACAGACAATGTTGTCAGCAACAGCGTAAGAAACGGCATAGCCGTATGGAACGGCAGCAAAGCCGCCATAAACCGCAATACTGTAAGCTATTCGGGCAACAACGCTGTATCCGTAAGGCAGAGTTCAGTTGTTACGGAATGTTCGAGAAACACTATCAAAAACTCTTCCGACAACGGAATTTATGTAAACGGCTCGACGCTTGTGAACTCAAAATACAATAAGATCACAGGCAGCAAATTCAACGGATATTCATTCTCCTCAGGAGCAAAGGCGCTTATCAGCGACAACTCTATATCAAGCTCCAGCGACCACGGAGTTTACATTTCAAACGGTTCAAATGTCACAGCCGCATCAAACGACATCAAGCACAACGCAAAATGCGCTTTCGCCGTAGCAACAAAATCTGCGGCAAAGATAACATACAACAATATTTCGGGCAACGGCAGCTATGATCTTCATGTCCGCAGTAAAAGCACCAACGTTGTTTTCAACAACAACGGCTCGGACAAGAACAAGACAAAGATCGACAGCGGTTGCAAAGCCACCATTACAAAATCCAAGAAGTGCCTTAAACCGTCTGAGTTCAAGATACCTTCTAAAATGACTTACACAGGAAGTCAGATAAAGCCTAACCCCGTTTCGGGACTAAAGAAAAACAAGGATTACACAGTAACCTACGGCGCAAATGTAAGCACAGGCGAGGGTACAACAACCATAAAGGGCAAGGGCGATTACTCAGGCTCTTTCACACTTACATTCAGCATTGTCCCAAAAAGACAGACCATAACAAAAACCAGCTCACTCAGCGGCGCTGCGGTAGTGCTGTGGCAGAAAGATACAAGATCGAGCGGATATGAGATAGACTACTCTACCTCACCTGATTTCAAAAATTACAAGAGAGTTGATCTTTCAAACTCAGCGTCATACTGCACAAGGCTTTCAGGACTTGAAAGCGGAAGATCTTACTACGTTAAGGTAAGAAGTTACAAGACCATAAACGGAAACAGAGAATACGGCAGCTGGTCAGCGGTGAAAAGATTTACAGTAAAATAAAAGAAAACAGCTGAGAATAAAACGCTCAGCTGTTTTTATATGCATAAATTCACTTAAATCATATATCAATATTCGGATATCTCGCAGCCTTTGTAGTAATAAAGCAGGATATCCTTATAATTTTTCCCCTCTTCAGCCATTGAATTTGCGCCGTACTGGCTCATTCCCACAAGATGTCCGAAGCCCTGTGACGTGAAAACAAAGCTGCCGTCTGAATACTCATACTCAAAGCAGGGTGAGGATATCTCAAAGGCTGATATAAAATCCGATACGGATATATCCTGTCCGCAGAGGGAAAGTTTTGTGACGTAGCCGTGCTTGTCGGCATTTTTTATTTCTATCCATTTTTTTGGACTAGTATCAAACTTTATGCCGAAAGTTTCGGAGGCGGTCTTTTCAAATTCATCTTCCGAAAGCGTTACCTTTGTCTGCGCCCCCTCCAGTTCGCTGTCCCACTTGCTTTCAACGGAAGTAAGGTAAGGGATATCCTGTCCCCATGCGGTCTTTGCCGACTCCGTCCAGCCGGAGGAAACCGCATGAAAAGCAGCTATAACAGGCTCGTCCTCATATGTAAGTATGCCGTCAGCAGCCTTTACTGCGCCGCTGATCTTTTTATAGGCGCTTTCATATTCCTCGCCGTAAAAATCCTTCGCCTTTTCCTCAGTAAAAAAGCCCTGATAAAGTGAGGTATCGTCGCTTATCAATGCGCCGTGAAGTGCGGCGGTGGGGTTTTCAGCCTCGCTCATACTGCGCCTTAATATGTACGTTCTTGCAAGCACAGCCTGCGCTTTAAGAGCCTCTTCATCAAAATCCGCAGGCATCTGCGCAAAAACCGCACCGATGATATAATCTTCCAGTGAATAATTTTCACACTTTTTCTCTTCGGTAAAATATATCCCCACAGAAATATCCCCTGCTGACGCAGATGACTTTTTCAGCTTGTCAAGCTCCGTCCTGTCCGCCGCAAAGGCAAGGCAGGGTATGAATGCCATAAACAGCACGAATATGACCGCCGTCTGTATGTAATCCTTCATAATTATCGTCCTTTCAGTTCAGATGTTCTGACTTTTAACAAAGTTTAAGTTTATTACTATTTATATGCGGCGGCAAAAGAAAATATTACTATGAAATTTGAATATAGTCAAATTTCAAAAAAATACTTATTCCTGTGATTTTTTTGTTTATATAGAACAATAATGCAGGATTTGAGCCGAGCAATGCCGTCCTGTATTACGCTTTCGGGATAATTCTGCGCTTTTGTGTCAAGATATGAATTTTAGTCCTTGACAAATTGCAAAAAAAACGTTATAATATATGAATAGTCTTATAAAACTTATGAAAGAGGGTCTTGTTATATGATGAATAATTCCGCAAGAGATCTGCTTTGCGAACGCTTTATTGCAAATAATACAATAGATTCTAAATATTACGAAAGATATAACGTTAAAAGAGGTCTGAGAAACGCCGATGGCACCGGTGTTATGGCAGGTCTTACTAATATATGTAACGTACACGGATACGTTGTAAACGAGGGTGAAAAAGCTCCTATCCATGGTCAGCTTATCTATCGTGGATACAACATAAACGATCTTGTTGAAAATGCTATAAAGGAAGATCGTTTCGGTTTTGAGGAGATAGTTTATCTTCTTCTTATGGGCGATCTCCCTAACAAGGACGAGCTTGAAGTTTTCCGCACGATGATCGCAGAAAACAGACCTCTTCCTGACAACTTCTTTGAGGATATGATCCTTAAAGCTCCGTCAAAGAACATAATGAACAAAATGGCAAGAGCAATGCTTGCGCTTTATTCCTATGACGATAACCCTGAGAACCGCTCACCTGAATATGAAATGGCTACCGCTATTTCCATTATATCAAAGCTGCCTAACATTATGACTGCGGCTTATCAGGTAAAGAAGAGAACTTTCGACGGCGAAAGCCTTTTCATGCACCCGCTCGATCCTAAGCACTCAACAGCTGAAATGATCCTTGCGGCTATAAGACCTGACAGAAAGTTTACCGATAAGGAAGCAAAGCTCCTCGATATCCTTATGATGCTCCACGCTGAGCATGGCGGCGGTAACAACTCTACATTTACCTGCCGTGTTCTTACATCTTCGGGGACAGATCCGTATTCTGCATACTCCGCTGCTATCGGTTCTCTTAAAGGACCTCGTCACGGCGGTGCTAACCTCAAGGTCGCAGCTATGCAGAAGTGCATAAGAGATAATGTTGCTGACTGGGACGATGAAGGTCAGGTCGCAGACTTTATGATAAAGATACTCAACAAGGAAGCTTTCGACCATTCAGGTCTTATCTACGGTATGGGACACGCAGTTTACACCCTTTCCGACCCAAGAGCAGTTATTCTTAAGGAAAGCGCAAAGAAAATGGCTGAGGGTACAGAGTATGAAAAGGAATACCGTCTGCTTGAAACTATCGAAAGACTTACTCCTGAACTTTTCTACAAGGTAAAGGGCAGCGACAAGGTAATGTGCGCAAACGTTGATATGTACTCAGGATTTGTATACAGAATGCTTGGCATACCTGAGGATCTGTTCACACCTATGTTCGCTGTATCAAGAATGCCTGGCTGGTGCGCTCACAGATTTGAAGAGCTTGTTACAGGCAAGAGGATAATCCGTCCTGCATACAAGGCTATCGCAGGGGAAAAGAAGTATATCCCACTTGACGAGAGATAATAATTTTAAAGATAAAAATTAAACAGGAATTAATGAGGCTGCTTTTGATGATATGCGTCAAAAGCAGCCTTTCAGCGTATTCTACCGCCGGTTGAGCCGACAAAATGGAGATAAAATGCAGACTCAACCGACAGTATGTTGTTTTTCTGAACGGCTTATGTTATAGTGAGTTCAGAAAGGAGGTCCTCTCATGTATCAGGAGAAAGGATATTTTATGGATCAGTTAAAAATCGGAAAATTCATTTCAGCCTGCCGAAAAGACGCAGGCTATACTCAGGCGGCTCTTGGAGAAAAGCTCGGCATAACCGACCGTGCAGTTTCAAAATGGGAAAACGGAAAAAGTATGCCCGACGTTTCCATAATGCTGGAGCTTTGCAGTATACTGAACATCACAGTCAACGAACTCCTGACAGGGGAAAAGATCAGTATGGAAAATTATAAAGAAAAAGCAGAGGAAAATCTGCTGAAACTTCAGCAACAGGAGATACTCAACAACAAAAAGCTGCTCTCGCTGGAAATTGTCATAGGAGCTATATCTACGGCGGCTTTCCTTATTATGATATTCACAGCGGCTCTGGCGGTAAGATCTCTGTTGTGGCAGATAGTGCTTATTATACTTGCGGCAATAATATTCATTGTGGGCATTGTATATGCTCTTAGGCTTGAACATGACGCAGGCTACTATGAGTGTCCGAACTGTCACGCAAAGTATGTTCCGTCCATGCAGGCAGTCGTATTCGCTCCCCACATAGGCAGGGACAGAAAAATGAAATGCCCTCACTGTTCAAAGAAGGGATACCACAAAAAGGTACTGACAAGATAAACAGAAAAAGACCTGAACGGAGAAATTTCCCGCTCAGGTCTTTCTTTTTCAGAAATAAATTTACTCTTTTGTATATGCCTTTACTATCTCGCCGATATACTGGAAATGATAATCCTTTTGAGGATACCACTTTTCATCATTTGCTGTGCCGACAAAGCACTCAGGCTTCATTTCCTGAACATATGCCTTTTTGCACACAAGCACCAGCTTTGCCTGCTCGAAAGCAGTTACATCAAAGCTGTATTCATTGTCATATGCGCTGCTGTTATCGGAGATGAATACAGGAGAAAGTCCTGTTTCCTTTGCCTTATCGCAGTCCTTTCCGCTGTGTGAGCCGCAGAATGAGAGAGCCTTCCTCTCCTCCTCGCCGAAGAAACAGATAGTGAAATATTCAGCCTTGTCGATAAATCCCTTTGTGTATCTCTGTGGTCTGATAACTGTGGTGAATGTGTTCTTTCCCCACATTACGCCTGCAAAGCCCCATGATGCTGTCATAGTGTTCCAGCCGCTTTCATTTCCTGCTGTTACAAGGAACCAGTCCTTGCCTATCCTCTTGTATGGATTGAAGTCAAGGGTGTCCAGTATGCTTGGAGAAACTTCCGTATATCCCAGTTCTTTCATTTTATCATTCATTTGATTACCGCCTTTCTGTATGCTGCATTATACCGATGATGATATCATCAATATATTTATAATTATACTCCAAAAATTTAAAAAATGCAATCTTTTTGCGGTTGCTTTTTTGCTTTTTTTGTGGTATAATGTCAGTAAGTATTGGTAAAGGCTCTGATTGTATTTTTCAGCACAAACGGGGGTTTGTTTCGGTCATAATCGGTGTGTATGTATAAAATGTATATTTTAATGCATATTATATGATTTTATGCACTATTTGGCTGACTTTGATGTATAATCATAAAATTTTATGCAAAAAGCCCTTGACAATACCGTATAAAGGTGTATAATATAAATATCTGATGTATTAAAAAACCTTTATACAAGAATTTCACTAATTGGAGGAATAGATCATGGCAAAAGAAATCAAAAAGGTTGTACTTGCTTATTCAGGCGGACTTGATACTTCTATCATTATTCCGTGGCTTAAGGAAAACTACAACAACTGCGAAGTTATTGCAGTTTCAGGCGACGTAGGACAGGGCACAGAGCTTGACGGACTTGAAGAAAAGGCTATCAAGACAGGCGCTTCAAAGCTCTACATCGAGGATCTTACAGAAGAGTTCATCGAGGATTATGTTTACCCTACCGTTCAGGCAGGCGCTGTTTATGAAAATCAGTATCTCCTCGGTACTTCATTCGCTCGTCCTATCATTGCAAAGAGGATCGCAGAGATCGCTATCAAGGAAGGCGCTGACGCTATCTGCCACGGCTGCACAGGCAAGGGCAACGACCAGGTAAGATTTGAGCTTGCTATCAAGGCTTTCGCTCCTGATATGCAGATAATCGCTCCTTGGAGGATCTGGGATCTTAAGTCAAGAGAGCAGGAGATCGAGTATGCAGAGGCACACAACATTCCTCTTAAGATAAACAGAGAAACAAACTATTCAAAGGATAAGAACCTCTGGCACCTTTCACACGAAGGTCTTGACCTTGAGGATCCTGCAAACGAGCCGCAGTATGAAAAGCCCGGCTTCCTTGAAATGGGCGTTTCACCTATCATGGCTCCTGACAAGCCTACTTACATCACTATCCACTTTGAGCAGGGTATCCCTACTTCTATCGACGGTGTTAAGATGAACGGCAAGGAGCTTGTTGCTAAGCTGAACGAACTCGGCGGCGCAAACGGTATCGGACTTGCTGACCTCGTTGAGAACAGACTCGTTGGTATGAAGTCAAGAGGCGTTTATGAAACTCCTGGCGGAACCATCCTTTACAAGGCTCACGAAATTCTTGAAACTATCACACTTGATAAGGAAACATCAAGGATCAAGCAGTACCTCTCGATCAAGTTTGCTGACATTGTTTACAACGGTCAGTGGTTCACTCCTCTCAGAGAGGCTCTCAGCGCATTCGTAACAGAAACACAGAAGACTGTTACCGGCGATGTAAAGCTTAAGCTCTATAAGGGCAACATCATCAACGCAGGCGTTACTTCACCATACACACTCTATGATGAGGAAGTTGCTACATTCGATGAGGACGATGTTTACAATCAGGCTGATTCAGCCGGATTCATCAATCTGTTCGGTCTGCCGATCAAGGTAAGAGCTAAGCTCGAGCAGAAGAGAAACGCAGGCAAGTAAGCGTCATAAAGTAATCAGATTTATGTTGGGAGGTTTTTGATATGTCAGATATGAACGATATTTTTGAGCAGGGCTTTGATAAAAAGGTTGAGATCTCATACGACAGCCTGCCGAACTCCTCTTTCGAGGACGTTAACCTCGGCGGCGCTAAGTTCAACAACGTAAACCTCAAGGGCGCAAACTTCGAGGACGTAAACATGGACGAGGTCAATTTTGACAACATCAGTATGCAGCAGGGCGTATTCACTGATATGTACATGGTAAATTCAAGATTTCTTGGAGTAAACATCAGCGGTTCACGCTTCGGCTGCTCGATAATGAACAATGTTGAATTCAAAAACCCTGACCTTAAAAATTCGCAGTTCGTTCACTGCGATCTTTCAGGTGTTGAGATCAACGATTGCAAGATCGACGGTCTTAAGATCAACGGCGTTGACATTCAGAAGCTGCTGGAGCAGCATGAGAAAGAACAGTCATAACGAAACTTAAATTATGTATACGGGCAGGATAATCCTTAACGGGGTTATTTTGCCCATACATATTTATATAATTATAAGTAAGGTGGTATAAAAATGGCAGGCAAAATGTGGGCAGGAAGATTTACAAAGGAAGTTGATGAGAGAGTAAATGATTTCAATTCGTCTATTTCCTTTGATGCAAGAATGTACCGACAGGATATCGAAGGCTCAGTCGCACACGCAACTATGCTGGGCGAATGCGGTATAATCGACCTTGAAGAAAGCAAGAAGATCGTTGCGGGACTTAAAGGCATTCTTGCAGATATCGACAGCGGAAAGCTTCAGTTTGACCCGACAGCCGAGGACGTTCATATGTTCGTTGAGGCTGAACTTACCGCCAGACTTGGCGACACAGGAAAAAGACTTCACACAGCAAGATCAAGAAACGATCAGGTCGCTCTTGACGTGAGAATGAACCTTAAAGTTGAGATCGTTGAAATAATCGGGCTTGTTAAAAAGCTGGAGGCTACTATCGTTTCTCTCGCCGAGAAAAATCTTACAACTGTTATGCCGGGATATACTCATATGCAGAGAGCGCAGCCTATCACATTCGCACATCACCTTATGGCGTATGCAAATATGCTGCTGAGGGATCTTGGCAGACTTGAGGACTGTTACAAGAGAACGAACATTATGCCTCTTGGAAGCGGTGCGCTTGCGTCTACCACCTACCCTATCAACAGACAGAGAGTATGCGATCTTCTCGGATTTGACGAGATAACACAGAATTCACTGGACGGCGTTTCGGACAGAGATTTCTGCATCGAACTTGCGTCTGCAATATCCATTCTTATGATGCACCTTTCAAGATTTTCTGAAGAGATCATTATGTGGTGTTCATGGGAATTCAAATTCATCGAGCTTGACGACGCTTATGCAACAGGCTCTTCTATCATGCCGCAGAAGAAAAACCCTGACGTTACAGAACTTATCAGAGGAAAGACGGGCAGAGTTTACGGCGACCTCAATACCCTGCTCGTAATGATGAAGGGTATACCGCTTGCATACAACAAGGATATGCAGGAGGATAAGGAGGCAATTTTTGACGCTATCGACACAGTAAAGCTTTGCCTTAAGACCTTTGATCCTATGCTTGCGACTATGACAGTTATACCTGAAAATATGAGAGCCGCAGCAGCTAAGGGATTTATAAATGCTACCGACTGTGCAGACTACCTCGTTAAGAAGGGTATGCCTTTCAGAGATGCTTACAAGATAACAGGCACACTCGTTCACACCTGTATCGAAAAGGGCTGCACACTTGAAACTCTCCCTATCGAAGAGTACAAGAAGCTGACAGAAAACTTTGATGAGGACGTTTATGAGGCTATCAGCCTTGAAACCTGCGTAATGCAGAGAAAGGCGGCAGGCGGTCCTGCTCCTGAATCTGTAAAGGCTCAGATCGAATATGTCAAAACTAAGGCAAATATTTAACGGAATAAAGGAAAGTCCCGTGAAATCGGCGGTATACACGCTGATATTGTGGGCGGCAGCAGCGAATATACTTTTCGTGCTATCGGATAAGATACTGGTGAGCGTATTCATGCTGTTTATTTCCTTCGGACTGATATACCCCATAGTTTCACTTGTTATATTTTACAGGCTGGCGAAAAGGCATGGTCTGCTGTGGTACTTTTATGCGGCGGTCATTGCTGCCGTAACGGCGGAATATTTTCTTGTCAGCGGATTTAACGCTATCTCGCCCAACATAATCGTATGCACTATACTCTGCCTTGTTTTCGGCTGCGGGATAGGCAGCTGCTTTGCGGACAATGACGCTATAAAGGCTGAAAAGGAACGCAGACGTATGCATAAGCTTGGCGAGGATAAGCCGTACACGGGGATACTTAACAGCAAGCCGCAGGAAGATCAGAACAGGAAGCGCAGCAAGAAACAGCGCAGACCCTGAGCTGAACAGGAAAGGAATGAACTTGTAAAATGAAGAAAAAAGTATTTATAGACGGAAAAGCAGGCACAACAGGTCTTAAAATATACGAAAGACTTGGCAGCCGTGACGATATAGAAATACTTCTTATAGATGAAGATAAGCGTAAGGACGTAAATGAGCGAGCAAGACTTATCAACAGCGCAGATATAGTTTTCCTTTGTCTGCCTGACGACGCTGCAAGAGAGGCAGCTGCGCTCTGCACAAACCCTGATGTAAGGATAATCGATGCTTCGACAGCTCACAGAACATCTCCCGACTGGGATTACGGTTTCCCTGAGCTTTCGGAAAAGCATAGAGAGAATATAAGAAATTCAAAAAGAGTTGCTAATCCGGGCTGCTATGCAAGCGGATTTATCTCACTTGTTTACCCGCTGGTTCAGGCTGGAGTTCTCCCTGAGGACTACCCTATCACCTGTCATGCGGTTTCGGGTTACAGCGGTGCAGGAAACAAGGCTATCGCAGTAATGGAAAGCAGCGACAAGACAAAGGAGATGTATTCTCCAAGACAGTATGCTCTCGGTCAGACACACAAGCACCTCCCTGAGATGCAGAAGGTATGCGGACTTAAATATGCGCCTATGTTCAACCCTATCGTTGACGATTATTTCAGCGGAATGGTAGTTTCCGTACCGCTTATCACAAGATGTCTGACAAAGAAATATACTCCTGCCGATATCCACGAGATAATGAGCGCACACTATGCGGGTCAGCATTTCGTAAAGGTAATGGAGCTGGGCGGAACTGAAACGCTGCCCGACGGTTTCCTTGCGGCAAACACACTTGCAGACACCAATAATATGCAGATCTTCGTTACGGGAAATGATGACAGGATACTGCTTTGTTCAAGATTTGACAACCTCGGCAAGGGCGCAAGCGGCGCAGCCGTACAGAGTATGAACATTATGCTCGGTATCGACGAGGCGACAGGTCTGGAATAAATTTATTAAATAAGGGAAAGACGTATGAAAATATGAAAAGAAAAATAATAGCTGCGGCTGCGATCACAGCAATTCTGGCGCTGTCCTCCTGCGGAACGGTAGGAAGACCCGACCCCACAACTATTACAAGAAAAGATCAGCAGCGCTATAACAGCGATACTGAAAGCTTTGATGATTCTTCCGACACAGATGAAAGCGCTTTTGATCAGGACAGTTCGGCTGACGAAAGCTCTTCCACTAAAGAGAAGTCTGAAGAAGAGATAGAAAAAGAGAAGAAGGAAAAAGAAAAGCAGGAGAAGATCGAGAAGGCTGTAAACAGCACAATGAAGGATATGACCGTGGAAGAAAAGGTCGGTCAGCTGTTTATCGTCCGTGCAGACGCACTTGAATCAGACTTCTCTGCTGATACAGTCAATGATGATGACGCAGCAGGCGTTACATTCGTTGACGATATAATGAAACAAAGCATAGACAAATACCACGTTGGCGGTGTTGTGGTCTATGAGAAAAACGTTGAGTCAAAGGATCAGCTGAAATCACTCATTAAGGATCTGCAGAAAGAAAGTGACATCACACTTTTTGTGGGAGTTGATGAAGAGGGCGGACGCACCAGCACTCTTGCCTCAAATGAGGATCTTAAGCTGAAAACTTTCGAGAGCATGGCTGCCGTTGGCAAAACGGAGGACACAGATCAGGCGAAAAAGGTCGGAACTACTATCGGTACATATCTTTCAGATCTCGGTTTCAATCTGAATTTTGCTCCTGTTGCTGACGTTTACTCAAATGCAGAAAATCAGATAATCGGCGACCGCTCATTCTCCTCAAAGCCTGAGATAGTTTCAAAAATGGTGACAGCGGAGATAAAGGGTCTCCATTCTAAAAATATTATGACAGCGGTAAAGCATTACCCCGGTTTCGGCGACGTAAGCGGCGGAATAAACGGAGTAATGGCAAGCACCTCAAAGAACTGGGTAGAGCTTATGGAATGCGATATGATACCTTTCACTGAGGCGATAAAGCAGACCGATATGATAATGGCAGGTCACATCACCGCACCAAAGGCAACAAAAGACGGTATGCCTGCATCAATGTCAAAAGAGCTTATATCCGACAAGCTGCGTGGAGAGCTTGGCTATAACGGAGTTGTAATAACCGACTCAATGGCTGACGCATCTGTAACGGCAAGTTTCAATTCGGGCGAAAGTGCAGTGAGGGCAATATCGGCAGGCGTTGATATCGTGCTTACACCTTACGATCTTGACAGCGCATACAACGCTGTTCTTGATGCGGTAAACAGCGGAACGATCAGCGAGGAAAGACTTGACGAAAGTATCCAGCGTATACTTACACTGAAAGCAGAATACGGACTTATAGGCTGATATATATGGAAAACAAATTATTCGACACTTTAGAAAAGCTTGATATAAAGTATGAAATGGTAGATCACGAGGCTGTGTTCACTTGTGAGCAGGCAGAGTTTGTGAAAGGTCTTATAGACGGTACAGCCTGCAAGAACCTGTTTCTGAAAAACAAGAAGCATGAGTATTTTCTATACGTTCTGCCCGACGATCAGAGAGCTGATCTTAAAAAACTGGGAAAAGAAAACGGACTCGGAAATCTTTCCTTTGCAGGCGAACAGGATCTGTGGGATATGCTAAAGCTGAAAACAGGCGGGGTAACTCCGCTGGGGATAATAAATGATGAAAATTCAGCTGTAAAGGTTTTGCTGAGCAAAGACCTTGAGGGCAAAAAAGTTCTTCTTCACCCAAACACGAACACGGCTACGGTTTCACTTGAATTTGACGACTTGATAAAGTTTATAAAGTATGAGCGCAATGACTACGCTCTGGTATAAAAATTTCCTATAAAATTTTAAAGGAGCAGGATCACTATGAAAGAGATCACAAAGACTCAGTTTGACGGCTATAAATATATAGACGGAGGAGTTTGCGCAGCTAAGGGCTTTAAGGCTAACGGTCTTTACTGCGGAATAAAGAAGTCAGAAAATACTGACGGCAGCGACTCCCCTGCTGCAAAGCACAAGAATGATATCGGTCTTATCAAGGCTGATGTAATGTGCAGCGCTGCGGCAGTATATACACAGAATAAGGTTAAGGGTGCGCCTGTTACAGTTACAAAGGCTAACCTTGAAAAGACAGGCGGAAAAGCACAGGCTGTTATCGTGAACTCAAAGAACGCAAACACCTGCAATGCTGACGGTGAGCAGAAAGCTATGAGAATGTGCGAGCTTGCAGCAGGTCAGCTCGGCATCAAGCCTGAGGAAGTTGTGGTTGCGTCAACAGGCGTTATCGGACAGATCCTCCCTATCGAGCCTATCGAGAACTGCATAGGCGAACTTGCGGCAGGTCTTGCATATGACGGAAATGAAAAGGCTGCAACAGCAATTATGACTACCGACACGGTGAAGAAAGAAGTTGCCGTTGAATTTGAAGTTGGCGGAAAGATATGCCGCATAGGCGGCATGGGCAAGGGCAGCGGAATGATACACCCGAATATGGCTACCACGCTGAACTTTATCACTACCGACTGCGCTGTTTCAGCAAAAATGCTCCAGAAAGCACTGAGCGAGGTAGTTAAGATAACATACAACTGCCTTTCAGTTGACGGAGATCAGTCAACAAACGATATGGTAGTGCTTCTCTCTGACGGGCTGGCAGAAAATGCTGAGATAAATGCTGAGGGAAATGATTTTGAAGTATTCAAAAAAGCACTTTACATAGTTATGATGAACATTACAAAAATGCTTGCAAAGGACGGCGAGGGCGCAACAAAGCTGCTGGAATGCAAGGTCACAGGAGCAAAGGACCTTGACACAGCTATCACAGTTGCAAAGAGCGTTATATGCTCACCGCTTTTCAAGTGTGCAATGTTCGGCGCAGACGCAAACTGGGGCAGAATACTCTGCGCAGTAGGATATGCTGACGCTGACTTTGATATAAACAAGGTAGACGTTTCACTTTCCTCAAAGGCAGGTTCGATACACGTCTGCACAAACGGCGCAGGCATCGAGTTCTCAGAAGATGAGGCAAAGAAAGTTCTTCTTGAGGACGAAATAACTATCAGCGTTTCCATAGGCGACGGAAACGGCGAGGCTACCGCATGGGGCTGCGACCTCACATATGATTACGTTAAGATAAACGGAGATTACAGAAGCTGATTTGATACAGCGGGAGAAGCATGATGTTCGGGAAAAGACATGACGATCTTCAGGACGAACTTGACAGCTATTACAGCGGTCAGGAAAGCAGCAGTGTTCCGGATGAAATGTCAGACGAAAAGTCGGACGATTTCGATGCACAGGCTGAATATAATAAGTACGCTAAGGCGGCTGGCAGCGCACAGCAGCAGTACAGCGGTGATGTCCTATGGGAAGGTATGAGCGCAAAGGGTGCAGGGGCTGTGCCTAAGTTATTTGCTATATACTGGCTGGGATTTTCACTTGTGTGGACTTTCTTTGCAATGATGGGCAGTGTATTGTTTGCACTTTTCGGACTGCCTTTCATTTTCATAGGTATCTTTATGCTTGCCAGAAGCAATGAAAAGTTCCGCTATAAGATAACCCAAAGCCACGTTATTATTTCAAACATCAAGAATACAAAGACAATACCACTTACTGCTCTGCATAATATTAATTTTGTAATGGACAGAAAGAATATGGATCTGGGGACAGTAAGCTTTGAAACTACCATTGTGACAAAAGACGCAAATGGTACTCACAGATATGAGGAAACTGAGGTGCTGGCGAACATAAACGACCCGCAGGCTGTTTATAACATTCTCAGCAATGCGGCAGCGGCTGCACAGGGACGTTAAGTCGGCAAAATTCAATATAAAGGAAGAATTAAAATGGAAATCAACAACAAAATCAGAAGTCAGATACTTATTGACGCTCTGCCGTACATACAGAAATATCACGATAAGATCGTTGTTGTAAAATACGGCGGAAACGCAATGACCAATAACGAGCTTAAAGAAGCCGTTATGAGCGACATCGTGCTGCTCAGCGAGGTAGGCATAAAGGTCGTTCTAGTTCATGGCGGCGGTCCTGAGATAAATGCAATGCTCAAAAGAGTGGGCATTGAGAGCAAGTTCATAAACGGTCTGAGATACACCGATCAGGAAACTATCGACATCGTTAAAATGGTGCTTTGCGGAAAGGTCAATAAGGAGCTTGTATGCGCTCTCCAGCTTCACGGCGGAAAGGCTCTCGGACTCTGCGGCTGCGACGCTCAGATGATACTTGCTGAGAAAAAGGGCGGCGATATCGACTATGGTTATGTTGGCGAGATAAAGAAGATAACCACAAAGCCTATCCTTGACGCACTCAACAACGGCTATGTTCCTATAATATCCACAGTCGGCACAGGCGAGGACGGACAGTCATACAACATCAACGCTGATACGGCTGCCGCAAGAATAGCATCTTGTCTGAGAGCGGAAAATCTTATCCTTATGACTGATATAGTAGGTCTGCTGAAAGACAAGGACGATGACTCAACACTTATCCCGCAGGTAAACGTCAGCGAAGTTCCTTACCTCAAAAAGACGGGAATAATCAGCGGCGGTATGATACCAAAGATAGACTGCTGTGTTGAGGCGGTAAGACGTGGAGTTAAAAAGACATCTATCATTGACGGAAGAATACCGCACTCTATCCTTATCGAGCTGCTTTCAAACGAGGGTGCAGGAACACAGTTCACCTAATAAGCTAAATAAAAGAGATACAAACACAAAAATAAACTATTATGGGGAAGAAAATGAACGATAAAATATTATTTTCAAATAAGAGCTGCATTGAAAAAGTAACGATCTTTGAAAGAAAGGATCGCAGTAATTTTTCACTGGATTTGGTTTTAAAACATAGGCTGCTTGCGGTTATATGTTTTTTGATCTTCGCAGCTGCATCTGTCGCAGCATCGATCATGCCAGGCTCCGGTCGTCTGACAGCTGTAAGGATCGTACTTTATTGTTTTACTGTTATATACCTTGTCAAGATATTTTTACCACAGCGTGGACCAAGAGATATTGACCTTCTGGAGAAAGACCGCAGGGAGGTTTATCAGACGGGAGAAAGCACCGAATGGATCTATGATTTCTACGAAAATGCTTTCACTGTAAAATGCAGCGATACTGATGAGGAGAAAACCATAGACTACTCCGAGATAAGCTCAGTCAGGGACGCTGGGGCAAGCTATCAGATAAAGTGCGATAAAAATTACACGCTGAAAAAGTCGGGCTTCACAGAGGGCGGCGAGAAAAAATTCATCGGCATAATGAAAGCTGTCGGCGTCGGAGCGTTACTTAAAGACAAAGTCTGACAACATCACAAGACATTATTTAGAGAAAGAGTTGATATAAATGAACACTATCGAACAGTTCAACGAACACGTTATGGGTACATACGGACGTTATGATCTCGTGCTGGAAAGCGGCGAAAACCGCACGGCTGTTGATGAGAACGGCAAAGAATACATAGATTTCGGTTCTGGTATCGGTGTAAACAGCCTTGGTTTCTGCGACAGCGATTGGGTAGACGCTATATGCAGACAGGCTCACAGCATACAGCACACCTCAAACTACTACTACACAAAGATACAGGCTGAATTTGCAGAAAAGCTTTGCAGCGCCACAGGATACAGCAAAATGTTCTTCGGAAACTCAGGCGCAGAGGCAAATGAATGTGCTATAAAGCTTGCAAGAAAATACAGCTTTGACAAGTACGGCAAGGACGCTGAAAGAAATATCATCATCACTCTTGTAAACAGCTTCCACGGCAGAACTCTTGCCACACTTTCCGCAACGGGTCAGGACGTTTTCCACAACTACTTCTTCCCATTTGTGGGCGGCTTCGTAAACGTTGAGGCTAACAATATCGACGATCTGAAAGCAAAGCTCAGCGAAAACGACGGCAAGGTATGCGCTGTTATGTTCGAGTTCGTTCAGGGCGAGGGCGGTGTAGTTCCTCTTACACAGGAATTTGTTGACGCAATTTTTGAAGAGTGCGAAAAGAGGGATATCCTTACTATCGGCGACGAGGTTCAGACTGGCGTCGGCAGAACAGGAAAAATGCTCGCAAGTGAAAACTACGGCAGACGTCCTAACATAACAACTCTTGCAAAGGGACTTGCAGGCGGTGTGCCGATCGGTGTATGTCTTGCGGACGATAAGTGCGACGGTGTACTTACTCCCGGAACACACGGTTCAACTTTCGGCGGAAATCCTCTTGCCTGCGCAGGCGGCAGCGTTGTTCTTGACAAGGTGACAAAGCCTGAATTTCTTGCAGAGGTAAATAAAAAGGCTGAGTATTTCAGAGCTAAACTCAGCGAGATACCTGAGGTCGAGGGCGTTGACGGACTTGGTCTTATGATCGGTGTACGTCTTAAAACCAAAAAGGCAGGCGATATATGCAAGGCTTGTCTTGAAAACGGTCTGCTTATCCTTACCGCAAAGACAAAGCTGAGATTTCTCCCGCCGCTCACCATAACATATGATGAGATCGACAAGGGCATAGAGATACTTAAAAAACTTCTGGCATAATCATAACATAAAAATAAAACTACGGAGGAAAATTACTATGAAACACTTACTTAAAATGCTCGACCTTTCAAAGGAAGAGATCATCGACATCCTTAATCTTGCCGATCAGCTTAAATATGAAAACAAGAACGGCATAGAACATCACATTCTTAAAGGCAAGACTCTGGGTATGATATTCCAGAAGTCATCAACAAGAACAAGAGTTTCCTTTGAAACAGGTATGTATCAGCTTGGCGGTCAGGCTCTGTTCCTTTCAAACAGAGATCTTCAGATCGGCAGAGGCGAGCCTGTACAGGATACTGCAAGAGTTCTTTCACGCTATCTTGACGGCATTATGATCCGTACTTTCGAGCAGAAGGAAGTTGAGGATCTTGCTGAGTACGGTTCTATTCCGATAATCAACGGTCTTACAGATTTCTGCCACCCTTGTCAGGTACTTGCTGACCTTATGACTATAAGAGAGTTCAAGGGACGTTTTGACGGACTTAAGATGTGCTATATCGGTGACGGAAACAATATGGCTAACTCACTCATCGTAGGCGGTCTTAAAGTAGGTATGGAAGTTTCTATCGCTTGCCCTAAGGACTATCAGCCTGACCCTGAGGTACTTGAATTCACAAAGGCTTACGGCGACAAGTTCTCTATGACAGACAAGCCGCTTGAGGCTGCAAAGGACGCAGACGTTCTCTTCACAGACGTATGGACTTCAATGGGCGAAGAGTCTGAAACTGAAAAGAGAAAGATCGCTTTCGCAGGATATCAGATAAATGATGATATCATGGCTGTGGCTAAGAGCGACGCTATGGTTCAGCACTGCCTGCCTGCACACCGTGAGGAAGAGATCACAGAAAAGGTATTCGAGGCTCACGCAAATGAGATCTTTGAAGAGGCTGAAAACAGACTTCACGCTCAGAAGGCTGTTATGGTCAAGGTAATGTCAGACAACAAGGAATAATAATTACAATATAAACAAACCTCAGCGGATCATATGACCTGCTGAGGTTTTCTTTTTGCGGTATTCATTTATTAAAGAGTTGAGGAAAGTGAATCAAGCCAGCCGCCGTCAAAAAGCTCTATCTGACCTGCGTCTACCTTCTGGGCAAGACTGCTGTCGATAGGGATCTTTGAAACGCTCGGTATCTTGAACTTTGCGGCAAGCTCATCAATATGGCTCTCACCGAAAATGCTGTGCTTCTTTCCGCAGTCGGGACATTCAAAATATGACATATTCTCAACTATACCCACAACAGGTATATTCATCATATCTGCCATATGGACAGCTTTTTCAACGATCATCGAAACAAGTTCCTGCGGAGAGGTAACAATGATTATTCCGTCAACAGGCAATGACTGGAACACTGTCAGCGGAACATCGCCCGTTCCAGGAGGCATATCAACGAACATATAGTCAACATCTTTCCATATAACATCTGTCCAGAACTGCTTTACAGCCCCTGCGATAACGGGACCTCTCCATATAACAGGGTCAGTTTCATTTTCCAGCAGAAGATTAAGCGACATCACGTCGATACCGCTTTTGCTTGTGGCAGGGATAAGTCCCTCATCTGTGGAAACGGCTCTTTCATGGATATTGAAAGCCTTTGGTATAGACGGACCTGTGATATCTGCGTCAAGGATAGCTGCGTGTTTGCCGCTGCGCTGTGCAAGGACGGCAAGGATACTTGTCACCAGCGACTTTCCAACTCCGCCCTTTCCGCTCATAACCGCATAGACCTTTTTCACGCTGGACTGCGGGTTAAGAGCCGCAAGAAAACTCTCTCTGCTGCGCTGAGAACAGTTTGAGGAGCAGCTGGAGCAATCGTGTGTACATTCGCTCATAAAAAATACATTCCTTTCGGTAAGCCGCAAAACAGTTAAGACAAATCTATGCGGCATTATTGTTATCAAAGCAGCACCGCACAAGGATCATGCGGTGTTGCTTTAATTATATCACTTTATTATAATATAGTCAAGCGAGGGAAACTTTAAGCAGACATCTGCAAAATTTGCAAAATGGCAGAAAATATGCTATAATTATTAAAAATTCTGACTTTTGTGGTTTGTTGATACTACACAAAATATAATCGAAAAATTTGTACAGTATTTCGCCATAAAATCGCACAGTCAGAAACGTATATAAAATATCGAAGGGTGTGAAGGCTAATGACCGACAATGAGTTCGACTTCAGGATACAGCTGATCCTGAACAATGACAAAAACGGTCTTAGGGAGATATACAACGCTTACGGCAGGCTGATATATCAGCAAATGCTGAGCGTGGTGAAAAGTCCTCAGGACGCTGAGGATCTTACATCGGATTTCTTCTTAAGGCTGTGGGAGACCGCAGGTATGTACCGCCAAGGCAGCGGACATAAACGATACTTAACAGTAATGGCAAGGAATATGGCTATCGACTTTCTGAGGAAACGAAAGCACGAAAGCTATACACTTGACGACGACGAGGTTTTCCATGAGGAGCAGGCGGACAGCAGGCTCACAGATGATGAAGTCATCGGCGGCATAAGCTTTAAACAGGCTCTCGATACACTTGACCCTGCCGAGAAAGAGATAATAAATCTGCGGCTGGGATTTGAGCTTACATTTAAAGAGATAAGCAAAACGCTGGGAAAACCTCTTGGTACTGTAACGTGGAAATACCGACAAGCTATTTCAAAGCTTAAACATACAGTAAAGGAGGGCAGTATTTATGGCTAGAAATATCAAAGATATAAAAGATCAATACAAACAGCATATCCATGATACTGCACCCGATATGGATAAGCTGTGGAACAGGATCGAAAGCGAGATAGACAAAAAGGAAAACGTTTCGGCTCAGCAGCCGAACATAACTTACAGCAGGACGAATGTTAAACAGGCAAATGTAAAGAAAAGCATTTTCACAGCAATGACGGCGGCTGCCGCTGCAATAGTTATAGCTGTGGGTGCAGTACACATGAGCGAAAACCTCAGAACAGGAAAAGAAAACTCCGCCGCAGACTTTGACGGCAGCAATAACAGAACGAACTCTTCCGAAAGCATAAAGATAGACCCCGATGAGATATTGAACTACTCTTCCCTTGAACTCAGCAGCACCTCGACGGCTGCATACAAGGAGGATTACACCGCTTACGGTGACGAATACTTCGTAGAGAAAAACGTTCTGGAACAGACAGATTGCTTCGCAGATGTAACTGTGCTGAAAGCCGATCTGACCGCAAGCGGAGGGAATTACACTCTCCGCGTCAACGAGCTTTACTCAAAGGACGGACATGATACTCAGACGGGCAGCTTTACCGTAAAAAGCAGCACTCCGTACATCATGCAGGAAAACAGAGAGTATTTCATACCGCTGAAAAAAGAGAGCGGAAAATACTACCTTGTCTTTGAAAATGCACCTCAGATAGAGATAACTCTTGACGGCGGAGCGGTGTTCCAGAACGGCTGGAACAGTCTTGATGAAAATTCCTGTTCGGTAAACAAAGAGGAGCTTGGCAAAAATGATTTTTACTACGACAGAATGAGATACTGTCCGCAGGAAGATCTTACAGAGCTTATAGAAAGCTGGAAAAACACTTAGGCATCAGCCTTTACGCTCCTGACAGTACAAAACGTACAAAATAAAAAACGAAAGGGAGATCACTATGAAAAACAGAACAAAAAGAACAGCGGCAATGGCAGCAGCAGTAATCATGACTTCATTTATATTTGCGTCATGCGGCGCAAGCGAAGAAAGCAGTCACTCAAACAAAACCTCAAACGGATATTCCTATAATAACAACGCTGAGAATGATTATAAGTACCATAATGACCTGAACACAGATGGTCTGAATGAAGAGGATCAGATCAATACCATTGAACCAATCGAGCCGAATAATGAGGAATACAACGAGATAACAGAGAACGAGTTCAAGAATGTTTCAGAATATCCCCTTTCGACATTTTCAACAGATGTTGATACAGCGTCATTCTCCAACGTAAGACGAATGATAGAAGATCGTTCGGATATTGACCCGAACGCAGTTCGTACTGAGGAATTTATCAACTACTTCAAGTATGACTATCCTCAGCCGCAGGGTGATGACAAGATATCCATTACAACGGAGCTTACCGACTGTCCTTGGAACAGTGACGCAAAGCTTATGCTGGTCGGACTTCAGGCTAAAGAGGCTGAAACAAGAGATATAAGCTCAAACATAGTTTTCCTCATAGATGTCAGCGGTTCAATGGCAGACTATGACAAGCTGCCGCTGGTACAGGAGGCTTTCTCGATGCTGGCAGGAAATCTCGGTGAGGACGACACGGTGTCTATCGTAACATACGCAGGCTCAGACGAAGTGGCTCTTGAAGGTGCGAGCGGTGCGGAATCAGACGAGATAACAAGCACACTTTATAACCTTACGGCTGGCGGCTCAACAGCAGGCGCAGACGGCATAAACACAGCCTATGAGATAGCAGAAAAGTATTTTATCGATGGCGGAAACAACAGAGTTATCCTTGCTACCGACGGCGATCTGAACGTTGGTCTTTCCACGGAGGAAGAGCTTACGGACCTTATTCAGAAAAAGCGTGACAGCGGAATTTTCCTTTCCGTTCTCGGTTTCGGCACAGGAAACCTCAAGGACAACAAGCTTGAAGCCCTCGCAGACAACGGAAACGGCAACTACTCCTATATTGACAGCGTGGACGAGGCTGAAAGAGTGCTTGTGACAGAGTTCAGCGGCACAATGTTCACAGTTGCAAAGGACGCAAAGGTGCAGGTGGAATTTAACCCTTCAAATGTTGAAAGCTATCGTCTTGTCGGATATGAAAACAGACTTCTTGCAGACGAGGATTTTGAGGACGATACAAAGGACGCAGGCGACATAGGTTCGGGTCAGCAGGTAACGGCAATGTATGAACTTATACTGAAAAATGATATGCCTGCACAGAGCAGCGGAAAAACTCTTAAATATCAGAGCGACGTAAGCTACCCCACAAGGGAAATCTCGAAAACTTCCTCAGACAGCGACCTTGACGGCGAACTTCTTACTGTTTCGGTACGATACAAAGAGTCTGACGAGGACGTAAGCAAGCTTATCGACAAGGCTGTAACGGCAGATTCATACACGAACAGAAAGAATATTTCCGACAGCTTCCACCTTTCCACAGCTGCGGTAATGTTTGCGAAAACTCTGAGGAACAGCACAGCCTCTGCTCCGTTCACAATGGATCAGATCTCAGACGAAATGTCGGGTATCTCACTGGATACATCAGATCTCAGCAAGGTAGTGGATCTTTATAAGATATATTATGAGAACAGGTGACGAAAATCAACAAAAATAATTGTTGACAAAATCAAATGTTGATATAATTATTCTATTGACAAACGTATAATTAGTGGTATAATTATTCATAGTTATAACTGTTATAACTACCATTAAATTTTTAAGGACGGTTATAAAAATGAACAATGACGCCAGGGCGAAATGCATAATGACAATGTATGAGATATACCCTATCAGCAGAAAACTGGTTTTCGATACATTTGACAGAAAAAAATATGACATCACTCGGACTCAGCAGATAATAATGCTCTCGCTTTCACTCTGCGGAACGCTTACGATGTCAAAGCTTGCGGCAAAGATAAACACTTCCAACGAGCAGGCTACCAGAGCGGTCGCACAGCTTGTTGACAAAGGCTTTATCGTCAGAATGCATAATCCTGAGAACCGCCGTGTGATAAATATAAAGCTTACGGAAGAGGCTGAAATATTTTTCAATAAAATGAAAGCGGAGATAATAGACGATCTTATCGAAAAATTCTCCTGCTTGTCAAATGAAGAAATGGAAGAGTTCAGCCGTTCGCTGGAGAACGTTTCGGACGTATTGAAGAAGGTCATGAAGTAATGGGAAATAATAAGAAAAGCTCATGCTGTGAAAGCTGTTCAAACTATGTTTTTGATGAAGATTTTGAGCAGTACAGCTGTATGGTAAACCTTGATGAGGACGAAATGTACCGTTTCCTCAGCGAAACGAACTACTCCTGTCCTTATTACAAGACAGACGATGAATATGCTGTCGTCCGCAAACAGAATTAAATATTACGAAAAAGGCTTTACGCATTTTATCTGCGTAAAGCCTTTGCTTATTTTCTGTCAGTTTCGTCAAGCTTTTGTCTGAGCTTTTCTATCTCATCGGAAAGCGGATCACTCTCTGCGGAGGAATAATCTCCTGCGTCAGCTCTCCCCTCTTTGATGTCAACATCACTTTCCCACTTATCAAAAAGCTCGTCAGCGGTGCTGCTGTCTTTCATTTCATTGTACGTCTGCCTTGCATCAGCGGCAGCCTCCCTGCCTTTAAGGGAATTCATACGCTCTTTCAACTCGTTTATCTCCGCAGCCATCTGATCGTATGTTTTTTTCAGCTGCTCAATACTGCGGCATATCTCCTCATACCGCTGAGTGATGCCCGCTTTTTCCTTTTCAAGCTGGTGCTTTTTCGCAAGGAAAGTCCTTGCGTCCTCCTCGCTGCCTGCTTTAAGAGCCTTTTCGGCAAGTCCCTGAAAACGTGATATCTGCTGATCGTATTCAGCAAGCTGACGTTCAAGCCTTACCCTATGATCCACAAGCTCCGCCAAGGATCTTTTGATATCCGCAAGCTCGATTATGCGGTCGGTGATATACTCGCTGATATCATTTTCACTGCTATATCTGTTTTTTATATCGCTTATCTCTGATGATGCGATATTTTTTATTCTTGAAAATATACCCATTGTCTTTTCTCTCTGTTAAATTATCGGCGGTTTTCATACTTGCCTGCAAGATTTTCAGCATTGTTATCCCCGAATTCATTTATCGGAGTATTGAGTATATCCTGCGCCGCTCTCATCTTGTCAGCCTTTTCCTGACTCTTCTTTTCAAGCTGTCTGAACAGGATAATAAGTCCCACAAGCACAACTATGACAAGGACAACTATCCATGTATGGCTCTTCTGCACCGTCATCATACGATCTCCCGCTTTTTCAAATGCAAGTGAGAAGAACTCATCGTCCTCATAATCTGAATAGTAATAATGATCCACATAGTCAAGCAGTATCTCTCTTCCCTCTTCGTCGAGAACAGTTTTGGCTGCATTTCCCACAGTGAGGAAAGATACATAATCACCCGAACTGTATTCGCAGAACACCAGCAGTGCATGACCTTCGTCATCAAAGAGCGAATCATATATCTTGTTTCCAAAAGCCTCCTGATCTGCCTGCGAATTAACATTGCCGTCAATGCTGTCGCATATATACAGATAGGGCTGAACGCCTGTCTTGCGGTAAAAATCCTTCATTCCCGATTCAAGGGTAAATGAACTTCCTATCCAGCCGAGGTCGTCGGTATAATATTCATCTATTTCCTTTACATAAGACGGATCAAGCTTTTCACGTTTTACGGTGGATCTCGTTATCTCCGAACTTCCGTTATTATAGCTCATGGCAAACAATACCACGAACATCAATATGCCTATGACAAAAAGCTTCACCATATGGAGCAGCCAGCCTGTTGCATTAAAGGTCATTCCCGGCTGTGTGAAGTAATAATTATTCCTTATCCTCGGGCCGCCGTAAAATCCATTATAGTAGCTGTAATTGTGGTGATGATATCCGCCGTGATACCCTCCGCCGAAGCTGCCGCCCGAACGGGAACCGCCATAGCCGCCTCTTGATGAATGTGAACTTGAGTGGGAGCTGAATCCTCTGCTGCCTCCGCTGCTGAAACTGTGGCCGCCGCCACCTCCGCCTCTGCCGCCTCTTCCCATATTTTCCTCCTGATAAAAGTATTACATAGGGAAATATCCCTACGCTAATAATTAATTTTACAAGATTAATTATACAATAAAATCTACATAATGTCAATCATATATGTTAATCAAAAATTCTCCATGATGAAAACCTTTGATAATTTTAAATTATATATGCTGTGTTATACTTATTTTATGTAAGATAACAAAATTATCCCTTCAAGGAGATCATATATGTTACACCTGAAAAAGAATTCACTGAAGATAAGAAATGCATTTGTTCTTATTCTCAGTGCAGTTATTTATTTCATATTATTAATCTTTCTCTCCAAATGCTCTCTGAGCGAAAGCAGCTTTAATATCGGCAGCAACTCAGTTAAAGTATACAGCCTTTGCGGCGTACTCTCGTCATTGCAGATGCTTGCAAGCCTATGTGCGGTCGTAATATGCAAGCGGACGGGATTTATACAGTTTGTTATAATATATATGCTGAGTTTCATGCACCTTATCGCTCAGATAATATTCAAGAACAACTGGATGGCACTGCCGGGCGTTCTGACTACATTTGCAGGGCTTGTAACTATCTGTGTAATATGGCGTTATCTCCGTGATATAAACAAGAACAAAACTATAATCAACGAGATAACCGAAACCGATGCTCTCACAAATCTCCCTAACAGGCAGTGCCTTAATATGCTTATGAACAGGCTTGCCGACAGCGGAACTCCTTTTGCGCTGGCTATAATAGATATCGACAATTTCAAGAGCATAAACGATACTATGGGACACGATTACGGCGACGAACTGCTTAAAGAGATCACCCGCCGCTGGAATGGAGTTAAGCGAGATCAGGACTGCCTTTCACGTCTTGGCGGTGATGAGTTCGCTTTTATCATCACAGATTTTACTGACAAGACAAATATCAGCGCCCGTGGCGAACGTTATATGTACTGCTTTAAGGAGAAATTCACCATTAACGAAAAGAATTTCTACCCTACCGCAAGTATGGGCATCGCACTTTATCCAGACGATTCTAACGAACCTATGGAGCTTATGAAGTGCGCAGATACCGCTCTCTACATAGCAAAACAGCAGGGCAAGCACAGGATAAGCTACTTCAAGTCTTCTCAGCGTGACGACGTTATGGCGGATATGGAGGCGGAAAACATTCTCCGTCGTGTTATTTCGGAAGAAAGCTTTCAGATCTTCTATCAGCCGCAGTATGACCTTCACAGCGGTTCGCTCAGAGGTTTTGAGGCTCTGCTGAGAATATCCGATAACGGCGAGCTTGTACCACCTAAGAAATACATAGAGCTTGCAGAAAAGCTGAATATCGTTTCGGATATCGACAGGTGGGTAATAAAGAATGCACTGGCGGAATTTAAAAGCGCATTCGATATCGAACCTGCTCTCAAGCTTTCGCTGAACCTCACGCCAGAATTTATGTTGGACGAACTTTTCCTTTCGACACTAAAGGAAAATCTCCGCAAAAACAAGATAGATGCTCACAATGTCGAGATAGAGATAAACGAAAAGCTCATAACTTCTTATCTTAATAAAGCCAAGGAGCTTATAAACGAACTTCACAATATCGGCGTTTCGGTCGCCATAGACGATTTTGGCAGCAGCGGTATACTTAAACATCTGGGAGATATCTCTGCCGACACGATCAAGATAGGCTGCGGATACACGGCAGCTATCGGAAATTCTGACAGCAGGACCAAGTTCATCAAGGGCATTATCTCAATGGGTCACGCTCTCGGCAGCAAGATCGTTACAGTGGGTGTTGAAACCGAACAGCAGAAAGAGCTGCTCAAAGACTTCGATAATGATTTTATTCAGGGATTTCTCGTTGAAAAACCTGTGGATATCAAAAAGGCTATCGACATAATTTATGACGATGCCTGCAAATAGCGGATAAAAAAGCAGACAGCTGATTTAAAAAGCTGTCTGCATTTTTTGTGCTGTTTTATTTTATTGTTTTGCCTTTTCCGCTGTGTCCTCCTGCATGTGCCAGAAATTGTTGTACAGGAACACAAGCACAGCCATTGTAACGATGATGACATATCCGAGAAAACTCCAGCCGTCGGGGATATCTCCGAAAAAGAGAAATCCTAGAATGGTGGTGAAAATTATCTGCGAATAGTCATAGACGGATATCTCCCTCGCAGGGGCATATGTGTATGCGGCTGTTATGGAGAACTGTCCGCCTGCCGCAGCAGCACCTGCACCAAGCAGGCAGAGAGTCTGCGCCAAGGACATATGATGATAGTCGAAAGCCATAAACGGCAGCGTTACAAGACAGGAGAAAGCAGAGAAATATGCCACGATTATCGGGCCTTTTACTCCGTGCTGACCAAGATATCTGACGCAGGTGTAAGCAAGTCCTGCTCCCATGCCGCCCAGAAATCCCAACAACGCAGGGATAAAATCGACGTTTGAAAAGCTAGGTTTCATAATGAACATACTTCCCACGAACGCTCCCACTACTGTCAGCACCTGAAATGCCGTCAGCTTTTCTTTGAGAAAAATAAACGAGAACACTATTACGAAAAACGGCGACATCTTGTTGAGCATAGATGCGTCCGACAGGACCATATGGTCAATGGCATAGAAATTGAATATCATGCCTATCGAACCTGCAAAGGCTCTGACGAACAGCACCGCATTGTTCTTTTTGCCCTCGACCTTGAATTTTATATGATCCTTTTTCAGAATACCTATTGCAAAGAACAGCGCAACAAAATTTCTGAAAAATGTTTTCTGCATCGTCGGGAGATCCCCTGCCATACGCACGAATGCGAACATAAACGCAAAACTGAATGCAGATAAAATTATATAAAATATTCCTTTGTATTTTTGCTTTATCATTTCTATCGACTTCCTGATTTAATTTTTGTTATTTATCCCATGCATTGCCTCATGCTCTTTATGAAGATGCTCGGCAAGCTCGTTCACCGTCCAGCGCTGATTATGTGGAGTTGCAACCGCTTTCAAGTCAACCGAACAGCCGCACTCTCTCATTTCCACCACAAGCCCGCTGAGAACATTATTTCTAAATCCCGAAAAGATCATAAGCTGCTCACTGCATTCCTCTTTCTTGTCGCTCTCGGAAAATCCGTTAAAGCCGCACAGCCAGCCTATCTTCTGCCCTCCGCAGTCCTTGTCCGCAATAAAAAGCTCTGCCTTGTATTCTTCAAGCAGCTTTTTCAGCGTCGCTGCCTTTTCCTCATCAATATTAACAGCCACACATCTTGGGGGAGCTGTGATAATTCTTGATCTCATAAAATATACTCCTTTGATTTTATCCTGCAAATAATATTATACAATAAATATTGACATAATTCAAGTGCAAATATACGCACTGAGGGCATAAAAAAAGCTGCCCCTGCGGACAGCCTTTTAAATATCTTATTTGTTTATTCCCTATTTTTTCTCTTTTATAAAGCTGTACGGTTTGAAAAACAGTCCGTGTATGTTCAGCTTTCTGCATATTATAGATATGATCATAGGTGCGGCTGTGCTTATGAGCAGATTTGCAACAAGGCATATCGGGATATTCACAATACCGACCTTATCCATAACTATCCTTACTGCGGCAGTAAATATGCAGTGGATAACATATATCTCAAGGCAGTATTTACCGCAGATATTGAATATCCACACTTTTGAGAGGACTTCTATATGCTCAAATGCGGCGAAAAACATTACCGACAGACCTATCGCACAAAGGAATTTTACCGTGTGTTTAAGATATACATTCATATCGCCAATGCTAAGCAGCGGCAGCATTGCAGCTGAAACAACTATCATTATAACCACTGCGCCTTTGCTGAAAAATACGCTCTTTCTGTTTCGCTGATATACTACTCCCATAGCAAAGAACAGGAGATAATACATTATCCTCTTTATCTCAAACCAGTTGTTTATGTTCACAAACATACTCAGCAGACCCAGCACAAAAGCCGCTGTCAGCATTATTTTATCATCAAGCATTCTTATTTTGCTTACTGAGAATATGAGGTAGAATGCTATAAGCACATAAAGATACCAGTAAGGCGAGATAGTCTTTCCGAATATAAGAAGTATATCCTTTACCGATACCGAGTTGTTCACTATCTTTCCGCAGACGAACTTAAACAGCCACATTACTACGCTGAAAATAACATACACACCCAGCAGATTAAAGATCTGTTTCTTTACCCTGTCCTTTTTAAGGCCGCCGTTTTCAGTTATATAAGCGGTGCTGAACAAAAATCCGCTGACCATCATAAAAAGATACATATGGAAAGAATAGATATATGTATAAATATTGCTCCACACATTATAGGCTGAACCTGTGCTGTCGCCCATATATCCGTCTGCAATATGACCGATGACAACAAATATCATAGCAAAGCCTTTAAGGCTGTCTATGTACTTTATTCTTTTGCTTCCTTTAATTTCGTTTATATTATTCATAAAAATGCCCATGCAATAAAACACAGAATTTTACTGCATGGACTTTTCCTCCGTTTCTGTCAGGAAATTAACCCTGCTGGATATATCTCTTCAGGTCGTTTGCATTTACGCACTTTTCAAGAGCGACCTCCATTGAGATAGTTCTTGATTTAACAAGTTTTGCAAGCTCCTGATCCATTGTCTGCATTCCCATTGCCTTACCTGTCTGCATAGCTGAACCGATAAGGTGTACCTTGTCGTCACGGATCATTGCCTTGATAGAGTCTGTTGCGTTAAGTATCTCACAGCAGGCAACACGGCTCGTTCCGTCGAATGTACGGCAGAGGGTCTGTGTACAGATACCAACAAGTACTGATGCAAGCTGTGTTCTGATCTGGTGCTGCTGGTGTGCAGGGAAAACGTCGATGATACGGTCGATAGTTGACGCTGCGTCTGTTGTATGAAGTGTGGACATTACAAGGTGTCCTGTTTCTGCGGCGGTTACAGCGGCTTCGATAGTTTCAAAGTCACGCATTTCTCCTACGAGGATGATATCCGGGTCCTCACGGAGTGCGGCACGGAGCGCCATGGAGAAGCTCGGAACGTCAGGACCGATCTCTCTCTGGTTTACCATACATCTCTTATGAGCGTGCATATACTCGATAGGGTCTTCGACTGTGATTATGTGTGCTGATTTATGAATATTAACGTGGTCGATCATAGCAGCAAGAGTTGTTGACTTACCTGAACCGGTAGGGCCTGTTACAAGCACAAGTCCACGAGGACGCATTGCAAATTCTGCAAGTACAGGAGGAAGGTCAAGGTCTGCCAGCGTCGGGATATCGTTTCTGAGAAGACGGAGAGCGATAGCTGTGTTTCCTCTCTGACGATAAACATTGACTCTGTGACGGAAGCCTCTTGATGAAACGTATGTAAAGTCAGTATCTATATGATCCTTGATCTGCTGTCTTTGCTTATCTGTACACATATCCTCACAGATCTTAAGTATTTCGATCTCTGTCATATCAGGATATGAGGAAAGCTTTCTCAGGTTACCGCCCTGTCTTACGATCGGCGGGATACCTACTGTGAAATGCAGGTCCGAGCAGCCAAGCGCTCTTGCTTCGTCAAGGATCTTGTTAATATCAATAGCCATTATATTTTACCTCCAAATAATTTTCTGGTTTTTTAACAAATATACTAAATTCCCCTGCTTATACCGCATATGTTACACGGATAAGTTCATCCATAGAGGTCCTGCCCTCCTGAACCAGCTTAGAAACGTTATCTCTAAGCAGCAGGCAGCCCTGCTCTCTTGCAAGATCCTGTATCTCGTCAGCCTTTGCACCTCTTGTGATAAGAGCCTGCATCTCAGGTGTGGCAAGAAGGATCTCGTGGATAGCGGTTCTTCCTCTGTAACCTGTGTTCTTGCACTTAGGGCAGCCAACAGCCTCATAAACCTGTATAGAACTGTCTATACCCATAAGCTCATTTTCATCAGGTCTTGAAAGTCTTGCTCTCTTACAGTCAGGGCAAAGCACCTTAGTAAGTCTTTGCGCTACGATACCGATAAGGGAAGTTGCTACCATGTATGCCTCAACGCCCATATCCACAAGTCTTGTTACTGTGGAAGCAGCGTCGTTTGTATGAAGTGTGGAAAGCACAAGGTGTCCTGTGATAGCCGCTCTGATAGCGATCTCGGCAGTTTCTGCGTCACGCATTTCTCCGACCATTATGATGTCAGGGTCCTGACGGAGGATAGAACGGAGGGCAGCACCGAAAGTCATGCCGGCTTTATCGTTGATCTGACACTGGTTGATACCGTCTACCTTCTTTTCGACTGGGTCTTCAACTGTGATAACATTTACGTTAGGCTTAGCGATCTCACCGAGAGCCGCATAAAGCGTAGTAGATTTACCTGAACCGGTAGGACCTGTAACAAGTACAACTCCCTGCGGAACTTTAAGACAGGATTCAAATCTGTGGTAGTTGTAATCTGTCATACCAAGATCTGTGATCTTTCTGAGCGCAACGTCACCCGTTGCAAGGATACGGATTACGACCTTTTCGCCGTAAACCATCGGCAGATTAGATACACGGAGGTCGAGCGTAGTGCCGTCAACGACCTGTGACATACGTCCGTCCTGCGGGATACGCTTTTCGGCGATATTCATACCGCTCAGGATCTTGAAACGTGTGATAAGTGATGTATGAAGTGCGCTTGTTATAGTCATAAGCTCGATAAGGTCGCCGTTTACACGGATACGGATCTTTGTGTAATCCTTGAAAGGCTCGATATGTATATCCGTTGCGTCCTGTCTGTATGAGTTTTCAACTATCGCCGTAGCAAGCTTAACGATAGGAGCGTTTTCGATTCTGTCCGCTGTAAGGTCAAGCTCTTCGAGGTTGATCTCTTCCTCTTTCTCCTTAGTAGCCTCATCGACCACGGAGTTAACCTGTCCTGCTGAGTACATCTTACCTATCGCTCTGTTGATAGCAGCCTTTGTTGCCAGAAGAGCGGTGATGTTGCAGCCTGTGATAACTCTCAGATCCTCAAAAACATAGAAGTTGATAGGATCGTTTGTCGCTACCATCATACGCTTTCCGACCTTATTGACAGCAATTACATTATACTTTCTTGCCGTAGCCTCAGGTATTTTCTTTACGATATCGGGCATAAGCTCAGTATTGTCAAGGTCGATATACTGAACGTTAAGACGTTCCGCAAGCGTTTTGGCAAAGTCAACATCAGATACATATTTCATTTCTGTGACGACATCTCCGAAAAGCTTACCTTTTTCAGTTTTTTGCTTATCCAGTACCTCCTGAAGCTGCTGCTCTGTTATCAGACCTTTTTCAACAAGGTACTTTCCTATTGGTCCGTTTTTCATAGATATACTCCTGTCCCCGCAGTCAGATTTCTCGAAAAGCCATTTACCTACGGAATAAATAACTTTTTAAAAAAATTTTAAATCATTAATTATGTATTGTAATTTAGCGTTGAATGTGCTAAAATAAATATTACGGAATAAATCAGCGTTTCGCAATTTTATCGAAAGGAGGATAAAAATGGACAGCCAACTGATGATCTATTATACTGTAATTTATATCTTTGTATTTCTGTTCGGTGCCTGCATAGGCAGCTTCCTCAACGTCTGTATTTACAGACTTCCTAAAGGAGAGAGCCTGATAAAGCGCAATTCCCACTGTATGAGCTGCGGTGAACCGATACGCAGACGTGACCTTATCCCTATTATAAGCTGGTGTATGCTCAGGGGAAAATGCCGTAACTGCGGTGAGAAGATATCACCGAGATACACAGTTGTGGAACTGCTGAACGCAGTCATCTATCTGCTGGTATTTCTTCACTACGATGTTGCGATAGATCCGCTTTACGCATCACTCGTATCGCTGCTTTTCTCAGCGCTTATCGTGGTATTCTTTATGGACTGGGATACGCAGCTTATCAATACATATGTTGTAATTTTTATAGGACTTCTTGCTGTTCCCGAATATTTCTTCTGCAGAAATGTTACAGGACTGACATTGAAGTCACAGCTTATCGGTATGTTTGTTGTAAGCATTCCGCTGCTGATAATCGTGCTTGCGTCCCACGAAAGAGCGATGGGAATGGGTGATGTTTACCTTATGGCGGCGGCAGGACTTTTCCTCGGAACTCAGGGAATACTGGTCGCAATGCTCGCAGCATTGATAATCGGCTCGATATGCGGACTTATCATCAAACATATCAAAGGCGATTCAGTATTTGCCTTTGGTCCATACCTTTCAGTCGGAATCGGTATCGCCGTTATATGGGGCGATAAGATAGGCGAATGGTACATGAATTTCACAGGTCTGAATGAAACGCTTGCCGAAGAGGTAAGACTTATATTCAGCCTCTGCTGACAGACAGCAGGAACGGATATAAACCGCTATATGCACCGCTGAGAAATCGGCGGTGTTTTTTTTGTTTTCTGTATGTTCAAATCGTGCACCATTTTTACCCACAATTTTTCGCTCAAAAAATCCTCATAAAAACTTATGGGGATTTTTTCAGCAAGCGGCATTGCTGCCGCTTGTGAGAAATCATTAGTCTTATTAATCAAATGAAGCAGATACCAGATCGAAATCGTAGTCACTTGTATTTCCGCCGTAAAGTTGGATATATATGCTCTTTTCCTGATCCGGATTAATTGCACTGCTCATTGATACAGTCAATACATTACCTGAAATGCTTGTTGAACCATATGCATCGCCCCAGCCGCCGTTGATGCTTCCAACGGTATTGCTGAATGTAAGTGTAAGGGTTTCTCCGCCGGAACTTGCTTCAGTACCTAAGTTCTTAACCTTGATTTCAAGGTAGCATACAGGTCTGCCCCAGTTCATCTTCTGTGATACTGTTGATGATACTACCAGATGTGCACCTGACTCAGGAGCGTCTTCAAATACAGGTCTGAATGTGATATCATATGATAAACCTGTAAACGCTGTCAATGCTGTCTTAGTCTTGTCGCCGTCTTCAAACCAACCGACAAATACCTTACCCTCAGGAGCTGACGGATCAGCAGGAATCGTTATGTTGGCATTATTTGTGATACCCTCATAATACTCGTCATTGCTGATCTCAGAACCGCTTTCGTCCTGGAATATTACATGATACTTAGCTCTTTCACGATAGATCGCATAGTATTCATAATCGCCTGCCGCTGCAAATGATGAACCGTCAACAAAGTCTGAACCTGTGCCGTCAGGAGATGTATTCCATCTTTCAAAGATGTGAGCCTCATCACCTGTTCCTGTCATTGTGCAGTTTACTATCGAAGATGCGCCGAGTGCGCTGTTAGTAGCATTATCCTCGTAATATGCGACCTTGTTTTTCAGATTTGTATATGCGCCGAGGTCGTTTCCTGCGTCATCATAGCAGTCATAGAAGTATACAAATCCTTCTGGTGAAGCTACCAGAGATGAAATAAAGCTTGGTACAAATTCAAGATCCTCAGATACGCCCTCAGTCAGATAGTCACTAATGTTCTTATGTGTTGATGTTTCTATCTTATCGAGTGTGTACTGATAGTAATTTCCTGAACCGTCAGATGTTGTGTATGAAGCAAAGCTTACGTTTGCATACCATGAATCAATAACATTCTGTGGGATAGTAGAACCTGTTGTGATGGTCTTTGTATCAAGAACAGTTGTGCCATTTCTGTCAAGGAGCTTGATCTTGCATCTGTCTGAATTGGTAGGAACGCTCTTTGTGTAGAAAATGTATGTGTACTTCTTAGTGGTATCATAGAATGCATTCTGTCCTGCTGAAAGTCCGCCGGGATTTGATGCCTGTGTGAAAGTTGAGTAGTCGATAGCTGTACCATAGAGGTTTCCGCTGTCGTCCACTGCATTTGTGTAGTAGTCAGCCTTCATAGGAGTCTTGATGATGTTGATATTTACAAGTTCAAGATCTCTTGTCTGATCGTAATCAAGTTTGTTGAACACATATGAAGAACCGTTATACTCAGGGCTGTAAAGCTTCATACCGATAGACAGACACTTGTTCTTAGTGGTGTTTGAAAGTCTTGCGGTAAAATTGCAGCCGTAGTCGCTGAGTGTTTCCTCGCTGACAGCTAACTTTGCGTTTGTCAGGTCAATAGTTCCGCTGGCTGTCATATTAGCCTTGATTATAGAACCCTTTGCCCTTTTACGATGTGCAGGGGTATCTGTTGCGCTGTATGTTGAGAGAACAGAACCTCTGTTATTGTTGTTATCAATGATGATAACGTCTGTGAACTTGATAGTGCTTGCCTTTGCACCGCTTGAAGTCATAAGATATCCGCCGCTTACCTCAGGCATACCTTCGTAGTCCTCAAGTACGATCATATTCGTTGAATATCTTACCTCAGATTCAAAATAGTCCATAATGATATTTCCTATATCATTTGAATCTGCTGTTGAGAATGTGCGGTGATAGAAGTTGTTGATTGGCTTGATAAAGTTAAGTATCGCACCCATCATAATAACCATCATACAGGAAACAACGACAAGCTCAACCAGTGTAAAAGCCTTTAAATTTTTCTTCATCTGCCGCTGCCCCCTTATTCGCCTGACGGAACGAATTCTGCGTCAAATTCTTCTTCCGTCAAAAATGTTCCAGAATCGGTGTAGTATACAAAACCGTATCTCTGATCGTCGATATAGCCGTCCTGCGAAAGGTCGATAGTCACACCGTCGCCCGTGTCGCCCCATTCTTTAATGGTGACTGCGTTGGCAAGGTTTCCGCCGCCCATATCCTTAATACCGAACTTGACTGCTCCACCGCTTGCCATAACACCCTGTGTATTGAGTGCATTAAGCGGCATTGTGAGGTCGCCCTCGTTATCAAAGAACGCAAAGTTTGAGTTGCATGAGATATCCCAAAGCTTATCGTCGCTTGACCAGTTATAGATCGTGATCCAATACTCGCCCGCATTCAGATTGATCCTGTCGATAGCTGAGAAAAATCCCAGTTTAAGAACTTCATCGCTTGACTTTGAAGTATAGCCGTGAAGCTTATCATTTGTTATAGTATAGCCGGAGTCGCCTGCATTTGGAAATTCATATGTCATTGTCCATTTGTTAGCGCCCGTTTCAAGCTGATCTACGTCTGCGACATCATAGTCGATAACGCCAGAATAGTTTTCCAGCTTTGTGGTCTGCTCGTTAGTTTCAGTAAGTCTGGTCTTTGCCTTCGCCTGCGCCTTTACACAATAGGAAGCCGCCATTGTAAAGCCTGTGGTGATAGATGCAAAAACAGCCATAGCAATTATAACTTCAACTAAGGTCATACCCTTTTTATTCGCATTATTTTTCATGGATAATTCCCCTTTCTGAAATTATGAATTTGAATACTTAACAAGCTTGAATCCGCTGGTGTAGATCTGCTTGCTTCCCTTAGCCTTAGGGAGCATTGAGTTAGGTGAAACTTCCTGATAAACGATACCTACGTTGTTTGCACTTGTAATAAACTGATTACAGATTACAGCGCCGATGATACCAACGTTTGTATACGATCCGTCCGACTTGAGCGGAACGATGTTCATTGAAGTACCTCTCTGGAAGTTTACCGTTGCTCTAGGTGCATAGATAGACGCCTGAAGGATCATATTATTCGGTGATGTACTGAGTGTACAGCCCTCTGTAAGAAGGAAGATAATGTTGCCCTTTCCAAGGCTGTATGCGTCTGATATCTCCTGATCTGTTGGGTTTACCTTGTTTGAACCGTTGTAGAATGAGCTGTGGGTATAACTTTCAAAATCCATAAGCTTTCTCTGTGTTCCGCCGAATGTGAAAGTTGATGTTTTGAAAGTATCGTGATCGTATGTTGACTTTGAAGAGTTGTCAGCGCTGTATTCATCATTTGTTGTACCAACGCCCGAATCACTTACAAAGTAGCAGAATCTCTGATTGTCACCGTCGTCCTCTGTAGTTGAGTTTTTAACAAGGATAAGGTTCTCGTTACCCATATTTCCGCCGTTTTTAAGGATAACTACGATATCGTGTCTGCCGTCCTCATTCATAACAGCATTATCAACATCTATGAGTATCTTCTTGTTATCGGTGTAGTTGATAACACAGCTCTCTGTAACGATATAGTCGAAAGTTACGCTGTTTCCGTCAGAGTCTGTCGTAGCTGCTCCGCTTGTGTTTCTGAAAGATTCATCTGTGATCTCTTTTACAGTTGACTTGATGTTGTTTGAGCTGTCATACATAGCGGCATAAGTTTCCTTGATAGATGAAACTCCGCTCTGGCAAAGCATATGCTCAGGATAGTATACATACTGCTGAACTGTTGCTTCGGTAGTGTTGATAGCAGGTCTCTTTGATCTTCCGCCGTCATTTGTCCAATCTCTCTCAACAACGTTACTTATTGCGCCCTCAGGATAAACGTGCTTTCCTGGGAGAATGTAAAGTGTGCCACTGAAATCGAGCTGTGATGAGTTTACATTTACATAAACATCGCCTGAGCTGTAAATATCGCCGTAGATGTGGTTGTTTATGCCATTGAAATAAATGTTGCCGTTGAACTCTCCGCCAACATCATATGTGTAGATATTGCCGTATACAGTCTGTTCCTGTCCACGCTCACCTTCCATGGCAGACGCATAATCTCCGACCTTTTCAGCAGGCTGTACAGATGACTTTACAGCGTTCTGCAAAGCTGCAGGTGCAGAAGAAAGCTTTCCGAACACGATAGATGATGCATAGATATCTACCTGAGTTGTATTACTGCTGCCGACCTTAGTGTTGCTTACACCGCCCATAATAAGGCATTCGCCAACATTTATATAGTTGTATGTCGGTTCATCGTTATTTGTGCTGTCCTTGGTAAGATCACTCAACGCACTCGCACGGTTGCCAAAAGTAAGTGATCTTGAAACTGTAAGCGAACCGCCAGGTGTCAGATTTTCAGTTGAGCCGCTTATATAATAAGGGTTAGAACCGAGGGTAAAACCTGTACTGATAGTAACAGAACCGAGCATTGTCATATCGCCTCTGAACTTACTGTCATTTGCGTTAAGGTTATACCATGTGTTTTTATTGTGTGATTCAATCTCGCTGGCTGCGGTATTACCGTAAACTTCAACGTTGTTATAACCGTTGTTACCGCCTCCGTCTGTACCAATGATCTCAAGAGCGTTGTTCATAGGCTGCTTATCTGAGATCGGTTTGATAGAGAAGTATGCAACAACTGTCTGTTCCTCTCCGAGATACTCTGCTGTTGCGATAGCCTTAAGGTTATTTTCTGAGCCGTTTTCTTCAAGCTTTATCTTGCATGAACCCATTCCTCTCTGATATACGTCAGAAAGTTCATTTCCGAGTTCGTCAGTTACCTTAACATCTATTTCCTCACCGCTTGCGGCTATGTCCTGAAGCATCTGGATATTTGCTCTTGCCTGTTCATCGGTAGCAGAGCCTTCTGCGGAATATGTGGTAGCTTCTGTAACGAAACCTTCCAAACAGGAAGATGCCATAAAGTATGCTTGTTTTAAACGATATTCCTTATTTGTTCTAGTGTTGGTATGACCGACAAGAGAGATCCCTGCTGCGACCAGCACCATCATCATCATAGAAACAACAAGTACCGTAAACAAAACTGAACCTTGTCTTGATTTCGACTTGATTTTCATAATAACCACCTTTCTGCATTATTTAATTGCCAATAACCAAAATAAAAATTTTAATTATTTTATAGCACTATTTGGCAGACGGCAAAATTCCCGCCGTCTACCAAATCAGTATCGAATATTACCCCGCTCAGGGATAACATTTTATCCCCTCTTATCCCTCTGGGTTAGGGAGCTTCTTAAGCACGATCATGCTGAGGCTCATGCTGCCCTCAACTTCTGTTGTGCTGTCTTCCTTGAACTTGAATGAGCACTCGTCGATAACAAGTGTCTTTTCAGGGTTGGACTTAAGCTTTGTGCAGAAGTTCTTAACGTCGTCGAGTGTACCTGTAAAGCTGAATGAAATTGTGTAAGCACCGATAGACTGACCGTTTCCTGCATTTGCATTAACAGCAGCTGATGTTGTGCCATCGGCAGCTTCATCAGTATTTTCAGTTGTGCCGTTTACATAGTCATCAACCTTAGTATCCATCTCAGTTGTTGCGCTCTGTACATCAAAAGCGTAAGCCTTGAGAACCATTGTTGAGTATGAAGAAATTGTCATATCCTCATTCACGATATTATCAGTTTTAAGAAGATCGTCAACTACCTGAGTAGCTTCCTGTGTCTGCTGATATGAATAGAAGTTGTTTGAAAGCTGAGTAACCTCGCTGTATGCTGTGTCGATCCTTGTGTCGAGATCCTTGTCAGCATCGATCTGCGCCTGCAGGTCGCTGAGCGTAGCCTTCTGTGTATCAAGCTTAGCAGAAGCGTCGCTTACATCTGAAATAGCAGGCTTGATGAACAGCATGATACCTGCTGCCCATACGAGAATTACAATAACGACTGTCAAAAGTATTTTATCACGATAATTAAGCTTCATATTTATTCACCCTCTTCCAAAAGTATAAGCTGCAGTGAGCTGATGATAACAGGATCGTCAGACTCACCTGTTCCGGAATAACCGCTGAATACAGTTGCGCCTACGAAATCAATATTTCCGAGTTCGTCTACGAGTGTCTTTACAGCGTCCTGATCCTTGACTTCGATCTTGCTGAGAGTGATAGCGCCGTCCGTTGCATCAAATGTCATTGACTGATAATCTGCGCTGTTGTTCTTTATGATCTCATCGATCTTATCGCACTTTGTCTTGTCGATAGTAGGAAGTGTATCAAGATTTGCCTGACAGTTTTCAACGTATGTCTTGTACTGCTCAATGATCTCAAGTCTGTTATGACGAACCTTGTTCTCGTCGATAACTACCTGACACTTGTCGATATCGGCATTTACTGCGTCTATATCATCATTTATTGAGCTTACTCTCAGACGGAGGAATCCTGTTATCGCACCGATAACAACTGCGGAAGCAGCTGCAAGGATACCTGCTGTCATAAGCATTGAGCTTACGCCTGAATTTCCGCCCTTACCTGTTGACTGGTCAACTTCGAGGAGGTTGATCCTTTCTGTCTGCTTGTTTCTCTTATAGAGAGCACCGATAGCGTTAGCGAATACAGTGAACTCGAAGTTCTCAAAACCTGTGATCTGTGACGGAACGCCGAGAACGGAAGCCTTGATATCAAGTCCGTCAAGAGCGTCAACGATCTTGATGTAGTCCTCGATGAAACCGTAAAGAATTACGTTTTCAAGACCTGTGCCGCCTCTTGCCTTGTTGAACTGCTCCATTCTGAAAATGTTCTCGTTCAGAGCTTCAAGAACGTAGTCCTCTGAGTCATACTCATCAGGTGAGATAGGTACATATCTTGCGAATGCCATCTGTCCGTTCTCGAAAAGTGTAAGTCCGAGGAAGTTGTTGTCCAGCTGGCATACCAGCAGAGGCATCTTCTCGATATTTGACTTATCAGCAAGAACTATTCTTGCGATAGAGTTACAGCCGATGTTTACAGATCTGAGGTTGATGCTCATTACTGCGAACAGCTTTCTGAAACCGTCAACTACTGTACTTGGGCAGGCAGTAGCAAGTACCTTAACTGCTCCCGGATTTTCTTCTCCTGCTTCTCCTACAACAGTATATGAAATCGAGTACTCATCGGTAATACCCATTTCCTGACTCATATGGTTCTGAACCATTGTCAGGAATTCGTTTCCCTTTGCCTTTGGAACTATAAGCTCCTTGAAAACGATGTTGCTTGATGAAAAGGTTACGATAGCTTCCTTATCCATCATCTGCTCTGACTTAAGTGTAGTCAGCAGCAGATCTGAAAGTCCTGAAAGATTTACTACCTCGCCGTTAACGATCATGTCCTCAGGGACAGGAACAACGAGTGAACTTTCAATTCGTATCTTGTTGGCGGAGTTGTCGCCTTTTACGATATTAATTTGTCTATCAGAAAAGTCAAATGATAGCATTTATTCCTTCACCTCTTAAATAATTTTTTGTGTTTTCTGCCGTAATGAAAAGTAACTGAAGCATAAAAGCGTCAGATATTTTACGAATTTTCCAGCTCTCCGATACCACCGTAAAGCAGTGGGAAGATACCTGCCAGACAAAGACCGATACAAAGACCCATAAATACGATGAGCAGAGGCTCCATAAGACCGACCAGTCTTGTTACAGCTGCGTCTGCTTCTTCCTCGTAGTAGTCAGCAGTCTTAACAAGGATATCGTCAAGAGCGCCAGACTCTTCACCAACGTAGATGATCGAGCAGAACATTCCCTCGAATATCTCTGTCTTTGAAAGAGCTGTTGAAACAGGAGAACCCTGCTTAACTTCGTCTACTACCTGAAGGAACATCTTGTCAACATAGGAGTTGCCAAGTATTCTTGAAGAACGCTCAAGGCATTCTACCATCGGGATACCGCTGGAGTAAAGTGATGAAAGAGTTCTTGAGAAACGGCCTTCATAGATCTTTACCATAAGCGGACCGACCGCAGGCATTTTTATCTTTATGTAATCAAATTTCAGTCTTACGGATTCTACCTTCAGAGCATAGATCCATGCAATTACCAGTACAACAACTACTATAAGAATAATGTACCATTTTGACTTGAAGAAGTCACTGAATGCGAACAGAGCCTTTGAAAGAGCAGGCATCTTATCTTCTGACATCATTCCGGAGAAGATAGGCATGATAAAGGTAAACATACCGATTACCATTGCGATACAAAGAACGCCGAGGATAATAGGATAAGTCATCGCACTCTTTACCTTATTATTAAGCTTGTTGGAGTTAGCATAGAACTCCTGAAGTCGCTGCATAGTAAGATCCAGAGTACCTGAAGTTTCACCTGCGTCTACCATTGATATGAGAAAGTCAGGGAAACAGCCTCTTCTTGCATCGAGCGCCTCCGTAAAGCTCTGACCTTTCTGAACGTCTTCATAAACGCCTCTCCAGACTTCCTTTGCGCCCTTATCTTCCTCTTCCTTGTAAAGAATATCGAGTGCCTTTACAATGGTAAGACCGGACGTCATCATAGCTGCAAGCTGACGGCAGCAATATGCAAGCTCTTTGGTTTTGAACTTATGTGCGCTCTTTTTGCCGGAACCCAAGTTCTCGGCATAGCTCACGCAGAACAAACCCTGTTCGTGAATCTTGTCCAGTACCTCCTGTGCACTCTCAGCCTCGTAAGTACCCTTTATGGTCTTGCCCGAGGTATCCTTCGCAACGTAGGTATAAGTTTTCATATTTTTAGATACACCTCCACTTATTAAATGCTTTGCGACTCTGTCTCAGTGATAAATTTCTGCGGCAGATGCAGATTCCGAAAGCAAATCACAAAACATATTTTAATCATTATAACATTTTTTAATAATTTTCGCAAGAGTAAAAACCACTTTTTTTACATTTTTATTCACAAAATAATCATTATCATTTTATATACATTATACAAATGCAATATCAGTTATAATTTATTAACAATTAGATAACATTACAGTTGTTTTTGAAAACAAACTGTGTATTGGAGTTAAAAGATCAATCATTTTCAGGATTTTCAGCATTTTCCGCACTATCTGCGTCGTCATCGTCCTGTTCAGCCGCACGTTCATACTTCACACGCAGGCTTGGGTGCTTTTTCATATATCTCACAAAAGCTGCGGTATAGGACGAAAAAGCGCAGGCTATCATTATTAATGTGCTTATGAGTATCCCTATCAGGAAGTTATCCTTTTCCTCAGTCATAAAGCAGGTGCAGGGATAATAAAAGATCATATAGAACACATCTGCTCTTCCCTCTGCGGTAAAGGAATCTCTGAAAATAGCAGGTATGAAATAGATCACCAGCATGACCATAAGCACTATGAGAATGTTCACAACGCTCCAGTCCTCATAAGCCGAATGTCTTTTTCCGTCGTCATAGAACACCCATATAAAGAACAGGCAAACCACTATAAGCGCCACCGCCGACTGGACGGTATCGTTTATCATAAACTCTTTTAATCCTATCATAGACGACGGCAGGAATGATGTTACCGCAGGGAAAAGTATCTCGCCCATAAAAGCGCCGAAAAGCACCAGCATTATGAGCAGACCTATCCTGCCGAGGGTATAAAGCAAAGTACGAAGCAGATCCATAAAATCCTCCTAAAATCAGTTATCGGATAAATTCTTTTCAAAAAGCATATTCACAAGCTCTTTAAGGCAGGCATTCTCACGCTTTTCAAGCTTCCTGTCCGCCGCAAGGATATCCCTCGCCGCAGCTCCCGCCGATCTGAGAACGTCTGTATTTCTTGACATATCGGCTATTTTCAGCTTAGGCAGGCCATGCTGTCTGCTGCCGAAAAAATCTCCCGGACCTCTCAGCTTGAGATCCTCCTCCGATATCCTGAATCCGTCGGACGATGAAGAGAGTATTTTGAGCCTCTGTTTGACCTCGTCGGTGGGATTGTCTGTAATAAGAACGCAGTCGGACTTGAACTGTCCTCTGCCGACACGTCCTCTGAGCTGGTGAAGCTGTGAAAGACCAAATCTGTCGGCATTTTCTATGACCATGATAGTTGCGTTCGGAACGTCTATCCCGACCTCTATTACAGTTGTTGACACCAGCAGATCTATCTTATGCTCCTTAAACTCCTCCATAACCTTTTCTTTTGCCGCAGGCAGCATCTTTCCGTGAAGAAGTCCTACGCTGTAATCCTTGAATACCCCCTCGGACAGTTTCTTTGCGTAGCTTTTTACGTCACGCAGGTCGCTGTCGCTCTCATCTATCATAGGGCAGACTATATACCCCTGTCTGCCTTCGTCAAGATGCTGTTTAATAAAATTATATGTGCGCTCACGCAGTTTCCCTGTGACCGCATATGTGCTGACAGGCTGTCTGCCCTTAGGCAGTTCTTTCAGCACCGAAATATCAAGATCGCCGTATATCATAAGCGCCAAAGTTCTCGGTATCGGCGTAGCGGACATTACAAGCTTATGTGGATCTTCTCCCTTTTCAGCAAGCAGCGCCCTTTGTTCAACGCCAAATCTGTGCTGTTCGTCCGTAATGACAAGACCAAGTTTATTGAAAACAGTTGACTTCTGCACCAGAGCGTGTGTTCCCACGACAACGGAATATTCACCGCTCTCTATCCCCTCTTTGACCAGCTTTTTCTGCTTTGCGGTCATTGAACCTGTCAGCAGGGCGGTTTTTACGCCGAGGGGCGAAAGGAACTCTGTCATAGTTTCATAATGCTGCGAGGCAAGTATTTCTGTCGGAGCCATAAGCGCAGTTTGACAGCCGTTTTTAAAAGCAAAGTATGCCGCACCTGCTGCGACCGCAGTTTTGCCCGAACCGACATCGCCCTGAACCAGCCTGTTCATAGGACTTTCGCCGCACATATCCTTTATGCAGTCATTTACTGCGCCAAGCTGACCGTTAGTAAGGGTAAAAGGCAGACTGCCGTAAAAATCATCAATAGATACATCTTTCATTCTGCAGCCGCTTGACAGCCTGCTGCGCTCTTTCATCATAAGCATACCAAGCTGAAGCGTAAGCAGTTCGTCAAAGATAAGTCTTTCCGACGCTATCTCGCAGGCGTGCATATCCTGCGGAAAATGGATATTCTTTAAAGCATATTCAAGGGAACACAGCTTATACTTCTGCATTACCCATTTCGGAAGGGGTTCGTAAATAAATCTATCGAAAGCTTTCAAAGCCTCGTGCATACTCTGCCTCAGCAGCAGCTGGCTTACGCCCTCTGTCAGATGATAGACAGGCTGAACGAGGTCGCACATATCCGCAGGAAATATCTGCGGCGAATTTATCTCACGGCGTAGCATATTCCCCGTGACCTTTCCCACAAGAAAATACTCGCAGTCAAGTTGGAGCTTATCGAAAGCATATCCCGAATTGTATATTATAATGGTAATATCGGCGCTGTCGTCGGTGAACACCGCCTTGTACACCGTAAGGTCACGTCTTATCCTTGCGGCAGGTATCTTTTTAACTACCCTGCCACGCAGTATACAGTTTTCGCCCAAAGGAGCCTGACTTATCTGCACGGGGCAGGTGAAATCAAGATAGTATCTCGGAAAATGATAAAGCAGGTCATACACGGTAGTTATGCCGAGCTTTTCATAAAGTCCGCTTCTTTTTTCGCCCATGCCTTTAAGATACTTAACAGGCTTTTCCAGATCTTTAAGCAGACATATCCACTCCCTTGCAGTTTGATTTATTGCGTTGCTCTCACAATCTTATATAATAATAACATATAATGCTGATATTTTCAAGTACAAATTGTATGAATAACACTAAAAAGCGGTCGGAATTTCTCCCGACCGCTCTGAAAGCATATATTTTAATGTTTTAAATTTTTAGCCGTATGCCTTATTACTTCTCTGAATACTCAACAGCCGCTCTGATAAAGTCCTTGAAAAGGAGCTGAGCGTGGTTTGGTCTTGACTTGAACTCAGGGTGGAACTGAACGCCGACGAACCATGGGTGAACGTCCTTAGGAAGCTCAACTATCTCAACAAGCTTTTCATCAGGTGAAAGACCTGCAAGAACAAGTCCTTTCTCGACCAGCAGCTTTCTGAATTCGTTGTTGAATTCCCAGCGGTGACGATGTCTTTCGTAGATAAGGTCTGCGTTGTAGATATCCTTGCAGCGTGAACCCTCTGTCAGCTTGCATGGGTAAAGTCCAAGACGCATTGTGCCGCCCTTTTCCGTAACGTCCTTCTGTGAATCCATAATGTCGATAACAGGGTAAGGAGTTTCGCCGAACTCTGATGAATTTGCGCCCTCTAATCCTGCAACGTTTCTTGAAAATTCAACTACTGACATCTGCATTCCAAGACAGATACCGAACATAGGTATCTTATTCTCTCTGGCATATCTGATAGACTCGATCATACCCTCGATGCCTCTGTCGCCGAAACCGCCCGGAACGATTATTCCATCGCAGCCTGCAAGTGCCTCGCCAACATTCTCTCTTGTGATATTCTCAGACTGTATCCACTTGATATCTACCTCTGCGCTGTTTTCAAAGCCGCCGTGACGAAGTGCCTCGGCAACTGAAAGATAAGCGTCCTCAAGTTCAACGTACTTTCCGACAAGACCGATAGTTACCTTCTTGTCGCAGCTCTTTACACGCTTTATCATTTCCTTCCAGCCTGTAAGGTCAGGAGTTCTCTTTTCAAGCTTGAGGTGGTCGCATACCACGTCAGCAAGTCCCTCTTTTTCCAGCCAGAGCGGAACTTCGTAAAGTGAAGGTGCAGTAAGGTTCTGTATAACGTCCTCTTTTCTGACATTGCAGAAAAGACCTATCTTTGCTCTTGCTTCCTCAGGGATCTCCATTTCTGAACGGAGAACGAGTATATTCGGCTGGATACCGATAGAAAGCAGTTCCTTTACGGAATGCTGTGTTGGCTTTGTCTTAAGCTCCTTAGAACCTGAAATATAAGGCAGCAGGCACACATGGATAAATACCGCATTCTCTCTTCCAAGCTCGATAGAAGCCTGTCTGATAGCCTCAAGGAACGGAGTTGACTCGATATCGCCCACTGTACCGCCGATCTCTGTGATAACGATATCTGTATTGCTGCTCTTGCCGACTCTGTAAAGTCTGTCTTTGATCTCGTTTGTTATATGAGGAACTACCTGTACTGTGCCGCCCAGATAATCTCCCCTTCTTTCCTTATTAAGAACTGTCCAGTAGATCTTACCTGTTGTGACATTTGAGTTCACGGAAAGGTTCTCATCTATAAATCTTTCATAGTGACCGAGGTCGAGGTCAGTTTCCGCACCGTCGTCAGTAACGAACACTTCGCCGTGCTGATATGGGGACATAGTACCCGGATCCACATTTATATAAGGGTCAAACTTCTGAATGGTAACGCTGTATCCTCTCGCTTTTAAAAGACGTCCAAGCGAGGCTGCAGTAATACCCTTACCAAGACCTGAAACAACTCCACCTGTGACAAAGACATACTTAGTAGGCATAACAAAAATCCTCCATAACAAAATTTAAGAGAAAGATCCGAAACACTGCCGAAAATTTCTCTGTTTTTCATAAAAAACTCTTAATATTAATAATAGCAAATTTTTTATAAAAACGCAAGTGCTTTATATTAATTTCCGTAAACTTTTTGAAAATTGTCAAATTAACAGACAATTTGAGCAATAATCTGTAAACACCGCACAAAGCCTGCCGCAGAAGCGGTCTGTGCTGAATGTTATTATAAGACATTTTGTCACGCTATGTGTGAATATTGTGAAAAATCGGGGGAAAATTATTTGAAATTCTAAAATTTTATGTAAAATGCAAGTGAAATTCGTTATATTTGTGCGTTGTTTTTAAATGTAAAATAGTTTATAATTATATTTATATAATGAGTTTTTTGTTGTAGATAAACTATATGCAACGAATTGCGGAGAAACTGCAAAATCCGTTGAAATGAGGATAAATTTATGAATGATACTGAACTTCACGGACAAAAGAAAGACAAGAAAAACGGCTCAGGCAAAATAGATCAGAAAAATATAAAAAATCCAAAAAAGAAAAAGGGCTGGAGCAAAAAGAAAAAAACGCTGGTCACTCTCGGATTTATATTTATCTTTATCGTTATCGTTCTTGCGGTCATTGTGGGAATGTTCTTCCATTACACGGGACTTCTTGACAGAAGCGGTGACGACAAGGTGAACACGGGTCCTGCGCCTATCGACAGCAGTTTGTATGTTGACGAGGCGGATACCTTTGACCAGAAGCAGAAAGAAGAAGAACTCAAAGCTGAACTGAAAAAGAACTCTTCAAAGATATCCGATGAGAACGTAATGAATATCCTGCTTATCGGTGAGGATATCCGTGACACAGAGGGCAACGACAGAGGAAACACCGATGTTATGATGATAATCTCTCTCAACAGCGAGCAGAGAACAATAACGATGACCTCGCTTATGCGTGATATGTACGTTTATATGTCGCAGTATGACAGCAGCGGAAAGCTCAATGCGGCTTACTGGCACGGCGGAGCGTCTTATCTTGAAGAAGTTATCGAGGACTATTTCGGTATCGAGATAGACAGATACGTTAAAGTCAATTTCAGACAGTTCATTGATATAGTCGAGGCGGTAGGCGGACTTGACCTTACGGTAGCGTGCAACGAGGCGAACGCAATGGACGCACCGCTTTCTGAACAGAACAAGTATCTCGGCAACAAAAAGGGTACGGACTATATCGACAAATCCCTTTACACAAAGGGTACGGACGATGAGAAGATAGATATGCACCTCAACGGAAATCAGTCCCTTGCATATGCGAGAATACGCTATAACTGCGGCGACGATTACGGCAGAACACAGCGTCAGCGTATCGTAATAAAAGAGATAATCGAAAAGTCCAAAAAGCTGAGCCTTGTGGAGCTTGACAAGCTTATAAACAAAGTATTCCCTGAGGTACAGACAGATATAACCAACGGCGAGATAGCGTCGCTTCTGCTAAACGCTTTTGATTATATGGATTACGATGTTCAGGAACTGAGAATACCTGCCGACGGCTATTTCACCGATGAAGTAATATGGAACATGGAAGTGCTTTCGACAAACTTCCAGGCAAATTCCGCTTTTATCAAATATATAATATACGGCGACTGCTCGAACATTGAAGAGGCATCAAAGCTGTACGAAGAAGAGATAGCAAACGGAACGTTCTATCAGAACAACGATGTGAACAACACATATGGATACGGTTATTAGACCGCTGAAAAGACAACAAAGACCTGAGAAAATCACTTCTCAGGTCTTTTTATTTTTATAAAGTCATTTAGTCAGCCACATTATTCGGTTAGTTCATAAAAAGTATAGTACAACCTCTATCAAGGTCAAATACAAAAGTTTTTGTATAGGCAAAAAAATATTTTATATAGAAAAGTTTTAGAAATGACGTTGACCGAGGTTGCATTACTCAGCATATCCGCTGGCAGAGTACTTCTCATACACGAATGACCGCAGGTATTCTTAAAATAGCGGCAAGTTTTAGCAAAGTTGGTATAAGCGTTTAAAGCCAAGATAATGACAAAGTCAGTATAAGAAGTTGGTATAAGCTGGCAACCGCAGGTAATTTGGAAAATGGCAGTAGGTATAGGAAAGCTAGTATTGGTATAATCGGGCGACCGCAGGTCGCCCCTACGGAAACATTGAGAAAGTCATATAAAACCTAATCAAATTTTCCTAAGTAAAAGCCATATCTCAGTTTCTTCCGAGAGCAAATGAGAAGTTCGGACAGCAGACAGCGAGTTTACGAGTGTCCCGAATTACCCCGTCTGGGAAGACCGGTGAGGATGCCGTAGGTGCCGGTGGCTAGATAGAATCTGCCATGTTCTCGTCCGTCGCCGCATACCGCTATTATGTCACCATAATTGTGCCGAGGATCATTTACCTTTGTGAAACTCTCGCCTAAATCGTCTGAACGGAAAAATCCGTATTCACCGCCGATAACTCCTGTGCAGTAAAGCGAAAGCATATCTTCCGTTCTGCCCTTGCCAAAGCCTGCGGTGAATGTGTACTCCCCCTCGAACAGCTTATTCTCCGAATGCGCCTTTTCTTTGTCAAAACTGCATACATATAATCCACTGCCGTCCGCTATCCAGAATGTGTACGGCTTGCCTGTCTGCCTTGCTACCTGAAAACGGTTGAACTTTATTTGCCTGTGCGGAAGTCCTGTGCCGTATTCTCTGAATACCTCTCCCTTGTCAAAGCTTACAAACAGCCTCAGTTCGTCCGTTATGCCGTATACGCAGTCAGCGTCATAAAGGTCTGAATATACCCTTACGGCCATTTCCCGGGAAATAGTTTCCCCATTGCTGTCCTTGAATACTGACCTGTGCCAGTGTATGCCCTCATCGTCTGTGTATACTGTCATGTGTGAGGAAAATTTCCTTGTCATTGCCCATATTATCCGCCTGCCGTCTGCAGTTACAGCCGCCCAGCCAGAGTCAACATTCGGTCTGCGGATATCCTCGACAGCCTTGTCTATCTCCTCGCTTATGCCTGTAGGGTCGGGAAGCCTTTTCCAGTTTTTGCAGTCGGAGGACACGATAATTCCGCCGAACGTCTTTCCTGTCCAGTTCCCTCTCGGCGTTGCAACAACATATTCGGGGTCTTTCAGCGTGTAGTCTGCGTTCAGACAGGTTATGTACCTGTTCCCATTTTCGTCCGCAAAACTGTTCTCGCACGGCTTTTCTATGTCCTCAAAGGCAAAGCCGCCAAGGTCGCCCACTATGTCTATGACCCTTATCTTGCCGCTTGGAGGAGAGTAAACGTTAAGATGTACGGTTTCCTCTATGCCTCTGCACAAAGGCTCTGCGTATGCGTCCTCCCCACGGAGATCTCTCAGCATAAATATACCTGTGCCTGTGTTGAAAAGCGCAAGGTCTTTGTCAAAAGGCGATATTTTTAAATCGCTTAGCCAGTGCAGACACGAACCGCCGCCGTTATATTCGGGTCTCATATAGGATACGCTCCAGTTTATCCTGCCCTTGCGTGTCCCGTAAAGTATCCTGTCCCAGCTTTTGCCGTTGTCATAGCTGCGGTAAATTATGTCGCCCTGATGTCTGCATATCGTGCTTGCAAGTATCATTCCCTCAGAACAGCATATTCCGCTGAAACCGCCTGCCGCTCTCCTGCCCTGCTCTGCGTCCTCATCGTATGGGGTTATATCCGCAGAAAATACAGGTATGCCATTTTCTATCCTGTATCTGTACACCGCTCCGTCGCAGGCTCTTCCGCCGTCGCAGGCATACGAACCAAAGCCGCCGTATGCGACCTTCTCAGGAAAATTGAACGTTACATACAAAAACTCGCCGTTATAAGCCATTCGCTGAGGTACAAAACCCTGATAGGTAGCTTCCTCATGTCTTTCGTACTGCGGAATATCCAGCGGAATGAAATTTTTGCAGCCGTCTGTGGAATAATAAAGCGTATGTCCCCTTACTTCGCCGTCGGGAGAATTATCCTCCCCCGAACAGCCTGCGATAACAAGGCTCTCATCATCGCTTATCCACAGGCAGGAAATGTTCTTTTCGCCGTTTACGGTAAAAATATCCCAGCTTTCTCCCATATCCTCAGATACAAGTATACCTGCGGTCATTGAGCCGAAATATATCCTGCCGTTTCGTATATGCAGCCTTTCGCCTGTGCCTCTGCCGGGGTGATTTCCATGAACTGAGCATGGCACTTTGCGGCGGATAAAGCTGCTGCCGCAGTCATATGATATGCACAGATATGATACCTCTCTGTTTCCGCATACGCTGAAAAGGCTGTCGGGATCGTCCTTGTCTACCGCAATGGCAAGCGGATAGGTTTCCGCATTGTCTATGGCAGTTATATGTGCGCCGAGAAACTCCCACACCGAATTTTTAAGATCATATCTGTAAAGTCCGCCTATGTCCGTGCGGATATAAAGTCGCTCTGCGTTGGGGTGAAAAAGTATCCCCGTTACAAATCCACCGCCGTATATGGGTAAATTTTTGTACTCATAATCTTCATATCTCAAACTTCTTGTTTTCATATATATCCTCGCATAAAAGCCGTATATTTACCCCATTTGTCCCCGAAATTTTTACCACTCTATCTCAGATACGTCAACAGGATCTTCGTTTATCTGAACAGAATGTACCCTGCTGTTTTTTACTGTGATTATCCTGTCCGCCATAGGGGCGATAGCCGAGTTGTGGGTTATGACTATAACTGTCATACCGTTCTTGCGGCAGGTGTCCTGCAAAAGCTTTAGGATATTTTTTCCCGTATTATAGTCCAGCGCACCTGTCGGCTCGTCGCAAAGCAGCAGCTTAGGATTTTTCGCCAACGCTCTGGCTATGGAAACTCTCTGCTGTTCGCCGCCCGAAAGCTGCGAGGGGAAGTTGTTCATTCTGTCGCCCAGTCCAACATTTTTCAGAACAGTTTCGCTGTCCTCTGCGTTCGGGCATATCTGTGTGGCAAGCTCCACATTCTCCTTTGCGGTAAGGTTGTTCACAAGGTTGTAAAACTGAAAAACAAAGCCGATATCATACCGTCTGTACGAAATAAGCTCCTTTTTGGAAAGCTTTGCGATATTCCTGCCGTCAACGATAATATCTCCCTCGTCGCAGGTATCCATTCCGCCCAGCATATTGAGAATAGTTGTCTTTCCCGCACCGCTCGCTCCCACGATAACGGCAAATTCGCCCTTGCCTATCTCGAAATCCACTCCGTCCGACGCAGTTATAGTGACCTCGCCCATTTTATATCGTTTATATACGTTACTGAATTTAACAAAAGCTTCATCAGCCATAAAATATCCTCCGTTCTGAGCCACATTCATATTGGTGTAATTATACACTATTTTCCCGCCGAATTCAATAGCATTTTCAAAATTTAAAGCTTTTTTCGGCATATTATTTTTCTTTTTTCCTTTTTTAACGGCAATTTAAAATTTTCATATAAAAACGTAAGGACAGCGAAATCTACGCTGTCCTTACGTCCAATCACCTATTCATAATTCAATATAATGTAACATTTACCGATACCCTGCAGTCATTTTTTGATTATATACCCCATTCTCCCCCGCAGGCATATCAGTTTGCCGATCGTCAGCGTAATGAACTTTATTTCTTTGTTCAACTGACAAGTCTTATTATAACGCATTAGAAATGATTTGTCAATAGTTTTTTTATATTTTTCTAAATTAAATTTATTTTCGATTATTTAACCATAATCTACATTGTTACCGTTTTGATATTTTTCTCAGCATTTCGCATAAAAAAATTACAAATCAGCGCAAAAAATCTCAATTTGGTATTGTACTTTTTTTATTTGTATGTTATAATACTATTATATGTGAAGGATTTTATATAGCTTTCATAAAAATCTATGTTAGTTTAAATTAGTTATATAAATTATCTTTATTTAAATCTTATTGCAAAGGAGGATACAGGTCTTGCAGGACGCTGTATTAAGCGCACTAAACTCAGTATGGGGCGTGTTCAAAACTATCGGTCTTAACGATATAGTCGATATTCTGATACTCTATTTTCTCATATACAACGGCATAAAGCTCATCAGAGAAACAAGAGCACAGCAGCTCACAAAAGGCATACTCGTTCTGGTCGCCTGCTATCTGCTTGCGGTAGTGTTCAATCTTCAGACCATAAGATATCTCCTTAAACTGTGCTTTCAATGGGGCTTTCTTGCTCTTATCATACTGTTCCAGCCTGAACTCAGGCGTATGCTCGAAAAGGTCGGACGTGCAAAGATCGCTGAGATCAGCTTCTTCGGCTCTTCCGATACCGTGTCGGAGGAGGATAAGTGGAACACCGCTATCGACGCTGTATGCGATGCGGCGCAGAACCTTTCTTCCACAAAAACAGGCGCACTCATCATCTTCGAGCGCAAGACAAAGCTTGGCGAACAGATCGCTACGGGAACTGTTCTCAACTGTACACCGTCGGTGGCAGTTTTCGGAAACATCTTCTACCCGAACACACCGCTCCACGACGGCGCAGTTATCATGAGGGACGGCATGATACTTGCGGCAGGCTGCTTTCTGCCAAGACCGCAGAAGGACGAACTTATCAACAAGCAGCTCGGTTCAAGACACAGAGCCGCTATCGGCATGAGCGAGAACTCTGACGCTGTGGTAGTCGTTGTGTCGGAGGAAACAGGCGCTATATCAGTTGCCGAAAACGGCGAGCTTACAAGAGGTTACACCAAAGAATCTCTCAAAAAGCTGCTTCTTGAAAAAATTATCCCCGATAAGGACACTAATTCCATTAAGGAAAATTCTTTTGCAGGAAGGGTGATCTCAAAATGGAAGAAGTAAAGAACAATACTCTGCAGAAGAAACCCGACAAGGCTAAAAAGCATAAATGGAAAAGCGCAACAGGCACAGTCACAGACCTCAGTCTGAGGATACTTGCACTCATAATCGCAATAATCGTGTGGTTCGTGCTTTCCATTACACAATACCCGACCATAAACAAAACCATTACCAGCGTACCTGTTGACTTCAATCTTGCAGGCACAAAGGCTGAGGAAAAAGGTCTTGACGCTATAAATTACAGCGATATAACCGTTGATGTTGAGATCAAGGGCATGAACTACGAGATAGGCAACTACACCGCCAACGATCTCTCCGCTACCGTGAACCTTGATTCGGTAACGAAAGAGGGAACATACAAGCTTGACATCGAGGTCAAAAGCACCCATTCCACAGACCGCTGCACGATAGTTTCCGTTTCGCCTGAAACTATCGAAGTGGATTTTGACAGGATAACAACAAAGACGGTCGAACTTACGGCGGAAGCTCCGCTTATCACAGCTGAGGAGGGTTACACCCTTAAAGAAGCTGCCGTTACTCCGTCTGAAATAACAATCGAAGGTCCTAAGAACGAACTTGACAACGTCAGCCGTGCTACTGCAAGGATATCGAAGTCACGGAAGATCAAGGAAGAAATGTCCATGACTACCGACGATATCGTGTTCTATGACGCAGACGACAACAAGCTGGACAGCTCGAAATTCACCATAAAGGACGCTGACGAGTACACCATAAACTTTGTTGTGTACAAAAAGAAAACTGTAAATCTTCAGGTCGAGATATCGGGCGCACCGAAGGAATTTGACATAAGCTCGCTGCCTATGACGCTTTCGGAAAACAGCATATCCGTTATTTCCCCTGATCTGGACGGCAGTGATACTGAGGACGTTTATGTCGGAACTATACCGCTGTCAAACATAAATCTTGCTAAGAAATTCACCTTTGCCATACCTGTAAATTCGGGCGAGATAAACCTTACGGGGGCAGAGAATGTTGAAGTAAGCTTCGACGGCGAGGGTTACACATCAAAGACCTTTACCATTGATTCAAGCAGGATAAATATTACTGATACTCCTGCGAATATGTCGGTAGAGCTTGAAACCAAAAAGCTTACAAACGTAACGATATTTGGTCCGGAAAGCGTTATGGAACAGCTTACGGACGATGATATTTATGCGAGAGTCAGTCTGAGCGATATATATGAGGCAGGCTCTTATTCAAGGGCGGCAACGATCTATGTTCCCGACTACAACAACGTATGGTGCTACGGCACAAATGATGTGCAGATCGTTACTATCAGCAAGTAGGATCAGTAAAAATAATTAAACAGGCTTTTAAGGGAATATCTGAACGTCACGTCTGATATTCCCTTTTTGTCGGATATATATTCGGAGGTCAAAAATGGCTATAATCATCAATCAGATACCCTCTCCACTCAATTCGGACGAAGAAACTGTCTTTGCCGCCGCTCTGAAGTCGGCAGGGATAAAAAGTTCTGAGGTAAGAGAGATACAAATCCATAAAACTTCCCTTGACGCCAGAAAGAGAAACGACATTCACTTTGTCCACTCAGTTTTCGTAAGGCTTAACGACCCTGCGGCAGAGAAAAGGATATGCGGCAAAAACAGCAGGCTTTCTTATACTGAGGAGAGCCGCTTTGAACCGATAATATCAGACGTTCAGCGTTCCGGTCGGGTAGTTATAGCAGGCTTTGGCCCTGCGGGAATGTTCTGCGGTCTTGTACTGGCTGAGCAGGGATACAAGCCGCTTATAATCGAGCGTGGAGAATGTGTTGAAAAACGTACTGCGTCGGTAAATAATTTCTGGACAGGCGGAAAGCTCAACACCTCTTCAAACGTTCAGTTCGGCGAGGGCGGCGCAGGAACTTTCTCAGACGGAAAGCTGACCACACGCATAAAAGACCCACTCTGCCGATACGTTCTTGAACGCTTCACCGAGTTCGGCGCTCCTGCCGAGATAACCGCAAAGGCTAAGCCCCATATCGGAACAGACAATCTCAGAGGGATAGTCAAGGCTATCAGAGAAAGGATAATCCAGCTGGGCGGAGAGGTCAGATTTGAAGATACGGTTTCCGACTTCACCATACGGAACAATGCCGTGGAAAGCGTAAAACATTCCGACGGCGAAACTCAGACCGCCGCACTTGTCCTCGCTATCGGTCATTCTGCAAGGGATACCTTTGAAATGCTTGCGGCAAAGAATATTTTCCTTGAGCCTAAGCCTTTTTCCGTCGGCGCAAGGATTGAGCATAAGCAGGCTGATGTGGAGCAGAGCCTTTACGGTGTACACGCAGGAAATCCCCTGCTGCCGAAAGGCGAATATCAGCTTTCCAAAAGAGATCCCGACGGCAGAGCGGCTTACACATTCTGTATGTGTCCGGGCGGAACGGTCGTGCCTGCTGCGTCTGAGGGAAACACAGTTGTTACGAATGGCATGAGCGAGTTTGCCCGTGACGGAGAAAACGCAAACGCTGCGCTGGTTATATCCGTCACTCCCGAAGATTTCGGAACTCACCCTCTCGACGGAATGTATTTTGCAAGGGAAATAGAGAAGAGAGCCTTTGAACTTTCGGGCAGCGCAAAAGCCTGCGGCACAACTGTCAAGGGATTTCTCGAAGGTAAACCTTCACTCGACAGCAGCGTTGTGCCGACATATGCTCTGGGACTTGAAGCTGTGGATATGAACAAGCTTTTTCCTACTTTTGTTACGGATATGATGAAAACAGGTCTTAATGATTTCAGCCGAAAAATGAAATGCTTTGGCAATGGCGACGCTATCCTCAGCGCACCCGAAACAAGAACAAGCTCCCCTGTGCGCATAACGAGAAACAGCGACACACTGACTTCCCTTTCCTGTGAAAATCTTTACCCATGCGGCGAGGGCGCAGGCTATGCAGGTGGAATAATGAGTGCGGCTACCGACGGCATAAGGGTTGCGCTGAAAATAATGGAATCATTTGCTCCGCCGAAAAACTGAGCATAATATCACACAGACAGCATATTATTTAACAGGCATACGCTTTTGGTGTGCCTGTTATTTTTTGTATGGCAGGTCGATATATGGCTAAAATTATTTATGACCGCAGCAGTGCGGCGGATTATGCAAGGCGTTGGGCGCTGAGCAGAAATCCGAACTATTATGACTTTGAAAACATAGGCGGCGACTGCACGAATTTTGCCTCACAATGCATTTACGCAGGCTGCGGGATAATGAATTTTACTCCCGACACAGGTTGGTTTTACTCTTCTCTTCACAGCAGGTCGGCGGCTTGGACAGATGTTGAATATCTTTACAGATTTCTTGTTACAAATAATTCTGTCGGTCCGTACGGAATAGAAACCGACATTGCGCTTGCTGAAAAGGGCGATATTATCCAGCTGGGCGACAGGGAGCGTTTTTATCATTCACTTGTTGTGACAGACCGCAAGCGAGGTGTGCCGCTGGTCTGCGCACACTCATTTGACGAACTTGACCGACCTCTCCACAGATATTCAGCCTACCGAATGAGGGCGGTGCATATCATAGGCGCAAATGATACCTATAAATAACGCAAGAATGGCAGCCGCTTTAACACGACTGCCATTCTCTCAGCTTATAATAAAGTCTAATACTTCCTTACTTCCTGCATTATAAATTTATCAGCTTATTCTCAGCGCTTTGTATATATCTTCGCCGCTGTCCAGCTTTTTCATTATATAGCTGCGGCATTTATTGTAACTGTTGAAAAGACGTTTTGCTCTCTCCTCATCGGAATAAACTTTCCAATAGCCGCAAAGCAGATAGTTTTCTCCCCTGTTTGCGATAAAGCCGTTTATATCCTCAGTCGGATAACCGAGGAAAAGTCCTATCTCGTGTGGAAAATCCCCTGTTTCGGAAATCCTCTTTGTAAGTATCTCCAGCTTTTGTTCTGCGTCTGAATTTTTTCCGTAGCCGAAACGCTCGAACATTTCGCATACGGCTTCATCGGAAAGCTGTTTGAGCAGCTTTTTCTCGTTATAGACAAGCAGGAGCATTCTGCTGCGCACTCTGCAAAGTCTGCGTATTTTCAACCCTTTCGCAGCCGCAAGTCTGTTAAATCTGTCTATATTTGCCTCGATCTCATATTCGTTCATATTGACAGATATAAGATTTGCAGGCTTTACCCCAAGCATTGCAGGGGCGGTATGGTAAGCCAGCATTCTTTCAAATCTGGCGATCTCAGCATATGACATAACTTTTTCTCCTTTTTGATTAGTTTTAACTAACCCAATATTACGATATAAGCCGACTATATTTATTCGTCAGCCTATGGTTAGCACTTACTAACCGCTTATATAATACCACATAACCATTAGTTAGTCAATAGTCTTTCCTATATTTCTGCAAAATATACAAAAAAGCAGAGCCGTTAAGCTCCGCTTTAATACTTTAATATTATTCACCTTTTATTTTATCCCAGTATTTTTTTGCTGTCTGCTCGTTCTTATTCTCGCCGTAGTGATAGTAAACTCTTCCGACAAGCTGATCTGGCAAATACTGCTGTTTCACCCAATGGTCGGGATAATTATGGGGGTAAAGATAATGCTGTCCCTTGACTTTTGCACCCTCGCCGTCTGCGTGTTTATTTTGAAGATGACGTGGGAAGTCACCAATGTCGCCGTTTTTCACATCTGCAAGGGCAGCGTCTATGGCGCTTTCTGCACTGTTGGACTTAGGCGCAGTGGCAAGCAGTATGATCGCCTCGGCAAGAGGTATCCTCGCCTCAGGAAGTCCAAGCTGCAAAGCCGAATCAACGCAGGATTTCGTTATTGCCGCCGCCATTGGATAAGCCAGACCGATATCCTCGCTGGCTATAACAAGCAATCTTCTGCACAGAGAGATTATATCCCCCGCCTCGATAAGCCGTGCGGCATAGTGAAGCGCAGCGTTTTCGTCCGAACCTCTTATGGATTTTTGCAGGGCGGAAAGTATATCATAATGCTGATCTCCGTCACGATCATAGCGCATATTGCTACGCTGAGTGAGCAGCTTGACGTTATCAAGCCTTACAGTAAGGCTCTCGCCGTCGTTGTCCGCCGAAAGTATGCAAAGCTCCACAGTATTTATAGACTTTCTCACATCTCCGCCGCAGCCTCTTGCAATATGCTCAAGAACACCGTTCTCTAACCTCAGCTTTAAGCCTAACTCGTCCGTCATAAGCTGAAAGGCTCTTTTTATGGCAGGCAGTATCTCCTCCGAGGTCAGCGGTTTAAATTCAAAGACAGTGGAACGGCTTATAATAGCGTTGTAAACATAGAAATACGGGTTTTCCGTAGTAGATGAGATAAGCGTGATTTTACCATTTTCTATGTATTCGAGCAAAGACTGCTGCTGTTTTTTATTAAGATACTGTATCTCGTCAAGGTACAATAATATCCCGTTTATGCCGCTGAAAGTTTCCGTTTCCGCCACGATATCCTTTATATCAGATATAGAAGCACTTGTGCCGTTGAGCTTGTACATGGTCATATTTGCGTTCTCGGCGATCATTCTTGCAACGGTGGTCTTGCCTATACCCGACGGACCGTAGAAGATCATATTCGGTATTTTTCCGCTTTCGATTATCCTGCGGAGCGGTTTGTCCTTACCGAGCAGGTGGGTCTGCCCCACGATATCGTCAAGGACTTTTGGTCTAATTCTTTCAGCCAATGGCACACTCATTTTAAAATTCTCCTTATATGACCGCAGTTCTCCGATGTTCTCGGTCATATCAAAATTGCCTTAATCAAGAATATTCTGTATATCCTCCAGCTGGAGCTGATATGCTCTGCTGTTTATTTTTTTCAGCAGGTAGTTCTTTGCGATCAGCACAGCCTCCTGATATTTTGTATTCTCCATACCGATGCACACACGATAGATTATGAACTGATTGGAAGATATTTTCATAACAATATGATTTCTTCCCTCATAAGTTCCACGACAGATGGAATTTGATTTCACAAAATTCCACAGGTCTTTATAGGTCAGTTCAGTGACCTCGTCGATAATAAACTGCTGGATAAGTTCATTCATGATCAAATCCCCCTCATTTCTTATTAAAGCTATTATAGCATATTTTCCTGCATTTTTCAACACATACGCAAAAAATAAGCGGCTTTTACGCCGCTGTCGCACAATATTTCAGTTAAAAACCGTTGACGATAAAATCACCGAACTTATTTATCACGTCGCCACGATCGTTGCATTTTGCAATAAGTGATATGATCCTACCTGTCCCCACACAAAGCAGACCCATTAGTGATTTTGCATTGATGACATCTGCGTCCTTTTGTATTTTTAGATCATACCTGCAAGTTGACGCTGCTTTATGAAACTTCATTACGTCATCATAGCTTTCCAACTGAATATACGCTTTAACCATGACCGAGCCGCCTTTCTCTTATGTTTTTCTCCCCTTATATATATTATCATATTTTAGCAATCATTACAATGCACTTAATTTAAGTCAAACGTTTTCGTTTATAAACTTTGTAGATATACACAACTGTTCATGAATATTAACTTTAATTTTTTAACTTTATGTGTATGATTATTTTAGTATATGAAAATATATTATACAATGTTAACGTTTACAGTTGACTTTTGTTGGACAGGTTTTGCTATTTTTATCAAAAATTGTTTGTATAACAGTACTTGATCACATTCAACCCACGCATAAAATTAACTAAATTAGGCACAAAAAAAGCAGCAGATGTTACTCTGCTGCTTAATATTACGCTAATTATTGTTTTTAAAGTTTTGCTCTAAGTTCAGCTGTTTTACCACGAAGTTCAGCTAAAAATAAATTTACATCGTCCTTTGCAAAGCCGCCCCAGGCTGCACTCCTTATCTTTATATCCCCCGTTGTCGGCGGCACTCTGTACTGCTCGCCGTTTTCCTTTATGGATATTGCCTGCTCCAGCTGATAGATCTCATTCATAAGACTATCCACTGCGTGAAGCGTATCCATCTTGTTATATCCGCCGAAAAAGCAGGATTTCAAACTTTCTATCATTTTTACTCCCCCAGATGAACTGTCTTGTTTGCTCACATTAACAAAATACTCTATTTTTGATATGTTAATTATACCACATATTTGAGAGTTTGTCAACACAAAAGAATAAATTTGTTCATAATATTTCTTTACGTTAGAAATATGTGCTTTTTCTCAACAAAAAAGGACAGACCGTTCATACAGTCTGTCCTGAAGATCATATATAAGATTATTTGCCGAAGAGCTTCTTAAATCTCTCCATAGCCTCGATAGTTCTGTCCTTATCACCGAAAGCAGTCAGTCTGAACCAGCCTTCGCCGTTCTTTCCAAAGCCTTCGCCAGGTGTGCCGACTACGTTTGCATTTTCAAGGAGGTAATCAAAGAACTCCCATGAACCCATATCGTTCGGACACTTGAACCAGATATAAGGTGAATTCTTTCCGCCTGTATATTTGATGCCAAGCTCATCAAAAGTCTTAGAAATGACCTTTGCATTTTCCTGATAGTATCTGATGTTCTCCTTGATCTGCTTCTGACCCTCTTCTGTGAATACAGCTGCTGCTGCGCACTGTACAGGATAAGAAACACCGTTGAACTTGCTGCCTTCACGTCTGTTCCAAAGCTGTGCAACAGAAACTTCTGAGCCGTCTGATGCCTTTACCATAAGCTCGTGAGGAACTACTGTGTATCCGCATCTCATACCTGTAAAGCCTGCTGTCTTAGAGAGTGAACACATTTCGATAGCGCACTCCTTTGCGCCCTCAACAGCAAAGATACTTCTTGGAATATTATCCTCTGTAATGAAAGCCTCATAAGCTGAATCGTAAATGATAACAGCGTTGTTCTTCTTTGCATAGTCTATCCATACCTTAAGCTGTTCCTTAGTGTAAACAGAGCCGGTCGGATTGTTAGGTGAGCAAAGGTAGATAAGGTCGCACTTTACGTTCTCGTCAGGCATAGCGGCAAAGCCGTTCTCCTCATTTGAGTTAGCGTAGATGACCTTTCTTCCGCTCATAATATTTGTGTCTACATAAACAGGGTATGCAGGGTCTGTAACAAGCACAACGTTATCATCGCCGAAAATATCAACGATATTTCCGCAGTCTGACTTTGCGCCGTCATTTATCCTTATATCTGAAGCAGGAACGTCAACGCCAAAGCTCTTATAGTAGCCTGAAACTGCCTCTCTGAGGAAGTCATAGCCGGCGCCGCTGTCCTCATAACCCTTGAATGTTTCCTTTACGCCCATTTCGTCTGCGCCCTTTTTCATGGCGTCAACTACTACCTTGGCGATCGGGAGTGTAACATCTCCGATACCCATTGCGATAAGATCTGCGTCCGGGTGAGCCTCTTTAAAAGCATTTCTCTTCTTTGCGATATTTATAAAGAGATAATTCTTTTCAAGCTTGAGAAAATTTTCATTGATCTGTGGCATTATTATAGCTCCTTTTCTTAGTAAATTCAAGGCTGTGCCGCATAAAGCATATCCCTTATGCGGTCGTGCCTGTGTTTGATTTTATAATGCTATCGTTATATTCTGATCTCGCCTGAGAATACAGTTACTGCATCGCCTGTGAGGTATACAGTTTCATCTGTATATCTTATCTTCAGGTTACCGCCCTTAAGGATAACTGTGATCTCTTCGTCCTTCGGGCAATAGCCGTTGAGAACTGCCGCTACGACAGCAGCGCAAGCGCCTGTTCCGCAAGCAAATGTTTCGCCTGAACCTCTCTCCCATACACGCATTTTAAGTGTATGGCTGTCTACTACCTTTATGAACTCAGCATTTACTCTTTCAGGGAATATGCTGTCATACTCGAAAGCAGGTCCGATCTTGTCGATATCGAGGTTATCAACATTCTTTACAAATACTACTGCGTGTGGATTTCCCATTGATACGCAGGTGATGTTGTAATCCTCTCCTCCGATATTGACCTTTCTGTCAACTACTCTGCCGTTTTCATCAGGATCAAGTGCAACAGGTATCTGAGCAGGTTCAAGTATAGCCTTGCCCATATCAACAGTAGCGCCGTTTACCTCGCCGTAGTGACGGCTGAGAGATACCTTGATTATTCCGGACAGTGTTTCGATAGTCATTTCATCGCTGTCTACCAGTCCGTTGTCACGCATAAACTTGGCAACGCATCTGATACCGTTTCCGCACATCTTACCCTCTGAGCCGTCGAGATTATACATCTTCATCTTAGCGTCAGCTACCTTTGAACGGCAGATGAGGATAACGCCGTCGCCGCCGATACCGAAGTGTCTGTCGGAGAGGTTGAGTGCGAATCCCTCTGGGTTATCTATTCTCTGGTCGAAGCAGTTGAAGTAGATATAGTCGTTTCCGCAGCCCTGCATCTTAGTGAACTTAAGGGTCTGCTTTTCACTTCTCATATCGTTGATATCAACTATCTCAGTTGTTGACTCTGTATACTTACTGCGGATAGACGCTGCGATAGCGTTTGCAGTATCGATAGAAGTAAGGCAAGGGATATTCCATTCAACAGTCTTACGTCTGATCTTAACGGAATCTCTCGTAGGTATTCTGCCCTTTGAAGAAGTTGAGATAACGTATGAGATCTTTCCGCTCTCGATAAGTGTGAGAGTGTTCTTATCCTCTGACTCATGGATCTTCTTAACTTCCTCAGCCTCTATGCCGTGATCGTGGAGTACCATAGCAGTACCGTGAGTAGCGTAGATCTTAAATCCGAGGTCAGCGAACATCTTTGCGGTCTGAGGTATCTCAGCCTTATCCGCATCTCTTACAGTAATGAACACGCCGCCCTTAGCGTCAAGCTTATAGCCTGCTGCTGTAAGTCCCTTATAAAGTGACTCTTCAAGTGAGCTTGAAACTGCAAGGACTTCACCTGTTGACTTCATTTCAGGTCCGAGGTGGTTATCAACGCCGATAAGCTTTTCAAATGAGAATACAGGAACTTTAACTGCAACATAAGGTGAATTTCTGTAAAGACCTGTGCCGTAACCCATATCAGCAAGCTTTTCGCCCAGCATACATCTTGTCGCAAGGTCTACCATAGGTACGCCTGTTACCTTTGAGATGTAAGGGATAGTTCTTGAAGAACGTGGGTTTACCTCGATAACGAACAGCTCGTCATGGTAAATGAGGTACTGGATATTTACAAGTCCCTTTGTATTGAGTGAGATAGCCAGACGCTTTGAGCAGTCAACTATTCTCTCGATAAGCTTATCAGAAACGTTCCATGCAGGGTAAACTGCGATAGAGTCACCTGAGTGGATACCTGTTCTCTCGATATGCTCCATGATACCCGGGATAAGGATATCCTCGCCGTCGCAGATAGCGTCGATCTCAAGCTCTGTACCCATAAGGTACTTGTCGATAAGTACAGGGTTCTCGATTCCCTGAGCGAGAATGATAGCCATATACTCCTTGATATCATCGTCGTTAAAAGCGATTATCATATTCTGTCCGCCAAGTACATATGAAGGACGCATAAGAACAGGGTAATGTATCTTATTTGCGATCTCAAGAGCTTCCTCAGTTGTCATAACCGTAAAGCCTTCAGGTCTTTTGATCTTGAGTTCTTCAAGCAGCTCGTCAAATCTTTCTCTGTCCTCGGCAGCGTCGATAGAATCAGGAGGTGTTCCCAGTATTCTTACGCCATGCTCATTGAGGTGCTTTGTAAGCTTGATAGCTGTCTGACCGCCGAAGGCAACAACTACTCCAACAGGTTTTTCAACTCTGATGATATTCATAACGTCCTCATCTGTAAGAGGCTCGAAATAAAGTCTGTCGGCAGTATCGAAGTCTGTTGAAACTGTTTCAGGGTTATTGTTTACGATAACTACATCATAGCCATGCTCTTTGAGCGCCCATACGCAGTGAACTGACGCATAGTCGAACTCGATACCCTGACCGATTCTTATAGGACCTGAACCGAAAACTATAACTGTCTGTCTGTCAGAACCCTTGCTCTGAATGAACTCGGCAGCCTCGTCCTCGCTGTCATATGTTGAATAGAAGTAAGGCGTCATAGCAGCGAACTCAGCAGCGCAGGTATCTACCATTTTGAATACTGCGTGAGCAGGCTTTTCTATCTTCTTTCCTGAAAGGCGCTCGATGACCTTATCAGGGAAGCCAAGCTTTTTAGCGTGGATATATGTTTCCTCAGAATAATCGCCCTTTGCAAGCTCTCTTTCAACGTCGATAAGCTTGCGGAGTTTATTAAGGAACCATTCGTCTATCTTAGTGATAGCGTGGATCTCGTCAACAGTCGTACCTCTTCTGAGTGCCTCAAAAACGATGAAGAGTCTTTCATCGTTGCACTGATGAAGTCTTGCAGCTACCTCTTCATCACTAAGCTCCTCATACTTAGGAGCAGTAAGATAATCAAGACCTATCTCAGCGCCTCTTACAGCCTTCATGATAGCCTGTTCAAAGGTTGTGCCGATAGCCATTACCTCACCTGTTGCCTTCATCTGAGTACCGAGGTCACGCTTAGCGTAAACGAACTTATCGAAAGGCCACTTAGGCAGCTTAACTACAACGTAGTCGAGTGCAGGCTCGAAGCAGGCATATGTCTTGCCTGTAACGGCATTCTTGATCTCATCAAGGGTATAGCCGATAGCGATCTGAGCTGCGACCTTGGCGATAGGATAACCTGTTGCCTTTGACGCAAGTGCAGAAGAACGTGAAACTCTCGGATTTACTTCGATAACTGCATAGTCGAATGTTTCAGGGTTAAGTGCGAACTGACAGTTACAGCCGCCCTCAACTTTAAGTGTATCAATGATCTTCAGAGCGGCAGAACGCAGCATCTGATATTCCTTATCTGCAAGTGTTACAGTCGGAGCGATAACGATAGAGTCACCTGTATGTACGCCGACAGGGTCAAAGTTCTCCATAGAGCATACTGTGATAACGTTGCCCTTTGAATCTCTCATTACCTCGAACTCGATCTCTTTCCAGCCTGCTATACACTTCTCAACGAGTACCTGTGTGATAGGTGAAAGGTAAAGACCGTTTCTTGTGATATCTATAAGCTCTTCTTCATTATTAACGATACCGCCGCCTGTTCCGCCGAGGGTGAAAGCAGGTCTGATGATGAGCGGATATCCGATACCGGGCTGATTTGCAAAGTCAACAGCGTCCTCAACGGTATTTACGACCTTTGAAGGGATGCATGGCTGACCGATGGACTCCATAGTGTCCTTGAACATCTGTCTGTCCTCAGCCTTGTCGATAGTTTCAGGGTTAGCGCCCAGAAGCTTTACGTTATACTTGTCAAGGAAGCCCTCTTTTGCAAGCTGCATTGAAAGGGTAAGTCCTGTCTGTCCTCCCAGTGTGGAGAGCAGCGAGTCAGGACGCTCTTTCTTGATAACTCTTTTTACAGTTTCAAGTGTAAGCGGCTCGATATAGATCTTATCAGCCATAGCGTTATCTGTCATGATAGTAGCAGGGTTTGAGTTGATAAGTATTACCTCAAGTCCCTCCTGCTTAAGCGCACGGCAAGCCTGTGTGCCTGCATAGTCAAACTCAGCAGCCTGACCTATGACGATAGGACCTGAACCGATAACAAGAACTCGCTTAATATCTTTATTTAAAGGCACTTATATTCAATCCTTTCTTAATGATGGATTTTTCAAAAAAATCTGAAATATTATTTGTTCTTCTTATTTTCCTCTATAAGGCTGATAAATTCGTCGAACAGGAATCCTGTATCGAGCGGTCCGCCGCAAGCCTCAGGGTGGAACTGTACAGAGAATGCAGGCTCGTCAAGATATCTTACGCCCTCGCAGGTACCGTCATTCGCATTGACGAATGACACCTCTGCGCAGGCAGGGAGAGAATCGTTCACTACTGCGTAGCCGTGGTTCTGTGAGGTAATATAAACTCTGCCTGTTTTAACGTTCTCGGCAGGCTGGTTTGCTCCTCTGTGGCCGTACTTGAGCTTATGTGTCTGAGCGCCGTGAGCAAGAGCGTAAAGCTGATGTCCGAGGCAGATACCGAAAGTAGGTATCTTCTTTTCAGAAAGCTTTTTCAGTTCCTCAATGATCTCTGTGTTCTCAGCAGGATCTCCTGGGCCGTTTGAAAGCATTATTCCGTCCGGAGCAAGCTCCATAACTCTTTCACAGGTAGTATAAGCAGGCACTACCGTTACCTCGCAGCCTCTCTTAACGAGTGAGCGGCAGATATTAGCCTTTGCGCCGAAGTCGAAAAGAACTACCTTATTCTTTACCTCGCCCTCAGGTGAATAAACCATTTCCTCTTCACAGGTCGTATTCTTTACTGCGTCGATTATCTTATAATTCTTGATATCTGTAAGACCGAAGCTTGCTCCCTCAGGAACGATCCTTCCGTTCATTACACCATGCTCTCTTACTATTCTTGTAAGCTGGCGGGTGTCGATACCATACAGACCTACTATGTTCTGCTGTTTTAAAAAAATGTCAAGATCACCCTCGCAACGGAAATTGCTAGGCTCTTGACACCAATCTCTTACAATATAAGCTTTAACGTGAGGACATTTGCTCTCAAAATCACTGGGAATAACACCGTAATTACCGATCAAAGGGAAAGTCTGAACGACGATCTGACCATAATAACTAGGGTCAGTAAGTGTTTCGAGATAGCCTGTCATAGCTGTTGTGAAAACAATTTCACCAATAGCTTCGCCTACCGCACCGAAACTTTTACCCTCAAAAACAGTACCGTTTTCCAGAATCAGATATGCTTTCTGCACTATAAGCTCCTCCTTTTTTACGCAAATTTTTACGATTAATATTATACCACAACCTCAGTTCTTTGTAAAGGGGGTTCACACTTTTTTTAGAAAGCAAATTAGACAAACATAATAAGATAATTAACAATAATTTGTGAGTTAATTTTTACTGTACAAAAAAACGCACAGCAGTCAATGAAACGCCGTGCGCACACAAATATATTTATATTATTCCGCTGTAAGACAGGCTGATGTCTGTTCGGAAGTTTTCTTTTCTCTGAATATCAGACCGAAAACCGCTCTCACGATAGGACCTGCAAAGAATATCTGCCAGCAGAGAGCCATTGGGAAATTTATCGCCGTTGTCTGAAGCCATACTGCGATCACCTGCTTGCCTGCATTTTTAAAGAGCAGAGTTGCCGCAAGGCTCATGATCGGACACATAAAGATAACTGAAACTGCCGAAATGGCAAGCACCAGAAAGAACGGATTATCCCTCTTTACGTTCACCATTTTAAAAGCTTTAGCCTTTGCTATCTTTCCCACAACAAAAAAGTCCGCAATAAATGCGATAGGACCCATTATAATGAGTTCGTGAAATGCAGATAGAAACACGCTGTTATCCATACCGCCGATATTGAGAGCGATATTATAGCATATCATAGCGTACACCATAACAAACACCATTATAACTGTAAAAACTATTTCCTGAAACAAATTTTTGGGCATAAAAAATCCTCCTTAAATAAAATAACTAAACAATACTTCTAAGAATATGTGTTGTTCGTTAATCATTCAGGAAGAATGTACGTTTCCAATAAAACCTTATTCTGTTTAATATTATACCACAAAACAGAAGTCTGCGTCAATGTAAAAAATAGCAGATATTTTTCTTTCCATTCGATGATATTTTCCACAATCTGCTCATAAAAACAGACTGCCTGTAATTTAGGGCAGTCTGTGGTTTCATCAGTTAAATTCAAATCCGTTTGCTCTTACATTATCTATAAGATCGCCCAGTATCTCCGCATTGGTCTGAGATACCGAATGGAGGAGATATATAGCGCCTGGGTGGGCGGCGTCGGTAAGCTTTTGCAGGGATTGCTGTTTATCAGGCTGGTTGTTCACGTCCCAGTCGGCATAGGCAAAGCTCCACATCATTGTCCTGTATCCGCAGTTTGAAGTCACTCCGAGGGAAAACTCCGAGAACTCTCCCATAGGCGGGCGGAAAAGCGTCATATCATAATCAAACTTTTCCTTTATATACTTGTGCATATCCTTTATCTCGCTCTCGCAAGCCGACTGGTCAAGGCTCGGCATCGAATAGTGGTGGACCGAGTGGTTTCCGATAATATGCCCCTCGTCTATCATACGCTGAACAAGCTCAGGATTTTTTTCTGCATAGTCCTCCAGCAGGAAGAACACAGCCTTTACCTTTTTCTCTTTCAGCGTATCGAGGATATCGGCAGTAAATCCGTTTTCATATCCCTGATCGAAAGTGAGCGTTATTTTGTCGCTTTTCTCATCTATGGCGCAGGCATTAAGTCCCCCGTACTGGGCATTAAAATCAAGCGCACCTGTTGTGCGGTTCTGCTGATCCGTCTGAACGCCCTGACCATAGCCGTTGGACTCTCTTGACAAAGCTGAAAGGTCAAGCTTTTTCTCCTCTTTCGCCCTTACCGCTCCCACAGGTTCAGCCTGTGCGGAAGTTACTGTTCCCGTCTTATCCGTCTTGTCCTGCACGTTTTCCTCTCTGCCGCCTGCGCATGAAGCGAGCATAGCCGCCGAGATGATCACCGCCGCAGGCATAATTAGCCTGCCTTTGAGTTTCTTTATATTCTTTATATATAGTCGCATTTTCATATCCTCCTTTTCGGTTATTGTGCGCCGAAAAGGGATATTAATACGATATAAATAAAAAAGGGAAACGGTAAATACTTCCGCTTCCCTTTTGTTCTCTCATTATGCCTGAAGATAGCTCTTAACAAGCGCCTGCAAAAGCTCGTCCCTGTCAATATGTCGGATCAAGCTTCTGGCATTGTTATAAGTAGTTATGTAAGTAGGATCTTCTGAAAGAATATAACCTACTATCTGATTGATCGGATTATAACCCTTTTCCTTAAGTGCGTCATAGATAACTGTAAGCGTTTTTTTCAGCTCCGCTTCCTTATCTCTCGCAACGGAAAATTCCATAGTCTGTTCGTGCATAAAAGCTCAACTCCTTACTATATAAGCTTAAATATAATAAATATTATGAACATAATCCACTTTATATATTATACTCCATTTTAACGAAAATAACAAGCTTTACATGAAATTTTATAATTTGTTAACAACCTACGCCAATAAAATTTACATTCTGAGTTCAGCGCCTATATTCTTGAGTTCCTTAAGAGCCTTTTCCATAGCCTTATCAGCCTGCTCGTCTGTAAGTGTTCCGTCGAGGGATCTCATGGAAATAGAGTATGATACGGACTTCTTGCCCTTTTCTATCTGCTCGCCCTTATAAACGTCAAACAGCTTGATATTTTCAAGTATTCCGCCCACAGCCTTCTTTATAGCCTTTTCAAGCTGTGCAGCAGGTATCTCATCATCACATACGATTGAGAGATCTCTTGTTGTTGCAGGGAACTTAGGCAGCGGCTTATATGTCTTAACGGAAGTAGAAACCTCCATAAGCTCAGGAAGGTTAATCTTTCCTGCATATGTTCTTGCCTCGATACCGTAGTTCTCCATTGTCTTAGGGTGAAGTTCACCGAAAATTCCGATCTCCTTACCGTCTACCTTGACAACGGCACATCTGCCCGGGTGGAATGCGCTGTACTCATCGAATGAGCAGTCAGCTGAAGCCTTTTCAAACTCAACATTCTCTGCGCCTGCCTTGCTGAGAAGTCCCTCAACTATACCCTTTGCAGAATAGAAGTCAAAATCAGTTGTTGTATCATAAACCGCAAAGCCAAGTCTTTCAGGCTCGTTTGGAAGCACCTCGCCCTCAACAGGGAGATATTCGCTGCCTACCTCGAAAACATAGCATTCAGGGTTTCTGTAACTGTAATTTCTGCCTGCAACTTCAAGAACTGACGGAATGATAGTTGTTCTCATAACGCTTGTGTCCTCGCCGAGAGGGTTCATTATAGTAACTGTGTTTCTCAGCTTTGAATCAGCAGGAAGATTTATCTTATCAAAATACTTAGGCGAAATGAATGAGAATGTGGAGATCTCGTTTACGCCCATAGCAAGCATAGCGTTTCTTACTGTCTTATCGAACTTCTGCTTTGGAGTTCTCTGAGCCTGCGCAACACCTCTGATGATAGTATCTGGGATATTGTTGTAGTCATAAATTCTTGCAACTTCCTCAGCGATATCAGCCTTGCACTCCAGATCTATTCTGAACCAAGGTGAAACTGCCTTGCCGTTCTCAACCTTGATATCAAGGCTTTCGAGAGTCTTTATCATCTGCTCCTCAGGGATATCTGTACCGAGGAACTTATTTATCCACTCAGCGTTGAACTCAACGGTCTTAGGCTCTTCGCTCTGATAGTTTTCATCTATGATCGTATTTACGACCTCGCCTGCGCCAAGCTCTTCAACAAGCTGGCAAGCTCTCATAAGAGCCTCATAGCACTCGTGAGGATCAAGTCCCTTTTCGTATCTTGCGGAAGCGTCTGTTCTCATACCGAGCTTTTTAGCTGTGGTTCTTACAGATGCGCCGTCAAAGCAGGCAGACTCAAAAACAACGGTAGTTGTATCGTCCATTATTCCGCTGTATTCGCCGCCCATTACGCCCGCTACTGCAACAGGCTTTTCAGCGTCGGCGATAACGAGCATCTCTTCTGAAAGCGCTCTTTCCTCGCCGTCAAGAGTTGTGATAGTTTCTCCTGCCTTAGCGTTTCTTACGTTGATCTCTGCGCCGCTTACATATCTGAGGTCGAAAGCGTGCATAGGTCTGCCGTATTCGAGCATAACATAGTTTGTGATATCAACGAAATTATTTATCGGACGAACGCCGCTTGCACGGAGTCTTTCTCTCATCCAGCGTGGTGAAGGTCCTATCTTTACATTCTTAACTATTGCGCCCATATATCTCTTGCAGAGGTCGGTGTTGTGTATCTTCACCTTGAGCATATCGTTTATATTGCCCTCGATACCCTTGAACTCAGGCTTCTTTACCTTAAGCTCCTTGCCGAAAGTTGCGGCAGTTTCTCTTGCAAGACCGATAACGGACAGGCAGTCAGGTCTGTTTGAAGTTATCTCGAACTCTACCTTTGTATCATCAAAGCCGATAGCCTTTTTAAGATCCATTCCGACAGTCTTGTCGCATTCGTCGCCGAGGATAAAGATTCCGTCCTCGATAGCATATGGGAAATCGTGAACAGTAAGACCAAGCTCGCCCAGTGAGCAGAGCATACCGTTTGACGCAACGCCTCTCAGCTTGCCCTTTGTGATCTTTACCTGCTTGCCGTCGTGGAGAACGGTAGACTTATGCTTTGCAACAGGGACAAAATCGCCCTCGTTTACGTTCTGCGCACCTGTAACGATCTGAACAGGCTCGTCCTCTCCAACATCTACCTGTGTGATGACCATATGGTCGGAGTCCGGATGAGGAACGACTGAAAGTATCTTACCTACTACAACATTTGAAAGGTATTCGCCCTCCTGCTCATAGCATTCTACCTTTGAGCCTGAAAGTGTTATACCCGAAACAAAATCCTTTATCGGCATATCGCAGTCAACATAGTCTGCGAGCCATCTCATTGAAAGATCCATTATATTTTACCTCCTATTATCAGAACTGCTCTAAAAATCTCATATCGTTCTCGTAAAGCAGACGCATATCGTTTATGCTGTATCTGCCCATTGTGATTCTTTCAAGTCCGATACCGAAAGCAAATCCGCTGTATACCTCAGGGTCGATACCGCAGTCTGCAAGCACCTTAGGGTGTACCATACCTGAACCGAGAAGCTCTACCCAGCCCTCCTGCTTGCACATTGAGCAGCCTGCACCGTGGCAGTTGAAGCACATAAGGTCAACTTCTGCTGAAGGCTCTGTATATGGGAAGTGGTGCGGACGAAGTCTGATCTTTGCGTCCTCGCCGTAAAGACGTTTCATAAGCAGTTCAAGAGTACCCTTGAGGTCAGCCATTGTGATACCCTTGTCGATAACAAGTCCCTCGATCTGGTGGAAGAGAGGTGAATGAGTAGCGTCAACAGCGTCAGAACGGTAAACTCTGCCCGGTGAGATGATTCTGATCGGCGGCTTCATCTTCTCCATAGTTCTGATCTGAACGGAAGATGTCTGCGTTCTCAGCAGTACGTTTTCATTGATGTAGAATGTATCCTGTGTATCTCTTGCAGGGTGATGCTTAGGCATATTAAGAGCCTCAAAGCAGTAGTGATCCGTTTCTACCTCAGGACCTTCAACTATGTCAAATCCCATACCGAGGAAAACTTCCTCTACCTCTTCAAGTGTTACGTTAAGAGGGTGAGCACGTCCTATCTTCTGCTGTTTTCCGGGGAGAGTAACGTCAAGCTCCTCTTCCTTAAGTCTGAGCTGCTCCATTTTGCTTTTAAGCTCTGTCTTTCTTTCAGTGAGAGCCTCTTCGATATCTGCTCTTACCTTGTTCGCAAGCTGACCGATAACAGGTCTTTCCTCAGCGGAAAGCTTGCCCATCTGTTTAAGTATTGAAGTTATCTCGCCCTTTTTGCCGAGAAATCTTACTCTGAAATCTTCCAGCAGCTTGGCGTCGCTTATCTGTGAAAGCTCTGCCTTTGCACGTTCTTCAATGTTTTTCAACTGTTCTTTCATTGCTTATCCTCCTAAAATAATAAAAGCCCTGTCCTGAACTAATCAGGACAAGACTGCACAGTATGCTTATCTTGCTTACCACCTATTAGCAGGAGCCGACACTCCCCCGCCTTATAACGCAGGCATACGTTTCCGCTTACTGCGACTTCGGCGGAACCACTCGCAAGTGAACTTCGGCAGGTCATGATACAAAACGCTTTCAGCATAATGCGTTTCTCTCTGAGGACCATTGATACTGCTTACTCTCTCGGTCATCGTGTTTGAAATTGTGATATTACTAATTAAGATTATATTAGCACATTTCCGCTCCCATTTCAAGGGCATTCATAGAAATTTTACAACTGCTGTTTCTAAGAAATTTTACAACTATTGTTTCTATGAAATTTTACAACTGCTATTTCTATGAAATTTACAACTATTACTTCTATGAAATTTTTACAACTGTTCTTTATAGTCCGTGCTTATGGAGCTTATCCCATTCCATATCCTCTTTGGAATAATATCCGTCGCCGTCCTCGTCATCTATTTTGTTGTATTCCTTGTGTGGGTATTTTATCTGCTCGTAGAAATCGTCTATCAGTTTAAGCTTTGACTTTGTGTCGGCGAAAAAAAGCGTTACTGTATTATTTTCGGGGATATATTCTGCCTCTTCTCCGTTTTTAAGCAAGGTTTTGAAATCGGACTCCTCTGCCGCCCTTAACTCCACCACAAGTCTGCCGCGATTATTCTGACTGGATCTTTCTATCTCATCAAAATATATGACCGAGCAAAGCTTTTTGCCGCTTAGTCCCGAAACCTGACAATGTTCAAATCTGTCTGAATATATCCTTGTATATTCCTCAGTATCACGGCTCAGCGCATAAAATCTGTACAGCAGCAGAGCGGTAACTATATTGCCGACGGCTATGAGCATAAGAAGTATTTTTACCAGCGCAACAGGCGACAGAAAAGATATCCCGAAGATCACTGCTCCGAGAATTATATTTCTGTACATATTGGAGCGCATTTTTTTATGCTCCTGAAGATCGTGAACGGCTTTTGCCTGCCTTTCCGCTCTTGAAAGCTTAGGCGGGAACTCATAAAGCAGCTTGTTTGTATTCTCCTCCACAGCGGTACTCCTCTCCTTTTCTTATGTATATATTATAACAGACCGCAGGGCATTTTACAACAGCACTAAGGATATATTTCTGCGTTATTTAATATTTAAACAGGCAGCAAAGCGGTCTAATTTTATCATAGACAAATTTGACCGCTTTACGATTTGATTATTTCAATTATGGTTGATCCAAATAAAATGTCGTATCCTGTGAGCCAACTTGATGATAATAACTGCTGCCTTCTTTTTTTACATATTTATCTATGGATACGATCATTGTTGACGCACCTTTTGGATTAAATGTACCTCTGCCATCAGGGTCGATCGTAGAAACCGGATTTAGACTTGCTTCAAAATCTTTGTGTGTTCCCGGTGAAAAAATAACATCCTCACATAGCGTTGAATCAAATATAGAATCATTACCAAAACGAGTACCTAACCACATTTCTATTTTTTCATCACTGTAATTATTAACTTCAAGGATCAGTTGATGATACTCACTCATTCCAGTAACATAGACCTCAAAATCACTATCACTATAAATGCAAGTCCTCATGCCTTCATAAAAAGTTTCATAAGTTCCTGATAATGTGGACTTATTAACAAATGTTGGTTTGCCCTGCGTTTTTATATAACCATATTTTCCATCATATGCTGTATAGTACCAGTCATATTCACCGCAATCCCAGATATCTATTTTTGTCTTGCTCGGAATAGTTGCAAGCTTTTTGCCACTGTCAGACTTAGTTTCCCTCAGAACAAGTGAGCTGTCAGAATCGCCGCCTACTATCGCTTCACCCATATATGCATAATCAAGACTGCTGCCCGAAGTTTTACCGCAGACCTCACAGGTCTTAGGATATGCTATTGTTGCAGGGATCCATGAATGTCCGTTAGATTCGCCTTTCTTTTCACCGCATATCTCGCAGGTTTTCGGCTCAGTACAGGTCGCATCTTTCCACTTATGTCCATTAGCTTTTCCGGTGGTAGCATTACAGTTTTTACAAGTTTTAGGTTCTGTACAGGTTGCGTCTTTCCACTCATGAGGGAGTGCCTCGCCCTCTGTTTCACCGCATACAGCACAGGTTTTAGGGTTCTGACAGGTTGCCTCTATCCATGAATGTCCTAACGCTTCTCCGTTAGTTTCTCCGCACACACTGCAAATCGCAGGTTCAAGACAGGTAGCCGCAGACCACTTGTGTCCCAACGCTTCACCCTGACTTTCACCGCACACCTTGCATATTTGTGGTTCGGTACAGGTCGCCTCGTTCCAGTCATGCCCTAATGGTTTACCCTTTTCTCTTTTACATATACTGCATATCTGCGGCTGAGTGCAGGTAGGTTCAGACCATTCATGTACACACAGAACGTGGGAGGCGAACAGAACACCCACAGTCGCACCCAGAACGACAACTACTATTCCAAAGATCAGCAAAATTTTTTTCCAGCCTTTTATTCTTGGCGGCTGATTTTCCTGCTCACCAACATCAGCATCATTATTATCATCAATATCATTATTATTTTCATTCTGCTGACTTTCCTGCTCGGAATTTTCCTGTTTGTCACATTCATTTTTATATGCGTCATCGTTGTTATCGTTTTCATCTTTTATCAAAGGTTCTACTGACGGTTCCATAACTATTTTCCTCCTATACTTTCTCTATTTTTATCAATATATACACATCAAATATAGGCAATATAAACGCTTATTTTATCTTCAGTTTCATTATAATATTTTATTAAAAGCTTGTCAAGCGTGGTCGGGGTAATTTTAGCATCAGATGTATTTCTGCGTTTTTTGAAGTTTTATGACGGCAGATACAGATATATGCAGATCTTTAAACATTTATAAAATATTAATTTGTATAAAGTTGTAATATTTTATACATACGGCATTGATTTTTTTCTCCGACTATGTTATAATTTTTATGAAACGTAAAAAAGCTGCAAACAGCAGTATGATTTGCATTATGCAGCGGTGACAAAATATCAAAAGAAAGGTCTGTTAAAATGTACATAGATTTTCATTCTCATTTTCTTCCAAGAATAGATGACGGCTCAAGAAACGTTGAAGAATCTGTAAAGATCTTAGACGAAATGGCAGCCAACGATACTAAAATTATCGTAGCCACTCCGCACTTTTACTGCAGCGAACAATCTGTGGACAGATTTCTTGAACGCAGAACAGCGGCATTTGAAAAGCTCAAACCGCATCTGAAACCTGAACACCCTGAGATATATTTCGGTGCAGAGGTGCTTTACGATCAGGCTCTTGTGGGATACGATAAGCTTTCAAAGCTGTGCATCAGCGGAACTAACTGGCTGCTGCTTGAAATGCCTTATGTTCAGCTTACCGACAAGATAATAAACGGCGTTGCTGAGATAGTCGATTCGGGAGATGTAAAGGTCATAATCGCACACATTGAACGTTATCTGAATTTTACGTCTATGAAAGAACTTATGCAGCTTATGCAGCTTGACGTTGTGGGACAGATAAATGCAAAATCCCTTACAAAATTCTCGTCAAAGAGAAGCTGTATGAAACTTATAAAAAGCGGATGCGTTCAGCTGTTAGGTTCAGATTATCATAGGATAGGCAGAGGCGATGTCACGGTAAATCACGGATATGACATCATTGAAAAGAAGTTTGAAGGCTTCAAGAATATGTCCGAAGAAAAGGGTAAAGCTATCCTTGCGGACGAGGCTTTTGAAAATATTATCTGAATAGTAACATAAAATTAATTTTATTTTTTGAAAAACTGTTGACAATAGTGTCGGAATATTGTATAATTGTTGTGTTAAATTAAATAGCCTTATCAAGAGTGGTGGAGGAAACAGGTCCTGCGAAGCCCGGCAACCTGATCTTTGTATCAAGGTGCTAAATCCTGCGGTTATTTCCGAAAGATGAGGAAATTTTCAATGAATTTTCAGCTCTCAATTTTCGGATTGAGAGTTTTTTTATGGCTATTTACTTTGTACATCTATAAGTAAACCGACCCTTATGTTTAAGAAAGGAATGGAAAAAGTTATGACAAGATCACTGTTTACATCAGAGTCCGTTACTGAAGGACATCCCGATAAGATCTGCGACCAGATCTCAGACGCAATTCTGGACGCTATGCTGGCGCAGGACCCTATGTCAAGAGTTGCCTGCGAAACTGTTACCACAACCGGTATTGTAATGTGCATGGGTGAGATCACCACAAAAGCACAGGTAGATATCCCGCAGATAGTAAGAGATACAGTTATTGAGATAGGCTATGACAGAGCAAAGTACGGCTTTGACGGTCACACCTGCTCAGTAATGACAACTATCGACAAGCAGTCACCTGACATCGCTATGGGTGTTGACAATGCCCTCGAAGGCAGAGATGAGAACGCTTTCGACACAGGCGCAGGAGATCAGGGTATAATGTTCGGTTATGCCTGCGACGAAACTCCTGAGCTTATGCCTATGCCTATCTCACTGGCTCACAAGCTTGCGCTCAAGCTTACAGAAGTAAGAAAGAACGGTACTCTTCCTTACCTCAGACCTGACGGAAAGACTCAGGTAACTGTTGAATATGATGACGGCAAGCCTGCAAGGATCGACGCTGTTGTAGTATCTTCACAGCACGATGACGCTGTAACTCTCGAACAGATCAGAGCAGACATTATCGAAAAGGTTATAAAGGCAGTTATCCCTGCTGAACTTCTCGATGAGAACACAACTTACTTTGTAAACCCGACAGGCAGATTTGTTATCGGCGGACCTCAGGGCGACAGCGGACTTACAGGAAGAAAGATCATCGTTGACACCTACGGCGGATATGCACGTCACGGCGGCGGAGCTTTCTCAGGAAAAGACCCGACAAAGGTTGACCGCAGTGCAACATACGCTGCAAGATACGTTGCAAAGAATATCGTTGCCGCAGGACTTGCATCTAAGTGCGAGATCGAGCTTGCATATGCTATCGGCGTTGCAAACCCAGTTTCAGTAATGGTAGATACATTCGGTACAGGCAAGGTTTCAGACGAAAAGCTTTCAGAAGCTGTTACAAAGGTATTCGACCTTCGTCCGTCTGCTATCATCAAGAATCTTGACCTCAGAAAGCCGCAGTACAAGAAGCTTGCAGCTTACGGTCACATCGGAAGAGAAGATCTTGGTGTTGCTTGGGAAAAGACCGACAAGGCACAGGCTCTTCTGGACGCTGTTAAGTAAATTTCAATAATTTTGCTCATACAAAAACTGCTGTATTCAAAACGGATACAGCAGTTTTTTATTTATCTTATTAAATTGTTCAGCTTAATTTTGTTTGTCAGATATGCTTTATACGTTCTACTTTGTACCCTTTATAATAGGTGAAAGCGGCTTGTAAATAAGTATCGTAACAGCGGCACATATTACACCCTTTATGAATGTGAAAGGCAGATTGAATATGCACAGCGCTGAGAAGATGCTCTTTACATCAGGCATTATCTGCTGATACATACTGAGAATAAGAGCTTCGCCGCCGAAAGCCTTGAAATAGATCGGGTAAACTATGAAATAGTTCAGCGGCAGGCTGATAAGCGTGAAAGCCGCCGCACCGATAATACTTCCGATGACCGCTCCCTTTTTAGTCTTGTTTTTAAGATAGATCATTCCTGCTGTGAACGTAAAAACAGCCGAGGTAACAAAGTCGAAAATATCTCCGATACCCATTGTCGTACCCATACCCTTTATAACGATATGGATAAGATTTTTTATAAGGCAAACTGCAACTCCCGCCGCCGGTCCCATAGAAAATCCTGCAAGCAGTGATATAACGTTTGAAAGATCAAGCTTTATAAATGCAGGCATAAGCGGCACAGGGAAATCCAGATAATATATCACCGTGGCTATTGCGCTCATCATAGCTATCATAACTATTTTTCTTGTTGTGAACGTCTTGCCGCTTGGCACTGCGTTCATATTTGATGTACTCGTCATTATAAATTCCTCCAAATAATTAAAATTATCGGGAGAAACGCAGGAAAATAATGCAAAAGCCCCCGACTATATATCGGGGGCGCAAATTCAAAATTAAACTGTCGTTTCTTCCATCCGGACTTTACCGTCGGTTTCGGAATTTCACCGAATCAGCGCATCTCTGCGGTCGAGGACTATGACCTCCGGTGTGGAATTTCACCACCCCTGAAACACAATGTTAAATTTAAGCTGAACAAAAGATACAGGCTAACGCCTTAAAAGGATCATTCCTCAGTATCTTCCTCGTCAAGTTCTGAAAAATCAAATTCAAGATTTTCGCCGCAGTTAGGGCAGTCAACAGAACCCTCTGCAATGATGTTCTCACCAAGCATAATTGTGTCGCCGCAGTTAGGACATACACACTCATAAAGCTCTTCATCGTCAAAATCATCATCGTCGTCACAGCAGCCGCAGTCACAATCGTCGTCATCGCAGTCATCGTCACAGTCGCAGCCGTAAACTTCGTCTTCAAGGCTGTTAAGATCTTCGTTAAGAACATCTACCAGCTCAACTGTTTCATCGACCTCTTCTGCAACATCCTCGATAGTTGCTGCCATTTCGTCAAGAATGTCAGCCATAGCTGTAAGGATCTTGCCCTCATTTGTTGATTCGTCTATCTTAAGTCCGTCCATAAGACCCTTGAGATATGATACCTTCTTTGAAAGCTCCATTATAAAAGACCTCCTTTTTACCGATCGGTTCAATTAACCGCCGTCAGATCAAATATCAGTTTATGCACGCTCCATGTACTCGCAGGTACGGGTGTCGATCCTGATCTTGTCGCCTGTGTTGATGAAGAGAGGAACTCTGATCTCAGCACCTGTTTCAACAGTAGCAGGCTTTGTTGTATTTGTAGCTGTATCGCCCTTAACGCCAGGCTCTGTTTCTGTTACTTCAAGGTCAACGAAGTAAGGAGGCTCAACGCCGAATACCTGTCCCTTATAGGAAAGGATCTTACATACCATGTTTTCCTTAACGAACTTGAAGTTGTCTGAAAGCTCGCCTGCATTTACAGGGATAAGCTCATATGACTCAGGATCCATGAAGTAATAGAGATCGCCGTCGTTGTATGAATACTCCATATCCTTTCTCTCAACATAAGCTGTTGGGAACTTAGCTGTCGGGTTGTATGTCTTTTCAACAACTGAGCCTGAGATAACGTTCTTTACCTTAGCTCTTACGAAAGCTGCGCCCTTACCAGGCTTAACGTGTTGGAATTCAACGATCTGCATTACGTTGCCGTCTTCCTCAAATGTCATGCCGTTTCTGAAATCACCAGCAGTTACCATATTTTGTACCTCCAAATTATATTAAACTGTATGAATGTATCAACGCAAACATACACGCATACTCATATTAATATCATAACATATAATTGCATATTTTGCAAGTGTTTTTTTGAACTTTTTTATAGGCAGATAAGATTTTTCGGAGCGAGAGTCATGTTTTCGCAGCCGTCGGCTTTTACTACCGCAAAGTCCTCTATCCTTATGCCGAACCTGTCCTCGATATATATTCCCGGCTCGATAGTTATAACGGAATTTTCGGGAACGATATCTTTTCTTCTCGGTGAACCGACAGGGTCTTCATGTATCTCCATACCAACGCCGTGACCGAGGGAATGGCCGAAGTTTTCGCCGTAGCCTGCATCTGCGATGATATCTCTTGCTATCTTGTCAAATTCAAAGCCGGTCATACCTGCTCTGAGTTTTGATATAGCCTCCTGCTGAGCTTTCAAAACGATGTTATACACCTTTTCCATTTCCTCATCAGGCTTTCCGACGCATACTGTTCTTGTCATATCCGAATGATATCCGTCCACAACTGCGCCGTAGTCCATAAGGACAAATTCGCCGTTCTCTATCTTCTTGTCGGAAGGGACTCCGTGAGGGAGAGAAGTATTCTTTCCCGAAAGCGCAATGGTATCGAAAGAGAGAGCCTCTGCCCCATGGGAAAGCATATAGTAGTCAAGCTCCAGCTGTACTTCCTTTTCTGTTCTGCCTGCTTTTATGAAGTCAAGCATATGCTCAAATCCCTTTTCGGCAATACGCTGGGCGCATATCATCTTTTCTATCTCGTCAGGTGTTTTGACTATGCGTATCTCTCTGACAGCCTTTGCAAATTTATCATCGCATCTTATCTCGCAGCCAAGACCTTTGCTGTACATATTGAGCTGAGCAACTGTACAGCTTTGACTGTCAATGGCGGCAGTTTCTACATTTCTCGCCGCAAAGATATCCTTTATCTGCTTATAAAGTCCGCCCTGTTCAAGAACGACCTCGCAGTTTTTCACAGTTTTCTTCGCCTTTTCGATATAGCGGAAATCTATGATAAAAACAGAACTGTCGGGGAAAACGAGCAGCGTTCCTGCGCTTGACTTCATACCAGTGAAGTATCTTCTGTTCACATCGTCGGTGATTATTCCGCAGTCGGCAATGCCGCTTATCTTGCTCTGAAGTATTTCCAGCTTATTCATTGACATCACTTTCTTTCCAGTTATAATAAAGTGCGTCAACAGCCATAAGGTAGGAATATTTTCCGAAACCGCTTATCTGACCTTTGCAGACAGGTGCGATAACGGACTTGTTTCTGAACTCATCTCTTGCATGGATATTGCTGAGGTGTACTTCGATAACAGGTATCTTTATAGCTGCGATAGCGTCCCTTATTGCATAGCTGTAATGGGTATAAGCGCCTGCGTTAAGGATAACTCCGTCATACTTTTTTCTTGCAAGGTGGAGAGTATCTATTATCTCCCCCTCGTGGTTAGACTGGAAAACCTCGCAGTTAAAGCCGTACTTTACAGCGTGTGCGATTATCTCATTATTTATGCTTTCAAATGTATCTGTACCATAAACTCCCGGTTCACGCTCTCCGAGAAGATTAAGGTTCGGTCCGTGGATAACAAGAATTTTCTTCATAAAAAATCACTCCTTAACTGACAAATAATATTTTTTCATAGTCAGAGCGTCCTTATCCTGTGTACCTGCGCTCTCACACACGAAGACCGGAGAAAGGTCTTTTTTCGCTACTATCTCCATAAGCGGTTCAAAGTCAGGTCCATAACCCTGATCATCGTCAAAGGTCAGATGCTTTTTCTCTCCGCCGGGGTTAGTGAACATTATCTTTGAGAAATGGCTGTGGAAGATCTTCAGTCTGTCGTGACCTATCATATTCTCCACCTCGTCCAGCATTTTCTCATACTCGGCCTTGCCCTTTATATAGCCGAACTCTCTTGCATTGAGATGTCCGAAGTCTATCGTTGGGAGGAACGTATCGTCCAGTCTGCAAAGCTCCAGCACTTCTGTAAGATTTCCAAGCTGATTGACTTTTCCCATTGTTTCGGGGCAGAAAACTATATGCTCAAAGCCCTGCTCAACGGCAGCTTTTCTTGCTCTTGTAAGAGTATCCTTTGCAAGCTCCAGAGCGTCCGCTCTGCTTATCTTTGCGCAGCTGCCCGAATGGATAACTATTCTTTCTGCGCCCATTCTGCTTGCAGCGTCGCATGACTGGAGGATATAATTTATACTGTTGTCACGCTTTTCAGCCTCAAGGCTTGAAAGGGAGATAAAATACGGCGCATGGAGCGAAAGGCCGATGTTATGCTCCTCCGCCTTGTTTTTAAGGGCAAAAGCCACCTTGTCCGACACCTTTACTCCCCTGCCGCACTGATACTCGTAATGGTCAAGTCCCATTTCTTCAAGATATCCCGGAGCTTGTACGGTAGCCTTATATTTTGCAGAAAAAGCCTCGGAATTACCCGCAGGTCCGAATTTTGCGCTCATCAGTATTTCTCCTTTTTATCTTTTCTATCTTTTCTTTCCTTTTTGCGGTGCATGAAAAATCCCACGTCATCGTTCTTGATGTGTTCCTTAACAGGTTCAATACTGTAAACATAGCGCATATTCACATACGCTATCTCTTTGGGATCGTCCTCATCCGCAGCAACGAGCCAACTGTCGCTGATATCCTTTATGACATATCCGTCATAGTAATTTTCCTCAGCGTCTATAACGCATACTTTACCTATTATATCCTTAAAAAATTCGTTCATATACGATCCTTTCTCATTTTAGGTAAAAACGGCTTTTCGCAGGCTCTCTTGAATCTGAACGGCAGACTGGTTTCAGGCTCTATGGGGAAAACAAATATTGAACGTATCCCTTTCAGATTTGAACCAAGCACGTCGGTGAATATCTGATCCCCCACCGCAGCAACGTTCTTCTTATCAAGTCCAAGTTTTTCGATAGCCTTTGTATAGCCGAAGGTCAGCGGCTTTTTCCCCTCAGGGATAAAATCCAGTCCAAGCTGCTCCGCAAAAGGCTTTACTCTCGGAGCATGATTATTTGAAACGATCATCAGCTTTATCCCTGCCGCTTTCATTTCGGTGAGCCAGTCAAGGCTGGACTGCGGCGGAACAGGGTTATTATGAGTAGTCAGCGTATTATCAAGGTCAAGCAAAAGTCCTTTGATACGCTTTTCCTTTAAAAACTCGGGAGTGATCTCCCCCGCTTTGTCGAAAACATAAGTAGGTTTAAAAAACATAAGATCTCCTGTTTATTTATAAAACAAAAAGCGGGCATAGAAATGCCCGCCTTACATTACATATTAATACTTGCGCTTACGAGCAGCTTCGGACTTCTTCTTACGCTTTACCGAAGGCTTTTCGTAGTGTTCTCTCTTACGAACCTCAGCGATAACGCCGTCTCTGGCGCATGATCTCTTAAAACGCTTAAGAGCTGTATCCAAAGTTTCGTTTTTGCCAACACGAATTTCTGCCAAAATTATTCCCTCCCTTTGCCACCTATGACAGAGGTAACTCGTCAGCCTTCCGCAAATTTAGCCGGTGATAGTGAAGGTGTCTGCGAATGCAAACTCGAAACGATAACGTTTCGCTCCGAAAATCATAGGAGCACTCTGTCTGCAACCTGCGAAATATAACAAGCTAACGTAATTACAAAATTTATTATACTACATTTTGCACTAAAAGTCAATAGCTTTGTACTGATTTTCTTAACTTTTTTAAAGTATTTTTTCCAAAGTTTCCGCAAAATATCCTGTCGTTACTTTACAACGATGTTTACAAGCTTATTCGGAACATAGATCTCCTTGACAACGGTCTTGCCGTCCATAAGCTTAGCCACATTCTCGTCTGCCTTAGCCTTTGCGATAACATCTTCCTTAGCTTCGTCAACTGCGATAGTCAGCTTTGCCTTTACCTTGCCGTTGATCTGGCAAACGATCTCGACTGTCTTATCAACGCAGAGAGCCTCGTCATATGTTACCCACTCCTGCTCGTCAAGAACGCCCTCGCAGCCGATGATCTGATAAAGTTCCTCAGTGATATGCGGTGCGAAAGGATTGAGTATGATAAGGAAATCTCTGAATTCCTTCTTTGTGATAGAGCCGACTTCATAGATCTCGTTGAGCAGCGACATCATTGCTGCGATAGCTGTATTGAACTTCATGTTTTCAATATCTTCCGAAACCTTCTTGATAGTCTTGTGCATAGACGAACGAAGCTTGTCGCTGTAATCGTCGCTGTCCACTACCTTATCCTGAAGCGCCCATACTCTGTCGGTAAATCTCTTGCAGCCCTTTACGCTGCTCTCGCTCCACGGAGCTGCCTTTTCATAGTCGCCCATGAAGAGTACATACAGTCTGAGAACGTCTGCGCCGTACTCGTCAACAACGTCGTTCGGGTCTACAACGTTTCCTCTTGATTTAGACATCTTTTCGCCGTCAGGTCCGAGGATAAGTCCCTGTGCAGTTCTCTTTGCGTAAGGCTCTGAAGTCGGAACAAGACCGAGGTCATAGAGGAACTTGTGCCAGAAACGTGAATAGATCATATGTCTTGTAACGTGTTCCATACCGCCGTTGTACCAGTCAACAGGCATCCAGTATTTAAGAGCCTCCTGTGATGCGAACTCATTGTCATTTTTCGGATCGCAGTATCTGAGGAAGTACCATGAAGATCCTGCCCACTGAGGCATAGTATCAGTTTCTCTCTTAGCCTTTCCTCCGCACTTAGGGCAGGTGCAGTTTACAAAGCTGTCTATCTTTGCAAGAGGGCTTTCGCCGTCTGTACCCGGTTCAAAATTCTCCACCGGCGGCAGCTTAAGAGGCAGCTCGTCATATGGAACAGGGACCATTCCGCAGTGAGGGCAATGAACGATCGGGATAGGCTCGCCCCAGTATCTCTGTCTGTTGAATGCCCAGTCCTTCATCTTATACTGAACGCCCTTTTCGCCGCAGCCGAGCTTAGCGAGGACTTCCAGCATTTTTGCGATAGCGTCCTTTTTGTTTGTTATGCCGTTAAGTTCGCCTGAGTTCACCATTTCGCCGTCGCCTGTATAGGCTTCCTTAGAAATATCTCCGCCCTTGATGACTTCGATTATATCTATGCCGAACTTCTTTGCAAAATCATAATCTCTTGTATCGTGAGCAGGTACAGCCATGATAGCGCCTGTGCCGTAGCCCATCATTACATAATCAGAAATATAGATAGGTATTTCCTTGCCTGTGATAGGATTTATACCTGTAAGGCCGTCGATCTTAACACCTGTCTTATCCTTTACGAGCTGTGTTCTCTCGAACTCGCTCTTCTTTGCACATTCAGCCTTGTAAGCGTCCAGATCAGCAATGTTTGCGATGCTGTCCCTGTACTTCTGAATGATCGGATGCTCAGGAGCGATCACCATAAATGTAACGCCGTAAAGAGTATCGGGACGTGTTGTATATATTCTCAGCTTTTCGTCCTGCTCCTTGATCTTGAAATCAACGAACGCACCTGTGGACTTGCCTATCCAGTTCTGCTGCTGGAGCTTTACATTAGGCAGATAGTCTACCTCTTCAAGTCCCTGAAGGAGCTTGTCGGCATACTCTGTTATTCTTAAATACCAAACTTCCTTGGTCTTCTGAACGATATCGCTGTGGCAAACGTCACACTTTCCGCCCTGTGAATCCTCATTTGAAAGCACTACCTTACAGCTTGGGCAGTAGTTTACAAGAGTCTTATCTCTGAAAACAAGACCGTTCTCGAACATTTTGAGGAATATCCACTGTGTCCACTTATAGTAACCCTCTTCGGTGGTGTCAATAACTCTTGACCAGTCGAAAGAGAAGCCTACTCTTTTGAGCTGACCTGTGAACTTCTTGATATTATCGTCCGTTACCTTTCTTGGGTGAACGCCAGTCTTGATAGCTGTGTTCTCAGTCGGGAGTCCGTAAGCGTCAAATCCGATAGGGAAAAGAACGTTGTATCCCTGCATACGTCTTTTTCTGCTTACTACCTCAAGGCCTGAATAAGCCTTGATATGGCCGACGTGCATACCGTGACCTGATGGGTAAGGGAACTCAACGAGTCCGTAGAACTTTTTCTTTGAATGATCGTCGCTTGCCTCGAAGGTCTTATGCTCCTCCCAGTAAGCCTGCCATTTTGATTCAATGGCGGAAAAATCGTAGTTCTTCATTTTTATCAGTCCTTTAAAAATTGAATTGTTTTATATAGGCAAACTGCCGTTAAATTACATTCAAGCGTTTTTGCTGCAAATGTAAGATCTGACCGCTTTGGTCTCATAAATATTGACGAATGCCAGCACCTGTGCAAAGCCGTAGGCCGCTATGGCTAAGATATGTACGGCGAAGGTCTTTAAAAATTCCCACACCGCTTTTAATATCTGCATAAACCCCATAAGCTCCGCAGAATACCCGCTGAACATACCGATAAAGCGTATTATCAGCACCGCCGCCACAGGCAGTGCGCTCAGCAAAAGATCGGCTGCCATCACCTTTCTGCAATGCCTTGTGCCTGCCGCCAGAATAACGCCGCACACAGTCCCGACAGACGAACCTGCCGCTGCGATAATATCCGTCACGCTATGTGGAACAAAAGCTGACAGGAACACCGCAGCATTCACCGCCGCAAGCACTATCCCCGCTATGAGCAGCCATTTTCTGCCCTCGGCGATAAGCTCCTCCTCGGTTTCCGTATCGACATAGTTTATATCACTCATAATTTATATATGTCAGTTCTGACCGAAATGCTCTTTTATATCTTTATTGACCAAAAGCTGTACAACGCACACAACGTCGATTATAGCCTCGATGATATAAAGCACATAGCCGTTTTTTATGTTTGTAAAAATATGTGCTATAACTACCGCCGCAACTATCACAGCCGTTACATAGTTCATAAAAGGCTTTCCCGATATCAGCAGATACGCAAGCGCAGCCGATATGAGCAGCGTGATGATATTGCCGAAGCTGAAACCGACAATAAGATTGATTATCCCCTTGACTACAAGCCAGCCGCCTATGATGCCGCAGAGATTTCTTCCGTTTACTGAATGTTCCATATTATTACCCCTTATTCAGCCTCTATATATTCTGAAATATCCACTGACTTTCCGTCAGACCATAGCCTTTCGAGATTATAGTAGCTTCTTGTTTCCTTATAGAAAACGTGTACCACGATATCGCCGTAGTCAAGCACGATCCATGTCTGACCCTGATATCCCTCGGTACGCAGCGGCTCTATCCCCAGCTGTGACATCTTGAACTCTACCTCTTCCGCAAGAGCCTTTGTCTGTGTGGTGGATGAACCGTTGGCGATAACGAAATAGTCTGCAAGTATCGTAAGATCGCCGATGCCTATTGCCTGTATATCCTCGCCTCTCTTTGAATCAAGAGCCTTGACGATAGCGGCAAGCTTTTCTTTTGTTGTGATCTCTGCCATAAATCTGCCCATGCACATTTTCGTCAGCCGTGAAAAATATGGGGCATGGGTCTACCTCCGATACATAAGATTTTTTCACGCTGCATAAATATTTTCTCTTTTTTTCTTTCTGACCTCACATCAGCGGCGCTTTGCTGCCGCAGCGGCGAAATCATTGTATGCCTCCAAGGTCGAAACGGGTATGGTATTCCCCTTATCCGCCGAATCCTTTATGGAGAACTTCAAAGCCTCGAACATTGCTTTTTCAAGACTTTTTTCAGCATATTTTCTCATTTTGTTTACGTCCTTATACTCCCTGTCGGCAGATATAAGGTCCGCAAGATAGACTATCTGACTAAGCTTAGCCATATTGCCGCAGGCTACCGTATGATATCTGACTGCGTCGATTATCTCAGGATCTGTTATACCGAACAACGTCTGTATAAGTTCTGCCCCTGCTACGGCATGAAAAAGCGGAGTAGTCTTTTTCTCGATATCGCACACATTAAGCGGCGACCTTTCAACTATCGCAAGCTGCTCCTGCGCAGGAAGTTCCTTTGCAGTATCATGCAGAAGTCCTGCCACATAAGCTTTATCCTCGTCCGCACCATAGCGTTTAGCCAGTGCGACTGCTGCGTTTGCCACATTCACCGAATGGTTATATCTTTTCTTTGAAAGATTTTCTTTCAGATATGCTTTATACTTTCCTATTACTTTCTTGTCTGTCACTTAACTTACCTCTGAACGTCAATATAGATTTTTTGCCATTATATATTGTACAACATTTTCGTCCAAATAGCAAGTGCAATCAAGATTTTTTTTCAGCATATCCCTTATCTGCGAAGAGGATATCTCAAAAGGCTCAACAGGCACGATGATGACCTCGCCGCCTTTTGCACGAAGTTTATCTGCATACCCTTCAAGTCTGTCTGTATCCTCCTGCGAGCGTGATACGCATATCAGGGAGCAAAGCGTAAGTATCTCCTCATATCTGTACCAGCTCTCAAAGGAGGCAAGCATATCGCTGCCCATTATAAAATAAAGCTTATCCTCAGAAAAGACCTCATGAAAATGTCTGAGGGTTATGACAGAATAGCTCTTGCCCTCATTTTTAAGTTCCCAGTCCGATATCTCTATATTCTCAATGCCGGAAAATGCTATCCTGCACATTTCAAGTCTGTCGCTGCCGCTGACAAGTCCCTCTGCCGATTTATGGGGCGGTATCCTGTCGGGCAGCACAAGCACTCTGTCAAGGCTGACCGCAGACAATATTTTTTTCAGAGCGCTGACATGACCCTTATGCACAGGGTTGAATGTTCCCCCGAAAATACCTATATTCATTATTTCGCCTTAAGCTTTATAACAGGTTCTTTTTCGTTGCGCTTGAACAGCACAGCCTTTGAACCGATTATCTGAACGACCTCGGCATTGATCTTCTCTGATATCTCCTCTGCCGCCTCTCTTGCGCTGTAAAGAGAATTGTTCAGCACCTTTATCTTAACTATCTCGTGTACTCTGAGATAATCGTCTATCTGTGCTACCTGCTGATCGTTCACTCCGCCCTTGCCTATCTGAAAGGCTGGTGTGATATTTGCGGCGATGCTTTTAAGCTCCGCCCTCTGCTTGGTTGTTATCATATTTTTATCCTTTCTGTTTTAACTCAGATCTTTTCAAGCTGCTCCATAAGATGTTCAAGAGCCTTTGCTCTGTGGGACACCTTGTTCTTGAACTCCGCCGAATGCTGTGCAAAGCTCCTGCCCTCGTACATAAAAACAGGATCATAGCCGAAGCCGTTTTCGCCCACAGGTTCGTGACCTATATGTCCGCTGACTTTTCCCTCTGCCATTATCTCCTCGCCGTTTTCACGGATAAAGTGTATACAGCACACAAAGTGAGCAGTCCTCCTGCTGTCCTCAACGCCTTCAAGATTTTTCAACAGCAGCGCAGTACGCTCCTCATCTGTATCAAGTCCGCCGTATCTCGCTGAATATATCCCAGGCTCTCCGCCCAGAGCGTCAACGGCAAGTCCGCTGTCGTCTGCAAGAACGGCGCAGCCCTCGGCAAGATCCTTTATGGCTCTTGCCTTTATAGCGGCATTTTCCGCAAAGGTATTTCCCGTTTCCTCAGCCTCAAGGTGTATGCCTGCCTCAGACTGTGAAACTGCGTCATAACCCAGCGGTTCAAGCAGCTGGCGGTACTCTCTTATTTTGCCTTTATTATTGCTGGCGATAACAAGTTTTATCATACTTTACTCCAATTTCTATTCGTGGATATAAGAGATCCTGCTCTTCTTCATCTTCTCCGCACATTTCATCTGCTTTTCCTTTGAAACTGTGCCTATGCAGGTTTCGTTGAACACTACTCTCATTCCGCATTCGATAGCTCCGATAGCGGTATGACCTATGGATATTCCTCCGTCAACTCCCACCATCTCGACCTCTTTTACATTTCTGGCTCTCATAAAATCTTCAAGAGCCACGTTTGAAAAGGCGTCAGGTTTGTTTTTCTGATAAATATTCTTGGATACGACCTTCAGCTTGGTCACAAGACCTGCCTCAGCCGAGCCCTCCTTAGGCATCGAACCTCCGAAAAGACCTTTCTTTATGCTTACGATATAAAAGACCTCTTCAGGTGCATATTCGCTGATACGCTTATTGATACTCTCTATCATTGCATCAGCGTCATAAGGATATGCATTCTTATCTCTTGATCTGCCCATATACATTTCCTGCATATTCACAACAAACAAAACCTTATCCATATTCAATTACCCCCTACGAATTTTTCTTCTGATTTTTTCCTGATCACTAAATACTTTCAATTTTTTGTTTTGTTAAAATCGTTCAAATCATTCAAAAAGTGCGTCAACGAAATTCTTCGCATTGAACGGCTGAATATCGTCGATCTTCTCCCCTACTGTCACAAGCTTTACAGGTATCTTAAGATCGTCTGTGATGCTTATGATTATTCCGCCCTTTGCTGTTCCGTCAAGCTTTGTCAGGATTATTCCTGTGATATCTGCGACCTCGTTGAACTGCTGAGCCTGATTTACGGCATTCTGTCCTGTGGTAGCGTCAAGAGCCAGCAGCACTTCAAGTGCGCAGCCCTCAGCCTGCTGATGAACGATACGGGATATCTTTTTCAGCTCATCCATAAGATTTTTCTTGTTATGAAGTCTGCCTGCCGTATCGCAGATAACAACGTCAGCGTTTCTTGCCTTTGCCGCTGCCAGAGCGTCATAGACTACCGACGCAGGGTCAGAACCCTCGTTATGCTTGATCATATCAACTCCCGCTCTTTCAGTCCACACTTCAAGCTGATCTATGGCAGCGGCTCTGAAAGTATCTGCCGCCGCAACGATGACCTTTTTGCCCTCGTTGTGGAGCTGATATGCCAACTTGCCGATAGTCGTTGTTTTTCCAACGCCGTTTACGCCGATAACAAGTATGACTGACGGTGTGGTGGACATATCAAGAGGCTGTTCCTCGCCCAGCATTTCTGTTATGACCTCTTTAAGAACGTCCTTTATTGCAGTTGGATCGGTTATGCCGTCCTTCTTGACACGCTCACGGAGCATATCGCATATCTTCACCGAAGTGTTCACTCCTATGTCGCACATAATGAGCGTTTCCTCCAGCTCTTCAAAAAGATCCTCGTCAATTTTTGTAAAGGAATGGAGCAGGCTCTCTATCTTGCTCATCATAGAGTCCTTAGTTTTTTTCAAACCGTTTTTCAGCTTTTCAAAAAATCCCATAACTTATCTCCTCTCGTAATTTATTCCTCAAACTTCATCTGTCTTGTTTCCTCGACGCTCATTCTCAGCAGTTTTGAAATACCCTTTTCCTGCATCGTTACGCCGTAGAGAACGTCAGCCTCTTCCATAGTTCCACGTCTGTGGGTGATGGTGATGAACTGCGTTTTATCCGTCAGTCTGTGAAGATACTGAGCGTATCTCGACACGTTTACATCATCGAGCGCAGCCTCTATCTCGTCCAGCAGACAGAAAGGCGACGGCGAATTTTTCAGTATGGCGAAGTAGATAGCTATCGCCACAAGCGCCTGTTCTCCTCCCGAAAGGGACATAAGGCTGGTTATTACCTTGCCGGGCGGCTGAACATTTATCTCTATCCCGCATTCAAGAACATTTTCCGGATCGGTAAGGGTAAGTTCCGCCTTTCCGCCGCCGAAAAGTTCGCTGAATATTTTTTTGAAGTTTCCGTTTATTATATCGAAATTCTGCATAAAAACAGATTTCATTTTTTCCGTAAGGCTGTCGATCATCTCGCAAAGCTCTGCCTTTGAAACGTTGACATCATTGAGCTGCCATGTCATCATCTCATAACGTTCGCTGACCTCTGCATACTCGTCGATAGCTTCAAGGTTCACACTTCCAAGTCCTCTTATCTGATTTTTCAGTTCGGTGAGCCTTTTGTTTGCCGCAGGCATATCATCTATCTTTTCAGCCTGTTCGGCAGCGGTAGATCTTGTCAGCTCATATTCGTCCCACAGCTGTGCGGCAAGCTTATCAAAGTCCGCCGTAACGGTATTTTTTCTTTCCTCCGCACGGGTAAGCTGCTGGGCAAGTGTTGACTTTTCCTCCAGCTTATTTTTCTGAGCCGCTCTCAGCTTATTAGCCGCAGCGTCATACTCGATATGCTGCTGTCTTGCCTGCTCTATAAGTTCGGCAAGCTTTTCCGTTTCATCGTCAAATCCCGACAGACCCGACGTTATCTCTTCGATATGCTTTTTCTTTTCCTCGATAGCATTTTCTATCTGCGCTATTTCAAGCTCCGTCTTTCCGCTGCCGTTCTCATTATTTTCTATGGACGCTGAAAGCTGGGATACCGAATCCTTTGCCGACTGGATATCCTTATTTATCTCGGCAGCCTTTATCCTCAGCTCGGAAAGCTCTCTGCTTATATCCTCACGCTGCTGTCTGAGGTCCGACTGTGCAGACTGAGTTTTTTCAAGCTCCGCCTCCATTTCAAGGATATTCCTGTCCTCCGCCGCAGCCTCCTGCGCAGCATTTTCAAGCTCCTCATTTGCCTCTTTCAGCTTTTTGCCAAGCTGCTCCGCAAGGCTGTCGTTCTCCCTTACAGAACCCTCGAAACGCTCGGTTATCTCCCTTACTCTCTTTATCTCCATTTCAAGCTTTATGCAGGTATTGCCGAGAATATTAAGGTTTTCCTTTGCGCTTTCGATATCCGCCGAGAACTTATCGACCTCCTGAACGAGCCTTTCACGCTTTGCCGAAAGTTCCTCTTTTTTCGCATTCAGTACGGACAGCTTTTTCTCCGACTCTTCTATCTCGTTCTTTCGTGTGAGTATTCCTGTATTCTTTGAAACACTTCCTCCTGTGAAAGAACCGCCCGAATTTATCACCTGTCCGTCAAGGGTAACTATGCGGAACTTAAATCCGTTTTTCCTTGCGATATTCGTGGCGCTGTCTATATCCTCAGCTATGCATATCCTGCCGAGAAGATAGCTTATTATGCCGCTGTACCTGCTGTCGCACTGCACAAGATCGCTGCCCATTGCAACATAGCCGTTTTCGTGTTCAATGTTCCTGCTGTCAAGCCTTGTTCCCTTTACGGTAGTTATCGGCAGGAAGGTAGCACGTCCGGCCTTGTTCTCTTTCAGCAGACGTATGCCACGCTTTGCGCAGTCCTCATTCTCCACCACGATATTCTGGAGCGCACCGCCCAGAGCAGTTTCGACTGCAACGGAATATTCCGATTTTACTGTTATAAGCTGTGCCACCGAGCCGCATACTCCGCTTATCCTGCCCTGCTTGACAGCTTTCATTATATGTTTTACGGAGTAGCCGAAGCCCTCCATTGAATTTTCAAGATCCCTCAGCATCTGAAGTTTTCCCGATATCTGCTGTGCTGATATCTCGGTATCTGAAAACTCCTTGCTGACCTGTGAAAGTTTCTGCTTTCTTACGTCGAAAAGCTTTTCCAGTCCCTCAAGGCGGTTCTGATTTTCTAGCTTATCTTCGTTCGCTTTTTTTCTTTCAGCGTCAAGCTTTTTAAGCTCCGACTGTGCAAATCTGCTGTCGTTTTCAAGTTGCTTTCTTGTTTCCTCCGCTGCCGATATGCTGTCCTGCGTTTCGGCAATGGTATTCTTGACGCTCTCTATCTGAAAGCTAAGCTTTGACTTTTTCAGATACGCTGCACTAATGGCAGAGTTCACGTCGCTTACGCTTTTATCCGACTCCTCCGCTTTTGCGGCAAGCTCGGTAAACTCGTTTTCCTTTTCCGAAACGAGCCTTGCAGCCTCGCTCTGCTGCTCCATAAGCTCTTCAAGACCTGCTCTGCGCTTTTCAAGCTCAGTTTCATAGAAATATCTGTCCGCTCTCGACTGCTCTATCCTGTCTTTGAGCTTCTGGATATTTTCTTTCATATGTGAGATATCATTTTCACAAACCGCAGCCTCGGACATGGAATTTTGCTTTTCAAGCTCTTTCATATGCATCTGTTGGCGGTAGTTCTCAACGTCCGCCGCACATTTTGCACTCATCTCAAAATTGCGGTCTATCTCCTTTTCAGCACCTGAAAGCTCCTCCGCAAGCTGTGAATGCTGACTGTCGAGAAGTGCGATACGCTCTTCAAACTCGTCAAGCTTTGTCTTGTACTCCTCCAGTCTGTACACCCACACAGACACTTCAAGCTTTCTCTTTTCATCATCAAGGACTCTGAAACGCTTTGCCTTTTCGCACTGTTTCTGCAAAGGTCCTATTCTGTTTTCAAGTTCCGCAAGTATATCGTTCAGACGTGAAACGTTCTCCTCCGCAGCCGCAAGCTTTTTCTCAGCCTCCTGCTTTTTATAGCGGAATTTCGCTATGCCTGCCGCCTCTTCAAATATCTCTCTTCGCTCGTTGGATTTTCCGTTTACGATATCGGCTATCTTGCCCTGTCCGATAATGGAATATCCGTCCTTGCCAAGACCGGTATCCATAAACAGCTCGTTGACCTCTTTTAGTCTTGCCGCCTTGCCGTTTATCATATACTCGCTGTCGCCGTTGCGGTAAAGCTTTCTTGAAACCGCAACAACGTCGCTCTCTATATCAAGCGCTCTGTCCTCATTGTCTATGGTGATAGTTACCTGTGAAAAAGGCGACTCCTTTCGGGTATTGCAGCCGTGAAAAATAACTCCAGCCATTTTCTCTCCACGGAGAGCCTTTGAGGACTGCTCGCCCATTACCCAGCGCATAGCGTCGGCAATGTTGCTCTTTCCCGAACCGTTCGGACCTACTACGGCGGTAATTCCCTTATTGAATTTTAATTCTGTCTTATCGGGAAATGACTTGAATCCGTGCATTTCCAAAGATCTGAGATACATTTACACACCGCCGTTCTTTATTTTCTGATATCGCTTTTATCCTCAATCATCTTTAAATAAACATCTTCGCTCTGAGCCTTGTCTGCAACTATCTTTACATTCAGACCCATATCCTCAAAGCGTTTTAAATTGCTCTTTTTCTGTCCCAGTGCTTTGCTGAGATTTCTTGACGGAACGGATATCACCGCAGAAGTTTTTCCGTTCTCTTTCATCGCCGAAACTATCCTGCCGAAATATATCTCGCTTTCGCACAGTTCACGGAAAGCGGGGTGATAAAACCCGCCCAAAGCCTGATCCTCCACAAACTCACTGGCGTGAAGTCCAAGCTTTATTACTCTTATGCCGAGCTGCTGCGATTCTTCAAGAAACTGCCCGCACAGCTTTACCGCTGTATCAAAGCTGAAAGGCTTGTATTCGCCTTTCTTGTAAAGCTCTCCCAAAGCCGTTCCCTCAAGAATTACCACAGGATATATCCTCAGCGTATCGGGTCTGAGGGCGCATATCTTTTCAAAAGACTCACGCTCTCTTTCCTCTGAGCTTTTATAAAGACCTATCATCATCTGAAGTCCAAGCTCAAAGCCGTACTTTTTTATAAGCCGTGCGGCATCAGCAACGTCCTGTGCGCTATGTCCTCTTTCATTTGCCTGCAATACCTCATCGCACATGGACTGTGCGCCAAGCTCGATAGATCGGACGTTATATTTTTTCAGCAGGGAAAGTATCTCGTCATCAATGTAATCGGGACGTGTGGATATCCTTATGCCGCTGAACTTTCCGTCACCGATAAACTCCTGCGCCGCCTCAAGCAGCTCGGTCATATACTCTCTCGGAACAGCCGTAAAGCTGCCGCCGAAAAAGGCTATCTGCGTGTTCTGAGGTTCTTTTATCTGCTCCATAGCCTGCGAACAGGTTCTTTTTACATCTGCGGCATGAGGTATGCTTTCCGTTCCCGTAATAGTCCGCTGATTGCAGAAAGCGCACATATGTGGGCAGCCCACATGGGGGACGAATATTGAAATATTACTGTGCATATCCCATAAGCTCCAGCGCTTCTTTTGCAGCGTTCTGCTCTGCGCTCTTCTTCGATCTGCCTATTCCCGTTCCGATAACGTTGCTGTTGAGCAGCACCTGAACTGTGAATTTCTTATCGTGGTCAGGGCCGTCCTCGGCTTTAAGGAAATATTCTATCTTCTCCTCAGGATTTTTCTGTATTATCTCCTGAAGAACTGTCTTGTAATCGTGGAATGCAGTAGTATGGTCTGGGGTGATATCCTTCGGCAGAAATCCCATTATATGCTTTCTTGCAGGCTCTATGCCGCCGTCAAGATATATAGCTGCGATAACAGCCTCCATAGCGTCGGAAACGATAGACGCACGTTCTCTTCCGCCTGTCATCTCTTCGCCCTTTCCGAGGAAAATATACTTTCCAAGCTCTATCTTTTTCGAGAACTCGAACAGAGCCTTTTCGCACACCAGTGACGCTCTCAGCTTTGTAAGCTCGCCCTCAGGAAGATGCTTGAAATGCTCAAAGATATAATCCGACACAACTATGGACAGCACCGAATCGCCCAGAAATTCCAGACGCTCGTTGCTGTTTCTGTGCTTTTTATTTTCATTTGCAAAGGAAGAATGGGAAAGTGCCTCGTAGAGCAGCTTTTCGTCCTTGAATGTGTAACCGATTTTCTTCTGAAAATCCAAAAGATTCTGACGTTCGTCCATATTAGATCTCCTGCTTTTCTTTCATTGAATCAAGCGCCTCTGTGATAGAGTCGATGACCTTTGTTTCAGTAAACTGCTTTGCCTGTCTTACTGCGTTGTAGAATGCTCTTGCATTTGAGCTGCCGTGAGCCTTTATAACAGGCTTTGCTGTTCCGAGAAGAGGCGCTCCGCCGTATTCGGAATAGTCAACCTTCTGCTTGAACTCCTTTACATTATTAAGCACAAGCAAAGCTGCTATCTTTGACTTGAAATCCTTTGTGAGCAGGGTTTTCAGCTCTCCTGAGAAGAACTTAGCCATACCCTCATACAGCTTGAGCATAAGGTTTCCGCTGAATCCGTCCGCTACGCACACGTCACAGTCACCGAGAGGGAGCTGTCTTGCCTCAAGGTTTCCTATAAAGTTCACAGGTGCGGTCTGCAGCTGCTTGTATGTTTCAAGCTCCAGATCTCTTCCCTTTGACGGCTCTGCACCGATGTTTGCAAGGGCAACTCTCGGCTCGTCCACGCCCAGTATCTTGTTCATATATGCTGAACCCATAATACCGAACTGAACAAGCATTTCAGGACGGCAGTCCGCATTTGCTCCGCTGTCCAGCAGCATCGTAGGATCTCCTGCTGTTGGGAGGATAGTTGCAAGGGCAGGTCTTTTTATGCCCTTTATTCTCTTTACGATAAATGTTGCGCCCACCACAAGCGCACCTGTTGAACCTGCTGAAACGAAAGCGTCACCCTCTCCGTCGGCAAGCATTTTCATACCGACAGCCATTGAGCAGTCCTTTTTGCCCTTTATTACCTCGGTAGGTTCGTCGCAGATCTCTATAACTGTATCTGCGTGACGTATCTGAAGTGCAGAGATATCAAGTCCGTTATCTGATGCACACTTCTTTATCTTCTTTTCATCGCCCACAAGAGTGATGTCAACGCTGAAATCTCTCTGAGCGTCAATAGCGCCTTTTATAACTTCCAGCGGGGCATTATCTCCGCCGAATGCGTCTATAACTATATTCATAAGACATTCTCCTTATTAAATCTATCTTAAATTTATCAGCCTGCCGCAGCAGTAAATATCATTCCCGACAAGAGCAGCGTTGCCGCCGACAGTATCATCAGAACAGCTGCCGCAAGTCTGCAAAGCTTTCCTTTTCGTTTTCTCATATGTACCAGTACCATGACCGCAAATATGATATGCACTATATTCACGATCGGCAGCACAGCCGCCGCAGGTATGCACACCACCGTCAGAACGATCTCTATAACAGCCAATGTAACGCAAACGCACATGGCGATCATACATGGTGCTGATCTTTTCTTTTTAAGCTCAGGTATCATACAGCAGGACGTTATCAGCGCCGCTATCGCCGTCCATATGACTGCGACCACCTGTATCGCCATAAGCTTTTTCATGCCGACATCAAAGCCGAACCTGTCCGCAAGATCTCCTGTCATCTCAAAGAAAGCCGTGACTATCCTGCTTACCGTCAGCAGGATCTTATCGCTTATATGCTCCATATCCTATCCACGCTCCCCTCTGTACAGTTTTCCAATTTATTATACCACATCTCACTGCACAGGGCAAGACATCATATTTCTTCAAGGACCTTATCGAGATCCGCAAGACCTCTTTCAGCTATCATGCTGTATTTAAGCTTTTTATCCCTTATCCTCTCAGGCAGCGCAGGCAGTATGCCCATATTGCAGCCCATAGGCTGGAACTTTTCAACAGTCTGGTCGCTTATATATTTTGAAAGCGCACCCAGCATCGTTGTTTCCGGCAGGCTCACATAGCTCTTGCCCTGAAGATGCCTTGCCATATTGAGCCCTGCGAAAATGCCGCTTGCCGCAGATTCTATATATCCCTCAACGCCTGTCATCTGACCTGCGAAATAGAGGTTCTCACGCTCACGCATATTGAACTGTTCATTGAGCAGCTTCGGCGAATTTATAAATGTGTTCCTGTGCATTACTCCGTATCTTACGAACTCTGCATTTTCAAGTCCTGTGATAAGCGAGAACACTCTCTTCTGCTCGCCGAATTTGAGATTTGTCTGAAAGCCAACAAGGTTATACATCGTTCCCCCTGCGTTTTCCGCTCTCAGCTGAACTACTGCGTAAGGTCTTTTTCCTGTCCTTGGATCGGTCAGTCCCACAGGTTTGAGCGGACCGAACCGCATCGTATCCTCGCCCCTTTTGGCAAGCACCTCAACAGGCATACAGCCCTCGTACACCTTGAAATTATCCTTGCCGAAATGCTCCTTGTCAAACTCATGGAGCGGAGCGGATTCCGCATTGATAAGTTCATTATAAAATCTCATATACTCGTCCTTATCCATAGGACAGTTTATATAATCAGCCTCGCCTTTTCCGTAGCGTGAGGCAAAGAAAACCTTGTCCTTGTCAAGACTTTCATATGTGACTATCGGAGCTGCTGCGTCATGGAAATACAGATAATCTCCGCACAGCTTTTTAATATCCTCCGCCAGCAGGTCTGAGGTCAGCGGACCTGTGGCGATTATCACATTGCCCTCAGGTATCTTTGTTACCTCGTCCTCTATAACGGTTATATGCGGGTGAGCTTTTATCTTTTCCGTCACAAGGTCGGAAAACTTTTCTCTGTCCACCGCCAGCGCACCGCCTGCCGAAACCTTTGCGGCATAGGCACATTCTATGGTAAGCGAACCCAGTCTGCGCATTTCCTCTTTAAGCATTCCTGCTGCGGAATCGACACGCTCGGCTTTGAGCGAGTTTGAACACACAAGCTCCGCAAAGCCTTTATACTTATGGGCAGGGGTAAACTTTTTCGGCTTCATTTCATAAAGCTCTGTATCTATCCCTGCGCAGGCAAGCTGCCATGCAGCCTCGCAGCCTGCAAGTCCCGCTCCGATAACCTTAACCGTCATTTGATAAATTCCTTTCGTATCCGCAGTCAGGCTTATGACATATCAGTATGCCGTTCTTTCCGCCCTTCTGGAAGAGGGTAGAACCGCACTTAGGGCATTTTTCCTCCGTCGGGAGATCCCATGTCATAAAGCTGCATTCAGGATTATCCTCGCAGCCGTAATACTTCTTGCCCTTCTTGGACTTTTTGAGCAGCACCTTTTTGCCGCAAAACGGACATATGCCGCCCGTTTCCTGAACTATCCTCTTTGTATTCGTACAATCCGGAAAGCCTGAGCAAGCCATAAACTTTCCGTATCTGCCTATCTTTATTACCATAGGCTTTCCGCATATCTCGCATATCTGATCCGTTTCCTCGTCAGGGACTTTGACACGCTTGCCCTCCATAGCGACTTCCGCCTCAGAAAGCTCGCTGTCGAAATCGGCATAGAAATCTTTCAGAGTCTTTACCCAGCTTGCCTTTCCGCTTTCAACTTCGTCAAGGCTCGTTTCCATATTAGCTGTGAACTTCACGTCAACTATCTTGTTGAAATGCTCGCTCATAAGTTGGTTCGTTACCTCGCCCAGAGCGGTCGGCTTGAGCTGTTTTCCGTCACGTTCAACATAACTTCTGTTGAGTATGGTCGTAATGGTGGTAACATAAGTTGACGGTCTGCCGATACCGGTTTCTTCAAAAGCCTTTACCAGCGTAGCCTCGGTATATCTCGGAGGCGGCTGAGTGAAATGCTGATTGCCGTCAATGGACTTCGCCTTTATAACGTCGCCCTTTTCTATGGCAGGCAGCACATTTTTCTTATCGTCCTCCTCGTCCTTTGACTCTTCGTAAAGAACAGTAAAGCCGTCGAACTTCACTGAATAGCCTGTTGCCTTGAACATACAGCCTGCGGCAGAGATATCCACCGACATGGTATCCATAAGGCAGTTAGCCATCTGGGACGCAATAAATCTTTCCCATATAAGCTTATACAGCTTATACTGATCGTTTGTTACTCCGCTCGCCTTTACAAGGTCAGGAGTGATGTTCGGGTCGGTAGGACGTATAGCTTCGTGAGCGTCCTGCGCATTGCCCTTTGTTTTATACACCTTTGGCGACTCAGGAATATACTTGTCGCCGTACTTTCCTTTTATAAAAGTATAGGCTGCGTTTCTAGCCTCGTCAGAGATACGCAGGCTGTCGGTTCTCATATATGTGATAAGACCTATCGCACCCATACCGTTTATTTCAAGACCTTCATACAATTCCTGAGCGGCTTTCATTGTACGTCTGCCCTGAAATCCCAATCGTCTTGAAGCTTCCTGCTGGAGAGTAGAAGTTGTGAACGGTGCGGCAGGTGTTTTCTTATGCACGCTTTTCTTCACCTTGTCGATAACGAACTCCGCTCCGTCAAGTCTTGCAAGGACAGCGTCCGTTTCCTCTTTGCTTTTCAGTTCAGCCTTTTTGCCGTCAATGGTATTTAGCTTTGCTGAAAAAGCCTTACGGCTTGATTTTGCAAGGAACTTTCCATCGATAGACCAGTATTCCTGCGAAACGAATGCCCTTATCTCATTTTCTCTGTCACATATCATCTTAACTGCAACAGACTGCACTCTTCCTGCGGAAAGACCTCTTCTTATCTTTCTCCAAAGGAACGGTGAAAGCTTATAGCCGACTATTCTGTCGAGTATTCTTCTCGCCTGCTGAGCGTTCACAAGATTGAGGTCGATAGTTCTTGGGTGGCTCATACCTGCCTCAATACCGCTCTTTGTGATCTCGTTAAAAGCAACTCTGTTCTTCTCGTTCATATCCAGACCGAGCAGCTGTGCCAGATGCCATGAGATAGCCTCTCCCTCACGGTCCGGGTCGCCTGCGAGATAGACGTGGTCGCTGTTTTTTGCTTTTTTCTTTATTTCCTTGATAAGTGATTCCTTATCCTTGATGTTGATATAATGCGGTTCAAAATCGTTGTCTATATCAACTCCCAGCTTTGATTTCGGGAGATCTCTCAGATGTCCCATTGAGGCGACTACCTCATAATCTCCGCTAAGATAGCGTTTTACTGTTTTCGCCTTATGCGGCGACTCTACAATTACTAAATCAGACAAATTCATTCTCCGTTCTAAGGTTTTAACGTATCAGCCCGTACATTTTTCCGGGCAGCGACGCAACATATCCATTAAGCTCCAGCTCGGTAAGTTCAGCAAAGACCTCCGAAATATCTTTTTCAAGCACTGCTGCGATCTCGTCCGCAAGCATAGCTTTTTCTTCAAGAAGTCTGCATATATCCGCCTGCTGCTCTTCCAGAGCGGAATAGTCGATATCGTTCTTTTTATTATTTTTCGTTTCAGAAATAGTTTCATCGGGATATCCCGCAGGCTTTTCAGTTTTGCGGCCGTGCTTATGAGCTTTATGTGCTTTAACTATATTATTTTCCGCACCGAAAAATCCCGAATCTTCCGTCGGCATTGCATATCCGCCGTTTTCCGATGCATACTTCAAGCCGTAAACATTTCCCTCCGACAGCGTTCTAACAATATCCTGTGCATCAAAAACAGGCACACAGCCGTTTCTGATAAGGTCACGCTGACCGAAATATCTTTTATCATAAATATCATGAGGCGGAACGGCAAACACGGTTTTGCCCTGATACACAGCATGGGAAAAGTTATCCAGTCCCCTGCTCTCACTTCCTGCCTCAACAAACAGGACTCCGTCAGACAACCCCACAGATATCCTGTTTCTCGCCGTAAAAGAACCGCTGAACATTCTGCTGCCCGACGGCATTTCAGATATCACAACGCCCTTTTCGGCTATCATTTCTTTCAGCTCTGAGCTGCCCTTCGGATAGTCATAATCTATCGGCGAGGCACAAACCGCCAGCGGAAAGCTGTTATTTTCAAGTGAGATACAGTTCACCCTCTGATCTATCCCGTTGGCAAAGCCTGAGCCGAGAATAAATCCTTTTTCGCAAAGTTCCCTGCAAAGCTTATCCGCCGTATTCAGCGAATACTCCGAGGGGTGTCTTGTTCCCACCACATTTATTACGCATTTATCGTTTAAAAAGTCAAGGTTACCCTTATAGAACAGCATTGCAGGAGGATCAGCGATCTTCCTCAGCCGTTTGGGATAGCCCTCACTTTCATAACATAAATACTTCTGTCCGCTCTTTTCACAGTTTTCAAGCATTTCTTCCGCCTGCTCAAAACTGAGAGCGTCCGCTCTGTCATACTCAGCCTGAGTGATATATGACAGCCCGTGCTTTTTCACAGCGTCTGTAAACTCAGCCATATCTTCGATATTTTCAGCCGCCTGCCACAGTCTTTTTCCTGTGCCGAAAACCGTCACTGCCCACAGCCACAATGCTTCACGTTTAGCCGCCATATACGGATACCTCCGTTTCTCAAAGCTTAGTATCTCTGCCGTTATCCTCTCTGAACATCTCCCAGAGGATTATTCCCCCTGCCATAGCGGCATTAAGAGAATTAATATTTCCGTGCATTTTTATGGTTATCTTCTCATCACAGCAGTCAGCGTCTTCCTTTAAAAGTCCGTTGCCCTCGTTTCCGATGACCACCGCACAGCTGCCACTGAAATCACATTTCGCAACAGAAGTCGCATCGCTGTCAATGACCGCAGCAAAAGTTTTCACCCCTGCTTTAGCGAACACCTCGCAGACCTCCGAAAGTTCACCGGCGTTATATATATTCAGCCTGAGTGCCGAACCCATAGCAGAACGTATGGTTTTCGGGTTATAAAGCTCACAGCAGTTATTGCACATCACAACTCCGTCAACACCTACTGCGTCGGCAGTTCTGAGAATAGTTCCCACATTGCCGGGATCCTGAAGATTATCCAGAACGATATATTTTCCGCACCTTTTCCCAGCCGAAATATCAGCGTCCGCAAGAATTCTTTCATCTGTTTTAGCAATAAGAAAAACTCCCTGAGAGCCTTTTGTACCGCTCATAAAGTCGCAAACGCTTTCGCTTACGGTGAAGAAATCAACAGCTTTTTCATCTTCAAAAAGCTCAGTCGGTATATACTGCGAATACCTTTCAAGGGCTTTTTCAGAAGCGAAAGCTGCATAGATATCCAACTCTCCGTTACGATATTTTTCAATAGCCTCGCCGCAAAGTCTTGCTCCCTCAAGGACATACATACCGTTCTCACGGCGCTGTTTCTTGCTTTGGGAAAGCTTGCAGAACAGCTTTATCTTAGGATTATCCTTACTGATAATATGCAGCTTCGATCACCTCTTATACTAAAAATTACCGACCTTATTATAGAACAAAACACGCATGTCTGTAAAAACGTGCGTGTTTTTTATTTTATTAAAGAGCAGCCTTTGCCTTTTCAACGATAGCTGTGAAACCAGCAGGATCGCTGATAGCAATCTCGGAAAGCATCTTTCTGTTGAGGTTGATGCCAGCCTTGCTTACGCCGTTCATAAATGTTGAGTAGTTGATGCCGTTCATCTTGCAGGCAGCTGAGATTCTTGTGATCCAGAGTCTTCTGAAATCTCTCTTCTTCTGCTTTCTGCCGATGTATGCATACTGACCTGACTTCATTACAGCCTGCTTAGCCATCTTGAAGTGCTTGCTCTTTGCGCCGAAGTAGCCCTTTGCAAGCTTAAGTGTCTTATTTCTTCTCTTTCGAGTCATCATTGCTCCCTTAACACGAGCCATAGTTAATTACCTCCTGAAATTTTAAATATTGTTTTCCCTACAACTCGTTATTATTTGTAAGGGATAAGAGCCTTTACGTTCTTGATATTGGTATCGTCTGCGTAAGCTGCGCCTCTGAGAATTCTCTTACGCTTGTGATCCTTCTGTGTAAGTCTGTGTCTCTTGTTTGTGTGCTGGAACTTAACCTTGCCGCTGCCTGTTACGCTGAAACGCTTCTTTGCACCGGAATGTGTCTTGATCTTTGGCATTTTATTTATCCTCCTTAATTATTTACTTGCTGGTTTTCGGAGTTACGAACATCACAAGGCTTCGTCCCTCCATTTTAGATGGCTTGTCAACAACGCCGACCTCAGAAACAGCTTCCTTGAACTTTACAAGAAGTTCTTCGCCGAACTGCGGGTGTGCAACTGTACGCTTGCGGAATCTTACAGACACCTTGAGCTTATCGCCGTTTTTAAGAAACTTTACCGCCTGATTGACCTTTGTGTTAAAGTCGTGAGTATCTATCGTAGAGGACATTCTTACCTCTTTGATATCAATGACCTTCTGGTTCTTTCTGGCTTCCTTTTCACGCTTAGTCTGCTCAAAGCAGAACTTTCCGTAGTCCATTATACGGCATACGGGCGGTGTAGCCTGAGGAGCGATCTTTACCAGATCGAGATCTTTTTTAAACGCTATATCCAGCGCTTCTTCTGCACTCAGAATACCAAGCTGAGTTCCGTCAACGTCGATCACACGAAGTTCCTTATCGCGAATTTCTTCATTGATCTGATGTTCTTTGTTGCTAATGACGCAGCACCTCCAAAAATAAAATAAAACGGGCACAGATCAAATCCGTGCCCGCATAATATCACAAACTTATGTTAATGCGATCTTATGTTACCTTTTCACAGCCTCCGTCGGGCGTTTAAGGTGAGAACGGATCAATGCTCTGCTTTGTTTACTAACCTAGTATACACCATATCATCCCGTTTGTCAAGGGCTTTTTTCAAAAAAATCAGATTTTTTTGCCTTTATTTTGCCTTGACTTGAAAGCCGTTTTATGGTATCATTATAAAAGGTATATTTATATTTAATTCAATCATTTTACGGAGGTATATACAAATGGCAGTATTTAAACTTAAACCTGCATTCAAGGATTACATATGGGGCGGCACACGTCTGCGTGACGAATACGGCAAGGACTGTGACTACGACAAGGTCGCTGAGAGCTGGGAGCTTTCATGCCACAAGGACGGTCCGAGCGTTATTGCTGACGGCGAGTACGCAGGACTTACTCTTTCGGAGTACATTGAAAAGGCAGGCAAGTCTGTTCTTGGTACCGACTGCGAGAGATTTGAGAACTTCCCTATCCTTATAAAGCTTATCGACGCTAAGGACAATCTTTCCGTACAGGTACACCCTGACAACGAATACGCTATGAGAGTTGAGGGCGAATACGGCAAGACTGAGATGTGGTATGTTGTTGACTGCGACGAGGGCGCACAGCTGCTCTACGGTTTCAAGCAGGAGATCTCAAAGGACGAGTTTGCTCAGAGGATCGCTGACAACACTCTTCTCGAAGTAACAAATGCTGTTCCTGTAAAGAAGGGCGATGTGTTCTTTATCCAGTCTGGTACTCTTCACGCTATCGGAAAGGGTATCCTTATTGCTGAGATACAGCAGAACTCAAATACTACATACAGAATTTACGACTACGGCAGAGTTGGCAAGGACGGCAAGCCGAGAGAGCTGCACGTTGAAAAGGCTAAGGACGTTACTGTTCTCGGACCTGCAAAGCAGTATCCTGAAACACCTGTTGAGGAGAAGGACGGATACAACATCAAGCTGCTTTCAAAGTGCGAATATTTCACAACTTACAGAGTAAATGTTGAAACAAAGGCTGAACTTGAGGCTGACGAAAAGTCGTTCAACAGCATACTCGTTCTTGAGGGCGAACCTGTTGTGGACGGCATAAAGGCTAAGAAGGGCGACAGCATTTTCGTTTCAGCAGGCACAGGAAAATATACTGTTGACGGAAAATGCACATTTATCCTTACAAAGATCGACTAAGGTGATAAAAAAGCTGAAGCTTGATCCGAAAAGAAAGTCGGCAAGCTAAGTAAGTAAAAGGGAGAAATAATTATTATGAAGTATTACATAGGTATAGACCTCGGCGGCACAAACATCAAGGCAGGCGTTGTGACTGAGGATTTCGAGATCATTGCAAAGGCTACCTGCAAGACAAATCTGCCAAGACCTGCTGAAAAGATATGTGCGGATATGGCTAAGGTGGCTCTTGAAGCTGTGGAAAAGGCTGGGCTTGACATTGCTCAGATCGAATCTGTTGGAATAGGCACTCCGGGTACGGCAAACTCCGACACAGGCGTTATCGAATATTCAAACAATCTGGGATTTCTCAACTTCCACGTTGTAGATCTTATGAGAAAGTATATCGACAAGCCTTGCTATGTTGAGAACGACGCAAACGCAGCAGCATACGGTGAGTATGTTGCAGGCGCCGCAAAGGGTGCAAACGATGCAGTATGCATCACACTCGGCACAGGCGTAGGCGGTGGAATAATCATCAACGGAAAGATCTATTCAGGATTTAATTTTGCCGGAGCTGAGATAGGTCATACTGTTATTGACCCTAACGGTCCTGAATGCACCTGCGGAAGAAAAGGCTGCTTTGAAGTTTTCTCCTCTGCAACAGGTCTTATCAGAATGACAAAAGAGGCTATGCTTGAAGATAAGTCGTCTATCATGTGGAAGATGAACGAAGAGGACGGAAAGATCTCAGGCAGAACTGCTTTCAATGCTATGAGAGCAGGCGACAGAGCAGGCAAGGAAGTCGTTGACAAGTACATAAAGTATCTTGCCTGCGGCATAACAAACACAATAAACATTTTCCAGCCTGATATCCTCTGTATCGGCGGCGGAGTATGCAACGAGGGCGACCCTCTTCTTCTCCCGCTGAAAGAGCTTGTGGCTAAGGAAGTTTACACAAAGAATTCGGCAAAGAACACTGAGATAGTTATTGCTAAACTGGGAAATGACGCAGGCATAATCGGTGCGGCTTTCCTCGGACTTTCACATCAGTAATGCTGGATACTGTTAAAACTGAAAAATATTTTTTGTATAAAAGAGGTAATTTAAAATGGCAAACAACTTTTTTTGTGAGGGCGTAGACAAAGCCCCTCAGAGATCCCTTTTCAATGCACTGGGAATGACTAAGGAAGAAATGGAAAGACCGCTGGTAGGTATCGTTTCTTCTTATAATGAGATCGTACCGGGTCATATGAATATCGACAAGATCGTTGAAGCTGTTAAAATGGGCGTTGCAATGGCAGGCGGAACTCCTGTTGTATTCCCTGCTATCGCAGTATGCGACGGTATCGCTATGGGACATCAGGGAATGAAGTATTCTCTGGTAACAAGAGATCTTATTGCCGATTCAACTGAATGTATGGCGCTTGCTCATCACTTTGACGCTCTCGTTATGGTACCTAACTGCGACAAGAACGTTCCGGGTCTGCTCATGGCTGCGGCAAGAGTAAATGTTCCTACCGTTTTCGTTTCGGGCGGTCCTATGCTCGCAGGTCATGTAAAGGGTTCAAAGACTTCCCTTTCATCAATGTTTGAGGCTGTCGGAACATATAACGCAGGCAAGTTCGACCTTTCAGACGTTGAGGAATTTGAGAACAAGGCATGTCCTACCTGCGGTTCATGTTCAGGTATGTACACAGCAAACTCAATGAACTGCCTTACAGAAGTTCTCGGTATGGGACTTAAGGGCAACGGCACTATCCCTGCGGTTTATTCAGAAAGACTTAAGCTTGCAAAGCACGCAGGTATGGCTGTTATGGATCTTCTTAAAAAGAACATCAGACCAAGAGATATCATGACTGAAAAGGCTTTCGAGAACGCTATCGCTGCTGATATGGCTCTCGGCTGCTCCACAAACTCAATGCTCCACCTCCCTGCTATCGCTCATGAGTGCGGCATCGACCTCGATCTGGAGCTTGTAAACGAGATCTCGGAAAGAACACCGAACATCTGTCACCTTGCTCCTGCAGGTCATACATATATGGAGGATCTTAATGAGGCAGGCGGCGTTTACGCTGTTCTCAACGAGCTGGCTAAGAAGGATCTTATCCACACAGACTGCCTCACCTGCACAGGAAAGACTGTTGCTGAGAATATCGCAGGCTGCGAGAACAAAGACCCTGAGATCATCAGACCTCTCAATGATCCGTTCATGCCGAACGGCGGTATCGCTGTTCTTAAGGGCAACCTTGCTCCTGACACCTGCGTTGTAAAGAGATCTGCTGTTGCACCTGAAATGCTCAAGCACGAAGGTCCTGCAAGAGTATTCGACAGCGAGGAAGAGGCTATCGAGGCTATCAGAGGCGGAAAGATCGTTCCAGGCGACGTTGTTGTTATCAGATATGAAGGTCCAAAGGGCGGTCCGGGAATGAGAGAGATGCTCAATCCTACTTCCGCTATTCAGGGCATGGGACTTGGCTCAACTGTTGCACTCATCACAGACGGACGTTTCAGCGGTGCTACAAGAGGAGCTGCTATCGGTCATGTTTGCCCTGAGGCTGCAATGGGCGGAACTATCGCTTTCGTTCACGAGGGCGACACTATCGCAATAGACATCAACGCTCACAGCATCGAGCTTAAGGTTTCTGATGAAGAGCTTGCTGAGAGAAAGAAGAACTGGACTCCGAAAGAGCCAAAGATAAAGACAGGCTATGCCGCAAGATATGCTTCACTCGTTACATCGGCAAACAAGGGCGCTGTTCTTCAGATAAAGTAATAACAAAAATAAAAATAGAATTATAGAATTATGGAGGTTTGATCCCGATGAAAAAATTCATATCAGGTTTACTAGGCATAATTTTCGTTATTTTTGTAGTATGCGGCATCTTCATATGCACATACGTTTTCAACTCACCTGACAAAAGCACCGATTCAGAATCAAGACAGCTCATCAGAGGCTACTGGACAGACACAAAGAACAAGGTAGTCCTTGAATTCTCCACAGAGGGCGATTTCAAGATGGTACACCTTGAAAATGACGATCCGGACGCTTCACTTAAAGATGACAACGCTATCATCGCAAAGGGCTACTTCAAGATCGACGAGGATGACAAGAAGATAAAGCTCCTTATCCTGCCTTTCGGCAAGGACGAAAGCGTAGATCTCGGCGAGAATCTTTTCCTGTTCTCTACCCTCACTTACAGAGATCTTGAATACCCTGAAGAGGACAAGACCGCTGTCGCTTTCAGAAACAACAAGATCCAGAAGGAAGAGGAAAAGGGTACATGCAAGTTCATCGTATCCAACTCAACAGAGGTTTACAACTGTGAAAGAACTGTTACCGTAGAGGACTTCTACGACGGCAAATCAAAGTAATTAAGGATAAAAACTATGGATCTTCTTTTGAAAAACGTCAGAGCCTGTGACCCGCAGACAGGTCTTGATAAGATAACTGATATTGCGGTGGAAAACGGGATCATCACTGAGATCGGTGAGATAAGCTGTCCCGATGCGGACGGCAGAGTCAGAGTTATTGACGGCGAGGGCAGGCTTTACGCTCTGCCCGGACTGTTCGATATGCACGTTCATTTCCGTGACCCAGGTCTTACTTATAAAGAGGACATCATCACCGGTGCGAACGCTGCAAAGGCGGGAGGTTTTACGGGCGTTGCCTGTATGCCGAACACAAAGCCGCCTATCGACTCAGCCGAGGGTGTGAGATACATTCTTGAAAAGGGCGCAAAGACAGGTATAGACGTACTGCCGATAGCCTGCGTCACAAAGGGTATGAAGGGCGAAGAGCTTTGCGATTATGACGATCTTAAAGCCGCAGGAGTTACTGCGATATCCGACGACGGCAGACCTGTGGAAAATGCAGAGCTTATGAGAAGAGCCATTGAGCTTACGAACGAAAACGGTCTTATCGTAACATCACACTGTGAGGATCTTAAAATAATCAACGGCGGAATAATCAACAAGGGAGAGATCTCGGAAAAGCTTGGAGTCAGGGGTATGGACAGAGCGTCTGAGGACTACATCACTGCAAGAGAGATCTGCCTTGCTATGAGCTGCAACGCAAGAGTGCATATCTGCCACGTTTCAACAAAGGGTTCGGTAAACATCATCAGAGCCGCTAAAAAGGACGGCGTAAAGGTGACTTGTGAAACTGCACCGCATTACTTTACCTTCACGGACGAAAAGCTGTTGTCCCGTGACGCAGATTACAGAATGTCGCCGCCGCTCAGAACGGAGGAGGACAGAAAGGCTGTTGAGGAAGCTGTTCTTGACGGCACTATCGACTGCATAATCACAGACCACGCTCCACATTCCGCTGAGGAAAAGGCTGACTTTGAAAAAGCGCCTAACGGCGTTGTGGGACTTGAAACTTCCCTTGCGGCAACGCTGACTAAGCTTTACCACACAGGAAAGTGCGATATGAACAAAATAGCTGAGATAATGTCTATCAATCCTAGAAAGATCATGGGGCTTGAACCCATAAAGATCGCCGTTGGAGAAAGATGCGATCTCGCTGTGATAGACCCCGACTATGAGTGGGAGGTAATTCCTGCGGAGCTTAACTCAAAATCAAAGAACAGTGTGTTCAAGGGCGAAAAGCTCAAAGGAAAGAATATTTACACCATATGCAGAGGAAAGATCGTTTTTGAGTTGTAAAAAGCTATCGGATACGGTCGCAAACCCTGACAGAAAGGAAGATCGAAAATGTCACTTGACAGACTTATTGAAAATATCGTTAAAACTCAGAACCCGTCAGTAGTAGGACTTGACCCTAAGCTGGACTACGTTCCTGAGTATATAAAGGAAAAGAAATTCAAGAAATACGGCAAGACACTCAAGGGTGCTGCAAAGGCTATATGGGAATTCAACAAGGCGATAATCGACGAGATACACGATATCTGTCCTGCTATAAAGCCGCAGGCTGCATACTATGAGATGTATGGCTATGAGGGCGTAAAGACGCTGTACAAGACGATACAGTATGCTAAGGAAAAAGGTATGTTCGTTATGACCGACGGCAAGAGAAACGACATAGGCGCAACTATGGAGGCCTATGCAACCGCTCACCTCGGACTTACTGACGTAGGCGGCGAAAAGATCGAGGCTTTCGGTGCTGACGCTCTTACAGTAAACGGCTACCTCGGTTCAGACGGAATTGATCCTCTTCTTGAACAGTGCAAGGCTTTCGACAAGGGCATTTTCGTGCTTGTAAAGACATCGAACAAGTCCTCAGGCGAACTTCAGGATCTTAAGATCGGCGACAAGACAGTTTACGCTACCATGGGCGATATGTGCGAAAAATGGGGCGAAGAAGTCATGGGCAAGTATGGTTACAGCGGCGTAGGTGCTGTTGTGGGCGCAACTTATCCGGAACAGCTGGCTGAGATGAGAAAGGCTCTGCCGCACACATTCTTCCTTGTTCCCGGTTACGGCGCTCAGGGCGGCGGCGCAGAGGGCGTTTCAAAGGGATTTGACAAGAACGGTCTTGGTGCGATAGTAAACTCCTCCCGTGGTGTAATGTGCGCTTACAAGAAGGAAGAGAATTGTGACGAACACGATTTTGCAAAGGCTGCAAGACGTGAGGTCATAAGAATGAAAGAAGATATCATCTCATATCTTCCGAAGATAACACTTGAATAATTTTTGCAGGCGGATATATTCCGCCTGTTCTTTAGTACAGGAATTTCAAGAAATTAAGTAAGACAGGAGGACTTTTAATGTACAAGCAGGGCAAATACCCCATAGTTTCAAAAAAGACCCTTGCGAAAGGTATTTTTGATATTGAGATTTACTGTCCGCACATCGCAAAGGCTGCAAAGGCAGGACAGTTCGCACAGGTACAGGCAGAGGGATTTTTCCTCCGCAGACCTATCTCTATCTGCGATATAGACAAGGAAAAAGGCACGATAAGACTTGTTTTTGAGGTGAGAGGTCACGGAACAGACAGGATATCAGAGCTTAACAAGGGCGATATGATAGACATTATCGCACCGCTTGGAAACGGATTCAAGGTTCTTGAAAAGGGCAAAAAGTGCGTCTGTATCGGCGGCGGAATAGGTACTCCGCCTATGGTCGGCATTGCAAAGGAATACGGCGAGAACGCTGTTGTCATAAGCGGTTTCAGAAATATGGCTGCCTGCATTCTTCAGGAGGATCTGAAAGCTATGGGATGCGAAACGATACTCTGCACAGATGACGGTTCGGCAGGAAGAAAGGGCTTTGTTACCGACGCTCTTGCTGACGTTCTTGCAAAGGAAAAGCCTGACATAATCTATGCCTGCGGTCCTATGGTGATGCTGAAAAACATTACAAAAATGGCTGCTGAAAACGGCATTTACTGTCAGGTATCACTTGAACAGAGAATGGCTTGCGGCGTAGGCGCTTGCCTTGTATGCGTATGCAGAACGGTCAAGGACGGCGAAGAATTCAACTCACACGTCTGCAAGGACGGTCCTGTATTTGACAGCAAGGAGGTAGTTTTTGAATGAGCAGACTGAACGTAAATTTCTGCGGAATAGACTTTAAAAATCCTGTTATACCTGCCAGCGGAACTTTCGGCTACGGAAGAGAATATGAACAGTTCTATCCCCTTTCAAAGCTGGGCGGAATATCCGTAAAAGGCACGACCCTCCACAGACGAGAGGGCAATCCGGGTCCGAGAGTTGCCGAAACTCCAAGCGGTATGCTCAACTCAGTAGGACTTCAGAACGGCGGTGTTGACAAGTTCATCAACTACGAGCTGCCTAACCTTGTTACAAAGGACACAAGGATAGTTGCAAATATCGCAGGTTCGACTATTGAAGAATGTGCAGAACTTGCGGCAAAACTCAACGGCACAGCTGTTGACCTTATCGAGCTGAATATCTCATGCCCTAACGTAAAGCAGGGCGGTGCGGCTTTCGGTACTGACTGCAATGTTGCAGGGGCAGTAACAAAGGCTGTAAAAGACGCTACTGACAAGCCTCTTATGGTAAAGCTTTCACCTAACGTTACAAGCATAGTTGATATTGCTAAATCCGTTGAGGCGAACGGCGCAGACGCTGTTTCACTTATAAACACTCTTCTCGGAATGAGGATAGACATAAAGACACGCAGACCGATCCTCAGAAACAATGTGGGCGGACTTTCGGGTCCTGCGGTATTCCCTGTGGCTGTAAGAATGGTATGGCAGGTTGCAAATGCTGTGAATATCCCAGTATGCGGAATGGGCGGAATATCCACTTGGGAGGACGCTGTCGAAATGATGATGGCAGGCGCACAGACCGTACAGGTGGGCGCAGCTATCTTCGCTGATCCATATGCCCCTGTGAAGATAATCGAGGGTATGGAGAAGTACTGTGAGGACAACGGCATCGCAAATATTTCAGAGATCGTCGGCACAGTAAAGCCTTGGTAAGTGCATTTTTAATTTAATACTAAGCGGTAAAACCGTCTGAAAATCAACGTATTTTCGGGCGGTTTTTATATTGTATACCAAAATTAAAATTTTAAGTTGACAATAAGTTTTTTTAGTGGTATACTGTTTAAGGCATTGATCGAAAAAAGTAAGGAGGTAAGCTGCTGATAAATTTTCAGCAGACGGCATATTGCATATGAAAACAAAAGATAAACTTATAAAACTCCTTGAAGAAAACAGAGGAAAGTATCTTTCGGGAGCTGAGATAGCAGACCAGCTCGGCTGTACAAGAGGGGCGGTATGGAAAGCCATAAACTCTCTGAGGGAGGACGGCTGTGCCATATCAGCTGTAACAAACAAAGGCTACTGCCTTGAAACGGACAGCGACGTGCTGAGTGAGGACGGTGTAAGAAAATATCTCGGTGACGAACTTAACGATATACCTCTTCAGGTCTACAAGGTAACAGACTCCACAAACACAAGACTGCGGGAGCTTGCAAACAACGGCGCAGAAGAAAAAACGGTGGTCATTGCAGGTGCGCAGACGGCTGGCAAGGGCAGACTGGGCAGGAGCTTTTTCTCCCCATCTGATACGGGACTTTACATCAGTATACTGCTAAGACCTGTTATGTCAGCAAATGAGGCGCTGAAAATTACTACTGCCGCAGCGGTGGCGGTGGCTGAGGCTATCGAGGCGCTTTCGGACAAAAAGCCTGAGATAAAATGGGTTAATGACGTTTATATAGACGGCAGGAAGATATGCGGCATACTCACCGAGGCGGCTTTCAGTATGGAAAACGGCGGACTTGAATATGCTGTATCGGGTATAGGAATAAACGTGTACCAGCCTGAGGGCGGTTTCCCCGATGAGATAAAGGATATCGCAGGAGCGGTTTTTGACCGCCGTGAGGGTGATCTGAGAAACAGGCTTGCGGCAGAGCTGATAAAGCGCTTTATGAAATACTACCACGAGCTTGATGAACACACCTATATGGAGGGGTACAGAAAACGTCTTATGTGGAGGAACGAGAAGATAAACATTATCTCGCCGAAAGAAACTATCCCTGCCACCATGATTGACGTGGACAACGAATGCAGGCTTATAGCACGATTTGAGGACTCAACTGAGCATACTATCTCCACAGGCGAGATAAGCATAAGAAAGGCTCAGAACTAATAAACAGGAAACGGAGAAAAAATTATGACTGACACAAGAAACACACCAAACTCACCCGCAAAAAGCAACAATAAGACCGTTATGATATGTATGTGTGCAGTTTTCACCGCTCTTACTGCGGTAGGCGCATTTATAAGGATACCGATACCTGTTGTGCCTTTCACTTTACAGTACCCTATCACAATGCTGGCAGGGATCATACTCGGCGGAAGATACGGTGCGGCAAGCGTAGGCGCATATGTGGTTCTGGGACTTCTGGGCGTTCCGATATTCACGGAGGGCGGCGGACTTTACTATATTTTTAAACCAAGTTTCGGATATCTTATCGGATTTATCATAGGCACTTATGTTACAGGCAAGATCGCAAACGCAGTTAAGAACCCGTCATACAAGAGGATACTTGCGGCAAACTTTGCAGGAATGGGCATAGTTTATGCATTAGGTCTTATTCACTGTTACATAGTTTCAAACTACTGGGTAGGCGGAACACCGATCGGAGTATGGGCGCTTATACTTCACTGCTTCCTGCTGGTCGTTCCGGGAGATATTGCATTCTGCTTCTTAGGCACACTTATCGGAAAAAGACTTATACCTATCACATCAAAATACCGCAGATAATAACAGAGGACATTTAATATGAACAACACAATAAAGAAACTTAAAGAGAAAATATACGGCGGAGAACTTATTACAAGAGATGAGGCGATATCGCTTATCGACGCTCCTTTCGAGGAGCTTTGCGATACCGCAAACGAGATAAGGGAAAAGTTCTGCTCAAACACATTTGATATGTGTACCATTATAAACGGAAAGAGCGGACGCTGCTCTGAAAACTGCAAATACTGCGCTCAGTCTGCTCACTACTGCACAAGCATTGAGGAATATCCTCTGCTTGATACAGACAAGATACTTGAACAGGCGCTTTACAACTACGAAAGAGGCGTTCCGAGATACTCTATCGTATGTTCGGGCAGAAAGCTTTCAGACAGCGAGGTAGACAAGCTTTGCGACAGCATAAGAGAGATAAAAAAGGTCTGTCCTATATCTATCTGCGTTTCTCTCGGACTTCTTGACGAAAAGAATTTCAGAAAACTGAAAGACGCAGGCGTTCAGCGTGTACACAACAATCTCGAAACCTCTGAAAGATTTTTCCCACAGATATGCACGACCCACACCTATGCCGACAAGATAGCTGCTATCAACGCTGCAAAGGCGGCAGGACTTGAAATATGCAGCGGCGGAATAATGGGACTTGGCGAAACTATGGAGGACAGAATAGATATGGTACTTCAGGCAAGAGAACTTGGTGTAAGATCTATCCCTGTAAATATGCTCAACCCTATCCCACACACACCACTTGAAAACAACAAGGTCCTTTCCACCGAGGAAATGGCAAGGACTACTGCGATATTCCGCTTTATTATCCCTGACGGATTTATAAGACTTGCAGGCGGAAGAGGACTTATGCCTGACAAGGGAGAAAAGCTTTTCTGTTCGGGAGCAAATGCCGCTATAACAGGCGATATGCTCACCACACAGGGAATAACCATCGAAAAAGATATGCTTACCCTTGACAGACTTGGTTACAAGGTCGGTCTTTCAAATGTGTGAACAAAAGTGATATAATAAATATAAAAGATAGAATAAAATAAAAAAGAAAAGAGTGGGATAATGGGTAAAATTTCAAAAGGGCTGTTCGTCACAGCCACAGGTACAGATGACGGAAAGACATACGTTACAGCGCTTATCGTAAAAAAGCTCAGAGAAATGGGAATAAACGCAGGCTACTATAAAGCTGCGCTCAGCGGTGCGGAATCGGTGGAGGAAAGCGACGCAGGCTATGTAAACACTGTTGCCAACATAGGCGAACCGCTGGATATGCTTGTGCCGTACATTTATAAAAATGCACTGTCGCCTCACCTTGCGGCACAGATCGAGGGAGATCTTGTGGAGATGTCCGTTGTAAAAAAAGGCTTTGAACGTGTAAAGGAAGCCTACGATTATGTCACAATGGAAGGCTCTGGGGGAATAATGTGTCCTATCAGATATGACGACAAGGAAAAGATATTCCTTGAAGATATCATAAAAGAGTTCAAACTGCCGACTATCATAGTTACAGAACCTAAACTCGGTTCGATAAACACAACTGTGCTGACGGTGGAATATCTGAAAAACAGAGATATACCTATATCTGGCATAGTTTTAAACAACTGGACAGGCGGAGTTATGCAGGAGGACAACGCAAAAATGATGCAGGAGCTTACCTCAGTACCTGTATGCGCATATGTAAAAATAGGCGACAAGGATATCGACATCGACGAAAAGATGCTGCTTTCCCTTTATAAGGAGATATGATAAAATGGACAGTTACAGTACAAAACAGCTTGTTGAGCAGGATCTGAAATACATCTGGCACCCATGCTCACAGATGAAGGATTATGAGGAGCTTAAACCTATTATCGTCGATCACGGTTCAGGCGTAAAGCTTTATGACAAGGACGGCAAGGAATATATCGACATAGTTTCAAGCTGGTGGTGCAATCTTCTCGGTCACTGCAACCCTGCAATAAATGCGGCGGTAAAGGAGCAGATCGACAAGCTTGAACACGTTATTTTCGCAAACTTCTCTCACGAGCCTGCAATAAAGCTGTGTGAAGAGCTTATGGAGATGATCCCGAAAGGACTATGCAAGTTCAACTTTTCGGACAACGGTTCTGCGGCGGTGGAATGTTCTCTGAAAATGGCTTTTCAGTATCAGTATCAGACGGGCAAGCCTAAGAAAAAGCGTTTTATGTGCTTGAGCGACGGCTATCATGGTGAAACAATAGGTGCGCTCTCTGTGGGTACAATGGATCTTTATGCTAAGATATACAAGCCGATGCTTATGGACACCATAAGGATACAAGCACCCGACTGCTACCGATGTCCATACGGAAAATGCCGTGACTGCTGTCAGTGCGAATGTTTTGAACACGCTGAAAAGGACTTTGAACTCTATGCGGATGAAACAGCCGCAGTTATCGTTGAGCCGCTTCTTCAGGGCAGTGCAGGAATGAAGATGTATCCTGCTCTCTACCTCAAAAAGCTCCGTGAGCTTTGCGACAGGTATGACGTTCTGCTCATTGCGGACGAGATAGCAACAGGATTCGGACGTACAGGAAAGATGTTCGCTTTCGATCACGCAGGCGTAAGCCCTGACATTATGTGCATCTCAAAGGGACTTACAGGCGGCTATATGCCTATGGCGATAACCATAACCACGCAGGAGATATATGACGCATTCTATGCGGATTACAGCGAGGGAAAGGCATTTATGCACTCACACACCTATTCGGGAAATCCACTCGGCTGCGCCTGCGCACTGGCTGTGCAAAAGCTTTTCCGTGAGGAAAACATACTTGAAAACGCTCAGAAGAGAGCAGTCTATCTGAACAACAGGCTCAACGAGCGGCTTGGTGATTACAAGCATATGGGCGAGATACGTCATCTCGGTCTGATAAACGCAATGGAGCTTGTAAAAGATCCGTCAACAAAGGAAGGCTTTGACGGCGGTCTGAGAACGGGTTACAGCATTTACAAAAAGGCTCTTGAAAAAGGTCTGCTTTTAAGACCGCTGGGCGATGTGCTGTACTTTAACCCACCGCTCATTATAAATGAAGAAGAGATCGACAAGGCAATAGAGCTTTGTGCAGAGTCTATCGAGGAGATACTCGGCAAATAATTCGGTAATATTTACAATCCCCTATGCATATATTTTACTACATAAAAATGTATAGGGGTGTGAATAATGGTTGAATCCGACAAGGAGCGTCCGGTGATCTTCGGAGAATATATGGTTTCCCGACGAACGACAGTCCGTGCCACGGCGAAAGCTTTCGGTGTGAGCAAATCGACTGTACATAAAGATCTTTCCGAACGGCTTCCGGGAATATCCCCGGCTTTATACGCTAAGGTAAAAGAAATCTTAGAGGAAAACAAACAACAGCGACATATAAGAGGCGGACTTGCCACAAAGCATAAATATGAGGAGCAGCATTTGCTTGCGGTCAATGCGGCTAATGCAGCTAAAAAACAGAAAATATAAAGCAAAAAAGATCCCCGTCATATGGCAGGGATCTTTTGATATTCATATTGATTTTTTCCAGTTTGTTCCGATTTAGCTGTTTGAGCTTTTCAGAACTACCTCTACTGTTTTAAGGATTATCTTTACGTCCGTTGCAGCAGATCTGTCCATTATATATTTGAGGTCATAGTAATTAGCCATTTCCTCAGAAAGCTCATTCTTGCCGTTTATCTGCCAGTAGCATGACAGACCGGGTCTTACCAGCAGTCTTTCCTTCGGAAGCTTATCCTGCTCGTCCGGAACGAACGGTCTTGGACCGATAACAGACATATCGCCTTTAAGGATATTCACAAGCTGCGGAAGTTCGTCAATAGAACTCTTTCTTATAAACTTGCCCAGCTTTCCGATGATCCTCGGATCGTCAGCCATTTTAAAGTTTGCGCCCTTGCACTCGTTCGCCGCCATAAGTTCAGCCTTTCTTTCCTCGGCGTCCTTATACATTGAGCGGAACTTGTACATTTTAAACTTCTTGCCGTTTCTGCCCACTCTATAATGTGAGAAGAAAGGATTTCCAGGATCTCTTATAAAGATAGCAGCACTCACCACCAGAAACAGCGGTGAAAGCATGATAAGCGCCATAAGCGAAAGGAATATATCTGCAAATCGCTTTACAAAGCTGTAAACAGGCTTAGGATCATACTTGAAATCCAGCTCAGGGACTTCCCTTTCCTTAACGACAGCCGCAGCACGGCTTGAAATGTCTATATTTTTTGCGGTATGGTGTTCAGTTTCCAATTCTCCAACATAGTCAGTCTGCTCCATTACAGGACTGGCAGTCTGTGTTCCGATCATTAAGATTCCCCCTTGTCTATACTCAAAACAAACTTAATCCAATCGGATTATATACTTCTGACTTTACTTCTACTTTTCCATTTTTATTTACACATATATTATATATCATTTGTTAATTATAGTCAATGCTTTTTTGTAATTTTAACATTGTCCTGCTAATATTTTGTCATATGTGCCAGTTACGCCGTAATTGTTATCGATTTCTTTAGTTAACTTTTTATCTTTACCGACAGTTTTCAACTTAATTCACACGGCGTTAATGTATGCTTTGCACATACAATGTATGACATTAAAAAAGCGTACAAAATGCTTGACATCTGACACGCAAATATGGTATAATTAATTAAACACAAAAGACTGTGTTCAGGGGTGTACCACCTTCGGTGCAATTCTGAACGCAGTCTTTTTTATTTTGTGTAAAATTTTTACAGAGGAGTGATATGATGCTGCTTATAAACGGCGAACAGGCTGAGGCAACGGGACTGACTGTACTGAAATACCTTGAGAGAGAGAACCGTGACCCTGCTCACGTTGCGGTAATGATAAACGGCGAGATACTGCCGAAAGCAAAGTACGGCGAAACCGTTCTTGAGGACGGCAATGAAGTTGAAGTCATCGGCTTTGTGGGAGGCGGCTGATATGAACAGTTTTGCCATTACCGAACAGGAATTTGCGGCTGCTCTTGATTCACGCAGCAAAAAGCCTATTTACGAAAGGCTGAAAAAGGCTCACGTCGGCATTGCAGGCTTGGGCGGACTAGGCTCGAACACAGCCTGCGCTCTTGCGAGAAACGGCATAGGCAAGCTTACCATTGCGGACTTCGACAAAGTCGAGCTTTCAAACATCAATCGTCAGCTTTACACTTTAGCCGATATCGGCAAGCCGAAAACTCAGGCTCTCACATCTATCCTCGGCTGCATAAATCCATTTTGCAGGATAGAGTCCCATAACATAAAGATAACGGAGGAAAACTGTGCCGATATTTTCAAGGACTGTGATATAATCTGCGAGGCATTCGACCGCCCCGATCAGAAAGCCATGCTGGTGAACACGCTGCTTGAAAAGTTCCCCGAAAAGTACATCGTTTCAGGTTCGGGAATGGCAGGCTGGGGAAGAGCCAACGAGATAACTACCCGACGGATAACAGACCGCTTTTTCATATGCGGCGACGGCGTTACGGACGTTGCTGACGGCGAGGGGTTGACTGCCGCAAGGGTGATTATCTGCGCAGGACATCAGGCAAGCAAGATAATCGAAATAATTTTAAACTCATTAAACTCAGAAAACTAAAAACAGAAAGGTGAATATTATTATGGAAGACAAGCTTATTATCGGCGGAAAGGAATTTAATTCCCGCTTTATTCTCGGTTCAGGAAAATTTGACCTTGACCTTATCAACGCTGCGGTAGAACACGCAGGCGCAGAGATAATCACACTTGCGCTGCGCCGTGTAAACAGCTTTAACGGAAATATCCTTGAACATATCCCAAAGGGCATCACACTTCTCCCTAACACATCGGGTGCAAGAAATGCTGAAGAGGCTGTAAAGATCGCCCGCCTTGCAAGAGAGGCAGGCTGCGGAGAATTTATCAAGATAGAGGTAATCCACGATTCAAAATATCTTCTCCCTGACAACTACGAAACTGCAAAGGCTTGCGAGATGCTGGCTAAGGAAGGCTTTATCCCTATGCCATATATGTATCCTGACCTTTATGCCGCAAGAGATATGGTCAATGCAGGCGCAGCAGCTATAATGCCTCTTGCCGCTCCTATCGGTTCAAATCAGGGACTTGCCACAAAGCAGTTCATACGCATACTCATTGAAGAGATCGACCTGCCTATAATCGTTGACGCAGGTATCGGCAAGCCGTCACAGGCTTGTGAGGCTATGGAAATGGGTGCGGCTGCTATAATGGCTAACACAGCTATCGCCACAGCAGGAAACATAGTTGAGATGGCAAAGGCTTTCAAACACGCTATTATCGCAGGAAGAACAGCTTACCTCGCAGGCACAGGAAGAGTGCTTGACCGTGCGTCAGCCTCATCACCGCTCACAGGATTTATTCAGGAATGATAGTAAGGAGAATATAAAATGGAACAGGAACGTACAGACCATATGAAATATCTGCCCGATATGGAGATACTGGAGGATTCAGATATCGGCGAGCAGGTAGTAAGCAGAATGAAAGCTTACGATTACAACAAATACACAGCTGACGATGTAAAACGTGCCCTTGCGGCGGAATATCCAACAACGGAGGATTTCGGCGCACTTCTCTCCCCTGCCGCAGAGCCTTTCCTTGAACAGATGGCAAGACGTGCTACTATCGAAACGGCAAAGCATTTCGGCAGCAGCGTATGTCTTTTCACACCACTTTACATTGCAAACTATTGTGAAAACTACTGCATTTACTGCGGATTCAACTGTCACAACAAGATTCGCCGTGCAAAGCTTGACTATGAGGGTATCCGCCGTGAAATGGAGGCTATCGCAAAGACAGGCATGGAGGAGATACTCATTCTCACAGGCGAGAGCAGAAAAATGAGCGATGTGGAGTACATCGGAAAAGCCTGCGAGATAGCTCATGAATATTTCAAGAATGTGGGCATTGAGGTTTACCCTATGAACACAGACGAGTATGCATATCTTCACAAGTGCGGCGCTGACTATGTTACGGTATTTCAGGAAACATACAACAGCGACAAATACGAAACTCTCCACCTTGCAGGTCACAAGCGTATCTTCCCTTACCGTCTGAACGCTCAGGAGAGAGCGATAAGGGGCGGTATGCGTGGAGTTGCTTTTGCGGCTCTGCTTGGACTTGACGATTTCCGCAAGGACGCTTTCGCTGTGGGAACACACGCTTATCTTCTTCAGAGAAAATATCCTCACGCAGAGATATCATTCTCCTGCCCACGTCTGCGCCCTATCATAAACAACGATAAGATAAATCCAAAGGACGTTCACGAAAGACAGCTTTTGCAGGTTATGTGTGCATACAGGATATTTATGCCGTTCGCAGGACTTACCATTTCCACCCGTGAAAGGGCAGGTTTCCGTGACAATGTTATCGGTATGTGCGCCACAAAGATATCCGCAGGAGTAAGCACCGGCATAGGCAGCCACACTGAGGAAGAATCAAAGGGCGACAACCAGTTCGAGATAAGTGATGACCGCAGTCTTGACGAAGTATGCGCAGCTATACGTTCAAAGGGACTGCAGCCTGTACTCAACGATTATGTTTACATACCCGAATAAGATAATTGCGGTGTCATGCCGCAGTCTTTGTCCAAGACCACTTGAAGAGCAGGTGAGCCGCATTGCGCAGACAGGCATAAAACGGCTCATACTGCGTGAAAAGGATCTGACGGAGAAAGAATACACCCAGCTTGCGGAACGTGTTCTGAGAGCCTGTGAGGACAGCTGTGTGGAGCTTACCCTGCATTTCTATCCGCAGGCGGCAAGATCTCTGGGTGTGAAAAGGCTTCATATGCCGCTCGATTTGCTGACGGCTGAGCTTTGTGATGAATTTGATGTTACGGGTACTTCCGTTCACAGTATGGAGCAGGCTGTGCTTGCCAAAAGCTTAGGTGCAAGCTACGTTGCCGCAGGGCATATTTTCGCCACCGACTGCAAAAAGGGACTTCCGCCCAGAGGGACGGAGTTTCTTGAAAGCATATGCACTGCGCTTGACATACCCGTTTACGCTATCGGCGGGATATCTGAGGAAAACTTTCCGCAGATACTCTCCGCAGGTGCGGCAGGCGGCTGTATAATGTCGGGGGCAATGAGATCATAACATTACAAAAAAAGACCTGTGTGCAGGATAAACTGCTCACAGGTTTTTTATATTTAATGACAACTTAATTTCTGTTTTCGATATCAGTTATCTTGTCTATTCTGCGCTGATGTCTGCCGCCCTCGAACGGTGTTTCGATAAACACGTCAACAAGCTCTGCTGCCAGTCCTGCGCCGAGAACTCTTGCGCCTATGCAAAGCACGTTTGCGTCATTATGCGCTCTTGTATACTTTGCTGAAAAATAATCTGAACAGCAGGCAGCTCTTATGCCCTTTACCTTATTTGCGCACATGGACATTCCGACTCCTGTGCCGCAGATGAGGATACCCATATCATAGCTGCCGTCTGCAATCTTTCTGCAAACCTCCTCAGCCTTTTCGGGGTAATCTACCTTTTCACCCTCCTGAATGCCGAAATCGGTGTACTCTATTCCCTTTTCGTCAAGATGCGCAAGTATCTCCGCCTTGAGGGCAGGACCTGCGTGATCACAGCCTATTGCTATTTTCATATCAGTTCCTCCGTTAAATTTTCTTTATATTTTTTACTTTTATGAATGTGCCTTATCCTTTTCAGCCTTTGTCGCCTGAAGATAAGATACCTCCAGCTTGTCCGCAGTGATTACAAGCTCATTATCAGCCTCGACCGCAAGGCAAAGCGAGGACGCTCTTTGCAGAACGTTCGGCGCAGCGGCACAGATAATATCCGCATTGTCAGCAAAACGCTGTGCCTTTATCTCAGCCGCATTATCACCAACAAGCATCACCTTTCCGCTAAGGTCAGCACTTCCGAAAAATTCATCTTCGGGGCAGACTTTATCTTCGGTAAGCCTTTTTATCCTGCCGTTATCACATTCAAACTCTGCGGCATAGACTATCTTCGGTCTTGCACGCATAACAGAAATTATTTTTCCATTGAACGCACAGCAGTTATACGCAAGGCTCAGCAGAGTTGAAACTCCTGCACATTTAAGCTTAGGCGCACCCATACACATTCCCTTTACCGCACCGATACCGATACGCAGGCCTGTATATGAACCGGGTCCTTTCGCCACAGCGGCACAGTCGAGGTCTGAGAGATCCAGCTCAGTTTCCTCAAGCGCCTGCTTTACCATAGGCAGTATTACCTGCGAATGGGTAAGCTTTGTATAGACCGATTTTTCCCACAGCAGACGTTCGCCGTCGGTTATAGCAACGGACGCAACCTTTCCGCTGGTATCAATTCCTAATATCTTCAAATCTGTCATCTCCGTCAGTTGTTTCCACCGTTATGGTCCTTGAATTTTCGTCGGTACGCTGAATATCCACCCTTATACAGTTTTCGGGCAGCTCGTCAGCGATATTCTCGCTCCACTCCACCGCAAGGACGGTGTCCTCGTCCATATAGTCGAAAAAGCCTGTGGTTTCAAGGTCTTCGGCAGAATTTATCCTGTACATATCGAAATGGATAAGGCTCAGCCCTTTGCCCCTATACTCATTCACAAGGGCGAATGTGGGGGAAGTCACCTCGTCGCCAAGTCCCATACCGAGGGAAATTCCTCTTGTAATGGTGGTTTTTCCTGCGCCAAGACCGCCGCTGTAAGCGATGATATCGCCGCCGCAGAGTCTTGCGCCTATCTTTTCGCCGAGGGAGATAGTTTCCTGCGCAGAATTGGTTTTAAAAATATATTTCAAGCATATATCCCCTTATACGAATAATTTTTCATACCTTTTAATTATAACCTTATTCGAGGGTTATGTCAACCGTAAGAGCAATATTTTAAAACTTTTTAATTTTTTCGCTTATGTAAGTACAAAAAAAAGACGGCAACCGAAGTTACCGTCTTGATTATTCATAATTCAGTTACAGGATTACTGTGCTGTCCATGTTCCGAATGCTGGGCAAGAATCAACATCAGCTGTAGCCTCTGGATACTGACCAGTGATCGTGTCAGAAGATGTCTTTCTCCAGTGAACGAAGAATGTAGTCTTGCTGTTGATATCAGCACCGCCTACATAAGCTTCACCAGCTTCGTTACCATTGTCAGCGAGTGCTGAATAAAGAACGTGCTGAACGCCGCTTGCGTCTGTCTTACAATCATAAGTATTGCCTGAACCAGATGTCCAAGTAACAGGTGTACCCTTTGTTTCCTGATCAGCTGCATACTCTGCTACTGCATTGTAAGCTGTCTTAGCGTTTCCGTTAGCTGTCTTAAGTCTTGATTTCTTTACATAGCCCATCATTGAAGGCACGAGAATAGCTGCAAGTACGCCGATAATTGCAATAACTACTACGAGCTCTACAAGGGTGAAGCCCTTCTTGTTAGATTTCTTCATAGAAAATCCCTCCATAATAAATAAAAAATATTAAAGTACCTTAGCGGTAAACTTTACAAAATTAAGTATTGAAACAAATTTTTTGAATTAGTACATTCATTTGTTCATTTCCTTTACTGTGATTACATTATACAACTTTTGAACGTATTTGTCAATAGTTTTTCAAAACTTTTTTCAGATTTGTACATATTCACAAATTCAATATGTTCAATAAGTCAATCTATCCAATTTGTTAATCGAAGTTTACTTAATCACTAGGGACGGAATAACATTTATGGTTATTGTATCTATTAATTGTTTCAATGATATTATTATATAGCATATCGCCCGCTTTGTCAAGACTTATACATCAATTTTGGTAAATTTGTATACATATTATTAAAAATTCGGCTTTTTACAAACCAGCTCTGTAAATATGCACAATTTGTTACCGGTTCACAACAAATTTACAATCTCAGAGTGCTTATTTTTCGTCATAAAACGCAGAAATTATCGGCGGACAGCTTTGAAACTGACCGCCGATGTGAGTTTTTATGATATTCAATTTTTTCTCTTGATCTTCTGTATTGCCGCAAGCAGCCGTCTTACCTGTTCCCTGCTGTTGAAAGCTGAGGGTGAAAATCTTACAACTCCCTGCTCAGTTGTGCCGAGTGTCCTGTGAGCAAGGGCGGCGCATTGAAGTCCCCCTCTGAGTGCAAAGCCCTCCTCGTTGAGTAGAGTGGTTATCCTGTCGGAATGTTCCTCCCCCAAGTTGAATGCCGTTATAGGCACACGCTCGCTGCTCTCGTCATAGACGATCACTCCGCCTATATTTCTCAGACCGTTTTCAAAAAGCTCGCACAGGGACTTTTCGTGCGTTCTGATGACCGCAGGAGTTTTTCTTCTGACAAATTCTATGCCTGCTCCAAGACCGATTATGCCTGTGGTATTAACGCTGCCGCTTTCAAGCTGTTCGGGCATAAAAGGCGTCTGATCCAGTTCGGAGGAGGTCGCACCTGTTCCGCCCTCGACGATGGTCGAAAGCTTATACTGTCCGTCCGAGATGAGCAGACCTGTTCCCGATGGACCGTAAAGCGCCTTATGTCCCGATGTGCAGAGGAAATTAAATCCGTCTGACATTTTAAGGTCGAGTATGCCGCAGGCTTGTGCGCCGTCAGCTATAAAGCACAGTCCCCTTTTCCTGCACAGCTCGGCTATCTCCCTGTAAGGCATTATCCGCCCCGTGACGTTTGACGCTATTATACAACAGACCGCCTTTGTTTCGGGCATAATGAGCGCAGAAAGCTCGTCGATCGTCCTGTCGGTGTCTTCATAAATATTTGCTATCGAAAATCTCGCCCTGCCGTTTTTCGCCAAAGCGAACACAGGACGTGAGCAGGCGTTATGCTCATAGCAGGTTATAATTACATGACCGCCGTTCTGCATTATCCCCTTTACTGCCATATTCAGCGCATAGGTGCAGTTTGGCGTAAAAACGGTGTTTTCCACATCTGCGCCGAAAAATTCAGCCGCCGTTTTCCTCACCCTGTAAACCTGCTCTCCTGCCGCCGCAGACAGGCTGTGTCCGCCCCTTCCCGGATTTCCGCCGTATCTCACCATAGCCGTGGAAACAGCTTTCCTCACGCTTTCAGGCTTTGGAAAGGTGGTCGCCGAGTTATCAAAATTCGCCGTCAAGGCTTTCACCTCCGCTCATGGTCTGAACACGCCTTTATAGGGCAGCATATGTCTGTCCAGCTGTGCCGTTATCAGATCGGGGTTATCCTTTATTCTCAGCGAATATCCGCAGCCGCTGCCCATATTTTTCGGGGTTCGGGTGACTTCACAGAAGTACCCCAGACCGTTGAGGATATCCTTTGCTTTCATTGCATAGGTTATCGACGTCATTGCGATATAAGTTCCCGTTATATTAAAATTTTCCATTCTGTCTACCGTCCTTTTTCTTTTTTTGCGAAACAAAAGCATTCACGTTCCTGTTCCGCTGACATATTATATGCCGACCGCTGCCATAGGGTTAAAGCCTGCCGCATACAGCAAAAGAAAGAGCCGCACCTGAGTACGGCTCTTTCCAGAAGTAAAAGAATATGAAAAAGTATGGAGAAAACTTACATTACAGTTATAAACTTTGCAGATTTACCAGCCGAAGCTACCGAAAGGACTAGAATATCCGTAGTTCTGCTGACCCTGCTGCTGTTCCTGCTGAGCGTTCTGGTCGCTCTGATCGTCGGAAGAAGATGATTCCTCATTTGAAGATTCGCCGAGGACAACGTCAACGTCCATCTTCTTGCCGTTTCTGTATATCGTCAGCGTAACTGTATCGCCGACGCTGCACTTATTCTTTATCTCGTTGAGTTCATTTATAGAAGTTATCATAGTATCGTTGATAGCGATAATGATATCGTTCTGCTGGATACCGGCCTTTTCAGCACCGCTGCCCTCTGAAACGTCTGCAACGAGGAAGCCCTGTGGAATTCCGTAATAGCTTGAATAAGCGCTTGTAACGTCTGTTCCTGAGATACCGAGGCTTGGTCTGCCTGTTACATAGCCGTTCTTCATAAGATCGTCAATGATCGGGAGAGCCTCGTCGATCGGGATAGCAAATCCAAGTCCCTCAGCGACTGATGAAGAAACCTTTGCTGAAGTGATGCCGATCACCTGACCGTAAGCGTTGATGAGCGGTCCGCCTGAGTTACCGTTGTTTACAGAAGCGTCTGTCTGCATAAGGTTCATTGTTCTGTCCTCGACTGTGATAGTTCTGTCCTTAGCAGAGATTATTCCTGCGGTAACAGAGTTTGCGAGGTCAAGTCCGAGAGGGTTACCGATAACGATAGAAAGTTCGCCGACCTGAACGTCTGCTGACTTGCCTATTTCGGCAGGTGTAAGACCTGTTTTATCTATTTTAAGTACGGCAAGGTCTGTCTGATCGTCGCTGCCGACCTTTTCTGCTGTGAATGTGAGGTTATCCTCTGTGTTTTCATCAGAGCTGTCTGAGCTGCTGTCAGATGAATCTGAATAGCTGCTTGGAAGAACAACTGAGATAGACTGTGCGCCGCTGATAACGTGAGCGTTTGTGATGATGTAACCGTCCTCGCTCAGCACGATACCTGAACCTGTCTGAACGCCGCTTGAAGTGATGCAGGAAATTCCCACAACTGACGGTGAAACCTTTTCAACTATCTCAGGGATAGAAAGTGCATCGTCAGGAGCTGCAAGCTGTTCAAGCGTTGGGAGATTATCTCTGTCAACTGTTGACTTTGCAGATGAAGAAGATGAATCGTCCTTTGAAGAAACTGATGAATCGCTTGATGAAGTCGGGATAGGATTCTTGCCAGTAACAAGTGTATAGCCTACGATAGAAGTAGTAGCTATCGCCGCAACGCTGAGGATAGCTATGCAGGCTGTAAGGATCTTTCTGCCGATAGTTTTCTTCGGCTTGCCGGGGTTATATGAGAACTCGTTCATACCGCCCATATTGTTTGCATTCTGTGGACCGTAATTATACGAGCCGTTTGCGTTGTTCTGGTTTGTGAACTGTGCGCCGTTCATTCTGTTGTACGGCTGACCGTTATTCATGTTCTGAGCATTTGCGTTATTTGCATTGTTCTGCTCATTTCTGACGTTCTGATCGTTTGGCTTGCCGTTATTAAAGCTTCCGAAATTATTGTAATCATTCATAATGAATACCTCCTATATGCGTCATCTGAATGCTTCCACTCTCAGATGTCTTTATCTTTTTGCTATAATTATATTATACTTTTCAATGTGATAAATGTATGATAAATTCAGAAGATTTTTATGTTTTTAAAGCATATTCTGCCAACACATTTCATAACCTTTCCAACACAAAAGGGACAGACCGCAAAGTCTGTCCCTTGAAATATCTTGATTATACTTTTAATATCGTATAAACATCAGCTGTACTGATTATTCCATTTCCTCCGGAGTATCAGAAATGTTTGAGTTAGCTTCCTTGATGAGGTAGTCAACTGCCTTCTCATACTCAGCAACGCAAGCTGTCCATGTTGTAGCTCCGCCGCCTGTGATCATTGTAGCCTGGTTTACGTTCTGCATCTGTGTAGAAAGCTCAGCAGAAACACCATCCTGGAAATCATATACAGGGTTTGTATTAACAAGTGTCATGATCTCCTGACGCATAGCGATCATATCGTCATTCCACTTATAGTCATTTTTGAGCTGTTCTTCTGTGATGTTAGCAGCCTCAGCGCTAGCAACCTTAAGGCAGTTCATGTATGCTGCAAAGCCCTCTGGGTTTGGAGCGTTCTTGCAGAGGAAGTAACCTTCAACTCTTGCAGATACATAATATGTATCGGAATCGTCCATTCTAGGCATTGGGCAGAACATAACTTCGCCTGCTTCAACGTCACCGAAAGGCTTAACTTCTGCCGGAGAAGCCTCGATAGCCCATGTACCAACTGGGATGAAGAGTGTAAGTCCTGAACCAAGACCTTCACCTGTTGTACCGTCGCCTCTTGTGCTCCAGTTGTTGCTTGAACGGTCGAATACAACTTCGTTCTTCTGGAGTTCATACATAAGCTCCTGAACCTTAGTTACCTGAGGATTGCTCATGTTGTTTACAAGCTTACCATCCTCGATACCGATAAGAGGCACACCGCAAGTATCGTTAAGAGCCTTGCCGTACCAGTAACCGTCAAGAGCGTACTTGTCAGCGTCAGCGTCTGTGAAGTCAAGACACATCTCTGTGAACTTGCTCCATGTCCACTCGTCGTTATAGTAGAGCTCAGCAGGATCCTCAAGACCACTTTCTTCAATAGTCTTTGTGTTGTATACGCATACAAAGTTTGGTGCAGACTGGATAGCTGCAACATAGTGACCACCGTTGAATACGAATGAGTCATTTGTAGCCTTTACGTCAGACCATGTGTCTGAATCGAAATCAATATAATCATCGATAGGCTCGAACATTGCCTTGATAGCACCCTTCGGGAAACCGTCCATGTCTGATGCAGGGAAGAAGTCAGGTGAATCGTTAGCCATTACAGCCTTAGCGAGGTCTGTATATCTGTTTTCCCAAGTTGTCTGAACGTACTCGATGTTTCCGTCATACTTATCCTTGAAAAGCTGAAGTCCCGGAGGAACGACCTTTCCGTCACCAGGGTTGATGTCATAGTGAGCCATCCACTTGATAGTCTTGTTTGCAAGCTCCTTATCTTCCAGCTTGCTGGCAAGTTCACTTACCTGAGCCTTCTGATCGTCGTTCATTTCGATAGCCTTAGCCTTAGATGAAGATTCAGTATCTGAACCTGATCCGCCGCAGGCTGCAAGACCGCAGCAAAGTGTAAGCGCACATACGCCTGCCAGTAATCTTTTCGTAATTTTCATGATTAATAGTAACCTCCTTGAAAAATAAACAAGTGCTTCCTTACCCTAAAGCACTTATCTAACACGAAAGCGTTATATATCTTCGTCATTTATATCATAACAAAAATACAATAATTAGTCAATCAGCATTTTGCAATATAAATCGGTTACATTTTTGGCGATTATGACAATTAGGTGATAAATAAATGACAGAATACGATTACAGAAAACGTTTTCTATAATCGTATGATTCAAATTAATAAAAAGTTTACATCTGCATTTTACTAACGAAAACCACCATAAAACGGCATTTTCCGCCTTTACTATATTATAATGTATAAGCCTTACTGTGTCAAGGATCTCAGTTCCTCAGCCGTCAATGACTTCTGGAATGCCAGATCTATACTGAGGGATATATACTCCGCACAATTCGCCGCAAGCTTATCAACATTTCTAGGCGTAACGGTCATTCCAGCCGCTTTTTCATTCGCAGAGGCGGAAAACATTTTTTCTGCTGCGGTGGAAAGGTCTATGACCATAGGCACACCTATGGCTATACAGGGTACTCCCAAGGTGCTTTCTGACAGCTCCTTCCGTGAATTCTGCACGCCGCTGCCTGGGGAGATTCCCGTATCGCACATTTGGATAGTACAGCCAAGGTTATCTATCTCGGAACAAGCCAGAGCGTCTACCGCAATGACTGCCGCAGGTTTTATGCTGTCAACAGCGGCTTTTACCTGCTCGCTTGCCTCTATGCCTGTTTTGCCCATTACTCCCGGCTGAATGACAGACATTTCCGTAAGGTCTGAACTATCTATCTCAGAGGCATACTTTTTAATATGCCTTGTGGCAAATATCCTGTCAGCGCAGAGAGGTCCTACTGCGTCGGGGGTTATATCCCTGTTGCCAAGACCTGCGGCAAGGACACGCTCGGCATTGCCTGCAAGAAGTCTTATCTGCTCTGCTATCACCTCACAGCGTTTTTCAAAGCAGGGGGAAAAGTGATCGAAAGTACCGTCCGAGGCTCTGACAGTGATATATCTCCCCTGCGGTCTGCCAACACGCAGTGCAGCCTGCGGTGTGGTTATATTGATGTCCGTTATTTCAAGGTCAAGTTCATCTATGCGCCGGGTGCGGTTCTCTATGCCGCTGATATTATATTCCGAAAGTATCTCCGCCGCCGATTCCATTGCAAGATCTGTCCGTATTCCCATTTTAATGCCCTCCAAAAGTATTTGTTCTTATTTATTTTGACTATCTGTTAAAATGCACAAAACACACCTGTAAAAAAGTATGTTTTTTTTTCAAAAAAGGCTTGCATTTTTCTGTACTATGTGGTAAAATAATTAACAAGGCTTGTTTAATCTGCTTTCCGCATTTCCTCTCAGTCTGCGGATAGCTTATCCAAATAAGTGCAAATCTATTCACATTTGATGAGGGAGGTGTCTGTATGCCAAACATTAAGTCTGCTAAGAAGAGAGTTAAGGTTATCAATACAAAGACAATGAGAAATAAGGCGATCAAGTCCGATCTTAAGACTGCTCTTAAGAAGGCTGACGCTGCTGTAACAGCTAACGCTGCTGATAAGGAGCAGGTAGTAAGAACTGCTATCAAGAAGGTTGATGTGGCTTGCTCAAAGGGTATTCTTCACAAGAATAATGCTGCAAGAAAGAAGTCACAGCTCGCTAAGAAGCTCGGCTAATACATTTCGATCACATGATCTCAACAGGCTGGTGTTTATGCAACAGCCTGTTTTTATTTTGCTCTTTAAGTTTTTATGCTCCTTCGATCTTAACATTTTTTTATGTAACGGCTAAAATTGTGTGTTTCTCTTGACAAATCGGCGGAGCAATGATATAATATCTTGTATGTATAACAATGCCGAATATTAAGTAAAAACTTTGACGGAGAGAGTAAGCAGTTATGCAAAAGCTCCAGCGAGCCGCAGACAGTGAAAGTGCGGTGCTAAAAGCTTATTGCCGAAGATCACTCCTGAGTTTCAGTCCGGAAAGGCTGCGCCGAGTATGGAACGACGTATTTCCTGCGTTAAAGGAACGCATATGATCGTATGCTGTGAAACAGGTGGTTTATCCGAAAGTTTGCTTTCGTCCTATTTCAGGGGCGGGAGCTTTTTTATTACTTGAATATTTTTGCATTAGAATATTTAGCCTTATTTTAGAAAGGAATGATTCTCCGTGTACAAAAAGGTTGACACCAATCTGAACTTCGTTCAGAGAGAAAAAGAAGTCGAGAATTTCTGGAAAGAAAACAACATTTTCGAGAAGAGTATCGACACACGCAGCAAGGGCGAAAGCTATGTTTTCTATGACGGCCCTCCGACTGCAAACGGCAAACCGCATATCGGTCACGTTCTCACAAGAGCTATCAAGGATATGATCCCTAGATACCGCACAATGAAAGGCTATAAAGTTCCGAGAAAAGCAGGCTGGGATACTCACGGACTTCCTGTTGAGCTGGAAGTTGAAAAGCTGCTGGGACTTGACGGCAAGGAACAGATCGAGGAATATGGTCTTGAGCCGTTCATCAAGAAATGTAAGGAATCCGTATGGAAGTACAAGGGTATGTGGGAGGATTTCTCAGGTACAGTAGGCTTCTGGGCTGATATGGATAACCCTTATGTAACTTATGACAACAACTTTATCGAGTCCGAATGGTGGGCTTTAAAGCAGATCTACGACAAGGGACTTCTCTACAAGGGATTCAAGATCGTACCTTACTGCCCAAGATGCGGAACTCCTCTTTCTTCACACGAAGTTGCTCAGGGATACAAGACGGTCAAGGAGCGTTCAGCTGTTGTTCGTTTCAAGCTTGCTGAGGAGGACGCTTACTTCCTCGCATGGACAACTACTCCATGGACTCTTCCTTCAAACGTTGCGCTCTGCGTAAACCCTGATGAAACCTATTGCAGAGTAAAGGCTTGCGACGGTTACACATATATCCTTGCAGAGGCTCTTCTCGACACAGTTCTCGGCAAGCTTGCTAAGGACGGCGAGGCTGCTTATGAAGTTATCGCAACTTACAAGGGCAAGGATCTTGAATATATCCCTTACGTTCCGCTTTATGAATGTGCAGGCGAAGCTGCCAAGAAGCAGAACAAGAAGGCTCATTTCATCACCTGCGACAGCTATGTTACAATGTCTGACGGTACAGGTATCGTTCATATCGCTCCTGCTTTCGGTGAGGACGACTCTAAGGTAGGAAAGAAGTATGATCTGCCTTTCGTTCAGTTCGTTGACGGCAAGGGTGATCTTACTGCTGAAACACCTTATGCAGGTATGTTCGTTAAGGACGCTGACCCTGAAGTTCTGAAGGATCTGGACGCACAGGGCAAGCTTTTCGACGCTCCTAAGTTCGAGCATGAATATCCGCACTGCTGGAGATGCGGCTCACCGCTCATCTACTATGCAAGAGATACATGGTTCATCAAGATGACCGATGTAAAGGACAGACTTATCGCAAACAACGATACTATCAACTGGATCCCTGAGAGCATCGGTAAGGGACGTTTCGGCGACTGGCTGAAAAACGTTCAGGACTGGGGCATTTCAAGAAACAGATACTGGGGTACTCCTCTTAATATCTGGGAGTGTGAATGCGGTCACAGACATTCTATCGGTTCTATCGAGGAACTTAAGTCAATGTCAGACAACTGTCCGGACGATATCGAGCTTCACCGCCCATACATCGACGCTGTTACAATAAAGTGTCCTGAGTGCGGCAAGCAGATGAAGAGAGTTTCAGAAGTTATCGACTGCTGGTTCGATTCAGGTTCTATGCCTTTCGCTCAGCATCACTATCCATTTGAGAATAAGGAGCTTTTTGAAGAGCAGTTCCCTGCTGACTTCATTTCGGAGGCTGTTGACCAGACAAGAGGCTGGTTCTATTCACTTCTCGCCATATCAACACTTATCTTTGACAAAGCTCCATACAAGAACGTTATCGTACTTGGACTTGTTCAGGACGAGAACGGTCAGAAGATGTCAAAGTCAAAGGGCAACGCAGTAGACCCGTTCGAGGCTCTCGCTACCTATGGTGCAGACGCTATCAGATGGTACTTCTACACGAACTCCGCTCCATGGCTGCCTAACAAGTTCCACGGCAAGGTAGTTACAGAGGGACAGAGAAAGTTCATGGGTACGCTCTGGAACACCTATGCTTTCTATATCCTTTACGCTGACATCGACAGCTTTGATCCGACTAAGCACACTATTGAATATGACAAGCTTTCAGTTATGGATAAATGGCTGCTTTCAAAGATGAACAGCATGGTAAAGGCTGTTGACGATAATCTCGGCAATTACAGAATACCTGAGGCTGCAAAGGCTATGCAGGAATTTGTTGACGATATGTCCAACTGGTATGTAAGAAGAGGCCGTGAAAGATACTGGGTACAGGGTCTGTCACAGGATAAGATCAACGCTTACATGACGCTTTACACAGCTATCGTTACAGTATGCAAGTGCGCTGCTCCTATGGTTCCTTTCATCACAGAATCTATCTATCAGAATATGGTTCGTTCAGTTGACAAGGACGCTCCTGAGAGTATCCACCTCTGCGACTTCCCTGCTGTTGACGAAAATATGATAGATGAAAAGCTTGAAGCTGATATGGACGAGGTACTCGACATCGTTGTTCTCGGACGTTCCGCAAGAAACGGTGCAAACCTTAAGAACCGTCAGCCGCTCAGCGTAATGTATGTTGCAGCAGACCACGCTCTTGACAGCTACTATGTTGACATCATCAGAGATGAGCTGAACATGAAGAAGGTCGAGTTCTCGGACGATGTTTCCGCATACATCGACTACAAGTTCAAGCCGCAACTCAAAACTCTCGGACCTAAGTACGGCAGATTCCTTAACGAGATCAGAACGCAGCTTTCAGAGCTTGACGGTCACAAGGCAATGGCTGAACTTGACGAAACAGGTTCACTCAAGCTGACTATCTCATCGGGCGAGATCGCACTTTCAAGAGAGGACGTTCTCATCGAGTCAGAGCAGAAGGAAGGTTTCTACACTCTTACAGAGGGTACGACAACTGTTGCTATCAGCACCGCTCTTACACCTGAGCTTATTGAAGAGGGCTATGTCCGTGAGGTAATAAGCAAGGTACAGACAATGAGAAAGGAATCCGGCTTTGAAGTTATGGATCACATCGTTCTCAGCATTTCGGGCAACGATAAGATCGCAGAGCTTGTTGACAAGAACAGAGCAGAGATCTGCACAGACGTTCTTGCAGACGAGATAAAGATCGGTTCAGCAACCAACTCCAAGGAGTGGGATATCAACGGCGAAAAGGTAACTATCGGCGTAACAAAGATCTGATATAAAGACAGAATATAAAATACCTCAGAGGAGTACAGACTTCTCTGAGGTATTTTTGTATATAAATATCTTGATCTTCGCTGTAAACAAAACCGCCTTCAGAATTACTGAAAGCGGTTTTATTATGTATTATGAAATTATTCGTAGCACTTGAATGACTCCTCAGCAGCCTCCTGACCGCTCTTGTCATTCTTTGTGATAAGGCTCACCACAGGGACTATTATCAACCCGAATATCATTGCGAATGCACCTGCGTTGATAGGTGAAGCAAGGTTCAGTCCGCCGAGAGTACCTGTTCTGCCGCCGAATGTGTAGTAGAACATATGCACAAGGGTTATGCCTACTCCGCAGATAAAGCTGGTAAGTACAGCCGCCTTTGTTACGCCCTTCCAGAAAAGTCCGTACATAAACGGCGCAAGGAAAGCTCCTGCAAGTGCGCCCCATGAGATAGACATAAGGGTAGAGATAACTGTCTGCGGATTTTCAAGGGTGATTATAGCAAGTATTACCGAGATAAGCAGGAACACTCCGATGAATATTCTCATAATGAGCAGTTCCTTTTTCTCATCTATCTTATTCTTAGCCAGAGGCTTGATAAGGTCGATAGTGAGAGTTGAGCTTGATGTAAGCACCAGTGAGGAAAGTGTTGACATTGACGCTGAAAGCACGAGAACTATAACAAGTCCGAACAGCAGCGACGGAAGTCTTTCCATCATTATCGGAACGATAGAGTCAAAGCCCTCTGCAGGAACGCCGTTGACATTTTCCGCAAAAAGTCTGCCGAATCCGCCGAGGAAATAGCAGCCGCCTGCCACAACTACGGCAAAGAAAGTTGAAACGATAGTACCTGTTTTGATAGCCTTGTCGTCCTTGACTGCATAGAACTTCTGAACCATCTGAGGAAGTCCCCATGTACCGAGGGAGGTAAGGATAATTACTCCCACAAGGTTGATCGGGTCAGGTCCGAGTATGGAATTATACATATCTGTTCTGCCGTCGGGCGCAGGTATCTCCCCAAGCATATCGAAGGACTGTCCAAGACCGCCGTTTTCATTGAGTACGGCGAAAACTACTGCTGTGATACCCACGAGCATAACTATACCCTGAATAAAATCATTGAGGGCAGTTGCCTTGTATCCGCCCATAATAACGTAAACGGCTGTGAAAAGCGCCATTCCGATAATGCAGTATTTATACGGTATGCCGAAGCCTTTTTCAAAAAGCCTTGAAAGTCCGTTGTAGACCGAGGCTGTGTAAGGGATAAGAAAAACGAAAACGATAAGCGCAGAAACGATTTTCAGCATTTTCGAGCCGTATCTCTTTTCAAAGAACTCAGGCATGGTCTTTGCCTCAAGGTGCTTTGACATTATTCTTGTTCGTCTGCCGAGGACTTTCCATGCGAGCCATGAACCTATGACCGCATTGCCTATGCCTATCCATGTGGAGGCAATGCCGTATGACCAGCCGAATTTACCTGCATAGCCGACGAAAATTACCGCCGAGAAATATGATGTACCGTAAGCAAAGGCTGTGAACCATGCGCCTAAACCTCTTCCGCCGAGGACGAAATCCGAAACGCTGGAGGTCTTTTTTCTGTAATAAACGCCTATCCCTATCATAAGCGCAAGATAAACCGCCAGCACTATCCACTTAATTACCAAACTAAACACTCCTTAAACCGCACAAGTATTGTATCGCTTTAAAGCTTTTATACTTTTACGCTTTTACTTAATAAAGTTACCTATACATTATAATATAAGCGGCGGATTTTGTCAATAAAACGTGAGGGATTTTCCATACGTCAAAACCCCGATTTTACGCAGTCTTTTTTGGATATTCTGACGAATTCGCCTTAACTAACTTCAATGCGGGCACAAAAACGTCCGCAGAGGTCATCTGCGGACGAAATAATTATGCTACTGTGTAAGTTTTAGTAACTGTGCCGGCGAGGTTGCCCTTGCCTGTGAGTGTTACCTTGACGGTTTTCTTGTCAGCTGATGTAACGTACTTTACAGTATAGTTACCACTGTAAACAGAGTTTGAACCTATCTTTACGGCTACTGTCGGTTGATATTTATTTAATGAGTTCTTTGTCAGTTCAACAGTGCAGTTTCCTATGTTTCTAGGGTTTATCTTGAATGTTTTTTTGACTGTTCCTCTGAGGTTGTTTTTGCCTGTTATGTAGATTGTCGCTGTACCTGCGGATTGGTTATCACAATATAATGCTTTATAGTTGCCGCTGTACATTTCAACTCCGTTGCAATAAACCTTTACAGACGGACTTATTTCTGTGTCGTTATAGTAATAATTGTCAGAACTCAGCTTTATATCACAGTTTTTAATAGAACGCCGATAAATGACAAAGTCCTTTGTAACAGTACCTTGATAACGTCCTTTGCCTGTTACTTTTATTGTTGCAGTGCCTGCGGAGAGGTTATTAAAATATGATACTGTATAATCTGTACCTTTTGTAAGCACCCTTTTATTATCTTTGACAGTAATAACAGGTCTTATTCTTGTGCCACGGAAATACTGAGTGTTTGAAGGGAGCGAGATAATGCAGGATGAAATATCTTTTATTGTGGTAGTGTAAACAGCAGCAGATGAAAGATAACTGTTGCCTTTTTCTGCTATAGTTATTGCGTCCCAGTCGGATTGTGAACCATCATAGTAAACAACCTCTAAATTTCGGCAATTATCAAATGCCGACTCTTTAATAGTTTGTATACTCTTTGGAATAGTTATACATATCAAATTACTGCATCCCCAAAAAGTACTATCTCCAATACTGCTTACACTTTTAGGAATAGTGAAATTTTTAAGGCTGTGGCACAGTCTAAATACCTCATCACCTATGCTTGTTACACTATCTGGGAAATAAGCACTTTCAAGACTTCTGCAATGAGCAAAAGTCATATTGCCTATGCTGGTTATTCCATTCGGTATGACTATGCTTTTAAGACTTTCGCATTGATTAAAAGTCGCAGCTCCGATACTTGTTAAAGTGTCCGGAAATGTGATGCCCTCAAGTTTTTTACAGTATTGAAAGGCATAATTTCCAATACTTTTTAAGTTATTTGGAAGAGTTAGACCTTTAAGTTCAAAACAATATGTAAATGCAGATTCTCCGATGATCGTTACGCTGTTCGGAAGATTTACGTTTTTAAGGTTTATACAGTAAGCAAATGTTTCAGTACCGATTCTATTTATTCCGTATGGAACAGATATGCTTTCAAGACCGTGACAGTAGGCAAAAGCACCATTTCCAAGGCTTGATATACTGTTCGGAATAGTTATTTTCTTCAGAGCGTAGTTGCCGCAAAATGCATAATCTCCGATCCTTACAAGACCCAGCGGAAGTGATATGCTTGTAAGCTCCGAACAGTTATAAAATGCATAATTATCAATGACCTTTAAATTACTTGGCAAGGATACATGTGTAAGCTTTTTACAGTTTTTAAAGGCTTTACATCCGATAGTTGTCACGCTGTTCGGTATAGTTACACTTACAAGATTGGAACAATCTTCAAAAGCACTATTTTTGATCCTTGTTACTTTTTTTCCGTCAAAGGTGCTTGGAATAACGATACCACTGCTGCTGCCATGATAATCAGTTATCTCGATCGTTCCGTCATTAAGGTAATCATAGGAATAATCGTCGTATGTATCTGCATCGGCTGTTATCCCTAAATTATTCTCCGTCATAAAATCGTTTTCAGACAAAGGCAGAGAAAGCGCACTGAATGTCATCACCAAAGCTAATGATGCCGTCAAAATTTTTTTCATTCTAATACCCCCAAAATTCCCTATAAAATTTATATAAATATTGTATAATATTTTTTTATTTCTGTCAAGCATATATCATCAATAAAAATTCACCTTGACGAACGCTGAGAATAGTATTATAATAGTTAAGGTGCTTTGACATCGTTACCAAATATATTGATTATAAGAGGGCTGAATATGACAAATAATGTTATTATCCTTGCAGGCGGACAGGGAAAAAGAATGAAAACGAATATGCCGAAGGCTTTGTGCAAAGTTATCGGCGAACCTATGCTGGAATGGGTGCTGACCGCCTGTGAAAAGGCTGAACTTGACGATATCTGTATCGTTAAGGGCTATGAGGGCGAACAGATCGACGAATACATCAAGGGAAGAAATTCAAAGGCTCAGATCGTTACGGTCATGCAGGAAGAACGCCTTGGAACAGGTCACGCTGTTATGCAGGCGGCTGATTTTCTGAAATCCCACGCTGACGGGAACACACTGGTGCTTTGCGGCGACGCTCCGTTCATCGACGCTGACACAATAAACGGCGCTCTCGAACTTCATACTCAGAAGGACTGCGGCGTTACGGTGGTAACTTCAAGAGTTGAAAATCCAACAGGCTACGGAAGAATAATCCGCACCGAAACAGGTATCGCAGGCATTGTTGAACACAAGGACTGCACTCCTGCTCAGCTTGCTATCACCGAGATAAATTCAGGCTGCTACTGGTTCAAGACAGCCGATCTGCTGGAAGTGCTTTTCGATATCCAGCCTAACAACGCTCAGGGAGAATATTACCTAACAGACTGCATCGAGCTGCTTATCAGCAAGGGAAAGAACGCTGACGCTTTCATCTCCGCAAATCCTCACGTTGCTCTCGGCGCAAACGACAGAAGAGGTCTGCTTATGCTCAACGATATCGCAAGATATGAGATAATCGGCAAGTGGCTTGACGAAGGTATCGAATTCTGCTGCACAGACGGAGTTTCTATCGGAAACAACGTTACTATCGGTGCAGGCACAAGGATACACAGCGGCGTTATCCTCCGTGGAAACACAACTATCGGTGAGAACTGCGAGATAGGCAACAACTGCATAATCGAAAACACTCAGGTAGGCAGCGGCGTAAACCTCAACAACGTTCAGGCTTACGAATCCATTATCGAGGACGATGTAAAGATCGGACCTTATGTTCAGCTCAGACCTAATTCACATATCAAGAGGGGCGCAAAGATAGGCGATTTCGTTGAGATAAAGAACTCAACTATCGGCGAATGCACAGCCGTTGCACACCTCACATACATCGGTGATTCCGACGTAGGCGCAAACGTAAACTTCGGCTGCGGAGTTGTTACGGTAAACTACAACGGTGACAAGAAGTTCCGCACCGTTATTGAAGACAACGCATTTATTGGCTGCAACACGAACCTTGTTGCCCCTGTAAGAGTCGGAAAGGGAGCATACACAGCGGCAGGCTCAACTATCACGACCGATATTCCCGACAATGCTCTTGCTATCGAGAGAGGTCAGGCTACCATAAAGGAAGGCTACGCTGAAAAGAAGCTCAAGGCAAGAACAGAAAAATACGAAAACTCTATCAAGAAAAAGTAATTAAAGATCATATAAAAAGAGCAGGCTTTGAAACCTGCTCTTTTTTGTTTGCATTTTAAATTTATCAGTAGCTCTGAACTACAACTGCTGCGCCTGTATCCTTATTGTATGCTACGCTGTAACCATGACCGCTGTCGGTGAAGAAGTAGTAGTATACAAATGTGCCGTCATCGGTTCTAAACTGTGAAGATGTAACGTTTCCGTCGATCTGTCCGCTTGCTGCTGCAAGAGCTGCGCTTTCGTAGCTGTCGCTTGAACCTGTTGTAGTTGTGGTGGTCGTTTCTGATGTGGTTGTAGTAGTCTGCGCTGATGATGAAGTATCGTCAGGCTTTGAAGTTGTTGTGGCAGTAGTTGTGGTGGTCGTTGTTTCTGTATCGCTTGAATCAGTGTCAGATGATGAGATATCCTCAGTTACTGAGCTTTCATCTGACGGAGCGGAAGTTTCTGTTGACGGTTCAGCGACTGAGCTTGTATCGTCAGAGGTTCCATCAGCCTTTGAATCTTCCTTGACAACAGCCGATACCTTTGATGAAGAGCTTGCGGCTGAACTTGTATCCTTATTTCCGCCGTAGCCGAACAGCTTCATTCCTACTGCAACTGCTGCAATGATAACGATAAGTATTCCCACAGTTATGCAGGCTGTGATAATGAAAAGACGCTTTTTAACGGCAGCCTCGTCATTTGAATCGTCCGAATCCTCATCTTCGTAATATTCATCATCATATTCCTGATCTTCGTCAGCGTAACCCTCCTCAGGGAACACCTCATCGGCACTTGCCTGAGCGGAAAAAGCTCCGCTGTCGTTCTGACCGCCGTCAGCCATATTTTCAGGAACTTTGAATGCTCTTGTCTTATCCTCCTCAAAAGCATTCATCTCTTCCTTAGTGAAAACTCTCGTTCTGCCGTCATCTGTATCATTCTGCTCCTCAGCAGCAGGCTCGGCAGAAGTCATATTTCCGTCATCATCTATGAGCAGATTATGACAGTATTTGCAAAGTACCGCCTCTTCAAGTATCTCCTTATGGCAGTACGGACATTCTTTCATTTTCATTTTTACCATTCCCCTCGTATATTAAGTCCCGCAGGACAAATTAGACATTATGCTTTTTCTGCATTTTTCTTCATTTATAATCATAACACATAAAGTCCGAAAAATCAACCGATTTCACCAAAAAATCACGAAACTGTCAGCATAGTGTAAAACTGATTACAAATCAGTTCATGGCTTTTTCATTGTGAGGGATATTCTCTTGCGCTTCATATCAACGTCAAGAACCCACACCTTTACCACATCTCCGACCTTTACGACTTCGAGAGGGTGTTTAACGAATTTATTGCTCAGCTGCGAGATATGCACAAGACCGTCCTCGTGAACGCCGATATCGACAAATGCGCCGAAATCTATGACATTGCGCACCGTTCCCATAAGCTCCATACCTGGGTTAAGGTCTTTAAGCTCCATTATATCGCCGCTTCTCATAAGCGGCGGAGGCAGCTCATCTCTTGGGTCACGTCCCGGCTTTTCAAGCTCTTTAACGATATCCGCAAGGGTAGGTATGCCCGCTCCTGTGGACTTTGAAAGCTGAGGAAGTCCGATGCTGTCCGTTTTGCTCTTGATAGTATCCTCGTGACCGATATCCGCATAGGTCAGACCGCAGCTTTCCAGCAGCGACTGTGCAGCCTTATATGACTCAGGGTGTATGCCTGTATTGTCGAGAGGATTTTTCGCACCGGGAACTCGCAGAAATCCTGCGCACTGCTCATAAGCCTTTGCGCCCAGCTTTTTAACTTTCAACAGCTGTTTTCTGTCTGTGAACTCGCCGTTTTCCTCACGGTAAGCCACAATGTTCTTTGCAACGGCTGAATTTATTCCCGAAATATATGAGAGCAGAGAATATGACGCTGTATTTACGTCAACTCCAACAGAGTTTACGCAGTCCTCAACCACGCCTTTAAGAGCGTCGCTCATTCTTGCTTTCGGCATATCGTGCTGATACTGTCCAACTCCGATAGCCTTCGGGTCTATCTTTACAAGCTCGGCAAGAGGATCCTGCAAACGTCTTGCGATAGACACTGCGGAACGCAGCGAAACGTCATAGTCGGGGAACTCCTCCGCAGCCAGCTTTGACGCTGAGTAAACAGAAGCGCCTGCCTCGGATACTACCATATATGATACCTTTTCCGGTATCTCCTTGAGCATTTCCGCTGTGAACTGTTCGGTTTCTCTTGAGGCTGTGCCGTTTCCGATAGAGATAGTTGTAACGCCGTATTTCTTTATCATATCGGTAAGGATACGCTTTGCTTTCTGAGTTTCCTTTCTCGGTGGGGTAAGATAAACGATAGTCGTATCAAGCACCTTTCCTGTGTGGTCAACTACCGCAGCTTTACAGCCGTGAGCATATCCTGGGTCAAGTCCCAGAGTAACTGTGTTTTTAACAGGCGGTGCCATAAGCAGCTGTCTGAGGTTAGAGGAGAACACCTTTATAGCGCCCTCCTGAGCGTTTTCGGAAAGCTCTGCTCTTATCTCTCTTTCTATTGACGGGAAGATAAGACGCTTGCAGCTGTCCTCGCAGGCAGCCTTTACAAGCTCTGAGCATTCTCCGCTCTTTTTCACAAAACGTCTTATGCAGAGGTTTTCTCCCTCACCGTCAGCAAGTGCAACGGAAACTTTCAGCGCACCTTCCTTTTCACCTCTGTCAAGGGCAAGGACTCTGTGGCCTGCGATAGTGGAAACTGCCTCGGAATATTCAAAGTAGTTCTTGTAAACCTCGTTTGCGTCCTCTGCGGCAGCGGCAGAGGTTATCTTTCCTTTCTTGAAATAAAGATCTCTCAGAGCCTTTCTGAGTTCTGCATTATCGGAAATATCCTCGGCAATGATATCCATTGCGCCCTGCAAAGCCTCCTCAGCCGACTCCGCCATATTCTCTCCCACAAAAGCGGCTGCCTCATCAGCGGGAACAGTTTTTACATTCTGCTCCATAATTATCTCGGCGAGCTTTTCAAGTCCTTTTTCTCTTGCCACGGACGCCCTTGTTTTTCTCTTTGGCTTGAACGGGCGGTAAATATCCTCCACCTCGACAAGTGTGCCGGCTTTCTCGATAGCTGCTGCGATCTCGTCAGTCATTTTCTCCTGCTCGGTGATAGAGGAAACTATTTCAGCCTTACGCTTTTCAAGATTTCTCAGATATGTAAGTCTGTCGAAAAGCTCACGCAATACCTGATCGTCAAGCGAGCCTGTCTGTTCCTTTCTGTAACGTGCGATGAACGGTATAGTCTGACCGTCGTCGATAAGCGATACCGCATTATTGACCTGCTCGATACGCAGGTTAAATTCTTTTGCAAGGGTGCTGTTAATATCCATAATATTCTATATATCCTTTCGCATTTATAGCAATCATAAGCTTTTTTATAATCGTAACACAAAGTTTATTATAACATACTTTCCTTTCAAAGTCAAAGAAAAAATCTCAGACAAAGCGTTTTTTGCTCCGTCTGAGATTGTCTGAGATAAGGTTCAGATGTTTATTCAGCTGTGTATTTTTTCACGTTCTGCGCTGTCAGCCTGTTCATTCTGCTGTTCGGCGCTGCGCTTATCCTTGCTGAAATCGTGATCTATTCTGTCACGCTTGGTTTCGATAGGCTCTGTACCCTCTACTCCCTCTGTTGCGTCAGGTACGAAACAAGTTCTAATGGTGCTGAGGATTATCTTCATATCCTCCCTCAGCGACTGATGTTCGATATACATAAGGTCGAATTTCAGCTTATCATAAGGGGTGGTATTATACTTTCCCATTACCTGCGCATAGCCTGTAAGTCCCGCTTTTACTTTAAGGCGGTACTTGAACTCTGGCATTGTTTTTTCATACTTAGCCGCAAACTCAGGTCTTTCGGGACGTGGACCGACAAAGGACATATCGCCTTTGAGGATATTCAACAGCTGCGGCAGCTCGTCAAATCTTATCTTGCGGATAATTTTGCCCACAGGGGTTATTCTGTCATCATTCTCCGCCGCAAGACGTGCTCCCGATTTTTCCGCATTTACTATCATACTGCGGAATTTAAGCACCTTGAATTTTTTACCGCCGATAGTCAGTCTTTCCTGCGAATAGAACACAGGACCGCCGTCATATGCCTTTATTGCTATTGCTGTGATTATCATAAACGGAGAAGCTATGATAAGCGCAAAGAGCGAAAGGATGATATCGAAAAATCTTTTGAGCGAACGCTGTTCAAATCTAAGTCCGTCATTTCTTGAAAGCAGCAGCGGTGTATCAAAGAGGTGGAAATCGTCTGCGCCTCTGATGATGATATCGGAAAGCTTTGGATTTATGTATGTTCTGATCGAATTTTCAAATGTGAATTTAAGCAGCTTGCTGCGCAGGTCTGAGGGGATATCCGAAATGACAACGGCGTCATATTTCATTATCTGCCGCTCAATTTCTTCAAGGCTCTCATCGCAGCATATGGAAGCGCATATCTCATACTTATCCGCACGCATACTCATTTTATCAACAAGATATTTTGCATTTCTGTTGCCGTAAACGATAATGAGCCGTTTCGGCGGATACATCTTATTATACAGCAGGGTAAAGAGATAGCTCCACAGCAGGGCGAAAGCCGCCTCCGCCACTGTCAGCAGGACAAGCGGGGCGATATCCAGCCTGTTTCGTCCGATAAGCTGTATAAGCACAAATTCTATGCAGTTTGCACCAAGTATGCCAAGTATCTGGGAGCCGAAAAGTCCTGCGAACTTTGAATAGCCCAGTCTGAAGCCGTTGAAAGTGCTTGTCATAAACATATACAGCACACCGTAAAGTCCCACCATAAGGATATTTCCCTTATACCAGTAAGGGTCATGCATATCGCTGTTATAGTAGTTATACCATATATAAGAAAATCCCATCATAAAGAGATAAATGATTATCAATGCGCCCAGAAAATTAAGCAGTCTTTTGTACTGCTCCCTGTTTTGCGTAGTTTTGTTCAAAAAAATACCGCCTTTCCAAAGCAAAGAATTTTTCATTGACAATTTCAATTATAGCATACTTAATGCCAATAATCAAGCATTCCACACAATTTTCACCATAAAGCACTAATTTCCGCTGTTTCCTTTGGCTATAAATAATCATTTCCATATTAAGTATTTACGCAAACATTCATACTTACAAAAATGCCGCACATAAAATGTACGGCATTTGCATTAATAAATGTATATTAAATATAATTACTTCTCAGTAAGAAAATCAAGGTTTATCTCATACTTTGAATCCAGTGAGTTTGAAAGCGGAGCGTCCTTTACATACTTATTGATAAGGGCAGTTGACTTTTCAACTCCGTTAAGAGTACCTGCGCCTGCTACACAGCCGCCCGGACAAGCCATACCTTCAAGAAGATATCCGTTATACTTTCCTGCCTTTGCAAGAGTGAGCAGCTTGCGGCAATCTTTAAGTCCCTGTGCGGAAACTACCTTTACTTCCCTTTCTGGATCAAGGCGGTGGATAACGTCAGCAACAGCCTTTGCAACGCCGCCGCTTACAGCAAATCCTCTTCCGTCGCCTGTACCCTCGCTGAGTTCGACCTTTTCATCGTCTGTGATATCCTCGAACTTAACGTCCTTAGCCTGGAACATACCCATAAGCTCTTCAAAAGTAAGCACGAAGTCAACGTCCGAACGGATAGTTCTTCTGGAAGCCTCAAGCTTCTTTGCGGCGCAAGGTCCGATGAAAGCGATGCAGGCATCGGGATCTTCCTTCTTGACCATTCTTGCGGTAAGAACCATTGGTGTCAGTGCCATTGATATGTATGGAGCAAGGTCAGGGAAAAGCTTTTTAGCCATAACAGACCATGCAGGGCAGCATGAAGTAGCCATAAACGGCTGATACTCAGGAACTTCCCTCATAAAGTCCTTTGCCTCTTCGATAGAGCAAAGGTCTGCACCTACTGCGACCTCTACCACATCGGCAAAGCCAAGCTTTTTCATAGCGGCTGTAAGCTTTTCAGGTGATGCCTTAGGACCGAACTGTCCTACGAATGCAGGGGCAACGATAGCGACTACCTTCTTGCCCTTCTTCATTGCTGTAATGAGCTGGAAGATCTGTCCCTTATCAACGATAGCGCCGAAAGGACAGTTTACAAGGCACATTCCGCAGGAAACGCACTTATCGTAATCTATCTTTGCCTTTCCATGCTCGTCGCTGCCGATAGCGTCCATTCCGCAGGCTCTCGCACAAGGACGTTCCATTTTATTTATTGCATTGTAAGGACAGACAGACTGACATCTGCCGCACTTTATACACTTTGACTGATCTATAACAGATTTGCCGTGCTTGATGGTGATAGCACCCTTAGGACAGACCTCCTGACAAGGGTGAGCAAGGCAGCCCTGACAGCAGTCGGTAACATGAAAATGAGTTTCAGGACAGGCGTTGCAGGCAAAGTTGATGATATTTACCAGCGGCGGATCATAATATTTTTCTGCGATAGCGCTCTCTTCTATACCGTCGGCAACAGACTTATGCTCGTCGATAGGACGCAGCGGCAGACCGATAGCAAGACGCAGACGCTCCTCAACGATAGCTCTTTCAAGGAAGATAGACTCACGGTAAACCGCAACGTCGCCCGGAACTATCTTGTATGGCAGCTCAGTGATCTTCTGGGCATAGTTTTCTTCTTCATAGGCAAGTCTTGCCACCTCGGTGAATACCTTTCGTCTTATGTCGGTAACGGACGAGTATATTCCTCTCATTTTCATAAAAACATTCCTCCGATAATTCTCTGATCCTGTACTGAGATCATTGTTAAAGTTTTATCATACTAACAATTTTATTTTACTCCCATTAAGTGAGTTTGTCAATAGAAACTATGTATTTTTTGATATTTTGCCATGTAAATTCTCATATCTCATATTCAGTCTGACACATTTTTAGCAAAGACACTTTAGGCAAAATACACATAAGCTGTGCTGCGGGTATAAGCAGTATCAACAATAATCGTTTAAGCAGTAAAAATTTCGGCTTTTGCTCTTGAAAAAACAGGCGGATAGTGTTAAAATATAATTATGTAGGTAAATATATAACTATATCAGTATAATTTGTATTAAGAAGAAAATCGAAAGGACAAATCAGCTATGAAAAATTCAGGAAAAAGATTTATCGCAGGACTTTGCAGCGCTGCCCTTTGTGCAAGTATGCTCTCCGTTTCTGCTTTCGCAGCTCAGGACGGCTTTAAAGAGTATGAGGCAACCAGCGACAATGTAAAGCTTATCGGCCGTACATATCGTTACAATGATGAAACGACATGGCTCACATATTCCGCAAGCGGCGTTGAATTCAAATGCACAGGCTCAAAGGTAAGATTCAATCTTCATCAGGAGGGCGATCCAACAAGAGTTGCTGTATATGTAAACGGCAAGGCTGTAAAGATCGGATATGTAAAAGCCAACGCAAAGAAGCCTATTATAGATGTTGATCTTGAAGAGGGTGAAAACACAGTCAAGCTCATCAAGCTTTCTGAGGCTGCAAACTCCATACTTGCTATCGACAGCATTGAAGTTGACGGCGACGCACCTGTTCCAACAGCTGCAAAGGCTCACTCCATTGAATTTATCGGAGATTCAATTACCTGCGGCTACGGCGTTGACGGCTCACTGAAAGAGCAGTTCAGCACTAAAAACGAAAATGCCGCAAAGACATACGCATACCTCACAGCGGCAAACCTTGACGCTGATTACAGCTTTGTTTCAACAAGCGGTTCGGGAATAATCTCAGGATACACTTCCGGCAGCAAGAAGAACACACTTAACCTTACTCCGGACGTTTACGAAAAGCTCTGTTACACATGGAGCTGGATAGACGGCGTTCATCCGCAGGAATATGACTGGGATTTCTCAGAGTTCCAGCCTGAGGCAGTTGTCATCAACCTCGGCACAAACGACAACTCATACACAAAGGGCGACGCTGAAAAGTGCGCTGAATATGTTGAAGGATATGTGGCTTTCCTTAAGCAGGTAAGAACAAACAACCCTGATTCTTCTATCGTATGCACACTCGGTATCATGGGACAGGAGCTTTATCCTTACATAGAAGAGGCTGTTGAGGCATACAAGACCGAAACAGGCGACACAAATATTTACACATTCGAGTTCAACAATCAGAACGCAGCTGACAACGGCTATGGTTCAGACTATCACCCGTCAGAGCAGTCACATCTCGAAGCGTCATATGAGCTGACAGCAGCGCTTTCAGATATGCTCGGCTGGGAGGAAACAGGTTCTGCTGAAACAGGTATGGCAGGCTATGACAAGGCAAACGACCTTGTATTCGAGAACGATCCGAACGAAGAGGACAGCAGCTCACAGTCATCATCAGATGTTTCATCTGAAACAAGCTCATCAGAGAACAGCTCTGAAACTTCAAGCAAGGCAGACGATTCTTCTTCATCAGCAGCTTCATCTTCAAAGGCTTCAAGCAGCTCAAAGACAGCTTCTTCAGGCACAACAACTAACCCTGCAACAGGCGCAGCCACAGCAGGTCTTGCAGCAGCCGCAGTTATCGGTGCTTCAATAGTTATCACAAGAAAGAAGAAGTAATTTAAGCGCATAATAACTAACTTTGAAAAATTTACAGCCGCAGGAAAACTCCTGCGGCTGTATTTTTATGTTTTATTATATTGGTAAATTATCACATTTAAAAATGAGCAAAAAAACACCCGCGGGGTAGCGGGTGCCAAAAAATAAAAAATTATAGGGGAGAAGCTAGTAGAAATTAATCTACAAGCTGTATATATGAAGGCTTGGGGTAAAAGCCAACATACCGAAGTAAAAAGTCTTAAGTGAGATCAGCGTTCTTACCGTTCGCTTTTCTCTCCCTCTGACAGTATATATAATAACCGTTTAATGTGTTGTCCGTGTGAAAACTTATTGTATTAAGTATGAAATTTGTTGAACTTTTCTTGAACTTGTGGTATACTTATTGTGTTGAGAGCCGATTTATATAAGATTAGTGCGAAATATAAAGATATTAACATATTTGGAGGTAACATATGCCAAGATTTTTTATAGATGAGAGCTGTCTTTCGGAGAAACACGCTTTCGTTCGGGGCGGCGACGCTGTGCATATAGGCAGGAGTTTAAGAATGAGGCTTGGGGACGAAGTTACGCTGTGCTGCGGCGGTATGGAGTATGAATGTAAAATTCTGAACATATCCGACGAAGAGTGCAGATGCGAGATAATCAGCTCCCACAATGGGAGAAACGAACCGAATGTACATCTTACTCTGTTTCAGGCTGTGCCGAAATCGGACAAGCTGGAGTTCATCGTGCAGAAAGCGGTGGAGCTTGGTGCGGCGGAGATATGCCCTGTGCTGACGTCAAGATGTGTTTCACGTCCGGACGGAAAAAGTTTCAGAAAAAAGCTGGACAGGTTAAACAAGATCGCTCTTGAGGCTGCAAAGCAGTGCGGCAGAAGTATAGTTCCAACTGTTACGGAGATACTTTCACTTGACCAATGTATCGAAAAACTTTCCGCAGCGGACTTCCCTCTCGTGTGCTATGAAAAGGGCGGAAAAAATCTCCGTGAGGTATTTTCTCAGACGGAATATGACGGGAAAACTATTGGTATTTTTATCGGCAGCGAGGGCGGATTTGATGAAAAAGAGATCGAGCTCTGCCTGTCCGCAGGCGTTACGCCTATCGGGCTTGGAAAGCGTATCCTAAGATGTGAAACCGCTCCTGTGGCTGCCGTCAGCATTATAATGAACCTCACAGGCAATATGTAAGGCTGATTTTCGGCTTGTTTCCGTTTTGTAATCTTTGTAATAATATTGCTCGGCTTTTTGAGCATATTGACGAAAAGTCAAAGTTTTTTCATAAGAATACTTGATTTTTTGCACAGACTATGGTATACTATAAACAATCTAATCATAAGATTTAGACAAATTTACAAGAAACGGAGTGTTCAAAATGGGAAAATTATTAAAGGCTCTGCTGGCTGTCGGCACTATTGCTGCAGGTGTTGCTGCAATTCTCGCTTTCAAGAAGCATAAGGAGCTTGAAGATTACGATTACGAAGACCTTGACGAAGATTTCGACGACTGCTGCGACTGCGGCTGCGACGAGTGTTCCGATAACGCTGAAAAGGCTGACGAAGAGCCTGCTGAGGAAACAACTCCGGAGGAAGATCTTGATAAGGTAGAAGAGCCTGTGGAAGATGTTGACACAGCAGAAGCTCCTGCTGCAGATGCAGAGGAAGCAGAAACTGAGGAGTGATCCTAAAAATGATATCAGACGGCAGCAGAAATTTATCTGCTGCTGTTTTTTTGTGCCAAAAGACAGATCAAAAGGTTTATAAAGCAAAAAGAAGTCGGACACAAGATCCGACCTCTTTTCGTAGTAAGGAAAGTAAAATGAATTAAAATGGAAATAATCTTTTTTGAGCAGACAAACTACTTGCTTTCGTTGCCCTCTTTAATGGTGATATAGTCCTTCATAAGTCTTACAGCACCCTCAACACCTGTTTTCGATGAATTGATGCAGAGGTCATAATTCTTAGCCTCGCCCCACTTCATATCGGTATAATAGTTATAATAGGACGCTCTGCGCTTATCGGTCTTTTTGATAAAGTCCTCAGCCTTATTCTTTTCTATATCATATCTTTCAAGGATTCTTGCCTTTTTATCGGCAGTATTTCCCGAAATAAAGAAATTGATAACGTTAGGGAAATTTTTCAGGACATAATCTGCACATCTTCCGACAATAACGCAAGGACCTTTTTCCGCAAGGCTCTTGATAGTATCGAACTGTGCAAGGAATATCCTGTGGTTGAGAGGCATATCAGGATTTATCCTGCCGTCGGCAGTAACAGGGTAATTTCCCATTACCAGCGAATACAGAAAGCTGTTTGTATAAGACTCGTCATGCTTTACAAAAAGCTCCTGACAGATACCGCTTTCCTTTGATGCGATCTCAAGCAGTTCCTTATCATAAAAAGGAATGTCAAGCTGTTCTGCTAAGATCTTACCAATCTCACGTCCTCCGCTGCCAAATTCTCGGCTGATAGTAATGATTGATTTCATAGCACAACACTCCTTTCTGAATATACTTATTATCTTTGTGCTGTATATATTATAGCACATTTTTTGTGTTTTGTACACAATTTTCAAGGAAATTCTTTCACAAATTTATGCATTTTATTTTGTGCAATTTTCATATAGCAAAACTCGTTTCATATAGTTGTATATTTATTAACAAAAAAAGAGCGCAGACGCTTGTTTTTGTCCACGCTCCGAATATGTGAAAATATGCTTTACAGTGCTGCGAAAGCCTGCTTCAGATCATCAAGGATATCCTCAACATTTTCAAGACCTACTGAAAGTCTTATCATTCCGCCGTCTATTCCTGCTGCGACAAGCTGCTCATCTGTGAGCTGTCTGTGTGTTGCGGAGGCAGGGTGAAGTACGCAGGTCCTTATATCTGCAACGTGTACTTCATTTGACGCAAGCTTAAGATTATCCATAAACTTTACTGCGGTATCTCTTCCGCCCTTGATAGAGAATGAAATAACTCCCGAACAGCCCAGCGGCAGATACTTCTTCACAAGATGATAATACTTATTGCCCTCAAGTCCAGGATAGAATACAGACTCAACGTTTTCGTTCTTGTCGAGATACTCTGCAACTATCTTTGCGTTTTCAACATACTGCTTCATTCTTACAGGAAGAGTTTCAAGTCCGAGGTTGAGCAGGAATGATGAATTTGCGGCAGGATAGCAGCCGAAATCTCTCATAAGCTGCATCCTCGCCTTTACGATATAAGGTGCGAAAGGATATTTTTCGGTATAAACTATGCCGTGATAGCTTTCGTCCGGCTCTGTCATACATGGGAACTTGCCCTGCGTCCAGTCGAACTTGCCCGAATCGACGATAACGCCGCCTACCTGTACAGCGTGGCCGTCCATATACTTTGATGTGGAATGTATAACGATATCTGCGCCCCACTCGATAGGTCTGCAAAGATATGGTGTTGCAAAGGTATTGTCAACGATAAGCGGAACTCCGTTAGCGTGAGCAGCCTTAGCGAACTTCTCGATATCGAGGACAGTAAGTGCAGGGTTTGCGATAGTTTCGCCGAAAACAAGCTTTGTGTTAGGCTTGAAAGCAGCCATAAGCTCCTCTTCTGTGCAGTCGGGATCAACATAGATGCACTCTATTCCCAACTTTTTCAGAGTGATGCTGAAAAGGTTTATCGTTCCGCCGTAAATTGATGTGGAGGATACAAAGCTGTCCCCTGCCTCGCAGATGTTGAGTATGGAACAGAGGGTAGCTGCCTGTCCCGAAGATGTACACATTGCAGCGGCGCCGCCCTCAAGCGCAGCTATCTTCTTTTCAACTGCGTCTGTAGTCGGGTTCTCAAAACGTGAATATATAAGGCTCTTTGTCGGATCGTCAAAAACCTCTGCTACCTCGTTTGTGGAATCATACACATATGTAGTGCTTTGTACTATCGGAACAACTCTTGGTTCTCCGTTTTTTGGTGTATACCCCTCATGCAGGCACTGTGTTTCGATTTTCATTTTTTATCAGTTCCTTTCAAATATTTAAAGCATCACCGTCAGGCATATCCCATGCGGTGCTGCCTTTATTTACGCCTGTATAATTATTACAGATCGTGCTGTATTTTAATGCTTGACAGTAAAGCTTGATAAGATCTTCTCATAAGTCTGTGCATACTCGCTTTTTTCAGAGTAATTGAAGATAATGCAGAAATAATTTCCGCTGTCGTCAGGGAAAAATACTATATCATCGTCTATGGTATATGTATCATCTCCCGACACATACTTATGGCTCACCACGAATTTTATACCCTCTGTACCGTCTGCGGAAGTCACGTTCTCCTGCGACTTGACCTCTTCCCACCAGTCGAAATCCTTCGTCAGAGATGTTTTCATCAGCTCATAGAAATCCTCCGCCTTCATGGTTTCCTTCGGCTTGACATAGGCTATATCCACATTGCCGTATTGCACATTTCCCACTATCCTGTAAAATACGTCAAAGTCATATTTATCCATCGGATAGTTTTCCTCGTGGTCAAAGCCGTCATATGTATAAGGTATGACTACCGAAAACGGCAGGCGGGTCCTTTCGCCGATCGTATCGCCGTAATGCACATCATCGTGAGCATAGGCATAGTCGCTCACGTCAACTCCCCACGCTGCGCCCCACTGATACCAGTCCGCAAGGACATAAACTCCGTCATGGGTTATATTGGCTGTAACGCTGTTGTTTTCCTCGTCAGCCTCACACCATATCTCCTCATAGTTGTTGTCCTCTTCATTATAATAGAGCAGAATAAGGTTTCTCAGAGGCACATCATTGATATTATCACGGTCAACAGTTACCGTTAATTTTCCATTCTCCAGCGTATCGAACATTGCCACGAAAGGCACGCCGACCTTCCCCACAACGCCGTTATGCAGGACGTTCCTTGAATACTGTGCAAGGGCGAGCCTGCCCGAAGTCAGTCCGCTCATTTTTACCGAAACGAATGCTCCGTTATCCTCGGTAAAGCTGTCTAGGACAACTGATTTTTCCTGCAAGGCATCTTCCGCCTGCGAGCTTTCCTCAGTTTTCTCCTGCTGACTTTGTGTCTGTGAACTTTCGGCAGCGCTTACTGCACTTTTTTGGCTTTCATTGCTTCCTGCACTGTCCCCTGTCACTTTGCCGCAGGCACAAAGCCCTGCAAGCATAACAGCGGCAAGCACAGCCGCAGATCTTCTTATATTCATTTTGTTTTACCCCTTATAGTTTACCCTGTTTTTATTTTTTGCTATATTTGATATTTTAATATTATCTCATATCTATTTTTGACATTGAAACTGCGCTTTCCATAGCTATCCTGCCTACCTCGGTCATATTAAGACTGCTGCGGCAGCCTGCGGCTGCTTTTTGCAGTGCTATGCCGAAAAGTATATGCAGTTCGCCCTCCTGAGCATAATTTTTCGCTATGCTGTAAAGCGGCTGCCAGAGCTGTTTCACATAGGTCTGCATATCGTCGCCTGTTTCGCAGCTGCGGACTTTTCCGAACTGCTCCCCTCCCACAACGTAGGAAACATATCTGAAAATGTCGTTCACATCAGGCATGGCTGCCCCTGCATTGCGGAGCGCACCGCCTATGAGCGACCAGACGGAATATCTCTCGTTTACAAGAGGTTCGTTCAGCAGGTCGCCGAAGAAAAATCTTCTCCCCTGCTTATCCTGCATGACTGTAAAGACCTTATCCTCCGGAAAGCCTTTCTGTTTCATATAGATATCCCTTACGTCCTGCTGACAGGCATAACCTGCCAGAGAACCCAAGGCGCATATGAGCGACTGGGGGTGGAGCTGACCGTCTGCATTCCGCATGGCATTGACCGTCCGCATAAACACCTCTGCTGCGCCCTTTTGTAATTTTGTTATATCTGTTTTTTCGTATTTTTCCATATCGGCTATGCTCTTTCCGTTTCGCTGCTGTTTGTCACGCTGTATGCAAAATGCGGCATATCTTTTCCGTAATAGTGCTTTACGAATGAATATTTTATGGTCATACCGTTCTTTTCGGCGACACGTCTTGACGCAAGGTTCGTATCCCTTACTATCGAATAGACTTCCTTTGCGCCCAGTTTTTCAAAGGCGAACCTTTTGCAGGCTGCCGCTGCCTCGGTGGCATAACCATTGTTCCAGCAGTCACGTCTGAAAAGATACCCTATCTCCAGCACCTTTTCCCTGTCGGTAGGCTGAACAGTCAGACCGCACTGACCGACGAACTCGCCAGTTTCTTTCAATATGACCGCCCAAAGACCGCAGCCGTAGATCTGATATCTAAGCAGCTGCTTATCAAGCCACGCTTTCACCTCTTCATCTGAAAAGGCGTGTTCATATGCATACATGGCTTTTTCGTCCTTTAATATGGTACAGAGATTTTTAAAGTCCCCCTCGGTAAGTCTGCGCAGATACAGTCTTTCGGTTTCTATAAAATGGACAGCGTGAAGATCCTTTGCTGTCATTATTAAACGTTTATCTCAGCCACGTCGTCGGAAACTCCGTTTGCCTCTATAACAGGCTTTACGCAGTTTTCGATGAACTCATCGACCTGCTGAGGGCATCTTCCGATGAAGTTCTCAGGCTTCATGATAGCGTCCATTTCTTCTTTATTTATCATGAACATAGGGTCATTGAGTATAAGCTCGCAGAGGTTATTGTCAAGTCCCTCTTTCTTTACATTTGCTCCTGCGATCATTGAATATTCTCTTATTCTCTCGTGAAGTTCCTGTCTGTTTCCGCCCTTCTTAACAGCGTCCATCATGATATTTTCAGTTGCCATAAACGGAAGTTCAGCCATAACTCTTCTTCTGATGATCTTATCATATACAACAAGACCGTTATCAGGATCTGTTACGTTGAGCATGATATTAAGGATAGCGTCAACACCGAGGAAGGCTTCGGCAACGGAAATTCTCTTATTAGCGGAGTCGTCCAGAGTTCTCTCGAACCACTGTGTACCTGCTGTGAATGCAGGGTTGAGTACGTCGCACATAACGTATCTTGCAAGAGATGTTATTCTTTCATCTCTCATAGGATTTCTCTTATAAGCCATAGCGGAAGAACCGATCTGATTTTTCTCGAAAGGCTCTTCGATCTCCTTGAATGACTGGAGTATTCTGATATCATTTGAGAACTTGCTTGCAGACTGTGCGATACCAGCCAGAACTGAGCAAACCTGATAATCCATTTTTCTTGAATATGTCTGACCTGAAACAGGGACTACTGCGTCAAATCCCATTTCCTCAGCTATCATTTTTTCAAGCTGCTTTATTTTATCTGTATCGCCCTCGAAAAGCTCCATAAATGAAGCCTGAGTACCTGTTGTACCCTTTGAGCCTAAGAGTTTGAGGTTAGCGAGTCTGAAATCAAGATCCTCAAGATCCATAAGCAGCTCGTTGCACCAGAGTGTTGCTCTCTTGCCGACAGTCGTAAGCTGTGCAGGCTGGAGGTGTGTATAGGCGAGGCAAGGCATAGCCTTATACTTATCGGCGAACTGAGCGAGCTGGTCGATGACCTTAACGAGTTTTCTCTTGACAACTTTAAGGGCATCTCTCATTATAATAACGTCTGTATTATCGCCGACGTAGCAGCTGGTAGCGCCGAGGTGGATTATACCTGCCGCCTTAGGGCATACCTGACCGTAGGTATAGACATGAGCCATAACATCGTGGCGGACAAGCTTTTCACGCTCAGCCGCAACGGCATAGTCGATATTATCAACGTTAGCCTCAAGCTCGTCCACCTGCTCCTGAGTAACAGGAAGACCAAGTTTCATTTCAGCTCTTGCGAGAGCGACCCAGAGTTTTCTCCATGTAGTGAATTTTTTATCTGCGGAGAAGATATACTGCATTTCCTTGCTGGCATATCTTGTGCAGAACGGGCTTTCGTAACTGTTTGTCATAATAGCATAACCTCTTTCAGTTTATTTTTAGTTGCAGAACTATACCATACTATTATAACACACAATTTCACATTTTACAATAGTTTTTTGTCTTCCCAGACGGGGTTGAAAATTGCAATATAAAATGTCACCAAAGTTCAGAAGGGAGATTTAGTAAAAGTGACGCTTCAAAAGGTGAAAGC